>JANOSH010000001.1:0-140357 GCA_031415695.1 Actinomycetes bacterium
TCATCTTCTACCGGACCGGGCCGGTAGAAGAACCGGTAGAAGCCGACTGAAAACGGTAGAAGCCTGGCCAGAAAGTGCTTCTGGCCAGGCTTTTCAGTGGCGGGGACAGGATTTGAACCTGTGACCTTCGGGTTATGAGCCCGACGAGCTACCAGACTGCTCCACCCCGCGGCGGAAATCACAGACTAGCCGCAAACGCGCCAAACGCCAACCTGGTTTCAAGCTTTCGCTGTCGTCGGGGGGCTACTCGTCGCCACCACAACATCCTTGCCGAGCGCAATTCGGCCCGCTTCGGCCGCTTTCTCGTACGCCTGGTTGAGTTTGTCGACATACAACGACACGTCGGGCGGGTTCTTCTTCAACGCAGCGTCGGCCTCCTTACGCAGCGTTTCGGCCTGCGCGAGGAGCTGCTCGGCCGACGCCCCAGACCCACCAGACCCAGACCCACCAGACCCACCAGACCCAGACCCCGAGCCAGCTGTCGTCGGCGGACTTGTTGGCCCGGTCGAACCGAGCGCCTTTCGCAACGCCGCCTCGATCGTCTTGCCGCGCTCGGTCACACCGCCGATGGTGACCGTAACCGACTCGAGCTTAGGCACATTCGATGAGCCCGTCGCCAGCAAGAACCACGGACGCACCCAGGCGATGGCATTACCGACCGGGATCAATTGCAGGTCGCCAAACAGTACCTTGGAACCCTCGACGTCAAGCAGCGAGAGCTGCGTTGCAAACTGTTGACTTGTCTCGGAGGCAACAAGGAACGGTCCCTTTGGCAGCGGTTGATCAAGCTCCACAACGCGCAGCCGACCGTACGTAGCAGGGTCGCTCGAAGCCGTCATATAGCCAGCGAGTTCTCGGCGATCGTCCCCACGCGAGAACGGCACGAACGTTCGCAATGCCACAAACTCATCAGGGCCCTTGGCCAGTGCCGACGGGAACAATGTGTAATACGGGTCGACTCGTTGCTCTTGTCGTTCCAAAATCGGCGTGCCGATCAACACGCCAGGAGCACGAGTAGTCGTCGTCGTATTGGCAACCCTTTGCTGGGATGTTGCCGGGTCCTGCGCGACGTTCCAGGCATCGTTACGTTCATAAAAGCGCCCCACGTCCTCGATGCGATATCGCCCCCACGTGGCTGTCTGAAGCCGGAATAGATCGAGCGGGTACCGGAAATGTTCCTTCAGGCCCGGCGGCATAGCCGACTCGGCGAGGAGCAAGCCAGGGAAGATCTTCTGGTAGGTGAGCACCAAGGGGTCCTCGGCATCAATCACGTACAGGGAAACTGTTCCGTCGTATGCGTCGACGACAGCCTTGACGGAGTTGCGTACATAGTTCATGTTCTCGCCCCGCAAACCTGAACTGCCTGGCAGGTCGCTCGTGTCGAGGCGTTGCGCGTACGGATACTTGTCGGTCTTGGTGTAGCCATCGAGCACCCATAACAACTTGCCGTCGAGCACGACGGCGTGCGGATCGCTGTCGATACTCAAGAATGGCGCAACTGCCTCGACCCGCTCCCGCACCGATCGCCGAAACATGATGCGCGATTCATCGTTGATGAGGCTCGATCCCCACAAATTGTACTCGCCGAACCGCAGCGCAAACGCTGCACGACGTAGCGACGAACCCAGACGCACTCCACCAGTACCCTCATAGGTACTCGTCTTGTCCTGCCCGTCGACTTCGGGTCGCCCGGTACGCAACACTGCGTAACTATCGAGTTCCTCGCCCACATACACCTGCGGCCGTTTGAGACCGAGTCGCTCCGTAGGGTCAACGAAAATCGGCAGACCATCACCATCGACGACGTCTGCAGGGGCTGCGGCCACGCCGTAACCGTGGGTATACGCCAAGTGGGTATTTTCCCATGATGCTGGCACTCCTTTGGCGTTTAACTCACGCACGGCGAGAAGCACCTGGGTGGTCTTGTCGGCTAACTGATACCGGTCGACGTCGATGCCACCACCGGCCGAGAACCCGTAGTAACCGAGCAGACCTTGGAGGTTCTTGAACGCGTCGGCCACCGATGATCCGTCGAGCAGTCGGGCGGTCGCAACCGCGTCGAGAGCATTGTCGGTCGTGGCTGCGGTAGGGGGTTCACCGGTAAGCTTCGATACACCAACATTGTCGAGGCCCATCGCTTGGCGCGTGGCGTTGATGTTGCGTTCGATGTAGAGCTGCTCGCGTTGCGATTCGGCTGGCTGCACCTGGAAACGCTGGACGAACGCCGGGTAGATCTCGCCCGCCACCAACGCAACCAGACCCCACAGCCCAACGGCAATGACCGGCAATCGCCATCCCCGCTGGAAGACGTTGACGATCAACAACACAACCGCGAGCAACGAAATCATGAGCAACAACTGAATGGCAGGAAGCTGTGCCTTCACATCGGTATAGCCCGCACCGTCGACGAAGCCGCGGGTAGAGCCAAGCAGGCGATACCGGCCAAGCCAATACCCCGCCGCACGCAGAATCGCCAGCACGGCCAGCAACACCGACAGATGCAACTTCACCTGGGACGTGACTCGCCGACCGTTGCTTTGAATCCGAATGCCACCGTTCAGGTAATGAGCAGCGGCGGTAACCAACACACAAACGACACCAACGGCGAATGCCCAATCAACCACAAACGCTTCGAACGGCAGTTGGAAGACGTAGAACCCAACGTCACGATTGAACAGTGGGTCCTTGACCCCGAAACGCGTGCCGTTGTTAAACAAGAGCCATGAATGCCACTGGCCCGCCACCGGCGCGCCCGCCAAAAAGCCGAAAGCTAGCGCCACCACAAGCCGAACACGGCGACCCAGTCGTCCGAGCATTTCGCGGTAGCGCAGAATCATCTGATCTTCGACTCCACCGGTCAACAATGCTGGTGCCACTCGATCGGCAACCACAAGGTTGATACCGAGCATCAGAGCAGAGAGCAGCGTGAAGAAAAGTCCGAGCCCTACTTTGGACCACAAGATTTTGAAGAACACCGAACCGAAGCCAAGGGCCCGGAACCACAACACCTCGGTGAAGAAACCAGCAATTCCTCGCGCCGACAAGAACAGCACGAACAACACGCCGACAATGCCCATGATGACCATTCGTCCCCGGTTTGAGCGGGTTCGAACCTTGCCTCGTGCACGTCGTGGAACACGTCGGCGTTCAGAACGGCTCGGTTGGTCATCGTCGGGGAGATTCATCGGCTCTGACGTTACCGTGAACGCTGAGGTCACATACCGGCGATCGACCGAGATGGAGGTCCGTTTGTTGCGCTAGCCCAGCACAAGCACACAGCGACAGCCAACGTACGCCGGTGTGTGGGAGTGACCAGTTGGGAACGCTTCACCTGCGGCTACAGAGCCACCGAGAACATTGTCGTCGCCCTCGGCACAGGGCCGGAGCGGATCGACCAGCCAACACAGCGCGGTCCCTTGGGCCACGGAAGCAAGTGCTCCGCGTCCATGGGCAAGCAAAGCAATGTGGGCAGATACCGTATCAATACGTTGGACCTTGAACTCGCGATACAACGCCCGAACCGAGTCGCCGGCCGCATTCGCGTCACCCGACGCCGACAACAGACAGCGATCCAAACGCTCGCGCAACGGGGCCACGAGCTCGGACACCAAGGCATCAAGTGCTCGATCGACTACTGCATGGCTGGCCAACGCCGCTGGATCGGCATTCGCCACAAGCGAGCAAAGTCCGGCCTGCGCTGCAGCCTCCACATCGAGCGTGGCAGCAATTCGATATCGCATCGACTGTTGATCAGGGTCGCCTACCAAGGCATCGAGACCGGCAACGCTTGATGCGCGACGTAGTGCGTCAAGCAGCGCACTTTGTTCGTCGGCTAGCGCCCGCTTGATGTGACGCGCCATGTTCGCTTCAATCGGGCCGAGAGCCGCTCGACGAAGGTCAAGAATGTCGTCGGTTGGCTCCGCACTCTCGACGTCGCTCGGCACCGTTGCCAACGGGGTCTCGTCGACACGACCGGCTCGGATGCGAGCGAACAGGTCGTCGGCCTTCGCCACCACGTGGGCCGAGTCGGGCTCGGGCTCAGGCTCGACGACCTCCGACTCCGCCTCGTCAGGCTCGACGGACTCCAGCTCGGGCTCGTCAGGCTCGACTACCTCCGGCTCCGACTCGACGGGCTCCAGCTCGGGCTCCGCCTCGACAGCCACCGACTCGTCGTGCTGCGCTGCAACCATGGCCGCAACCGTAGGAAATCGCCCCGTGATCGACTGGGGATCTTCATACGGCGTTGGTAACTCAGCATCGTAACCGTCGAGATCGATGGTGATGTCGTCGAGCACTGTTCGAACCGTCGAGAACGATGCTCGCAGCCGAGCCCGCTGGATGTGCAACAATTCCAATTGTCGCTCGACGAGTTCGCGTCGGCGGGCAAGATCGGCCAATACGCGCTCGCGATATGCCCGCGCTTCCAACGCCAAATCACGGCCTTCACTCTTGGCGTCAGCGACGGCTTGCCCCGCTTCATTCTGGGCCTCGATGCGTGAACGGTCGGCGTCGGCCGTTGCCGTCTCGCGCATGGTGACACACTCGGCAATGGCATCAGACCGCATCTGAGACATCTCTGCAGTGGTGGACGCTCGAAGGTCGTCGGCTTCGAGCGTGGCCCGATTGCGGATCTGCCCGGCTCCCTCGCGAGCGGTCGTCAACAGCCGAGCAGCTTCCTCACCAAGCAACGATGCCACGGTCGCCTCGTCGAGTTCCTCGGGTCGGACATGACGCGCCGACACAAGCTGCTCCTTCAACGAGACGATGCCGGTCTGCGCCTGTTCGAGCTCGCCTCGCAGGTCATCGATGGTGGCTTGACGTCGGGCCATCTCGTCGGAGACGGTCGACAGGAAGCCGCGTACGGCAGTTTGGTCGAAGCCTCGCCGAGCGGTGTCGAACGAAGCAGTCGCAATCGAAGCAGGAGAGGACGGGTCGGGCATCACACCCAAGAGTACGCGGCCGTCAGCCGCCGTTCGCGGCAAGCGGCAACCCGCTGCCGCCACGGCTCGACAGGACGTCGAGTGCTTCATCGAGTGTTTCGACTCCGATGACGGTGAGCTTTGAGCCGATTAGTTGCTTTTCAGCTTCCGCTACCTGCGATTTCGGGACCAGGAACAGTGTGGCCCCGGCACGTTGAACCGCCACCGCCTTTTGTCGCAGTCCGCCTATCTCGCCCACGCGCCCGTCCAATCGAATCTCGCCGGTGACGGCGATTTTCTGCCCTCCCGTGAGTTCTCCCGGACTCAATTGGTCCAACAAGGCCAGCGTGAACGCCAAGCCAGCCGAAGGCCCTCCCACCTCTCCTGACTCGATAGACACGCCAGCTGGGAGCTCGAACTTCAGAGTGTCGAGCGGGTCAGTGGTCGCAACGAACCCGATGATCGCTCGGGATTTGTCGTTCGACTCGACCAGCTCCACCTCGACGTCGAGGGTTTCGGTACCTCGCAGCACCCGGACCGGAACCACATCCCCGGCGCGGCGGTCAGCCAAGGCCGCGTTGATCTCGGCGGCGAGGTGCACGTCGTCGCCATCGACCATTGTGATGACGTCATCCTTCTTGAGTACCTTGGCGGCTGGACCCTCTCGTGTACAGGCCCCTGCGGCGTCTGATTCGAGACACATGCTGGCGATGGGTGCCCCGCCAGCCGAAAGCTTGATGGTATAACCCAACCGTTTGAGCGCAACGTAGGCCGCGAAATCCTTTGAGTAACGCATGAGTTTGAGGTCTTCTTTGCGTGACTCGGTTTTGGTTTTGTTGCCATACAACTGTTCGCGGGTGAACAGGTCGACCGTTGGTTCCTTCTCGGCCATATCCAACGACAGCTCGTTCTGGCCTTGCAGACCAACGGTGACGAACAGAACCGTGCCCTCGGCGTCGTATCGTTGAAGCTCGCCCGTACGCACCCGTTTGGTCGCCGATGTGGTTCCGCCAGGCGCGATGGTGACCATGTCGGTGCTGCGGATGAACTTCTGGGCCAGAAACGCCGTGGGCGCGACCGAGGCCACGACCAGGGGAACGGCAACGAGCAACCACCGGCTCGCAGCACGGGGTTGTCCAGCCGGTACAATCTCGACTTGCGTGTCCACTACTTCACTCACTGTCTGGTCCGCCCTCGTTGCCGGTCTGTCTATTTTGACGTTGGTCGTTCTCGATCATCGTCAGCCTGCCAGACGCCGCACCATAGCGCCGAGCGCGTCCGGCCGGGGGCCGACTGAACGCATCGTCACGCAACGTGCACCGGTGCCCTACCACCCCTCACGTTGGTGGCACCGATTGTTCGCCCTCGTTGGCACCGCTGTGGGCACAGTCGTGCTTGGCATCATCTCTGCCCTCGTCGTCGGCACCGCCGCCGTTGCCGCTATCTGGTACCTGTCGGGCGTCGCCAAGTGAACCGGCGAGACATCGTTCTCGCTGGCCACACCGCAAACCACATCCTGGCTCGCGAGGCCCTGGTAAGCAGCCAACCGGACTTTCGCGTCGTGGCATTGGCAGCGCTCGAGCGCCTGCACGAGCTGACCGATCGAGACATTTCCACAGCGCTACGCGACCCCGAACCCGCAGTTCGGCGTCGAGCCGCCGAACTTGCGGCGCGCCATCCCAACGTTGGGCTCGTGGTGGCGTTGGCCGACAGCGACGCCAGCGTGGCCGAGATGGTGGCGTGGGCGTGCGGCGAGCACGAAAGTCCCGACACCGTTCCCGAACTGTGCCGGTTAGCTATCAACCATCCCGACGCGCTCGTCCGCGAAGCAGCTGTCGCGGCCCTCGGCGCTATTGGCGACCCGGCTGGGCTCGCCACAATTTTGGCTGCCACAACCGACAAGCCTGCGGTTCGGCGGCGAGCCTTCATTGCGCTCACACCGTTCAACGGACCCGAGATCGAGGCGGCGCTCGCTCGCGCCCACGCCGACAAAGACTGGCAGGTACGAATGATCGCGGCCGACCTCACCGCTGCCTACGCCGTGAACTCCGACCCTTCGTAGCGGTATATGTTTGTCTCTCGCACGCTGAACCCAAGCTTCTGATAGAGCTTGTTGGCGGCCACCCGACTCGGCCGCGATGTGAGGTCGAGCGTGCGGCAACCGTGTTCGTGCGTGCGCCGTATAGCCGCCGCGTTGAGTGCTTCACCGATACCCAAACCGCGCGCCGCTTCGTCGACAACGACATCTTCGATCCAGGCGCGCAAACCGGTGGGAATACGGAACATGATAAGCGTGAGACTTCCAACCACAACACCGTCGTGACGAGCGACAAACACAGTGTCGTTGACACAGATGTCGTCGAGCTCGCCCAATGTGAGCGGCGGGGCCGACTTGGACAGTTGCGGCAAAATCCTGTTCAGTGCAACAACCAGTTCGTCCGTACCGCGCTCGGCTATCTCGACAACAACGTTTGACATAGCCGAAACGCTAGCGTTGTGGCTTGCAGGCAACCTTGGCCAAATGATTCAAAAGAGCCCTAACCCGGTAATCTTCACCCATGGAACACGTCGTTTGGCACGAGGAAGTGACGCTACATACCCCCGTCCTCATAGCGGCATTTGCCGGCTGGAACGACGCAGGTGATGCAGCTACAACGGCGGCCAAGTACCTCATCGAGGTAAGCGACGCCCGATTGATTGCAACGGTCGATCCCGAAGAATTCTTCGAATTCCAAACGACGCGGCCCCATGTGCGTCTGTCGAGCGATCACAGTCGAGAACTCGTGTGGCCCACGGTCGACGTGTACGCAGCCGATTCCATCGCTAGCGACCTCATCATTGTGCTTGGGGTCGAACCTCAGCTTCGGTGGCGAACCTTTACCGAGCAGATCACCAACATCGCCCTTGAGCAGGGCGTCTCGCTCGCCCTCACTATGGGGGCGCTGCTTGCCGACGTGTCATATCGGCACCGCGTCCAGGTGTTGGGTACTGCAACCGATCAACACCTCATCGACCGTTTCGAGCTCGAACGTTCTCGGTACCAGGGTCCTACTGGCATCATTGGTGTTTTGAACGACGCGCTCGGGCGCAAAGGGATCCCCAGCGCATCCCTGTGGGCAGCTTGTCCCACGTATGCCGCGCACATTCCGTCTCCGAAGGCAGCGGCCGCTCTCGTCCAACGCACAAGTGACATCACCGGCATCACAATTCCCACCGGAACGCTCGACGCATTAGTTGGCGATTACGAGCGATCGGTCGCCACCCACGTCGCTAACGACGACGCCCTTGCAGCCTACGTCCGACAGATCGAGAACGCCGCGGGCGATGTACCTGCGCCCGAAACTGGCGTTGCCCTGAGCGACAACCCCGAAGGTCTCGTTGCCGAGGTCGAGAACTTCCTACGTGATCACGGTGGTTCGTGACCGGTGTACCGGCGTGCGTGTGGACCATCAGCCCTGAGCTTCTCGTCGCGCTAGACACACAATTCGGCCAACCAACCGATTCGTACATCAACGGCAGCCAAGTTTGGTTGCGAGACGATGGCCCCGGTGGTGCCGGTCTCGAATGGCGGCTACATCCAGTCACACGGTTCGTGCGCCCATCAAGCATCACGGCCTACGACCTCTTCGAAGTGATCACTTACGCCGTTCGTCTTGGCGACGAACCACTTGTACCCATCACGAGTTTATGGGATGGCCTCGAGGCATTTCCGGCATGGGACGACGAGGTTGAACCCCGTCCTCTTGCCCATGCGTGCAGTCAATCGCTCGGCCTAGAGCCCACAGCATTCGGGCTTGTCAATCACACGCCTATCGGCGACCAGTGGGAATCGACCCTCGGCGCCATGTCGATCTTCGACGCGGTTCTCACCCAACTGCGCAGTTAGATCGGCGAATCGTCGGCGCGCCACACCGGCGAGCGAGGCTTGTCGAACGTTGCAATCATCGGCTCTTGCCGCATCGCGGCGTCGGCCATTGGACGCCACCAGTCGGCTCCTGCGGTTCGCGGAGGAAGGTTGTCGAGCGCGTACCAGCCAACGTCAGACGTTTCGAGCGGGTGCGTTCTGAGTTCGCCGCCCGTGGCCACGCAATGGAACAAAACCATGTACATACCAAAGCGGCTGAACCCTAAGCGTTGTCCATCGATCACGCCGATGAGTTGGCGAGGTTCGCATTCGATACCGGCTTCTTCGTGAACTTCTTTGACGGCCACTTCCGACGCCGAATAGCCAATATCGGCCCATCCGGTCGGGTACAACCACACACCTGAGTCGGCCCGCTGCACCAGTAACACTTCTGACCGGTCGTTGGTGACAATGGCCCCAATCGCCACTTTCGGCGTCACATATCCGGGGATGCCTTCGCCCACAGAGTCGAACCACTCCTGCACGAAATGGTCGCGCTCGCGACGCACTTCGAGCGCCTCGTCGGCCGCTGCCTTAATGTCGGCAGCGATATGCAGCACTTCTTCGTATCGCTCGCGTTCATACAGGCTCTGTGTGAACCCCATACCCGTTCGCGCCACGCCAGCCAGAGCCTCACTCCACCGAGTGAGGTCGCGGGTGAAGTCGGCTGGCGTGGTCCAATCATCCGTCATCGAGTACGAAGGGTAGCCGCGGTACCGCCAGTGTTAGGGGGCGAGCGGGATCAGCTCGACCGCAACGGCCTCGACAACAATCCGGTAGGCAACCGAGCCGGGCGGATGACAGGCGATCAGCGTCAATGTTGATGCTCCCGTCGGCGGGTTGAGAACACCGATATTGTTCGGCAGCACAATTGATGTCTTAGAGACCTCGTAACGCCAGGTCACGTCTTCCACGGTTATGAACATGCTGTCACCTGCCCGCAACGCATCGATGTTTTGGAACGGGGCGCTATGGCTGACCCGGTGGCCGAAGATAGCCATGTTTCCTGGAACACCCAGCCCACCGGTTCCCGGCCAATGCACCGGACCCATATTGACCAGCTCGTCGCTGAGACCGTCACGAATCAACTCGTTGACACCCAGTCCGGGGATGACTATGCGCCCGGGGAACGAAGGAGTCCAAGATGGGTTGTACGCAGTGGTCGTAGCGGACTGCGGCGGACCAGTGAAGTAGCCAGCGATGTCGACAATGAGGTGACTGCCTGTCTCGGTGAACAAACTCATTCCCTCGCCACTGACAGGGACGACGGCATGATTGGCAATTGTGTGGCCCACGTATCCGGCATTGACGTTGGAAACGAGCGGCCGACGAACACCGGCGGGGTGGGCGGTAACGTAACCCGATCCGCGGGCGGCCGTCATGGTTGTATTGACCACAACAGCAGACACCGAACTCGGTGCTCCCGGACGCCCCGCAGCCGGGATCGAAACGGTCCAACCCGGTCCCGGCTTTACGCCTTTGCCCAATGGGTTGAGTGAACCTCGTGTATCAAGCGCCCGCAGTGGATCCACACTTATGAACAATCCATCGGTTCCCTCTCCGGAATTTCCGCCCGAGAAATAGCCCGAGACATCGACTATAAACTGGCCGCCTGACGCCGTGAAGACATCAATTGATCCGTTAACAACAGGCACGATCGCTTGATTCGGAACCACCTGGCCCACAACGGCGATGTTGACGTTCGACGTCGGTGGGCGAGGAGTGCCCGCCCCATGTACCGTCCAAAATCCGGGGGAACCGTCGACCACGGTGAGGTTGATCACTGCGGCCGACGCCGAGATCGGCACACCCCGCAGCGTCACTCGACGTGAGCTACCAGCAGCGAGCCGGCCACCATCGGATCGAGTGTCGAGCGCTCGATCCGGGCCCACTGGAATGAATCGGCCCGCGCTCGTAGCTCCCGACGGTTCGTAGTAGCCGAAAATATCAGCGATCAAGTGCGTCTCTATCGACGAAAAGAGACGCACCCTACCCCCAGACCCTACGCGAACCGTTACGAGGTTAGCGAGCGTAAATCCTGGACCAGGGATGTTGAGGTTGGAGGCAGTCGGTTGCGGTGAGCCAAACGGATACGCCGCAACATATCCGGCGCCACCGCTCGCAGTGGCAGTCAGGTTGAGCACAACCGCACTTGCAGACGCCGGAACACCGTTGCGCCCTGTGACGACAAAATCAACACCTCCACCCGATGCAACAATTGATGACGAGCGGGTATCCAATAACCGATCCGGGGACACTGGAACAAACCGTGCCGGAGCGGCCGAGGCCGCACTTGCCGGGGAAACGGCCAACACAATGCCCAATCCGCCAACCAAGCTAACTATTGCTATAACTGCAACGCATTGCTTTCTCAACATTACTCAGTCCATTTCGCCTGGCCCGCGAAGGCAACATGATTGCAGATCAAGCATGCTCGCCAAAAATCAATAATAGTTCAGGACGCGGCTCAAGACTGTTCAGGATTGCCGGAAAGCTCGGCGCCAACGCTGGTTGCGATCAGGCGAGTGCGGCTCAAGAGTCGCCTCGAACTTCTCACGCCACTGACGTGCATCGTCAGCATGCCCGTCGCGCGCTGCTTCGATGCTGGCCACATGTAGGTTCAAGGACCTTACCTGCTCATCGAGGTAGCTCCACTCCGCCTGCCAACGTTTGACCTGGTCGGCATGCCAATCCCGAGCCTCAATAACCGCGCCAACGTGGCGGGCGCGTTCGTTGTCGATGCTCCATAGGTGCCCGAGACGAGCCAGCACTCCAGACTCGTGGTGAAAAGCAATTGCGCTCGGCAGTAGACTGAGAATCTCTGGGTTTCGATGGGCCAAGTAAACGCATTCGAGCATAAAACGGAAGGCCTTCTCTCGGTCGTTGAGAGCGATACTCGGTGCCCGTCGAAGGTGTTCCCAGAGCTTCGCCACTTGTTGAGCCCGCTTGGAATCACGTGTCGCAAGACCAATGAACTCGCTCCCGAATCCTTCGACTTCAACGGCTTCGCCGATCAGGTGCAGTCCTGCAACCTCGGTGAACAAGCACCTAAGACCCTGCTCAGTTGGGTACGCGATGTGTTCGAACGAGCTGGTAAACCATGGACCTTCCGGCCCGTCGTCAAACACAAGCGGGACCTGAATGACAATGACCCCAGTTGGCGCCAACAACGAGCCGATCGTTGTGACCGCTGCACCGATATCGGCGACATGCTCGAGTACAGCTAGCGCTGTGATGACATCGAACTGTCCGGCCAAACCCCGCAGGCATTCATCGGCGATGTCCTGGGAGACAACGTCGATGCCGCGGGCGCTCATCTGCTGGGCAAACGCTGTGTTCACTTCGATTGCACTGCACCCATAATTCGATCCAAGTGCGTCAAGCAAGCGGCCGTCGGCGGCACCGACATCGAGCACGCGTCCTGAAGGGAGAAGCTGACGAACGAGTTCAACGGCCCAAGGAATAGTTGTTGACGCGACGTCGTCGTACTGGGTGTAGCCAACACCACCATCGTCGGCTGAGTCGTAGTAGTCGTCAGCGTAGAACAGCGAAAGGTTGGCTGGATGCTGCGCCACGAACGCCATGGTGCAACGCGGGCACTGCCGAATCATCATTCCGTCAGATCGGGCTCTCCAATCGACAAGAGTCTGCGAACATACCCGACACGATTCGACTGCAATCATCTCGGGCGGCACACGTCCATCGTAGCGTCGAGAAGGCGACCGAAAACTCTCTGCAGCGGCCCTTTTGTTGCGTCAACGCAACGGCCCAGTTCCGTCGGCGGCATCGAGAATTTGCGACCACGAAAGCGCGTCGACTAGGTCGGGCTGGGCGGTGAGGAATCCGCGGCTTCGAAGATACGGCCGCAGCGCCGCGTCCAGCGAAACTACACGGAGCGAATCGTCGCCGTCAGGCAGGTCATGTACTTGGTCGATCGTTGAGACGACCGCTATTCGGTGGGCACCAGGAGGAATGAGATCCGAGTAGGACGACCACGTACCTGTGACGACGAAGACGGGCGACCTACAGCGTCGGTTGAGGCTCACCCCGAACTGAGGGCGGAGCTGGGGTGGCAGCAACATGTCGGGCCGGTAATGAAACGCATGCGCCCCAATTGGCGGGCCGTACCCGTTCGTAACATGGCCAGCACTTCGTCCAGCTGCTTCGGTGAGGTCGCTGACTCGCGCGAACTGATAGTCCTCGTCACCCAGTATCAGCACATTTCGGAGCACGTGCCGGGGGTACAGCCAGGCCACGCTGTCGAGAAGCCTGCTCACGGCCTCCGCGTCGACCTCGTGGGCAGTGAATTCGGCGTCAGTGCTGATCGCAGGGCCGTTTGATCCTCGGCGCCGGATGGTGACGACGGAGCCATCACCCATTGTGGTGGCGACGGCATCAAGGTGTGGCCTAGAGCAAAGCAGCATGGCAGCGCGCTCCAACAAAACGGGATCGTCGGGAAACGAACCTTCAAGGGTGGCGACGAAGGGCGCTGTGCATCGTCGGAGCGCGTCGGCGAGCGCATCCGAGGAACCCGACTGCACGACGGTAAAGTTGCAACTGCCGGGTTCGGACCACAGCACGATGCCATCGTCGCAATAGCCGAGCGCTTCCCATCGAGGAAGCGTTTGTCGAAGCAATGTCGCAGGCAGGGCTGTTTCAGGCTGACGTATAATCACCGAGACCAAAGGGCCGTTCCGCGGAGCCACGTCCAGGTCGGTTAGTCGGGCTCGCCGCACGCGCCAAGAGAACAAGTGATGGCGAAGTCGCCGCAACGTTGACACTAGCGGGAGCGCCACCGCAGACACTTTGGACCCAAGCTTCCACGCCTCGGATTCTTGAATCAGCTCGAGCCGATCACGAAAGTTATTGCGTTCCGCTATCAACAGCAGCCGGCCGTGCTCGGCACTCTCGAAGCGAAGGCGCTCGGCCTTCCAGCGCGCCTCGAGTATGGCGCTACGCGCCCCCTCGGCCTCTAGGGCAAAGATGAGCTCGGCCGGTGTGCGTTCCATTGCCTTTTTGTGTGTGTTCACCGTCGTGACTTTCGCTGTTCCAGATCTGAGTCGCGTTGCGCTTGCACTGCAAACACCTCACTCTCAGCGTCGCATGTTACGGTTGGCGGTGTCCATCGACGGTGATGCGAGGCGAAATTCTTGAGCTTGGGACTTGCGGCGACACCACCGAATCTCGGCGAATCGACGTCTGCCGCCCCGCTCGTGTCCGTCATCATGCCGGTGTACAACAAAGGCGCAACTCTCGAGGAGTCAGTTGCATCTGTTGTCGCACAGACCCTCTGCCAGTGGGAGATCATCGTCTGGGACGACGGTTCTCCCGACGACTTGACGCCACTGGCTCTCTCCCGTATCGAGCGGCGGAATGATCCTCGGATCCAGGTCGTACGTGCGTCCAACAGCGGTGTGATCGCCGCCCGGAACGCCGCAATCGGTAGATCGATTGGGCGCTATCTGTGTTGTCTCGACCCGGACGATATCGTCGAGCCCACCTATTTCGAGAAGGCAGTGATGATGCTGGAGGCCCGGCCGGAGCTTTCCGTCATTTCGCCCTTCGTTCGAGTGTTCGGGGACGACAACCTTGTTTGGCAAACAGAGGGGCTTGTGCCCAAATTGCTCGCGTATGACAACGCACTTCCCGTTTGCTCAATAGTGCGACGCGACGCTCTGATAGAGGTGGGCGGATTCTCCCATCAGTTCATGGAGAATTGCGAAGATTGGGCCCTGTGGGCTGCCCTGGCAGCTGCCGGGCACCAATCAGCCGTATTGCCCGAAGTGTTGTTCCGATACCGCTATTCGCACACGCAAGGTCGAGACGCCGGCAGTCGAAACTACGACGATTTCCAGCGCCGCATCTCGCAGCTCTACCCCGGTCTGGCTGGCGGCGACGTCCCCGCACGCGTACCGCCTGACGAGCCGCCGGCGATCTTGCAGGTAGCCATACCGACCAGTCACCGTCGCCCGGTGTTGCTGGCTGTTCCGTGGATGACTCGCCTCGGCGGGGGCGAACAGGTGGCTCGTGTGCTGGCGGCTGGATTTCGTGAGCGGGGTCACACGGTCGTGATAGTGGCCTTCGAACCCCCACCGCCTGACGCCGTTGACGGCACCGAAGCTGTTGGGAGCGTCACTCCGTACTTCTACAACCTCCCGACAATCGCAGCTCGTGACGACTTCGCCCCGATTGTTCGGCGACTCATGCAGGGTCTTCCTGGTGCTCATATCGTCATCATCGGCGCAACCTGGATGTACGAACATCTCAGTGACGTCAAATCATGGTGCAACGGTCCAGTGAGCGTCATCGATCTTCTTTTCAACCATCAGGGCCACATCGCAAGCAATGTCGCCCATCGCTCGGAAATCGACGCGATAGTTCCAGTGAGCCACCGGCTCGCCGATCTGTTAGTTGATCATTTCAACGTGACCGCCAAGGTCAAGCCCATTTACATAGGGATTGATCCGCCGGACAAGATTTCGGTGGTCCCACCCAACCTGTCACGCCGTGAGGAACTGCCGCTCTGCGTCTGGCTTGGCCGACATTCGACTGAGAAACGACCGGAATGGTTCGTGGACGCAGCTCGAATCCTGCAGGAATTCGCCGACTTCGCAATGACCGGTGACGATGGCGGCCACTTCGATCCCAGCGGCACCCTTCAGCGCCTTGGACACCTCGAGGATCCTAGCGGCCTGGTATCGGCGGCCGATTTGTTGGTTTTGACGAGCAGCATCGAGGGTATTCCGCTTACCGTCATGGAGGCTGTTGCGGTCGGTACGCCAGCGTTCTGTACCAATGTCGGTGGCGTTGGCGAGTTCGTTGTCGACGGAGTCAACGGCGTCCTTGTCGATCCTTGGTCCTTCGATGAGTTCGTCGCAAGCCTTCGGGAGCTGCTGACAGATCGCCCGCGCCTAGATCGGCTGAACGTATCTGCAGCCGCGACCGGGCTCCCACACCAGTTTTCGACCGAAGCAATGATCGATGACTTCGACGAGTTATTAGCGGACCTCGAGGTTGGGCCGAGCGAGATAAGCCCGATTAACTCATCGTCGCCGCAACAGTAAAGGTCGACCGATGAAGTAACTTCAGAGGCGGTCCGTCGCATTCGAGCACGGGTTCGCCGCTGCATGTCCAGGCAGAACCGTTGGTAACCCCAGCGGACACCCCTGGCGGAAGCCGGAAGGTAATGTGAGGGGCGGCAGCGTCATCTGGGCCGAGATTGACCACGTGTACAAGAACCGTCGCCCGGGCGCCCGGTTCGGCTCGACCGACGAGTTCAACCGATACCGCAAAGCTTGATGGCCGATCGGGGGGCGTCGTTGGTGAGGAGGTAGTGACGGTGGTCGTGGGTGCAGTAACGGTCGTGGTTGGTTGTTTAGGGGTTGTCGTCGGCGAAGTACCTGTCGTGACGCGGGTAGTGGAGATGCCATCCGAGGTGGGCGGCGTAGTCGGATTCGGGAGTGTAGACGCCGTCCTTGAGTTGGCCCCCGTTGACCTTGAGGCACCACCCGACACCTGACTCGAGGCCGAGTTCGTGGTCGTGGTCACCGCAGCGACCTGAGTGGTGAGCACTTGCGTCGGAGTTGCTACTAGCGTCGTGACAGTCGAGGAAGCACGAGTGACCGGAGGCTGGCTGGAAGATCCTGCCGACTGCGCCGACGTCGGCTGCGCCCGTGACACGTCGGCGGGGGCGGCAATGGAGCGGTTGTCAGCACCAGAAAGCCCGGTAGCTATACCAACGCCGCCCACCGCCACTACACCAGCGATAGTGACCGCTGCTGCTGTGGAAAGAGCCTGCTGAGTAACGGTTGCCCGACGGAAAAGACGGAACAATGTTGTCAGCGACCACCAGCTGGCACCACCGAGAAGGTGTAGGTAGTCGCCAGCGGACACGCCCACAATCGCCGGAATGAGCAGGCCGCGCAGGCGAGTACCCTCGTCGCGCAGTTCCGCAAGCACGGTCCGGCAACGTTCGCACTGGGTCAAATGGCTATCGAGTTTCCCCCGATCCCTGTCGCCCAGACCGTCTCGCACGTAGGCACCGAGGTGGTCGTGAGTGAACTGGCATTGTTCAGGAACGCCAACGGCAAGGTGGGCCTGCAAGAACGCCTGACGAAGACCCTCCCGGGCGCGATACGCGAGCGCCGCAACCGCGTTGGGAGCAATGCCAAGAAGGACCGCCACCTCCGATGCAGGCTGTCGTTCGACCTCTGTATGCCAGATGACCAGCTGCCAGCGTTCTGGAAGCGACTTGAACGCCGTCATCGCAAGGGCCGTCTCGACAATGTCGACGCCTCCAAGCTGGGGCGACTCGGGTACGTCAGCAACAACCGTCTCACGTTGCGCCTTACGTGAGCGGTCGTAAAAAAGGTTTCGGATAGTCGTGAGCAGGTACGGCCTCAGGGCAACTTCAGGTCCACCCCCGCGCCTAAGCGTTTCGAGCACTTTGGCGAACGCCTCGGCGACGAGGTCATGGGCGTCGTTAGACGAACGTGTTAAACACCGCGCCGCGGCAAACGCTGCTTCGCGGTGACGCGAATACAGCTCGGCATAGGCTCTCTCGTCACCCCGACGTGACCGCGTGAGTAGGTCGGCATCGGCGAGCGCCCCGTGTTGTGTTACTGCGAGCATCTCGTTGTTCATGTACCCGTCCACTTCGGCCCGAAAGGACCAGATTCATAAGAACTATTACCGAAGTGGCGTCATACCGCAACCACCAAGCCGTCTTGTACACGTGATGATGCTTACCTCCAATGCCGCCACACTCCAAGGATGGAGGACGCAGCTCGATCGCGGACGTCGCGTGAATTGGTACACTATGAATGCTCTTGTCACCACCGCGCGTCGACTTTTGGACGGAAAACAGGACCCAGCCACAGGGTTTCACGAAATTGGACGCCGATGTGCGCTCGACGGGCACTCCCTCACCGACACCATGGGTTGGGTCGAGTCGCTTATGGAATTGTGCCCCCGTCGAGTTCGCCGCCGCCTTGATCACCGCCACTTGGCAGAGTCACTCGGATCAGGTTGGACCTCGGGCGAACACGAGCGACGTTGTACCGATTCCGACCTTCTCGTGTCTGCTGGCTACCTCGGCGAGCGACTCAGCGAGGTTTTTGCGTCCGCTGGGTCACTCGGGTTCAGAGATATGACCGGGCAAGACACCGCCGTCATCGTTCTTGAACCAAACACAGGCTTGCTCGGCCCACGCGCCCGCGCATCAATTCGTTCGACCATCACGGAATACGCTCAGCGTGCATTCCAACATGGTGAAACAGTGTGCTCATCGAGCAGTGGCCGCATCCTCGTGGTGGTGCTAGAGACACCACAACTCAAAGAACAACTCAACCATCTCGTTACCGAGTGCCAACGCTCACCCATGATGGCCGGTTGCCGGCTCCAGGGCTGGATCGAGCACCTGCCGCCCCACCACCAAGATCTCGAAGCATTCCTCGCCGATCTCACCGGCTGACAAGCCAGGTCTGGTCAGTTCTCCACAGCGCGTCGACGCCCCAAAATCACGGCTGCTTTCCACGCCCCCCACATCATCCCGGGTTCAAACAGGGCGTCATCAAGATCTCGCCAGGTCGACGGCGCCAGGTTGTACACGTCGTCAGGAAAGTTCTGGAGAGCGAACGAGTCACGATGCACTGGGGCAACACCACCAGCCCGAAGCACCCCTGTCGGGTACTTGACGGCCGATCGCAAAATCGCCAGAGGGTTCGTTCGCTGCTCCGCAACATCGATATCCAAGAGTCGACGCAAAACGGGCAACACAGTGGCTTCGGCCTCGATGCCGGCGAGTCGCGCCTCGTGTGTCAGGTGGGGCGCATGACGCATCACGCTACGAACAACCCAGGCGGCCAAAACAGCTTCGACAGCGCGATAGAGGCTGTCGGACGGGGACGCGTCGTCCATTAGATGGCCCGGCTTGTTCCTTCCCAGTAACGATCGCGAAGCAGTCGCTTGTAGAGCTTGCCGGTTGGATGGCGTGGGAGGCTCGCTTCGATATCGATCGACTTAGGAACCTTGTATCCGGCGAGTTGACTACGACAGTGCAACAAGATGCTCGTCACGATTTTGTCGGAGGCTACAACGTCGTCGAACAGTTCGACCGCCGCCTTTACCTCTTCGCCCCAATCGTCGTTCGGAATCCCGAACACGGCAGCATCTTTCACCAAAGGATGCGATACGAGGACGCCTTCAATCTCGGCTGGGTAGATATTTACCCCACCCGAAATGATCATGTCGATCTTGCGGTCGCTGAGGAACAACCAGCCCTCGTCGTCGAGATAACCCACGTCTCCAATAGTAAAGACGCCGGGCTCAAGATGCGCCTTGGCCGTCTTGTCATCGTCACCGTGATACCGGAAGTCTTGTCCCATCGTGCTGCGCACATAAATGGTTCCAGGCACGTTAGGACCGACCCGATTTCCATCGTCGTCGATGATGAGCACTTCTGACGTCGGTAGCACCGGGCCGACGGTGCCGGGTTTAGCCAACCATTGCTCACTAGTCGCTGCGCTCACAATGCTGGCTTCGGTTGCCCCGTAGTACTCGCTGATGCGAGGGCCCCACCACTCGATCATCTGTCGCTTGACGCTGGGAGAACACGGAGCAGCGCCGTGCCAAACAACCTGAAGGTGTTCGGCTTGGAAGCGCGCTCGCGCCGCCGGGGAAAGCTTCAATAGCCGATTGAATTGCGTGGGCACGAGATGGATGTTGGTGACCTTGTACGCCTTCATAACGGCCAAGGTCTCGAGCGGGTCAAACCGGTCTCGCATTACTACCTTGGCTCCGCCCAACATTGGTAGAAAACTGAATGCCCACTGAGCCGAGTGGTACAGCGGACCGTTCAAGAACGTGACGCCGTCGGATGCAAGGCCCATGCCCTGGCTGATTCCACTAGCGACAAGCGCTAGAACGGAGGCAGGCATTACCGTTTGCAGCATCGAGCTACGCACGCCTTTTGGCCGACCCGTCGTGCCCGACGTGTAGAACATCGGGCCACCCACAAGTTGGTTGTCGGGCTCGGCATCGGAGCCCGATGCGACGAACTCGGCCCAAGGTGTCCAACCGCTGATCTCGCCTCCGATGGCGATGGCGGCGAGCAGTGGTTTGTCGTGAATGGCAGCGGTCATGGTCTCGGCGAAACGGACGTCGCCAAAGATGATCTTGCTGCCGCTATCGGCGAGCGCGTAGGCAACCTCGTCGGCAACCCAGTGCCAGTTGACAGGCACAACGAGTATTCCGCTGTGCGACGCGGCGGCGAAGAGCTCGAAATACTCCCGACGGTTACCGCACATACATGCAACGACATCACCGGCTTGCAGACCCATACCACGTAATGCGTCGATGATTTGGTTAGCTCTGGAGTTGAGCTGACCCCACGTGGTCGTGCCCCATTCATCTACGAGCGCCCATTCGCCGTACCGGGTTTGAGCCATTGGAACAAGCACTTCAGCCATAAGTATCAACACTGCCACGCAACATCCCGGCCGTGCTACCCAGCACAAGACGCACGGCCGATCGAAGCACACCAACCCCGCGCCGCCCACGACAACTGTGTGCCTCGAGCGCTGCCTGCAGGTCCCATGCGGTTACTAGGCCGTCGGTCAGCATCGATTCGAGCGCACACTCAACAACATAGGACGACGTGACCATGCCGAGATCGACCAGCGTGCGAGCTGGCGATGTGACGGGCACTCCATAGCGCTCGACAATCCAGGACGGAAGGAGGTCCGGCATTCGATGCATCACAACGCCTTGGCGGCGACACTTCAACGGCGTAGCCCAACTGGCCTCGGCAAGCGACCAATCCTGAGCTACCCCGTGCAGCACAGCAGCTGCACGATGCGAAACAGCTGCAGTACGTCGAGCTTGGGTTAGAACGAGTCCGATGTCGGCAATGTCAGTCATGCCTAGACAATGGGTCTGACAACCATCGAACCGGAAAAATCAGTGATTCAGATTTCCGGAGCGAAGACCTTCAAGGTCGAGCGTGACATAGCGATATCCAGCCCCGCGTACGGCTTCCACAATCTCGATACGCCGCTCGATCACCGCCGCGAAGTGACCGACCGGAACCTCGATGCGCGCTGTGTCGTCGTAATGACGAACACGTAACGCATCGAATCCGAGTTGCTTGACCGCTGCTTCAGCTCGGTCGACTTGTCGCAACAACGTGACGCTTACCGATGTGCCATACGGCAACCGCGAGGCCAGGCACGCCGCGGCAGGTTTGTCCCAGGTACGCAGACCGAGACGCTCGGACCACTCACGCACATCGGCTTTCGTGAAGCCGGTCTCAACCAGCGGAAACCGAGCCCCCTGCTGTTCGGCGGCGACCTGGCCGGGGCGATGGTCACTCAGATCATCGCAGTTCACCCCGAGGACCACTGTGGCCCCCCGCTGGGCAGCTACAGGGCCGATAGCATCCATCAGCGCCGATTTACAATGAAAGCACCGATCACGATCATTGATTCGATACGCGGCGTTGGCCATTTCGTCGGTAACTGCAGTCGCCCAGTTGAGGTTCCACTCACGTGCAAGCAACGCGCAATCCTCGGCCTCGATGTCGGCGAGCGAAGCCGACACCGCCGTGACCGAAAGCGATCGGTCGAAGCCAAGCGTGTCGTTGGCCACCCAGGCCAGAAACGCCGAATCGGCACCGCCTGAGAACGCAACGACCACGCTGCCAAGGTCGCGCAACACCCCTCGAAGTTGATCAAGCATCGACAACCTGAATTCGTATCCGCTTGTTGCCTTTACCCTTGTTCTCGGTCTTCATTACCTCGACGCGACCAATCTCACGAGTCGACCGCACATGGGTGCCACCATCGGCTTGACGATCGAGGCCCCGAATATCAACCACGCGGATAGTTTCCACGTCCTCGGGCACAAGGTTTGCTTTGGTCCGAATCAGACTGTGGTCCGTGAACGCGGTACCACGAGGCAGAAACGACACGTCGATTGGCCGATCGAGAGCAATCTCGGCGTTCACGAGCCCTTCCACGATCGAGGCGAAATCGGCCGGCAGCGGATCGAACTCAAAGTCCATGCGAGCAGCGAGGGGCTCCATGTTGCCTCCGGTGACTGCCACCTGCCATTCGTTCCAAATGATACCGCACAAAACATGGAGCGCGGTATGCGTGCGCATGAGCCGATGACGCCGGACCCATTCCACGGTTCCGGTCAGCGTTTCCCCCAAGGCGGGTCGGGGGCCGCCCTGAACCTTGTGCCAGACGAGGTCGCCCTCACGGGAAACACCAACCACCGACATTCCCGATAGCCGTCCGACATCGTGGGGTTGCCCACCCCCGGTTGGATAAAATGCGGTGCAATCGAGCGCAATCTCATCATGGCGCACACCAATTACGTTCCCCGAAAACCCGGTCAGGTAGGCGTCACGCAGATATAGCAATTCGGTTGGCACGGCCAAGAGTCTGCCCGGTTCTCCCCTAGACTCGCCAAAGTGGAAGGCTGGCGAAGCAGGATTTTCGCAATTGGCACGGTGGTTGCCGTCGGTTGCAGCAGCGGATCAACGCTTCCGGTGCCAGCATCAACGAGCGCGCCATCCACCAGTGTTGCTCCATTGCAACAAGCAGATCGACGCCTAAAGATCGGCCTTCTTGCGCCCGGTTCGGGGCCAGGGGCGCCGTTGACACCTGCGCTTACCCGAGGAGTCCAACAGGCAATCTCGCAGATCAACGCTGCGGGTGGCGTTCTTGGCCGAGACGTCGAACTCGTCGTGCGTGATGAAGGCGTCGACGTTGCCAGCGCAACAGCGGCACTGACCGAACTCATCGAAGCCGAACGGGTTGACGGCGTGATCGGACCGGTCTCGTCACGCGCTGCGTTCGGGCTCATCCGAACATTGTCGAATCGGCGAATTCCACTGTGCAGTCCAACGGCATCGGCATTCAATCTGGATACGGGGCTCGATGCCAGCTACTTCTTTCGCACAGTGCCGTCGACCAAACTCGAAGCCTTGGCCCTCGGTCGCAGTATTGCGAGTACCGGCCAACGAACAGCTTCGATCCTGTACCCCGATGACGAATTCGGCCGGCTGTACGCCGCGTCTCTGGGTGACGGCCTTCGGCGCAACGGCACAGAAGTTGCCGCCGCCGTGCCGTATTCGCCCGCGTCGAACGACTTTAAAGACGTGGCCGCCCGAATCGTCGGCAATGACGTTCCTGATGCGGTGGCTGTTGTCGCATTGCCAGAGACAGGAGGCCGGCTCCTCGGCGCTCTGCGCGACATGGGTGCCGGTCCCGGCCGACTACCAACCTTCGTAAGCGACGCCATGCGGCAGCCTGGCCTCTACGCCTCGATTCCCGACGGCAGGCCAGGTTCGGTCGAGGGAATTGCCGGCGTGTCAGCTAACCCGAACGCAATCAAAGCGGCGTGGATCGATACCTTCATTGCCTCGACTAGCCAGCCACCTGGTGCATATGCGCCGTATGCCTACGATTGCGCTTTGCTTTTGGCGCTGTCGGTAATTGCAGCCGACACCGACCGTGGCTCCGCCATACGTGATGCCATGATCGCTACCAGTCGTGGTGGAACCACCTGCACCGCATTTGCCATGTGCGCCGACCTCCTCGGTCAGGGGCTCAACATCGACTACGACGGTGCGTCGGGTCCCGTCGACCTCACGTCGACCGGCGACGTCGACTCGGGGTACTTCGATCGTTACACGTTCGATGCCAGCGGGCGCGACGTATCGGCTGACGCCCCCATACTCATTCGGCTCTGAAGAGCAGCTAGGCCAGTAGGTCGGCGATGTCGGTAACGAAACCGGCGTAGAACTGGCCAAACTCTCCGTAAAGAGCCGACGCTTCGTCGAAACGCATCACATAGACCACTTCTTTGAGATCGTCGGGGTGCTGGCCAAAGAGGGTGACACCCCACTCAAAGTCATCGACTCCGGTGGAACCGGTGACCACTTGGGTGATGCGCCCAGCAAATTTTCGACCCGATGTGCCGTGTTCGTGCATGAGCGAGCGGCGGTCGTCATAGGGCAAGGTGAACCAGTTGGCGTGAGCTTCGCGCCGCTTTGACATTGGATAGAAGCAAAAAGCCGGCTTACCGTCGGGGGGGAGTTGCGGGTGCAGCCTCGGTGACAACATCTCGGCTGGCAAATTCTTGGCGTACTCACTGGTTTCTGTGAGGGACAGGTAGCTATCGACCACATCGAGACCAGCGCGTTGCAGACCAGTTTGCAACCGCCGTAGAACCCTCATGTCGGGGCCGAGCGCCATAAAGCACATGTCGGCTTTGTGGCCAAGGATGGCTGCGGTGACCACTTGATGATCGACTGCTCGGCACTCGCCTACGGCAGTTGCGACTGCCTCCTCGTCGAGCAATGGTGTTGGGCGACAAAAGAGATGGACTACTACCCAGCCTTCTTTGGGTGAAACCGGCTCCGTCATGATGTGTATGAGGTTAGAGCGCTGTGAACCGGCGGAGGTGGTGGTGGTGGGAGCCCAACCGACGGCAGCGCGGGCAGTGATCCCGTCCAATGATTGATCTGCTCGCGGTGAGCGTCGAGCGCTTGAGCGTGGAAATCTTCTAGTGCCTGACGGTTTGTTTCGCGGTGATACCAGGCTCCGTCGAGCACCACTCCCATGGTGCCAAGATCGATCGCACGGATGTCTTCGCCAGTGATCGTCTTGCGCGCTACTAGGGCGTGTGCAATGGCCAAGACAAACCATCGATCGTTGGCGAGCAGCACCTCGGCTCGTTCGTAGAGCGCTCGAAGTTGTTGCTCGACGCGTTCGTCGATGGTGTTTCGCTTCTTGTCGCCTCGCTCCCACGCCGCAATGGTTTCGCCCATGCCCCAGCGAGTCAACATTCCGGTTGTCATTCCGGTGGAAAACCCGAGGTCGCCACCAACGCCCACCGAGTTATCTGCATCGAAGAACATTCGCTCGCCTGCCAGCGATGCCAACGACGTGACGATGTCATCTTCCATCTCGAACCGCCACGAAAAATCTCGCTCCTCGAGCGGCACCGGAGCTACGAAGCCACCCACCGGGCCCCGCTTTTCAATCGTGGCAACATCGATGGTCTCGCGTTTACGCAGGCGATACATCGCCACCGCGTGGCATGCCTCGTGAACGGCTGTTTGCCACTGCTCTAGTCGAGTTGATGCAACCCCGTCAGAAACGCCATACACCTTGAACACCCGCGCATCGATGAGATCTGGCCAGGTAATAAAATCTCGACCTTTGGTCATTGCCGCGATCAGCGCCTCGTTGATGATGTCCTTCACAGCGGCACCCGAAATCTTCGGCGACATCAAGGCCAAGCGTTGCACCTGGTCGGAGCTGATGTCGTTGCGCACCTTGTCGAGGTATCCCTGGAAGGTTCGCACCCGCCCGTCTAGCTGGGGATAACCAACGTGGTACTTACGGTCGAGTCGACCGGGCCGCAATAACGCTTCGTCGAGCGCCTCGGGCAGGTTCGTTGCCATGATGGTGAGTAGGCGGTACTTCGGTGGCTGGCGCGGTGGCAAGGTGAGGAACGCTCGAAAGCGGCGCCAAATGTTGTTCTTTGGCTTCTTCAAACCCGACAACTCGGTGAGCAGCGCTTGAAGGCTGCCGTCCATTCCGCCCATGCCACCCATGACGATGCTCTTGATGCTGGCCTTGACGCGTTCGTCAGCCACCGTGGTTTCGGGCGCGTTCAGCGATTCGAACATTCGTAGCGAACGCTCACTCATGTAGTGCAGGCCATTGCAGTTGTGATCCGAGCACCAGTCCTTGCCAAGCGCTCCGGGTTGACCGTTGACTGCTCCACCACGATTTCCAAGCGTGTCAGCCTCGTCAAAGAACACGATGACGCCACCGTATTTCAGGGAAAGCTTGCGAAGTTTCTTGAACAGCGACTTCACCTTGAGTACGCCGACTCCGACGAACATTGCCTTGAAGGCACCGGGGTCGACAAAGACGAACGGCCTGGACGTCTCCCCCGCAATCGCCTCGGCGATCAAGGTCTTACCGGTGCCGGGAGGACCCCACAGCAAAATGCCACCAGGGACGTAGCCACCCTTGGACTCGATTTCGTCGGGCTTGTCGAGGAACACAATGTTCTCTTTGACCTTGTCGAGCACTTTGTCCTGGCCCCAAACATCTGAGAACCGGGTTGT
Source organism: Actinomycetes bacterium (assembly GCA_031415695.1). Classification (GTDB taxonomy): domain Bacteria; phylum Actinomycetota; class Acidimicrobiia; order Acidimicrobiales; family Ilumatobacteraceae; genus JANOSH01. The sequence continues at coordinate 25,976 of JANOSH010000001.1, forward strand.
CACCTCGTCAGGCATATACGTGTCGACACCGCCTCTGCTCATGAACCAGAAGATTGCGACGAACTGCATCACACCGAACAACATGCTGAACACGATTTGGAAGAACCACGGCATGCCCGAGGCCCCAAACGGGTTGTACAGGAGGCGTTTGGGTGCCTGGGCAAGGGTGTCAATATACGAAAGACCCCACATTGCTGAGAACACGATGGTGGCAACGAACAGCCAGAATGCGACCTTCACTGCTCGTTGGGCGCGATACCGAAGCCATGCGTTGCGCTTGTCCCACCAGCGATTCCACGCTCCCCATACCTTTGTCTGCCAGAGCTGATGGTACGCACCGCTTTTCTCGCTGACGAAGTAGTGAAGTTGGCGCAACACTTCGAACGCTGCCACCCAGAGCACCCAGACTTTCGCCTCGAGTTGGTCGCGAAACGCTTCGGCCCACGACATCACCGGGATGTCGCTGTGCTTCAGCGCGGCACCAAAGCTCACCACGACCGCCAGCACCACCAAAAGCTTCACACGGTCGAAGAAGAACAGTCGCCGGCGCGGCTTGGGTGTCGTGTCTTTCTTTGGCTCGTGAATCGTTACCGTCGAATCAACGGGTGCGGGCATCATCGGTTCACCGTCCAGGAGGCTGCGATCTCATCGATCGTTTTTTGGTTGTCGAGGTAACACTTGGATTCACAAAAGACTCGCATGATGTAGACCCTGCGTTGAATTGGGTCGAACACGGTGATACCGCTGGTCGTCGAAAAAATCGTCGGCTCAGTCTCTGATGGCTTGTTGACAACAACCCGCGATCCCAGCACGCCTTTCGGATAGGCCAACCTGTCGAATGACACGACCTCCCACTTCTCTTCGATGCCGGGGTCATTGTAGATGGGATCAAAACCGAACAGGCTGGTCCGGAGGCTGGACTGCGACATAGCCGACGATGCGTACTCGCTCAGTGTGTACACAGCAGCTTCAACGACTGGAGCGACGGGTTGTTCTTCGCCAAGATGATTCACCGTTGGTTCCTGAGACGCATCCACGACAAGATGCCACGCCCGTTCGATGCCATCGGGCAGTGATGCCGGGCGGCCTTCCTTGTCGGTGTCGGTTAGGCGAAAAACCTTCCAGGTCTTGGGCACCTTGAAGAACAGGCTTTCGGTGCCGTTCGCAATGTACGTGAAATCCGATCCGCCGCACCCAGCAGCAACGATCGCTACGACCACGGCCAGCATGGTCGACTTCAGCACTCGTTTCGATCTCATGGAAGTTCTTCGATCCTGTCCGACTAATGGATGGGTAATGGGATTAGGCAACAACCGGGACCAGCTCATGGCCAGCACGATTCAGGCGCATACACGTTGAGGCGATCGCCCCGAGCGAACCCGACGAGCGTCAGCCCAGCCGAACGCGCTGCCTGTACGGCCAGGGCCGACGGGGCCCCAACTGCGACCATAGTTGAAAAGCCGGCCGCCCACGCCTTTTGTACAAGCTCGAAACCGGCGCGACCCGAGACAAACAAGCCAAGATTTGAGGCCGGGAGTTGGCCGTCGAGCAGCAGACGCCCCACAACCTTGTCGACCGCGTTATGTCGACCGACGTCCTCTCGTACAACAAGTGGCGAACCCTGAGCATCGAACGCCGCGGCTGCGTGCACCCCTCCTGTGAGGGCGAACAGTTTCTGCATCGGGCGCACCCGCTCGCCAATTACTGCGAGCAGGTCGAGGTTGAACTGGTGACCATGGCCGAGGGGCGACAGCCATAATCCGAGCTGCGTCAGGGTGGCCGAGCCACACAATCCGCACGCGGACGTAGTCGTAGAAAGTCGAGGCACGGGCACAGGGGCAACGCCACCGGTGTCGACAGTTACGACGTTGAACTCGGTGTCGACCGCGGAACCGTCGGCGCAGTACCGCACACCCGTGACCGACGCCCCAGCAAGCAACCCATCGGTAAAACAAAATCCCACAGCAAGTTCGAAGTCATGGCCGGGTGTACGCATGGTGGTAGTGACGGTCGAACCATCGAGACGGATCTCCATCGGTTCTTCGACAGCGAGTTCATCGGGCACGCGGCGAACGTCGTTTCCTGCGCGGCGACCAATGAGAATCTGTTCAGTTCTTTTGCGGGCCGCCATCAGTGCCAGGTTACCGTTCGTTCACCGTGGAGTAACAGCCTCGACAACGAACGACACCGTGCGCTCACGCATCACCGCACCACTTTTAGTCAGCAAATGGCCGTCACCGGGCAGCACGACGAGTTCGCCGCAACCGGCAATGTCGCGAACGATTTGGCTGGCTTCAAGCGGCAGAATCTCGTCCTGGTCACCATGGAACATGAGTAGCCCGCGACCAGCCATCCCTCCCGCAACCTCACAACCAGCCGATTGCGTGGCAAAGGTGACTACCCCTGCGACCATCTCGGCAAGCCCAACACCGACACGAATGGCGACGGCACCACCGAAGCTGTGGCCAGCTAGAACCACCTGATCGGCACCGTTTCCGATTGCGAGTTGCACCCCTGCGGCCACATCCATACAGCACAGGTCGAGGTCGTTGGGTTTTCGATACCCAACTCGCAGCACCGCAATCTTGTGGTCGGCAAGTTGGTCACCCAACTCATGATACAGACCGGTGCCTGGACCAAGTAGCCCACCCATCGCTCCACCGCAGCAAACGAGGGCGGCCTTCTCGTCGCCAGTTCCGCGCCACAGAATCGTCAGCAAACCTCGCATGGTGAACAACTCGATATGACGCAGAGTCGGAGTGATGTCGACTTCTTGGGAGGCAAGTACCCCAAGCATGTCGAGCGGAGTACGGGGCCGTTCGGATGGTTGGGTCGTTGTGAAATCCGTCACTCCTTGTACGATACCTCGGTGGTTACCGACGAGCCGCCAGCCGAGGCCATCCTGAGTGAGTACCCCGAAGCTCGACGCATCGTTGTCGCATGGCGCGAACTTCGCCGGGGGGCAGCAGCCAGCGTCTACCGAGACCATGTGTACGGCCGCGGCCCCGACCAGCTCGAACCAGGCCAGACCGATACGCTCGACCTCCTCGTCCAGCGCAGTTGCTGGCGCATGACCGACCTCGCCGACGCCCTTCGGGTCGAACCTTCAACTGCTACCAGATCCATTCAGCGGCTGCTCAAAATCGGTCTCGCCGAACGCAAACCCCACCCCGACGATGGCCGGGTTGTGATGGTGTCAGCGACGCCGGAAGGCCGTGACCGGCACGCCGGGGTAGCGCGTCGTCGCCGACAGGCGCTGGTGAGTATTCTGTCAACATTCAGCGACACCGAGCGACAACAACTCGCTGACCTGTGGGAACAGTTCGTTCAAGGACTCGACAAATACACCGACGATCTCTGCGACTGGCCGAACAGAAACAGCTAGATTCCGGTAGTGGCTGACAAAGCGGACTTCGTTGAGATGGCAATGGAGTACATGCCGTCGCTGTACTCCGCCGCCTCACGGCTCACTCACAATGCCAGCGACTCCGAGGACCTTGTCCAGGAAACGTACCTGAAGGCGTACCGCTCGTTCGCCACGTTCGAGGAAGGAACTAACCTTAAGGCGTGGCTGTACAGAATTCTTACGAACACGTTCATCAACAACTACCGAGCTAAACAGCGCCGTGTCGATGAACAAGATCTCGGCGATCTTGAGGACATGTATCTCTACAAGAATCTCGGCTCGTTCGAGTCGGCGCTCGCCTCGCGTAGCGCCGAGGACAATCTGCTCGATTCTTTGACGGACGACGAAGTAAAACAGGCGCTGGCCGAGTTGCCCGAATCGTTCAGACTGCCCGTGTATCTGGCCGACGTCGAAGAGTTCTCCTACAAGGAAATTGCCGAAATGCTCAACGTTCCCATCGGCACGGTGATGAGTCGTCTCCATCGGGGAAGAAAAGCGTTACAGAAGCGGTTGTACGACTACGCAACTAGTGAAGGGCTAATTCGGCCCACTGATCGCGAACCGGAGCACACCCGTGGGTAACGAACATGGCTGAGTCACAACAAACCCATCCCCCCGTCGATTGCGGTGAGCTCTTGTCCAATATGTACCCGTACCTCGCGGGTGAGCTCATGTCCGTCGACAGCGAGCAGTTCGCCGGGCACCTCGACAACTGTCCCGATTGTTACAAAACTGTCGACTTCCACAACCAGTTGCGCACAGTCATTGCTCGCAAAGCGCGAGAGCCCGAACTGCCCCAAGCGTTCTGGGAGCGTTTGCAGAACCGCATGGAGTCCGAACTCGGCGACGAATTCGTCGAGTTCAAACCAGCGTTTGTTCGGGCCGTCGAAAAACTGTCGGGAAGTTTGCTTCACCAACCGTCGGCCTTCGAACCATCGTCACCCATCCAGGGTGCCTCACACTTCGAGCAGCCGTCTGTTTTCGAGGCCGATTCCCCTTTTGAACAACCGTCCCCGTTCGATCGGCCTTCGCCGTTCCGGCCTGGCAGCTGAGTTCGCACGGGCGCAGACCGCCGGTATGGCGCTAACCTTGCCGTCATGCTCGTTGGCGCATTTCTTGGTCTCTCCGGCCCTTGGCATCTCTGGCTTGGGGTCGTTCTCACAGTCGCAGGCGTAGGGGCCACCCTGGCCACGGCCGTTGGGTACTTCGTCAAGGTTCAGCGGCCGCAGTATCCCAAGCGTCCACGGGATTAATCGCCGTGGCCGGAGGCCCAGTGAACTGGCGCCTCGCCGAAAGCGTGGCATGTCGCGTTGCTCGACACGAGCCATTGGCTTCGTCGTATCATTATGAGTCAGTGGCACGAGATTTTGCCGAGCTCACTCCCATAGCCGAGCACCTCGTCGAAATCGAAACCGGGTTGACGTCGGCCAAGGGGAGGGCGACGGCCCAGGTCGTTGATCGTGATGTTTGGATACGCGCCAACCTCATGAGCTTCCAACAGTTACTTGGGCCTTTGTTGCAACGGCTCGACCCTCCAATAGTTATTCCGTTCGATCTGGCTCGGCATGCCATCAGAAACGCTGCTGCGCTTGAAATTGGCGGGCTTCTTGGCTGGATGTCGGGCCGAGTCCTTGGTCAATACGACGCGCTTGGTGCATCTGGTGAAGCGGACGACCTACTGATTGTTGGTCCCAACGTGCTCGCGCTCGAGAAGCGATTCGCCTTTCCACCTCGTGAATTTCGACTCTGGCTTGCCTTGCATGAACTGACCCACCGTATGCAATTCACCGGTGTGCCTTGGATGCGCCAGCACTATGTGGAACTCGTCCACCAACTGCTCGATGATGTCGACGCCGACACTGTTCGCGTGCTCAAACTGATGCGAGACATCGTGCGACCTGGTGTGGCTCGCCGGGCCGTCGAAGAAGCGGGCATTGTGGGACTGTTCGCTTCGCCGAAGCAGCGTGAGGCAATGTCTAAAATCGGCGGCCTGATGGCGTTACTCGAAGGTCACGGCGACGTCGTGATGAATAGGGCCGGCACCAACCTCATACCTTCGGCCGGACGTTTCCACGCCGTGCTCGGAGCCCGCCGAGCCACCGGTTCGCCGATGACCAAGTTCCTGCGCACCATCGTAGGGCTCGAGGCCAAGCTCAATCAGTACGAGCAGGGCGAGGCATTCATCGCCGCCATCGAAGCCGAACATGGCCCTCGCTCTATCGATCGGGCATGGGAATCGCCCGACAATCTGCCTACCCTCGACGAGATCCGGATGCCCGAGTTGTGGAGCGCACGCCTCGGCCTTGCACCGGTCAGGTGATGCCCTCGCTCAACGTCATCCGTCATTTGCTCGACCAATGCACATTTCCGGGCCCGGGTGAAATGGTCACATGCGCCGTGTCGGGTGGGGCCGACAGTCTTGCCTTACTGGCCTTAGCGGTGGCAGCCGGTTGCCGTGCTACGGCGCTACACGTCGATCATGGTTTACGCCCCGGATCGGCCTCCGAGGCCGATTTGGTTGCGCATACCGCTCGCGAACTTGGGGCTGAGTTCCGTGCCGAATCGGTAGTTGTCGACGATGGGCCCAATCTAGAAGCTCGGGCCCGTGCCGCCAGATACAAGGTCATGCCTGCTGACGTGCTGACCGGACACACAGCCGACGACCAGGCCGAAACTGTCTTGGTCAACGTGCTACGAGGTGCCGGGCTTGATGGGCTTGCGGGTATGCGCCCGGCCCGTCACCCGATACTTCAACTACGACGAACAGACACCGTGTGGGTGTGCGAGACCCTCGGCCTTGTTCCTTTCATGGATCCATCCAATCGCGATCCCAGGCATCTGCGAAACAGAATTCGTCATGAGGTCCTACCCCTCGTCGACACCGTGGCCGGTCGTGATGTAGCGAGCGTCCTTGCCCGACAAGCACACCTCTTACGCGACGATGCCGACCTACTCAACGCACTGGCCGCCGACATCGACGTGCACGACGCGCCTCAACTGGCTTGCGCTCCAGCAGCATTAGCGCGACGCGCAGTCCGACGTTGGCTCTCGCAACTCGCCGGCGGGACCGAACGACACCCTCCCAACGCACGGTCGGTCGAACGCGTTCTGGCCGTTGCCCGCAACGAAGCTACTGCTTGTGAAATCGAGGGAGGCTGGCGCATCAGTCGCCACCAACAACGCCTTGTCGCCTCACCGCCTAGTCGTGCGACAGAACCGTCGAGCGACTTGCCCCAGTAACCTACCAATGCGTGAAAAGGTTCGTTCGGCCCCCTCGTGTATTTGTGCTCATAGCCGTGCTGGCACTCGTCATCACAGTGGCTACCGCGCGAATCACCAAAGATTCAAGTACGTCACTCGGGCTTGGCGAGCTTGAAAGCCGTGCGTCGGCTGGCAGAGTGTCTACTGCACGCATCGCCGACCGTGACAATGTCGTAACGGGCAAACTCGTCGATGGGGCAACCTACCGCACCTCATTCCCCACTGACTATGGAGACGAACTCACTACGAAACTCCTTGCCGGAGACGTCCAAGTCGAGGCCAATTCCCAGCGACCCAGCATCTGGGTTGGTCTCATTGCCACACTTTTGCCAGTCGTTCTGATCTTGTCAGTTCTGGTCTGGTTCATGACCAAGTCGGGCGCTGGTGGTCGCGGACTCATGCAGCTCGGCCGGTCGAAGGCAAAACGGTGGAAGGCCGATGGCCCCGCCATCACGTTCGCCGACGTCGCTGGCATAGACGAAGCGGTCGGTGAACTCGCTGAGATACATGAGTTCCTGAAGCACCCGGCCCGATTCCATGCCGTCGGTGCGCGCATCCCACGCGGCGTGCTGTTGTCGGGTCCGCCGGGTACAGGTAAGACACTGTTGGCCCGAGCTGTCGCTGGCGAGGCTGGCGTGCCATTTTTTTCGATCAGCGGAAGCGACTTCGTCGAGATGTTCGTCGGCGTCGGCGCAGCGCGCGTGCGAGACCTGTTTCAGCAAGCAAAGGCCGAGGCGCCAGCCATCATCTTTGTCGACGAGATCGATGCGGTCGGCCGTCATCGGGGTCAGGGATTGGCCGGGTCCAACGACGAACGCGAGCAAACCCTCAATCAACTTCTGGTCGAGATGGACGGCTTCGACAACACCACCGGCGTCATTGTCATTGCTGGCACGAACCGCGTCGATGTGCTCGACAGCGCCTTGTTACGCCCTGGACGTTTCGACCGCCAGATTGTTCTCGATAGGCCCGACGTTGCCGGGCGGCAGGCCATTCTGGCCGTGCATGCCAAAGATCGGCCGTTCGCATCGGACGTAGACCTCAAGGTGCTCGCTCGGCGAACGCCCGGCTTCACCGGGGCCGACCTCGCGAATGCACTGAACGAAGCAGCAATTTTTGCCGCTCGTCGGTCAGCTACCGAGATCACGATGCACGACCTCACTGCCGCCACCGAGCGCGTGCTCGGAGGTCCCGAACGCAGATCTAAGGTACTCACCGAAGCCGACAAGCGAGTCGTTGCCTTTCACGAAGCCGGGCACGCATTGGTTGGCCATATGACCGGCGGCGACACCATCCACAAGGTGTCAATCATCGCTCGCGGTCAAGCCCTCGGTCTCACCATCGCCGTACCCGAGACCGATCGAGTCATGCACCGCCGCAGTGAACTGGTCGGGCGAATAGCGATGCTGTTTGGCGGGCGCTGCGCCGAGGAACTGGTTCTTGGCGAGAGCACCAGCGGTGCATCCGACGACATCTTGCGCGCTACCGAAATTGCCAAGATGATGGTCACCCAATTCGGAATGAGTGACGCAGTGGGTTTGCGTCAGATTGGCCCAGCCGAGCCCGAGTTCGGTGCTGCGCGTGATCATGGCGAAGCTGTTGCAGCCCTAGTCGACACCGAAATCAACCGTTTACTCGACGAAGGGCGCCAACAGGCGGCACACATCGTGCTTGCTCATCGCGATCGGCTCGAGCTCATTGCGGAACAACTCATCGAGCAAGAGACTCTCGACGAGGGTCAGTTGGCTCAATTCTTTGCCGGATTGGTGCCAAGCAACAGTTAATCAGGCCGAGGGGCCAACACGGCCTCGTTGAGACGAGTACGCTCGTCATCCGCATGGCTACTCGGACCAAGGGCAAATGGGCCCAGGGAATTCAGCCCCGGAATTTCAGCTGGGTCATTAAAGATCGGCTCGCGGTCTGCGAGCGGCCTGGTGGATACGGCTCAAACCACCGTCGCGTCCGACGGCAGGAAGAGATCATCTGGATTCGTGAGCAGGGCTTTGCCTACGTCGTCTCGATGATCGATGCTCCCCACAACCTGCACAATTACGACGAGCTCGGCGTGCACTACCTTCACCGACCTTTCGGCGCAGTAGACGACCCTACAGTTATCTTGGGTTCGTTCTACCCTGAGCTTCATCGGTTGCTCCACCAGGGTAAGAAAATCATCGCTCATACCGAAGAGGTTGGCGACCGGTTATCTGGGGTGATGGGCGGCTACATTCGGTGGGCCGGTCTTGTGAGCGACGTTCCTCAGTGCACCGTTTTGATCGAGGCGATAACCGGGCGCCAGCTCGATCCGCTTGGTCGAAGTCTAGTGGCATTAGCCGGCGACTTGCCCGGCGCGCTTACCGTCCGCTGACAAGCGAGTTCGGCTACGACAGGTAACCGGTCGCGTCCACGATGATATGGGCCGACGTCGAAGTAGCCACGCAGATCTTGCCGTCCCCGAGCTGTATCGTCGCAGAGTTCGACACCGTCTGGTTCGCCAAAAAGTTGAGATTCGAGACATTTGGCTGAGGCTGGTTGCACGGCCACACGGTGGCAAACCCTTCAATGGCGGGTTGGGTGACCGTTACGTTCACGAGTACTCCGCTGGCAGTTCGTGGTGCGGCGTCGGTGCCTGACACCACGACCGGGAACGCCACTCCAGGGGCAAGGCGCTGTCGAGAGGTGCGAGTGTCGACTAGGCGTACCGGCATGATCGTTGTGGGACGAAGCCCACTTCGGACCACCCACTTCCCGCTCAAGTCGACCAAAACGTGGGTTGCGATCGATGTACTTAGACAGATTTCACCGGCAACGCCGACACCGATAGTTGCGGAGTTCGCCGTGTTCTCACCCGCCGAAAAATTGAGGCTCGACACACTTGGGCGGCTTTGATCGCAGGCCCAGGCCGTGAGGAAGCCCGCTCCCGTTGGTTCGACTGCGGTGATGTTCACCGAGGCACCAACCGAACTGTCAGATCCAATAGGAACACGAAGCGTCGTGCCGACCTCGACCATCGCACCTGTCGTGCGGGTATCCACGAGCCGTGATGGGACCTGCCCCACGAATCCGGCTTGCCCGCCATTGCCAGCACGAGCCGTGACGTCGACGATCAGATCAACGCCAGCTGAGGCCTGGAAACACACACGACCACGTTGACCAATGCCGACAATGACGCTGTTGGCTACGTTCTTGCCCACACCGAAGTTCGCTGTTGAGGTGGCGGGAATGGTCACACCACATGGCCACGAGCGCAGCCAGCCCTCCGTCGTAGCATTGGTCACGGTGAGGTTGAGCGCTACGGCTCGAGCGTTCGAGGGCACGTCACCACGGCCCGCAATCGTCAGCGAGTTGACCGTGAAGGGCGTCAGGCGCGTTAACCACGACCGGGAACGGCTATCGGCAAGACGGTCGGGAGCGACAGTGCTGAGACCATCAAATCCGTTGCTCAGTTCGCCGGTCGGTCCGGGAGTCGTTGTTGACGGCGGCACAGCAGCCGTGGAGCCAGGTGTAGTCGAGACCGTCACCGCAGCCTTGCCGCATCCGCCAAGGGCTCGGACAATTGGGTAAGGGTTCACCGGCTTCTTGGCGTTCCAAGCCGGGTGGACCTCGAAATGCAGATGAGGAACGCTGAATTGGGCGTCACCCGTCTGTCCAACGTACGCAATGATTTGTCCGGCCGTGACTCTTTGGCCAACAACCAGCCCGTCGGCGTAACGGCTGAGATGGGCATGAAAGTAGTACGTGCCGTCTGGCAACGTTAGATACAGCTGGATACCACCGCGCGCCGACGAGCTCATCCGAGTAACGGTGCCGTCAGACACGGCTCGAATCGGAATCCCCGACGCTGCGATTATGTCGACACCCTCGTGATACAGGGCCGTCCCGTTGGCGTCGGTCCCACGATCTGCCTGCCAGCTGTCAACGTAGTTACATGGGGTGTCGACGGGGAAAGCCATCAACTTCACTTCTCCCGCCGCTCCAGCGCGCCGTTGGGTCATCGGCACAAAAACGAGCAGCATCAACAAGCAAAGCAGTACACCTGCTCGACGCCACTCCGCTCGATCCATAGCGGTTTGATCGGATATCGCCCAGTGATATCCACAGAACCCGCTTGATTTGACTAAACTATGACGCCGCTTTACCGATGCGTGAAGATGGGCGAATGAGCACCATCATCGTAGGCGCCGGCATTACCGGGCTGTCATGCGCACAGACACTGAATGAACACGGCGAGCGCGTCACCGTTCTCGACAAAGGCCGCGGGGTCGGCGGTCGCTTGGCGACGCGCCGAATCGGCGCAGCAACCTTCGATCACGGTGCACAGTTCTTCACCGTGCGGGATCAAGGCTTTCAACACGCCACGGAGGAGTACATTCGGCGCGGTCTTGTGTACGAATGGTGCCGGGGTTTCACCGCCGATCCTGACGGCTTCGCGCGCTATGCCGTCACTGGTGGTATGGCTCAGCTCGCCAAGTATCTCGCCCAGGACATCTCTGTTCGCACGAACACGCTCGTTTTCGGCGTCGCACCTTCGACGTCAGGATGGATTGTCACCGACGACGCCGGAACGACATACACGGGTGACAAGCTTGTTGTGACGTGCCCACTTCCTCAGGCATTCTCGCTGCTGTTCACCGCCGGAGTTCAGATACCCGAGAAACTGGCCAGAACCGAATACGACCGAACAATTGCGCTACTCGCGGTAGTCAATGATCCGCCCGACGTAGGCTCGCACGGCGCACGGCCCGACAGCTCAGGCGGCACAATCTTTTCGATGATCGTCGACAACCAGCGCAAGGGAGTATCGGCAGTCCCGGCAATCACCGCACATGCAAATGCCCCCTGGTCCAAGGACCACTGGGATACGCCGCACGAGGTGACCCATCAAAAACTTCTCAACGAACTCAGAGGAACGCTGACGGATGTGACCGTCGTGGAATCTCAAGTGAAGCGATGGCGATTTGCAACCCCGCAGTCAATCTGGCCTGATCCGTGCTGGGTTTGGCCTGGATCGGGCCCGCGACTCGTACTAGCAGGAGATGCCTTTGCTGGTCCTCGGGTGGAAGGTGCCTGGCTCTCTGGCCGTGCTGCAGCCTCGGCTGTGTTGCGTACCTAGCGCAACGACCCTGCAGCAGCTATTTCTTGCCGCGGAGCCTGTCGAGCAGTGACGGCTTCTTTTTTGCCGCGGCTGCGACGGCCGCCGCGGCGACGCTGGCGGCAGTAGCTACCTGCTCGGAAGCGAGTTTTGCCGACGATTCAGCAGCGAACGCTGCCGCTTGGGCATTGGCGGCTTCGGTGGCCTCGTCGGAGGCTTGCTTCGCCATCGATTCACGAGCGTTCGATTCGGCCTGACGCTGCATTTCGTCCATGGCGTCGGTCTCGGCCTTGGCTTTGTCGGCATCGGCCTGCGCCTGAATCGCCTGAACTCTGGCTGTTTCGGCCTGGGCGTCGGCCTGAGCTTGGGCCTGGGCAGCTTGGGTCTCAGCGTCAGCCCGAGCCTGAGCCGCATCGGCATCGGCCTTGGTCTGTGCGGCGACTTCGGCCTGAGCAAATGCTGCCGCCGCCACATCGAGTTCGTCCTTGGTTGGTGGAAGCTCAAGCACCTGACCGACGCTGATCATGTTGGCGTCTTCGATACCGTTGTGCCCGGCTATGTGTTGATACATGCTGGCATCGCCGTAAAAACGGTCGGCAATTGCCGAGAGGGTATCGCCAGCTTCAACGGTGTAGTTCTGTGGTCGTTCCATTGACAGACCCTACCCGACCGCAAGAGTCGGCAGAAACGATCACCGTGGCTCGCCCACCGAGTCAATCAACGCATGCCCGGCTTCCGCCAACGCTACGCCCGCAGGGCGATCGCGATACGGAGCCATCGCCAGCGCCGCTTCGTCGGCATACGTTCGGGCGAGCGACACTGCCGCAGGGATGCCGCCACCTGTACGAACGATGCCCAATGCAGCGGCGAGGTCTTCGGCCGAAAGGGAATTACCAAGTAGGTCGTTCAGTTTTCGTGCCGCCGTTGTCTCCAATGCCAGAGTGTGCAATACGGGCAACGTGTACACCCCTTCGAGCATGTCGTGGCCTGCCGGCTTGCCGAGCTGTTCGTCGGTTGCGGTGAGGTCCAAAATGTCGTCGACGAGCTGAAAGACCATCCCGAATGCCTGCCCGCACCGGGTGAGCGCATCGATGTGATCTCGATCGAGCCCGGCAACGATGCCACCAATTCGAGACGAGGCCGAGAACAGGGAGGCCGTCTTGCCGTCGAGCGAACGCAGGTACTGCTCGGTCGTTCGGGTTTGTTGGAACGTGGTTCGTAGCTCACCAATCTGCCCGTCGCACAGGCGACAAATGGTATTGGCAAGCAAACCAGCAACCTCACTACCGAGGGACGCCGCGAGTTCCGAGGCTCGGCCCAACAGGAAATCGCCAGCGAGAATGGCGCGAATGTTTCCCCACCGAGCATTGACACTCGACACTGACCGACGAACTTCGGCCTCGTCGATTACATCGTCGTGATAGAGCGATCCAACCTGCACTAACTCAACAGCGACGCCGCCGAGCACGACGTCGTCAGAAGCTTCATCGTGAGCAGTCAACGCCGCAGCAACAGCCATGACCGGTCGTAGCCGCTTGCCTCCGGCCAAGATGAGATGACTCGCAATCTCGGTCAGGTAGTCGTCGGACGTACGTACGGACTGGCGCAAAGCCTCGTCGATACGTGCCCGATCTCGCTCCATCGATGGCAACGAGAGCAAGGGGGAAGCCGAAGGCACGGACATTACGTTACCGACAGACCCTCCAAATTCGGAACTCGGTGATACGTAGTCAGGCCAAACCTTGACGGAATCGCATCCGCACGCCCCAAGTTGGCATGACACAGATACACTCTTGGTTACTTATTCACCGCGCAACAACCAGCACAGGTAAGGCGGTTTTTCTCTTGTTCGAACGGTTTACAGACCGAGCTCGTCGGGTCGTAGTTCTGGCTCAAGAAGAAGCTCGGCTTCTCAATCACAATTACATCGGAACCGAGCACATTCTGCTCGGCCTGATTCATGAAGGCGAAGGCGTCGCGGCCAAGGCTCTCGAGTCACTTGGCATCAGCCTCGAAGCGGTTCGCAGCCAGGTCGAGGAGATCATTGGTCAAGGCGGAAGCTCGCCTTCGGGTCATATTCCTTTCACCCCTCGGGCCAAAAAGGTTCTGGAGCTCTCGCTTCGAGAGGCTCTGCAACTGGGCCATAACTACATCGGCACCGAGCACATTTTGCTCGGCCTCATCCGTGAGGGCGAAGGTGTTGCCGCCCAGGTACTCGTCAAGCTCGGTGCCGACCTCAGTCGCGTGCGGCAGCAGGTCATCCAGCTGCTGTCGGGTTATCAGGGCCCGCAATCGGGCAGCACCCCCACCGGCGGGAAAGAAACGGCAGGCGCTACCACCGGCCAAGGTTCATCGTCCGGCGAGGCGCAGGGCAGTCTGGTTCTCGATCAGTTTGGTCGCAACCTCACCCAACTAGCGCGTGAAAAGAAGCTCGACCCAGTCATCGGCCGGGCCCGGGAACTCGAGCGCGTTATGCAGGTACTCAGCCGACGCACCAAGAACAACCCAGTGCTTATCGGCGAGCCGGGTGTTGGCAAAACCGCCATTGTCGAAGGTTTGGCCCAACGAATTGTCGCCAATGACGTGCCTGACACGCTGCGCAATAAGCAGTTGTACACACTCGACCTCGGTGCTCTCGTTGCTGGTAGCCGGTATCGAGGCGACTTCGAAGAGCGCCTCAAGAAGGTGCTCAAGGAAATCAAGACTCGCGGCGACATTGTGCTGTTCATCGACGAGATCCACACCCTCGTTGGGGCTGGCGCGGCCGAAGGTGCCATCGATGCAGCCAGCATTCTGAAGCCAATGTTGGCTCGTGGCGAACTCCAGACCATTGGTGCTACCACCACCGAGGAATATCGCAAGCACCTAGAAAAAGACGCTGCACTCGAGCGTCGCTTCCAGCCGGTCAAGGTAGAGGAGCCTACGGTTGCTCATACCATCGAGATCCTCAAGGGTCTTCGCGATCGGTACGAGAGCCATCATCGGGTCACCATCACCGACCAGGCTCTGGTGGCATCGGCAAACCTGGCCGATCGTTACATTGCCGATCGGCACCTTCCTGACAAGGCCATCGACCTTATCGACGAGGCTGGCAGCCGCTTGCGAATCAAACGTATGGCTGCTCCTCCCGACCTCAAAGATCTCGAGACTCGCCTCAACGAGGTTCAGTCTAAGAAGAAAGAGGCCGTCGAGGCCCAGCGATTCGAGGAAGCCGGACGCCTGCGAGATCAGGAAAAGTCCATTCTCGAGGAAAAAGTCATCAAAGAGGCCGAGGTTCGTGCCAGTGGCGTCGATCTGTTCGACGAGGTTGACGAAGAGGCAATTGCCGAGGTGTTGTCATTGTGGACGGGTATTCCCGTGTACAAGCTCACCGAAGAAGAAACACAAAAGCTGCTTCGAATGGAAGAGGAGCTTCATAAGCGGGTCATCGGCCAGGAGGCCGCCATCAGGGCCGTCAGCCAGGCCATTCGTCGAACCCGCGCTGGCCTCAAGGATCCAAAGCGGCCATCGGGTTCATTCATCTTCCTCGGCCCAACCGGTGTCGGCAAGACCGAGTTAGCCAAGACGCTCGCAGAGTTCTTGTTCGGCGACGAGGCCGCAATGATTGCGCTCGACATGTCCGAGTACCAGGAGAAGCACACCGTTAGTCGTCTGATCGGTTCACCTCCGGGCTACGTCGGTTACGAAGAAGGTGGCCAGCTCACCGAAGCTGTGCGACGCAAGCCGTTCAGTGTAGTGCTATTCGACGAAGTCGAAAAGGCTCACCCGGACGTGTTCAATACGTTGTTGCAGATCCTCGAAGAGGGTCGCCTCACCGACAGCCAGGGCCGTTCAGTCGACTTTCGCAACACGGTACTGATCATGACGTCCAACCTCGGAACGCAAGAACTCCGCAAGGCCAACGTTGGTTTCACCAAGCAGGACGAAGCCGTCAGCTACGAGCGCATGAAGGAAAAGGTCAACGAGGCACTGAAGAATCATTTCCGTCCCGAGTTCCTGAACCGCATAGACGAGACCATCGTCTTCCACGAGTTGTCACGGCCCGAGATCATTACCATGGTCGATCTCATGATCCGTCGACTCGAAGGTCAGTTGCAGTCACAAGGACTTGGCCTTGAACTGACCACGGCGGCCAAGGAACTGTTGGCTGAACGAGGGTACGACCCAACCCTGGGCGCACGGCCGTTACGTCGTGCACTGCAACGCAACATCGAGGACCCGCTGTCCGAAATGATTCTCACCAAGTATTTTCATGCCGGCGAGATCATCGTTGTCGACGTCGAGGACGACGCCGATTCACCGGGCGGCAAGAAAATCGTGTTCCGGTCAGTTCCAGGATTTTTGCCGCCGCCAGCACCGGAACTTGCTGGCACAGCTGAGTAAAACTCAGCAAACCTGTGAGTACGTAAATTCAGCCGCTGTTGTCGTGCCGTTCAGGCGGGGCAACAGCGGCTGAAGCCGTTTTGGCAGGCTCAAGACGCTGGCAATCTCTGGGCAATTGGCGAATCAAGGCCTCAGAGGAGGAGCCGCACCGCCGATCCACGGTGGAGATCAGGGAAGATTTGTTCAGCAATTGTCAAGACGATGTTACAGAACGGCAACGAAGTGTGTTACACAATTGGAATATGTTCTGCGCTGTTCGACCTATTCGCCGCGCACTGATGGCGGTTGCGACCCTCATCGGTGCCCTTACGATCTTTGCAGGTGCTCAACCTGCATCGGCAGCGGTAGACGTTTCGTCCGCCGAAGCACGAATGGTCGACATCATCAACGCAGAGCGCTCAGGCCGTGGCCTCAGCACGATGTATGCCGACGCAACAATGGGCCGGTTCTCGCGCGAATGGTCGGCGATCATGGCCGCAAACGGTGGGCTCTCGCACCGCCCCGACCTAGGAGCGCTCGCCAACGCGGTGGCAGCTGGCTGGTCGAGTGTCGCCGAGAACGTCGGATACGACCCGAATAGCGTCGAGCTTGCGGCGATGGATACCCTCCATAGGTCGTTCATGAACTCTGCAGGCCACCGGGCCAACCTTCTCGGTGATTTCAACCGTGTAAGCGTCGGCGTGTTTCATCTAGGAGGTACCACCTACGTAACGGTGAACTTCCTTCGTGGCCCCGGCATAGCTCCGCCCACCCCTGACCCCGCGCCCCGAACCTGGGCAGCATCTGGGTTCACCCCGATCACACCCGTCCGACTGCTCGATACACGTGCCGCAGGCGCTGTGGCGCCGGGGGGCACCATTGCGGTACGCCCGGCGTCCGTCGTCGGCGCTGCGAGCGATGCCGTGGCCGTTGCCGTGAACGTAACAATTGTGCAGCCACGCGGCG
Source organism: Actinomycetes bacterium (assembly GCA_031415695.1). GTDB lineage: Bacteria > Actinomycetota > Acidimicrobiia > Acidimicrobiales > Ilumatobacteraceae > JANOSH01. Next base: position 43,060 of record JANOSH010000001.1, read on the forward strand.
CCGGATATGTGACCGTATGGCCGTGCGGTTCGCCTCGACCCAACGCTTCCAACCTGAACCATGCTGCAGGCGACATACGGGCCAACCTGGTTGAAGTGGCCCTCGGGAACGGAGACTTGTGCATCTTTTCGTCTACCGGCGGAAACTTCATCGTCGATCTCGCCGGCTACTACAGCGCTGGAGCGGGCAACCGATACCAGCCACAGCGACCGTCACGGGTGCTCGACACCCGATCGGGCGGACGCGTAACCCAAGCCCAGGTGCAACTCCCCCGTGGCATCGCTGGCTCCGCTCTCAACGTCACGGTGACATCGCCGTCGTCTAGCGGGTACGTCACGGTCTGGCCGTGCGACTCGGCCCGGCCCAACTCGTCGAACCTCAACTTCACGGCGGGTGAAACAGTGCCAAACCTAGTGCTAGCCCGAGTTCCGGCATCGGGCCTTGTTTGCCTGTTCAGCTCCGTACCATCGCACCTCCTCGTTGATGTTCAGGGCACCTTTTCCTCGGGCGGCGGACTCACCATCCCGGCCGATCCGCGCCGAGCCCTCGATACCCGTTCGACCGGGGGTGCCGTCTCCGCCAACGAGAACCAACCAACGGTCCTGAACCTCAGGTCCCTCGGCAAAGTGTCTTCCGACGCCATCGGTGCAGTGCTTAATGTCACGGCTGTCAATGCATATGGTTCAGGCTGGCTCACCGTGTATCCGTGTGCCGAGGGGCGACCCACTGCCTCCAATGTCAACTTCTCGGGCGGTCAGACGGTTGCCAACAACGTGCTCACCAAACTCGACGGGAATGGCAACATTTGCATCTCGTCCTCGCAGCAGACCGACCTTCTCGTTGACGTCGCGGGTTGGCTGACCAACTAGCTTGTCTTCGGCTTCGCTTGCTCACTACCGTTCGCTTCACCGCTCAGCCACTAGCTTGCCTTCGGCTTCGCTTGCTCACTACCGTTCGCTTCACCGCTCAGCCACTAGCGGCGAATGCGACAGCGCCTGCTGACGTGCTAAACCCCTCTGCGTGAGTAACCGGTTTTTGTGGGCATTGCTAGTGGTTTTGGCTGGCTGTCGTGTCGATGCCACTGTCAACATCGACGTCGCGGCCAACGGTTCAGGGCGAGTGGTTGTTACCGTTCAGGCCGACCACGACGTCATTCAGAAATCGCCGCAATTACTCTCGGGTCTTCGGTTCGAGGATGCTCGAGCCGCAGGCTGGACAGTTGATGGGCCTAGTGCACCCACGGACAAGGGCAGCCAAGTGCAGCTGACGAAGACGTTTCGAACCATTGAGGAAGGCAACCTGGCGCTACAGGAAGTATCAGGGCCACAAGGCCCGCTGTCATCGTTGGTCCTACAACAGACCCGGACCTTCGCCAAAACCACCACACAGCTGGCCGGACCCGTGCGGGTAACCGACATCACCGACTTCGCCGATGCTGAGGTCGTCACGCTGCTCGGTGGGGTGGCAGAGCTACGTAACGCAACCCGGAGCGAACCGCTCAAGGATCACTTTGGTCTCGCTATCTCGGCCGTACTGCCAGGCGACATCGAGAGCGACCCCATTAATGTGCCCGTCGGTACGACGTCCACGGTCCAGTTCTTCGATGTGCAAATCGACTCGGGCGCACAACGCGCCCGGCTCTTCAGCCGGATTGCACTGGGTATCGCGGGTGGGTGTGCCGTGGTTGCCATTGGTCTCGCTCTCCTGCGTCGGCCGGCGCTCAAGGAATAATCGCGTACCCCTCGCCTAAGTTGGCACCATGGCTCGCGCTCGTACCGTTCACCGCTGCACCTCCTGTGGAACCTCTAGCCCCCGATGGGCCGGGAAATGTCCAACCTGCGACACATGGAACTCGCTCGTCGAAGTGGTCGAGCAGGTGCGTACGGCTCTCCCGTCTGGAGTACTCAACCACGCGGTTCCCATTACCGACATCGATGGCACCGACGGCTCGCCAATCTCGAGTGGTGTCGCTGAACTCGACCGTGTGCTCGGGGGAGGCTTTGTCCCGGGCTCTGTCACAGTTATGGGTGGCGAGCCAGGCATCGGTAAGAGCAGCTTGCTACTCCAGGTCATGGCCGCCCGTGCCGCTGCCGGCGAGACAGTGCTGTACATGTCCGGCGAGGAGAGCAACCGCCAGGTTCGCTCACGGGCCGAACGTCTCGGGGTCCTGTCGCCAAACCTTCATCTCTTGAGCGAGACGCAGCTCCCATCGTTGATCAACGCGCTCGACCTACTTCGACCAACGTGCGTGGTCGTCGACTCCATCCAGACCCTCGAAGACCCCGAGCTCTCGTCGGGTCCCGGGTCGGTCGTGCAAGTACGAGAGGGTGCCCACCGGCTCGTGCGCGAAACGAAGGCCCGGTCGCTTACGACAATTCTTGTCGGACACGTCACCAAAGATGGCGATCTTGCTGGGCCGCGGCTACTCGAACATATTGTCGACACCGTGCTGGCGATCGAGGGAGACCGCCACCACGCCCTGCGCCTCGTACGAGCCGTCAAACATCGGTTCGGACCCACAAGCGAACTCGGACTGTTTGAAATGACCGCCCTCGGAATGATCGGGGTGCCCGACCCTAGCGGAATGTTCTTGGCCGACCGTGCTCTCGGCGTTCCAGGCAGCGCCGTAGTACCCACCCTCGATGGTCAGCGGCCATTGCTCGTTGAAGTGCAAGCGCTCGTATCCACCAGCCATATGCCCATGCCCCGTCGATCTTCCCAGGGAGTCGACAACAATCGGCTCGCTATGCTCCTGGCCGTCCTTGAGCAACGAGCGGGCATCGTTTTTTCCAAACACGATGTGTACGTCTCGGCAATGGGTGGTGCCCGGCTCACAGAGCCAGGCAGCGACTTGGGCGTCTGTCTAGCGCTTGCGTCTGCGCGCCTCGATCGAACGTCGGCCAGCGATGTGCTCGCGTGTGCAGAAGTGGGGCTCGCGGGCGAACTTCGTCAAGTTCCCCAAACACCACGCCGCTTGGCCGAGGCTGCTCGACTCGGTTTCACAGCGGCGATTGTTCCGCCGACAGCGCTGACGGGTGTCACCGGAATCAAGCTGTTCTCCGCCAAAACCGTTACCGAGGCCCTTGCTTGGATGGGCCTCGGTAACAGTACCGGACGCAACAACTAACCAGCACAGTTACCGGGCGATGCTCGAAAGTACCCAGACCATGGCAATCATGGTGGCACCCACCGAGGCACTGAAGCTCAGCAAGAGCAGCAGTGCGGCCGCCTGGTCGGACTTGCCGACGCGATCCTGAGTAAAGTACACCTCGGACATGGCGAAGTTGATGTCGGTCCCTACGTGTGCAACGTCGGGCTGGTCGGCCTTCTCTAGCGTTTGCATGGTGAAGCTTCCTCCCTGTGGTGAGCGTCACTATTACAATTTCACAACAATGGTGGACATTGCGTGGCCGTTTCGCGCGCATTGTGTGATTTCTGGCACGATGTGCTCGCTTGAACGACGACTGACCGTCGCTCTGTCATTAACACCCCGCGACCCGCAGGAAATTCGAGCCCCGGGCGCAGGGCGAATCCGGCTGCGGTCTGAATATCACCTGGAACCGGCTGAAGCGCCAGCACCTGGCGTGTGCGACGAAGGTCTCCAAGCCATCCAGCAACGTACATGGGACCAAGTATTCGGCTATCAACTGCCACAACCAACCTCACAGTGGACGAGCGAACAGCTCGTTCCAACAACGGTTCGACCAGCGAGCCGTCGAATCTTGCTGCGTCGTCGACAAACACGACGGCAGGCGTGTCGCTTCCGAGTAGTTCGGTCAGCCGCTCCACGCCATCACGGGCGTCGGCCACGACGACACCACCGGTGTTGGAAAGGCTTTCGCGTACGGCGCGCAATACCGAGGATCGACCCGAGCCGGGAGGACCAGCGACGAGCAGATGATCGTAACGAAGGTCAGCGCGAACCACATCCAGGTCAAGGTCGGACAACCCAAGCGGAAGGTCCCACCACGTTGCCGTCGAGAACGGACTAACCCGATCGGGCAGGCTGGGGGCAAGCAGTGTTGCACCGACCGGCGCAATCATGTCGGCCGATGCCGTTGCCACCTGCACGAGATGTCCATCGATCCAACCTCTACCTGCCGGCCACGATGCCGACGCCGCTATCGACGCAGGCACACCCGCGTCGACCAATGAGTCGCGATCGCTTTGGCGAAGCGTCAATCGTGCCGAGACCGCTGCCAACACCTGGCCGGGCACAGCTATGCGACGGTCGGCTGAAACAACGACATGGATTCCGACCGACCGACCTTCAAGAGTCGCCCTCATCGCAATATCTGCCCACCGTGCGGTATCGGAACGATGAAAGAGCGTCGTGAGATTGGCAAAACCGTCGATGACAACGAGGATTGCTGGCTCCGCAGTGTCGGTGTCGTCTACGAGCCGACCGCCGCGGCGCGTCTTGCGCCGCCGATTCATTTCGTTGTCTAGCCAGCCGAACAGGCGCGTGAGGTGTTCCATGTCGTCGGGCCCCGCAACCCCAATGCAATGCGGTACGCCGCCAAGCTCACGCAGGCCTCCCCCAGCGAGATCGATCGCCAAGATCCGACGCCGTGACGGTGGCTCCTCACGAGCCCACGACAATGCCGCCGTCCGCAACGTCGTACTCTTCCCGCTTCGGCTTGTACCCAACACCACAAGGCCGCCCGTGCGCTCCAGATCGATACTCCAAACGTCCTGGCACTGCGCGTCGGGGCGGTCGACGACGCCAAGCAACAAGCCGCCTGACGAGGCGAGACCGGCGAGCCCTATGTTGTCGGTCAACGGTGGGGTCCACGGCCGATGAGGTGCCGGGTGGTCACTGCACACCTGGACTGCCACCTCGACGAGTTGTCGCAACTGATCACCGGTTGAGGCTGGACCTTTTGACAGCGGGGCGAAGGCGTCACCCAAGGGCGTAACGCGTACCGGTTCGCTTCGCGACGTGGCTGTCGGAGCTCCAGCCCAAGCGACCTGGACTGCGGAAAGAGCCTTCGGACCCGTTCGCACCAAGGCTCGGCCGCGAAGCGGCACCGGGATATCGGCCGCTGCACCAGAGCCGATGATGCTGGACGATTCCGCCGAGTCAAGCAACCGCAGGGCAACGCGCAGATTCATATTGGCGAGAATCTTGTCGCTCACAACGCCCGTCGGACGCTGCGTCGCAAGCACGAGATGAATCCCCAGGCTTCTGCCTCGTTGGGCAACGTCGATCAGCCCGTTCACAAAGTCAGGAACCTCGTGGACCAACGTGGCGAATTCATCCACCACGAGGAGCAAACGAGGCGGGGCATCGTGCGGGGCGACGTCGAGCATCTCGTCCAGGTCGCGCGCCCGACCCTCAAACAACGTCATCCGGCGAGTCAGTTCGGCCTGTAGTGAAACCAAAGCCCGCAGCGACATCGCTGGCTCCAAGTTCGAAACGGACCCAACCACATGGCCGAGACCGTCAAAGGCTGCACTGGAAGCCCCACCCTTGTAGTCGATGAAAAGCACGGTTACGTGATGCGGCGGGTACTGGGCTACGACACCGGCTACCAAGGTCTGAAGAAACTCGCTCTTGCCCGATCCCGACGTGCCAGCAACAAGCATGTGCGGACCGTCGCCAACGAGATCAAGGGTGAACACGCCATCGTTGGTCACCCCGATTGGAATCTTCAACGTTCGTGGATCGGCGTGAGCCCAGTTGTTCTCGATATGACTGCGATCCCCGAAGGTTGCACTCAGAACATCGCTCAGAACAACCCGGGCCGGCAACGCCGCTGTCGAACCAAGAGCGTCTGCATCGGTCAGTGGAGCAAGCGCTCGGGCATGACGAGTGGCAGCGACGGTTGACGCCAACTCAAGTTCAACATCGACCACAGGTTTGGTGGCGTCGGTCAGCCACAACCGACCTTGGCCGGTGGTTCGACAGTCGATGACGGCACCACAACCTCGCGGAACGAGAGCCTCGGAATCGCCTAACCACACCAAACTGGCGTGGTTGAGAGACAGTTGTACCGCAGCAACGAGCGCCGGGTTCGCACCCACCCGTTCATCTACAACGATCACAAGCCACGGAAACGCTTGAGCCTGAGATTGGGGCGCATTGCGTTCGGCCAACACAGACAGAACTCCCGACAAGAGGCGATCGGCATCGGGCGCTGTGGTGGTGACCAACTCGCCGATAACCGGACTAGTGGTCGAACGGCTGTGGGGCAACCAGTTGAGCCAACTCGGCTGACGACTCGGGTGCAGCGCGCAGGCCACAACCAGATCTTGTGGACTGTGCAGCGTGGCGCATTGGAGTAGCGCCGAGTTGACCAACCCAGTGGTCGTTACCCCATCACCCCACATTCCAATACTCGACACGTCGCCAAGACGTATGCACACGGGAACGCCCGTCACAATGTCGTGTGGCTCTGCATCGTCGCCGAGAACGGAACGGACGGGGTCTAGACGTATCTGAGATGCCTGCATTCCAATGCCGAGCCGGATGGTTCCAAAATCGGTCGAGCTCCGATCACGTTCCCACAGGCGTCGGGTTCGCAGGTGGGCACGGCGATGCAGTTCCCCAAGGTCAGGTGCCTGTTGGCGACGTTCGGCTTGTTCATCGCTGAGCGCTAGCTGGACCTTGGCGGACAACTCAGCCAGCTGCTCTCGGTACGACCGCTGCTCGCGTCGATTCGATCGACGTCCATGTACCCGATCGTCGAGCCAGGCAAGGAAAACAACGAGCGGGCCGGCCGCCACCAAACCAACAGTCAGCCAACCTCTACCGCGGCCAACCAGAAGGGCGGCGCCGCTGACGAGGGGTAACGCCAAACCAACCGCAGCGAACCGACGAGGCGGTCGTACGGCGGGTGGCGCCGGGACCGGGCCAATGACCCGAGGAGTAACCAGCGTTGGCCGATACGGCGTTCGATGAAACGCAATCTGACCCTGACGATCACGTTGCTCGGCGCTCGCCTCGTCAGTGGGGCGTATTGCAAAAGACACGTCGCCCAGGGTCACCACCGATGTTCGACTCAGGGGCGCCTGGTCGACGGGTATCTGATCCACAAGACAAGTACCCGCCGCCAGGCGTACATGAGGGACGCCCTCGCTGGGAAGCTCGATGATCACGCTGTTGTCGCCAGCACCCTGCAACCGAACTGCACCCGGACATGTACCGACCGCGACCGAGCCAGACGGCAACAAGATGAAACGACCAGCCTCGGGCCCAGCCAGTACGTCGAGCGACGCAACGGGCGGGTGCACAGCAATACGGCCGCCGACGGGTGCCACCATGTACGTCGTCGGAACAAGGTCGAGTTCGTCACCAATCAGCAATCCCGAATCGACTAGTAGACCATTGGGTACGACCAGCCCGGTTCGGATCAGAACGAGACGGCATCCATGCGCTGGTTCGCCGAGATGAGTCGAGAGCGCCTCGACGAGATCGGTGACTGTGTGATCGGGCGCGCACGCAAGTCGCAAGGGAGTTGGCTCGTGCGAGCGCGACCGGGATCCAACAACAAGGAGCAGTTCCATCATCGCTGCCCTGCAAGTAACTGGCGTCGCTTCTCGACAACCATGCACGACATCTCACCATCACCCCAAGCGTCGTTGAGTACCGCACGTTCGTACGCGGCAAACTCGGCGTTGAGTTCACGAATGTTCCCAGCCGCGGCATGTGCTTCAAGCCGTAACGCAATCAGGTACTCGTGCGCGGGAAGCACCCGTAAGCCAATCGCTGCAGCGCACAATGCGTCGTCGGCTTGGCCAAGGGCAAGGCATCGTTCAGCGAGCGCGCCCGCCGCCGAGGTGCACAGATGAACCATGGCCGCCGGCAATGCCTCGCCATCACTCCAGAGGTAGTCGGTGCCACTAAATGGCAACCCCCGAATCAGGGCAATACCTGGTGCAAGTATCTTTACCGCGGCAGCATCGTCCAGCGTCCTCGATGCCTCGAATCGCGCATCCAAGAGTTCAGCGTCGCTGGTCACACCGTGATGAAGTGGAATCCGGTCGGGGTGATGTCTGGCAATCCATTCATCGTCAGACGGTGCCAGCCGGGCAAGTGACCGGCGAGCATCGGACACGACATTGGCAAACGTGGCGTCGCGAACGTCGGAAGCCCACAACGCCGACCGAGCCGCGTTGCGAAGGGGAACCTGGCGATGTTGAGACAGCCACGCGACTAGCTCAAGCGCCTTGGACCGTTCGAACTCGGCTGACCGTCCCGTCGCGTCGACTACGTCGACCGGGCCGAGAAGGCGTACCGCTAAAACCCAGTCCTGTTCAACGAAGTCACTCGCAGGTTCCGGGGCTTGACGGATCTGAGGTGCCTGCGATGCGCTGGCCACAAGCTCACACAAAGCGGCGAGGCCTGACGGTTCAAGGCCAGCAGCAGCAATACTGAAACCGAGAGGTGCCAGGACCCACACATCGCCGACCTCCTCAAGCGTCCAATGAGGCCAGTCGACCGCCATGTCAGTCACTAGCGCACCGGTCGCGCCGGGCTGAGCGCACGGTTGGCCGCAGGCCACGACAACGGCCACGTCCCATTTCTCATCGCAGTGCAACAGCCGAGCATTGAACAGCGACGACGTTCCTCGTGTGAACCCGGGCGGGACCTCCGACAACGTCGCCCTCACTCCTCGGCCAACCCCAGCGAGGGCCTCGAGGTCCAAACCCACGGTGACAAGTTCGACATCGCCAAAGGGCTGCACCGCAAGCTGTGCAGCTAGCGAGCGAAGGATCGCTACACGACGACTGGCGTCTCCCCGAACAATCAGGGTTCCAATCGCTTCGAGGTCGACCAGTACCTCGCCGATGCCTCCAGGCCCAATCATCGTGCCGACGCACACAAGCGCAGGACACGGGGTCGCGGCGCTGTCGGTAGCTTGAAGCTCGTTTTGCGCCGGGAACACAAGACGGTTTGGCGATGCCGCCACAAACCCGGCGGGTGCGTCACCAACCATCGTTTCGAACACCAACTCAACAGTTCCATCCTGGTGGGCCACCACGGCAGATGGCCGCTGCCCACCCGGGGGCGCAGCACTATCGAACAGCACTTCGGCTTGAACAACCGCCAGTCCGTATGCCCGAAGCACGGCCACGACCCGCTCGTAGCGATGGGTGCCAACAGCCGACAGCTCGACCTCGGTTTGGAGTGCCCGCGCGCGGACCGGAGCGAACTGGTGATCGGGCCGCATACTCGCCAACCGCTTCTGGCGTCGCCGTCGAACCGTTGCGCCAATGCCGAATGCCAACATGGAGGTGCCCGATGCGCCAAGCAGCGTGCCGACGATGATGGGGTCCAACGATGAGGATCCCGGCGCGATTGCGAAAGCAGATGGAGCAATCGGCGGGGGGAGCAATGAGGCCGGCATCACGATGCAAGCCGGGTCAACACTACTTGCGGGCAGCGCCACCACGTCGGCGGCCACCGCCATCAAGGGGCGGGCATGAACCTCAACCGCGGCCACAATCGTCGGCTGCGGTGGGACCGACGCAGTGAGAGGAAGGGCCAATATCCACCCCGGACGAATGAACTCCGGGCGGGTGAACTCCTGACCGTCTGGCATCATTTTGCCCTGGTTGAGCTGCCAAATCTCGCGCCAACGCATCGGGTCACCGAGATGGAGAGCGGCAAGGTCAAACAGATTGTCCCGATCTTGTACTTCGAGCATTACGACCCCGCCCGCCGGGGCGATTGTTGCCTCAACGACTGGACCGGTCGACTGTGTCGCCGGTGACACCGGATCAGGAAGTGTCTGCGTGATGGTGATTGGCGCAGCCGATGCTGCCAGAGGCAACGCGACAACGGAGAGCGGAATGGGCAATGCAACGACCAACCCAGTCACTAACCGGGCAGCGACCGCCTGAAACGGGGCTAGTGCCCTGCGGTGCCGTGGTCGACGCCCTGTTCGTGTCGCGATCAACTCGACCATCACGGCCCATGACAACAACATCCAGGCTCCCCAGCACACCAAAGCGAGAGCCTTAACGACGGGGCCGATGTCGAGTCGCTCGGTAAGCCCCTCGACAATCTGGGACATGCCAGGCACGCTGGTCGGGAGAGGCGAGCCGACCAGCCGAACCAGCGCCACGGGTGGCACCACAAGGACAGCGACGATGCCGAGGACGGACCACGCCGCGGTGAGGAGTTGCCGAGCGCGTGTCACGGTTGAAACTGCTCGATTAGCGCCGTGGCCTTGGCCCGAATACCGAGATGAATCCCGGGGATAACCGACTTCGCCGAACCGCTCACCACTACCTCGACGGCACTGGCACCGCCGACCGTGATCATCGTCGTTGTCCACTTCAGATCCTTGACGTTCGACAGTTGGTACGTCGAAACGACATCGGGCGACGCATCGGTGATTCGCTCAGAGACCGCCGCGGCTAGAGCCGAATCCTCGGCTGCAGCGATTGCTTGGCTACGGGCGTGTGCCCACAACCCAACTTCCATAATCAACAGCACCGCGGTCAGAAGCACTGGCAACAAAATGACGAACTCGACCGCGGCCATACCACTATCGGACCGACGGCGCATCTCAGGGGCCAACCGCAGGGGTGGTGTCGATGTTGTTGGCCAGATCACGGACCTTGGTCATGATGATCGCGCCAGCAGCGAGGGCGATGCCTACAGCCACGCCGGTGAGAACGACTTTTTCGACGGTCGTGAAACCAGCGTCGTCGGTGTCGATGTCGAGTGCGCACGCCAGACGGCGAAGTGCCAAAGAGGTACGGCACTGGATAAAGGTGAGAGTGGTCAGCATGAGTGGGCTCCTTGGCCGAGGTGGTACTTGACAGTGGGAATGACAGACAGCGAATCGGAAACGAAGTTCTAGGAATTCAGAACTTCCATGACCGCCGGATAGCCGACGAACAAGATGAATGCGCACACAAGTAGCAACAGCGGGAACACCATCCGTGTCGACGACTGTTCGGACGCGGCTTCTTCGTGGGCGAGAGCGCGATCGCGAAGCGTGCGCGCCTTGGCCACCAAACTCGCCCTCACCGATGCGCCTTCGCTACCGGCGAGATGCGCAGCGCTGGACAGTTCGACAAGGTCGTTTACGCCGTATCGCTCGCCGAGGGAGCGCAACGCCGCCCACGGCGTAACAGCAGTCAGTCGCGATTCACCGAGCGCTCGACGAAGCTCGACGAATGGCCACGACCCACCAGCCGATGCAGCCTGCTCGAGCGCCCCGGTGACGCCTTCATCAGCGGTGAGCAGTAGAACGACCAGGTCGATGTACGACCCGAGGCAGTGTCGGAACTCGCTTCGTCGACGAGCAACGACCCGGTGCAACTCAATGGTCGGGATCGACCACCCCAGCCCGGCACCGAGCAACGAAACCCACAACGGGAACGCCGTCACCACAGCAATGCCCGCCAGCCACATCGCCCCACCGACGAGCGATCCACCAAAGAGTCCGCAGAGCGCTCCGGCCATTTGCAGCCCAAGATGCACTTCAGCTGATCGACCTGCGATGGCCAGATCGGCACTTGCAGTGCCGGCGGCACCGATCGGACGGCCGACGAATGTCGCCCCAAATCGGCCAGCCCGCGAGACGACGCCCGTGACTGTTTCACGTTGCTCGGCCGGTCGATTGAGACGAGCGGCAGCCTCGATCAAACTCCGTTGTTCAGGCGCGAGGGATGAACCGCCAAGCCAGAGGCCGAGTCCAATGGCGAGTCCACTCAATAGCGCAAACATCATTTGGCTGGCTCCTCGCTGGCCACAAGAACCCGTGGCGTAGGGCGAAAGCGGCTCAATGCGCTCAGCCACCACAGCGCCAACCCGGCAAGGCTGGCTACGCCAAGCAGAACCAACTGTCCTGACACGCTGCGATACGGCTCCATGAATGAGCCGCCAAATGCCGCAAGACCAACGAAGAAGACCAGCGAAAATCCAATGAGTGAACGAGCTTCGGACCGCACTGCTGAACGTCGTGCGTCGATACGGAGTCGAAGCGCTACACGGTCGCGAGCAACGTCGGCGGTAGCGGAGAGCAACTGACCAACGTCGCGTCCCGAACGCGTGGCGGCGAGAAGCAGCACGGACGCAATCAGATCCGCTGTGGCATTGTCCAGGTCGTCGGCCCATGTCCGCAACGCAGTTCCGAGGCGTTGATGCTGGATGCGGCGAGCAAGGGTCTGAACGGTTCCCCGAATCGCGAGTGGGGAGATGTCAGCCGTGCTGCGGATGGTCTCGGTTATGCCCTGGCCAGCTACAAGAGTGTCACGGAGTTGTTCGGCCCAGCTAGCAAGTGCTTCGATCGTCTCTGTGTCGCGACGAGTCTGCCCTCGGCCCGACGACCCCCCGGCGAGGATCGCACCAGCCACGCCCGCGACGAGGGCGGCAATCGGCCATCTCGTCGCGACACCGACTACAGCTGCCCCTGTCACGCCAGCGGCAACCCGCAGCAGTAGCCGACTGGCAGGTCGCACACCACGGCGCCGCGCCAGCGCATGCTCGGATCTGCGGGTTGTCCCAAGGATCAAACCAAGGCCAACGCACGCCCCGCACACCACCACCAGGCCACTCATCGCGCGGCTGCTCGAGGGGCCGACCATCCGGCCGTATGGTCGATGGGCGAGTAACCGAACCGGGTAAGAAGTTCACGATGTCGGGGTGAGAGCGCTGCCTTGGGTTGGAGCCGACGACCGTCGTCAAGCCCGAACACCTCGCTCGACGCCACGCGCCCCGAATCTGCCAGCCCAGTCACCTCACGAATCGACGAAACGTAACGACGCATTGGCTGGTTTGCGCCGCGGTCGGCATCGACAAAGACCACGAGGTGGACAGCGCCGGCCACCAGGGCTGCTGTGGCATCGTGCGACATTCGTTCGGGGGCTTGAATGGCATAGGTGGCCAGGCGGCTAAAGGTGGTCTCGCTGGAGTCGGCATGGATGGTGCACATGGAGCCGTCGTTACCTTGGCTCATAGCGTTCAACATCGGGATGACCTCGTCGCCGAGAACTTCGCCGACGATGACTCGGCTTGGATTGAGACGAAGGGTCGCTTGGACGAGCCGAGCGACGCTGACTTCACCTTCGCCCTCCACGTTGGACTGTCGCGAGTGCAGTGGAACAACGTTCGGATGTCGCGAAGATCGGTGAAGCCCTAGTTCGAGCAGGTCACGTTCAATCGTCACCAATCGTTCGTAAGCGGGGATTTCGTGGCACATCGCTCGAAGTAACGTCGTCTTGCCGGTGTTCGTACCACCGGAAACCAGAATGGTTCGGCGAGCGAGAACGGCCGCTCGCAGAAATTGCGCGGCTTGCTTGGTGAGCGCCCCACGCCCTACTAGATCATCGAGTTGCAAGTCGTGGAGCCGGTGGCGACGGATCGAAACAATCGGGACGGGTGACATGCCACGCTCGGTTCGCCCGCCGAGCACGGCCGTGAGACGGCTGCCGTCGGGGAGCTGAAGGTACAGCACTGGCTCGGTAGTGTCCCATCGCCGCTCGCCAAGGCCGAGTCGACGAGCGGCAGCCTTGATCACTTCAATGAACTCGATTTCCGACGACGCCACCGGGGCAACGGTCACCACTCGGCCATCCGCGTACTGAACAAAAACTTCAGCGTGTCCGTTCGCATCGATCGACTCGACGTCGGGGTCGTCGAGATACATCTGCAGACCAGCCAAACCGAAAAGGTGAGCGAGCAATCCATCGTTGAGGACGGCGATTTCGTTGCCTGATAGCCGGGCGCGACCCGCTCGCAGTCGACCGGCATCGAGGTTGGCTAGTTCGTCATTGGCAAGTCGAATTGCCAGTACTCGTTCGTCGGCAGTGTCAAGGAGCGAGCCGTTGGCGACGAGACGTTCAACCTCGTCGGGCAGGCGACGCGACACTGCTGAAACAACATGACGCAATTCGTCTGTGTCTGTCGAACTCATCTGATCACCATGGGCCGCATAGCGAGCGTGGGAGGCGGGAGTGCAGTGCTACGACTGGCGGGCAACCGCTTGACGACCGCTTGCACCAATGGCACCGCGCTGAGCAGAAGACGACTTTTCGATCTCAATCGTGACGACCTCGAATGCCCTGCGAGGAGCGATGCCCCGAAGGGGTCGTCAGCCAGCGCAACCGTAGCCTGTTGGCCCAGAAAGGCCAACAGTTCACTGGGGGCAAAAGGCGCCGAGCCAACGACGGCCACAACTATGGGTACCCCCCTGTTGGCGAGTACCTCGACGAGCCGGCGTGTATGAACGGCGTGGGCAACAGTAAGACCCCGGGCGCGAGGATCTTGGCGTAGACAGACCACCGCAACGTCGGCCGAGATCGTTGCGTCGGGCAACATTTCGGGGTCAACTCGACCAACGTCAACGATGAATGTCGCCGTCGCATCGCGCTGGGACATGGGGAGCAAGCCACGGCTCACTGCGACGATGGCGCCTTGGGCCTCGGAGGCAAGCACTGGAGCAGCAATGACTCTGATGTTCCCGGCCAGCAACTGGGTGTGGGCGAAAAGCGCAGCGGGCTCGCGAGCGCTGGCCGCGGCCGTAACCAGTCCTGGCGCAGAGGCGAGATCGAAGCGGCTGGCGATGTCACCTCCGGCAGAGTCGAGTTCGATCACCGCGACGTTGTCGGTTGTCCAGGCCGAGGCGAGCGCCAGCGCGGTAGTCGTGACGGCCGAGCCCTTGGTTCCGAGTACCACGATGTTCACGGTGCCACCGGGCCGGAGACCCGAACAGCAATGGTGGGGGGCTCGTCGGGCCCGACCACAATGAGTCGGACGTCCTTGCTGACGGCCACCAGACGAGCGGCCGATGTGGCTAGCCGAATGCTGACCCCAACGGCTGTTGAACTTTGATCAGGTCGCTTGACGTCGACTACCTCGCCATCAAACGCGGTGTCACCGACTAGCACTCGAACCAGCGACGTCGACCGAAGGCCGAGTGGAATCGCTTGACTCGGGAGGCTGATGGCGGCGATTGCCTGGCCGCTGGAGACGGGCATGTGCGTACCGATGTGGCGAGGCTGCAACGGTGCGCCTGCGGTCAAGTGCATTTGGGCGATGCGTTGGGGCATGCGGACAAACTCTTCAGCGGTGACAACGTCGAGGTGAGTTCCCGTATGCAGATCGATCTCTTCGATGTCGGCGCTTGTCACGAGGGCGCCGGCGCTGACGTCGTGACGCAGTATGACAATCGTGCGTTGCTGGCCTGCACCTCTGTACAGCTGCAAGAACACCAACCCGCCGCCGACCACTAACAGGCAAGCAACCGCCATGCGAGCCGGGTTTCGAGGAGCGCTACGTGCGCCTCGTGGTGGCGCTGCGGGTGAAGTCATGGCGAGCAACGTACGGATCAAACGGGTGGTCCGAAAGACCTACAGCCAAGACTTGAGAGCTACTCAACAAGTAACTGACTGGTTCGAACGACTCATGAATCCATACAGACGTGGCGTGACGTTGCGTTTACCTTCCCCGCCGACCAGGGGACGATCGACGGGACCGATGCAGGTACACCAACGTCAGGACCACCGACACGTAGGTGATGGTGTTGTACACGAAATGAAGTTGCACGTCGCTGACCTTGAGGGCAGCATCGCCAATGCCCGGGCACGGGCAGCCCGAGTTGACAATGACGTGATACATGATGACGACGTGCTCGATCATGTGCCAGGTTTCTAAACCCGCACCAAGGAACAAAAACAACTGATACGCCCACTTCGGCACCGTACCGGCAAGCATGAGTTGTCGAGCACCGACAACCAAAAGGTAGATAGTGATCAGGTACGAAAGGTTGAACACGAAGTGCATCCACTCGGCGGTGTCTTGAAAGTTGAAGACATACCCGAGAAGGCCGAACGCCTTTTCGCTCGGGATACCGAACCGGTAGACCTGAATGAGCTGAATGATGTGCTCGACAACATGTACACCTTGGATGCCTACGACAGCGGCGTAGAACGGGTAGAAGCGCGGCGATGCCGACGGCAACCCTCGCCACGCCGCGGACACATTCGACTTTGAGGACGCTGAAACGACAGACACCGATTTTCCTTTCGAAGATTTGGGTGGGAAATCCACAAGAGCCGAGTTCGAGCCGCACCGTGCAACAAGAACCCGGCAACTGCGACAATCCTTCACATTCGGCTCAGCTCAGAGCGGATCGCAACGGTTCGGTCCTGACGGGAATTGGAACGGATCGCCGTATGCATGCTCCGGGTAGAAGCCAAACGTTCCTACGCCCCGATCCTCGGTCTGAACGGCTTCAAAACCATTTCGAAGTTCGATAGGCCCGTTCCCCGACAGCCGAAAGGCGTCGTCGAACGTGCCGTGGAACAGTGTGGGCGCCACCTCGGCATTGGCCGACTCAGCTTCGTGTTCGTACTCCCAGTTGTAGGTATTGCCGTCTTGGTCGACAGCGGTTCCCACCCCATGCCCGCGTCCGTACTCTGTTGTCACGCCGTCGCGAGTCTTGGTCCTAAGCCATGTCGATAACACTCCTTTGCCGACGAGGATTGTGCCTTCGGGGACAAGGCTGCACACCAAATACGGCTCGAGCGCCGACGTTTCACCGGGACCCACCATCATCCAGGCAATCGGAGTATCGGGCAACTGTTCTAGCTTCCCCGATCCAGTGTCCTTGTCGCCTGTGGCCGAGGCCCCGCTTGCCAACCCGATTGACGTGATCGCGAACAGGGTGGCTAAACCGAGGGCCAACCTCGTCCGCGTGTGGTTCTTAACCATGACTCTCTCCTTGTGTGTCGAGCCCACACACCTTGTGCGGTGCCATCACTCGGCACAGTCGCAGGACAACCTGACAAAAACCTGACAATCGACACGAACAGTGATCTAGCCCGGCCTTTGAGCGGCTGCAGTGTCGTCCACTCGTCATCAGCGGTATCGTGAAGGTCGTATGGTGACGGTTCTCTCGCACACTCCCCAATCGAACGACCCCTGTTGGTGCGGCAGCGGTCGAAAGTACAAGCGCTGTCACAAAGGTCTCGAGGGCCGGGTTCTCCCTGGCAACGTCAGTCCAATGCGGTCCGTACCGTCCCACATTGGTCGGCCGCCGTACGCAGATTCGGGCATTCCAGCCCGTTGGAACGAATCGGCAATCAAGTCCGACGACATCATCGGTCGCATGCGCCGAACAGGCGTTGTGGCAGCCGAGATACTTCGGTTGTCAGGCGAAGCGCTGCGCGTTGGCATGACAACCGACGAACTCGACGTGTATGTCCACGATCTCTACATCGAGCGTGATTGCTATCCGAGCCCGCTCAACTACGGCGAGTTCCCCAAAAGCCTGTGTACGTCGGTCAACGAGGTCATCTGTCATGGCATCCCCGACGATCGACCCCTTGAAGATGGCGACATCATCAACCTCGACATCACGGCGTACCGAGAGGGTGTCCACGGTGACTGCAGCGCCACCTTCGCAGTTGGTTCCGTTTCGCCCGAGTCGAAACAACTCATGGACGTCACGGCCGAGTGCCTGAGGCTTGGTGTGGCCGCGGTGCGGCCTGGCCGGCCAGTAAGTGACATTGGTCGAGCAATTGAGGATCATGCCAAGAGGTACCGCTACGGAGTCGTGCGATCATTCATTGGCCATGGCATCGGCGAGCAGTTCCACACCGATTTACAGATCCTCCACTACTACGACCCGCGCGCTACAACCGTTATGCGACCGGGTATGACCTTCACAATTGAGCCGATGATCACGCTCGGCACGGTCAAACATGCCACGTGGGATGACGACTGGACCGCCGTTACCACCGACGGCAAACGCACCGCCCAGTTCGAACACACTGTGTTGGTCACAACGGACGGCGTCGAAATCCTTACGAAGGAAGCCGGTTCAACCACCAGCTGAGCAGGGATTCGGGGTCCACACAGTATGCCTCGATCATCGTACGGCCATACTCTGCGAGTCGACCCAAGCGCAAGGCCTCACCGGCTTGGGTCCACGGTCGGGCTGGCACTGGCAGCGTTAGCAGTTGACGAGCTGACAGCTTGACCGCGTCGTGCGACAACCCACCGCCTCCATAGTGCGATAGCGCCCACGACGTTGCCACGGGCGAGCACACCACAGCGGCCAGATCCCACAGGTCGATACCGGCGTGGGGGGTGACGGTAAGAACTGGCACCGAAGGCAACCAAGCACCGGCTTCATCGACACAGGCCTCGAGCACCTTCGACTGGGTTGCTACGAGCAACTTGGGGACAAGGCGCGATGCCGCCCAGGCCGCTATGGCCGGGCTGAGGCCGTCAAGAGCCACCCTCGGGGCGTCGTACCGGGTCTTGGCGAAGCGCACGGTGCGCTGGCCCCACAGTGAACGTCCGAGGTCGATAAGGCCCGATGTGATAAGTCGCGGACCCGTGGCGTCATCGGAGACGTGCCCGACCAGGCCGTAGTACTGGTCGCGAAAGTCTGCGGTGGCTGAGGCAAGCGATGCGAGAGTCTCGTGGCCATACAACTCGACTTGCGGATGTTGGGCAAGGAGATGCGACCACGTGGGGCGAGTTGCCTCGAACTGTACGGCGGATTGCGGCTGGAACGATGGTCCGAACCATCGGCGCACCGGCTCCTGGCGACCCGAGCGTTCGAGAATCACGGCGACGGTCAGGACCGAGGCGTCAAAAACCGATTCGCCAGCAATCCACAGACTCGTCAGGGCCGCGTGTTCAGAAACGTTGCGGCGGATATCTTCGATATCGCGTGTGGCGAAAACTGACTGGGGCAAGACGAAGGCCACTCGACCGCCGGGGCGAACCAGTGGGACCGCCATCGCAAGGAATAAGGCTGCGGTGTCGGCGTACGGCCCCCCACCAAGCGGAGATCTGCCTCCCCTGGTCGACCGCCCCGCCATCTGACTGAGGAACGGCGGGTTCCCGATAACCAGGTCAAATGGCGGTTCCGTCGACCAGTCAACCGTGAACGCGTCGCCGTGTCGCAGGTCAGCGCGGTCGCCCAGTGCACTTCGAGCATTGCCAATCGCCACACCGTCGACATCAACGCCAACGACATCGAGATCGGTACCGAGACGACGGACCAGTGCGCTGAGGAACCGCCCATCGCCACAGGAAGGGTCCAAAACCCTGTGGATTGGCCCGTCCATGCCCTCCAGAGCTCGGTCAATAACAAAATCGACCAGGCTCGCCGGGGTGTACCACGACCCCAATTGGCGGCGGCGTTCGCGGTCGGGCTGGGTAGACGTCACTGTCTCGTTCTACAGTCCGCGTGGTGGAAATATCTCGATACCTCGAGTTCAGTCGTGATGAGTGGGCTGATCTGCGTGCGGCAACGCCCCTGACGATCCGAGAACGCGACCTTGAGGCGCTGCGAGGCATCGCTGTCGAACTCGAGCTGGACGAGGTAGCCGAGGTGTATTTGCCGCTGACACGCCTGATCAATTTGTATGTCTCGGCGACCCAGAATCTTCACCGAGTATCAGCTACCTTTCTTGGCACGATTTCGCCCAAGGTGCCGTATGTCATTGGCATTGCCGGTTCGGTTGCTGTTGGCAAAAGCACGTTTGCTCGTGTGTTGCAGGCCCTGCTGTCACGCTGGCCCGACCATCCCAAAGTGGAACTCGTGACCACCGACGGTTTCTTGTACCCGAACGACCTGCTGGCCGAACGCGGGATCATGAACCGGAAAGGCTTTCCCGAAAGTTACGACACCCGGCATTTGTTGTCGTTCCTTCGTCAGGTTAAATCCGGTGTTCGAGAAGTGCACGCCCCCGTATACAGTCACGTGGTGTACGACATCACCGACGAACACGTCGTTGTTCATCAGCCCGATATTTTGATCCTCGAAGGCATCAACGTGCTCCAAGTGTCGTCCAGCGGTAACGAATTCGTTTCCGACTACTTCGATTTCTCAATCTACGTCGACGCGCTCGAAGAAGACATCGAGAACTGGTACGTGCAGCGCTTCTTGACGCTACGCGACACAGTGTTCAAGAACCCGACATCATTTTTCCGCCACTATTCGCATCTTTCCGAGGCTGAGGCGATCTCGACGGCCAAGACTATTTGGCGGGAAATCAACGGTCTCAACCTCAGTGAGAACATCTTGCCTACCCGCGAACGCGCATCGCTCGTTATGACCAAGGCCGCCGATCACCGCGTGACGAACGTGAAACTCAGGAAGCTCTAAGCATAAGGTCGGCCAATAGACCAGGCACGTCACTGAATTGCCCCGCAGTGGGCGTTCCAACGGCAAGTTCTGCATGCTCGTGCGACCACAGGTGATGTGACGGAACGTGCACGGCTCGACCACCAATGGCGAGCACTGGAATCACGTCGGACTTGGCGGAATCGCCGACCATCACGAAGCGATGCGGTGCGACGTCTTGGCGTCGGAGAACTTCGGCGTAGATCGCAGGCGTTTTGTCAGGGACAATTTCGATGTGATGGAAATAGTCGGCAAGGCCGCTACTTGCCAGCTTGCGGCGCTGGTGGAGCAGGTCTCCTTTGGTTACCAAGACTAGTCGATGCTGTTCGGCAAGCCCTTCGAGTGTGCTCGAAACGCCGCTAAAGACCTCGACGTCTCCCGTCATCATCGACTTGGCCAGCTCGACCAGCCTCGACAGTTCCCGGGCGGGTATTCGGCCGTTGGTCGCCTCGATGGCAGCTTCGACCATCGACAACGCAAAAGTCTTTACACCAAATCCGAACACGGTCAGGTTGTTGCGTTCGGTGGTGTCGAGCGCATGGGATAACACCTGTTGGTCAGCGACCCACGGCTCGACGATCAACGCAAACTGCTCGGTGGCTGCATCGAAGTCGCGCTGGCAATGCCACAGAGTGTCGTCACCATCGATTCCGACAAGATCAAACGTCATAGACGAGACCGTCGGTCATTCGCGCGAAAGGTTGAGGTAGTTGTACACCGTGATTCGCGACACACCGAGTGCATCGGCTACTGACTCGACTGATCGGCGCATACGAAATGCACCACGCTCGTCCAACAGTCGAACGGCACGCTGACGTTGCTCTCGAGTGAGCGAGTCGAGCGGCCCGCCGATCTCGCGAGCAACGCCGTCAAGAAGCCGATCGAGGGCCCCATGAAGATGGGTCGGCTCCTCGCCTTGTTTAGAGACCTGAATAGCAAGGCGGGTAGCGCCAGCGCCAAGTGAGTGCTGAACGAGCGCAGCAATGGCCCGCACGACAGCTTCGTCGCTGCCAACGGCTACGTTGTCGAATGGCCCCATTTGCACCGGGAGGCCCTGGGCCTCGACCGCGGCAATTCCGGCTAGAACGTGCGGCCCGGGCGAACCTTCAACGAATGGTTCGACCGTGAAGATGAGTTTCACGAGGTCCACCAGCGAAACGTTAGTTCCTCCAGGCAGAATGGTGACGATGACTTCTGGCGCACGCTCCACAGAGTTCCTTCTCGAGCACGGTGTTCCTGAAGCCGAAATCGAGGCGGCCATCATTGATGGCACGTTGCCATTCGTTGTCCTGGAAACCCTTTTTCGAGATTCGCCCCTGCGCTACCGCATCGGCGAGATAGCCGATCGCGTGGGGCAACCCATCGCCGTGGTGCAACGCGTCCGGCGTGCGCTTGGGTTCGCCGACGCCGATCTCGATGAACTTGTAGGGACCGACGACGACGTAGTCGGGATACGTCAGCTTTTCGACAGCGCCCAGGGTCGCAGTCTCGGCGTGGCACTTGATCGAGTCCGTACGTCGGCGAGTGCGATGGAAAAGTTGGCCGACTCGATCGCCGCCTCCTTCGGTGAAGGCATCGGCTCGATGCTCGATGGTGGGGCCGATCCGCTGGCCGTCGCCGACTCGGCACTTGCCGAGAACACTCCTGCGAGCATCTTGCGGATGCTCACACACGTTTTACGTCACGAGTTGGCACGATCGTTGCACAGTGAACGTACCAACCGGGTTGCCCACGCTGAGCTACCAGAGGGTTCATCGAACCATGTAGCCGTCGGATTTGTCGATCTGGTCGGTATGACCGAGACCATGGAGTTACTCGATTCTCAAGCAATCGCCGAGTTGGTTGCTCGCTACGAAGCGGGTGCCTACGACGAGGTGGTTCGCCACGGCGGACGGGTAGTCAAGATGCTCGGCGACGGAGCGATGTTCACCGCGCCAACCGCCGATCAGGCGGCGACCATCTGCCTGGCTATCGTTGCCGCCGCGGGCAAACGTGGTGTTCCACCGGCGAGGGCCGGCATTGCGTGGGGCAGCGTCATCCGTTCTCGGGGCGACATCTACGGGCCGACGGTGAATCGAGCGTCGCGCCTGTGCGACAGCGCTGCGGTCGGGGAAGTCATGGTGTCGGCAGAGGTCGCCGAACATCTCACCGTGGTTGCCAGCAGGCCCGATGGTGAACGCCGACTTAAAGGCATCGGAAGCGTCGAAGTCTGGACGTTGCTACCTGACGACGCGTTGCATCCAGCAGTCACGAGTCGGACCTAGCAATGCCCGAGGGTCACACCATCCACCGCTTGGCTCGCGATCTCAATCGAGATCTGCGCGGTCAGTTCGTTGCGGTCACGTCCCCGCAGGGCCGGTTTGTCGACGGGGCCGCTGCCATCGACGGCCAAGCGCTCAAGCAGGCAACCGCCAACGGAAAGCACCTCTTTATGGCGTTTGGGGACGGCGATACAACTGAGCAGGTCATTCATATTCATTTGGGTCTGTTCGGTAAGTTCCGGCGCGCCAGAACCTCGTCGAACGATCCGCGTGACACGCTACGGCTGCGCCTTGCATCGACCGACTGGACGTGGGACTTGTCGGGCCCAACCGCGTGTGAACTCGTCGACGAGTATCAGGTGGATGCCATTCACCGTCGGCTCGGCCCCGACCCGTTGCGAGGCGACAGCGACGGCGAGACTTTCGTGCGTCGTGCGGGCAAGAGCAGCCGCTCCATCGGCTTGATCCTCATGGACCAAGCGGTCATTGCGGGTGTGGGCAATGTGTATCGCAGCGAGATCTGTTTTCGGGCCGGCATCGACCCTCGAACCGCCGCGAATTCTTTGACGGCCGATCAGCTCCGAGCGCTATGGGGCGATGCTGTCGAACTGTTGCAACTCGGTGTGCGGCTCGGTCGCATCGTCACCGTGGATCCGTCCGAAAATGATCTGGTTGGGCCGAAGGCCACGGCGGCCACGTTGAAGGCTGACAAACGCGTCTATGTGTACCGCCGTGAAACGTGTCTTCGCTGCGGTGCGCCGGTGTCCAAGTTCGACATGGGAAACCGAAACGCGTACGCATGCACGGCCGAGCAGCGCCGGGCGTAGGATCCCGGGATGGGGAAATCATTGAGTGACGGCGGCCTACTCGACGAAGCAATCGAGCGTTTGCCTGACGCGGTTCGTTTGCGGCGCCAGTTGCACCAACATCCCGAGATTGGTTTGCATCTTCCGGCCACACAAGACGCCATCCTGGCCAACTTGCAGGGTTTACCGGTGACCACTCGGCTGGGCACAACAACGTCGTCGGTGACAGCGGTTCTGGAAGGCGAGAAACCGGGCCCAACCATTCTTCTTCGAGCCGACATGGATGCACTTCCCATGCCGGAAGACACCGGTTTCGAATTCTCAAGTCGCGTCGAGAACGCAATGCACGCCTGCGGGCACGACCTGCACGTTGCCATGCTGATGGGCGCCGCCCACATGCTGAGTGAGCGGCGAGGCGAATTGGCTGGGCGGGTGCTGTTCATGTTCCAGCCGGGCGAGGAGGGCTACCACGGAGCGCGCTTCATGCTCGAAGACGGCCTGCTCGATGGCGTAGGCGAGGTCACATCGGCCTTCGCTATTCATGCCAGCCCAAGCGTGCCGGCGGGCACCATTGCCATCAAGGGTGGTTCGCTCATGGCCTCGGCCGATCAACTCTTCATCACCATAGTCGGACGGGGCGGGCATGCTTCGGCACCTCACCACGCACTTGATCCCATACCTGTGGCGTGCGAGATCGTGCAGGCCATTCAGACGATGATTACCCGAAGCGTCGATGCGTTCGATCCTGCGGTCGTCACAATCGCCCAAATTGTCGCCGGCACGACGAGCAACGTAATTCCCGAGACAGCCAAGATCATTGGCACTATCCGTGCTGTGTCGGAACACACGCGCCGTCTCGTCCACGACAACCTTCGCCGTGTAGCCGATGGGATTGCGGCCGCGCACGGCGCCTCTGTTGAGTTCGAGATTGAACACGGCTACCCGGTCACTATTAACCACGTCGGGCCCGCAGCCGAGGTGTCGCGGATTGCTACCGACATCCTTGGCCCGAAGCGCGTGATCAACATTGCGAATCCTGTGATGGGTGCCGAGGATTTCAGCTACGTGCTGCAACGCGTTCCGGGAGCCATGGCATTCCTCGGGGCCACGCCAGTAGGGGGCGATCCAAGGACTGCCGCACCAAACCACTCGAATCGGGCAGTGTTCAACGAGGAGTCGATGTCTGCGGGTATCGCGTTGTACACCGCAGTAGCGCTCGATCACCTCCAGTAGGCCGCCGCAGCCCCTCAAGGCATTGGCAGGTCGCAATCGGGGTCTGGCGAGTAGTCGTCTTCCTGCCGATACAAGGAGGCATGCGTCACACGTTCGGAGATCGTCTGGTGCTATTGATTGTTGTGGTCCTAGCCGGACTTGGCCTCACCAGTTTGGTGAAGCCCGCTGGCGCCGCGGCGACTCTCGATGTCGAAGAACAAACATTTGTGACGCTGATCAACAACTACCGAGCGCACAACGGCCCTGAAGCGACGTACCGGTGGTACTGGGTGAACAATTTTGGTACCGTCCTCGACCAGGGAATATCGACTGGCTCCTCGACCACCTCAACCACCTCAACCACAGCGCCAACAACACCTCCGGCGACGGTGATCAAGAATCCGCGGTTCGACACCGAGATCCACGATCGGTTGATCGACGCGTTCGTCGAACGTGTCGTAGACGAGGCGGTACGAGCGCGTCGCATTGCTGAGCGGCCAACCCGCAGAAGCCAGATTCGTGGGCTGGGCTTGAACTCCTTCGATGCCTCCGCCGTCACTGGAGCAGTCCACGAGCGACGTATCCAACGCCCAACAAATTGTTGCTGCATTCAGCTATCGACGAATGCACTGGTCGATGTCGAATCGGTGTTGGTGGAGTTGGCGGAAGGCATGATCGGATGATTGGATTACAGCGCCTTCACGCTCGGCGGCGAACCGTCGGACGGTTTCCTGTTGTCCCTCGGTTCATTCCCACCCAACCCGACGGGGAAGTAGTTGTTTGTCGACCGGCCGAGGGTCCGGCCGCCGTGAGCCCACCGTCAACAACAATCGCTTCGCCGGTAATGAAGGCCGATTCGTCGCTGGCTAGAAAGACCATGGCGTGGGCAATGTCGTCGGGTTGGCCAATATCGGGCCAGGGCTGCATTCGATCAGCGGCATCCTGAAAGGAGTCTGTTCGGCGACCCTGGTTTGCGAGTGGCGTATTGATGAGCCCGGGGCAAATGGCATTAACGCGTATGCGGTCGTTGGCAAGTTCGAGCGCAGTTGACTTTGTCAGGTTGATGACCGCCGCCTTCGCGGCCGAGTAGGCCACAGGCCCGGCTCCCCCGGACAGCCCGGCAACCGACGCGGTGTTGATGATGCTGCCGCCCCCACCCTGGGCTCGCATCTGACGCACGGCATGTTTGGTACCCAGGAAAACCCCACGTACAAGCACTGAGAATGTTTCGTCCCAGTCGTCGACTTCGAGGTCGGTGATAGACCCGAACGCACCGCCGATCCCAGCGTTGTTGCACACAATGTCGAGCCGGCCAAACGCGTGCTCGGCTTCGGCAATCATTGCGGTCACGTCAGGCTCGCTGGCAACGTCAGCCCGAATGAACCGGACCTGGGAGGCCCGACCTTCGTTCGCAACTTCGGCCATAAGCGCCAGACCGTTTATCTCGTTCAAGTCAGCTGCGACGACACGACCGCCCTCGTCAAGAAATCGGTAGACGGCAGCACGCCCCATCCCGCTACCTGCTCCAGTTATTACCGCTACCTTGCCGTCTAGACGCCCCATCGCTCCATAGTGTCACGTGGCCTTTGGGTGGCCGTCAGTCGAGCAGTCCTTGGATGATGAACTCGACGCGTCGGTTGACCTGCAGCGCGTCGCCACTGCCATCGAGGTTAATGGGCTCGGCCTCGCCCAGCGCCTCGCCTGACAACCGCTGGACCGACACTCCCTTGGATGCAAAGTAGGCAATGGCAGCAGCTACCCGCTTTTGAGACAGTTCGAGATTGTGTTCAGCGCTTCCACGCGAATCGGTGTGTCCGCGAATGACGATTGTGACCTTGGGGTTCTGGTTCATGAGAACCACGCCCAAGTCGAGTAATTGTCTGTACTCCGGCCGCAACACCGCGGAGTCAGAGTCGAAAAGCACCAGGTCTCCAACATAGAGCGGTGCGCTTGACGGCACCGGAGCCCCGGCAATTCGGGTGTATTGATCAATGACGTTTTCAGGGCCGACGATCGCCGCCCCACGCGCAATGATTTGCGAAGCAATGGTGTCGCTCGGCACCACACCACGCAAGTACAGCTTGCCGGCGGTGTACACAGCCCACCGGACTGGTTGAGTGGCCGATTGTGGTGAACTTGCTGCCGGTGCCGCCGTAGAGGGCACGGCCGGGGCAACCGTCGGGGCCGGTGTGGTGGATGGCGCCAGGGTCGTTGTACGAGGAACTGTTGTTGCGATCGTTGATGTTGCTGCGATCGTTGATGTTGTTGCGATCGTTGATGATGGCGTTGTGGTCGATGCGAGCAACGAGGTTGAAGGCGTCGTTGCCGACGTCGACTTGCTTGACGGCCGAGACCGGGACATTCCTACGGCAACGGCGCACAGAACCAGAACGGGTAGCATCACCAGCGCTGCGAACCGCACGGCCGATCGCAGGGTCGACGGCCTATGACGACGGGGCGCGGGCTCGCGATCCTCGCTCTCCAGAGCAAGTGTTACAACCGAGCCGACCTCGTTCGGCGACGCCGCAGTGTCGTCATCAACAGATAACCGTTGCGCAGCCCTCGGTGGAGGAAGCCGCCAATCCCATTCCGCCATCCAGACACGGTGACCGCGCCGCCCGCAGGTGTCGAGCCTGTTCGCACATCTTGATCGTGGCTTGACTAGCTTGCCACGTACGGTCGATGCACAGTCTGGATGAGAGATCGGCCCAGCGGGACAGTACCGTTCGGCCATGACTGAAACCGATGTGCTTCCCGGCCCACTCCACGGCGTCGTCGTCCTCGATTTGTCGCGTGTGCTTTCAGGCCCGCATTGTGGACGCATGCTTGCTGACCTCGGTGCCACGGTCATTAAGGTCGAGCCTCCCGAGGGCGACATGACTCGTTTTGGGTTTCCTCGGCCCGGTGGCATCGCGTCGTACTTCAGCCAACAAAACTGTGGGAAGTCCAACGTAAGCATCGACCTTCGCCAGCCAGATGGGCTGCGCCTCGTCAAGGACCTCGCCGACACGGCGGACATCGTTGTCGAGAATTTTCGGCCGGGGGTGATGGATCGTATGGGGATCGGCTTCGCAACGCTCGCGGCGTCGAACCCTCGCGTCATCCTGGCATCAATTAGCGGGTACGGACAGACGGGTCCCTGGACCAAGCGCCGGGCCTTTGCACCGGTGGTCGGTGCCGAATCTGGATTCACCTGGACTCAAGGCGAGGCTCGGGGCAATCAGTTCGCCAACGACGCCGTCAGCCACGGCGATGTCTACAGCGGCCTGGAGCTCCTGTCCGGCATCCTGGCCGCGTTGTACCAGCGTGAGCGAACCGGGCGCGGACAGTGGGTAGAGGTGTCGATGACCGAGACCCTCTTGTCGGTCAATGAGCACGTGCATTGGGAACTCCTGAAGGACGACTTCGACGGCAGCAACGAGGTTCCGTCGTTTCTCCCTGCCGACTATCCGGTACTGATGACAGGTACAGGCGAGATGGTCATCGTTGCCGGGCACGCCGCATCGAACGGCAACTTTCAGAAGTTCATGGCGTTGTGCCGCCGCGACGACCTAGCCAGTGACCCGACCCTGTCCACGGTTCGCGGTCGCAGGGAACGACTTGCCGATATCCATGACGCGCTCAACCAATGGACCTCCACGTACACCGATCTTGTGGAGCTCGAAAACGCTCTGGCCGAGCAGGGATTCGCGATGGGCGTGTTGCGCACTGTTCAAGATGTAGCCGAGACCGATTGGGCGCGCGAGCGCAACGCCATCGTCGAGGTTGACAACCGCGTCGGTGGTCTTTTGCGGCTACCGAATTCCCCGTGGCATTTCAGCGATGCTCATTCTGGCATTCGAGGTACACCGCGCTACCGGGGTGAAGACAATCGATCGGTCTTATCGTCGGTGCTTGGCCTGACTGATGAGCGGATCGACGAGCTCGAGCAATCCGGTGTGTTGTCGTCACGTGTTCCAGCGGCGCAATAGCCCGACGAACCGCTATTTGTTAGCGGCTTGGCGAAAGATTGACGGCACGTCGCCGTACACAGCAACCGCCTGGCGAAGCGGCACCAGGTCGCGTCGGTTTCGCCGTTCGGCTTCGATGCGAACTGCGTGCAGTTCTACCTGGGCGGCGGCCAGTTCGCCCTGAGATTGGGCGAGCTCCGCTTCGAGAGCTAGGACCCTGCGAACACCAGCAAGATTGAGCCCCTCGTCAGTCAGCTCAGCTATTCGCCGTAAGCGGTACAGGTCGGCGTCGGAGTAACGACGGTTACCGCCACGGGTCCGAGCCGGGTCGAGCAGCCCTTTGCGCTCGTAGATTCGAAGCGTTTGGGGATGCACGCCAGCGAGTTCGGCCGCTACCGAGATGACGTACACCCCATGCAGATCGCTATGTGCCGAAATCATTTACCCCTCCAGACCCGCTCGTGGCGTAATACTGGTTACCTGACGTAATGCTTCCACAGCTGTCAACTCGGCCGCAGTTGGTTCCTTCGGTACAACGATGTCGACCATGACGATGAGGTCACCTGTGTCTTTTGCGGTCGCTATGCCTTTGCCGCGTACTCGATGACGGCTTGCCGTTTGCGTTCCTGGCTTGAGCCGTAACGTGACGCGCCCGCCGTCGAGGGTTGGAACGCTGATTTCCTCGCCGAGCACAGCCTCCGGATAGGTAATCGGGACTCGGATCAGCAGGTGATTGCCGTCTCTCGTAAAGAGCGGATGCGGTCGTACGCGACATTCCACAAGAAGGTCACCGGAAGGTCCGCCGTTGCGACCCGGGCCACCACGTTCTTTGATGCGGATGGTTTGGCCATCGGCCACACCGGCCGGGATGCGAACGCTGACCTCTCGGGCACGCCGTTCGGTGCCCGTACCGCGACACGTTGGGCACGGCGTGTCGATTACAACCCCACGACCTTGGCAGACCACACACGGGGACGACAGCGAGAAGAAACCTTGGTTGTCGTCGATGACACCTCGACCACTGCAGCTACTACAGGTGCGAGGTTGTGTTCCGGGTGCGGCGCAGCTGCCAGAACACGTGGAACATGTCGCTTCAGATGTGAGGTTGAGCGCAGTAGTTAGACCAACAGCCGCATCGGAAAACTCCAGGGTGATAGTCGTTTGGAGATCGTCGCCCTTTCGCGGCCCTACGCCACCACGACCAGCACTGCCAGGCCGGCGCGAACGATTGGTGAACAGGCCGCCAAGAAGGTCGGACAACCCGTCCGTGCCAACGTTGAAACTTTGGCCACTTTGGCCGCCGCCAAAGCCGCCGACTGGCCCGCCCTTACGGACCTCGTCGTACTCGGCTCGTTTGGTGTCGTCACCAAGTACGTCGTATGCCGCAGACACCTCCTTGAAACGCTCCTCGGACTTTGCGTTGCCGGGGTTGGCGTCGGGATGTAGTTCACGGGCCAGTTTGCGGTAGGCCTTTGTGACGTCTTTGGAGGCGGCCGTTTGCGGTACCCCTAACGTCTTGTAGTAGTCCTTCTCGTACCATTCGCGTTGTGCAGCCATAGCCGGCCACCTCCCTTCTTCGACGTGTTGTGGTTAGGAACGGACCTTGACCATGGCGGGGCGCAGAACCTTGCCCTTCCAGCGGTAACCGGTTCGAAGTACTTCGCAAACCACGGGCTGGGTATCGTCACCGGGCTCGTGAATCACCGCTTCGGCTTCGGCCGGGTTGAATACCTGACCCGAGATATCCATTGCTTCTAGGCCCTGTTTGCCCAGCACCCCCATGAGCGCCGACCAGATTGGCTCGACGCCATCGGTACCGTGGGTGAACGCTGCTTCGCAGGCGTCGAGTACCGGCAGAAGTGCTTCAGCGATTCGG
Source organism: Actinomycetes bacterium (assembly GCA_031415695.1). Taxonomy (GTDB): domain Bacteria; phylum Actinomycetota; class Acidimicrobiia; order Acidimicrobiales; family Ilumatobacteraceae; genus JANOSH01. The sequence continues at coordinate 73,273 of JANOSH010000001.1, forward strand.
CCGGTGGCTCGGTCGATCTCGTCAGACTGCTGTCCTGCGACGCGCTTTCGATAGTTCTCGAAGTCGGCCTGTAGTCGAAGCGCGATGTCTTTGTATTGATCGCGTTCGGCCACAAGCGCTTCGGCATCGACGATGGCAGACAGCGGTGCTTCTTCGCCTTCGAAATCACGAGGTGATTCCTCTACCGAAGACACCACCACATCGTCGACGCCATATGGCTCGTCGACCATGTCGGCGTCCATCTATTTGTCCTCGACAATTTCGGCGTCGACGATGTCGTCGTCGTTCGCAGTTGTTGAGCCGGGCTGACCCGATGCGGAGGTGCCAGCGGCGTCGGCATCACGTGCCGCAGCTTCATACAGCTTCTGGCTGAAGCTCTGGCTCGCTGCCATAAGGGTCTCGGTCGCCGACTTGATGGCCGAGATGTCGTTGCCGGTAATGGCCGCCTTGAGGTCGGTGAGCGGTATTTCAACTGCGGCCTTCTCGTCGGCCGAGACCTTGTCACCTTGCTCTTTGAGCACTTTTTCAGTTTGGTAGACCAACGAATCGGCGTTGTTTCGTAGCTCGGCTTCTTCGCGTCGAGTGCGATCTTCTTCGGCGTGCGCCTCGGCGTCTTTCACCATCTTTTCTTTCTCTTCCTTTGACAGCGTGGACGCTCCCGAGATGGTGATGGAGGTCTCTTTGCTGGTAGCGCGATCCTTAGCCGACACGCTGACAATGCCGTTAGCGTCGATGTCGAAGGTGACTTCGATCTGCGGAACTCCACGTGGTGCTGGCGGCAGATCGCTGAGCTGGAACTTGCCGAGGGTCTTGTTGTACATGGCCATCTCACGCTCGCCCTGCAACACGTGAATTTCCACTGACGGCTGCATATCTTCGGCCGTGGTGAAGACTTCGGTTCGCTTGGTGGGGATAGTGGTGTTGCGTTCGATGAGCTTGGTCATGACACCACCCTTGGTCTCGATGCCGAGAGACAACGGTGTGACGTCGAGGAGAAGAATGTCCTTCACGTCGCCCTTTAGGACTCCGGCTTGGACTGCGGCGCCGATGGCTACGACCTCGTCGGGGTTCACTCCCTTGTGGGGATCGCTGCCCGTGAGGCCCTGCACGAGGTCTTGTACAGCTGGCATACGGGTTGACCCGCCAACCATGACGACGTGATCGATCTGGCTCTTCACCAGCCCGGCGTCCTTGATGGCCTGTTCGAACGGCACTTTGCATCGTTCGATGAGATCGGCGGTCATCTCTTGAAAGCGCGCCCGGGTGAGCGATTCGTCGAGGTGGAGGGGTCCGTCGGCCGTAGCGGTGATGAACGGCAGATTGATCTGGGTCTGCTGCACTTGCGACAGATCGATCTTGGCCTTTTCTGCTGCTTCTTTGAGTCGCTGACCGGCCATGCTGTCCTTGGACAGATCAATGCCATGTGCGGCCTTGAACTGGCCGACGAGCCAATCGATAACTCGTTGGTCCCAGTCGTCGCCGCCCAAGTGTGTATCACCGTGGGTGGACTTGACTTCGAAGACGCCATCGCCGATTTCAAGCACCGACACGTCGAACGTTCCACCGCCAAGGTCGAACACCAACACGGTGTGGTCCTGCGTGCTCTTGTCGAGACCGTAGGCGAGCGCTGCGGCCGTGGGCTCGTTGATGATGCGCAGCACTTCGAGACCGGCGATCTCGCCAGCTTCTTTCGTTGCAGTGCGCTGAGCGTCGTCGAAATAGGCGGGTACGGTGATGACGGCCTGGGTAACGGTCTCGCCCAGGTACGCCTCGGCGTCGCGCTTGAGCTTCATAAGGGTTCGAGCCGAGATCTCCTGGGCGCTGTACTTCTTCCCATCGATGTCGGGTGAGCGCCAGTTCTCGCCCATGTGGCGCTTGATTGAACGAAACGTTCGGTCGGGGTTGGTGATTGCCTGACGCTTGGCCACCTCGCCGACGAGGACTTCGCCGTTCTTTGCGAATGCAACAACGGATGGCGTGGTGCGGCTGCCCTCGGAGTTCGGGATGACGACAGGCTCGCCTGCCTCCAGTACCGAGACGACCGAGTTTGTGGTGCCGAGATCGATTCCTACTGCTTTTGGCATTGATTTTTCCTTCCAGGGGAATACCGTGAGGTGAATATCACGCCGTGGCGTGGCTAGTTGCAGTGACCAACCGCAAGCAAGTTGAGTGTATTCCGCTCAACTTTGAAATCGGCCGCTAAGGCTTTACGTTTCGTGTAAACAACGTCACACTGGGGTGGTGCTGATCTGGCTTTTGGTTCTCCTTGGCGCGCTCTGCGGCATTGGCTTTGGCCTGGCTCGCCTTTTGCCCCAACCAGCGGCGGTGCCACTTACGGTGCCCAACATTGGTCACCGGCTCGAACTCCATGTGGCCGACGTCGCCACCGTTGTCGGTGTTGCGCTTGTCACTACGTTTGCTGCGGCCGTCCTGTGGGTGAACCGACCGGAAATGCGCACCGTGGCGATGCTGCTCCTCGTTGGCACAGTTGTTGGCGCAGCCCTATCTCTCAAGGTCGAGCATCTTGGCCAAAACGACCTGTTGTTTCTCACTCAAGGTCGAGCCCTGGCCAAGACGTGGCGCGGAGAGACTGTCGTAGTTCTCGGCAAATGGCACAAGACCACGACGTCGAGCGTTGGCTTCCAAGCTGCCAAGGTTGACGTTGAGGCCCTGGCAAATGACGCTGTGAAACTCAACGTCGAAATTTCGTTTGCCTACATAATCGCAGCATCTACCGACCCCACCGACCCCGAGTACATTCGGAAGTTCTGGAAGCAAGGCTCGTCCGATTCGGTTCGCGACAACGTTGCCAAACCACAAGCGATGATGGCGGTGCGAGAAATTCTCGGCGGCTATAGCGCCATCGAAGCAGCGACAACGCTTCGTGAACCAATTCGCCAGCAGATTCACGATCGCATGGTCGTTCTGTACACCCTGAACAAGCTGTCGCTACTGGGCGTGACGCTCGGAAACGTTAGCGTCGAAGAGGCCTATCGGGAGCGCCTTCGAGAAGCTCGAAGCACGCGCGCCTACAACCAGGACGTTAGTGAGAGCTTGTCGCCGAACATTCTCGAGCAAGAACGAATCCACGCAATCGAGAAGGCAAACACCATCTACATACCTACAGGCCAGGCATTGCACGGCATGCTGCCAGGCAAAACACCTGTGCAGGGTGAATCACCTCGGTGAGGTCTGGCACGATCGCGTAATGCGTTCCACCCTTGTCATCGTCCGCCACGGCCAAAGCACGTGGAATCAAGAGAACCTTTTTACAGGCTGGCACGATGTCGACCTGTCAGACCTTGGTCGAATCGAAGCCGCTCGGGCTGGCGTCACCATGGCTGAAGCTGGGTTGTTCTTCGATGTGGGTCATACCTCGCTCTTAACCCGAGCCGTCGACACGGCAACGCTTGTTCTTGGTGCGATGGGGCAGCCTTGGCTACCCATCCAGCGCCACTGGCGTTTGAACGAGCGTCACTACGGAGCCCTCCAGGGACTTGACAAAAAGGCGACCACCGAACGTCACGGTGACGTTCAGACAAACTTGTGGCGACGCAGCTTCGATGTACCGCCGCCGCCTGTTTCGACACGATCTCCCGAGCATCCCGCCAACGACCCGCGGTACCGGCTTTTGCCACCCGACGTGCTGCCAGCATCTGAGTGTCTGCGTGATGTTGTAGTCCGAGTCCTCCCGTACTGGCATGACGTGATCGTGCCGCAGCTTCGCGCTGGCCTCACTGTCCTGGTAGTCGCCCACGGCAACTCACTAAGAGCGTTGATGAAACATCTGGAGAACATCAGCGACGAAAAGATCGCAGAAATCAATGTTCCCACGGGGGCGCCACGCCAGTATTTGTTCGACAATCGGCTTCGTATTAGGGACGTCACCTACCTCGGCGATCAAGAAGAGGTGGCTGCGGCTGCGAGAGCCGTCGCTCAACAGGCTCAATAGAGCACTGTAAGTGACGAACTGCCACGGCAATGGTCTGTATTTCGTCAACTATTGTCCCCAATATGGAGGTTCTGCGAAGTTGGCCTTTCGACCCTTGCCGTAGGTCGATCCATTCTTTAGCTTTCTTCGTACCAGTTGCAGCGTTCCCGTAGCTGTCTCCTCCTTTCAAGGGCCTCTATACACGTGAGTTTGGCTGAACAGCTCTCCAACAAGCCGATGGCGAAGCACCGACGTCTAGAAGTCGTTGGCCAACCCGTTGCCACTCAGAGTGATTTTTCTATTCGTCTTCGCAACCGGCTCATCCTTACTGACCTGACCGCTCTGTTGTTGGCTTGGCTGCCTGTCCGATTCCTGCCATCACAATCAACCCGCCTGGTTGAAGACCTGCTTATCCCCGTCGGCGCCAGCCTCGTCGGTCTGTTCATCATGGGCACCCAAGAACTTTTCCTCAGTAGAGTTTCCGCAATTCGGGCGTTGGAACTGGCCCGCCTAGTGCGAGTGTCGCTGCTGCTTGTTCTCGCCGGGCTAGCGACCCGTGCGATTCCTGACATCCTCAATCGCGCCGGTACGTTGCGAATCTCCTACGTTTTGATCGGCAGCACCTTGTCATTGGTGGCGTTGGTCATAGCTCGATCAGTGTTCCGGGCCTGGTTAGCATCGGCTCGAACCGGCGGCCGATATCTGAGGGACATCATGATTATCGGCTCCAACGAAGGTGCAGCCGAACTGACCAACCTCGTCACCGACCATCCGGAGTCCGGGTATCGAGTCGTCGGAGTAGTTGGAGATCGCGACGACGCTGTCATGAACGGACTGGGAAGCCTGTGGGCAAGCCCACTTGATGAAGTACTGCTCGCCCTCAGCGGACACTCGGTGACGGGCGTAATCATCGCAACGGGTTCGCTGAATGCAGATGACCTCCAAGAATGCATCAAGGTGTTACAGGCACGACGTGTTCATGTGCAGTTGGCGAGCGGACTGCGAAACACCGACTATCGACGCCTACGAGCCACGCCCATCGCCTACGAGCCGGTCTTTTATCTTGAGCCAACTATTCTGAGTGGTTGGCAGGTGGTCGCCAAGCGATTGGGAGACATTTTATTTGCAACGGTCGCTCTGGTTGCCAGCGCACCAGCGTTCGTGGCAATAGCGCTCATCATTAAGCTCGAAGACCGCGGCCCGATCTTCTTCCGCCAGACTCGAGTTGGGCGCGACGGCCGTCATTTCAATGTGCTCAAATTCCGTACGATGTGCGTTGACGCCGAGGCACGGCTTGCCGCACTACGGGCCGCCAACGAACGATCCGGTCCTCTATTCAAGATGGATCGTGACCCCCGAATAACGAGAATCGGCCGATTGCTCCGTGAATCCAGCCTCGATGAACTCCCGCAGTTCCTTAACGTGTTACGCGGCGAGATGAGCGTTGTTGGACCACGACCAGCGTTGCCATCCGAGGTCGCCGAGTTCGATCCTGAACTCTTGAACCGCACCAAGGTTCACCCTGGAATTACCGGGCTATGGCAGGTGGAGGCCCGAGACAATCCGTCGTTCGGAGCCTACCGTCGCCTCGATTTGTTTTACGTCGAAAACTGGACTCCGAGCCTCGACTTCGTGATCATCCTTGCCACCGTCGAGCAGGTTGTTTCCAAGCTGATCCTGTCCCTTGTTCGACGCAAGCCAACAATGAAATAACTCGCTGTCACGCACCCCGCGGGCAAGGCTCTAAGATGCCAGCTATGGCCAGTGAAAAGACATACCTCGCACACCTCCGTCAGGTCCCCCTGTTTGCGGGATGTTCGACGAAGGAACTTGTTCTCATTGCCAAGGCGGGCGACGAGGTTTCGGTCCCGACTGGCCACGTCATTTGCGATCAGGGGCAGACCGGGCGCGAAGCGTTCGTGTTGCTCACCGGTGCAGCCACCGTTCGGCGCAACGGCAAGAAGGTGGCCGAGTTGGGGCCTGGTGCCGTGCTCGGGGAACTCGCGCTGCTCGACCACGGACCCCGAACCGCCACCGCTGTCACAACGCAACCGAGTACGTTGCTTGTCCTCGAAGCGCGCCGGTTCAGCGCTCTGGTGTTGAACGTTCCATCGGTGGGTCACAAGATGCTCGCAGCTCTAGCAGGAAGAATTCGCGACCTAGACCGCCAGATCTACGGGTGAGCGAAGCTCACACGTGAGCAGGCCGATAGGCCGTGGTGCCGAAGGCGCAGGGTGAGCGAAGCTCACACGTGTGAATTGTAAAGATGTCGTATGCTCACTCTCCGACCAGGCGCGGGGAGTAGACGGGACGTCAATGGCAAAGGGGCTCGAGAATCCGATTCTGAACTCGCCCTACGACGCGCCCGCGGCCCATTTCGAGGTCGAGCCGGGCGTCGGCCCCACCGGCGTCGTTGTCAGCGGTAGGCGGGCGAGCGAGTCGTTTATCCCCATCCCGTTGGCCCGAAAAGGCAAAGGGGCGCAGGCCAAACTGGCGTTCGATGGGGCCGAGCGCCGTGAGGTGAACCCGCTCATCAACGACGTCCGCCAGGCGGTCGACCTGTGGCGGGCTCTGGGCTATCCGGGCGTCACGACGATCTCGCGCAAGCTGCTGCAGCACTGGGCCGACCCGACCCGTGAGAACCGGGTGTTGTTCTGCCAACGTGAGGCGGCCGAGACGGCGATCTTCCTGGCCGAAGCGGCGGGTCGCAACGGCAACCCCGACTTTCGGCCCCGGCTTGGTGAGGCCAACCTGCTGCACAACGACGGGCTGCCACGTGTCGGGTTGAAGATGGCCACTGGTAGCGGCAAGACGGTGGTGATGGCGATGCTGATTGCGTGGCAGACCATCAACAAGGTGTATGCCGGTCAGGGGCCCGACGAGGCTGACGTAGCTGCACCGGCGATTGGTGACACGGTCTCATTCGAGCAGACCATTCTCGACAACCTCGCCAAGGCCGGCATCCAGAACGGGCGCAAGAACGAGCGGTTCACGTTTGAATCGGTTGAGCCGTACGCCGGTCGGCACATCCAGGCCGTCGCCGTTCGGTCCGACGCCCCCGAGGGTGCGCCCAAGCGGGTGGCTATCTGTGTGGGGCCGCAGTAGGGCACGGTTGGTGGTGGGTTCATCAAGGACGCCACCAAGGAAGCAATCGTCGATTCCGAAGTTGATCTGCTTGCCGTGCTGGCGTTCGCGTTCGACCCGAACGCGGTAGGGCAGTCCGACGGGCTGAACGTGTCCGACGAAGGGTTCGCCAACGTCGACGCCGAACGAAAGATCGGACGTATGCCGGTGCTGCTGGTACGCATGAACAACGACCTACTCATGGGTGAGGATCTGAAGAAGACCGGTAGCGGCAACCTGTTCACCGTGTTTGGTGAACCCGACATCGAAGTGCGCCAACTCGACGGCGGAATGGTCGAGGTTGAGGTTCTCGGGGTTGACGTGTACGACCCGACCACCGGCGAGGTACGCAGCCGAGACGTCGACCACATTGCGTTGTGGATGATCGATACCAACTACAACGAGGAATCGTTCTTCGTGCGTCACTGCTACTTCACCGGCGGTAACGACCCCTACAAACGCCTCAAGACCGCGTTGAAAGCCGACATCGACGAAGAAGCTTGGGCCAGCCTCTACCGCACCGTCAGCCGACCGTTCCCGTCACCCGAGACCGGCAAGCTAGCCATCAAGGTCATCAACGACTACGGCGACGAAGTCGTCAAAGTGGTGCAGGTTGCGCCATGACCGACGGCCCGCCCCATGGTCGGTAGCTATCTGTCGGTAGCGGAGTCGATTCTGGTGATGAGCTGCCGAACAGCCGCAGCAGCGTGGGCAACGTCGGTGACGTGGAAGCCGATGTCGTCGGCCATGGCCCGGTAGCCGGCATGCCATGGTTCAGGGATTGTGACCGTCGGGGGCCACGCATGTTTCGCCCGACCGGCGAATACCTCGATACACGCGAGCCGGGCATCGCGCCATCCATTGTCGCTGACCAGTTCGCCGAGTAGCTGGAGGTCGAGAAGGTCTCTGAATCGATCGTTCACTCTATCGACGGGCTGTTCGGTGCACGCGTGGAGTTTCTGGGCAATCTGCCAGCGAACCGCAATGCATGCCACGGTCGTCGGTCCCTCGATGCCAACATGTGCCAGCGATAGCGCTGGTACATGATCCACGTCGTCACCCATGCTGGCCTCGACGCTGGCGATTTCGAATGGCACGGTCACGACGGGCTTGTTCCGGTAGGCGATTTTGATCTCGCAGCGCCGGGTCGAGGTGTTCGGCAAGATCGGCGGTGTCGGCTCGCAGAGCGGTGTCGAAGTCTTTCGTCGCTCGTGCCGAACCTCGGGTACGCAGTTCCATTGCGACACCGCCCTTGACGAGAAAGAGCGGCTGACCTTGATGGCTGTCTCGGGCAGAGTCCAAGATTGCCGCTGCGTTACGCGGTGCAGCATCGTGAATGGGCGAGGCCTCGGTCATGATGTGACCTCCGCTAAGCGAGACATTTCGTCGCCAATGAGGAGACCGCGTCGTTGCGCCCCGTCGATCGCTTGGCGGATCAGTCGATCATCGAGGTGACGCTCGATGCCGTCGAGAATCGCTCGCAGCGGTGTAACTGCAGGAATGCCGTCGACGTTGGTGACGTCGCCCACCTCGAGGTTGCGAACGTGCACGGCATACGACGGCGGGACCTGGCGACGGACTCGGGCGGTCCTTGGGACGGTGACGTGAATCTTGGTCGGGTTGACATCGCACAGATCCCACAGGTCGAGGGCGGAGTCGTGCGAGATCACACCCAACCTGTCGGGCCACAACGTGGCCGCCATCAACTCGTCGCGGTCGGTCGGAGGGAACGACTTGAATCGGTACAGCCCTCGGCACACTCGACTGAGGTGACCGTGGCGTTCCATATCAACGAGCACCTGATTGCGCGCCCCGATTCCCGCTGTGTCGTGGGGGGTCACGTAGCCATACTGATCCGCCGCGATGTCGAACAGTGCTGCGTACCATTTCCCGGGCATGCCAAAAGTATGGAGGAAATCCATAAAGTTGGCAACCCCCGAAACGATGATCCCAGGTCTTGATGGAGTTCGTGTCGTGACACCTTCCAGACCGCATCTGCATCGTATGCGCACTAGGCCGATCGTTCCCGGCTGTGCCCTCCGCTCGGGGCTACTCGTCGAACTTGTGGTCGAAGCATTCAACCGTCGCAAGGTCGGCAGCGGCCCCACATCGTGGGTCCTGGGCCGCGAACTCACCGACGAGGAGTTCGACGACGGAATTACCGTCACCGACGCATGACTAGGCGGCTCCTCGTCGACACCGGTGTCCTCTGGTCGTTCGTCGTTTCCAACTCCTTGTGATGCCTGGTGCGTTAGCGAGGCGGGTGTCGGTCGTGAGCAGCGCTGTCGCGCCGATCATCTCGGTCAGCGCGACATAGGTGGCGTCGTAGGCGCTGAGATTGTGCCGCAGTGCCCACATTCTTGGTCGGAGCCAGTCGGCCGGGAAACGGGCCAGGGTAAGGCGGGTGAAGCCGACGAGCGCGGTTGGCGACGAGTTCGACGATGACGCTGGCATCGAGAACTTTCAATTGTTGCGTCCTTCGTGCAAGGCGGCGAGGATGGTTTCGCGATCGACGCGACCTCGAACGCTCGCCTGGGTTTCGCGGATTACCGCAGCGTTGTCGTGCGCTCTTTGAGCGCGCTTGGCCAGATGTTCGAGTTCGCGCAACACGTACCGAGTAAGGGAGAGGCCCTGCGCCTCGGCCGCGCCGGCTAGGGCGTGGTGCACGTCGTCGGGCACGTCTCGGACCTGGATCACCTTGGGCATGGTCGCCGCAATACCTCTCATGGGTGCACACTGCACCCACATTTCGAGATTGGTGCTTTTCGGGCCTTCGCCGAGCTCGACTACAAGGCCATTGTCGACGAGATTGCTGAGTGAACGTCGGAGCCGCGGTGCGGCCCTGAGCACGTTTGCGGCACGCCCAGATTTGCCACGCTACCTAGCGCCAGAGTCGGGTGCCGGCCGATGCGACGGCGACCGCAGCGGGGATGGCGAGGGCGATGACCACGGCCCGCCAGTCGTGCATCCAGCGGGCGGCATCGACCCAGCGATGGCTCTGCAGCCCGTAGCGAACCACCGCCCCGATGGCCAGCCACCCAAGGGCGGCGATGACGCCGGTGCGCAACAACTGCGGCGCGTTGGCGCGCCACCGTGCCGCGGCGATGGCGAATGCAGCGATCATCAACGCCGCCCCTACGTAGTGCACTAGTGGTTTCCACGACGGGGTGTCGGGGTTGAGGAACAGCGTGGTGGCGTCGTTGGCGTCGATGGATGCGACCACCACCAGTGCGAGGGCCAGACCGACCGAACCGAGGGCCCGCCGCCAGCCGACAACGAGCGCTACCAGCGCCACGAAACCGGCCAACAGGTACATGCCGATGACCAATGGACCCGTGGGAATATTGGCTCCCAGCAGCCGAGCGGTAACCAGCGCGCCGCCGACGGCGAGCAGCGTCATCATGATGCCGGTGGCGGTGCGGGTGCCGCGCAGCATGCTGTCGAGCAGCACATACACCCAGGCCAGCGCGCGACGAACCACCGCGAACGCGGCGCGCACCGGGGCCACCGAGTTGCTCTTGCCGGCCAGCACTCCCGACGCGACCGCCGCAACGCCCAGCCCCGTGCGCGACAGTGCGTCGGACCCGATCTCCTCGCCTACCGTTTCGCCGCCTACCCGGCACGCTGCCACGAGACGGTCGACGGCAGCGACCGGCACCCGCCCAGCCGGTTCGCGAACGGCGGCCACTTGGCGGACAAATTCGAGCGCCTCTGGCACTGCGGAGGCGCCTTCGCGTTGGGATCGCTCGATAGCGTCGGCCACGACGGGAAGTTCGTCGGCCGCGGCGAGGCGAACCAGCGCGCTGGCGACGAGTTGTAGAGTCCTGGGGAGCCGGGCAGGCAGGCGTCGCCGGTTGGCGCCGTCGAGGAACGCCAGCTCGTCGCCAATCGCTGCGATGATGTCGGCGACGTCGAGGCCGAGCCTCGGCTCAGATGCCAGCATTGTGGCCAAAGCGTCGACGCATTCGCTCTGGCTGACGTAGCACTGACGCAGCCGGGCCGGGGTCACCAGCAACGCGGCGAGGTGGGTGGCGCCATCGAGCCGGCCCCACATCCAGTCGTTGGCCCTCCATGACGATTTGAGGAACCCGCCGAAATGCCCGAGGCTCAGGCCCCGCACCTTTTCGGTCGGGGTGCGGCCCGGGTCGATGGGACACACCGTCGTGGCTGCGACTTGCACGAAGGTGAGGCTGGGTCGTTCGCCGGGCTCGTCGTCGCTGATGTCCTGAATGACAAACAGTGCAAGTAGCCGGCGAATGATGGCATGGTCGTCGTCGATGTGGGCGAGGTCGGCGGCGTCGGGGTTGCCGGTGGCGAGCGACGAAACCAGACGGGTGAGTATCCGGGTAGGTGGATTGGTGTCGTCGGTGTCGGCGAAGTTGCGCTGGTGGGCTTCGACGGCAGCAGCGCGCAGGTCGGGGAGGGCATCGCGCAGGGTGTGGACGATTTCGGTGAGTACTGGGGTGAGGTGCAATGCGGCGTCGCCGAGTTGGGCAAATGACTGGTCGGCCCATTCGGCGAGGCCCTCGTCGGGCACGCCGGCTTGTAGACGGACCGCCCACCATTGCAGGTCGGTGTTGCGTGCCTCGGCGGATTGGGCTCGGCAGTCGTCGAGGCGGGCTCGGGCGATGGCGAGCCGCTGATCGAGAGCGCCTGGCGCCACCAGGTCGAGGGCCCGCTGCACCATGTCGGCCACGGTGGCGGCCGCGGCTTCTACGGCACGGGCACCGTATCGCCAGGGGACATCGGTGGCGGCGGCGGTGGCCACGAGGAATTGGCCGTCGAGTAGGTCGGCGCGACCTCGGGCCATGCGAATGGCATTGGCGGCGCTGACCCACGACCGTGATTCGTTGGGGCCGATCGGGTCGGCGAACGTGCGCCCGATACTGCGCAGGTGCGAGGCGACTATGGCGTCGGCGGAGGCGATGCCATCGCGTCGTAGCCAGATGGGATAGAGCTGGGTGGCGAGGTCGACGAGGTCGATTCGGGCTTCGGTGTCGCCGCCGGTCGACACGCCGAGCAGCAGCGACTCGCGCAGCCGTCGGCGCAGACCGAACTTGCGGTTGTACTCATCGATGATGGCCAGTTCCTCGGCCAGCGATTCGGCGCGAGGGAGCGAGAACAGCGACTTCGCAATGACCATGCCGAAACTGGGTGGGCTGTCGCGCACCGCAGCCGGTGGTTCGGGCGGGGTGCCGGGGTCGGGGTTGATGTACACCAGGATGCGGTCACCGGGCCGGTCGGAGCGGTGGCGGGCGATGAGTTCGAGGGCGGGGCCGACCGGCTTGTTGACCAGCACGCCACCGTCGACCGCCCACATCGATTGGCCAAACGAGGCGATGTCGATCATGTCGGGGTCGACGGCATCGCCGGCTCCAACGCTGACGAACGACGGTTCAAAGGCACCGGGGAACGACGCGCTGGTACGGGCGGCACGGGCGAGTTGTCGGGCGGTGAGCGCCGCATCGGCGCCGCGCAGCCGTGCTCCGGTAAACGTGAACCGGGCGCGGTGACGGGGGTCGACGATGCGGTTGCCGGCTGCGTCGGTGGCGCGGGTGGGCACTGGGTCGAGCGTCGAGGCGGTCATCACCAACTCGATGTCGGTTCGTCCGTCGGGTGCGGCGACGGCCGGTGCGGCCATCCACCTCGCTAGCACTTTGCCGGCCTCGGCCAGAAATACCTCGTCGCCCTTCAGCACCGAGGGCGGGTCTTTCGTGGCGGGGTTGCGCAGCAAATTGCTGAACGACCCGACCGACAGCCACACGTCGCGTAACTCGTCGAACGCCGTGGCGGGCAGATCGCGGGTGGTGGCCGCAGCGAGGAACACCCCGTTCAAACCGCCGGCGCTTGCGCCCGTCATCACGTCGATGACCACGGACGTGTCGACGAACTGTTCGAGCGCGCCATAGAGGCCTTCGCCTCGGGTGGCCCGATAAAACTCCGAGCTCACCCCGCCGATCCACACGGCGAGGCTGACGCCGCCGTTCATGGCCAGCGCAACATTCAGGTCGCGAGCGGTTGGTGACATCCCTGCACCCCCAGTGGCGACACCCATCGCCAAGCTTACGACCGTAGCGTAGTTGTCGGCTTGGTCTTGACGAACTGCTCTGCAGGGGCTCAACTGACAGCAACGACGCTTTGGGTGGGGGCATCCATGGGGGCATTATCTGTTCGGGCGGCAATCGACGGGCACTACGCACACGAGGCCGACACCGTGCTGCGCTGGGCGTGCTGGCCGCCTTATGACTCTGGCAGTGCTCGCGAATGGGCTCGGCGGGCCGATGCGGTGCACGAGCCGTTACCGGTCGTGTCATGCGACGACGTCACGGCCAGCGACGACAACAGCCCGGCTGCATCGGCCGCGTCGGGTGGATTGGGCGATCCTGCGTCGCTGCTGCGGCTCGGTATCGAACACCCCGGGTTGAGTTCGCGCCGGGCCAGCGAATTGCTTGGTCGACAGGTGGCCGCGCACTGTCCTATCGACGCGCGAGCGGTGGCGTGGGGGTGGCCGTTGCGGGTCACAGCGCTCGATTCGCATGTGCTCGGTGAATTGTCCAGCCTTCAGTCGTATCGCCAGCTGTATGACGTCGTCGAAGTCCCCGAGGTGCAGCACGAGCGCTACGACATCATGGTGGTCGACCCAGCGCAGGTCATGCAGATTCCGTCTCGCGTCTGGCCGACGGTGGTCGTGGTGCGCAGCACCGAGGTCGACCTGGCGTTGTTGGACCACGCGGTTGGGCAATTGGGGGCGGGTGCGGTGCTGTTCACCGGCCGACCGGTTGGCGACTGGTTCAGCGGGCTGATTGCCCAGTTGTCGCATGACAACCCGCTCGACGTGGCCCTCGCCATGTCCGAACTCGACGCCGTGCTGTTCGCCGATTGGCGACAGCTGCAGATGACCTCGCTGCGAGTGCTCGTGCAGCGCTGGCGTCAGCAGGTATTCCTGTGGGATGGCACCGATGTGACGGTGCCCGACCCCGGACAGGGGGTGCGATATTCCATGCCGACTGGTGCAACGGTGTCGGCACCGGAGTTCGCCGACGACCTGGTGCGCATCGCCACCACCTACGCGTTCGAGATGGAGCGCGGGACCGGCACCACTGAAGCTAACGGGTCGCGGGCGTTGGAGGCAGCCGGGGTGGGGCGGATCGAGTTGGAGATACGGCTCGACCTGACGGCGTCGGCGGCAGGACCGCCGGAGGCGGAAGAACCGCCGCCACCACCCCCGCCCGCTGCGCCGACGGTGGTGCCAAGACCCACCGCGCCCACCGGGCAGCCGCCGGGCGGTCTACCCATGACGGGCCCCGGCCGGGGCGGCGAACCCGAGACGGTGGCCGCAGCCCGCTACCTCAACGTGTCGCCAGCAGCGCTCGACGCCGACGGTGCCGAACTCGATAACGAGGTCACCGCGTTCGTGGCCGGGGCCCCCTACCGCATCAGCGTGGCGGTGCGCGAGCGACGGGCCCGGGGTGCGCTGTCGCTGATGGCCGCCTTGCCCGAACCCACGCCGGGGCGGGCCACCACGCTCACCATCACGGTGTTTCAGCGCGGTCGCATCGACACCGCTCAAAGCAAACCGCTCGACCTGCCGGCCCGTGGCGATACCGGCTGGTGCACGTTCGATGTGGTGGCCCCGGTCGGCGCACAACAATTCGACTTGGTGGTGGTCGTCTATCACGACAACGCGTTGCAGGTGGGCGTCGTGTCGGGGCCCATCGTTGCGACCGCCGCCGACTTGCCCGCGGTTTTGGCGTGGACGTTCAACCTCGGGTCGGCCGGCGACTTCGGCGGCGGCAGCCCGACGCCGGCCATACTCGTCGACGATGCCGCCTTTGCCCGCCTCGATCTTGGCCCCGGCATGCTCAGCCCCACTGCGGTCACTGCCGGCAAGGCCCGGATGCGCCAGCGGATTCTTCAGGCGCTCGAGGCGGAAACGTCGAGACCCAAGCTGGCCAAGCTGTCGCCGGTGCTCGCCGATCTGGCCATCGACGGGCGGTTGATGCGCGATCAGTTGCTCGGTGCCGGGCCGTCGTCGTTCGATACTGCCGAACGCGTGCGGGTGGCCAGCATCGAGGCGGGCGACCCGCTGCCCCTCGAAGCGCTGTACGACCACGCTGCACCGGTCGACAATACCGTCAAGTTGTGTCAGCCGGCCCGTGATGGTGCCGCCACCTGCACGTTGTCGTGCGCCGATCGCAACAACGCTCAGGTGGTGTGCCCGTTCGGGTTCTGGGGTATCAGCAAGTCCATCGAGCGGGTACGAGCGCCGCGACCGGCGGCCGAGGCGCGTCCGATGGCCACCAGCTCGCTGGCCATCACGTCGTCGGCGCTCGTAGGCATTTGCGAGCGGGCCAGCAACAAGAACACGTCGGCGGCACGCAAGATCCTCAAAGCGTTTCGTGGGCTGGTGGGCCGGGCGAATCTCGATGACGTGTGGACGTGGGACGACTGGGACCGCGCCGTCGCCTCTTCGCCCAGGCTGTTGGCGCTGGTCACCCACACCGAGCAGGCCGATGGGCGTCCGGCGCTCGAAATTGGCCCGGGCGTGCTGCGCCCCATCCATCAGGTAACCGCAGCGACCATCAACCCCACCGGGGCCAATCCCGGGCCGCTGGTGTTGTTGCTCGGTTGCGATACCGCGCATCTCGAAACCGCGTACACCGATCTGGTCGACCGTATCCATGCAGTGGGCGCCGAGATAGTCGTAGCGGTGCAGACCCCGGTGCGCGGCGCGCAGGTGGCCGAACTGGTCGACGCTATGGTCGAGGCGTTACGCAACCAAGTGTCGGCACCCGGCACCAAACGGATGGGCGAAGTGTTGCGGGCCACCCGCCACCAGCTGCTGCTTGAGGGACGGATCGCCGGGCTGGCCGTGGTGTCGACTGGCGACGGGGGCATCGAACTGTCATGAGCGGCGAATGGGTCGAACTCGAAGTGCTGCCCGGCGGCTACGGCGACGCCTTACTGTTGCGGTACGGCAACCGCACCGTCGAGCACACCATCCTCATCGACGCGGGGCCTGCCGAGGCCGCCACGTGGGTGCCGGTGTCGGCTCGCCTGCGGGCGCTCACCTCACCGATCGACCTGTTCGTCGTCACCCACATCGACGTCGATCACATCGCCGGAACCAAGGCGCTGCTGGCCGACGACGACTTGGCGGGGCGCATCAAGGCGGTGTGGTTCAACGGGTTCAAACACCTGGAACGGGCCGCCGATTGGCTGGGCGGCATCGACGGAGAGCTGTTCACCTCGGCCATCAGGTCCCGAGGCTATCCGTGGAACGCCGGATTCGCCGGGGCCATCGACAACCTGGTGGGCGGCCCCATACTTGTACCGGCAGCCGGCCCGCTGCCAAGGGTGCCGTTGCCGGGCGGGGCCACTGCGGTGCTGTTGTCGCCCAGCCCGAAAAAGCTCACCCGGTTGATCAAGTCGTGGCGCAAGGTGGTGGAGGATGCCGGGTTGAAACCGGGCCAGGGCGCGCACCTTGAATCGCCCCGCAAGCCGGTGGCCGACGACTGGCTGGGTGTCGCCAACCTCGCCCGAACCGCGGCCAAGGTAACGCCACGCGACACCAAACCGGCCAACGGTTCGAGCATCGCCTTCGCGTTCGAGTGGGGAGATTTCCGGGTGTTGATGGCCGCCGATGCTCACCCCGATCTGCTGACCACCAACCTGGCGCGGCTCGCCGCCGAGCACGGCGACACCCGGGTGCGGTTCGATGTCGTCAAGCTGCCCCACCACGGCAGCGCGTCGAATGTCACCAACGACCTGCTCGCGCTCATCGAGTGTCGCGATTGGGTGATTTCCACCAACGGGGCCCGGTTCGGCCACCCCGACGACATCGCACTGGCCCGGGTGCTCACCGCGTCACCGGGGTCGCGGCTGCACGCCAACGACAACTCCGAACGGATGCGGGCGTGGGCCAAGTTCGCGCCACCCCATGATCACGGTTACGAGCTGCGCACCCCGGCGGCCGGAACCGCCGGCTGCGTCATTCGCCTGGGGCCCTAGCAGGAGAGTCAAGTGATCGCTCTGGAATAGGAACTCGACTTATTCTAGCAAAAGTCGAATTACTGGAATACACTAGGCCTGTAGCCCAGTCGACTGGAATAGCGAGATGGTGAGCACCCGAGCCGAGCGGTATCAAGGTCAGGTCACCGGCTATCAGGCGTTCTTGC
This sequence comes from Actinomycetes bacterium, assembly GCA_031415695.1. Lineage (GTDB taxonomy): Bacteria > Actinomycetota > Acidimicrobiia > Acidimicrobiales > Ilumatobacteraceae > JANOSH01. The sequence continues at coordinate 90,505 of JANOSH010000001.1, forward strand.
CGACCCCACTGCCCCCAGACCCACCGCTCAAGTGGACACCCGAACTGTTGAAAGCGCTCTCGAACGCCGACCGGGCCGTCGGCAGACTTGATGGACTCGCACGGGGCTTACCGAATCCCGACCTGTTCGTCGCGATGTACGTCCGACGCGAAGCGGTGCTCTCCTCCCAGATCGAGGGCACACAGTCCAGCCTTGACGACATCTTGGCCTTCGAGGTGGATGCGCCGGGCATGATCCAACCAGCCGATATCACCGAGACCGTCAACTATGTCAGGGCGATGAACACAGGCCTTCGCCTGCTGGACGAATTACCGCTGTCGGGTCGCCTCATCCGCGAAGTTCACAAGGAGCTCTTGACCGGAGTACGGGGTCAGGAACGACACCCCGGCGAGTTCCGGCGAACACAGAACTGGATCGGCCCAGCCGGTTGCACGCTTGACACCGCCAGCTTCGTACCACCGCCACCAGGCGAACTGTCCGACTGTTTCGGCGCTTTGGAACGGTTCCTCCACGACCATGATCAACCACCTCTTGTGCTCGCTGGGTTGGCCCACGCCCAGTTCGAAACGATCCATCCGTTCCTCGACGGCAACGGTCGCGTTGGGCGTTTGCTAATCACACTGGTGCTGGTGGAACGCAATGTGCTCAGTCGACCGTTGCTCTACCTCAGCCTGTTCCTCAAACAAAACCGCACCGAGTACTACGAGCGACTCAGCGCCGTGCGCTCGACCGGTGACTGGGAAGGTTGGCTGCGTTTCTTTCTCACCGGTGTCGAGGTCACCGCCAACGACGCAGTCAGCGTCGCTAGCGCCGTCGCCGAACTACGCGACCGTCATCTACGCCTCGCCGCGACGCAGAACGTTGGCCGGTACGGCGTGCCGATGCTCGACCTGTTAGCGCAGCAACCGTTGGTCACCGTGAAGTACGCGGTCGAACATCTCGGTACGACATCCACGACGGTTGGTGCGCTCCTCGACCGGTACGCTGCGCTCGGCGTTGTCGAGGAAGTAACCGGTCTGAAACGCAACCGGGTCTACCGCTACTCGCCATACCTCAACCTGTTCACCACTGGTCAATAGCGCAATTTTCCGGCCAGCCCGTCTCAAGCCGGGAAGTCCACGCTTCGTGCCTGCGGTCCAAATGGTCCGGCTCGACTAACGTCAGAGCTTGTATGAGCGCTGACACATCTGGTCCAGCGGCGACCCCAACAGGTCTCCGCGTCATTCGTCCCTACCACTACGTTCTCGGCCTAGGGGCATTCGCCGCACTGTTTACGCTGGCCTCTGGAATCATCCCGCTTATCACCAAGTGGCACGACTCATCCACGGTGACACGAGAGATCTTCACCGGCATACCGGCCGCCTTCCAAGTGATGTTCTACGTCGTCGTTCCGGTACTGCTTGTGTACGCCTCGTGGGCTTTCGCCCAGCGAATCCGCAACTGGGAGCGTGGTGCACCCGACAACCGGGCCACAACCCCCAAGAACGCTAAACATCGGCTCGCCGACTTCCGAGCCGGTGTGTACATGAAGACCTTGCTGCGAGACCCGGCAGCAGGCGTCATGCACTCGTTCATCTACTTCGGGTTCCTTATCCTGCTTGGCGTCACAACGGTCAGCGAGATCGACCATCAAATGCCTGAAGGGTTGAAATTCCTGCACGGCGGCACGTACCAAGGTTTCGCGTTCATGGGTGACCTCGCCGGGCTCATCTTCACCGTCGGCATGATCTGGGCTCTTCTTCGTCGCTATGTACAGCGGCCTTACCGAATCCGCATCAAGTCCAAGCCCGAACATGTTGCCGCGTTAGCGGTCCTGCTCATCATCGGGTTGTCGGGGTTTGCTGCCGAGATGTTCCGGATTGCCCGGGCCATCGGTGATGGCGTCGACATGGATTTCGAACGGTGGGCGTTCATTGGATACCCGCTCGCTCGGCTACTCGATGGTGTTGGCACCAAGACACTTGAAGTGTTCCATCAGATCTTTTGGGTGTCGCACGTCGTTGCATTCTTCGTGTTCTTGATCATGTTGCCGATCACCATGTTGCGCCACATGGTCACATCGCCCGTCAACATGTACCTGCGCAATCGTGAGCGTCCGAAAGGCGCCATGCGGGCCATGCCTAACCTAGCCGAGACGTCTCTCGAAACGTTCGGCGCTTCGGTTGTCGACGATTTCACGTGGAAGCAATTGCTCGACCTCGACTCGTGCACGATGTGCGGACGTTGCACGGCGGTGTGCCCCGCACACGCCACTGGCAAACCGCTCGACCCTCGCGAAATCGTGCTGAAGTCTGGTGCAGTTATGGCTGCCTCGGGGGCGCATGGCCCGGTTTCGGCTCCCCTGTCCGAGGATCGCGAGATCACAATCTCGGCCAACTCGCTGTTCGAACGAATCACTGCCGAGGAAATCTGGTCGTGCACGACGTGCCGTGCTTGCGACGAGGCATGCCCGGTCCACATTGAAATCCTCGACAAAATCCTCGACATGCGCCGCTATCTCGCGCTCATGGAAAGTGACTTCCCCAGCGAACTGGGCACCGCATACCGAGGCATGGAGAACCAGGGCAACCCGTGGGGAATGAGCCAGGGAGAGCGTGGCGATTGGGCCAAAGATCTCGACGTCACCATTCTCGATCCGGGCGAAGCCCTCAGCCACGAATACCTGTACTGGGTGGGGTGCGCCGGTAGCTTCGACGACAAGAACAAGAAGGTCACCCAAGCAATGGCCAAGCTGCTCAAACGAGCCGGCCTTGACGTGGCCATCTTGGGTCCGAGCGAAATGTGCACCGGTGATTCTGCTCGTCGTTCCGGCAACGAGTACCTGTTCCAGATGTTGGCAACTCCCAACATCGAGATGCTCAACGGAATGGGCGTCAAGAAAATCATCACGCAATGCCCGCACTGCTTCAACACCTTGCAGAACGAATACCCACAGCTCGGCGGGAACTACGAAGTTATCCACCACAGCCAACTGCTCGATGAACTGATCTCGTCGGGCAAACTCGATGTGAGCAATGCAACGTTGGAAGAGCGTGTCGTCTACCACGACAGCTGCTATCTCGGTCGTCACAACGACGTGTATCTCGCTCCTCGCCGGGTCATTGGTTCCCTCAAGGGAATCCAGGTTGTCGAGATGGGTCGCAACGGCACCAAGGGCATGTGCTGCGGGGCCGGTGGCGCGCGCATGTGGATGGAAGAATCCATCGGCACGAAGGTCAATGACGAACGGGCCCGCGAAGCAATCGCCACAGGTGCTAGCCGCGTCGCCACCGCATGCCCGTTCTGCTACATCATGCTCGACGACGGCGTAAAGGCCGCCGGCAACGACGACATCAAGGTCGCTGATCTTGCCATTCACGTCCTCGACGCCATCGAGGCGGGCGAGCTCGCCCGGGCCACAGCTAGCGCGCCCCTTTCCGACCAGTCGACTGGCACCCCTGTCGCTGGCGACTGACCCGAAAGCCACCTGACCCGTGCTCCACGCGGCTTGGCGCGATGGGCTTGTGGTCTTTGGTTATCGCGGCCGAATTCTCGACAGCAAGTCGGTGGCGTCGTTCGCATCAACCCTCTTTGTCGGTGCGAAGCGCTCGACCACCTTTCCGGTAACGCTGTATCCGCCCGGACGGGTCGGGTCCTTTACTGTCGAGGCCCTGACCATTCCGGTTGCTGACGCGGCCGAAGCATTCCTGCTGCGCGATTGGGTGCCGTGGCGAAGCCTCAGCCCATCACTCGCGTGGTTTGCGCGAGTTGCCGCGTTGGCACGTGACGTAACAACAGCTGGGCTCGTTGTGCCAGCTGCCGACAATTCCGGGGTCTTTTGGTGGCAGCCCATAGCAACCGATGTTGTTGCCCGAGAGCTAGTGGCACTCACCGAGTCGATGCCCGAAGTGGTCATGACGCTCACCGTCGGACAGGCACCGTGGCAGATCACGCATTCAGCCGTGTGTGCGTTCACCACCGACGCTGTACACGTGGCGTTGTACGACGCCCCGCTGCCCGATCCCGCGCCCGGCCAACGCAAGCCGATCGAGAAAGCAGCCCGCCGAATCATCACGAGTTTGGCCACGGGCGAACAGACCGGCTCGTCGGCTGGGCCAGCCGACCGTGCCGCCGGCGAACGATGGGCGGTTGCGCTGCAACGTTGGGCATCACCGGTAACGGGACGATCGCCATTAGCCGATCTTGAAACCACGGTACGCCTTGTTCCACCTGACGACGTCGAGACCGATATCGACGACTTCGACGAGGTTCCGTGGGTCATCGAGATTTCGGTCGCGCCGCGCAACGACCCGAGTCTGGTGGTCAACATTGGTGATTTGTGGGCTGGTACCGGGCGCCAACGTCTGCTGCTCGATCAAGAAGCCGCCGAGACATTGGCGCGCCTAGTCGCGGTTCGTATTTGCCGAGTCGCTCCGACGCTGACGCCGCAGCTCAACGGTGAGCGACCCTCGCATGCTGCGCTCGATATCGACGGTGTCATGGCGTTCATGGCCATCGATGCCCCTGCTCTTAAGAAGGCCGGCATTCGGGTGCTCGTGCCGGGGTGGTGGGGCACCTCATCGACCGCAAGCGTGCTCGGGCAGGCCCGGCCCGCAACGGAGGCGCCGATCGTGCCGGGCGGGTTGGATCTGGCATCGGTTGTGGCGATCGACTGGCATGTCGCTCTCGACGGTGAGCCGTTGACCGCAAGCGAACTGCGGCGGTTGTCGCTCGCCAAACACGACTTGGTTCACCTTCGCGGTAAATGGGTTGCCTTCAACCCGGACCAGGTGCAACAGGTTCTCGCCGCCGTTGGCCGACGCCGCACCGAGCAGGCAGTCGTCAGCGCTGTTGGCGTTTTGCAGGCCGCGTCGGAGGTGGCCGTCGTTGGTCAGGACTGGATCGCCGAACTTCTCAACGGCCTGCCCGACGAGCGTCTCACCCCACTTGCCGACCCACCCGGCTTCACCGGTCAACTACGGCCGTATCAAAACCGTGGGCTTGGCTGGTTGGCGTTCCTCGACCGGCTGCACCTAGGCGGTTGTCTCGCCGACGACATGGGCCTCGGCAAGACGGCACAACTTCTTGCGTTGATGTTGCACGAACGAGCGACCCAAACTGTCGGGCCGACGCTTGTGGTCTGCCCGCTATCGGTCGTAAGAAACTGGGAGACCGAATCCGAACGATTCGCGCCCCAGTTGCGGGTGGTGGTTCACCATGGCGCAGGCCGACAACGCGCCGAGGACTTCGCCGAGCAGATCGAAGGCGCCGACTTGGTGATCACGACCTACGCGCTAGCAGCACGAGACGTTGACACCCTGTCCAAAACGGCGTGGCGTCGACTGGTGGCCGACGAAGCCCAGCAGGTGAAGAACCCGGTGACCGCTGCGGCTAAGGCGTTGCGACGCATTCCCGCTCGCACAAAACTTGCGCTCACCGGAACCCCCGTCGAGAACCGTTTGTCGGAGCTATGGGCAATTTGTGACCTGGTCAATCCAGGCCTACTCGGTACCGCATCGTCGTTTCGGCACCGGTTCGCTATTCCAATCGAACGTCACCGCGACGCCGACATCACGAGTCAACTTCGAGCGTTGGTTCAGCCGTTCCTTTTGCGTCGCTCGAAATCCGACCCGACCCTGGTGCCGGAACTGCCGCCCAAGGTGGAACAGGTGGCGTGGGCGCAGCTCACTCGTGAGCAGGCCGGGTTGTATCAATCGGTGGTGGATGTTCTGCTCGCTCGACTCGACAAGCTCGATGGTGGTAGCCAGATCGACCGGCGCGGCGCAATCCTGGCCGCACTTACCCGGCTCAAGCAGATCTGCAATCACCCGGTGCACTACCTCGGCGACGGCGGGAGGCTCGACGGACGCTCGGGCAAACTTGCTCGCTTCGACGAGTTGATCGACGATGCCTTGGAAGCCGACGAACGGGTACTGGTCTTTACGCAGTATCGGGAGATGGGCCTGTTGCTGCAACGCAGTATTTCGGACCGACTCGACATCGCCGCACCCTTCCTGCATGGTGGCGTATCGAAGGCTCGACGCGATCAGATGGTCGACAGATTCCAGTCGCACGAAGCCGGGCCCATTTTGCTGGTAAGCCTCAAAGCTGGTGGAAGTGGCCTCAACCTCACTGCCGCCAGCCATGTCATTCACTACGACCGATGGTGGAACCCCGCTGTCGAAAATCAGGCCAGCGACCGGGCCTGGCGCATTGGTCAGAAGCGTTCGGTTCTCGTGAGCAAACTCGTGTGCCAAGGCACTGTCGAGGAACGAATCGACGCGCTTATCGCGGGTAAGCGCGACCTGGCCGATCGGGTCGTCGGTGCCGACGAAGCATTCCTCACCGAGCTGTCGACCGAAGAAATTCGCGATCTCATTCGACTGCGCGACCGATGAAACCGCCGGGCCCGGTTACACAACACGTCGGACGCTTGTTGGCGCAACGAGCCGACAGCTTGCGCCTCGTCAAGGGCTACGAGTTGTGGGACGACTCGTGCGTGCGGGATCTTGTCGTCACGACGGGCGGTATTAATGCCGTCGTACTTGGATCGCGTCCTTCGCCATATGAAGTCACCATCAACTGGGCCGATTCCGATTGGCCCGACGATGCCCGAGACCTTCGATTTCGGTGCGACTGTCCCGATTGGGGCGACCCCTGCAAGCACGCAATCGCCGTGGCGTTGGCCGCCGCGTCACAAGCTGACAGCGACGACAGGGACGTTGACGACGTTGATTTCAGCCGGGCGGCGCGGCCCGAACCGACGCCCTTGCCCATTGTCGATGATCGACAATCTTGGGCCGAACACCTCGCGGCACCGAACCGGGCCACATCGCTCGATCACTGGCTTGGCGATACCCCTGAACCGCGTCGGCGAATCAATGTGGACGGCGACCCCCTTGAGCACTACGTTGGCCTCGGCCCTCTGGTAGTCGATGGAGTCGACCTGGCACCAGCAATCCAGTTGTTGATCTTTCGGCTTATTGAGAGTTAGCGCGCTACGAAAGGAAACGCAATGACCGCCTTTCCCCCACCAGGTCCAGGGCATTGGGCACTCGACCGGTCGCACTATCCGGGTGGAACCACCCGGTTGTCCAAGCAACTCATGACCGCTGGAATGGACGCCGGCATGAAGACCGTTTTGGCCGAACTTGGTATGCCAGCGCAGACCTTGCGGGCGGCCTTTGTCAACGGGTTCATGTACACGCGCCTTGTGCCACTCATTGCACCTGATAAGCCCGCGACCAGGTTGCCTCCACTTTGGGTGCTCAAAATGGCGACACGTCTACATCCGGAATTTCGCCGGCGAAACAGGTCGGCAGTTCGCAACCTCGCCCAGCCGCCCGCGCCCGCCGTCGTGGCCCGCTGGTCTACCGAGCTGAAACCTCGCTTGGTCGCAACGAACCGGGCGTTCCAGGCGACTGATCCGGCCGAAATGACCGACGTCGCGTTGGGTGACCATGCCGATGCCCTGGTGTCGCATCTCGCCGAGATGGCCGAGCTGCACTTCTGGTTACACGGGTACGACCTCGGGCCTATCGCAATCTTTGTCTCCACCGTTCAGGGCTGGGGTATTGAACCGGCGGAGGCTGTGGCGGCCTTGGCCGGAGCCTCACCATCGACAACCGAACCAAGAAAACTCCTGGTCGCGATCCGTGAGGAACTCACCTCCAACGCCAACGTGCCGACCTCGCTCGACGACGTACGGCAATCGTCCCCACGTGCTGCCGCATTACTCGACGAGTACCTGGCCGATCGCCGCCATCTACTGGTGACCCGATACGACATCGACGGACTCACGCTGGGAGAACTACCCGAGGTGGTACTCACCAGCATCCTCACCGCCGAACCACCAGCCCCTGACACAAGCAGCCAGACCGCCGCCCAACTGCGTGACCGACTGCCCGGCCAGCACCAAGCCGAATTCGATCAGCTGCTCGACATGGCGCGTTCGGTCATGGACATGCGAGACGACAACGGCCCCATAACGTTCCAATGGCCTGCTGGGCTGCTTCGGCGTGCCCTTCTCGAAATCGGACGCCGTCTCGTGAGCGCTGGCCGGGCACGTTCCGTCGAACATGTCTTCGAACTCGATGCCAGCGAGATCGCCCCGCTGCTCAATGGTTCATCGCACCCAACGGCCGACGCACTGGCCGCCCGCGCCGCCGAACGACATGCTGAAGCGCTGCTGGACCCGCCGCCAACCCTTGGACCGCTAGAACCCCAACCGCCGCTGAGCGTCCTACCTGCCGCATTGCAAACCCTCGTACAGGCGGTTGAGGTAGCCCTTGTGCAGATGGGCATGAGTGGCACCTTGGCCGAGGATCCCCTCGCAGGCACCGGCATCGGCGCAACGCCGTATCGGGGCCGGGTATGTCGAGCCGATAGCCCCGAGGCCGCCATCGATGCCATGGAACCGGGCGATGTACTGGTGATACGAGCCACGTCGCCGGCGTTCAATGTGATCTTGTCGATCGCTGGTGCCGTCGTTACGGCCGATGGTGGGCCGCTGTCACACGCTGCGGTGCTCGCTCGCGAGTTGGGAATTCCCGCTGTTGTTGGAGCACGCGGAGCGCTGGGGCTGACCAACGGCGCGATGGTGGAAGTTGACCCCGTACGCGGAACGGTGCGCCTGCTTCAAGACCAGGCACACCGTTGACACGCCACAGATCACAACCACTTACGGTGGCAACTATCGGTCACTCAACGTGGGGACTTTAGAGAAAGTTCTGAAAATATCTGCTTGGGGTGGGCCCCCGTTGACCTTGATACTTCGATCCGTTCACACCAGATCCGTACGGGTTCTCGGCTGGGGTGGTCATGGTGAGGAAGCTGATCTGACCAATCTTCATGCCGGGGTACAACGTGATGGGAAGGTTGGCGACATTCGCCAGTTCCAAGGTGACATGGCCATCGAACCCGGCATCGATGAACCCCGCCGTCGAGTGAATGAGCAGACCAAGGCGGCCCAGGCTGCTCTTGCCTTCGATGCGGGCGACTAGATCGTTGGGAACGCCGACTCGTTCGAGGGTGGAGCCGAGCACGAACTCGCCCGGGTGCAACATGAAGACTCCGTCGGCGGCTACCTCGACCAGTTCGGTGAGATCGCGCATATCACGCTTGACGTCGATAACACCGGCGGTGTGGTTTCGAAAGACCCGGAACAAATGATCGAGCTTGATGTCGACCGACGACGGTTGCACACATGCTGGGTCATACGGCTCAAGCACAATCCGACCGGCGGCAACCTGTTCGCGAATTGTTCGATCAGACAGAATCATCGTCCGGAACCTTACCGGCTGGTTCTCGCCGACGTCGCCGAGCCGCGCTAGCCTGACGGAGTGATTCTGCGGGTGTAGTTCAGAGGCAGAACATCAGCTTCCCAAGCTGAGAACGCGGGTTCGATTCCCGTCACCCGCTCCAGCACGTTTAGCCTGGTCAGACGCCGCAACAGTACCGCCCAGAGCAGGGACGGCCTGCCTACAAGGCTTCGGGGCCTGCGGCCTCTGTGCCCACCTCATCGGGCCACGGACGGCGCGATTGACAGCTACAGTCCCTTCCGGCAGCGCGCTATCGGAGGTCTAATCGTATGCGACGAGTTTTGTCCGTTTTGGCACTGTTTAGTTCGTTGGTTGCGGTAGTTCCAAGGCCAGCGGGGGCTGCGATCGTTGCTGGCTTCAGCGACACCGTGGTTACCGCGGCAACGCTGCCAACCGCGATTACGGCGTTGCACGACGGGCGCAAGCTTGTGGCCGAACGTCAGGGCGCGGTGCGCATGTTGCGGGCCGACGGCACCTTGTCCGGGGCCTTGACCACTGTGCCCAACGTATGCACTGAGAGCGAGCGTGGCCTGCTCGGAATAGCGGCCGACGCGGCATTCGGGTCGAATGGTTATTTCTTCGTGTTCGCGACGGTGAACGACGGGGGCTGTGTCAACCGTGTGATCCGGTACACCCTCACCGGGTCCGCGGTCTCGTCTCCGACGGTGCTGTTGGCCCGCATCCCGTCGCCGGCTGGCAACCACAACGGTGGCGACGTCAAGGTCGGCAACGACGGCCTGCTGTACATCAGCGTCGGTGACGGCGGCTGCTACGTACGGGACGCCAGCATGTGCTCCCGCTCCAATCCGGCTGCGCGCGACCTCAGCACGCTGTCGGGGAAGATTCTTCGCATCACCAATACCGGCGCCATCCCGGGCGGGAATCCCTACGTCGGCACCGGTACGGCACCCTGTGGGGCAACAGGGCTGATCACCCCTGGTAGCACCTGCCAGGAGATCTACGCGTGGGGTCTGCGAAACCCATTCCGGATCGCGCTCGACATGAACTCGCCGGGCAGCCGCTTCTTCCTAAACGATGTCGGCCAGAACACGTGGGAGGAAATCGACGAGTTGGTGCCCGGCGCCGACTTCGGTTGGAACGTGCGGGAAGGAAGTTGCGCCAACGGTTCGACCACCGACTGCGGCGCCCCGCCGGCCGGCATGACGAACCCGCTGTTCACGTACCGCACCGGGGAGGCCGGCTGCTCATCGATCGTGGGCGGGGCATTCGTGCCGTCGACGTGGCCAAACTTCTCGGGCGGCGCCTATCTGTACGCCGACTACGGCTGCGGCAAGGTCTTCCAGATTTCGCCGAGTGGCAGTGGATGGGCTCAGTCGAACTTCCTCGACGCCGCCAACATCGTGCACCTCGAGATGATCCCGGAGAATGGCGACTGGGCGTTGTACTACCTGAGCTACGCGAACGGCGGCGAGATTCACCGGGTCGTACCCGAGCGCGTCGCCTCGCCGGTTTCGCCCGGGCGTCTCATCCCTCGCGCCCCGACGCGAGTACTCGATACTCGCATCGGGCTCGGACGCACAACGGGCGACTCGACTATTTCGCTGACCCTGCCCAGCGACGTCGTACCAACCGAGGCAGTCGCCGTTGCCTTGAATGTCACCGTGACCGACCCGTTGTCGACCGGCTTCGTCACGGTGTTCCCGGGCGGCACCAACCGCCCGGGAACGTCGAACCTGAACACAACAGTGGTCGGTGAAACGGTTGCCAACGCCGTCGTGACAACGATAGGGCCGGGCCGAACGCTGTCGATCTACGCGCAGCCCGCCACCCATATTGTCGTCGACGTCACCGGATACTTCCTGCCGACCGAGGGCAGCGCCGACGGCCGCTTCGTGCCCGTCGACCCTAACCGGCTGCTCGATACCCGTTCCGGGGCGAAGCCCGGCGCAGGCGCCCAACTCGACCTGCAGATCACCGGCCAGGGTGGCGTGCCGTCGACGGGGGCGGAAGCCGTGGCGCTTATCGTGACGACGACCGAAGCCGACGCCGCGGGTTTTGTGACAGTGTGGCCGACCGGTCTGACCCGGCCGGTCGCGTCGACCGTGAACCCCAACTATGCCGGCGACATCCGATCCAATCTCGCGATCGTGCCGCTGGGCACCGGCGGGAAGGTGAGTCTGTACACGCAGACAAGCTCGCATCTGGTCGTCGACGTTGCCGGGTATTTCACCGACAGCACAGCGAGCGTGTCGCAGAGCGGGTTGTACCAGGCGATCAACCCGGCGCGGGTGCTCGACAGCCGTGAGCCGGTAACCGGTCCTCGGTGGAGGCTCGGCGAAGATCGAGAGGTATCGGCCGCCTCGGTGCTCCAACGGCCCGGCGTCGCGGTGCTCTACAACCTGACGGCGACGAACACGTCGACCGGCGGATTCCTTACGGCCCATGCGTCGAACCTCGGGGTGCCCCTGGCGAGCAATGTCAACTTCGACGGGCCTGACCGGAATCGGGCGGCGCTGGCTATCACCACGCTGGCTGGCTCACCGGTGTTCAAGGTGTTCGCGAACGTGCCGACGGATGTCATCGTCGACGTGTCGGGATTCTTTCTGGCCTGATGCGTCTGCAGGGCTCGGGGCGGTTGTGCCGACGGCGTTCCGTCGGGCGCTGGTCGGCTTGTTACAGCGGGTTTCGCCAGCTTCGATGAACCCGAATCGGTCGAGCCTACAACGTGCCTACAACACGACCCTGGGATCTAAACAGCAAAACGTGGCGTCGCATTGCTCCATACTCAGGAAGATTTGCTGTTTAGCGTCGAGTGCTGAGTAAGTGCATGGCAACTGCGACCCTGAATGTGCCATGGCTGCCAGCGGCTAGGCGCGTTGTCGACGGCCTTACGATCGTACGCGGGGGTGACGGGAGGTCGGTCATCGAGGTTACCGATGCGGTACAGCTTGCCGAACTCCTGGCGGAGCGGTCCACGTGGCCGAACGGGCCGACAGTCCACGGGTACATGTGGGGTCGAACGGTTTGGGAGATTGCAGCGCTGGTCGGTGAGCAGGCCGCACGAAACAAGATCGTTGTCGCCGTCACCGGTCGAACCGCTCTGGCCTATCTCGGGGTCATGACGACATCGTCGCCCCCTGACGTGCGTGTATGGGTCGACGCAGGCGACCGCGAACTTGCCGAGGTAGCGCCACTCTTGGGATTGGAGCCGGCACCGGTCGAGGTGCGATCTTCACACCGAGCCTCGCCGCACCGAATTCGCTGCTCAACTCTGGAGGGTGATGCGAAGTGAAGGCACATGTCGGTACCGCCGATCTTGACTTCCACCTGTCACTCCACCTTCTCGACGGCGAGACCGCCGACTACTACTAGGCCATCATCGACGGCCTGCGCCGCCTCGGGCTACAAGCCGACACCGTCGATGGCCGCCCAGTGAAATGGCGATGGCTCGGCATACACCGTGGCGTTCATCTTCAAGTCGAGTTCCTGTGTCCTGTTCGTACACGCGGCGGGCGTCCTGAAGCACCGGCAGTCAACACCCCGGCAGAGGCCAACATCGGGCCAAGCGGCCAGATCACCGCACTCGCTGTCGGATTCGGCCGCCTCGTACCAGCCGACACCGTCATCGTCGAACGAAGCGTCGAGACCAGCCGTGGAGTCCTACGCTACGAATTCCCGGTTGCAGGGCTGACCTCCTGGCTATGCCTGAAAGCTGACGCCATCATGCGACGAGACAAACCCAAGGACGCCTACGACGTCGTCTGGGTCATCACCGCGCTCGGCCCCGAAGCTGCAGCCGCACTCGTCGCCGCCAGCCCACTACTGGCAAGCGAATATGCCGACGACGTACGAACACAACTTCGACGACTCCACGAATAGTTCGAGACCGACGCTCCGTCGGACCGCGCGCCTACGCCGACTTCCTCCAGCAAACCGTCCCGACAACTGCGCAACGATTCGCAATAGGTGCCCTCGCCCGATTCTGGAACGCGCTCGAAACCACGATCGAGCCCAAATAGCTGCTAAGGGTTCCGACCGCCGCCCAAGCAGCGATCGCTTCGACCGCTGGCCGCAAGGGACACGAGAAGCCCAAGAGCGACGATCTGACCAAACGCTCACTCGCGGCGCGAACGATGACCTTCATCGTTCGTAGATCCGTCGGTCACTGCGGCAACGACCCCAAATTCCGTCGTGCCTACAGCGTGCCTAGAACAACGGGCAACCAAAGTCACGAACGGGTAACCACGGGCACTATCTGATGCTGTATCCGCGCCGTCCGAGCCGGTAAACCATGCTCTGAGGAGGGGGAACGTGATTGTCTCCTGAACAGTTTACCAAGCTGAGAACGCGGGTTCGATTCTCGTCACCCGCTCCACACGTTGGCCTGTTCAGAGACTGTTTCTGCTCGACGTCGCCGGGCGGTTCGGGCGCACCGTGCCACATCGTGCCATATCTCCCCGGTCTAATCGGGCGTATGTCACGCAACAGTTGTGGCAACGTGCGCAAGCTTCCGTCGGTGAAGTTTCAGGCGCGGTACTGCATCGACTACGTATGGCACTCGGCGCCCGCGACGTTCCGCACGAAGAAGGAAACCTACTCGTTCCTCGCCGGAGCGCGCACCGATCTCGATCGCGGGGTCTGGCTCGACCCGGGGCGGGCAAGGTGTCGGTGGCCGTTCGCGGACCCGCAATGCGCCTCGCTGACGAGTATGGGCTCAGCGAACGCGGCTACCCGATCCCTGTGGGTGCTCGACTAACCAGCCGTGGCTGCTGCCACGCGCTACGAGCCCTACCAGCAGCGTCTTGTCGGTGGGTCGCCTCAGGCCTGACCTTGAACCTTGTGGCCCTTCTTACTTTTTTCAGTTATTATCTTTGGAATGAGTATACATAAGCCGGCTGAGCTCTTCGGTCGCGACGACGAATGGGCATCGCTCACGTCATTTGTCCAGCGGCCGGGCCTTGGGGTCGCAGTGGCGATGGTCTACGGACGCCGTCGGCAGGGCAAGACCATGCTCCTCGAAGGCCTCTGCGAAGGTGGGCGAGGCTTTCTCTGGCAGGCGCGTGAGCAGAGCGCTGCGCAAAACCTCCGGTCGCTTGAGCAGGCGATCGGCGAGTTCACCGGCGTCACGCCACGGTTGGACTCGTGGGACGCAGCAGTCGAGGCCGTCTGCGGACTTCGACGGCCGCAGGACAGCAACCAGGAGCCTCTCCCGGTTGTGTTGGATGAGGTTGGGTATCTAATCGATGCTGACCCCGGGTTTGCGTCGCGGCTTCAGGCTGCGTTGGCGCCGTTGAGGAATCGGCGCCGCAAGTCGGCGGTACGGTTGATCCTGTGCGGGTCGGCCTTCGGGCAGATGCGACGGCTGGTCGACGCCGGTGCACCATTGCGTGGTCGTTCGCAGCTTGACCTCGCGCTGCGCCCATTCCGGTTCAGCGAGGCCGCCGAATTCTGGAACCTCGACAACAATCCCGACCTCGCGTTCCGACTGCACGCGTTGATCGGTGGAACACCGGCGTACCGCGAATTCGCGGGTGGCGAGACGCCGATAAAGGGAGACCTGGATCGTTGGGTCATTAGGCACCTGCTCTCGGCGTCGTCGCCGCTCATGAACGAGGGTCGGACTGTTGTCGCTGAAGACCCGGCGCTACACGACCGTGCGCTGTACTGGGCTGTGCTCGGAGCGGTGGCCGACGGTGCTGCGACCCGCGGCGAAATCACCGCAGCGCTCGATCGTGCCCCGACAGCACTTCACCATGCGCTCACCGCGCTCGTCAACGCTGATTGGCTGCGTGTCGATCAAGACCCGATCCGTGAACGGTCTTCTCGCTACTCCGTTAGCGAACCGATCGTCCGGTTCCACCGACTCGTCATCGAGCCAGCTGGTGCTCGACTCACGCAGCGCCGAACAGCGGCCGATGTATGGGCCGAGGCCATGATGACGGTCCGAGCGCGCATTTTCGCACCGCACCTCGAACACCTTGCCCGTGAGTGGGTGATGCTGGACGCTGAAACGACGACGACGGGCGGGCCGGTGAACCGATGCGGCCCAAGTCGTGTCGGCACCGGCACTAAGTCGTTCAAACTCGACCTGTTAGCGACGACCGCTGATCACCGTGGCGTGGGTAAGGTGTCGGTCGTGGGCGAGGTAAAATCGGGTCAGGAACGCACCGGTATCGACCAACTCGAACGGCTCGACACCGCGGTATCGATGCTCGACGCCACCCGAATCTCCGCACCACCCAAACGACTCCTCGTCGCTCGTTCCGGGTTCACCCGAGAACTCGAACAGCACGCACGCACTCGACCCGACGTCGAACTCGTCGACCTTACGAGGCTGTACCACGGCACCTGACCTCGTGAAGCCCGGCGCAGGCATTCGCCTTCTTCTCACCTACGCTTAGCGCGCGTGTATGACCCGGTGAAGGACGGCGTCGCAAAGTCATTCGAGTCAGTGGTCTACACCGAGGTTGCACCACCAGCGCACTTAGGTCAACTCGTGCACTGCTTCTGGGAGATGCGAACCAAGACCGACCTGGCCGAGGACTTCACGCTCCATGCCATGCCAGACGCCTGCGTCAACGTGCTGTTCAACCAGCAAGACACCCGGCGGCCTGCCATTGGTCGAGACGAGCCGGGCGGCGGCCAGCTTCGATTTCGACGGCAAGCTGCGGGTACAGCACTCGTTCCGCCAGGACTATCTGGCGTCTTTTGCGGACCAGTCGCACTTCACCCATTCGTTCCGGAAGCTGACCGGCTTCACGCCCGGCCGGTTCAACAAGACGTTCGATGTCTGATATTTACAATCTTTTCTAAACGTTTTGCGCTTCAGTGGTTCTGGAAGGCACACGGCCTTCACACCCACCGAAAGGAAACGCTCATGAGGAAAGTTGGCTGGTTCGACATCTACGTCGAGGACATGGAACGGGCGCAGACGTTCTACGAAACGGTGCTCAACACCAAACTGTCACCAATGGACGACCCGAAGGCCCGCATTTGGGCGGTGGGGTCGTTAGTCGAGCTTCACCAGCGCGCCGCCAGCGCCGTGAGAGATGAAGTCGTCGCCGAAACGCCAAGCCAGGCCCGGGCGGCTCGATGGTCTACTTTTCCTGCGACGATTGCGCTTTGGAAGAAGCCCGGGTGGTGGCAGCCGGCGGCTTGATCGTCCGGCCAAAGTTCCCGATCGGCGAACACGGCTCAGTCTCGATCGTCACCGACACCGAAGGAAACATGATCGGCCTCCACTCCGTAACGTTGTAGTTGACATGAAAGACTTAGTCCGTAAACTTAGTTCATGCGAACCGTCAACGTCCATGAGGCCAAAACGCACCTCTCCCGCCTGCTCGATGACGTTCGCGCCGGAGAGGAGATCATCCTGGCCAAAGCTGGTCGACCCTACGCCCGACTCGTGCCGATCGGCTCGCCGCAGCGGCGCGAACTCGGGTTCCTTCCCGGCCTCCTCGGCAGCGGCGACGCTACGCTGGAGCCGCTCGATGACGACAAGTTGGCGACGTTCGAGGGCGATCTGTGACCACCTATCTGCTCGACACCCACGTGTTGCTTTGGGCCGTTGCCGAGCCAGGAAAGCTGTCCAGATCCGTCCACTCCCACCTGCTCGACGAATCCAACGAGCTGCTCGTGTCGGCCGCCTCAGCGTGGGAGATTGCGACGAAGTTCAGAATCGGCAAGCTTCCCAACGCCGGCCCACTACTCGAGGATTGGGATGAATCCATCAAACGCCTGCGCGGCACCCCACTGGCGATCGACGGCAGCCAAGCCCGCCGAGCAGGGCTGTACCAATCAGAGCACCGCGATCCCTTCGACCGACTACTCGCCGCCCAGGCCGAGTTGTTTGGTTGCCCGCTGCTCACCATCGACGATGCATTCGCCCAATTCCCCATCGCCACGATCTGGTAACTGTGAACACGGCAAATCTCCCGCGCCTCGTCACGCTGTGTCTCGATGCGAATCACCCACTGCGTCTCGCACGATTCTGGGCCGAAGCACTCGGCTGGACCGTGGCCAACAACGGGGACGAAATCGGTCTCGAACCAACCGACGGCACCCGATTCAACCTGCTGTTCGAGCCAGTCCCGCAGCAAAAGGTGGGCAGGAACCGGATCCATCTGGATCTGACCACGACATCGATTGACGACCAAGAGCGAACGGTCGCGAGGTTGATCGAGATCGGCGCTCACCACATCGACATCGGTCAAAGCCCCGACGAAGATCACGTCGTACTAGCCGACCCTGAAGGCAACGAGTTCTGCGTCATAGGGCCCGACAACAAGTTTCTCGCTGGCTGCGGCCGCCTCGGAGCGATCAATTGCGACGGAACAAGTCGGGTCGGTTACTTCTGGAGTGAGACCCTCGGCTGGCCCCTGGTCTGGGACCAAGACGACGAAACAGCGATCCGCCATCCGGACGGCAGCGGCCCCCTGATCACATGGAGCGGCCCGCCTCTCATCGCCAAGGTCGGCAAGAACCGACATCACCTCGACATCGCCCCACCCGTCAACGCCAATCAACGAGCCGAGGTCGAACGCCTCATCTCCCTCGGGGCAACTCGGGTCGACATCGGACAAGGCAACGTCAGTTGGGTCGTCATGACCGACCCCGAAGGCAACGAGTTCTGCGTGCTGAGCCCCAACTAGTGCGTCCGGCGACCGCACTGCAGGGTCGTGCAGCACAGTCGATAGAGTTTCAGCGTGTCGAAGTCGTACTAGCGCAGCGTCGGCTCAAACCTATTGACCTTCTCAGCGAGGAAGGTCGGTTCGATTTCGACGCATCTCAACGAGTATGGGGCGGTGATAGCTAGTGGCACGGCTTCAGTATCTGGCCGACACAAGCGTGTTCTCTCGGCTCACGAAACTGCTTGTCGCCGCTGCGTTTAGTCCACGGGCGGCAGCCGGACGAATGAATGGATAGTCGAACGAGGCCCGGCCGACTGACCACAGCTCACATCGCGGTCGTCGGGCTCATGGGCGCCGGCAAGTCGACACTTGCACACGCCGTCGCCCAACGGCTGGGCGTTCCATGGCGAGACTCCGACCGCGACATCGAGACGCTGACCGGCCGAACCGGTCACGAACTGGCGGCTGACCTAGGCGTCGGCGTCGACGGACTGCATCACCTCGAGGAAGCCGTGCTGCTCGGCGCACTCGCGTCCTATTACCCGTTGGTTGTTTCGGCGGCCGGCTGGGTCGTCGAATCGGAGCTCTGCCGCACAATCATGCGACACCGTGCCCATGTGGTGTGGCTTCACGCTCCGGCATCGGTTCTCGTCGAACGGATGGAGGCGGGAACCCACCGCCGAACAGTCACGGAGGCAGAGGTCGAGGCGTTGGCGAAGCGCCGCGAGCCGCTGTTCCGCCAAGTCGCCGACCAGACCCTGGATGCATCTGAAGGTGTCGACGTTCTTGTCGCCGCACTTTTGGCAGGTCTGAGCATGCGTCGCTCTAGCGGTTGAGGAATCGTGATTAGCCGCTACTCTGCTTGTGTGGTTCAGCCGTACACCAGACTGCCCACAGCACTAAGGCGGGCTGAAGGAACAATCGGACAAATCGGCGCGTGTCGGTGGTCAGTCCAAATGCGTCCTTGTGCCCTAGCCACTGCGAAATGTTTCCCGGGAACACGGCCACGAAAAAGGCTCCGACCAACCAACCGATTCGCTTGGACCGAACGAACGCGAGCGACACGCCGAGTCCAATCTCGACTAGGCCCGACCACAAAACGATGGTGTCTGTATCGCCGGGGACCCACGAAGGTACCTGAGCTCGAAAAGACTTCCGCGCCCAGAACAGGTGGCTGAAACCAGCGCAAGTCAGAACCGCCGCCAACGCGTATCGCGCCATGGTGCGCTTGCGACGATGTGTGGGTCCAGCGACTATAGGTTCCATTTTTCAACCGGGCGAAGTGTCCACGCCTCAGAGAATCGTGATTATCCCGGTGTCGCCGTCGACCCGAATACGGGCACCGTTGGGAATGCGGCGGGTGGCATCGGTAGCCGACACAACGCAGGGAATTCCCAGCTCACGGCTGACGATGATGGCGTGGCTCATCACCGCGCCGACATCGACGACGACCGCCGCCGCCGGTACGAACAGCGGTGTCCACGACGGATCCGTGATGGGGGCTACGAGGATGTCACCGGGTTCGAGCGCCGATGGATCATTGGAATCGAGAATGACGCGGGCCGTTCCCTCGGCGAAACCGCCGCAACCCGGCATGCCTTGAAGGGTCGCGCCCGAACTGAGTTGATCGACGCGATGTGCATCACGGCGCGTCCACGTCGAAGGCCCCTCATCGGACCCAACCACAACGAACGGTGGCGTCAATTCCTGCAGAGCTGCGTACTCGGCTCGTCGAACACGAATGACGTCGGTGAGCGAGGCGGGGTCATTGACAAGGGTATCGAGCTCCTCTTTGGTTACGAACCCAAAATCCTCGACCTCGTCGAATACGCCACGTTCGACCATGCGACGGCCAAGCTCGCGCATGGACACTCGCATCTCGTGAATGTGGCGAATGTTGTTGGTTTTGGTGCGCTCGCGACCTGGCAGCCACGCCTTCGAGGAGTTGATGCCGGCTTGTAATTGACCGTGAACTGCGGGATCACCCTCGACGATAGCGAGCAGTTCGGCCGATGCGGCTTCGCGCTGTGCGGCGCGAATGGCGTTCTGGCCGACCGGAGCCATCGAGTCAGGCGCGGCGCGCATTCGGTCAATGGCGCTGAGTGCTAGCGCCGGGCGGGTCTCCCACGTAGGCGACCGGGTCTCCCACTCGTTGGGTCCGCGCGACCCGAACTCGTACAGGAAGGCCTCGAACCCGGCTGTGAACTCGGGCGATGCCGGGTCGAGCCGCGACAATTCCCACATAGCGTAGCTCGGTGCCGCGGAGTCGACATCGCCGATCCCGGCAATGATCGGCAGAATGAGATCGGGGCGGCCGACCGCCGTGGCAACCCCCGAGATGATGCCAACTGGCAGCGTTGCGAGGAACGTTACGAAGATGTGATGGGCGAAGAGGTGGCGGTGTGCCGCCGCAAGTGTGAGGTAACGCTCGACAAGCTCGGCGTCGGTCAGCGAGGTCAGGTCGGGGCGCGAGCGGCGCAACTCGACGGTAGTGGCCCGATCCTCCATCAGTTCGGTGAGATCTTCGATGCGACTCTGCGACAGCACGTAGCCAAAAGTCTCGCCCATCTTGGCGGTCGCCTCGGGCCGCACGTCGCCGTCCATCTCCGCATACGGAGGCACACCGGGCTGAACACCGAAAATAGCGTTGTCCATGATTTCCCACGACAACCCGGGACCACGTTCGCCGAAGATTCGCACGAGTGACGCGTTGAGGTAGCAGTAACCGCCGAGCACTCCGAGTTGGGAGAACTCACCCTCGGGAAACTCTTCAGGTCCGAACGCGCCGATTCGTACCCAGGTGTCTTGCCAGCCGAGTTCGGCGAACCACAACGTGGTGCCGCTCGTCAGAGGCGTCACCGGGTCGGGAAACACCTCGCCAACGTTGCCACGCGTGTAGATCGGGAACCGGGCGGACAGGCTGGTGTCGGTGACGTAGAATTTCTCCATGGGCGAGGACAATAGTCACTAACAGGTCGCCAAGGTAACGCTCAGGGACAAGATGGTCAGGACGGAGTTTCGCATGGGAGTACGAGTCGACCTCAACATCTCGCTGGATGGTTATGCCACGACCGAAGGCGGCACGCCGGACAACCCAATGGGGGACGACTGGAACAAGATCACTGCGGCCTATGCCGACACGCGCACGTTCCGTGAGCGGGTCTTCCACGACACGTCCGGCAAGGGCACGACCGGCGTCGACGACCGCTACGCCAAGGCGTACTTCGACGGGGTCGGCGCCGAGATCATGGGTGCCGGAATGTTCGGGTTTCACACATTCCCCGACGACCCCGACTGGAACGGCTGGTGGGGCGACGAGCCACCATTTCGGGTGCCGGTGTTCATACTCACGCACCGCAAACGCGACTCGATCGCTATGGCCGGCGGTACTACCTTTCACTTCGTTGAAGCGACTCCGCACGCGATCCTCGAACGGGCCGCCGCTGCCGCCGGCGGGAAAGACGTGCGGGTCGGGGGTGGGGCAAGCACCGTGCGAGAGTTCCTCAAAGCTGGGCTCGTCGACCAGTTACACGTCGCGATCGCGCCTGTCCTGCTCGGTCGCGGCATCAACCTGTGGAGCGACCTTCGCGGGTTCGAGCTCGGCTACCAGGCAAAGACCGAGACCGCCGAGAGCGGCACAGTGCACATCACGTTTACCCGCCCCTCGTAGGTTGACTGCTCGATAATGGCACCTAGAGGACCCTTACCCTAGTGAAGTTTGGTAAACTGGAGTTGTGCAAAGACCGGAGGGATTGTTCGGAAGGGACCTGGAATGGACGCAGCTGTCCCAGTTCATTCAGAACGCTGCCGAAGTACCACGGCTTTCGGTGGTGTACGGCCGACGTCGCCAAGGAAAGTCGCTTCTTCTAACAAGCCTCTGTAGCCAGGCTGGGGGCTTCTACTGGGAGGCGCTCGACGGTGAGGCGACCCAGAATCTGGCGTCGATTTCCGAGGCGTGGACGGCATGGACCCGATCACCGACACCGGTGCGCTTCGCCAATTGGACGGAGGTGCTAGACGCACTCCTGGCGGCGAGCGACCTCGTCGGGCGCCACGTTCCAGTCGTTCTCGATGAGATTCCACGAGTCATCAGCCGTGTTGCCGAGTTTCCCTCGCTGCTGCAGCGCGCGCTGGGGCCGGGTAGGACCACACGCTACACCCGTGGCACCCCCGTCATCTTGTGTGGCTCGGCATTCGGTGAAATGCGCAAGCTGATCGATGGCAAGGCACCGCTTCGGGGTCGAGCGATCATCGAGTTGGTACTCCAGCCATTCGACTTCCGCAGTGCGGCGGAGTTCTGGGGGCTCGGAGCGAACCCACAGGTCGCGTTCGCACACAACGCGTTTGTTGGTGGTACACCGGCCTATCGGACCCTCGCCGATAGCGACGCCCCAACCGACGGTGACCTGGACGGTTGGGTGATTCGCCGGCTACTTGAACCGTCCTCAAGCTTGTTTCGAGACGGCCGAATTGTCGTAGCCGAGGACCCCCAACTTGGTGATCAGCAGCGATATTGGGGACTTCTCGCGGCGATCGCCGACGGAACCCGGAGATGGGGTGACCTCGAACGAGTACTTGGCCAGCAGCGTGGCTCACTCGGTCACGCGCTCGATGTCGTCATCGACGCCGGTTGGGTGACAAAATTGGAGGATCCGCTCCGAGGTAACCGCTCTACCTACACACTCCTGGAGCCAATGATCCGGTTCTATCGACTCGTCACCGAGCCGAACATGCAGCGACTCTCGGTTGGGCGTGGCCGTGAGGTTTGGCGCGATGTTCGCCCGGTGGTTGCCGCTCAAATCCTTGGTGCCCACATGGAGCAATTGGCAATCGAATGGACCCTGCGTTTCGCCAGCGCCCAGACGCTCGGCGGCGCCCTTGCCCTCGTCGGCCCGACCGCGCTCGACGCACCACACGGTGACCCGGCACGCGTCCAAATCGACCTCGCTGGCGTCGAGGCCGGGCCTCGCGGTGACCAACGTCCAATCTTCATCGGCGAGGTGAAAGCGACCGACGCACGAGTCGGTGTAGACCAACTGGACAGGCTCGACGAAGCGGCCCGACGAACCCATTCCCCAAACTGCCATCGTCTCTTGTTCTCGCGCAGCGGCTTCACCACCGATCTCGAGCGCCAAGCTGCCGGGCGCCCCGAAGTCCAACTCATCGACCTGCACCGCCTCTACCACGGCTCCTGACCACGCTGGCGCGAACATCGCGGGCTGACCTCAAGAAAATACTGAGAGTCTTTTGGGACAATGCAAGACGTGGAAGTGACCGTGTACTTTGTGTTGGACGATGACGATTGACAAGCTGTACGTCGACGTGCTCCGAACCGACCGGCTCCGGTTCTTCGATGGTGCCCCGGTGCGCGCGGCCTCTGCCATCGCTCGTCTCGGTGACGGATGGCTGGTGACCCAAGACGATGCCAACCACTCCGCATGGCACCGCCCCGGCCAAGGCATCACGCGGATTCGACTCTTTGCCCCGACCGAGGGACTCGACTACTTCGCCGACGCCGACGGAACCAAACATCTTAAACCTGACATCGAAGTTGCGTGTCCTGTGCGCACCGGCGCTGGTTCTCCGGCGACGCTGCTCCTTGGCTCGGGATCAAGTCCTCGTCGGATGCGTGGTGCGATCGTCAGCGCGCCTTACGGATCGCTCGACCCAGCAGTCGTGTCGGCCGACCTAACGCCTTTGTACCGGCGGTTCGCCCAGGTGCTCGGTATCGATCCAGCCGCGCTGAACATTGAGGGCGCAGCGGTAGATGATGGACAGTTGTTCCTGTTCAATCGCGGTATCCCTGCCGCGGCCGTGCCGTCGCAGAGTGCTGTCATCGACGTCGAGTCATTCATGGACGCGTGGCAGATGCCCCAACGTTTGAACACGCTCGCTATCGCCGTCGGATCGGTGTACAACCTTGGATCTGTGAACGGTGTCGGCCTTGCCCTTACCGACGCCGTCGCCGTCGGTCCAGGTCTTTTTCTGATGAGTGCGGCTGCCGAGGACACCCCGAATGCTGTCGATGATGGGGCTGTGGTGGGGTCAGCACTGGTGCTTGCTGACAGCGTCGGCGTTCTTGCCGTCACAACGTTGCCGCTCGTTAACGGTGTGGTAGCCAAGATCGAAGGGCTGGCAGTAGTCGACGAGACCCCACACCATGGCGGACTCACGGTCCTTGCAGTTGTCGATGCGGACGACACCCGACAACCATCTATCCAGCTGACACTCGCAGTTCGTTGGTGACCTCTCGGCGGAGCTGCTCGAACGTATCGGGGCCGACCCCTGGCCAACCGAACTTCTTGCGTAACGCCTTGGTCGCTTTGTCGTACGCCTGCAAATTCACATACGCAGCATGGCGAGGCGTGGCCTGATGCTGTATGCCGCCCGAGACGTCAGGGTCGGAACCGGCGAACAGCTTTTGTAGCTGGTCGAATTGAGGCCGGTCGTTTTGCGCGGCCAGTGCGTTGCGGGCGATGAGGTCGCCCATGTTGTCGAACAGTTCGTACGCTCCGCCGTCGCCATCGGTGAACCCGATTGCCGCCAGCCCGGGGTGGTCCTGGCTGAACAGCCGTAGATACAAACTCGGGCGATCCAGTTTCCATCGGAACATCGACTCGTCGAGGTACGGGACTTTGGTGTTGCACAATGGCCGCGATAGCGGCCCAAGCCGGACTGACGCCGCCGTCGGTATACCGGTACTTCCCCGATGCAGCGGCCGTGATTCGAACCGTTGCGAGCGAGATGCTCGATGTCATACATAGCGAACTAGCCGCGAACCTGCGTGACATCGATTCGGTCGATAGCGCCAAGGCGGCGTTGCGAAAATCGCTGCGAACCTACCACCGCCGCTTTGTTCACGATAGGGCGCTGAGGGAACTGTGGGCCGGCACATTCGCCACGCCCGAACTGGTGGCGCTCAACATTGCCGATAGTCGCCGAACCGGTACGTTCATAGCCGCCGCCATCGCCCCGTGGAGTTCAGTCGATCGCGTCACGCTTCGAACACGAGCGTTCCTCATCGCCCACTTCACCGGCGCCGGAATCGCATTGGTGCTCGAGTCGCCACCCGCCGAATCCAAGCGCCTGCTACGCGAGATGGAACAACTACTCGACACCCTCTTTTGACGTTCAGTCGTCAGTGTCGAGTTGGCCGAGGATGTCGGTCAGATCCTGAGCATCGGCGAGCAGGCGAACGATGTCGATGTGGCTGGCCTTCACGACGTAGAACCAACGACAGGGAAAGCTCGGAACCCGCCGTGAGCGAAGGCCCGGGACCGCGCACAGCTCTCCAATCAATGGTGAGCCAGCGCCGGGGGCCTGCTCAATCGTGCGCAGTGTGGCTAGAGCTTTGTCGAAGAACCGAGTGCCCAGATCTGCCCCGCCCGCCAAGCGATAGTGGCGAGTTCGTTCAATCAGGTCGACCTCGGCGAGCGGCCGCAGTCGGGTAAGTATCACTCCTCGGTACTCATCGCCCGATCGCGCAACTCCGCAATCAGTTCGGTTGTCATAAGACGAGCCTCGCCAGATTCCAGCCCATCGGTGATCAGATTGCGGAGCCGCTGGGCGGACTGAGTTTGCTGATCGCGCCGGATAAGGTCGCGCAGATACTCGCTGGTGTTGCCGTACTGCCCTGAGCTGACCCGCTCGTCGATGTATTGGCGCAGCGGCTCTGGAATGGCGAAGCTCATCGTGTTTCGACTCATAGAATGAGGCTGACCCATGTATCAACAGTTGTCAAGAGGTACAGCAGCCACGGTGTAGCAGGATTGCGGAGCAATAGATATACTTTATGCATGTCGAAGACATCCGTTATTGTAGATAGAGATATCGCTCGCCAGGCTGCCGAAATTCTCGGAACCACGTCGCTGCGAGACACAATCGACGCGTCGTTACGCGAAGTCGTACTAGCGCAACGGCGGCTCGAGCTTGTTGACCTTCTTAGCGAGGAAGGTCGGTTCGATTTCGACGCATCCAAACGAGCATGGGGCGGCGATAGCTAGTGGCACGGCTTCAGTATCTGGCCGACACAAGCGTGTTCTCTCGGCTCACCAAACCGCTTGTCGCCGCCGCCTTTAGCCCACGGGCGGCAGCCGGACGAATCGGTATCTGCTCGCCCGTCAGCTTTGAACTTGGGTTCTCGGCGCGCAACCTCGACGACTATCTCGCTCTCACCAATCGACTTTCAGCGTACCCGCCCGTTCCGACTACACCGGCCGATCACCAACGGGCGCTTGATGTGCAGCTCGCACTCGCCCGCAAGGGCCAGCATCGTGCGCTCTCGCTCGTCGACGCCCTCGTGGCCGCAATCGCCGAAGCCCGCGACCTGATAGTTCTGCACTACGACGCCGACTTTGAAACGGTTGCCGGAACAACCGGTCAGATGCATGAATGGATAGTCGAACGAGGCACGGCCGACTGACGACAGTTCACATCACGGTCGTCGGGCTCAGTAGCGCAGGCAAGGACGTGGTCGCGTACGTCAAACAATGCGGATCGGTACGCCGCCCACGGGTGCCATCGACGCGATGCCCGCTGGCCTGGGCGTTGTAGCGTAGGCGGGCTCGAAATTGATCTGGGCCATGAGCGCTGTCATGACCGTCATTTCCTGAAGCGCGAACGCGAACCCGATGCAACGACGGCTCCCGCCGCCAAATGGTACGTACGCGTAGGGGTGATGCGCATGATGGTCGGGGTGTCCCTCGATCCAGCGAGTGGGCTTGAACGCGGTGGGGTCGGGAAAGTGTTCGGGGTCCATGTGCGAGACATACGACGAATACATGAGCAGGCGATCGCCGGGAATTGTGTGGCCATGCAGCGAGAAAGCGTCGACGATGTAGCGGACCGACACTATGGCAGGTGGCTGCACCCGCATCACCTCGTTCACCACGCCAGCCGTGAGCCTCAGGTGTGGTAGATGATCAATCGTCAGTGGGCCACCGCCCGTCACCAAGCCAACTTCGGCGCGTACGGCTGCTCGGAGCGTTGGGTCGTCGGCGAGCCGCATCGCGATCCAGCCGACGGCCGACGACGTGGTGTCGTAGGCCGCGGCGATGAGGCTGATGACCTGGTCTCGGAGTTCTTGATCAGTCAGCCCGGGTCCGTCGCCGTCCTGGGCCTCGATAAGCCAGCCCAATACGTCGTCGCCCGGTTCGCTCGCCGCCCGGCGCCGGGCGATCTCCTCGAACACCATCGCATCCATTGCTCGCCGAGCCCGCATGGCCTTTCGGTAGGGAGGGAACAGCCACTCGTTGTCGAGTCGCTGAAGCGGCGTGCGGTTCACGTATTCGAGCGGGATCTCGAGATGGTCTTTGAACTCCTGCTCGCGGTCGCCAAACGCGTTGCCGAATAGACAGCGCAGCACAATTTTGCGGACCGCAAGCCGCATCTCGTGGTACGCATCGACGGTTTGCCCAACACGCCAACGTTCGATCACGAGGTTTGATTCCTGTGTCATTACATCGAAATACGACGAAATGCGTCGTCGATGAAAGGCCGGTAGAACAATTGCCTTTCGACGTTTGTGGTCGTCGCCATCGCTGACAACTAGAGCAGTTTCGCCGTCGATTGCGACCAATGGCCAGAAGGCTTCCTTCCACCGGAAATTGGAGGGATTGGTTTGTAACACGTACTCGTTGGCTTCGACGCCGAAGACCAGCACATACCGGTACTTTCCATAGCCGATCTGTGCGACCGGCCCGTACGTTCGGGAGAAGTCGAGCAGCGCGGTGTGCGGTTCATTCTGCATTGAGCGGGCTAGGCGCAGCTGTGCGAAAAGCGACCGCGGATCGGGCAGTCGGCTGCTCATAGCGCACCGGCGTAGAGCGGCGTGAAGATTCTTACCCATGCAGCGATGAACCGCTCCTCGGAGATGTCGAGCGGCGTGAATCCAAGCATGTGTTGCTTTATCTTGAAGTCGATCGTCGGTCCGACGGCAACTACAGCGAGCGCTTCGGCATCGATACTCGGGTTCGATGCGGCGAGGCCCCGAGCGAGGGCAACTGTGGCATTGGCCAAACCGTCTCGAACCTTGACCACGAGATCGGGAAACTGGTCGAGATCGCGAAACACGATTTGAAAGAGTTCCGCCTGCTTGTCGAGTTCACCGAGGGCGCGCCGCACGATGAACTCGGCGATACGTTCAGGCGGAATCTTTACCCCCGGGGGCAGGGCGGCCGAACGCATTTCGTCGATCATGGTTTCGTTGGTATCGACAGCCGAATCGATAACCGCTTCGAGAACCGCCCGCTTTGACGCGAAGTGGCGATAAATACCCCCCGCCCCCGGGGAGTAACCCGCTTCGCGTTCAATATCGACGATTGCGGTGCCCGAGTAGCCCTTACGAGCAAAGCAGCGCGACGCCGCCTGAGTGATGCGGGTGACCGGCGTCTCTGGCAGCGTCGTGTGGGTCATAAGTAAATATTTACTTACCTACCCACCCACACCTCAAATCTGGTGGTTCCGTCGGCCGGCCGCGACACATCGGGCATGATTGGGAGATGAACAATTCCCGTGTCACCACATGTCTCTGGTTCGACAAGGGCGGCGACGAGGCCGCTGCCTTCTACCTGTCGGTGTTCGCCGAGTCGCGTCGCCTACGGCATCTCGACTCCCCGGTCGATACACCATCTGGCCTGGCCGGCGAGCGCTTGACCGTCGAGTTCGAACTCGACGGTCAGCGGTTCATGATCCTGAACGGCGGGCCTCATTTCACTCTGTCACCAGCCGTGTCAATCGTGGTGAACTGTGACTCGCAAGACGAGGTCGACTACTTCTGGGATCGATTAGTCGACGGTGGCCAACCGTCGCAGTGCGGATGGCTCGTCGATCGCTTCGGTGTGTCCTGGCAGATAATACCGAACCGTTTGATCGAGCTCATGACCGATCCCGATCCCGCCGTCGCCCAACGCGTAGCGGAGTCGATGATGCAGATGGTCAAAATCGAGATCCCTACGTTGGAAGCCGCAGCCTCGGGTCCGTAGCCGAACGCCACTCGGCATAGGTTAGGCGAACGCCCAGAAGTGCGAAGCCCTCCACGGGTTCACAAGCGGCTCGACGCAGTTTGGGGTCTCATCGGGCGGCTCGAACCTGAGTGGCTTCTAGTCATTGACAGCGAACTGGCGCAGTCTCAGGAGATGGCCGAAGCACTCAGACAATCGACCCAGCATCACCCGATGCTACGTCCAAGCGGACAACAGCGACTCGGCGTCTAGTGCAATGTCTGGGTTGGCGCGGGATCGGACACCCGCCGGGCAGACGGCCATCAGTTTTGCTCCGCTGGCTCCTGGTACCACGGCTCGGTTGGCCACTAGATCATCTAGCTCCTCCACGCTGAACTGTCGGCGCTCACGCCACTTGATCGAGCCGATGGTAATCACTCGGCCCTTGGAACCCGACCCGACGACATCGATCTCGTGATTGTTCGAGCGATCCCACCAGGCCTCGGTCGCTGCTATTTGTGCCAATCCTTCAATTGTCGGTGCTAGGCGCAGAACCGCCTCCCGAACGATCGGTTCGATCGCTACACCACGCCATGTCGACCAGTCCCGTTTGGTCGTGTCGAGCGCAAGGTCGCTTCGACCGCGGGCCATGTTGGCAAGCTGCGGCTCGATGAATCGGAACCAGAACCGAAGGTAGGGATCGTCAATCCGGTATCGACGCAGCCTCGCAGCCGCGTCACGCCCGGCCGGCGTGTCGATAGCCACGACGCGTTTGTCGACAACGAGAAGCTGCAAGGCACGGGACAAAGCAGTCCCCCCAGACGTTCCGTCACCCAGCTGATCGACGGTACTGGAGAACGTGGCGTGCCCGACCTCGTGACCACCAATAGCGCTCAGGACCCTGCGGGCTTGGGCTTCTGTTGGAAACTCGGCGTCGAGTGATCGCTGCGCGACCACAACGAGGTTCGAATTCTCATCGCTCAACCCCCCGGCCAAGTAGTGCTCAACACTTCCCGCCCGATCAAGCTCGTCGACCAGTTTTGGATATCCGCCAGTCACCAGATACGAATCAAACACCTTCATCGCCGAAGGGTTTCCTACCGCGGATCCCACCTCGGCCGGGTTGAACGGCCGAACGACCATCTCCTGCCCACGCCCGAAGAGCGGCCGATCGTGTTCGACAATCCGTCCCATCATCGCCAGGTCCGAGCCAATCAAAATGAGCAACACGGGTAGATGCTGCAGATAGCGATCCCATGCAACCTGGAGCGCACCTTCCAAACTTGGATCGGCGGCGGTGGCCCACGGAAACTCATCGAGCACGACGACAATTGGACCGGACTGCGCTGCCAGCCGGAGTCGGCCGAATACATCAGTCCAGCTCGCCGGTGTTGAGGCAAACAGCGCGCTCGCCTCGGGCAGGTTGGGGACCGACTCATGGATCTCTCGTCGGAAGGCTTCGAGTTGGGCACCAAGCGTCGCCGACTTTACCGCCGTGAAGTACACATGGTCACAACGCGATCGACCAATGAACTCGGTAAAGAGTCGGGACTTGCCCACTTGCCGTCGGCCCCGCACGATGAGCATCTTTCCGGCCCCGAACGCCCCAACCTCCGCGAGCGATGCATCGAGTGACGCCATCAAAGTCGACCTTCCAACAAATCTCATGCATGTATGTTACATCAACGTATGTTACGTGCTAGCTCAACAACTGAATTCGCTAGATGTGACATCGCAGCCGAACAAACCGCCAGCGTCCCGGCCAGGCCACTCAGCCCGCCGCTGACGTCGAGTACCTTGCGGGGACTTAATGCTGGTACTTCGAGTACGCAGTCAGTTCACACGCACTCGAACGGGCTGAAGTGTGATGGCGACTCGGGCGGTTCCCGGGGGGTCGAAATCGCTTCCTGTGTGGCCGTGTTTCGCACAAACGGCTTCGAGTACTTCGCTGGCCGGATCGTCGGACACGAGGGCGTGGCCACGGATCTCGACAAACCGCCACTGGTTGGCTGGGTCGAGTAGGAAGAAGCCACATTCAGGTCGAACAGCGGCGTTGCGGTACTTTTGGGCAGTTGGTTTCGTCGATATGCGAACCAGCCCTTCGGTGTAGTGGAACCACACGGCGCTCGACTGAGGCAAACCATCGCCGCCAATCGTTGTGATAATCGCGGGGTGCGCTCCGTGGATGAGATCGAGGTGCGAGTCGGGGACCATCATTAGGCGAACGACAACTTGCGATCGCCGGCGTCGAACCGGTAGACGGCGAAACCGGCAAGTAATGCGCTTACCACAAGCAACACCATCGACGGGAGTAACACCGCCCCAATCGACGCGTTGTCGAGAAGAATGCTGCGATAGCCGCGCATAGCCCAGTAGTGCGGGGTACCCGGGGCGATGGTGCGAGCCCAGCCCGGCAGATCCGAGATGGGTGTGAACGCGCCGCCGAGACCCGACAAAACCATGCCACCGACATTCGCGGCGGCGTTCACCTGCTGGATGGTCCTGCAGATTGCCAGCAGCACCAACCCGATAGCTGTTAGGCAGCACCAGTAGGCGACCGAAACAAGAAACAACCCGGCCAATGAACCCCGGACCCGCAAACCAAAGAACGCTGCGCCAGCCAGAAATAGCACGATGGTCTGAACCGCAAGCGTGGCGATGGGCACGATGCATTTGCCGGCCAACAACTCGCCAGTTGACGCCCGTGATGCCCGCAGCCGATCCCAGGTGCCGTAGCCATGTTCACGAAAAACCGAAAAGGCCATGTTGCCCATAAGGAACGACGAGAACATCACGACGCCACCCGGTACTGCCTGTTCGACACCGCTGGCCTGTGCATACCCGGCGGCACGAAGCGACAAGCGGAA
This sequence comes from Actinomycetes bacterium, assembly GCA_031415695.1. GTDB lineage: Bacteria > Actinomycetota > Acidimicrobiia > Acidimicrobiales > Ilumatobacteraceae > JANOSH01. The sequence goes on from JANOSH010000001.1 coordinate 122,202, forward strand.
CGTGTTCTTGAAAAACAACATCATGACGAGCGGCATGGCGATCATGATGACGAGGAATGCGGGGTCACGGCGCAGCACCCGCAGGTCGTGACGACCTATCGACCAGATTCGGCTCATGCGTCTCCTCGGCTCGCTTCGGTTTCGTAGTCGGCCCGGTAGCGCCGACCCGTGAGTGTTAGAAACACACTTTCTAGATCGGCTTGCACAATGTCGATCGCTCGCAACCGTACCGATTCGCTGCCCAAGGCACTGACCACGTTGGCAACGGTGGCTGCGGGTTCAGTTGTTGCGACACGCACCCGGTTGGGGTCGTCGATGGTGACGTTGCCATTGATAGCTGGGGGTGGCCCGTCGAACACAAATTCAACCGCCGCGGTTCCGTGTTGTCGGATGAGGCTGTCCAACGAGCCCCGAGCGAGAACCCGGCCGCGGTCCATGATTACGACGGTGGCACCGAGCCCGGCCACTTCGGCGAGATAGTGCGTGGAGTACACGACGGCGCACCCGTCGTTGGTGGCCAGTCGGCGCACCGTGTCGAGGAGCCGACCTCGAGTAGCAACATCGACGCCTGTGGTCGGCTCATCGAGCAGCAACAGTTTTGGTCGGTGAATCAACGCCATTGCGGTATGGACCCGCCGCTGTTCGCCACCGGACAGATGACGAGCTTGGCGATCGAGCATGTCGGTGAGTTCGAGATTTTCGGCCACGTCGGCTATGGCTCGCACGAGCGCTTGACCTTTGATGCCAGCAAGCTCACCGAACAATGCGAGGTTTTCCCGCACGCTCAAGACGAGGTAGACCCCGAGGTCTTGTGGGGCGAGGCCAAGTAACGCTCGAGTCGAGCGAGGGTTGGGCCACACCGGTCGCTGATCAACGGTGATGGTGCCCGAGTCGGGACGCCGTAGACCGGCAATCGCGCTGACCAGCGTGGTCTTTCCTGCACCGTTAGGCCCTAAGAGCGCGCAGATCTCGCCACGCTCTACGGTGAGATCCACCCCGTCGAGCGCCTGATGGCTGCCGTAACACTTGCGAACTGCTTCAACCCCAAGCATCGACGTAGTCAACTACACGGACATCGCGTGCTGCCGACCAATTTCGGTCGGCAGTACGATTACAGACCGAACCGGGTTGGACTAAACGCCTGTAAGTTTGTCTCGGGTCGAGGGTCACACAACAGTTCGGTCATAGCCGCGCCCGTTGCGGGGGCCAGTGTCAGCCCGTACATACCATGACCAACCGCAAGGGACACGTTTGACAACGTTTTCGAACGGCCCATGATCGGCAACCCATCCGACGTCAACGGCCGAGACCCAGCCCACGTGGAACGGCTCTTGTCGTACTCCAAATCGAGCAATGGACGAGCAGATCGCACGATGGCGTCGACCCGCCGCTGGTCGAACTTCGGCCGATCACCCGTAAGTTCCATGGTGCCTCCCAACCGAACGCCGTCGGCCAACGGAGTGGCGACGAAGTGAGCGTCTTGGAAGATGACGGGATGGGTGAACGCTGCACTAGACGGCAGCACAAAGTTGTATCCCTGCCCGGCAACGACAGGAATGTTCATGCCAAACAGTTTGCCGACTGCATGCGAGCCAGCACCTGCCGCTATCAGGATGTGTTCGGTCGGAACCTCAGAACCGTCACTCAGTGTCAGCGACCGCACGGTTCCGAGCGTGTGATCGACCGATCGAATGGTCCGATGCTCGACGACGCGTACCCCTCGCGCCCGCAACACGCCAATCATCGAATCGATCATGACTCGCGGGTCGATCGGCAAGTCGTTGTCGAGGAAGAAGCCAGTCGCAACGTGACCGGTCAAGGCCGGGATAGCTGCGTGGATTTCGTCCGCTGTCAGCAACGTTGGCGGCACGATGCCCCCGAACTGGCGCATCAGTTCCAGTTCAGAGCGGAAGTGTTCAGCCTCGGCCGGGTCGTGCATGGCAACGAGCAACGGTGGTCCCGTATCGATCGTTACACCAAGGCCCCGCAATCGGTCGCCAAGCCGGAGCGAACTCGCATTCAAGCCACCAAGCGCGACGCGGCCCGACTGGTACGACCGAGCGTTTGCCTTGAGCGCAAACCGAAGCAGCCACGGTGCCAACTTCGGGAATTCCGAGGGGCGCATCCGCAAGGCGCCGGCCGGATCGAGCAGCGACTTGAGGGCAGTACGAAATGAGCCGGGAGCGGGCAGAGGTTCCAAGAGGGCCGAGCACAATAGCCCGGCGTTGCCTTTGGCCGCACCTCCACCAAGTTCACCCGAGTCGATGATCGTGACGTCGACCCCGCGATCATTGAGGAACACCGCGGTGGTAAGGCCAATGAGTCCACCGCCGACGATGACAACTGACGACGGAGCACGATCATTCATCGCAATATCTTGCCCCAAAGATTGCCTGAGGTGGCGTTTGAGGCCCACGGGCGTACGCTGAACCCATGACAACATTGCCCACTTCTAACGATGCTCCGGCCTGGCGGGGCGTCAACCACCTGGCCCTTGTTACACCCGATATGGACGCCACCGTTCGCTTCTACGCGGGCGTGCTCGGTATGCCCCTTGTGACCACGTTGATGGCCGGCCCTATGCGGCATTACTTCTTCGAGATCTCGCCGCAGAACACCGTGGCTTTCTTCGAGATTCGCGACGCCGAGACATTTGCTAAAGGCGCAGGCTCACCAGCCAAACATCCGGTACAGCTCGATCACATTTCGTTCAACCTGCCCGACGAAGCAGCGCTCGAATCGTTGCGTCAACGAATAGCGGCCGCCGGGTCGCAGGTCACCGAGGTCGTCGACCACGGGGTGATGCGGTCCGTCTATTTCACTGATCCGAATGGCATTGCACTCGAGGCCTCGTACTGGGTTGTCGATGGAACAGGGTTGCCGTTCGACCCCACAGACACCACCCGGTTCCTCGACCCCAACCCGGTTCCCGCGGTCGCCGAATTAGCGGCGGGCGAGTTGCAATCGGTGCCACGGACGCAGCTCGTGTAATCAACGACGGGTGTCCGGTCGGGTCGACGACGAGGCGCGGGTTTAGCATCCGCCCATGACGGTCACAACAACTCGCACATTCTGCAGGTTTTGCCATGCCGCTTGCGCCATGGAAATCGATGTCGACACCGATTCCAACACGGTGGTTGGGGTACGAGGCGACGCCAACGATCCGATCTTCGGCGCGTACACCTGCATTAAGGGCCGACACCTAGCGGACCAACACCACAACCCCGATCGGTTGCGAACCGCCCTCAAACGACAACCCGACGGTTCGTTCGAGCCCATTCCTACAGCCCAAGCATTCGACGAGATTGCCGAGCGTTTACAGCGCATCATTGCCGAACACGGTCCACGCGCCGTTGCCAGCTACTCGGGTACAGCGGTGTTCCAGAACGCCGCAGCACACCCCGTCATACGAGCGTTCCATACAGCTATCGAATCGCCGTCGATCTATACGTCGCTTACGATCGACCAGCCAGCCAAGCTCGTCACGCCATTGCGACTCGGTACCTGGGGTGCGGGCCGTCAGCCCTGGTCTACTGCCGATGTATCCCTTGTGGTCGGCATCAACATTGTGGTGTCGATGCTTGGCATTCCAGGTGGGCCAACGTTCGTCAACCCGCTTGCCTCCTTACGTGCCGCGAAGAAGCGTGGTTTGAAACTGATCGTGATTGATCCTCGTCGGACCGAGACAGCAGCGATGGCCGACCTGCATCTGCAAGTGACCCCAGGCGAGGACCCCACCCTTCTTGCAGGGATGCTGCGCGTTATGCTCGATGAGGGCCTGGTCGACGCCGAGTTCTGTGACCGCTGGGTCGATGGCATACCTGAGCTTCATCGTGCCGTGGGTGCCTTCGACCTCGCGTATGTGGCCGAGCGGGCCGGTGTTCCCGCCGACGACATCGTGGCCGCGGCGCGAATGTTCGCGGCCGGGCCAGGTGGGTCGGCAACGTGTGGCACCGGGCCCAATATGGCCCCCCATGGCACGCTGATGGAACACCTCGTTGGCTGCTTCAACGTACTTGGGGGTCGCTTCCCACGCGAAGGCGACATCGTGCAGAACCCCACGGGCGTTATTGGTATGAATGGCCCCGCTACGCCTCCGAAAGCCCAACCCAAAGCGCCTCGACCCGAGTACCTCACCAATGGCGCCAAGGCCCGTGTGCGTGATTTGCATGCCATTCTTGGTCAGGCTCCTACCGCTGCGCTCGCCGACGAAATCATCGAGCCGGGCGAGGGCCAGGTACGTGCGTTGCTCACGATTGGCGGCAACCCGGTGCTTGCGTGGCCCGACCAGATCAAAACCGTGCGCGCACTCGAGACGCTGGACCTGCATGTTGCCCACGACATCCGCATGTCGGCCACAGCTCGAACGGCCGACTATGTGATCCCGTCGAAGTTGTCGCTCGAACGGCCCGACGTGCCGACCAACGTCGATACGTGGTGGGAAGTGCCGTACGTGATGTACACGCCAGCGTTACTCGAAGCCGACGACGGCCTTGTCGACGAAGCCGGGCTCTGCATCGAGATTGCACGGCGAATGAGTATCACGCTCGAGTTGCCTGGTGGACCGCTCACCCCGGAACATCGCGCAACACCCGACGAGATCTTGGAATTGAGCTACCCGCATGCACGCGTGCCGTGGGCCGAGTTACGTGCCATAAACGGTGGGGTAGTTCGCGACGATTTGGGCTGTGTCGTGTTGCCCGCCGACGATGACTGCACCGCTCGGTTCCAGGTGGCACCCGAAGGGCTGGGAGCCGAGTTCCACGAGATTCGCCACGAGGTCAATAGTTTCGGGTCCATCGCTGGGTACAACCCGAGCGTGCACACGCATCGCATGGCGTCTCGCCGACTCAAAAGCGTATTCAACTCGTCGGGTCGAGAGATCGAAACGCTTCGGGCGAAGGAAGGTACGTCGTTCGCCCATGCGCATCCCGACGACCTCAAAGCCTGGGGAGTACGCGACGGCGACCTTGTCGACATCACGTCACCTCGGTCCAGTATTCGAACAGTGGTGAAGGCAGCCCCCGACGTGAAACCGGGCACGGTGTCAATGGCGCACTCGTGGGGCGACCTACCGGGCGAGGCCGGGCCGAAAGCCGACCCGTACACCTTGGGAGACACCACGGGGCGGTTGTCCGACAACGCCAGCGGCTACGACCCCATAACGGGCCTGCCGGTCATGAGCGCAATCCCTGTGTCGGTGCGAGCAGTTCGACCCTCAGCCAACTAGCTGGGCCGGCTAGTTGGGCCGGGTGGCGAGCAGTACGTCGTACTCCATCTCGGTAATACGACGTCCGCTGGCAGCCATCACGATCGACCGATGACGCCCGTCGAGGTGGGCCAAGGCTTGCCCCGCAAGCCCGAGCCCCCAGCGCAGCGTTCCCAACGCCAGCCACCAGCGGAATCGGTCCTCGTCCCAGACGCCGCCGTTCGCTTCGTACGCCGCCCGATACGGCGCAATGGACGAGAACCCACCGAGCGGCAAGCTGTCGTTGCGGAAGCGCCACATGCGCACACAAGGCCAGGCAACGTCCTCGAAGCGGTCGCCGATTCGGGTGCCTTCCCAGTCGAGTATGGCACGCAGGCCGTCGGGGCCGACGATGATGTTGCCGTTGCGAACGTCGGAATGAACAATGGTCAACCGTTCGGGTTCGGGTGGCCGGTGCTTTTCCAACCAGTGCATCCCGTAGGACATCACAGGGGATGGTTGCAGCAGTGTTTCCATGGCTGTGTCGGCTGCGACCAGCGCTGTCTCAATCGGGCCAACGTCGGGTCGAGGTATCTCTATCGGCGCACGGTCGGTGTCGATGGCGTGCAGGGTGGCGAACGCTTCTCCAAGCTGCCCAGCAATGCGCTCACCGATCTGGTGTTGTTCCACGAGGCGTAGGACGCGACGTGGAATAGTTTCGCCGTCGACGCGTGTGCTCACAAAGAACGGCCCGCCGATGTAGGACTCGTCGGCGCTGACCCCGACGATGCGGGGTGTGGGCACACCGGCGTCGGCGGCCAGAGTGCGTACCGCTGCCTCGGCAGTGACCGGCAATATCTGAATCTCGATAGACGGAATGGCGGTGACCGCAAGGGACTCGGTCGTGCCGTCGGGGTATACGGCATCGAACAGTGCGTTCATCCGCCGGGCACCGGCCGAAACCGCTTCGAGCCCTTCAACGCGTACAGGTACCCCTTGGGTTTCGGTCAACCAGCGAGCCAGACCCTCTGACGGCGAAGCGGCGATCATTCGCCCGTCCAGTCGTCGTGGCCGGGTTTGCAGATTGCTAGGTCGCCCCTGGTGATATCCATTAGCGCGTTCCAGATGTCGGCGTTCGAAGAACCCGACGCACCGGCCCGTAACTGGCCGGAGAGATGGGCGCGCATGGTGTCGAGCGACCCCGTGTCGGCGATGCCTAAACCAGCCAGCATTGCGCGTTCGTGCGCGTTGTTGGAGTCGGCTAACAGTGCCTCACGTTCGAGGATGCGTGCAAGGTTTGCAGCAACACGCGCCTTGTGTTGGACTGGGCCCTTGAGGGCATCGATGACCTCGTCCTCCAACAGTTCGGCGATGGCCGCGAGGAGTTCGGCCGCGCTAGGTCGATATTGCATATCGTGATGATGTCACTGATGCTCAACCACCCCGGCGTCGGCCGTAGCCCTATCGCTTCGGACCGGTTTCGGCTTTACTCAAGGCATGGCCATTCATGACTCTCAGTCCACCGATCAGACCGTCGCGCATCGTGTCCTTGGTCTCATCGACCTCACCGACCTCACGTCGGACTGCTCCCCCGAGGCCATTGATGAGCTGTGCCGCCGGGCTCAGGGACCGTTCGGCTCAACCGCTGCTGTGTGCGTGTGGCCGTTGTTCGTCGCACAATCGGCCACGCTGCTTGCACATTCGGGAGTGCAGGTCGCAACCGTGGTGAACTTCCCCCACGGGGGCAACGACATCACGGCGACGGTCGCCGAGACATCCCGGGCTCTGAGCGATGGTGCCACCGAGATCGACATGGTGCTGCCGTTTCACGCCTTTCTCGCCGGGCGCACCACCGAGGTGAGCGCGATGGTCGCTGCCGTCCGCCGCGAGACGCACTCGCCTGCGGTTCTCAAGGTGATACTTGAGGCCGGTAGCTACCCATCGCTCGATCTGATCAAGTCCGCAACGACTCTCGCCATTGGCGAGGGTGCCGACTTCGTGAAGACATCCACCGGCAAGACCAACGCGTCAGCCACCATCGCGGCGGCGGTGATGATTCTCGATGCAATCCGAACCAGCGGCCGAACTGTTGGCCTCAAGGCTTCCGGCGGCATCCGTACCGTCGGCGACGCCAGCCACTACCTCGCCGTTGCCGACCAGATGATGGGACCCGACTGGGTGTCAGTGTCGACCTTCCGCTTCGGCGCGAGTGGACTGTTGGACGATGTCGAGGATGCACTCGGCAACGAACCTGTTAGCTGACGATTCGCGTGGCCGCGCACACGGGCGAGTACGGGGCGTCCTGCGGGCCGTAACGCTGCCACTCTTCGACAGTCTGAACCCGACCGGCAATCTGGCAGGCCCGGGCAATGGCCCGGTCGACATCGAGGGCGATGACCCGTGCGCTGACGCTGTCGATGACCAGCAGATCGCCACCCGGTAGGAACGCCAACTGCTGTGCCAGTACGGTTGCGAGCGACAGCGCCTCGCCCGTCGAGGCGTCAAGCAGCACCGTGCCATTGGCCGTGACGGCCGCTACTCGCGCACCCGTGGCATCGGCCGCCAACAGCGAAATGTCGCCGGTGAGTACCCCAACCAAACGTGCGGTGGGCACGGTGGATGCCAGATCGAGAGCGAGTACCCGCGGGCCGGTCGCGACGAACAGTTTTCGACCATCGCCGGAGAACGCCAACAACGACAGGCCCTCGACGCCAACTGCTACTGCTTCGAGCCGGGATGTCGCGAGGTCGAAGCGTTCCAGGCCACCGCCGGTCACCATCCATACCTCGCGGCGAAGCGGTCGGAGCGCCAGCGAAGTGAACTCGCCGATTCCTTCGAGCTGTCGCCACTGCGGGGTCTGGCCCCGTTCCACAATCACCACACCAGTGCTGGCCTTGGTGTCTAGTGCACCACCCAGCACGAGGCGACCGCCGATCGCGTCCTCGGCCAGCAGCGCGCTCGGTCTAAAGCCGGGGATGAACGTCTCGTCGCCGGTCGGCGCAGCCGTGGCGGCGTTGAGCGAACGAAGCAGCAATCCGGAGGGGTCGATACGCCCAGCGATGACGGTGCGGTCGTCGAGGAAGCCCGCTCGGCCGTCGAAGACCGGTGATGTGGCTCGCCCGGTAGCCAGATCGACGATCTGACTACTCATCGATTCGACCGGCCCTGTGAGAATCGCGAGCCGGGTCCCATCTGGGCTGACGGCGGGCGGAGCGAGGCCGGTGAACATCGCCGGCCCGAGCGCCAGACGAGAGCGTTCGAGAACGTTACGTCCGTCGAGCGCCACCACGGCAAACCCTCGCTCACCGCCGACGAATGCGGTCGTGCCAGTGGGACCAAGGGCCAAAGAGACGAGCAACCCGAGACCGGGATCAAGTCGGCCGCGCTCTGGGGGACTGCCCGGGCTGCTGTCGGTCCATATGATGCTCGACCCATCGATCAAGGCCACCCGCGAACCGCCATCCGGAGCAGCGCTCGTGGCCATCGCCACGTCGGACACGTCGATCAACGGTTCGGGAACGTCGGTGGTTGGGCTTTCGGCGTCGCTTGACGTGCCCGACACTGCGGTGCCGACTGCCGATATCAGTTGTTGGGTCACCGACTGATCGTCGACGTTTCGTAATTCGGCGCCGACGCGGCGCACGACGTCGTTGCCGAGGAACGCCAAGCCTGATCCGGTACCGGCGTTGACACGGGGAGACCTGGCACCGCCGGACGCATCCCATTCCCAAGTAGTAGTGGCGGACACGACCGCGAGTCGGCCGTCATCAGCGACGGCGATCGATGTGAATGGCTCCAGGGCGGCAGGCGCTAACGGGCGCACGACACGAACCACACTGGGGCCGGCGGGCTCGACGAGCACCACATCGCCTGAGGAAAGGAGCGCTGCCGCTCGTACCCCACTGGGTGACGATGCCAGCTTGAGGACGGTGGCCGTTAGTTCCAGGTTTGCTGCGACGAGACCGTCGGCCCGACGGACTGCGAGGGACGAGCCCTGCGAGACGAGGTAGCCCGCGTTCGTTCGCACTAGCCCCGAGACGTTGGCGAATGGTCCGGCGAGAGTGGACGATCCGGCCGACCCGAAGCTCCATAGTCGTAACCCGGTGGTGGTCAACATCGCTACATGCTCATCATCGAGAACAGCCAGCGGCGACGCCGGGAAGAGTTCGGTGATCGAACTGACCGGCACCACGTAACGCAGGACGGCAGGGCTCGTAGCAAGCGCGCCAAGCAGTCTTGCCTGCGCGGCCGGAAGAGGCTCGCGGCGCACGGCCTCGGCGGCAGTGAGCAGCTCGAGCTGCGGATCGGTAGTGAATGCCGCGGACTGTCCGGTGAGACGTCGAGCGTCGGCTGTCCGGGCGGCCGCCACCGCCTGCGCCGCTGATTCTCGGGCGGCGATGGCCTGGCTGTCGGCTCGTTCTTGCTCGGTCCTCGCCCGTGCCGCCTCGTTGACCGCGGTCCCTCGTTCGCGCACGGCGACGGTGCCAGCGATAACCGAAGCCACGAGCAAGACGGCGATGCCAGCGAGCAGCCCACGCAATCGGCGGTTGGCCCGTCGTTGCGCCACGAGTTGTGTCCGAACGGCTAATTGCGACGCCTGATGGGCGGAGAGGCTCGCGGCCACATAGTCGCGGGCAACAGTTCCCCAACCTTCGGTTCCGCCAGCCACACTGTCGAGTGCAAGCTCAAGTCGGCCGCCACGCAGTAAGTCGGCGGGGTGGCATCCGACCTCATCCCATTGTGCGGCCTGTTCGCTTACCGAGCGTCGAAACCGGATGCGGTCTCGGTCCTCTTCGAGCCACCCCCTCAACCGCGGCCACTCGCGTAGCAGGGCCTCGTGTGCGATCTGGACGAATTGTCCGTCGCTGACCACGAGCCGGGCATCGACCGCCGGGCGCAAGACAGCCTCAGCGCCGTCGGGCGTGGTGCCCAGCAATTCGGCGATTGCGGCCCGGGCCAAGCGGCGCCGGGCTGGCTCGCCGGCGTCGCCAAGTTCGGCCAATTCGACGAACAACGAGCGGATCAGCCGTTGTCCGTCAGCGTCGAGTCCAGCGACGAGTTCATCGGCCGTCGATGCAATGGCCCCGCGCACGCCGCCGGCCTCGCGATAATCAGCGATCGTCAGCGTCGCCCCGCGCCTGCGCCTCCAGGTCTCGCGTAGGGCATGCGATACGAGCGGGAGCGCGCCGGGCTCGGCGGCGGCGTCGGCCACAATCAAGTCGCCGAGTCCCGGCTCGACCACCAGGCCCGACCGTTGGGCCGGACCGGTTACCACGTCGATCAACTGCTCGGGTCCGAGGGGGCCAACCAAAACGTGGTTTCGTTCGACTGTCGCGGCCAGCGACCGGTGGGCGGTCAGGTCGCCGTAACGATCGGCCCGCAATGCAAGCACGGCGCGTACCGCTCTGCGAGGATCACTAACACACGCCAGCAGGCGATCGATCAAGGCGTGGCGAGGATCGTCGAGGCCCGATGGCAACAGTTCCTCCGCCTGGTCGATGAACAACACGACATCGGCGTTGGCCGGCAACGTGTCGATGGCCCGCCGAATAGCGTCGGGGTCGTCTCGGGTCGCTTCGACCACGATGATGGGCCACGTCTCGCTGTCCGGCAGTGCCCCTCGGGCTAGCGCAGGGAGTAAGCCGGCGCGCACTAGCGACGACTTCCCGGAACCGGAGGGCCCGGTTACCGTCAGGAACCGGTTTCTGGCGATTCGTCCGAGTAGCAGCGCGACATCGTCGTCGCGTCCGAAGAAGACTTCGGCATCACCTTGCCCGTAGGGGACGAGTCCCTTGAAGGGCTGTGCGCCACTGATGACCTCATCGAGCGCTCGCCCCGAGCGCGCTGCGGCGGCCAGTTCGGTGACACGCGCCGGGTTGCCGCCAGCCGCCTCGTGTAACCGGGCTAGCGCCGTAGCGTCGATGGTCCCGAGCATGCTGGCGACGGCGGCTGAAGTTTCGGCCACCGTCCAGGGCGTCAGCGACACCGACGTGGCGTGGGGCAGTCCTTCCACTTTGGACAAGATCGCTGGCAGCGCAGTGTTAGGAAGTGCGTCGCGATGCGCCACCACGAGTAGAAGCCCGGGCGGCGCCAGTTGTATGAGCGATGCCAGTTCGTTCGCAGCGAAGAGCCCGAGTGCTTCGGCGTCGTCGACGAGCAACAGTAGCGGGGTGTCGGAAGCGATCGAAGTTAGTGCTGCGACGATCGGTTCGATACGTTCGGTTCCCACTCGTGCGGTGGCGGAGGTCGGGACGGTCGCGTTGGCGGAAAGGTGTAGTGCCACGGCCGGTATGCGCGCGGCTACTTCGGCGGCGAGTGGGCCGAGCACGGCCCGGACCCGGTCGGGAGAACTGGCCCGAACCCACCATCGCAGCGCATCGGACAGCGGGTCGACTCGCGCCGAACCGGCAAGAGCTACCGCACCGTGCTGGCGCGTCAACTCGCCCGAGATCTCGGCAACGAGCCGGGTCTTGCCACTGCCCGGTAGCCCGGTGAGCATGACTACGGCCGGTTCCCCCGACGCCACCCGATCCCAGGACGCCTGGAGGAGGTCGCGGGCCTCGGTCCGCCCGACGAATGGCAGCAAGCCAGTTGGATCGAGCATCGGCGGGACGGGGATTGTTCCGGGGGTCGTTGAGCTCGTCGATACCGTGCCGTCGGACGACCAGTCGAACGCCACACTCGGCACGGCCTCGGCGAATCCCTTCAGTTGCAACGACCCGACCGGGGTGGCTCGCTGCGCAAACTCTCGTTCGACGAGCGCGGCGACGGTGGCGGTGGCCAGAACCTGGCCCGGCTGGGCGGCCGAACACAGTCGCGCCGCTTCGACCACCGGACGACCAAACCAGTCGCCCCCTTCGCCTGTTGCTTCGCCCGTCGCCACCCCGACACGAATGGCCACCGGAACGCTGAGGTCGCGGGCGGCCAGGCGTGCCGTAGCGCGTTGCAGTGCTATGGCGCAGGCCACCGCGTCAGTTGGTCCGGTGATGAATGCGACCATCAGACCGTCGCCCTGGCTCTTGATCTCGACGCCACCAAAGGCGTCGATCGGTCGGCGCAACCCGGCGAAAAGATCCCGGCGTAACTCGTCACTGCCAGCGTCGCCGAGCTGTTCGAGAAGCGCGGTGGAATTGACCAGGTCGCAGAACAGCAGCGAGACCACGTGCCGTCGAGCTTCAGACGCCATGATAAACACCTGGTAGCAAGGCGCTCGGGGTGCCGACCCAGGTGACGAGGACTTCGTCGGGTGAATCGTGGCGTCGTTGGTTCACGAAGCTCGGCGCCTGACACCGGCGCTGACACCGGCGACCACCATGTACCAGATTGGTCTGCATGGCGTCGAGGGCGGCGAAGTCGACAACTTCAAACGCACATTCGGGTTCGTACCCCCAAACCCATCACCACCCGTCGCAAGACCGTCCCGCCCGAAGCCTCGAACACCTTTCGAACGGCCTCGTCATGCTGCGTCAGCGCCGCCCGAATTAGTTCGGGCGACTCTTCCCATAACCGCGTCGAACCCTCGATATCGGTAAACAGAAACGTCACGGTCCCGGACGCACGCACAACCACACCATAGCCCCGGCACCAAAGTGGCCGATCAACCGAGGATGGCTTTCGCCTTCGCTCGGGTCGCGTGTGGGGATGTACCCCAAAAAACAGCCCTTTCCCCCAACGGGCGGACCCCACCGGCCGACCCCACCGGTTGACCCGAAGAATCTAGGAGGTTCTAGGCGTCACGGCGGTGCACGATCGACACGATCTCGATGACCAGGACCGCATCGATGATGCTGTAGATGACTCGATACTCGCCGCGGCGAGCGGTGTACAGCGGGAACAGCGAGACCCGCTTGAACAGCCGCAAGCGTCTCACCGTCGCCGACGATGGCCAGCGTTTCGATGAGCGCGTCATAGTCATCGGCGCCCAGCAGCACCGCTACTCGGCTTCCATTGCGGGTGACCTCGAACCGCTCATGATGCAGCTCAGCCGCCTCCACGAGCTTCGAGAAGCTCCCACGAGCTGCCGCAACCGAGATCGTCGTCATGTACACGATTATAGCGCAGTGCAGCAGAAGTCAGACAGAGCAGCGCATGAACGGCGACACCTTCCACAACCATACTCATATTCTCCCTGACGCCAGCGGCGCGCTCGGCTGGGTGCGTAATGACGAATACGCCGGGCTGCGGCCGTGCCTGGTGGTCGAGGTGCTGTCGTGATCAACCGCCGTCGATGACCTCAACTTGAAACTGCCGCGGTATAAGCAGGTGCCATCGCTCGAAGCGATCTTGTTCGTGAATCCGGTGCCGTTGTACGCCGAGCTGTTCACCCGGTCGGGGGACGAGTGGTGCAAGCAGCACCTTACTGATGCCGACGCCACCATCGTGCTGCCCTGCCCGCCGACCGTCGTTCGTCTCGGCGATCTGGCCTAACTCTCCTCGCGCTGACTTGCGACGATCGACGCACCTAATCAGCGCGGGCCCGACCAAGATCGACCGAGCGTGCTCACTCGATCCACCGCGGGTCATGATGTCGATCGGGTCGGTTGGCGTCGACTATCGCAAGCTCGGTATCAGTAGTGGTACCGGGCGGCGACAATGATCAGGTCGTCGCCGTCGACGAGGTACACGAGTCGATGTTCTTCGGTGATCCGCCGTGACCAGGCGCCGGCCAGGTCGTACCGAAGCGGTTCGGGTTTTCCGATCCCGTCGAATGGGGATCGAAGCGTCTCGGCGATCAGTCGGTTCAACCGCTTGGCGACCGCCCGATCTTCGGCTTGCCAATGCAGGTAATCGTCCCAGCCGTTCTTGTCGAAGACCAGCCTCACTCGAGGCCGATGAGGTCGTGGGGCTCGACCTCACCACGACGGACGCGGGAAAGCGATTCGCGGAGACGCTCGGCATTCTTCGGGGAACGCAGTAGGTACGCCGTCTCCTGAATGGAGTTCCACTCGGCCTCGGACACCAGCACTGCGTTCCCACCGGTCGAGACGATTACGACCGCTGACCGATCGTCGTTGACCTCACGAATGAGCGGAAACAGACGCCTTCGTGCCTCGGATGCCGTGATGTTCACTGCCCTATGGTACCACTTTTCGGTACCATAGGGCAGCAGGGTGAGGCCAGCATTACCAGCGCCGCATCGGTTGAAGGATCTCGCCCGACCCGAGGACGTATGGCAGATCACCGACGCCGCCTTACCGAGCGAGTTCCCTCCACTGCGTTCGCTTGATGCCGTGCCGAACAACTTGCCGGTGCAACTGTCGACGTTCGTCGGGAGGCTGGAGGAGATTGCGACGGTTGCCGGGGGGTCAGGGACTGCCAGCCGAACGCCGGGCGCAGATCTCCGACGCTTTGATGCAGCGCTGCTGGTGAGCAGTCCGCGCAACGGAGACCACCGCGCATGTCGTCGGGGGTGCGTATTGCTTTACGCATCGCTACACTGCACGTATGTCGCCGTTGAACGTCAAGCTAGAAGACCGGGATATAGCTCGTTTAGACGAGGCGATTGCCCGCGGATTCGCCGCTAACCGGTCCGACGCCATGCGTATTGCACTGCGGGGCCAACTGCTCGCCTGGGACCGCCAAGCCTGGGACGACGCGTGGGCCCAAGCGGTACCAAGCGAACTTGATGAGTTCACCGATCAAAACGCCCGGACCGTTGGTGCATGGACAGATCTGGACAGCGACACGTGACAGCCGCAGCGCCAAGACGAGGCGACATCTGGTGGGTGCCCGCGGGCTCCAAGCTACGACCAGTGGTGGTCGTGTCCGCCGACAGCATGAATCGCCGCCTCACCAAGGTACTCGTCATCCCGGGCACCACGAACGTGCGCGGGTGGCCCGACGAAGTGCTTCTGGATCCCGGCACCCTGCATGAACCAACTGCGTTCTGTTGCCGCGAGGTCACGCCGCTGGCCATCACAGACTTGGTCAGCCGCGCCGGATCAGTGTCGAACCCATGGCTCGTAAGTCTGTGTCGAACGCTCGCCCGTGTCTTCGACTGCAACGAAGACACCGCGAGGTCGTAGCCAAAGGGCCGACAGCTCAGACCAGGTGAAGTCGAAGGACGGCGACGGCGCCTCGCGCCTGGGTTCGCCACGTCAGCAGGTCGGCGAAACTTCGTGGTCTCGTTATGCGCTCGGAACTTCGGGTGTCCAGGCCGGGGGAATGGCGAGCCGCTCGATCCGCTCTTTAGTTCCCTGGCTCACCGCACCGCCATTGGTGGCGACATAGCGGAATCCGCCCGTCCTCTCAAGAGATGCGTCGAAGGCTTGTGGTTCGGCCCTCTGATTAACTTGGCCCGATTGTGCGCTTACGTGTTCTCATCACAGGCTGATGCTTGCGGCGATGGTGTGCTGGTGCACGTTCGCGCCGATGATGGCGGCCTGCTGTTCGCTCGAGGGTCCCGAGCCTCGGAAGGCTTCGACGGCGTCGGTGCTGTCCCAGTGTTCGAAGATGTTGATGCGGGCGGAGTCGATCGGGTCGGCTGAGAGGTGGAAGTCGATACAGCCGGGCGCGTCCCGTGCGGCGGTGATGACGTTGTGTGCGTCGGCCAGGAACGCGTCGCGTCTGTCCGGGGCGACGGTGAGGTGTCCGGCGACGCACACGCCGATTGGCATGTTGTTGCTGCCGGAGCCGCCGGCTGAGACGATCCCGTTGCCGGATTTCCGCACGATTCGCGACACGCCGTTGGGACGGCCGAGCGCTGATCTGCTGGACACGATCTACATGTGTGAGCAACGCCAGGAGTGTTCCGCTCGGACAGCCATAATTTCCCGGTGTGACCACAGCCCGGACCCCCGGACCACAAGGCGATCGCTCCGGCGAAACCTGGGCGTCAATTCGAGCTTGCGTCAGGCCACTGCGGCGACGACGTCGCCAAGTAGCTCGAAGCTCTTGAGCATCGCGGTGTGGTCGCCGGTGATATGACGCACCATCACGTGATCGAAGCCCATTGATTCGTAGTGTCGAAGGCGAGCGATCACGGTCGTTGGTGAGCCAACGAGGAGGCGGTCGTAACCGACTCCGCGGTAGCCCTGGGCGAGGATGGGGTCAACATGGGCCCGAGCGTCAGCGTCGGTATCGGCAACATGCAGATCGCGGCGAAGCACGGCACGATTCGGCCGACCATGGGCAGCGGCGGTCCTGAACGCACTCAACGTCGCGACCTGCTCGGTCAGGAGCAGCGGGTGGTAGAAGGGTGCGAGCAAGACCATGCCGACCACCATCGGCCCAGTCTCCGCCGACAATCGGGCGATCGTCGGCACAGGCTGGAATACGTTCGCGTACTGCGGGGGCATCGCATGGTGGTCGCCCACGAGCAGGCCCCACATGTTCGCAGCGCGGGCGGCGCGGGCGATCTCGACAAGGTTCTGCGCTTGTCGGGCGACGTCTTCGGAACCCATCGGACGATCCGTGAACGCGTCGGGCGGCAACGCTGCAGCCATCGCCTGATACATCCCGAGTGTCTGCGGGCCGGCCGGAAAAAGAAAACGAAGCGAGGTGCCGACGTGCATGATGGCTCGAATCGCACGGGGCTGTTCATCGGTTGATCGGGGAGACGAGCAACGCGCGAAGGGCGGCGGTCACATTGCATGATGGAACGGTAACCGCGCCGCTCGGGGGAAGCCGGGACGACTCGTCCTCAGCGGCCGAGAAACTCGAGTGCGGTTGGTACGAACTGCGCGTCGTACTGGAAGATGCCGCCGCGGCCAGCGTCGGGGTAGATCGTGAGTTCGCTGTTCGGGATGTCGCCGCCGGCGGGTCCTGTGCCAGCGAGGACGAGTTTGCGCACCAGCTGCGGCTGATCGAGGGCAACCACACTTTTTGCGTTGGCGCGTTCTGGTGCGTGGATCCGGCTGATCGTGGGTCGATGTTGTTCATGGGGTGGGGTTCCTTCGGGCGGCGTCGCGGCCTTGTTCACGGTGACGCTTCGCACGGGGCTACCGGCTGTCCATTCCAAGCGTGGTCGGTGGCCGAGTTGTTTCGAGCGCGGCGGACGGCGTCGGCTGTCGACAGTGCGAAGCTGGCGAGTTCGTGAAACGCTTTCGTTTTCGACGAGACTGGTCTGGCATGCCTACTCGAAGCAATGACAACGAATCGTCCGTTCCCGCCGTCGTTCGCAGCGATGCAGACTGGCGCGAAGCCCTCGCCCCAGAGCAGTACCAAATGCTGCGCAAAGGCGGCACGGAGCGGGCGTTTACCGGCGAGTATTGGAACTGCCACGACGATGGCGTCTACCGGTGCGCCGGATGTGGCTCATCGCTGTTTTCCTCGTCGACGAAATTCGAATCGGGGACCGGTTGGCCGAGCTTCACCGATCCCGTGGTCGCCCAAGCCGTCACCCTCCTGACCGACAAGAGCCACTTCATGACCCGGACCGAGGTGCTCTGCCGAGCGTGCGGCGGGCATCTCGGGCACGTGTTCCCGGACGGGCCAGGGCCGACGGGTGAGCGCTACTGCATGAACTCGGCGTCGCTCAAACTGGATCGACGCACGTTGCTCGCGTTGCCGGCAACCTTCGAGGTGACGCGTGATGGGCTCCACCAGGTCGCATGCTTCGTGATCTCGCCCTATCGCAAAGCTCGCATCGGTCGTATCGGCCTCCGGTCGACGGGCGACGGGTTCGGCACTCCACTGTTTGACGATGGATCGCAGATGGTCGTGCGTGGGGATGAACTCCTCACCGAACCGGGGACAGCGCAACGGATGACGACGTTACGAGAGCTGGCAGCGGTGTTCGGCGTCGAACTGTTGGCCGATCCCGGCATCGGAAACGATGTGCCTGAACTAACCCCCGACGAGTCTCTGCAGATCGATGCAGCAGCGTCGCGATCACTCGGCGAATGGTATGCGTTCGCCCAGCGAGTGATCGACACTCTTGCCCTTCGCCTTGGCGGCGCGGTGGGCGAGGCAACGCTGTGGCCGGAGCACTTCGACCTGGCGTCCGACGTTCGCCTTGCTGGTCGGCG
>JANOSH010000002.1:0-9427 GCA_031415695.1 Actinomycetes bacterium
CGGATGTTGCCGCCCACGGTTACGGTGAAGTCATCAGCAATAGCCATGTTAGCGTCTCCTTATTGATCGAGCACTTGAAGTGCGGTTGCCGTCGCCGTCTGGTCTGCTACCGTCGTGACCTGAGTCACCCACGGCTGGTAGAAAGGTGCTGCGCTTGCTTTGCGCGCTTCGAGGTTGATCGCGCCCACAAAGTCGGTCTGGAAGCTGATCGCGCCGCCAGACTCCGCACCGTTGAACAAGATCGCCCCATCAGACACCTTCGACGCTTTCACGCGAGACCCAGAAACGAGGCCTGAGACACTGACCGCTGCCGTGTCCAAAGGATACAGGTTGGCGGACTGACTTGCAAGTGTCGTGACCGTGTCGAAGCGGACGAAGGTAAGGAGGTTGGTCGTCGCAGCGATTGCGCAGACTGCCCGGAACTTGATCTTGAACCCGACAGCCGGGTTGATGCCCGTCTCAAGTGCGAGGTTGGTCTGGTTGAACGCGATCCAGGTGCCACCAAAGCCTGCGCCTTTGTCGATCTGGTAGAACAGATCGTGGTTGCCCCAGCGGGATCCCGCGGAGAAGGTCACGTTGGTTCCTGTCACGGTCGGGACGACGTTCGCGAGCGCAGTGCAGCCCAAGACGAAGTAGTCCATCTCCCAGTGGACCTCGTCGCTCACGTCATTCAGCACGAGGTTTCCTGCTGACGTGAACTGAGGCGTGCCCGCGATGATCGTCTGGTAGGCTGCGGTCTCCGTTGTCTTCTCGTTCATCGCGAGCAGGACGCGCCCGACCGTGTCCGAGACGAAGGCGTCGTAGAACATGGTACCGTAGACGGACGCCTGTCCCGTGATGCCAGGAGTAGCCGCGCAGTTCTTGAACTTCCCGTTGAGGTCCGCGGTCTGCATGGCGTCCGCGAAGTCGCCGTAGACATGCTCGTAGACGTTCCCTTTGTCACTGTTCAAGGTGCTGATAGCGCCCGTCCCTGTAGGCTGCAAGTAGACTCGCTGGATCTTGATCCGCTGGTTGTTCCCGCCTGACACGAAGACGAAGAGAGGCGGGTTCAACCCACCGGCACTGATTGCGCTGCGGGTGCCGACGTTGCGGAACTTGATGTCCGAGGACAACGCGCAGAAGATGAGCCCCGAGTTGGGGTGGCAGTTGGCTATCGTCCCGCCCAGCCCGAAGGTCAACCCGTTCACTGTGATCTTGCTCGCTTTCGCAGAGGTGTTGATCGCATAGATTGGCGTGGTGGTGTTGGTCGCGCCAACGAAGCGGTCTGAGTGGTCGAGGTTCGTGACTGAGCAGTTGTCTGACGTCGCGAACATGATAGCGGCGTTAAACTGCTTGCAGTTGTTGAGGATGATACCAGAGCTGCTGACGATGTTGAAAGCATAGGCGGTGTTGGTTCGTGCGAACGTGGCGACGCCTGCCTCGACTCGGCTCAGCGTGATGCCGCTTGACGCGTTGATCTGGCAAACGTGGCCTGCGGCGCCCGAGGCCTGCCGCAGCGCGAACATCTTGGTGACTGTCCCGCCCGCGAAGCAGGACAAGACGTCGAAGGGCAGGGCAGCCATCGCTTGGCTAAGCCCTATTCCACCATCGTAGATGTCAATGGGTGATGCCACTTCGCTCATGGTCAAGTACTCGAAGGTAGCGAAGTTGCGAACCCGCACAGAGAAAGGCTGTGCAAAGTTCAGGTACCAGTCAGTGACGAACCGCTCCATGTCGATTGCACCTGCGCTCGTCGTCACGAAGTCGGGCCGGGTGGTTGCGGTCGCGCTTGGGATCACGTTGGCCGCACGAGCAGCGGCAGTGCATTGGCGACCAAAGACGTTCCCGATGCGGATCTGCCGCCCAGCAGGCGGAAGGAAGCCTATGGCAACCGTCCCGTTGTGCCCGATGCGGATCTGGCCGTTGGTCTCCATGCAAACGACGCGGCTCCGCAGGTCCGTGCCGAAGTTCGCGGCGATCAGGCCAGCAGCGTAGACACTCGGGTAGAAGTCCCAGTCGTCGTCGGTCAGCGGGGTCGCGATGTTCGCGATCCAGACGCCCGGGGTATAGCAGGTAGCGGAGCCATTCGTTGGGATCGAGACCAGCTGGTTAGCCACCCCGGTCGTTGTCCCGAGGTCGTACCAAGAGCCTCGCACAGTGAAGTCGCCGAGACGCGGGACCGTGATCGCCGCAGCCTGATCAAGAACGACCTCGATCCAGCCCACGACGTCGGGCCCCGTCGCGCTTGCGCTGATGCCCGTGAGCGCGCCCGCGGTGAACGGCCCGCCTGTGACCTCGCGGAACTTGATGAAGCCAGTGGTGGGCATGGCCGCGCCTACGGCTGTGGGTGCCGACGTGATGGTTGCCCATACGCCGAGCAGGATGCCCGTAGCACCGCCTCGAGTGATTGAGGTGCCGATGGCCGGGACGGTCCCAGCGCCTGTGTTGAAAGGCATCCAGCGCACCTTGGTGCCGTCGAGCGTGATACCTCCGCCCAAGGTAGACGAGATAGCCAGCGAACCAAGCGCACCCGTCATAGTAGCCGGTGCGTTCGCGTGGACGCGCGTGTCTGTCCTGATGGTCAGACGGGCGCCGTTCATCGTGAAGGTCTCGCCCGCGGTAACGGCTGCGGCATCAAGGAAGCGGTCTACTGTGAGCGTTGCCATGTCAGATGACCACCTGTTCTATGCGATTGATCGAGTTGTCCACGTTGTAGAAGAACGTCTGACGCGTGATCACGGACCCGACGTGGTAGTCGCTCACGGAAAGAAGCCCGTCCACGTTGTAGGACAGCACTTTGTAGTTCCCGGAATCATAGTCGATCCGAGTGAGTTTGCCAAGCACCCAAGTGAACTCAGGACCTGACTCACCCGCGATAGGTTCGCCGCCTCCGCCTGAGGATTGTGCCGCGCCACCGAATGGTGAGAAGAGCCTGGTCATCAGAGCTCCTCGACCAGGACATAGGTCGACTCGTCCGAACGTGCCCAGAGCGTCCCGGTCTCCGTCGGATACAGGGCCGACACGGCGCCGCGTTCACCGAACCCGGGAGGATACACCCAACCAGGAGCCGAGGAGGAAGGCTGCGTGACTGAGCGCTTGACAATAAGCGTTCCAGTTCCAACATTCTGGAACTGGACCGTTGACGCGGTGGTCAACTGCTCGTAGTCGGTGCCCGTCAGGAACTCCCGCATCACTTTGCCTTGTGGTCGCGGGCAGGTGTGCTAATCGCATCGTTCCAGCCAGCTCGGTAGCCTTCACCACGTCCACGCTTGAAGCCCTCGCGGTCGCCTTCAGCCTTGCCCTGTTTAAACGCCTCGTCTTTGGCTGTCCGGTCAGCTGCAAGCTCGGCCATCGCACGGCCATCCTCGACGCCTTGAACGCGCCCAGCTTCCCGGGCTGCGTCGACCACGAGCATCGTTTCTGCAGCGCCTTGCTCACGGCCTTGGTCAATGAGTGCAGCCTTCTGCTCCTTCATGTGTGCGGTCAGGTGGGCATTGACTTCAGCCCGACCCGCGGAACGGCCTTGCTCGTGCGCCTTGTCGGTCTCTTCTTTGACCCATTGATCCAAGGCCTCGTGTACTACTTCGCGTGTCATGTCGTGGCTCCTGGCTTTAGCGCGGGCTTAGGCGGCGCTGCGGGTGGTTTGGGTTGCGCCCCACCTGCACCCGGCGCGGGAGGCGTCCCGGGCTGCTGACCCGGTTTTCCAGGGGGCTGCTGTGCTTGCTGAACCATTAGGGCCTGCATGCCGAGCATGAGATCGCCGCCTTCGTCTTCGATCAGTTCCTTCTCGTCGTCGAACGAGCGATCCAGCGACGCGATCTCGCCGCGTTGCAGGTTCGCGTAGAGCGTCTCGTGCGAGATCGCGCCAGCCTGCCACGCCTTCACCATAGCGTTGAGGGTGTTGCTGTCCATCATGACAGCGACCCAGTCGCGGTTCATGTTGACTTTGACGTCCTTCGGGTTCGCACCCACCCACTCGGCTGCGATCTTGAGCGCCTTCAGAATGCCGGCCTCTGCCATGTTGACGACGTTGGTCAGCAGCGACATCTCGCTCTTGCCGCGCATCTTCGCCGTATCCGAGGCCTCGTTGCGGGCCCGGCCTTCGTGGATCATGCGCGCACCAAGTGCGGCCATCCGGTTTTCTTTGTCTTCCATCGCCTTGCGCTGTGCCTCGATCCCAGCACCTTGGAATTCGAGCATGCCAGCCTGCGCACCTTCGGGCAGATACCAGATGGCTCCCGAGCCGATGGCGGTCGGCTTGTTCGCCTCCTGCAGTTGGCCTGAGATCCAAGGGGTAGGCTGCGCCGTCAGGTAGAGCGCGTGCTCGTAGTCAGCCGAGTTGCGGTAGTGACCGACGTTGACGTCCACGAGGTCGAGCATGGGCGGCTTCTCGACTTCGGGGCGTAGATCGTAGGGGTTGATGAAGACGAAGGGGATCTCCTTGAGAGGCTTGCCACCGACCATCGGAACAATCGTCGAGGCGAGGGCGAAGGACGAAGCTGTCTTGTCCGTCTTCGCGACGACGGTGCTCGAGGTCCACTTGCGCACCTCGTAGACCCCATCCGTATTGATCAGCAGCTCCAGGCGCTGTTCCGCCACGTCGTTGGTGTCGTCGTTGTTGTCGAAGTCGTCCTTGACGACGATCCGCACGACTTGCCGCTTGCCGTTGACGAAGGCCGAGGTCCAGTCAAGGATGTTCTCGGCTGTGTAGGACGCGATGTAAGGCAAGGCTGTGCTGTCCGCGGTCGCCTCGGGGAAGTCGACGAGTAGGCCGAACCGGCCGACGCTCAGGAGTTCGTTGACGACCTGTTCCGACATGACGGTCAGGGAGTGGCCGTCCGTGGTCGCGCACTCCTTGAGATCCTCAAGGCGGTCGGGCAGCTCGAACTGGGTGTTGTGCCGGAACACGAGTCCCGACATGCCTCGGAGCGTTCGCTCGGCCACCGGGAAGAATTGAGCGCGGTCCTTGTAGGCGAGGTACTCGGTCAGCGTCATGGCGGACGGTTTCTTGAGGTAGGACTCGCCATTCTCCTTGATCTCGTCTTGACCCTCGAGTGCGTCCCGGATTCGGGCCCACTGGATCTGCCGCTTTGCGAAGTCGGCGTGGACGGAGCTGATATTGCGAGCCATGGGTGGTCCTCAAGTTGGTTCGGTGTGATCATAGTCCCAAGGCTGCGTCACCGCAAGAATTGAAGCAGGTCCACGATACTGGTTGCGCCGTGAGGTATAACTCGCTTATACGTCGTGAGCGGGATCGGCCCGCCTATCAACGGAGTGAACCTATGACGCCTGCTCTCTTCACTATCATCCTTGACGATGCCCAACGCATCTTCTTGCATCGCGTCCTTGACGACATGCGAGCAACGTCAAACGACGACGAATCTGCGCGCGTCGAACTGCGCGACATGCTGCACGCTGCCGAACCTGGCGACGTGCTCAACGACTTTACGTTGTGAGGAGCTGACCATGACGTTTGACCTTGCAGCCTTTCGCGCAACGAAGCGCGCCTGTGACGACGCGACCTGGGCCGAAATCCAGGACGACATTGGGTCTGCTATCCCGCAATCTGCCGTCCTGCTCTATGCTGACGGCTACGCGATCCACGAACTCGAAGGACGCTTCTTCGTCCACGCGTGGTGGTACTCGCCTATCGCCTACGACACGCTCGAGGAGGCAGAAATGAAATTGCATCCTTGGTATCTTGAGTGGCAGCCCTGATCAACCTAGGCAGGTCGTTTAAACGGCCTGCCTCATTCTAGGAAAATAGCATGACGCTTCAGACTACCATCGTCGCTAACGACTTTCCCGTCCAGGTGCTCGCGCGCCTAGGCGATGTCCACCTCGCGACGTCGAGCAAGTTGCAGCACGCAGCCCTCACGATCCGCGAGTGGGAGGCTGCGCCTGGGCGCAAGCTGTCCGAACGCTTGGTTGCGGGGGCTGCAATGTCCTTCCTGACCAAGCAGATCAACGAGCGCACCTACGACGCGCTCGACCTTCACGACGCCCGCGCAACTCAGCGCATCAAAGCAAGGAGCAGATAAGATGAACGCCGCACGCCGCAAGGAATTGGATGCCCTCATTGTCGAGATCGACGCCCTCAGGGGAAAGGTCGAAGACCTGAAGGGCTCGCTCGAAGGCCCGATGGGCGAGGAGCAGGAGTACTACGACAACATGCCTGAGGGCTTCCAGAACGGCGACAAAGGTGAACGCGCTCAGGCTGCGGTCACGGCGATGGAAGAGGCAGACGGTAAGCTCGACGAAGCCGTGACGGCGCTCGAAGAAGCCGTTGCTTCGCTCGAGGAGTCGAAGGAATGAACTGGCTTGACGTCATCGGCCAGGCCACGCTCGGCGTGGGTTCGGTTATCGCCTTGATCTATCTCTACCGCCACGTCGAGTCGTTCTCGGACGGCAACGTGGGAGGCGAAGAATGAGCCGCTGGCCTAACGCCTACGCCTTGGGCCCGCAGAAGCTGTCCAAGATTGAGGCGACCTCGACGGGTCGCCTCCGTCGCACCCACCTGGAATACCAGGAGCTCGGGCGCTCGAGACCCACGGTAGTCGTTGACAGCCCGCTGGTCGGCGTCGACTATGCTGAGATTGAAGCACGCATCCTTGCGAAGGAGAAGAAATGAACACCTTTGCCCTCTGGTACCTCTCGACTTTCTTGTGGCTCGGGATCTTCATCACCAGCGCGACGTTCGCGCCTCGAGTCGCTCCTGGGTTCGCGGTTGTCGCTATCCCAGTTGCGATGGCCGCGGGTGCGCTGACCGTGGTCGGCATCTATCTCGCGCTGATCGAGGTTGTTGTTCAGTCGCTCACAGTCATCCTCGTCTTGTTCGGGTTTATGGCATGAAGCACCTTTTGCTTGCCCTTGCCCTTGCATCGCCCGCGGGCGCAGCCTCGATCACGGAGACGTGGTCGGGCGCAGGACCAACGCCTTGCCTTAACCGTTGCAGCCTTGAGTGGGCGGAGACGCTGCTCACCAAGGAAGAGATGGCTGAGCTCGAGGCCGTTCGCGCGCAGCAGCCGGATCCCGAGTACATCTCGGTCGACGATGGAACTACCTTCTCGCTCATGACCTACTACAAGGAGCGTCCTATCGGGTACCGCACGACGACGCTTGCGGTGCTCGATCAGCAGGAAGGTTCCTTTGGCTGGCAGATGGACGGGTGGGCCTTCGTGCGGCTCGAGGCCTGCGGCAACTGGTCGATCATTCGTGGACGCGTTCAACCAGCCTTGACCTACGCCTACGTCCCCAGCCAGCCCTCGAGCGCTGCGTTTCTGCCGGTGGTTACGGTGTTCACCCCTACCACCGTGACGACGCGGCCGTGGACGCCTGACGTGACGCCCGATCCTGTGGGTCCGTCGCCTGTGCCGTTGCCTGCGTCTATCTGGATGCTGCTCGCCGCGTTGACTGGGCTGGCCTATATGAGGCAGCGCGCATGAGCAAGCCTCCTCTGTCTCCCGCAGGTATGGTCACTGTCTTCGTTGACGGGTTCGGCGTTGAGATACCCGCATCCAGGATCGAAGGAACCAAGATCAAGGATGGCGCTTGCGTGTCGAGCAAGACCCTCGACGAACTGCGGATGCGGGCCTGCGTTTAAACAGGCCCGAGCTGCTCGATTACTGGATCTTGACGCGGAAGCCGTCGTCGCGCAGCGACTTGACTGCGGCGTCCCAGGTCTGGACGATAGCGGACAGCTCCCCATTCACCAGGATAGCCCACTTCTTCTTATTGCCCGTGACGATGCGCAGCGCTTCCGCGTGCTCATTCGTCGTGGGGTTGTTGCCGACGAGAGTCTTGCCTTCGATGGTGTTCAGAACGATCTGCATGGTCAGTACTCCGTTGATGGGCGCGGGATCGCGCTTCGACACAATAACACAAGCCTGCTGTGGATAACTAACGCAAATCAGCCGGTTTGCATGGTAACAACAAGTCAAACCGTTAATTGTTTCGTCCACTCCTCATATTTCTGAGGAGTATCCCGCGATCTAGTAGAAGCCCTTAAGCTTACCGGAATCTGTGACGCCTTTCCCAAGGATGCAGGCGGTGACGCCCCATACCATCGCATCGAGACGGTCAGGCGAGCCCTCACCTGACAGTGGTTCCCAGACGCAGAGCTGGTCCTCGAGGTCCATCAAAGCAGATCCGACGAAGTGGATCTTCCCCTGCTCATGCAGCGCGGAAATGGGTTCGGCCCGCGCAGCCTTGCCGCGTGAGGCGTGGACGATCTGAATAGGTAGCGAGACGAGCCCGTGTCCCTTGCTGTTGCGGTTGTCGATCTCGGTCTGGATCGTATGGCGGACCATCTCACCGCCTTGGTTGCCTTCCGCGACGACGGCATCCGCCTGCCACAAGACTGCTGTGTCCACTACCTTCTTCGCCCAGATGCCGGGCATCATCGTGCCTGACACGTCGGCAAGGATGTAGGCGTGGTTGTCGTTGCCTAAGCCTACAACCACGATGCCTGTCTCGTCGGAGTCTGCATGTGCCGAGATCGCAGGGTCAACAGCGACTACTATCCGCATGAAGTAGAAGCCCTCATGCAGCGGGATGCAAGGAACGCGGGTCTTATCTAGCATCTCCCGGGACCAGAGCGCGCCTTCAGCCTCCTCAAGCACCACGCCCATCAGTTCTTGCTGACCCAGCCTCGTTCCCTCGAACTTCGTCACGATCTGCTTAAAGAACTTCTCGGCAAGGTTCGCACGGTTCGAGTAGGTAGACCCGCGGGTCATTGCGGTGGATGGGTCCTTCATCAGTTCGAGGATGAGTTTCTTGGGCTTGGGCGTCGTCGAGATGAACGCCTTCGGCGGGCGCGTTGGTAGGCGCAGCCCGAACATGGCAAGGTCCCAGGTCTCGGGCCTGCGCCATGCGACGATCTCGTCCGCCCAGATGAACTCATGCTGAGGTCCACGTAGGCGTTCCGGTTCATCCGCTGAGAAGAGCGTGACCATAGCGCCGTTCTCCCACGTCACGCGACGCTTAGACGGCTCGTAGAGGGGCTTGCCTAGGTGGACACCATCGTAGGTCTGGTCGTACTTGTCGCAGCACGCGAGCAACCCGCTCTCGCCTTCGATCATGACGTCTCGGGCGTCTGCTGCTGTGGGCGCAATCAAGCCCCCGCGACGATACCCCTGCTTGATTAGGTCCCGGGTCCACTCCGCACCCGTCCGCGTCTTACCGGCGCCTCGACCTGCGAGGTATAGCCAGTAAGCCCAGTCTCCAGGTGGGGGCAGCTGCTCATCCCGTGCGCAGAACCACCAATCTTTCGCGTTCAGGTGGACGTCGAGGTCGGTTAGGCTGGCATACCAGCGGCGGTAGGCTGCTTTCAGCGGGTTGGCCTTGACCTTCGCCATGGTCAAGCCTGCGTTGCGCTTCTCCCACTGTGCTAGGATCGGATCATGCTTCACGGGAGGATCCTGTACTCGAAGTAGCGGTCGCCTGACTT
>JANOSH010000003.1:0-3276 GCA_031415695.1 Actinomycetes bacterium
GGCTCATAACCCGAAGGTCACAGGTTCAAATCCTGTCCCCGCCACTGAAAAGCCTGGCCAGAAGCACTTTCTGGCCAGGCTTCTACCGTTTTCAGTCGGCTTCTACCGGTTCTTCTACCGGCCCGGTCCGGTAGAAGATGATCGCCGTTGCGGCGGTTGCGTGGTTGGCTTCACTATCGTCTCGTAGGCGCGTGCGGCGTCGGCTTGCATGCCGGGCATGACGTGTTGGTAGGTGTCCATCGTGAACGACGCCTTCGCATGTCCGAGCCGTTCGCTGACGACCTTGAGCGGTATGCCGTGTTTGATAAGCAGGCTGGCGTGCGTATGCCTGAGATCGTGCAGCCGGGTCGGCGGGAGTTCGGCGCGTTGCACGATCCGATCGAACGCTTGGGAGAACGCGTGCGGGTGTGTGGCACCGCCGTCGTCGGCAGGGAACATCCAGACTGGAAGCGCTGCCGGGTCCCCGAATGTCGCCGCGTGTTGCCATGCACACCAAGCGGTGAGCATGGCCATTGTGGTCGGGTCGAGCTCGATGAGTCGACGGGAATTCTTCGTCTTGCAGCGTGTGACTTGGCGTTCGTAGCCGACTGCCACGAGGCCTCGATCGACCGAAATGGTGGCATTGTCCCAACCGACATCGGTCCATTTGAGTCCGAGGATCTCGCTGCGCCGCATCCCTGTCGCCGCCGACAATCGGAACGCCGGATACAACCGATGCCCTGCAGCAGCATTGAGAAACGTTCGCAGTTGGTGCTCGTCCCAGGCCCGCGGCTCAACAGGCGGAACATTGCGGATCGACGGGCGCGAAGCGGTCGCGGCGACGTTGCGGTTCACGATCCCTCTCACGAGCGCTTGGCTGAGCGCACTTCGGATCACGACGTGGATCTCGAGAACGCTCTTGCGTGACAGCGGGCGACTTCCGTCGATCGGCGCGAGTTTTCTGGCGTAGAGCGTTTCGAGGTGGTCCTGGCTGAGACGTCGGAGGTTGACGGCACCGAGCGTCGGGAGGATGTGGCGCTCCACGATCCGTTGGTAGCCGTGGAAGGTGGTTGCAGCGAGTTCGATCTTCTTCCCTGGCAGCCAGCGCTGGATGAGGTACGCACCAAATGTGAGGCTGCGGTTACCGTCATCGCGTCCGACGGTCTGCTTGGCGAGTTTGCGGGCGAGCCGTTCGGCCTTGGAGCGATCGTCCCCGGCGGCGTGCCAGGTCCTTTGCTCCCTGCCGGTGATCGGGTCGAGCCCGTGGTAGATGACTGCGTACCACCGGTTCCCTTTTCGCGCGACGTATCCGTCCATGACGTTCTCCTTCTTCTACCGGCACCGACGGTCGGCGCGCGGTAGAAGAATCGGTAGAACATGAAGTGTCGCCGCGCTGGGATGATGTCCCTACAACGGTTGTGGGGCTTGACCCCAAGCGGATCTCGATAGTGCGCCAGAAAGCGCGACGGCCCGGTCAGGCGGACCGCTCGATGCTGGAGCGGTGGCGCAGGCGCACTTTCACAACAGTAGGAGCGCAAGGAGCGGTGCAGGGATGGCCCAGGTTGGGTGGTCGGTGTTGAGGATCGATTTGGTTGCCAAGATGCCGGCTTCGTATTTGGCCTCGATGGTTTTGGCGTCGCTGCGCCATTGGTCGTCGACCCATTTCCCTTCGATCGGTATGGTGCGTGCTGTTCCGGCCGGGCTGCTGATCGAGACGGGAGCGAGATCGACCTCGTTGCCGGCGCCGGTTCGGGCGTAGCCGATGGTGTCGTTCACGACGAGGCGACCTTCGTCGTGGTTGTCGATCGCGCGGGCGAGGTGCATCGCAATGGTGGTTTCGGTGAGCATCGTCATGTCGGGTTCGGCGCATCCGGCGCGCAGTCGGCTGGGGAGCCAGCTCAGGATCGGGTCGGCGAGATACAGCTTGGGTTGGCTTCCTCGTACGATGCGGCCGTTGTCGTCACGTTGGGGGCACCAAAGCGCCCCGAAGTTCCGCACTAACTTTGCCAGGCGTGGTGAGAGCGAGTCATAGGTGTATCCCAGCGCTTCGGCGGCCTTGCGCTGGTTGAGCGGGCTGGTCGATCGCTGCGCTAGCCCGTCGAGGAGTAGTGGGATCGACTCGGCGGCAGCGTCACGGTCGACGTCTCGGCGTAGCCAGGCGGCGAGGTCGTGCATGAACCCGGTGCTGACCGCTCCGATCCTTGTGTGCTCGTAGACAGCGCGGGGGAATCCGCCGCAGGTGAGGTAGTCCTGCCACGCGAAGTCGTACGCATCGACATCGAACCGAAGGGCATCGAGAACATGAGCGACCGGCTGGGTCTGTAGCAGTGATGGATGCACTGTCTCGGGTCGGGCCAGTTCGGGTCGTGTCGTCGCGAGGAACGACCGGAACGACATCGGCAACAGGTGCCGTACCCGCCGTGAGTCGGCTCGTCCGGCGCGCCCGGCAAGAAGGTTTCCTTCGACATCGTCGTTTGCTGACCAACGGCTACCGGTAGCGACCACGGTGTCACCGCCAAATGCCGTCCCGTCCCGAGCGGACTTCAGCACGGCGGTCCATCCATCGATCGAGCTGACCTCATCGAGCAGCCACACCCTTGGCGTCGATGCCGTCTGGTCGATGACACGGGTGAGTTCGCGACCCAAGGCGAGGGCCCGCCGAAGGTCCCGTGTAGCGAACCCGTCGCAGGGCAGATGGATCACCTGGCGCGGATCGATATCCGATCGTGCGCACAAGCGTGCGGCGACGTCGAGAAGCGCTACCGATTTGCCGACCCGGCGGGGCCCGGTGAGCACCACCAGGCGGTCGTCGATACGGGGCACCGACACGATGTCATCAAGGACCGCGGCTCGGTAGCCGAGGTCGTGGTCGGCGCGGTCGACCAGCAGCGGATGCGCGCCGACCCAGCCGGTTGGGTCGGTGCCGTGAGAGGGGGCGCGCCACCACGGATTGGCGTCGGTTAGGGCCCGGCGCAGGTCGTCGTCTCGCATAACCATTGAGAATAGCCCGCAAAAGGTGGGGGGTGTGGGCCGTTTGATGCCCGCAAAAGGTGGGGGGTTCGAGTGGTGAGTTGCCTGCAAAAAGTGGGGTAGGCGACGGACGGGCCGCCCGAAAACCGACGAGATGTCAACGAAATGTCAACGACACTGCCGCCAACAGGCGTCTACGAGGGTCTACAGGAGTCTTGATCGACGTGATAGAAACAGGCTCTGAGCAGCCGCAATAGTCTGCCAGCGCCTACGAGAGCAGACGATGACCGTAGGGCTCATAACCCGAAGGTCACAGGTTCAAATCCT
>JANOSH010000004.1:0-11101 GCA_031415695.1 Actinomycetes bacterium
CCACTCGTTCTCGACGACGACCTCAGGCATTGGACGCCACGATGATCGGGACCCCGTATGAGCCGTCTGCGTCCGAGATCGCCATGTCCTTGAACACTGAAGGCGCGATCCGACGCACCTGCTGGAACATCTCGAGCGACAGGCGACGGATTTCGAGATCAGCACCGTTGCCGCCGCGCAGCCAGAGGACGTGCCGCAGGAGGCGCATGTTGGGCGACCAGAGCAGACGCGTCTCGCAGGAGTTCGGCAGGTGTGCCCGGGCTGCTTCGTTCGCGCGCTTCGTGACGATGGTGGTATCCTTCACCGACTTGCCGCGCTTGCCGACTTCCTCGACGATGGACTGCTGCAGGGTGATGTAGGCCGCGCGGGCGCGTTCGCAGACCCGCTTGAACTCGTCGATCTCGAGCGCGTTCGAGAACGCACCGCCGGCGAGGTAGGACACGATGGGCGGGACGACGAACTGGATGTCCGACGCGTCCACATACCGCTGCGACTCCTGGGAGATCGCGACACCGACGCGGTGGCGAACGAGCTCCAAGGACAAGCTGCGAGACACGCCCTGGATCGCGAAGTTGACCGACGAGTGCTCGAGCACCGAGCCATGTTCCATCTCGATGATGTTCCGGATATAGGCGCCGCGGTCGCGGCCTGCCGTCCAGGCACGGTAGCAGTGACGCCCGCCGAACTCGATCATGCGCTCGAGCGCGAACTCGTCGTCCACGTCGTCCCAGAGGCGCCCGAGGGGCGAGTCGAAGCCGCCGTTGACGTGGTTGCCGAGACCGTTGAACCTGGCCCAGTCGTTCAGGGCCTCCTGGTTGAACTGGGTCTGGCCCATCACGAAGACGTCGGGATTCCATATGAGTGCAGTCATGAGTTGCTCCGTTGGTGCGGTTGTTGAGCCCTAAAGTTACAGTGAGCAAGTGCGCACATGCAAGTCGAGTTCGAGATGCCTTCTAATGATCTAAGGCAATCCGCAGTACCGCATGGGATTTCTGTAACGATTACTGGTGGTTAGCACCGCCATGCGGTACCGCTGTGGTACTCGACCATCGGTTTTGTCGAACGGAATCAACGAGTTAACCGGCGGTACCGTTTTACCATGGTACCAAGCCTAACGCGCGCGTGTGCGCGTCATATGCGCGATACTCGCTCAGGGTTGCGCAGCTTAGGTCCTTGTTTCGTGGTCGTGGTAATAAGCGACTTATGCTAGAACGGGATCTGAAAGAGGGCCCCATCATGACACCAGCCGAGTTCAAGCGGCGGCAGTCTTCCTTGGGGTGGACCAATGCCAAGATGGCGAGCCACCTACGCAAGACGCCGCAATCCATCTCGAACTATCGCAACGAGCGGCAACGTATCCCTGAGCACGTCGAAGTGCTACTGGACGCAGCCCTCAAGAGCTTGCGCAGCAAGGCGGTCACACCGTCAGCGGGCCCCGACGTAGGGCAAGACGAGTAACCGCCCAGCGCTCGCCTAGCTCTGAGGCGCTGTGCCGGTGATCAAAGCATCCCGGTTGCTATAGTAGTCGACGACAGCCTGCTTGGTCAGGCCGCACTCGACGAGGCGCTGCCGATCACGCAACCAGAACGCTTCAACCTCTGCCTGGGTCAACCCGCGGTTGGGCAATGTCACAGGCCGCGGGCACGAGGCTGCAAGCTGCGGCGGGACAGGGGACAGCTTCGGTGGCTCAGTTGACCGAATTGAGTCGGCGCACGCTGCTAGGAGGAAGAGCGGTACTACCAGCAGTAGGATCAGCCGCGCCTTCCCGGATGAGGTCTTCGATCTGTGCATCTCGTATCTCCTTCTCGATGGTCAAGCGGTCGATGGTCCTGAGGGCTTCTTCGACGGCCTTTGCGTTTGCCTCGGCGACCCGTGACGCCTCCGCAGCAGCCGCAGCCATCTGCGCAGCGCTTGCGGCATCCCAGCCTCGGTGGTATGCTCGGTAGTCGATGTAGACGACCGTGCCCACAAACGCGGCTGCTACGAGGACGTAGGGCAGTAGTTTCTTGACGAGGGCCGATCCGAAGAAAGCTAGCATCACCATTCCCCATATCCCGCAGGTGCTGCCTGCGCCCAGTTCGCCGCGGCGAAGTTTGCTGTCTGGATGTCCGTGTTGACCTGAACCGAACCCATGCAGAAGATACCACCTGTGAGGCCCGCAGGCAACGCGATACCACCTGTGCCCGCGGCAGGATCTTGTGCGCCGCCGATCACGGTGTTCCAGGCAAGACCGTTCTTCCTGAACCAGATCAGACGCGCGTCGAGGTCGATTGCGCAGCACAAGACGTCGGTGTTGGCAAAACCTGCGATAGTCGCGGTAGCCACGCCGTTGGTGTAGCGGTTTCCATCAGTCACGATACCAAGGCTGGTCGTGCCGGCGCCCACATAGTTACTTAGAGCAGCTGCCGACGTCGCGAACCCGGCCGCGATGAAGGACGCGGTGTGGAACTGCATGTTGAACTCGACGTAGAACTTGCCTGTCGAGCGAGCGCGCAGCGACCTAACCGACCGCCAGCCTGCGCCGCCTGTCTTAGCGATGGTGCGCCCGACGTTCGAGATCACGATTGATGCGTCTTTGTCTGCCGGGTTCCACTCAGCGGCAAGGAGCGCAATGTTGACGATGATCGGTAGTACTGCGTAGTCGACCGAGGACTTGAAGTCGCCCGCTGTCCTGATCGAGTTCACGCGCACTTCTGCTTGCGAAGGGTTGGTACCGAAGGGAAGCAAGTGGAAGGGGATGGTGGTCCCTGACGGGACCGACAAGCGACGAAGTGGGACCTGCTCAACACCGTTGAAGAAGGTCTTAATGTCGTAAGTCTCGGTGACGTCTGGAGTCTGTGCCGCGTCCTGCTCGTAGGTGACTGCGTCGAACTTGTTCCTGTTCGATGCAACCCAGGTGCAGGTTTGCGCAGCCGGGTTGGTGATCGTAGGCGTCCGGGAGCCATCGAGCTGCACGTTGCGCGGGCGCAGGGGACGGTCGGCAATGTCTGCCATCGCCTTCACCTGCTGAGCGGCAGACGCTTCCGCGAACACCGTCCCCCCAATACGATCCAGGAGCTTGTAGTAAGCCGTCCCGTTCTCGAGCAGATCCTCGCCCAAGACACCGCTGCCCGTGAGCTCTGAGTTGACTGCCCAGACACGAGCACCGAGCGCATGGTCGAGCGGACGCGTGCCGAACAGCGCGCGACGGATGCCCGTGAGCGTGACAGTTGCTCCTGCACCCGTGACACCTGAGTAGCTCATCCACTCGCCACCGACGTAGATCAGCCCGTCGTCGCCTGCGAGCAGATCTGCACCCGTCGGGATGTTGAAGACACCTGAGACGTTCGCGACGACGAAGCCGGTCGCGTCAATGCCAGTGAAGCCCGCCGTCCGCGCGTAGGCCGCTTGCAAGGTGCCGGAAGCAGGATACTCGACTTCTGCAGGTTCGCGAATGTCGAGCGTGCCCGAGACATTTCCCACCACCATGTCGAAGCCGGTAGAGCCTGCCGTTGGTTTGAGCGGCAACGGGATTACCGAGGCAAACCCATCAGGCACGGGGAAGGTCAGACGACCCGCGAGGAAGCGCGGCTGCTCGAGCAGGTCGAAGGTTGCGATTGCCACGGGCTGCGTGATCGGCGGCGTCCAGCCAGAGACTGCAGGAGGCGAGAAGACGACGTTCGACTGTGCGAACGAGTCCTGAAGGCATTCCAGGACAATCTTGTTGTCCATGAGCGCGCCGAGGTCGTGCTTCTGCACCCGGAACACGACGCCCGCGACTCCGTACTCAGGCCAGTCGAGAACGAAGACGTCTCCTGGGCGCAGAGCGTAGCCGTTGCGGTTCATCTCGATGGTCGCGCGGAACAGCGGTACCGAGGACGTCGAGAGCTCGCGCGCGGCGATTGCGTTCGCGAGGCTTGCGGTGTAGCAGAACGGGAAGGACAGCGTTGAGGTCTTGAGCCGTCCCATCATCGTGGCGGTAGCCAGATCCTGCGCGACGGCAACCGAAGTCGACTCCTTTTCGCGCGTCGGGAAGGACACCTTGACCTGAGCGATCACGTCCTCCCACGAGGTCTTTGTGAAGTTCCGAATCTGGATCACGTCGTCCTCGTCGTAGACCGGCAAGGTGCCTGGGTCGTAATCGAAGCGGATCAGCTTGACGACGAACTTGCCTGTCTCGGGATCCTGGTACATGATCGCGTCTATCTGACGCAGGATCTCGGCGATGACTGTCTTGCCCGTCGAGGCCGCGGTGACGAGGATCGAGACCCCGTTGCCTTCGGCGTGCAAGATGGTTGCCGCAGCTTGGAACGACGGTATGTCAATGAGCACCGAGGCCACACCGAGGCCGCGCCATTGATCGGTCATCACCTGGTAGATGGCCTCCATCGGGTTCATGTCCTCGCCAACGAGGCCGCTTCCTGGCGAACCAAGCGCGTTGGTGTAGCAGGACAGGATGAAGGACGTCTTGCGCAGTTGCGCCGACTCGCCGATGTAAGCCTTCTCGAAGACGAGGTGGGCCAGCCCACGGTAACCGGGGACGTTACCAACACCGTTCTGCCCCTCAAGGTAGGCGTTTACCGGCTGGTTGAACGCGCCAGGATAGTAAGTAAACGACGATGAGAACCCGCCGCCTTCTTTGTAACCACCGAACAAGGAGTTAGCCGAAAGCGAGCCAGTCGTCGGCAACGTCAACGAAGTCGAACCTGTCCAGACGCTCGTGTCGTCGATTAGTATCTCGTGCATCTGCACAGCCGGCCCCATCGCAAGCGCGAGGTCGAGACCCAAGTAGTACTTGTAGCCGACGATAATGGTCACCTTCTTGAAGATCGAAACCTTGATCCGCTCGGTGATCGCAACCGCCGCGTAGTCACCATACCAGATGGTGTTCGGCGCGTTGAAGCGCACCTTGCCTAAGATGAGTGGGATGGGCGCGTCTTCCGTCGCGCGCGGGAAGTCGACGTTGTCTAGACTATCAGCACGCGCGTTCTCGATGTCCGGCTTCGGCGCGAGTAGCGCGGTGACCAGGAACGAGACGACGAAGAGGGCGAGGGTCCACCAGATCATTAGATTTTGCTCGTAAATGGGTTGCGGTCAGGGACCAGGGGGACACCGCCGAAGTTGATGCCGTTTGAGAACTTGGCTTTGCACGTCGCGAAGGAATGGTCGCAGCCGCGCTTGAGTGTTACAGATGCGCCGACCGTGAGTCCTGAGAAGGGGTAGGTGACTGTGAAGTCGTTGCCCGTGTTGCCCATGATCATGCGACCTTGATTGCCCGCAGGGAAGGACAGCTCGCCTGCGTTGCACTCTCCGGTAGCATAGGGGTGACCTGCGACCGTGATCAGCTTGCCGAGTATCGCCGTCACCGTCGTCGTGTGCTGGTTCGCGGCTGCGCTGACCTGACAGCGCGAGTCGTAGAGCAGGTGGTTGCACGGCGCCTGGAAACGAGGCTGCGGTGCTACACCTGACAGCATGTAGGAGAACAGTGAAGGGACGCGGAACTTCGCTTTGCGGCCTTCGACCGCGAACGTCGTCACCTTGCCTTTCCACATGGTGACCGCAGACGCGAGGTCAGACAAGTGGACACGGAAAAGCGTGAAGTCAAGCTTGGGTGGTGCTGTGTCGTAGGCGTAGGCTGCGACCATTGGGTGATCAAAAGGCAGTGTGACGTCGAGCGCAAGGCCATCCTCCTCCTGCGTCCCGATCTTGAGTATCCCGCGCGTCAACCCGGCCAAAGGAGTAAACGTGCCGCCTGCCGCCGTGATAGCGGATTGGTAGGACGTCATTCGCCAAGTCGAGAACGTGCCCTCGAACTGGTATAGTTCGATAGGCTGCGCATCTGTTCGGCTGGTTTCGGTCGTGGCAAAAGGCATTAGAACTCCACTGTCTGAGCCTTGAACCTGACGTAGGAGTAGTCGTTGAAGTGCTCAAGGATCAAGTTATCGGACGCCTTACATTTCTGCAAGTATGAGATGCGGGTGATAACTGTGTGAGCAGGAGTGTTGGTCAGGCTTGGCGAGAAACTGATCGTCGCAACGCCCAAGCCGTCGATTGCTGCCGACGTGACGAGGTGGTAGGACTTCGACCCGTTGCCGTAGGTCACCTCTAGGCGTTTAAACGCATCGAAGGGGAAGAACTTCGAGACGTAGTCCGACTTGTCTAGTGTGAGTGTCGAGGCGCCTTGCGCGAAGGCTGCGCCAAGCTTAAGGTCGGGCAGCTGCGTGGTCATCAGGAAGGGCTTCTGCGACCCGCGGACCGTCTTGAAGAACTTCCGGAAGTAGTCGAGGTCGTCGGTCAAGCGATCAGCCGAGAACTTGAACGTCCGCGACACGTTGACCGGTATGTCTCGCGAACGAAGTGTGCGGATGCCCACCCCACCGTCCATGATCTCACGGCGGTACGAGAACTTCTCGTCCGTCGTGATCAGCATGGGCCATTCCAGGACAGGCAGCGAGTCGAACGTGTTGACGACGCGAACGGCGTCAGGCCGCTCGACCGTGAAGTCGGTCAGGACGTTTGCTTTGAGCGAGAACGAGCCAGCTTGCGTCCCGAACGTCAGGCCGGACCCGTCCTTGATCTCGCAGGGGTGCGAAGGCATCGCGAACCAAAGCGGTGGATCTGCGAAGAGATCTTGCCCAACCGCTGAGTCGATGGTCACGCCATCAGCATGGACGATGCTCACCTGACCCAGGACGACTTCACGCGTCACTCGATTGATGACCGCAACGTAGGAGTCAACTCGACAGTTCGCAATCACCGGATTGAAGTAAAGGCGAGACGCGCCGAGCAAGGTGTTGGCCGTCAGTGGTGTTGCATATTGGAAGAACGGTACCAAGGCTGGCACACGAATAGCCGTCTTGACTAGGTCGTAAAGCTCGCGCCGGTCGTCGAAGTCAACCAAGGTGATCTTCATGTCAATGGTGACCCGCGGCTCGGCCGTCAGTGACAGCCTCGACTCGTAGCCGTTCCAGGTCATGAGGGTGTCTGTGATGTACTCCCACTCCTCGTTGACAGGCACCTCTGGGATGATCGAGAAAGTCGATGCGACGAGCGCGCGGATGGCGAGCACAGCATCGCCACTCGTGAAAGAGAAGGTGACTGTTGCGTCAATGGTCGGCTCACCTGCACCAATCTGGAAGTTCGTCCCGATCAGCTGGAAGTCGCGGACGACTGCACCAGGGATCAGGTCGAACGAGAGCACCGAGGATCCTACGACGTTGACGGAAGTCACCGTCTGGAACGTCGGGAAGGTGTTCCAAATGCTGAACGGAATGTCCGCATCAAGCGACGGGTTGCTCAGGTTGAGCGACGACGGGATGACCCAGAACTTGTAGTGGAAGTCGGTGTGCTGCGTTGGTGTGTGACGAGGCAACGCGGCAACGCCCCACGCCGTCTCGTTGACGACGCTGAAAGTGCTTCCCATCAGCGGGTGGCCTGGAAACGCTACGGACTCTGCTACGTCTGAACTCACGCCTTGCCGTGGGCGGACCGTCGTGCTGATCGGGATAAGGTCGCCCGTAGCGCCTGACGCCCAGCCCGCGAAGGTTGCTCCGGGAGCGATAAAGTTTGGCATCACGGCACCTTCTTAAAAGCGTATCCCGAGCGCCCAGACGACACAATGTCAGAGATGAAACAACCTGACCAAGGGGTCTGGCGCAGCATTGGGAAGATCATCCACTCCTCTGCGCCGAAGGTGATGATAGTGGCGTCAGCATAGCCCTCCATACCGCAAGCGCGCACGTTCGGGAAGGATCCCAAGTACATGATCTGCGAGGCTGCGGTCAGATTCTGAAGGACAAGCAGGGGCAGGGGTGCCATAGAAACCGCACCTGAGTAAGGCTGCGGGATGGCTTGCTGGGCCCATGCAGAGTACTGGAAGCTGTATTGAAGCGAGGCTCGACTGTTCGGGTTTAGGCCCAAGGAGGGCGCTGAGAAATCGGGTTGAATTGGATTGATGACTTGAGTCGCGTTCTGAAGCACGTCTGCGAGTGGCCAACCTGCGCCTGGGAGTGGGTTCACCGTCGGATCGACGAGCCAAGACAGCGCATTGCGCCCGTTGTGCTGGTTCGTGAAAGTGTAACCAGCGCGCCCGGTGAACGGACTGCCTCCACCACCCCAAGGCCCCAAAGCGTAATCGAGGGCAGCACTCATAGGACTGAAAGCAGAATGCGACCACGCGCGCTTCGGGTTGGCCGTTGCATAGGCGGTGCCTGTGTAAGTCATCCCGTGCTTGTCTAGGGCCCCGAAGGAAAACTGCGTCCAGCAGTCTGAGTTGATGCCGTTCGAGAAATTGCAGACGACGTGGATGTGATCGGACACAGTCGGGTCCGAGAAGATGTGCCAAGCCGTGATCGTGTAGTCCATGTTCGCGACTTGAGCAGACGTCGCGTCGGCCGCTGCGTTTGCCGTTGCGTTGGCAGGTGACGTCCCGACAGCTATCCGAATGTAGCGAGTGGTGCGAGTCGCCCCGCCAAGGAGCGTTCGATCAACTTCGGTCGCGGTGAACGTCGCCCAGTCAACGCCGCGCACCACGCCCTTGTTGATGGGCCAGTTGCCCGCGGACGTCGTCCAGCCATCTGCGACAGCGTGCGCAAGAACTGCTGCCATCAGTGCTGTGTAGGCTCCAGAGCCCGTTGAGTATGCCATGATCAGTCCTCCCGGATGGCCATCCAGGATACGGGTTCGCGCCGCGTCCTGTTAGGAAAAACTCGATAGTTGACAGCGCCGATGGTGATCAACTGGGTGGGCGTCAGCAGACCACCTGACGGGATCGCGAAGACGCCGTCCATGACCCCGATGTTACCATAAGGCCACTGCTGAACCATGCAAGGAATGAGCGGCAAGTCGTTCTGCTGCGTTGCACGGAAGTAGTCGAACGCGTGGGCAGAATCGTAGTCGAAGTAGTCACCTACCCAACCTTCACGCGGCGCGGTAGGTCGGTTCGCAACGCCAACGTGATACGGCCAGACCCAAGCCGTCGTGGGGGTTTGAAGGTAGCGGTTTGAGCCAGGATCGTCTGGTCGGTTCCCGATGTTGTTCAAGGTGCCGTCCCACAGGCGCATGACTGCCGCGTTGAGTCCGGGGTCAGCGCACATTGACAGACGTGCGTTGACCGTTCCCGAGCTGTAAGTGTTCGGGTCGGGCATCGTCGTCGAGATCAGGAGTGGGAAGGGGTAGTCGTCTGGTTGTGCGAAGGGCGACATGAAACCACAGTAGGACGACGTGTAGTCCTGCGCACCCGACCGCGTGATCAAGATAAACCGCTTCGAGTTTGAGTAAAGCCAGTAGGTGATGGTATTCGAGTCCATGAGGTGCGAACGGTAGACAAGCGACGAGCCACTCTGCCCAAGGAAAGGCAGAATCGCGGCATCGTGAGCAATCGAGAAGTCCCACTCGATTGCGTGAGACGAAGCACTCGGTCTGCACTGGCTACGCGCATGGATGAAGACGCGCCGGGCTGCGTCGTAGCCAGGGCCTTGCCAAAGCCAGTAGTCCTCGCTGAAGTCGCGGAATTCGCTGGCGGACCAGTCGATGTCTGAGGGGAAGTTCTCATTCCGTCCAGAACGGCGAGGCGCGTTGCTCGCGACGTGACGAGAGGCCAGCGTGCCATCAGCAATGGTGAACGTCTTGAACTCGGAGGCCGTCCAGGTGATGCCTGAGTACTCCTGGTAAGTCGTCCAGACGCGGTCATCATTCGACCACTGGAACGCGAAGTTCTTTGGCGAGTTCGCAAGTGTCGAGTCGCCTCGAAGGTAGAACTCTCGAACGGTGACAGGTGCTCCGAAGTCGTACTTGACCCACCAGGTCGCGTCGTCAATGTCGGCAGAGCGGACGAGGCCACCTGCGACGAGGTTCGACAGCGGGCCTGTGCCTACTGACGAGGAAGAGAAGTTCGCTCCAACCGTTGCGACGTTCGCACCCGCTGCAACTGTTCGCATGTTGAACAGTTGCAGCCCGTGGAAGTCGATGCTCGAGGTACCAACGTCCCAAGAAAGCAGCCGCCAGTAGCGCGCAGCCTTGGGGCTCGCGCAGTTCATGTCCGTCTCGCCGCGCAACTTCGTCCAGCCGTTCGCGACCAGGTGGGTGCTGACTGCGTTCAGGAGCTCGGATGGTGTTCGGGCCGTGCCCGTGGTGAATGGCATTATCCAAGCATCCCTTTGACCGTGTTTCGATTTCGTTCGATGATGTTCATTACTACGACCTCACCATCCGCTGTGTCGAGCCCTTCAGCGATTGCTTTTGAGGTGACGTAGTTGTTAATGGTCAGCGCGCCCATGCCACCAGCAGAGCCTTTGGCTGCGTCAGCGCTACCAGTGTCTGCTTTTGCCACGGGAATGGGCGGGCCTGCAAGAGAACCGCCTTCGCTCGACATGCCACCGCCTGCCATCATGATCCCGCGGCCTGAGTTGATCGCAGCTAGCAGCGGCAGGAACTGTTCCGTCGCTTTCGCGTTGATCACATACTCGCCATTGCTCAGCATGGCCGGGATAGAGTCCGACGTTGCAGAGCCTGAACCCGACACGAAGCCGCCCGTCGCGAAGCCCTGCGCACCAACCATGCCACCTTCGGAGAACCCGCCGCCGAAGATCGACTTGAGCGCCTTCAGGAGCAGCATCTTCGTGGTCATCATCAGGATGTCTGCCGCGACCGAGCGCGCAAACTCCTTGAAGTCGAGCTTACCAGTCTTGGCGAAGTTTGAGATGGCGGTGGCTGCGTTGTTGAACACCGAAGTGAGCGCAGCCTCGGCTAGGTTCGACTCGTCACCAATAGACTCTGACAGCCCAGCGACTGCGCGTTCGATACCTGCGCGCCACGTCGTCGCGTTCTCAAGGTCGGTCTTGTAGGCTGCGGCCATCTTGTCGCGGAAGATGACGTCTAGCTTGGTCGCGTAGTCGGTGTAGGCGAGGCCCAGGTCGTTCAGCTTCTGCTTCTGTTCCGCGTACCACATCTGAACAGACGCGACGGCACCCCCGTTCGCCTCCTGGATGCGCGCGAACTCAGAATCCACCATGTCGGTGAACTCCTTCAGCGACTTGTTCAGGTCGTCAACAGCGCCCTTGGCACCTTTCGCAGCGCCCCCGGCCTTCTCGACGGCAGGGGTCACCCCGTTGTTGAGGCCACC
>JANOSH010000005.1:0-69442 GCA_031415695.1 Actinomycetes bacterium
CTTTCGGGTTCCTCGTTGGGCGCTCATGGAGCTGGTGGCGACTGGGCGGGTGGTGCGCCTGTGTGATGTGGAGGCTCCCGTCGGTGGAGCTTCCGATGCCCGCTGAGGCAACCCGCCGTACGATCGTGCTCGGGCCCGCTGCACACGACCTGCGCCGACATGTCGGCCCGACAACGTGGGCGGTGCTCGAGGAGCTGCTGCAGCGCTCGACCGGCGAGGGCGACCAGGTCGCCGCCACGGTCTCGATCCGCTCACTCGCGGTGTCGTTGGGGTTGGCCAAGGACACGGTCGCTCGTGCAGTTCGTCGCCTCCGCGAACTCGGTGCGATCGAAGCGATCCAGGCTCGGGCTTCGTCGGGCACGTTCGAGGCCGGCTCGTATCGCCTCGTTGTTCCTGCGGTCTGCTTGTCGGTTGCCTGCCCGTCGGAGCCTCCCGTTGTTCCGTCCGTAGGTCGTCCGTCGTCTGTCCGCCGTTCTTCTGGCCAGCTCTCC
Source organism: Actinomycetes bacterium (assembly GCA_031415695.1). GTDB lineage: Bacteria > Actinomycetota > Acidimicrobiia > Acidimicrobiales > Ilumatobacteraceae > JANOSH01. The sequence goes on from JANOSH010000005.1 coordinate 492, forward strand.
CTCTCTCTCGAGGTCTGAGGCCCCCTCCGTGTCTGCTTGTCGCTTCGCTCGTTCTTCAAAGTTCAGACAGGTGCCCGCGTATCGGTGGGAGTGGTCGTGATCCGGGTCACGACGTTGTATGCGTCGGGGGCGGGAGTGTCGGCTGCCTATTACACGGGCTATCTGACGCAGGCCGACGGTGAGCGACCGGGGGTGTGGGCCGGGTCGCAAGCACCGGGGCTTGGCCTGTCGGGTGAGGTGACGACCGAGGCCCTCGAAGCACTCCTGTCAGGCCATCATCCAACGACCGGCATGCAGCTTGGTTGTGTGTTGGCCGATCGGGTCGACAAGCACGGCCACACGATCAAAGCAGTGGCGGGGTTCGACGCGACGTTGTCGGCACCGAAGTCGTTGTCGGTGCTGTGGGGTTTGACGGGTGACGACGGGTTCGCCGAATGTCATGACGTTGCGGTGAACGCGGTGGTGGCGATGGTCGAGAAGTACGGCTCGACCACCAGGATCCGCTCGAACGGCGCCCGCCTGCATCCCGAGACGCAGGGGTTGACGGTGGGGGTGTTTCGTCAGTCCACGAGCCGCGCCGATGACCCGCAGTTGCATACCCATGTGGTCATCTCCGCCAAAGTCCAAACAGCCGATGGTCGCTGGTACGCGCTCGATGCGTTGACGTTGAAGAAGTATCAGCAAGCCTTCGGGTATCTGTATCAGTCGGTGCTACGCGCCGAGGTGACGGACCGGTTCGGGGTGGTGTTCGCTCCGATCGTCAAGGGTCAAGCCGAAATCGTCGGCGTCCCGACCGAGTTGTTGGGGCAGTTTTCGAAGCGGTCCGAGGAGATCGAGGTCGCGATGGACGCCAAGCTCGCCGACTTCTTCGCCCGTGAAGGCCGTGATCCGTCGGGGTCGGAGTACGCGGCGATGGAACGCGAGGCCGCTGTGGATACTCGTTCGAAGAAGTCCGGGGTTGGCGTGTCGGATCTGCGGACACGGTGGCAACGAGAGGCCGCCGGCCTCGGCATCGACACCGCCACGCTCACTGCTGCGATCGCGGACGCCGCCCGACAACAGCCGGTCGAGGCGGGGCCGTTGGTGGTGTCGGAGGTGGTGGAGTTGTTGGCATCGCGGCAGTCGACGTGGAATCGGATGGATGTGTTGCGCACGATCTGCGACACGGTCACTCCGCAACCCGGACACGACGGAACCAGCTGGGCGACGGCACTCGACGCCGCCGTCAACACGGTGCTCGCCTCGTGTATCGATCTGGACCCGGCGGGCGACGCGACGCCGCGGCGGGGGTCGGATGGCCGGTCGGTGTGGATCGAGCCGATCGCGAACCAGTCGACGAGCGAACACATCCTCACCCAAGAAGAGCGCATCGTGTCGTGGGCGCTCGACGCGCAAGCCGATGCTCCGGCACCATCGGCCACGATCGCAGATGTGGCGTTGGATGACGGTCAGCACGCGTCGGCCAGCGCCGTGGCCGGCCACGACCGGTTGGTGCTGGTCGTCGGTCCGGCAGGTGCGGGCAAGACCCGCATGTTGCAAGCCGCCGTCCGCGATCTACATGCACAGACGCGTGCGGTGGTGGGGTTGGCGCCGACGGCGAAAGCGGCCCGTGTCCTGGAAACCGAGACCGGCATGGTTGCTGACACGGTCGCCAAACTTCTCTACGAACTCGACCGTCCCGGCTCTGAGCGTTCGTGGTGGGATTGCGGGCCTGGCACCACCGTGGTCGTCGATGAGGCCGGCATGTTGAACACCTCGGACCTGCACCGCCTTGTCGTGCACGCCGAACAACGACAGTGGCGGCTCGCCCTCGTCGGTGATCCCCACCAACTCCAAGCCGTTGGCCGTGGCGGCATGTTCATGGAACTGTGCGACACCGGTCGCCGCGTCGAACTCGAACACCTGCACCGGTTCATCAACCGGTGGGAAGCGGCAGCGTCGCTCGAGCTACGCAACGGCAACCCGTCCGTCATCGACAACTACGCCGCCCATGGGCGGATCAGGCCGGGCACGTTCGCCGAGCATCTCGACACCATCGCCGACATGTGGACCCGATGTCAGACGGCCGGTGAGTCGTTGTCGATCATCACGACGCGCACCGAACACGTCGACGCGATCAACGACCACATCCAACAACGCCGCCTCGCCACCGGCGAACTCGACCCCGGCACACTCACCCAGGTCCAGGATTCGTGGGTGATGGTCGGCGATGTTGTGGCGACGCGCCGCAACGAACGCCGGCTACGCACCTCGATTGGTGAGCCGGTACGGAACCGTGAACGTTGGACCGTCACCGCAACCGACACCATCGAAGAGGGCGATGTGACCGTGACCCGACTCGACGGACACGGCACCATCACCCTGCCCGCCCACTACGTCCGCCAACACATGCAACTCGCATATGCGACCACCGAACCCGGAGCCCAAGGCGACACCTCAGGGTTGAGTGTCACGTTGGCAACGACGGCGACGACAAGACGTGGCCTGTACATGGCAATGACCCGCGGCAGCCGCGAGAACATCGCGCTCGTCGTCACCCGCACCCATGACCCAGGCGAAGCGCGCAGGGTGCTCGAAGCGGTGATGTTCTCTGATCGTGCCGACATCCCCGCCACGGTGCAACGCCGCACACTCGCCGCCACCGTCCCCACCACCATGCCACAGCGGCGGGTGCAGATTCCCGAATGGTTCGACCAGGTCCGCGCCGACGCCCAACAGAGCTGGCGCGTCGCCCAGCAGCGAGTCGACGAACGCAACACCGAGCGCGCCGGCGCGGAAGAGCGCGTCGCGATGGCCCGGCGCGAGTTGCCCGCTGCCGAGGCGGCGCACGCACCGTTCGCCGCCCAAGTCGCCGCTGGCGGGCGCATCGTGAACGAAGCGAAATCAGAACTCCGCCGTGCCGCAGACGACTTGCGCCGGTCCGGTCGGATACACCGCCGGGCGGCCCGCCGCGGCGTTGAGGCGGCCACCGACGTTCTCGCAGTCGCGACCGACCGGCTCACACGAGTCGAGGAACTCGCCGCGCCGACACGCCAACGGGTCAACGAGCTTCACAGCGTCGTCGACGGTCACCGTCAAGTTGACTCGACCCGCCGACGGTTCGACAGATGGGATGACCTCGACGGCAGCGCCCACCGAGCCGCCGATCTCTGCCGAGCCCTCGACCAATGGAAACACTGGGCCGACGGACGCAAACTCGACCACACGGCACTGGCCAACCTCGCACATACCCTCCGCCTCCACCCCGACCGGCCCGGAACCAGCCAACTCGGCCAAGCCCTGACCGAATGGGCACAACAACGAGGACTCGAACTCCAACCACCAACACAGAACCGAGCAACGACTCGCAGCACTGCGGCCCACCCGCCGCCGTCGATCGGACTCGAAATCGACTTCTGACATCGCGTCACCGACCGCCCCAAACCAGTGATTATGCAGCGGGCCGATCGAGCTTCGAGGTCCCACACTTCGCCGGAAGTCCGGTAGCCGATTGCGCGTTTCAGCTTGGGATTATCGGTCACTGCATGGCCACCCATCGCGGTGTTCAGTCGCCGACGGTTTGCGCTCGACACGGACCTTCAACCGTCAGCGAGTGTGCGACCACACCGTCGCGTTCTGTGAGAGCATCTGTACCTATACAGCGGGGGTTCGTCATCGCTGCATCGTGAGGTTGGATGCCCCAGACACCCCAGATAAGGACCCGGCCGGGGCTGTGGACGCGTCGTTCGGGCGGGACTACGCTCTGGGCAGGGATCGAGCCGGTTCGCCGCCGGCTCCGCAGCGGCTTATGTGAGTCGGTTGAGGACGGCCGTGGCGTCGCGGATGATGTAGCCGTACGAGCGGCTGCGTGCGACGTCGAGTGCTGCGCTCGCCAGTGTCGATGCTCGGTCGCGGTCGGCGGGAGCACCCCGTCGGGAGAGAACGTCAGCAAGGGCGGTCTGGGAGTACGCAGTGTGGAATGGCGCTCGCATTCGTTCGTGGATGGCGATGGCATGCTCGATGTCGGCGATCGCGGCGTCGAGGTCGCCGAGGCACGCGTGGGCGAGGCCTGTAGCGTGAGCCACGGCGTAGAAGAACACTCCGCGGATGCCGGCGATCTGGTCACGGCAGGGTCGGAGCAGGTCGAGGTGAGCGAGCGCGGCCACAGGTTCGTTGCATCGGGCTGCGGCTTCAGCGAGGAACGCCCAGCTGGCCGTTGCAAGGAAGCCGCTGGTGAGCCGCTCGTCGTCCTCGTGAGGGAGCAACGGTCGTGCCTCGTCGATGTGCTCGGTTACCGCGAGCGCCCAGACGTGGGCCGCGGCGTTGTTTGGTTGGTCCGCCCGCTTCCGGGCGTTGGCTGCGAGCGCGTCAAGAAGGTCGTCGAGGGTGCCTCGCATGAACGCACTGATGACGAAGGACATTGCCGTCACGGCGCCGGGGCCGGTGTGGTCACCGGCGGCGACATGGCGCTCGTATCGCGCGAGCGCTGCAGCTTCCACGCGGTCAGGTTCACCGTCGAGGTTTGCGAGAAGCAGTGGAACGACCGAGGCATGTGCGAGCGCCTCGGGCGTGCCCAGACGGCTGGCGATCTCACTGCAGCGGCGCTCGGACGCATCGAACGTCTCTCGATCGGCCAACGTGACCGCCGACTGCAACGATTCCACACGAAGCGCCATCTCGCGGCGAGCGTCTCCGATCTCTCGGAGGCGTTCGCAGGTCGCTTGCTCGAGTGCAAACCAGGGATGCCAGCCCTCGTGCACGGGGGCAAAGGTGTCGATCGATACCAGAACATCAGCGAGCACGGTGGGGTCCCCCAGCCGTTGGGCCATAGTCACAGCGGCGTGTGCAGCGTCCATCCGTAGTTCCGCTCGTCGCAGCGGATACATGGTCTCGGAGACGAGGAGAGCGAGCAGTCGAGCCCGACCGGGACTGTCGTGGTCGCCGATCCGATCGAGGGCAGCCTCGATGAGGTCGACTGATTCCTGGATGATGGTGCCGTAGTGGTCGTGGTAGGTCCTGTGTGCGAGTGCTGCTCGGACGACGAGGTCGGTTGCGTCGAGGCTGGTCGCGAGGCGCCCGGCGGCATGGACGGTGTCGCGGTACGTGCGGACGCCGGCGTGCAGTTCGGCGACGGCGAGCGCAATGAGGAGCTCGCACCCGTTACGGCTGTGCCGTTCGGCGTCGGTCATCAGCTCGAGGGCGTCGCGGTACCAGCGGACGGCGTCGGTGGCGGCGAGTGATTCGAGCGCGCGGTCGCCGGCGAGGCGGGCGTACGTGACGGCCTTGGCAGTGTCGGACAGTCGAGTGGCTTGTCGCCAGTGGTGGGCGAGTTCGCCGACGCGTCGGCCGGGGTCGTCGCCGCACAGCGCCTCGATGGCTTCGGCGACGGAGCGGTGGATGCGGGCGCGTCGGGTCGGGGAGAGCTCGTCGTAGAGGGTTCGCTCGATCAGGGCATGGGCGAAGCTGTACCCGTCAACGCGTTCGCTCGGGCGGAGCACTGCTGCGTCGACCGCACTGTCGCAGAGATCGACGAGGGCGTCCTCGTCGAGGTCGCTGACCCGGCCGAGCAGGTCGAGGTCGAAATCACGGCCGATCACCGCCGCGACCGACAGGGCCTGATGTGTCTCCGGTCCGAGCCAACGGACGCGACGTCCGATGACCTCGCGGATGCTCACTGGCAGCCCAGCGGCCGTGAGGTCGGTCGCGGCGGTCCAGCGGCCGTCGTCGCCCTGGCGAATCGCTCCGGACTCGTTCAGGTGACGGAGCATCTCGCCGAGAAAGAATGGATTGCCACCGGTTTCGGCCAGCAATGCATCGCGCAGACGCAGCCCGTCCTCGGTCATCTCATGCCCTGCGAGCGCCTCCAGGAACGCGAGCACCTCGGCGTCGCCGAGGCCTGCCAACTTCAGCCGATCGATCCCGCTACGGCGGTGCAGCTCCGCGAGGAGCTCCGCGAGCGAATGATCGGCGTCGATGTCGGAGTCACGAAACGTGCCAACAATCACCACCTGGCTCTCGATCGCCGCGCTGAGTACCCAGCGCAGCAGTTGCACAGTGCCCGGGTCGGCCCAGTGCAGATCGTCGAGCACCACTACGACCGGCGCATCGACGCTCACCCGCTGCAGCAGATCGACGACGGCGACGAACATCAGATGGCGTTCGTTCTCGTCGTCTGCGGCCTGAGCACCGGACCCAACCGCGTCCATCTTCGCCACCTCGGACACCAACCGGCCCAGCACCCGCCCTCGCGCGGCAACGTGCGCAGCGACGACGTCAGGTGGGGTGCGTTGGACGAGATCGGAAAGCGCCTCAATCCACGGCTGGTAGGAGATTCTCAGATCCTCGTCGCAGCGCCCATAAACGACCGTCACGCCTTCGGAAGAGGCCTCATTTGCGAATGCGGCGACCAACGTCGACTTCCCCAACCCAGGCTCACCCGAGATCAACACACCCCGCCGCTCACCCGTGCGAGCGCGTTTCAACGCATCGGTCAGCACCTCGCGCTCGGCGACCCGCCCAACGAACACTGCTGACTGCAACGACGACAATGCCAGCGGTACCGTCGGCGTATCCACTGCGGCGACCGGTTCCCATCGCAGCCACGCTGCCTCCACCGGTTCGGCGAGCCCCTTCAGCTCCAGGCCACCGGCCGGTTGTAGGTCGAAGCCGCCCCGGGACCGCACCAACAGCCGCACCATTTCCGACACTAGGATCTCGCTCGCACCTGCCGCGGCGCACAGCCGGGCCGCCTCGACGACCGGTACTCCGAAGTAGTCACCGCCTTCGGTCTCGACCTCCCCGGCCGAGACTCCGATCCTGACCTTGATCCGTTCCGGTCGGCCCGGGTCCATCGGCGCCGAGGTCAGCGCCTGCTGCATCCCTGCAGCGCACGACAATGCCGCAGCAGCTGAGTCGAAGACCACCATCAGTCCGTCACCGAGGTTCTTCACTTCTCGGCCCTCCGTCGAAGCAATCACTCGCCGCAGCCGCTCGAAGTGAGCGCGTCGCAGCTCGTCCGCGGCAGCCTCACCAACGCGTACCATGAGCTCCGTCGACCCCACGACGTCGGTGAACAACACTGTCACCGTTGTTAAGGCCATCGCACCCCCCGTCCGTCCACGAAGGGACACGGTACTCCGATGAAGAGGCCGAGGCGTTGAGTTCCAATTGCTGTTCGCCCGCAAGCCACCGTCGCCTTGGGCAAGGCCTAGACAGAGGGCCGTACCAAGCGTGAACACGCTGCCCCCGCTTCGAGCAGTACATAGACAACCGCTATGCACCCACCACACACTTCCGCGCCCGGAATCATGTGCTACACAGATACCGACCCGCTGCACCGCGGCCCGGATGCGGCGCGAAGAAATGACGGTGGTGGCATGCTGGGCCGATGGCGGCGTACGAGAATCTGCCGTCGTTGCCCCTGCCGGCCGACCGGATGTGGTCGTCGATCGGTGTGGTCTGCGGCCAAGAGCTACATGGTGGCTACCAGTCACGGGTCTTCGAGGGAACGTGTGGTGGCGACCGGGTGGTGGTGAAACTGAGCGACAGCCGCCTCGTCGATGAGGCCTACCGGCGGCGTGTCGAGATGACGTCGTTGCTTGCTGAGATTGACGACTCGGTCGTCGGTCCACTCACGACGAACGTCGGCATCGTTGTCGAACTCGGCCCCTGGCTCGCCGTCGACTATCCATTTGTTGTCGGAGAGACGCCCGACATCTGTGAGGAAGCCGACGTCAGACGAGCGGCGACGACGATGGCCGGCCTGCACCGCTCACTTCGGCAGCTCGACCCGATCGACCTGCCGACGGTCGCTGCACTGGCCGCTGCGGAACCGCCGATCAACGCGGCCGAGTTCGGTCAGCGACAACTGCTGCACGGTGACTTCTCGCCAGCGAATCTGCTGTTCTCGGAGCGACAGGTTCGAGTGTTCGACTTCGATGACTGTGGCTACGGACCGATCGAGTTCGAAGTGGGCAACACCTTGTACATGGTGTTGTTCGACGCTGCGATGTCGTCAGAGATGGAACGCTACGAACGGTTCCGGGCCTGGTTCGTCGACGAGTACCGGTCAGCATCGTGCAACACAGCCTGTAGTGTTTGCCCTGCTCAGACCACACAAATCGGTATTAGATAACACGAGCCGGACGGTCCCAGTCGCCCTCTCAAGGTGGCGGCACGGGTTCGAATCCCGTTGGGGCTGCAATGTGTACTGGGTTGGGGGCCGCCTTTCGGAGCGGCTCTTCCCATATCGCAACCCTCTCGCCATTGGGTGTGGGACCATTCACCAAAGTCGAGGGTCCCTGTGAAGGGCTTCATGCGACAGCGCGGACAAGCGTGGGCTTCGGGTGTCTCTCGGAGCCGATCCGGTCAGTCAGTGACAAGCAGCGCTATGCCACCAAAACCGTGCGCACCGGTAAGCGAGAAGCGCAGAAGGCGCTTGCCGCGATGGTGGTCGCGGCCGAGCGCGGCGAGTCGTTGAGAACGTCGGCAACGGTAGGGGAGTTGCTCGCAGCGTGGCTTGAAGTGGCCGAGCCAGACTTCTCGCCGAAGACCGTGCTCGAGACACGCGGCATCGCGGCTTCGTACCTGTAGCCCGGTCCGGCTCCACCACCTTGGAGCGGTTGAAAGTGAGCGACCTCGACCGGTATTACCGCTCGCTCGTTGCCCACGGTGGCCGGGCCAGCAGGCCGCTGTCGCCCGCAACGGTGCTGCGCATTCACGGTGTGCTGCGCCGGCGCTGAACCAGGGCGTGAAGTGGGGATGGCTCGGATCAACTCGGCGGCCTCAACTTCACGGCCCCGAGTAACCAAGTCCGAGATTAAGCCGCCACCGCCGTCGGTCGAGCTGGCCGGCTGTTGCGACGTGCGGGGGAGGACTCGCCCGATCTTGCCTGCTACGTGATGCTCGCGGCGGCGACCGACGCTCGCCCTTCCGAGGTGCTCCGATCGAACGACATCGACCTGGCCGATGGCCGCGTGTACATCGGCCGCAGCGTGGTGGCCGGAACGGACGGCCTGGTCGAGAAGAACACCAAGCCGCATACCGCCCGCAAGGTTGCGCTCGACGCCACACGCTCGCGTCGGTCGCCGATCATCTGGCGCACAGGCGGGAACGAGCCGAGTTCTACCTGGAGCCGCTGTGGACGTACGAACCGCCTCGGCCACCGCAACGCCGCAACGACCTGGAACCGAGGGTCTGGTCGAAAGTGCCGACCGCCAAGCCGCCGACGTTATCGGTAACCTCACCTCCAAGGGCGGCGACCAGTGACTCGGGCCTGGAAAAGAAACAGCCCCGACCGAAGTCGGGGCCGTTGGGCCGGGGTTACTCGCCCCGGCGGGGTACGATCACTCTATCGGCATCCGGCGCCGTCCGGTCAAGTACTGGGGGCGAAATCGTGACTAAGGACCGGGTGGTCGCATACATCGACGGCTACAACCTCTACTACGGCCTCCGGCAAGCGGACCTGAGGACGTCGCGCTGGCTTGATCTTCGGGCCCTGTGCGGCTCGATTCTGCAGCCTGACCAGCATCTGGTCCAGGTCCGCTACTTCACGACCCGGGTTCGGAACGACCCCGACTCATCAGCCCGTCAATCGCTGTACATCGATGCGCTCACTGCTCGCAGCGGCATCACCATCGATTTCGGACACTTCCTGTCCAAAGAGGTCGTATGTCGGAACTGTGGGAACGTACACGTGAAGAACGAGGAGAAGAAGACCGACGTCAACATCGCTGTGCGCATGCTCGACGATGCGTACGACGACCGCTTCGACGTAGCGATGCTGATCTCAGGTGACAGCGATCTCGCACCGCCGATCCAGTCCGTACGTTCGAGGTTTCCCACCAAGCGCGTCGTCGTTGCGTTCCCGCCTCGTCGGAACTCGGCGGAGTTGAGGCGCACGGCCAACTCATGGTTTCAGGTGTCGGAAGCCTCGGTGCGATCGAGCCGCCTCCCGAACCCGGTAGTTGGCCCGGGCGGCATTCAAATCCGGGCTCCAAGAGGCTGGCTACCGAGCGGACGCCCCGGCCCGTGAGGGCTAATGGCGCCGTGTACTTCGAGACTGCGCTACACAGCAGATGCGGGGCCTACTTCCGCCACCTCGTTCCCAACCGGGTCGGTCGCATTTCACGCTTCAGGTGAGGAGTAGTTGGCCGCCGCCCGATTCGAGGGAACGCCCTCAGCACACGCTGTACGTCGGCGACGAGATCGTCACCCGCCGCAACGACCGCACGCCTGCGCACCGATCAGGGCGACATGGTGAAGAACCGAGCCGCATGGACCATCGCCCATCTGCGAAGGTCGGGGTAAGAATTCCTGCCATCCAAGGTCGAAACCCCCCCCGATCTGAAGCTGATGGAAAGATTTTATACCATTCAGGTTGGTTGATCCCTCGGTTGGCCTATTTGGTGGGAAACCCGACCATGAGTGTGAAGGATGGGTGTGATGGGTGTTGAACTGAACGCTGCCAGCGAGCTGGGAGATGCGATTCGCCGTGCCCGAGTTGCCGCGGATCTGACCCAGTCCGAACTTGGCGAATTCTGCGGCCGCGTCGACCGTCATGTGATCGCAGCAATCGAGCGGGGTGCCGTCACCACGCAGGTCCGACGGCTGTTCGATCTGCTCGATGTGCTTGGGCTCGACATCCAGGTTCGCCCGCGAACACACCGACTCGCCGTAACCGTTTCGGGGTACTCGGTCTCGACGTGGCCGGTGCCGTGCAGGTCGTCGCTGATGGCGGCACAATCAAGGAGCGCGGCCACTACGAACCGTTGTCGGTCAGCGACGTAGCCGCACACGTGCTTCGAGCCCCGCACGCCGGTCTTGGCCTTGACCGTGACCGTGGCATCCGTCTGTCGTTGGCCGGGGTACAAGACAAGGTGGTGTTGCACCGCAGCGGAGGCCAGTTCCACCTGCCAATCAACGGGGCGCCGTCGACGGTGATCATCAAACCTGAACCCCGCAACACCCGGGACGGTGCCCTCAACTTCCCGGGTCTTGCCACCAACGAGCTGTACTGTCTGACGCTCGCCGGGCTTTGCGGGCTCGACGTCGCCGACGCGACGGTCGAGCATTTCGACACCGTCCCGGCTCTTGTCGTCGACCGTTACGACCGCTACCTCCGGGATGGGCGCGTCGAGCGTCTGCACCAGGAGGATCTGCTGTCAGCCTTGGGGCGAGATCCGTTGCACAAGTACGAGACCCCACGTACCCAACGGGTCGCTGATCAAGGCGGGTGGGGTGAGACAGCCACCCGAGTCACGGTGGCAGGGCCGACCTTGCGGGACCTTGCCGGGCTGATCGGCACACACCTTGGTGTCGCCCGTGTGGTGCCGTTCCTCGAAGCAGTCGCGTTCAACATCGTGATCGGCAACGCCGACGCGCATGCCCGGAACTACTCGTTGATCTTGCCGCCCGACGGTGACGTAAGGATCGCACCGTTGTACGACCTGGTAAGTACCCGCATGTGGGACCGCCTCGACCGTGATGCCGCTCAGAAGGTGAACGGCGTCGACACCATCGACGAGATCACCGAGGAAGATCTTGTGGCAGAGGCAGCGTCGTGGGGTATCCCCGCACGGCTCGCAAGGGTACGGGTTCGCACAATGATCGCTGCGGTCATCGGGCAGGCCGACGCCTGTGTCGGGCGCACCATTGACCGGGGCGGTGACCCAGCTGTCGCAGGCCATCTGCGCGCCGACATTCTGCAGCGCGCCCGGCGTGTCAGCCGCTGACCGCCACCATGCCGAGAAAGGACCTGTCCCGGCGTCGGAAGCACGTTTAGATCAGAGGACTCAGCCGCTACGGGTGGTGCTTGACGAGGACGTGCTCGTCATAGCTGATGCCGTGCTCGACGGTGTGAATCACACGGTCGGTGACGGTCCAGCCTGCTGCCTCGTAGAAGGCGATCGCACGTATGTTTTCGACCCTGGTATGCAACTCAAAGTCCGAGTGTCCGCCGGCGGCGATCATTGCCTCACCCTGCGCGAGCAAGTGGCGGCCGAGGCCCGTGCCTTGGTGGTCTGGCTCGACGAACAAGTGGACGAGATGGTGGCCGCTGACCGTGAAGTGCCCAATCGGCACGCCATCGATGACGGCTACCCGCGTCTCGAACTCGGATTCCGGCTGGAACCAGGCCTTGAGTTGCAACCTGGTGCCTTCTCGATCCGGTGCCTCAAACTCGCCCGCGAGTAACTGCGACGAGTACGTACTCCTGAAGCAGTGGTCGTGGTAGCACTCAATGGCGTCTGCGTCGTCGGGGTTCGCCCCACGTATCTCGATAGCGTCCATCGCGTCGATACTGACACACAGCCGCGAACGGGTGGCAGTGCCTCGGTCATGGGGAGATCGCTTGCGGGGTAGTGTCTGGCATGAGTGACTCGCTACCTGATGAGGAACGCGTTGAGGACCTTTCGCCTCGCGAGCTGCGCCGACTAATTCGTGGTGTCGTGCAGTTGGCCAACATGGCTGACCGCGCGCTGTCGGCGATTGTGAACCCGCTCGTCGGACGAGTGCAGTGCGCGATTCGGCCACGACATGGCAAGTGATCGGGTTGAACCGAGACATCGGTAACTTCGGCGGGCTGTCGCTCGCTGGTCTCACCGCCGGAAGCTGGCAGGGTCCGGGTGAGACGGCATGCCAGTGGTCGTCGAGATAGTGGCGCGCACAGAAGCAGTCGTCAACAAAACCTTCGCTCGTCTGCATGAACTTATGGACAAGCACAATGTCATGCGTGGCAAGGTGATGTCGTTTAACTTCGGTCGCACGGTGAGTTCGGCATGGCATTCACCGAGCTGGCGATGGTCACGCGAGAGCAGGGCATTCTTCCAGATAAAGACCTCGTCGCCATCGAGCGCCACGCCATCGGAATCAGTGAGCATCGGGCCGAACTCATCGCCGCGGGTCAACACGTGAAAGGCGGTCTGCTGCTGTACGGCCCGCCGGGTACGGGCAAGACGCATACCGTTGCGTATCTGCTGAACCAGATGACTGATCGCACGACCGTGATCCTTAGCGGCGCGGCGGTCGACGCTGTTGGCCAAGCGGGGAGCATCGCTCGTGCGCTGCAGCCTGCCACGATCATTATCGAAGATGTCTCGGCAAGCCTCGAACCGAGCCTCGATGCCTTACTCGGCCAGTCAGCTCCGATTCTTCGACGGTCGCTCGCCGGGTCGGTCGACTCCCAGTAGCCGGCGGATCGGTAAGATTTTTCGTACTCATCTGTTACCTCATCGGCCAGATGGTTCACCGTCGATTGACTGTGTTGCAATGTGCTACACAAGTGGGTAGCGTGTGACTATGCAGCTCAACGTTCGCAATCTTGACGAGAAGACCGCCGCGCGACTCGCGGAGCAGGCCGAAGCCGAGGGCGTGTCACTGAGTGAGTGGGTTCGTCAGAACCTCGATCGAGTAGCAGTGCTGTCTTCTCCGGCCGAGCTTCTTGCCCGTCGGACCGTGAACCTTGAGTTGGCGATGCCGGCCGACGAATTCGATCGCTATTACGCCCGACGGTTACGCCGCAGGTCGGCTTGATCGTCGTTGCGGATTTGGGAGCGTTGCTCCGATGGGTGGGTCTTGTGCGCGGGCCTGCTCCCGCCGCCGACGTGCTGGTTGCGCCTGACGCGCTGCTTGCCGAGGTCGTACAGTTCAGCCGGCTGCGCCTTGATGGGCGAGTTGGGCCGATGCTCGCCGATGTGGCCGAGGTCCAGATGGCGGTCCTGAACTGGTATCCGTCGAACACGATGACCGCGCAACTCGTTCAACTGTCGGCTCAGGCCGATGCTGAGCTTGATGTGGTTCTCCTAAGCCCCGTGGCGTTGGCGGCAACGCTCGAGATTCCACTCGTGACAACCAACCGCGACCTTGCCGATCTTGCAGCAGGTGTCGTCAGCGTGACGCTGCTGCCCCGGCGATAACTCAGCCGGTCAGGGACCTTCAACGTCTCGTCTTGGTTTGGTCAAGAGTGTCTCACCCCAACACAATGTCGCCTGACCGGCGAGGGCGCGGAGCGCTTCAGCGACTGCCGCGCAGTCCGGCTGACAACAGCTCGGCGAGATGTTCGGTGAGCTGTTCCTGTGTCACCGAGGCATCGCGCAGCCACCAGAGCGTTACGAAATGCAATGTTCCGATCATGGCGTAGGCCCACGTACGTGCCACGGCCGGGTCGGCTCCGACCGAAACACGCTGGGCTGCGAGTTGCTCGGCGATTGGCACCGCAGATCGGTCGGCGAACTGCAACATCTGCCCCACATGGTCGTCGCCGCCGGTTCCGGCCGTTACGAAGAGATACAGGTTTCGGTTCTGGTCGACGACACTGAGGTACGCGTCGATGAATCGGTGCAGGCCGTCCTGCGGTCGAGTGGTGTCGCTCATTGCTGCGCCGACGGCGACGTTGAATCGGTCGACGAGCAACTCGCTCAGCGCCCCGACCAGGGCGTCCTTATCGCCGATTCCCCGGTACAAGATGGGCTTAGTGACGTGGGCTTCGGCGGCAATGGCTGCCATCGAGACCTGCGGACCGATGGCGCGAATGGACTGCTCGGCGGCGGAAAGCAACTGCGCACGGTCGGCAATAATGACTCCGCCGGCGGGGCGCCCACGGCCCCGTGGTGCGGACGATTTACTCACAACACAAGAAGTTACTATGGGTAGATAAACTGGTCAAAGGGTGGTACGTTCGAGCCAAGAGGGTCAACAACGTCACCCGCACCAACCCACAACACGAGGAGTTCCCATGTCGATGACCGAAGAGGTTCCAGCGCACCTTCGTGGAAATGGTGCGCCCGTTACTGTCGAACAGACACTCACGGCACTCACCGTCGTGGGCACCATTCCAACCGAACTCGACGGTCGCTACTTGCGCAACGGCGCCAACCCGTTCACCGGCATGAGCGACCATCCGTTCTTCGGCGACGGCATGATTCACGGCGTCCGTCTACGCGATGGCAAGGCCGAGTGGTATCGCAATCGGTACGTGCGTACGCCATTCATCTCGAATCCGGCCCTCAACATTCTCGACCTCGAAGTCGCTCTCGACCCCACAGCGTCCAAGGCCAATACCCACATCGTCGGGCACGCCGGCAAGATCCTCGCGCTTGAGGAAGGTCACTTCCCGTACGTGCTCGATGGAAATCTCGAAACGGTCGGCCCCACCGACTTTGGCGGCATGCTCACCAGCGCCTTCACGGCTCACCCGAAAATCTGTCCCGCTACCGGCGAGATGCTGGCGTTCGGGTACTCGGCCATGCCGCCATACCTCACCTACCTTCGGGTAGCGGCCGACGGCCAACTTGTTCAACGTGAAGAGATCACCGTTGGTGGCCCCACCATGATGCACGACTTCAATGTCACCCGGAACCATGTCATCTTCATGGATCTGCCTGCTGTCTTCGACATGGACATGGCACTTCGTGGCGAGATGCCTATCCACTGGGACGACAACTATCCCGCCCGCCTCGGCGTCATGCCCCGCAACGGCAACGACGCATCGGTGGTTTGGTACGACATCAACCCGTGCTACGTGTTTCATCCACTCAACGCCTACGAGGACGGCGACAAGATTGTCCTCGACGTCTCGCGCATGAGCCACGTGTGGCGGACAGGTGCCATGGATTTCCCGAGCCCCATGTTGTACCGGTGGACCATCAATACCACCACCGGAAAGGTCACCGAAGAGCAAATCGACGACTTTTCGGCCGACTTCCCCCGAGTGGCCGACGCCGTCATTGGTGCCAAGCATCGCTACGGCTACCTCGTTGGGTTCGACGTCAACACCAGCATGGAGAACCCCATGGCGTCGTCGGGCACGCTCCTCAAGTACGACCGTGAGACCGGCCAACGAACCTCGGTAAACCTTGGTGTCGGCCGCCAGCCGGGCGAGGCGGTCTTTGTGCCGTCGGCAACGGCGAAGCACGAAGACGACGGCTACCTCATGACCTACGTGTACGACGGCTCAACCGACGCGAGCGAGTGCATCATCTTCGACGCTGCGACTATGAGCGACGAGCCCGTGGCCACCGTTCATCTGCCCCGTATTCCGTTCGGGTTCCATGGCAGTTGGGTGCCGTCGTCAGTTGCCGACTGAGGGTTCGGGGGCTTTGCGGGGCTTGCGGTTTCGGATAGCCCCGGCAATACCTTCGGGGTTGTTTATGGCGGTGAAGATCAGCAAGACACCGCCGATGAGGGCTTCCCACTTTCCGAGCGAGCCGATGGCTCGCGACGTTGCGTAGAACGCCACCCCCGATGCGGCCACAACACCACCGGTAACGGCGCCGCTCACACTGGTAATTCCGCCGAGGTAGGCGAATGACAGGGCGGTGAGCGACGCCAGCGTGCCATATGACGCCTCGGACACGGTGCCGAATCGGTAGGCGATGAGCGTGCCGCCAACCCCGGCGATGAACGACGAGAAGGCAAATAGTGTGAGTTTGCCGCGTGCTACGTCGATACCACCGGCGGCTGCGGCACGTTCGTTGCCGCGAATGGCCAACATCCGCCGCCCGGTGGTGCTCTGTCGGATGTTGGCGACAGCCACGCACAACACAACAAGTACGGCGACGAGAAAGACGCCAAATACTGGCCGAGACGACTTAGTTCCTAGGACCAGGCCAAGGTCCCATGGTCCGAGTTTCGGGTTTGGGGTTTTGGCTCCGCCGGTCGTAACCGTGCCGATGACGCTGGGATTCTTGAACACGAACTCCGAGATTGCGACCCCGCCCGCGAGTGTGACAATGGCCAGGTTGGTGCCTCGGACACGCAACGCCGGCAACCCGACGAGTACGCCGAACACGGTGGCACCAACAGCGGCAAGCAACGGGGCGACCGGGAACGGCACGCCCCAGTTGGTGGCGGCTTTGGACAACCCGAACCCGGCGATGCCAGCAAAGGCCATTTGTGCTAGCGAGGTCTGGCCGCCGAATCCGGTGACGACAACGAGCGATAACGCAAGCACGGCAGCGATGACCGTGGTCATGATGGCGGCTCGCCACAACGGCCCGAAGAACATGAGACCTATGACGGCAGCTGCAGTTGGCAGACCAACGGTCAGTGGAGTGACCTTGGATCGGGGAACGCTCGGTAGCTTCCACGTGTCGACCGTGCCCCGGTCGGGTAACCGTTCGCCGAGCATCACCATGGTGACAATGATGAGGAGGAACGGCAAACCTTCGCGGGCTCCATATTTGGGGAACCAACTGAGGTCGCTCTGCAACTTCGTGAACGTTGATTGCACCATCCCGATGGCCATGCCGGTCGCCACCGTGGGCCACACGTTTCGGAAGGTGCCGATGAGCGCAGCGCCGAGCGCCGGGATGAGAAAACCCAACGTGAAGATGGTGGAACTGAGCTGAATGATGGGTGCCGCAAGTACAGCGACCAGGCCGGCGAGAACGGCGGCGAAGGTCCAACTCAAGGCCGCGAGACTGTCGGGAGAGTATCCCAGAATCAGGGCCCCCTTCTCGTTCTCGGCGGCGGCCCTGGTTGCCAAACCCACCCGCGTATATCGGCCCACGAGCCACACGCCGAGCGCGGCGACCAGCACGATTGCCACCAGCCAGAGGCCGTCGCGTGGCACCGTGAGATTGTTCGTTAGCGTGACTGGCTCTCTCGGCAGTATGGGTTTCACGCGAACGGACGACTTGCTACCGAACCGTCGTTCCACAAGCGTCATGAAGATAATGACCAGGCCAATGCTGGCGACCACTTTTGCTAGAGCCGGGGCGTTTCGTAAGGGCTTAAACACCAGCAAATAGGCGGCGAGGCCGATCAGCGCCGAGGTGGCGAGCGTGAGTAACAAGGCCCACCGAAAGCCGACATCGTTGCCGAAGTGGTAGCGGTCGGGGAGGCCGGGAATGGGGAACGTGTAGTTGCCAGCGCGCAGGTCGGCATACAAGTATGGGGCCCACATGGCCCCAGCGCCGTAGGCGAAGTTGACGACGCCCGAGCCTTGGTACGTGACCACAAGGCCGAGGCCAAGCGCGGCGATGATGGCCCCGGCGCCGCTACCCAAGAGCAGGTAGAACAGATAATCAGTCATGAAGGCAACGGTCTACGGCAAGAGTTCCTTGCTCGACACCGCTTCCAGACCCTTCACCGTTAACACCTTGCCACCTTTGGTGTACTCGGCGAACGGAAATATGAACGAGCACACGGCAGGATACGACGCCGAGGAGCCGCACTCGACCGCCGTGGCACCTCCGTACAGAGTCAAACCTTTCGTGGTGCCGAGGTACTCGTACAACGATGCCCCCGTTACGGGCTTGGCAGCCTTCACCATCTGGTTCCCATAGTTGGCAAGCGACATGATCTGGAGGAATCCAAGCCCGCCAAGGCCGAGCGCCGTGGTGTCTACTTTGCCTTCGGCAACCCCGACAACCGGTGCGAGGATCTTTTGCAATATCGCCCGCTCGGGTGTGTCCTGGTCGGTCTGCACGCCAGCGAACATCCACCCGACAGCGTCGTCGCCCACTACCTTGATGACGTCGGAACCGCCGCAGATGCCGGTCGAAACCACCGGTGTGGCGATGGCGAGTGATGCCCGCGCCCGCATCATGCCGATACATCCGGCGTCGGCATACAGCGACACGAGTACTTCGGGCTTGTCTTTGGTGGCTTCTCGCAACAGACCTTGGAACCCGGCGTCGGTCTCGTTGTCTCCGCCTTTCACCGTCTTGAAGGCGATCCCCGCCTTCTTGAGTGATGCCTCTAATGCTGCAGCCGACGCGTTAGCTCCAGCGTTGTCGGCCGACACGATCCCGATGTTTTTGGCCTTGAAATGGTTTCGGGCGACGGCCGCAATTGAGCCCATGACCGTGGCATTGCCTCCGGTGAGGAACAACGCCTTGGCGGTGTAATCGCCGGGCAGAATGGGCAGCATGCCAATAACCGGGATGTTCGCAGCCGCATAGGTTTTGTAGTCCGGGAACAGGTCGAGGCCAAGGATCACGAGTTCCACCTTCTTGCCCGCCAACTCCTGAGCGCACACCTGTGACGTTTCGGGTGAACCCTTCACGACACAGATTTTCAAGTCGATGGGTCGGCCACCGATTCCGCCGTGCTCGTTGAGGTAACTAACGGCAGCGACGGTGTATTTTCGGATATCAGGAAAGTCGAGCCCGGGCGTGCCTTCGGAGTTCACGAGGCCGATGGAGAAGCTTGGTCCCGTTGGCTTGCCGAGGGCTGTGGTGGTCGGCGCGGCCGCAGCAGTGGTTGCGGTAACCGCGACCGTTGTCGCCGTTGTCGCCGCCGTCGCTGTGGTGGTTGTCGCTGTCGCTGCCGTGGTGGCTGGTGCTGCGGTGGTCGGCGATGACGTGGACGAACTGCCGCCACAGCTTGCGGCCAGCAGGCCGACAACCGCTACGCCAACCACACTCGATCGAATGGAATGTCGAAACATGTTACCCCCGGTTATTTAGTTCCCGGTTGCACCGTATCCCATTGCGGCCCCCAGCAATTACCGAGCGTCGAATGCGGCAGATCTGGCTACCCGAAGGTGGCGCGCATACCCGGTTTCAACTCGCCACCTGCCGTCCATAGGCCTGCACAGGCCCCGGCTACGCCCTCCGACGTCGTGGCTTTCCACGCTTGGTCGTACGCCTCGAACCAGAACCATGCAACGCCGGCCGATGAAGCCCACATGGCTACCTCATTGAGGTAGCGAGCCGAGTTCTCCGCACTTGGTATAGCGCCACCTCGCGCTGCCCCGCATGCTGGCCAACCAGTTTCGGAGATGTAGATCGTCTTGCCAGGGTTGGCGTTTCTCAACTGGGCGTACGTGGCCTGCAACGCGCTCAACGCCCGGTCGATAGGAATGCCGGTGAAGAACGGCGACACATTGGCGAACACCACGCTCGCTTCGCTCATGAGAGCCGGGTGAGCAAATAGTACGGGATCGGGCTCTGCAGTCGTCACTGGCACTGTTACGACCGCCCGAATCTCGCGAATGAATGAGACCAACTGGCTCTCGCTCACGTCACCTCGGGCGACGCTTTCGCTACCGATAATCACAAGGTCGGCTCTGCCCGCTTGGGCTTGGGCGATGACACAGTCCACCTCTCGGCGGTTTCGTGCAGCGTCTCGCGATATCCATCCGCCTACGGCAATCTTGCGTCCCAAGCGCCGAGCTTCGATCGGGAACTCGCTAAACGCTCCCGAGCATTCGTACGTGCGAATCCACTCGGTATACGGCGAGATCTGGCCCGTAAGTTCCCTGGCCAATGAGCCGGTGAGGGTTAGTGCCGGGGGACCCCCGATGAACGGCGCAAGGTTCATGCCGAAGATGGGTTTGGGTACGGGTGAATCACCCGGCAGCCAACCAACGACGTCGACAATGAGATGGGTCGCCGACGACGCATACAACGAGATGCGACCGTTGTCCCCGACCGGAAGAATCGTGCCGTTCGCGACCGAGACCCCTGAGCCGTAGTTCACGATCGATGCGTTCGGCCGGGTTCGACCGGTTGGCCACGCGGTCACAAAACCGGCACCCAAGGGTTGGGTCACGGTGACATTCACCACTACGGCCCCGACTCCACTGGACGGGACCCCACCACTGCCCACGACCTGTAGGTCGCGGGCACTCTGGGTCCGAACGGCAGCGTCGCCCGTGGCGCGGGTGTCGAGCAGTCGGTGTGGTTGGATCGCCATCGGCGCGCTACCACTGGTCACGAAACCAACAACGTCGATGACAAGGTGCGTGGCACCCGATGCGAATACCGACACCTTTCCCAACCGGCCCAACCCGACGAAAACGTTGTTCGCAACGGTTTGACCAACCCCGTAGTTCACCGCTGAAGCCGTCGGCCGTGTGGCACCGGTTGGCCACACGGTGATAAAGCCTGCTGCTGTCGCGTCGACCACGGTCACGTTCAGCAGTGCGGCTGAAACGTTGGAGCCGGCGACGCCCCCTCTTCCAACAACATCGACCTCCATCGTGCCGCCGTCGGCCAACCGGCCGGTGCCCGACATTAAGCCATCGACGGTTGACTGCGGTGACCGGGTATCGACCAGTCGCGCTGGGTTCAGTGGCCTAAGCCCTGAGTCGGCACGAACATGACCCTGCACGTCTACGAGCAGATGAACCGAACTGGAAGCACTCACCATCAGGTGGCCATCAGCGCCGACGGGTACGAGCGCTCCGTTAGCGACGGTTTGGCCGCCAGCGAAGTTGAGTGTCGAAGCGAGAGGCTGTCCGGTGCCAGACGCCCACGTCGTCACAAAGCCGGGCCCGGCCGGATCGACAACGGTGATGTTCACGAACACCGCCAGTGTCCCGTCGGCAGGAACCCCGCCGCGGCCGACAACCGGCACGCGTAGCGGCGAACCGGCGGCGAGCCTCCCGGTGCCGGCGAGGACGCCGTCGACCGTTGACAATCCGGCACGGGTATCGACAAGTCGCGTCGGTGTCAGGGCCGCATAGGGGCCGGTTGTCAGGCTTGCCGGGGCCGTTTGTGCCGTAGAACGTGGACTGGTCGCGGCGCCAGCGACCCCGAGGAGGAGAGCGACTAGTGGCGGAGCGGTAAAGCGCCCGGTAGAGAGCAAGCGACGCCGAAGGCGAGCTAGTGGCGGAGCGGTAAAGCGAACGGTAGAGAGCAAGCGACGCCGAAGGCGAGCTAGTGCCAGTCGCGGCCCATAGCTGAGGCGCATGTACACCAAGGTAGCGCCTGAAGCCGGTGTCGCGCGGGGCGCCCGGCGTATTGTGTGTGCTGTGACGAGGGCTATCTCAACGACAGGCTTCTCGACGCGAGTCGCATGTCTTGATGGTGTTCGAGCCATCGCAGCGACCCTTATTGTCGTTCATCATGTCGGCTTTACGTCGGGCGCCACCTCGCGAACGGGGGCGTGGTACGGGCCGTTGCTCGGACGTTTCGACATTGGCGTACCTATCTTTTTCGTACTGTCGGGGTTCTTGTTGTACCGACCGTTCGCCGCAAGTCTTCTGGCTGGTGGCGAGGCACCTGCGGCTAAAGGGTTTTGGTGGCGTCGCTTCTTGCGAGTGTTTCCTGCGTACTGGGTGGCGCTCGTGCTGATGGCGGTGCTCGGTGCTATAGCTGTTGGTGGGATCGTCGGCTTCGTCGTGTCGTTTCTGCTGGTGCACAGCTATCACCCCGGAACATTCGCGCCCGACAAGTACTACGCCATCTCAGGCATCACCCAGTCGTGGAGTCTGGTAGCCGAGATCATGTTTTACGCGTTGCTTCCGCTCTGGCATGGCCTGGTAGCAGGTCGGTTCAACGCTCGTTCGGTACGGGCCAAGGCGGCAGCCATGCTCGCTGGCACCGTGGCCTGGTATGCGGCCAGCATCGTGTTCCGTGTGATGATTGCAGCGGTCGATCCGAGTTGGCAAAGGATTACACCGCAATGGTTTTTCGCCAACGCCGACATCTTCGCCATTGGTATGGCGTTCGCAGTCGTGTCGGTGTGGGGAGTCCACAATCGCACGCTGGAACAGCTTCTGAATCGGCTTGGCCAGCACGCCGGTCGGTGGTGGCTGGTTGCCGTTGCCACCTTCTGGTTCACGGCTACCCAGTTGGATTTGGCTCTTGGCCTCAAGACAGCAGGCTTCGGTCGCGAAACCGCGCGCCAAGCTCTTTATGGCCTGGTCGGAGCGTTAGTTATAGCCCCCCTGATCTTTCGCCCGAACGTTCAGAGCCCGCTTCGACGCGTCCTTGATTCATCTGTCATGCGCTGGCTGGGAACTGTGTCGTACGGCATCTACATCTGGCATCAGTTGTTCATCCACCAGATGCAGATTTGGTTCGGCTGGGAGACGTTCACGGGGCATTTCTGGAGCTACCTCGTTGGAACAATGATCATGACCTGTGTCGCGGCGTGGTTGAGTCACAGGTTGCTCGAACAACCTTTGGCCCGGCGATTCTCGGGGTTGTTCCGATGAGTTGGGCGCAACGTCGGTTCCGACCCGCATTGGCCGCCATAGTGATTGTCGGCTTGGTAGTCAGGCTTGTCTACGCGTGGGTTCACCGAGATGTCCGCGTCTGGGGCGACGCCTACTTTTACCACGAGAGCGCAAAGCTGATAGCCGCCGGCCACGGGTGGATCAACCCGTTGTACTTCAACGAGTTCGGTCAGGTTGTACAGGCGGCCGACCATCCGCCGATGTATATCGCCTACCTCACGCTGTGGACCAAATTGGGCGTAGGTAGTTCACTCGGTCATGCATTTGTGTCCTGCCTTCTTGGCATGTGGACCCCGCTTGTCTACGCCCTTGTTGCTCGTCGGGTTGCGGGTCCAGCTGTTGGTATTTTGGCCGGTTGCCTGGCAGCGCTATACCCCAACGTGTGGGGGAGCGACGGCATGTTGTTGTCGGAAACGACCGCAGTGCTGTTTGTTGGCCTGGTGGCCTTGGCTGCCTATCGCTACGTCGAGGCCCGAGCGGTGGGGCGTTCGCTGCTCCTGGGCGCGGCTCTTGGCGCAGCGGCACTCACCCGATCCGAGGTCTTGCTGCTGTCGCTGTTCGTGGTGGTGCCGGTGACGGTTGGGCGGCGTCCCACTGCGCGTACATTCGGACATTTACTCGCTGCTGGTGCCGTGTGCATTGGCGTGCTGTTGCCGTGGGTGGCATTCAACCTGTCACGCTTTGACAAGCCGGTGTACCTATCGGCCGGTGCCGAGGTGACGGTTGCGAGTTCCACGTGTGACCGCACCTATTTCGGTGAGTACACCGGCTACTGGTCGATGTCGTGCAACCTCGAGATGCTGGAGCGTGCCGGATACTCCACAGTCGACGGTGCCCGACCCGACCAAAGCGTCTTGTCGGAGCTGTATCTCACCGAATCCAAACGGTACATCCGCAGCCATCTTGGTCGCCTGCCATACGTCATCGGGGCCAGATGGGGGCGTATCACCGGCCTCTACCGTCCCGTCCAACAGCTACAACTCGACACCTTCTTTGAAGCACGCGAACCGGTGGTCGCTCGTGCTGGTTTTGCCGCGTTCTACGCGCTAGCGATGTTCGCAATTGTCGGGGCGGTTGTTCTTCGCCGTCGACGCATTCCCATATCGCCGCTGGTCGGGCCGTTGGCCGTGGTGTGGTTCGCGGTGACCGTAACGTTTGCCAACAATCGCTACCGCATCCCGGCCGAGGGTGCGATCTGTGTGCTGGCAGCCGTCGGCATAGTTGCCATAACGCGGGTACTCACTGACGTGTGGCGCGACGTAGAATCTGACGATGTTGGTAACACCGAGCGGTGAAGCATGTGGCGCAACGGTCGTCGGGGTTAACCTCGCAGGCTCGTTGTCGGGTGACCTTGTCGCCGAGATTCGTGCGGTCTGGCTAGAACATCACGTGTTGGCCTTTCCCGATCAAGCCATGAGCGACGACGATCTCGAAGCGTTCACGGTCGCCATGGGGGGTTTTGGTGACGACCCGTTCATTGCCCCGATTCTTGGCCGCACCCACGTCATCGCCATCGAGCGTCGAGCCGATGAAACCTCGTCGTTGTTTGCCGAGAACTTTCATAGCGATTGGAGCTTCCAGGCAGTACCACCGGCTGGCACCTGTCTGTATGGAATCACCATTCCACCAATGGGTGGCGACACCCTGTTCGCGAATCAGCATCTCGCTCTCGACCGCATGCCCGACCAGTTGCGTTCTCGGCTCGAAGGTCGTACGGCAATCCATTCGGCTCGGGTGCCGTACGCGCCATCGGGGGTGTACGGGGCCAATGATCGGGCGGGGCGGTCGATGGATATTCGTTCTTCGGCCGATGCTGAATCCACACAGCTGCACCCGTTGATCCGACGGCACCCCGAGACTGGCAGGGAAGGGTTGTTTTCGACTGTCGGGTACATCGTGGGTATCGAGGGTATGGACGATTCCGAAGCAATGCCGCTACTCGTCGAGCTACACCGGTGGCAGACCCGAGCCGAGTTTGTCTACCGAAATCGATGGTCGAAGGGGATGCTTGTCATGTGGGACAACCGGTCGCTCCTGCACGCGGCAACCGGCGGGTACGACGGCTACGACAGACTGCTGCATCGCACCACTATCCGGGGCAGTCAGTCGGCCTGACCATGGGTGATGTGCTAACTCGGTGTTATCGCAAGGGTGTACTTCAGGCCGAGAACTTCGACTTAGGCGACATCTCAGATCACCTCGACGATGCCGACTCTGTGGTGTGGGTCGATTTTTGTGCGCCGTCGGTCAACGACTTCGACCACCTGGCCGAGGAGCTTGGTTTGCACGAGTTGGCGGTGGAAGATGCCCTGAGCGAGCATCAACGTCCCAAGCTCGACAAGTACGAGACGCATTCGTTTGTTTCGTGTCACGCGTTAGCTCTGTCGGCCACGGGTACTGATCTCACTGAGATCGAGGTGAATGCGTTCATCGGCGACCGCTGGCTCATCACGGTGCGCAAGGACCCGGGTTTTTCGATGGACGAGGTGTTACGCCGCTGGGATCGATCACCCCACCTGGTCGAACACGGCGTTAGCTATCTGTTGTATACGGTGCTCGACCTAGTGGTCGATGGGTACTTTGATGTGGTCGACCGGTTCGATGCATACTACGACGACGTGAGCGAGGGCCTGTTCGACTACAAGCCCCTCACTCCGGAGCAACAGCGCGGCTGGTTCGACATGCGCCGTTCGCTGGTTCGTTTCCACCGTGTAACGGCGCCGATGCGCGAGGTGCTCAGTGGGCTGATGCGACGAGAAAACTCGATGCTTCCCGACGCCTTATACCCGTACTACCAGGATGTCTACGACCACTCGTTACGGGTTACTGAAACCACCGATACATTGCGCGATCTCATTGCAACGATCGTGGAAACCAACATCAGCCTGCGTGACTATCGCCAAAACCAGGTGATGAAACAAGTCACGAGTTGGGCCGCCATCATCGCAGTTCCAACATTGATAACCGGCTGGTATGGCATGAATGTGCCGTACCCCGGCTTCGAACAAACATGGGGCGTAGTTGCCGCTGCCGGTAGTATGGTCGCCATGTCGGGTGGACTGTTCGCGGTGTTCCGTCGTAGAGGTTGGCTGTAGCTCGTACTGGTTCGGCTCGGTAAGGTTCCGCGATGCCCAAGCCGCTTGACGGAATCCGAATCGTTGAGATCAGTCAGGTGTACTCATTGCCGTTTGCCGGCATGATGTTGGCTGAACTGGGCGCCGACGTCATCAAGGTCGAAAACCCGCGGTCTCCCGAAGTAGTTCGAACTGTTGGTTGGCGTCGCGGCGGCGTTCCTGCGTCGTTCATGAACCTGAACCGTGGCAAACGATTTGTTGGCATCGACGCCACCACTGCCGATGGGCGTGAGGTGTTGGCCGAACTCGTAGCACGAGCCGATGTACTGCTCGACAATCTGCGCCCGGGGAAGATGGAAAAACTTGGCCTCGCATGGGACGTTCTGGCCCAGCGTCACCCGTCACTCATCTCGGCCAGCGTCACGGGATTCGGAGAGGACGGCCCGTGGTGCGACCTTGCGTGTTACGACTTCGTGGTGCAGGCCATGGTTGGCATGGTCGACTTCCAACGCGATCCAGTCACCGGAACTGTCGATCTCATCCGGCACTATGTTGTCGACAAGACCGTGGCTCATACCGTTGTAGAAGGGGTGCTGGCAGCATTGCTGATGCGAACCCGCACCGGCCACGGCGACCGCGTCTCGGTCAACATGCTCGATGTCGGTGCTCACTTTTTCTGGCCCGACGGCATGATCCCTTACACCTATGTTGGCGATGTCGACGGCACCAAACGAGACGGTGCTCCCGTGAGGGTGTATCCGACCGTCGACGGCGCAGTGGTAATGATGCCGTCATTGCATCCGTGGGCTGAATTGTGCTGTGTGATGGGTCGCCACGATCTTGTTGACGACCAGCGATTTGCTGACCGCACCCAATTGCCGGCGCATGTCGACGAGCTGTTGTCTCTGGTTGGGGACGGGTTGTCAGTGTTGTCTACTGCCGAGGTCTTGGCCCGGTGTGCCGAGTTCGATGTTGCTGTCGGCCGGGTAGACACTCGCCCTCAACTGTTTGATAACGAGCAGGCCATGTGGAACAAGACCGCGTCAATTCACGACCTCGACACAGTGGGTGCTACACGGATTCCGCGTCCGCCCTGGCGGTTCGACAAAGCCGACGTAACCACGGTCACCAGCATTAACGTTCTGGGCGGCGACACCTGTGAGGTGCTGCGCGAGCTGGGTGTGAGCGCCGATCGTCTCGCGGCACTGGTCGAATCAGGCGCGGTCTGGCAAGGGTAGAAGGCTGACAGCCGCTGCGGTCAGGGGACGCCGGCAACAGCGCTCTACGCTGTTCTACGGTGACAACATACGACCCGACCGGCCCGGATGCTTTGGCCGACCCGCATGTAGGCAATCGCTGGTTGCTTGATCATTGCCCCGTACACCAGCACGACGAGATGGGTTTCTACACGGTGAGCAAACACGCCGATGTGCTGGAGGTTGCTCGAACGACCGAGCGTTTCACAGCCGCATTCGGTCAAGGTCCCGTGACCCGGCCCAATGGCGGGCTGTTCAACGATCCACCAGAACACACCATGTTTCGCCGCATGGTGCTGGCCTGGTTCACTGCTCGCCGCATGGAAGCCCAGCGGCCGATCATCACGTCGCTGGCCAACGGACTGATCGACACGATGATTGCTGGCGGTACCGGTACGGGCGAAATTCACGAAGATCTTGCCTGTCCGCTGCCGGTCATTCTGATAGCGAGGTTGCTCGGCGTTGCGGAACAGGATCGCGATCGGTTCAAAGTGTGGAGCGATGCGCAGGTGCTCGCCATGGGCCGAGCCGATGCGTCCAACCGCCAGACACAACAAGAAATGCACGAGTATCTGCTCGCTGGCATTCGAAGCCGCCGCGAACTCATTGCCTCTGGCCAACCTTTGCCCGACGATCTCATTTCGGGAATTGTCGCCGCAGCCGACGAGCAGGTTCGCCCCATCACCGAGGCCGAATTGTTGGGCATCCTTGCCCAACTACTCGTTGGTGGTAACGAGACCACCACCTCGCTCATCACGAACTGTATTTGGCGTTTGTTAGAGCGTAGAGAGTTATGGGAACAAGTCGTTGCCGACCCGTATCTGTGCGACGTTGCGGTCGAGGAGAGCTTGCGTTTCGACGCACCCGTTCTCGGTCTGTTTCGAGCCGCAGCCTGCCCCGTCGAACTCCACGGCACGTCGATTCCAGAGGGAGCGAGAGTGCAGATGAACTATGCCGCCGCCAATCGCGATGGCGCGGTGTTTTCCGACCCCGATACGTTTCGGCTCGACCGCCCCCTCGCCGATCTCAAACGTCAGCAAGTGGCCTTTGGCAGCGGCGTGCATTTCTGCCTCGGAGCGAACCTGGCTCGTTACGAAGCGGTCATCTCGCTGCGCGCCCTGGTTGAACGATTACCAACGCTGCGCCTCGCCGGCCCAACCGAGCGGATCGCCCCCTGGTTCCTGTGGGGACGACACCGGCTTCCAGTCGCCTGGTAGTAGCGAACTGTGCCAAGGTTCGGCCTATGGACTTAGGGATCGCAGGTAGGCGTGCAGCCGTAGCAGCAGCATCAGAAGGTTTGGGGTTTGGCGCAGCGGCAGCCCTTGTTGAAGCGGGCGTTTCGGTAGCGATTTGTGGTCGCAATGCGGCCAAGGTCACAGCCGCTGCTGCCCGAATTGGGGCTGTCGCCATTGTGCTCGACGTCGGCTCCTTTGCGGGTGGCGTCAGCTTTGTCGAACAGGCCCAAGCCGCGCTTGGAGGGCCTATCGACATTTTGGTGCCCAATGCTGGTGGTCCGCCGATGGGTGGACTCGAAGTGGTCACAGCCGAAGCAGTGGCCGCAGCTCTCGACCTCAATCTGCAATCGACAATCGGGATGTGCTCCTCGGTAGTTCCGGCTATGCAGTCGCAACGGTGGGGCCGCATCGTGGCTATCACGTCGATCACTGCTCGACAGCCACTAGCCGCCATTGCGTTGTCCAACATCACTCGGCCGGCAGTAACGGGCTATCTCAAGACGTTGGCGTTGGCGATGGCGGCTCACGGCATCACCGTCAACTCGCTCCAGCCGGGTCTGCATGCCACCTCGCGGATGGGCGGCGCCGATGTGTCGACGCTTCCACCTCCCACCGGTGTACCCGTCGGCGAATGGGGGAGAGCTGTCGACTTTGGCAATGTTGCCGCGTTCTTGTGCTCCGAGCACGCTCGCTTTATTACGGGAGTCGGGCTCCCTATCGACGGCGGTGCCATGGCTGCATTGCAGTGACATATCCCACGTATAGTGACGCGAACTTCGCTCACTATTAGTGACTATACCGGTGGAAAGAGTGGGTGATTGATCGAAGCGGCGCTGACGAGATCCAGCGCGCATACCCAAGTGTCTATGGTTCCACCGACCCAGATTGGGGGGTCAAGCGTGGGCCTAACGAGCTAGGCATTGTTTCAATTAGATCAAGAATCTCCAGATATCCTTCATTCGTCGTGCATTCCGTTGAGATAATGACCAGAATCGTCAACCGCGAGTCAAGTTCTGTCTCGCAATGTCGTTCTGGAACGGGAAGTCATGTTTGCTGCCGCAAGTCGTCTCCTAGTACGAGCATCGGTGTTGGCGTCTGTTGTCGCAATGGGAGTCGTTGCTTCGTCAGGTAACTCGTCGGCTGCTCCCGTGTGCGAAACGTTCACGTGGAATAGCTCAGGCCAGAACATGATCACCGGAGTATTCACGTCGTTTAGTACCGGGCTCACGCTGCCTGCTGGCAAGAGTGTCACTGCAACGTACGTATCAAACGACGGTTATCCGAATCGGCGAAACGTTCTCCAGTTGCATGAGCAGTGGGCCATAACCGTTGGTGGTGTGCGGGTGCCAGGCCTCACGATCGACTTGCCCGACCCGATTGACGCTGACGAGGCATCGGTATCGGGTTCTCTCGGTACATTTACCTCGCCCGGTGGTGCAGTGACGATCGTCCATGCGTCCGTCAGTGACGGATTCAATGAATCACCAAACTCGGTGCGTCCGAGCCTCCTCGTGCTGGTCGCTTGCGACAGCGACGGTCCGTCGTCTACTACGACGACGTCAACAACAGTCGTTACCAGCACGACCGCTACGACCCAAACAACGACAACACCAACGACTGCTCCCGCAACCACGACGGTAACCATCTTGTCGTCCGTGCCCATTACGGCCACGGTCCTGACTCGGCTGCCCGAAACCGGTGTCGCTAGCCGGGCCAACGCGCTGACCGGGCTGGCACTCGTGTTGGTGGGTGTTGGTAGCATCCTCGTGGTCAACGGCCACAGCGCATCGAGATTGCGTGCACGTCGCGTCAAGCATGGTGGTCGATCTCACTAGCCTTACCGGCTAGCTTGCGTGCCGGTGGTTTTCTCATCGGTCGTGTTTGTGTTCGGGTTCCTGCCCGTTGCGCTCGGGCTCTACCACAGTGCGCCGCGCCGGCATCGAAACCTTGTGCTGTCGCTGCTCTCCTTGGCGTTCTACGTCTGGGGCGCAGGCTCCTTCGTACTTTGGCTGCTTATCAGCGCTGCTGTCGACTTTCGTATTGCACGGGCGATCGCCGCCGCCGATTCACCGAGTCGTCGCCGTTCGCTAGTTGCGGTTTCCATTTGCGGAAATGTGACGCTGCTCGCCTACTTCAAGTATCTCGGCCTAGCGGCTGACTTGTTCAACTGGCTTGCAGGAAGCGTAGGGGTCGGTGAGATCTCGGTTGGCACCGTGGCGTTGCCATTGGCAATCTCGTTCTTCACGTTTCAGCGTATGAGCTTCACCTTCGACGTGGCCAACGGGTCTATTCGCGAGTTGCCCACATTTGTCGACTATCTCACCTTTAGCGTGCTGTTCCCACACCTCGTTGCCGGGCCAATTGTTCGTTACCTCGACATAGCCGATGAACTTGGTGATCGGGCCGACGGATCCGAGCAGGTTGCGGCCGGAGCGGTTCGGTTCGCTCACGGGCTGGGCAAGAAAGTTTTGATCGCCGACTACCTGGGGCCGGTAGCCAACACCGCGTTCACCAATCTTGACGGTCCGGCCAGCACCGCGGGGGCATGGATTGGCATTCTCGCCTACACGTTTCAGTTGTACTTCGACTTTTCGGGCTACTCCGACATGGCTATTGGGCTTGGTCAGATGTTCGGATTCACGTTTCCAGAGAACTTTCGGCGGCCGTACGCTGCAGTATCGGTGACGGATTTTTGGCGACGCTGGCACGTGAGTTTGTCGAACTGGTTTCGCGACTATCTGTTCATTCCCCTGGGTGGTTCTCGCGTAGGCCGCGCCACGACGATTCGTAACATCGCGATTGTGTTTGCCGTTACCGGTCTGTGGCACGGGGCGGCCCTCACGTTTGTTGCCTGGGGTTGCTATCACGGTTTTTTCGTGATCCTCGAGCGACGTACTGGTTACAACCGAGTCGACCGAGCTCCCAGATCGGAGCCGCTACGGCGAGGTGTCACCTTTGTCATTGTCGTGATTGGTTGGGTGCTGTTCCGGGCGTCGTCGATGTCTCATGCAGGGAACTACTACCGGGCTATGTTCTCGGTGCGAAGCGGTAACGACCATTTGCCGTTGGATCATCGCACGCTGCTTGCGGGAGTGCTAGCTGTGTTGGTTGTGGTTCTGCCGGGTGACCGGGGTACGGGGCGTCGCCTGGTCGAGGATGGCGGTCGACTCGCGAGCGTTGGTCGGCTCATGATTCTGGCTGTTGTACTTCCCGTGTCGCTCACGCTGGTGGCCGTTGGTTCTTTCTCACCCTTCTTGTATTTCCGGTTCTGATGCATACCTGGTCGAAGCGAACCTCACGTTGTGTTGTCGTGTGGTTTGTGGCGCTGCTGGTATTGCCGCTGGCGACGCGGGTTGTTGGCAACAATGCCCGTGACGTGGAAGGCGTCGGGCCGACACCGTTTCCAGGCCTGAAACCCGCAGCCTTGCTCGACGCCGCCTACTACCAGGCACTTGGGAGCTACTTCGACCAGCATCTTCCAGTACGTGACGAGGCAATCGAACTCAACGCTCGGATTGCCATGGACGTGTTCCGCGATTCGCCAACTCGGGAAGTGTCGATTGGAAACGACGGCTGGCTGTTTCAACGGCGCGAGATCGTCGAGGCCTGTGCCGACCGCCAGCCCATGTCACGGTATGTCGATGTGGTCGACCAGCTGGTTGGGCTGCCACGGCCAGTTACGGTTGTTGTTCCTCCGCCAAAGTTGGTGATCGAGCGCGGCGAGTTCCGTGACGGTTCCGTCGATTCATCTTGTCTTGAGGCCGCGTCAGCCCAGTTACGAAGCGAGCTAGCGCGTCCCGTTCGGGCCCGCGTTGTTGATGCTTTTGCCGTTCTCGAACAAAGCGTCCGTACCGATGGCCACGCGTTTTTGCGTACTGACTCGCACCTGACCGACCCGGCTCGTGTTCAGCTGGTCCGCGCTGTTATCGAGACGATGAAGCCAGGGCTGTGGGACGACGCCGCGGTCGTTGACTCGGGGCTGCACGAACGTGCTACCGACCTGCGACGAATGGCGGGTATCGGTGGAACCGAGAATGCGTCGACCCGGCTGGTTCGGCGCACGGGAGCTGCGTTGTCACCGTCGCTTGTTCCAGGCGATGACCCGGACCCTGCCACCGTGTACCGAACTACGGGTGTCGCTGTGGTGCCTGGACGTACTCTTGTTATCCATGACTCGCAGTTCGCTCAGGCAGCGGGTGAACTTGTGCCGTGGTTTGCCGAGACCCAATTTCTCAACTGGGACATTGTGGCCGACGCGCAATTCGCCGACGCAGTTAATCAGGCTGATCAGATCATCGTCGAGACGGTCCACAACGGCCTGGCGGGCCGCGTCAACAAGGCCCTCGTCGACCTACTGAAATAATGGTCCCTAGTGGCGGAGCTAGCGCGGGCGTGGGCTCTGCGTCGGTGAACCGTCGAACTCGCTCGAGGGCTCGTGGCCGAGAAGGATCTTGCCAATCTCGCCGTACAGCGGATGCGACACCCAGCGGTGGGTTGCGCAGCCATGGGCGTCGCGAAGCTTGCGCTCAAGTGGGCTGTCCATGCGAAGGGCGGTAGTCCCAGCCGCATTGTGAATGAGATCGACGGCGTGCATGCAGGAGTTGGCGGCGTGCGTGCATGCCAGTCGTGCATCTTGCGTAGTGGTGGCGCCCGGGTAGTCGGCACCGGCATGCAGTTCGTCTTCTACTGCGGTCATGGTGTCCATGAGGTACGCCCGAGCCGACCGATACATGGCAGTTGCTTCGCCCATACGTTGCTGCGCCACAGGACGATCACGAAGCAGTGACGTTGACATCAGGGGCGTCTTGTTAGCCGCCAGATCGGCGAATGCGTCGAGTGCCCCCTTGGCCACACCGAGCGCAACTGCGGCTTTGTTGTACGCCAGTCGCAGCGGCACTGGGATTCGGAACACCGGGTTGTCGAAACGAGGTGGGTAGGTGACCAGACCAACGTCGGCGAAACGAGCCGGAACATGGCCGCCATTGGTTGCGACATCGTGGCTGCCCGATCCGCGTAACCCGCCCATATCCCAGGTATCGAGAGGTTCCCATTCGGTGCGGTTGAGGAAGAACATTTTCACGACCGGTTGGCCTTCGGGGGTCAGTCGAAGGTTGTCTCCGTCGAAGACTGGCGCCGCCATGAAACACCATTCGGCGTTGTGGCAACCCGAGATGAAGGTGGCTTGCGCCCAGACCCGGTAGCTGCCGTCGGCGAGCTGAATGGCTTTACTCGGCTTGGTGCCAGGCCCGCCGCCGCCGCACATAACAACGCGCGGGTTGTCGATGTACACTTCGAGCGCAAGGTCGGGTGCCATACCTCCGGCGGCCATGGCATTGATTTCCGACCCGAGCATAACGTTCCATCCGACCGAGCCGTCGATGGCCGAGAGCGCCTCGATCACCTCGATGGTATCCACAGAACTGGCATTCTCACCGCCAAGTTCGACCGGCAAAGTGAAGCGAAACATGCCGGCGTCGATCAACTGATCAACACAGTCTTGCGGGAGTCGGCGCAATAGTTGGGCCTCGTTGCCACCGGCAACAATTGCGTCGCGAAGCCCCTCGACGCGCTGCAGCGCGCGAGTCGTGGTGGGTTGTTTGTCTACAATCGTCATGGAAACGGCCTCTCCGGCGAGGGTCAGGAAAAGAAAATGTTCCCAACTATGCCCCGCCATGGTGCGCAAAGGGTGTGCGGAGCGATATGTTTCATGTGTTCGGCGTCCCATCTGGTGAACAGATGTTGGAGAATCGTCTCTTTCCCGGGACCTCCATCGAAGGCCGACAGCGGATCGTCGTTCTCGCACGGCGACCACGAGCGGGTAGTGGGAGCCCCGTAAGAAATATGACTGATGTCTTTACACAGCTAGAACCAGTGGCATGGGCCTTCGCCGAAGGGCGAGCAACGCCGGGCGATATTGCACTGCTCGAATCTGACCCCGCGGCATGGCGCCGCACGCTCGCGCGGCTGATTAACGAAGCCGAAGATAACCTCGCGGCCGTCCGCCGACTATCAGGCCCCGAGCGAGACCAAGTCATTGCCGACTACGAAGACGACCTTGCACGTCTAGAAGCGGTCGATGATCTCTTGGCCCGGCCGCGCAGCCTCGACGCAGCTACCGCCCTCGCCGAAGTCACGGGTGAGGTCCGCCTCCAGGCGTCGTGGTCAGCAGGGCACATTGTCGTGTGGGCTGCTGGTCGAGGCACGGCGCCAGCCAACAACGACGATCTTGCCGACCGCTTGCAGGCTATTGGTGGTCCGGCTCATGGCTGGAATCTGCATCCGCCCATCAGCCTTCCGGCGGGTGTCCGAGCCGATGCATTATCCATTCCGGTTAGAGAGTCACTCGGGTGGCTAGTTGCTGTCGCTCGCGGCCTCGGCTCTGCGGGGGTGGGCTCGAGCGCAATATGGCTTGGCCGCGTTGCTCTGCTTGGTGTCCAAAGAGTGGCTCAGGGCGCGGTAGTGCCGACCCTTGCCAGCGCTCGCCGGTCCGATGGTCGCGCCGTCGATGTGTCCGTGAAATGGGTACCGGCTTTGGTCGACGACGCGGTCCTCGACGAACTGGCCAACGCCATGCCGGGTGCCGTGGGTGCCATCTCGCCCTTGGGCGGGCGGCAAACCACCTTGGCCGTGCTGACTGCCGTGGTCGACGCCATCGTGAGCGAGGCCGCAGGTCGTCTCGAATTGCCGGCACCTCCGCCTTCGGTTCACAACGCTTCCACGTTCGCCGAAGCGTTCACGACCCGCCTCAACGGGTCGACGTTCAGCGCTCCTCCTGCGCTCGTCGGCGACATGTCGCGGCGACTGTCGGCCTGGTCGCACACCGTCACCGAATCGAGCCGGCCAACACTGGTGCTACAGCTCGACGCCCCCGACGCATCCGATGCATGGTTCTTGTCGGTTCTTGGGCCCGGCGTCAAGGGCAACCTCCTGCCAATTGAGCTGGCACTCGGCGACAGCCGCGGCACAAAACCACTGAGCGACGAACTGGTCCGGCTTGAACGGCTCTGCCCACCGTTGCTGCGCCCGGGCCAGCTTCGGCGCGGCCAGGTTGTGCTCAGCCAGGCCGAGGCATGGGAACTCATGACGGTTCAAGGGCCGGTCATAGAAGCGGCCGGGTTCGACGTTCGTGTACCCGCCCTATCACGGCGCAAACCGTCACCATCGTTGCGGCTCTTTGCCGAGGCAACGGGCGATTCCAAGGTAGGCGCACACCAGCTGAGCAACGTCCGCTGGTCAGTACTTTTCGACGACATCGAACTGACGGCCGCCGATATTGCTCGACTCGCTCGCGAGGCCCGCCCTCTGGTGCGTTCGCACGGACAATGGGTCGAACTCGATCGTGCCGATCTGGCCGAAGCGGCAGCCGCGTTGGCCGACCGGGCCAACAAGACACAGCTCACGGGCGCTGAAATCTTGCGCCATAGCATGGGCATGGATACCTCCGGGCTTGCTGGAGGGCTCCGTGTCGAAGGAGACAACTGGGCCACCGACCTCATCGCTCGGGCCGAATCGGTGTCGACTGCGCCCATCACTAAACCCGAGGGTTTCCGTGGTGAGTTGCGCAGCTACCAGGCCCAGGCGTTGGCGTGGCTTGGCTTCCTCGACGCAGCCGAACTCGGCGGATGCTTGGCTCTCGATATGGGCCTGGGCAAGACGCCCACCATGCTTGCGCACCTAGCTCGCACCGCAGGGTCCGGCAAGGCGCTCGTGGTTGCGCCTCCGGCTGTGGTTGGCAACTGGGCGGCCGAAGCTAGCCGTTTCACACCCAAGCTTCGGGTTGTTGTGCACCACGGAGCCAACCGGGCCACCGATCTCACCCGGGCTTTCGCCAAGGCCGATGTGGTCATCACCACCTATGGCACCGCAGTTCGCGATGTCGAGGAACTAGCCCACCAGCCGTGGGCGCGTATGGTGCTCGACGAAGCCCAGGCGATAAAAAACGCCACCAACGACACGTCCCAACAGCTCAAACGCATTCCTGCGGCGAGCCGCATTGCGCTCACCGGTACGCCAATCGAGAACGGTCTTGGCGACCTGTGGTCGATTCTCGATTTCACCAATCCCGGTTTGGTGGGTGGGCGAGCGGCGTTCATCGGTCAGATGTCGGGCGAAGGTGAAGCGGCGTTACGGGCACTGAACGGCATGCTGGTGTTCCGTCGTACCAAGACCGAACCAGAGGTTGCAGCCGAGCTTCCCGACCGCATCGACCAAATCGACCATTGCACCATGACCCCCGAACAGATCGGGTTATATCAGGCGGTGCTCGACGGTTTGGTGATGAGTGCCGCCGATCCCGACAAGAAGCCGGGCCAGGGCGCCATTCTGGCCGCCATTACTGCTCTCAAGCAGATCTGCAATCACCCGGCGGCGTACGCCGACGACGACCTTCCTCTGGCTGGCCGGTCGGGCAAGTTGTCACGCCTCGAGGAGATTGTTCATTCGGTCTTCGCTGCAGGCGAACGAATCTTGGTGTTCACCCACTTTGCGTCGTGGGGACGAAAGCTTGCTGCTCATCTCACTGAGGTAACCGGTCGACCAACAGCGTGCTACGACGGCAGCTTGGCCCGTGGCGCCCGCGACCAACTGGTCGCCGACTTCCAAAAACTCACCGGCCCCGGTGCTCTCGTACTGTCATTGAAAGCAGGAGGTACCGGTCTCAACCTCACGGCGGCGAGCCATGTCGTGCTGTACGACCGCTGGTGGAACCCCGCGGTGGAAGATCAAGCGCGAGACCGTGTTTGGCGGATCGGCCAGACCCGTACCGTTGTATCTCACCGGCTCATGTGCCCGGGAACAATCGACGAACGCGTCGAGGAGGTAGTGGCGGGCAAGCGACACATCGCCGATCTCGTCCTGCCCAAGTCGAGTTCGCTTTCCGACCTTGACGCCAGCCAGCTTCGTGTTGCACTCGGGTTACGTCCCGACGAACTGCTCACCGAGGAGGAATAATGAGTCAGACACGGCGGCGGCCACCGGCCCGCCAGAACACTAGGCCGACGGTGGCTAAACCATCCGACATTTGGAGGCCCGCGCCGCCGCTGGCCGATCCACCTCCAGTCGTTCCCTCCGACGACCCGACCGCGCTGCTTCGGTCGCTTGGCGACCCGCCGCTGCACGAGATGAGCGTGCTTGCCGGGCACTATCTCGCCGCAGTTGTGGCTCGTGCCGCCGGGTTGGCTACAGCGCTTGCACTGAGCGCCGATCCAGGTGAGCCCGCCACACCATGAATCGTCGGCGGCTGCCCAGTGTCCACGATGTAGGTCAGGAACCCGACGCTCGTTTCAGCTTTGCCAACGAACGAACGTTTTTGGCGTGGAATCGCACCGCGCTCGGATGTGTGGTGGCCGGTTTGGCTGTTTCTCATGTACTCAAGCCCGATTCGGGTTCTAGCATCGGCCCAAAAAGTGCTGGTGTTGCGCTTATGGCATTAGGTGGACTTTTATCGCTATTCAGCTACGGGAATTGGGCGGCATCGCAACGGGCGTTGCGGCTCGGTCATCCGCTTCCCACGTCGCTCTTACCCACGCTTGTGGCCATCGTCACTGCCGTAGTCGCCGTGGTTGCCATCGCCTACACGCTGTTGTGACCCCGTTCGCCGGTCACGACCCCGATGTTCTTGGCAGTCTTGCTAACGAGCGCAACGGTTTAGCTTGGCAGCGAACCGCACTGTCGTGGGTGGCGTCAGGGGCGGCTGTGGCCCGCTACTTCGCCGAGGGGGGCCTGCTTCGACCCTCAACCGTGATTGGTCTGATTATGGTGGTTATAGGTGCTGTCATGTGGCTCGAGAGCGCCCGGCGGTATCGTTACGACGCCCACGCGATCAGGTCGAATGAAGTCGTTCGCTCACCTGCGGCATCGATTCGGTTGCTGTGGTTAGTGACCACGTCGCTCATTGCGATGGCCATTGTCGTCGAGGTGGTCTGACGTTATGGCTTGGGGTGAGCCAGCAAAAAGTCGATGACGCTGGAAGCGAACGTTGGAGAAAGTGCCGGTGTGTGTGCGCCAGCGTCGATACTCCACAACTCAACTGAACCGCCGGGTCGGCATCCGGAGAACGTTGTAATGCTGCTTTCGGCACCGGCGAGTTGGGCTTCGAGGTCAAGCGCCGCAGCCGACGGTACGCCAGTTGGTTTGCATCCGTTATAGGCGGCCCACGTGCTCGCGGTGACAGCCGCCGGCGGGTAGGTCTTACCCAGAATTTGGCCACCTGTGTAGCTGATGATCTTGTCGGCCGTGCCGTGAATTTGCAGCACGCTCACCGGTTCGCTGGGCTTGCATCCCGCAGAATCGTTGAACGTTGCGCCTGCAAGACTGGCGATAGCCGCGATGGTGCCCGCATGGTCACATGCCATTCGGTACGACATGAAACCGCCGTTTGAGTGACCAACCAGGAAGATGCGTTTCGGGTCAACCTTGTAGCGCCGCTGCACGTTGGCGATCAGCGCGGCGACGTAGGCCGAGTCATCGACGATTGCTCCAGCCAGGTTGCAGCAGGCGTCGGTGCCATTCCAGAACTTATTGCCAGCTATGTCGGTAGTGCCATCGGGGTGAACGTACAAGAAGCCCCTGGTCTCGGCGAGCGGACGCATCTTGAAATAGACCTCTTGCAACGCACCCGACGCGGTGTACCCGTGGAGCAGCACCACGAGCGGCACGGCGACCGAGCCGTCGTAGCTGGTAGGGACTACTACCTCGAACGGTCGTGCTGTCGTTACGTCGACGGCCGCCAGCGTTGTAGTCGTGGTGGGTGACGTCGTTGTCGGTGGCGTCGTGGTCTGGGTGCTAGTCGGTACTGATGTGTCGGGCGGTTTGATCGTGGCAATTGGAGCATTGATTGCCGCAACCGTCGAAGAACTAGTTGGTTGGGGGCTTCGACTGCACGAGGCAGCAACGAGCGCAACCGCTACGGCAATCGGGACAAGGTTTCGCATCGGCACAACTGTATGGCCAGAGCTAGACGAACGGGGGACTATGGGTGGGTGGTGTCGGACGTATTACGGGTAGTGGTCGTGCGGGCAACCGTGGTCGTCGTTGCCCGCACGGTAGTGGGGACCGCTGTGGTAGCCACTGGAGCAGCGGTGGTCTTTGGTGGGGCCGCGGTGGTCTTTGGTGGGGCAGCAGTGGTAACAGCCGGTGCTCGGGTGGTGGCAGTTGGGGCGCGCGTCGTCGCTACGGGTGCCCGGGTAGTGACGAGCGGGGCCCGAGTCGTAGCGATAGGGGCTGGACTGGTGTCGGCTGGCGCGATGGCAGCTGCAGTAGTTGCGGGGCTGGTAGTCGTTGTCGAGGTGACAGCACTCGTGGCAGGAGTCGTGGTCGTGGCCGGCAGGGTTGTTGACGACGAGGAAAGCACTGCAGTCGTGGCCGCAGGCACGGTTGCCGAGGGTGGCAAGTCGTCGGCTTGACCGCAGGCAGCGACAGTGGCAATAAGGCAGAGTGAGAGCAGAAACAGACGGTGCGGCATGGTGAGTGTCCGAGCCTGGGTGATTGTTTGGATGACACCCGGTGCTCCGGCTGGGTAGCGCAGCTCGTGAGAACCTACCCTCATGCCTATGGAACCGATTCTCACTGGCGTGCGTGTCATCGACATGACGCAATATCTTGCCGGTCCAACCGTTACGCGGTTGATGGCCGAAATGGGCGCCGACATCATCAAGATCGAACAGGCGCCGTATGGTGACCCCACACGTGGACTTCTCGCCATGAAAGATGGTCGCAGCGGCTACTTCGTCCAGCAAAACCGGGGCAAGAAAAGCCTGTGTATCGACTTCGACGACCCGCAGGGTCGCCGCATCCTCGACGAGCTGCTTGCGTCGGCCGATGTACTCGTCGAGAACTACGGACCCGGAGTTCTCGAACGCCGTGGGCTCGATTTCGACTCGTTGCATGCCAAGCACCCGCGCCTGGTGATGGCATCGATTTCGGGTTTCGGCCGTAAAGGTGTGTACAGCCACAAGACTGCGTTCGACCTCATTGCTCAGGCTTTCAGCGGGTTCATGGAAGTGACCGGCGCGGCTGATGGCCCACCAATGCCGGTTGGTGTGTCGTTTGCCGACGTCTCGTCCGGCGTGCATGCCCTAGCTGGTTTAGGCATGGCGTTGTACCACCGTGAACGAACCGGCCGAGGTCAGCATGTCGACATTGCCATGGTCGACTCGCTGTTTCATGCACACGAGATTGCGCTGCAGGCCGAAGTGATTACCAACGGCCGGTTCCGTATAGGTCGCTCGGGCGAGAAGTCCAGCATCAACGCTCCTCAGGGTGCGTATAAGAGCCCCGAGGGATACGTCGTATTGCAGGTAATGCAAGGCCAGTGGCCTGGCTTTTGTCGAGCCTTGGCTCTGCCCGAACTCGAGACCGACGAACGTTTTTCCGATATTCGTGGCCGCAAACGCAACCTCATCGAACTCAACCGCATCATCGAGGGGTGGATGGCCACAATGGAGACCGATGCCGAGGTACTTGCTCGGCTAGAAGCACACCGCGTGCCATGCGCGCCAGTGCTGCATCCATCCGACGCGATTGGCCACCCGTACTTTGTTGATCGAGACATGGTTCGCGTTGTTCCCGACCCGATTCTCGGCGAGGTAACGATTCCGGGTAACCCACTTAAGTTTTCGGAGCAACCGGTGCCGCTCGATCTGTTGGCGCCATTGCTTGGGGAACACAACAGCGAAATCCTTACCGAGCTTGGCTATTCGTCCGACGATATCGCTCGGCTTCATGACACGGGAGTGCTCCGGCGCGCTGATACCTGATAGCACAGGGGCATGGAAAACCGTATCTGCCAACTGCTTGGTATCGAGTTCCCAATCGTCGCCTTTACGCACTGCCGTGACGTGGTGGCTGCCGTTAGTAAAGCAGGCGGCTTTGGTGTGCTTGGTGCCGAGGCGCACACCCCTGAACAGCTCGATATCGATCTTGCTTGGATTGCCGAACAATTGGGCGATAAGCCCTTTGGTGTCGATGTCATTGTGCCCGCTAAGTACGAGGGCAAGACCGAAGGTGAAATGACACGCTCACAGTTGCGTGAGCGCATTCCCCAAGCGCATCGGGACTTCCTCGACGACATGATGGTGCGTTACAACGTCCCCCCGGCTCTCGATTCCGAGAGCTCGCATGGCCGCAATCGCGACGGGGCAGCGCCCATGAGCTACGGCGCGGCGGCAGAAATGATGGACATTGCTTTTTCTCACCCCATCCGTTTGATCGTCAACGCGCTCGGAGCTCCGCCGCCAGACATGGTCGAGCGGGCTCACAGCCAAGGCATCTTGGTCGGTGCGCTGGCTGGCAAGAAGTCGCACGCGGTTCGCCATGTTGCCGCGGGAGTCGACATTGTTATCGCTCAGGGTCACGAGGCTGGCGGCCACACGGGCGAGATCGGCACCATGGTGCTTGTGCCCGAGATTGTCGACGCTGTTGCCCCAATTCCGGTGTTGGCAGCGGGCGGAATTGGTGGCGGTCGTCAGATGGCGGCTGCGATGGTACTTGGGGCCGAGGGGGTCTGGTGTGGTTCGGTGTGGCTCACAACCGAGGAAGCCGAAACGCATCCAACGGTGAAATCAAAGTTTCTGGCGGCCACATCGTCCGATACCTTGCGTTCGCGGTCGCGTACGGGCAAGCCGGCTCGTCAACTACGCACGGCATGGACCGACGAGTGGGATAGCGCGGCATCGCCAGGCCCGCTGCCTATGCCCCTACAACCGCTGCTCATTGCCGAGGCCGATGCCCGTGTCCAACGAGCCGCTCACGACCCCAACTCCGGAGCCGGCCAACTCGTCAACTATTTTGTCGGACAGATTGTCGGTTCAATGAACCAGGTAAAACCTGCCAGTCGGGTAGTGATCGATATGGTCGATGAGTTCATCGAGGCCATGGAGCGTGTGGGAAAGATGATGCAATGAGCTGGTCGTACGACGATTTCACCAAGCTTCGAATCGACCGTATGGGCAACGGTGTGGTCGAGATTGTTCTTGATGCGCCTGGCCTCAACTCGGTCGACCCCGATACCCATCGAGAGTTGGCCGATGTATGGCTTGCTGTCGATCGTGATCCCGACACCAAGGTCGCCCTCATTCGAGGCGAGGGACGCGGGTTCTCGGCCGGTGGCAGCTTCGACCTTATCGACACCATCATTTCCGACCCGCAGATGCGTATGCGCACGTTTCGTGAGGCCCGAGACCTGGTCTATAACGTCATCAACTGCTCAAAGCCCATCGTGTCGTCAATGCACGGGCCGGCAGTAGGCGCGGGGTTAGTTGCGGGGTTACTCGCCGACATTTCAGTTGTTGGTCGCACCACCAAGATCATCGACGGACATACGCGTTTGGGTGTGGCTGCGGGTGACCATGCTGCTGTCTGTTGGCCGTTGTTGTGTGGCATGGCCAAGGCGAAGTACTACCTGTTGACGTGCCGCCCGCTGTCGGGCGAGGAGGCCGAACGCATTGGTCTCGTCTCGCTTTGTGTCGACGATGGGTCCGAATTGTCCACCGCGCGTGAGGTTGCCGCCGAGTTGGCGATGGGTGCGCAGCAGGCTATCCGGTGGACAAAGCTGTCATTGAACAATTGGTATCGCCAGAACGGTGCCATCTTCGACACGTCGTTGGCCTTGGAGATATGGGGATTCGGCGGTCCTGACGCGGCCGAGGGCGTTGCGTCGCACCGTGAGAAACGGGCGCCTCGATTCGATGGTCCGACCTGCGAGTGAATATTTCGAGTGTGTGACAGAATATTGTCACGCGTTTGTAATAGAATGATGGGGTGCCTCAGTCCGTTGCCGCGGGATTTCGTCGGATAGCCACAATTTGGGCCCTCAATGTCGGCCTTCTTGGTGCCTTCGCGATGCCGTCGTCGGCCGGTTCAATCGAAGACAAGCAGGCTCAGGCCCGTCGAATAGCTACCGAACGAGAGGTGCTTGTCGAGAAGGCCGAACGCCTCTCACAAGAGCGTGTACGTCAGGCTGGCGAGCTCGAAGTAGTCAACGCCCAACTGTCCTGGGCTGGCACGGTACTTGGCCGTCAAGAGGCGGCTGCTTCCGACCTTCAAGTTCGCATCCGCACCATGGTCGTCAACTCCTATGTGTACGGGTCGGCGTCGACCGGGCTCAACGCACTGCTGTCTCAGGGGGCGTCGTCGGACTCGTCGGCACGGTTCGGGTACTCGTCGTCAGTGCTCGGCGATCGAAATGATCTTCTCGACCAGTATCAGGCAACCTCGCAGGATCGTCGCAAACAGCGCGACGAGCTAGCGGTTGTTCAACGTCGGCAAACAGAGTTGGCGACCTCTCTCGAAGCGGCGGCGTCGTCGCTCGTCAAGACCCAGAGTCAACTTGCTGCGCTGGAACTGACCGTCGGGGTCGAACTGCAAGCGCTAGTCGCCGCTGAGCAGGTCCGCCTAGCCCGTGAGGCCGAGTTGCGGGCGCAGGCCGAAACCGAACGACGGGCCCGGCAGCTGCGAGGTGAGCAAGAACGCCAAGTCGCTGCCCAGCGCCAAGCAGCTCAGCTCGCTGTTCACGACGCGGCTCGACAAGAAACGGCCCGACGGGTAGCCACATCTACGACAACGATTACTCGCCGTGCTATCGCCGGTCCAGCCGTAACGGCTCGACCGTCGCCTGCTACGACAGCGGGCCGAGGCTCGGCTACAACTCAGGCAACGACGGTGCGACAGCCGACTGCCCCCCGGCCGACTGTCGCGCCGCCGCCCGACTATCCCGCTCCTTCGCCAGCCGCGGCAGTCGCCGTCCAGGCGGCCAAGTCACAACTCGGTGTGGCTTACGTGTTCGGAGCTAATGGCCCCACCAATTTCGATTGTTCGGGTCTTACGCAGTGGGCATGGGCAAAAGCCGGGGTAAGTATGTCCCATTACACCGTGTCGCAATACAACGAGTTCCCGAGAGTGCCTCTCGATGCGTTGCAGCCAGGCGACCTGGTGTTCTTCAACGTCGACCTCGGGCATATGGGCATGTACATCGGGGGCGGCTTGTACATCCATGCCCCGAGAACCGGTGATGTTGTCAGGATTGCAACCCTGGGCGGTAGAAACACCGTGGGGGCTGTGCGCCCCGGCTAGACAGCACCGGCCGTGGCGACTTGCGAAGTCTGGTGCGGGTCGGTCCCAGGGGTGCCTGATGGCAAAGTTTGCCAAAACAGCGCTAGGCTTGCCTTCATGACGACGATGAATGTGTCGATCCCGAGCGAGCTTAAGGCGTTTGTCGATAGGCAGGTTGACGCCGGCGCGTACAGTTCGACGAGCGAGTTCGTTCGTGACCTTATTCGGCGTGAACAAGACCGACAACGACTTCGGAGTCTGTTGCTCGACGGCGCAGCCTC
Source organism: Actinomycetes bacterium (assembly GCA_031415695.1). GTDB lineage: Bacteria > Actinomycetota > Acidimicrobiia > Acidimicrobiales > Ilumatobacteraceae > JANOSH01. The sequence continues at coordinate 45,273 of JANOSH010000005.1, forward strand.
GGCACCCGGGCCGATAGCCGACAACGCGTACTTTGCCTCGTTACGCGAACGAGTCCGCGATCGTCACTGAAACTCATGACGTCACGCCAGGAGCAGTTTCGATCGCTCGCGAACTCGGACATCGAAGCGGCGGTCGAATACTATTGCGTCGAAGGCGGTGACACGCTTGCCGTCGAGTTCGTAGACGCCATCCAGCAGGCGGTCGAGCGGGTGAGGCGCTTGCCAAACGCCGGGTCGTTGCGCTTCTCGTACGAACTGGGAATTGCGGACCTTCGGGCGTGGAGAACACAACGGTTTCCGTACGTAATCTTCTGCGTACCCCACGGCGATCGGATCGACGTGCTGCGAGTGCTACACAGTCAACGAGATATCCCGGTGGCTTTTGCCGATGGCAGTTGACCGGTCCACAAATCGTTCGGACTGTGCGGCGGAGTTGGCTGTGCGTACGATGCGGGGATGGGGCCTGTCACGGAGCTATATACGATTCCCGATCTGCTTGTCCGTGCTGCGGAACGAGACCCCGACGGCGATTGCCTCGTTTTCCCGAATGAGCACATCACGTTCCGGTCCCAACTCGACCGAGCCGTGTTGGTCGCCCGGTCGCTTATCGCGCTCGGTGTGGGCAAGGGCGACCATGTCGCGATGGTGCTGCCGAGGCCTTCCGCGATCTGCCTCGGCCCGCCAGCGCGCCCCTGCTGGAGACGGTCGTGGTGATCGGTTCGACGACACCGACAGGAACCATGGGCTGGAAAGAGTCCGGCACCTCGCCGAAACGGTCGAGCCCCTGGCAGTCGACCGACTTCGCAGCCGGGTTGCGATTCGCGACGTCGGGCTCATGATGTACACCTCTGGCACAACGGCGATGCCGAAGGGCTGCCCGCTCTCGTACGAAGCGCTCGTACGCCCGGCACTGGAAGCAGGACGCTCACGATTCGAACTCGTGGCCGGCGACCGCATGTGGGACCCCTTGCCAATGTTCCATATGAGCTTCGTTCTGCCTTTTATCGCCTGCCTCGATGCCGGTGCCGCGCTGCTCTCGATGCACCGCTTCGAACCGGGAGAAGCACTTGGCTATATGGAACGGGAACGGGTAACGGTCAACTTCGCGTCGTTCCCGACGATCACCGAGGCGTTCCTCAACCATCCCGACTTCGCCACGACCAATCTTGACTTCCGGCTGATCAACAACGTTGCTCCCCCCGACGTGCTCCGCTCGATGCAGGCCCGCATGCCGTTCGCCCGTCACATCTCGGCCTACGGCCTGACCGAAGCCGGTGGCGTCGTCGCGTTCAGCGAGCCGTCCGACACGCACGAGCAGCGCGCCACGACGAGCGGCCGGCCGTTGCGTGGTATCGAGGTTCAGATCCGCGACCTCGAAACCGATGAGGTCGCCAGTGTCGGCGAGCCGGGCGAGATCCTGCTGCGGGGCTATTGCTTGTTCGAGGGCTACTACAAGGACGCCGTCAAGAACGCTGAGACCCACACCAACGACGGCTGGTTCCGCACCGGAGACATCGCATCGCTCGACAACGACGGCCGTATCTCGTACCTCGGACGGGCCAAAGACATGCTGAAAGTCGGGGGCGAGAACGTGGCCGCCGCCTCGTTCAAAATCCCGCGCTCTGTGCGTTTCGTGACGGAGTGGCCGATGTCGGCGACCAAGATCCAGAAGTACGTTCTGCGTCAGGCCATCGCCGAGGATATGTGGCCTCCTCCCATGCGGCTACGGTGACCCGATGGGGATCACACCGGATGAGTTCGCAAGGTCGTACGTCGCCGAGATGGCCGGAACGGCGATGGACCTCGACCTCGACCGGCTGGTCACTTCGCCGAGTGGCCTGACGGCGGAGGGAATGATGTCGGCCATCGCCCACCCCGAGATGGGGAGGCTTGGCATCACGATGATGGCCGACTTCATGAAGCCGGAGGGGTCGCTCTATTACGACGCGATCTTTGGTGCCTACCACGGCCAGAAGGATATTCGGGGCTGGCTTGTACCGGCGATGGCCGACATTGAGTTCATTGACTTCGTGCCCACAGGCGAGTCGGTGTTCTTCGATGATGGCGAGGGTACCTCCTCGCTCGACGAGTGGCAGATGGTCATGAACCTCGGCGACGACAAGATCCCGCTTTCTCGTGGTGTTAGCGTTCGCCGTTACCGAGATGGCTGGATCATCTGGGCCTGCGATGTGTACGACACGGCCGCGTTCCGCCAGCCGCCGCCGCCGGAGATGGCGAACATTCCGGGTATGCCGAGCGAGCCGCCGCCGCCGCTTCCGCCGTGGCCCCGGGTCGAGTGGACGACCAACACCTCGGTCACCCACGCTCCACTCTCGGAGGCGGCCAAGGTGTGGGTTGCGAAACGCCAAGTATCGGGCAGTTCGCCGTTGGTCGAGGCACCGAGCGGGTTGAGTAACGCCGACATCCATGCCCTCACTCACGACCCGGACCTCGGCTATGACTTCGATCTGCAAAGCGACCTCTTCCACCCGACCGACTCGATCTACATCGATCCGCTTTTCGGCGAGTTCCGTGGCCAGGCCGCCATTCGCGAGTGGCTCACCGACATCATGCCGCGCGCCGGGGCTCTCGCTTTCGAGCCGCTCGGTAAGCCGCTGTTCGACGGGACCACGTCAGTGCTCGAATGGAAGCAGATGGCAATCGCGCCCGACGGCACGCGCACGATGATGCTGCGCGGGACGAGCGTGCGGCGTCATGCCGACGGGTGGATTGTGTACGCCGCCGACTATTTTGACACCGCACCTCTTGGTGACCCCGACATCCAAGCGGCCGCCATGGCGTCGGGCGGCACCATCACCGCCGCCGATGTCATCAAGTACCGCTCGCGAAGCGCTACGTGACGAGGTTGATGATAATGATGACGAACCCGACGACAGCGGCGGCGGCGCTGAGCCGCATGGCTGTTCGCAGGCTAGCCATGCCATCGTCCTTGAGCGCCCGCTTGAGCGCGAAGCCGCCGGTGATGCCGTAGGTGTCGCGTAGTTTGCGGCTCACCAGAAACGACGACCAGACAACGCCGAATGCTCCGGCAAGTACGAGCACTGCGCCGAGCAACATACTCAAGACGTTAGCGGCTCAAGACCCCTTGGTGATTACGGCTGCCAATTCAGCCATGGCGTCAAGCGAGTGTCCTTCGACGAAGTTATCGACGTACGGAAGCGCTGTGGCCATGCCGCGTGCAAGCGGCGCGTATCCAGGGGTCACCTTGAGAGGGTTCACCCATACGATCTGATGTGCGACTCGTTTGAGTCGAGCCATCTGCTCGCCCAACTCGGCTGGGTCGCCACGATCCCAGCCGTCAGACAGGATCACAACGGTGGCGCCGCGGGCCATGCCGCGCACACCCCAATCGTCGTTGAACGATCGCAGACCCTCTCCGAGCCGTGTGCCGCCGGACCAATCCGTCACCGTAGCGGCAGCGCGGGCAAGCGCTCGGTCTGGATCACGATTCGATAGTTCTCGGGTGACCCGCGTGAGTCGCGTGCCAAGGGTGAATACCTCGACGCGTTGGCGACCAACTACGGCGGCGTGGACAAACCGTAGGAACGCCCGAGCATAGGGCTCCATGGAACCAGACACATCCAAGATAAGCACTAGGCGGCGGGATCGTTCCCCTTGTTCAAAGTGCAGGCGGGTGATTGGTTCACCCCCGGTTCGAAGCGCTCTACGAACCGTGCGTCGCATGTCGATTGGTCCTCGTGTCGCCCGGGTGCTTACCAATCGGCGGGATCGTCGTCGCGCCCCCACGAGCCGTAGCCGTGTCATGAGGGCGTGCGCTTCAGCAAGTTCCGTATCGGTGTAGGTCGAAAAGTCTTTCGACCGCAGGATCTCTTGGGCCGAGAACCGCAGATGAATCGACGGACCATCGTGTGGAGGGTTATCGGTGTCTTCGTCGCCGTTCTCGTCGTCGTCAGCATCGACAGTAATGGCGATGGTCTGTTCCTTTGCTGGTGCCGTGAACGGAACCGATACCGATCGTCGATCCCAAAAGACACTGAAGGCCCGGTCATAGACCGGCACGTCTTCGGGGCGGCGCAACAAGGTCGACATGCCGGACCAGTAGACGGCCGAGCGGTCAACGAGACCGACGGCGTCGAGCGCGGCACTGAAGTTCAGCACGGTATCGACGGGCACCGTCATGCCGGTGGCCCGCAAGAGTCGGGCGAACGCCACGGCAACTCGTACTGCCGGAGTGACGACGCGATCGCCAATCCGGTCACCCGGGGCGGCCAGGGCGTCGAGATCACGAAACGTGGGTGCTGTCGTGAGGCCTCGTTGCGGCTCGTAGTTGGTGGGGATGACGAACGCTGGCGCGTCGCCTTCCTCATCCATGCAGTTGGCCCCGCTCGAACGCCTGGCGCACAACGTCGGCAACGCCGTGGGCAGTAACGCGTTGGGAGTCCTCGCGGTACTTCAACACCGTGCCCAACGTGGCTCGCACTGCAGACTCGTTCAGCTCTGTTTGGCCGAGCACGGCCAACGCCGTTGCCCAGTCGATGGTCTCGGCAACTCCGGGTGGCTTATACAAGCCGAGGCCGCGCATCGCCTCGACTGCAGCCGCTACTTGTCGAGCGAGGCTCTCGGTGGCCTGGGGTGCTCGAAGGCGCAGAATCTTGACCTCGCGTTCGAAGTCGGGATGCTCGACCCAGTGGTAGAGGCACCGTCGTTTGAGCGCATCATGCACATCACGGGTTCGGTTCGACGTGAGAATAACAATGGGGGGAGTCTCGGCCCGGAAGGTACCGAGTTCGGGCACGGTGATCTGGTAGTCCGATAACACCTCGAGCAGGTATGCCTCGAATTCGTCGTCGGCGCGATCGATCTCGTCGATAAGAAGCACGGGGGGCGGCCCTGTTCGATGCGAGATGGCGCGAAGCAGCGCACGGCGGACAAGGAACCGCTCGGAGTACAGCTCGTTCTCGACCGTTTCGAGGTCGGCACCTTGTACCCGTCCAACGGCCTCGGCGGCCCGAAGATGGAGAAGTTGGCGGCTGTGATCCCACTCGTACACCGCTTGGGCGGCGTCGATACCTTCGTAGCATTGCAAGCGGATGAGCTCACCGCCCGTCCAGCGGGCTATGACCTTGGCTACCTCGGTTTTTCCTACTCCCGCCTCGCCCTCCAACAGCAGCGGGCGTCGCAGCGTCATGGCCAAGAAGATGGCGGTAGCCAGCCCCTCGTCGGGCAGATAATCATGAGCAGCGAGCGCCTGTGTCACATCGTCGACGTTGGCTGGTTGAGGCATCAGTGCAGCGTACTCAACGCCCGAGAATGAGTGCTTGCGAATCACATTCAAGAATCGAAGCCAAGGCCAAGACGGTCGAGTGATTTGAGCCAAGCATTTCGTTTTCCGGTGCGGTCTTCGCGATCGAGGCTCCACCGTGTTGCTTGGATGCCTGCGAAGCGGAACGGCTCGGGCGGAAACGGGATGGGCTTGTTCTTCACGAAGTCCAACTGTGTGGCCTTGGACCGTTTGCCATCGAGTAGGTCGAGCATTACTTCGGCCCCAAACCGGGTAGCAGCCACACCAAGCCCGGTATACCCAATGGCATATGCGGCTCGTCCACCCATGGCACGACCCCAAAACACGCAGAACCTGGTGCACGTGTCGATTGCTCCACCCCAGATGTGCGAGAACTTTAAGCCTTCGAGCTGTGGGAACGTCATGAAAAAGTGCTGGCTGAGTTTGGCATGGGTCTCGGGCCGTTGTTCGAGGTTCGGGTTGACCTTGCCGCCAAAGTAGTAGATGACATCGTACCCGCCCCACAGGATGCGGTTGTCGGCGGTAAGGCGGTAATAGTGGAATTGGTTGGTGAAGTCCGACAGTCCTTGACGGCGAGCCCAGCCAAGCGAGTCGAGTTGGGCTGGCGTTAGCGGCTCGGTAGCCATGCAGTAGTCGTATACCGGCAAGACATACTGCTTGATGCGGCGCAGGAGCGGTGGATACGCGTTGGTGCACAGGGCCACTCGGGCGGCGCGTACGTGGGCCAGGGGAGTAGTGATCATGACTCCAACACCGTCGCGTTCGATCTTGGTGGCCTTGGTGTCCTCGTAGATGCGTACCCCGAGCGACTCGGCTGCTGCTTTAAGCCCCCACACCAAACGCGCAGGATCCACGAGTGCGGCGCGATCGCGTCGTTCCAGGCCGGCGAGGTATGTGGGGGAACTGATTTCAGATCGCATAGCCTCGAGGTCGAGCCAATCGACGCGATGCCCGAGGGCTCGAAGCTGGCGGTAGTCGTCGCGTAGCTCATCGACGTTGTGCGGCGTGGTGGCAACATCGATCACGCCGGTGCGTTCATAATCGCAATCGATTCGGTAGCGGTCAATGGCGGCTTCGATCTCGTTGAGATTGTTGAGACCCATCTCCTCGAGAATGGCTAGTTCGTCGCCGAACCGTTCCTGACCGTTGCCGACGCCGTGGGTGAGGCTTGATTCCATAAAGCCGCCGTTGCGTCCCGACGCACCTGAGCCAATGTCTCCGGCCTCGACGAGCACAATGTCGCGGCCCGGTTCGCGTTCTTTGGCGATGATGGCGGTCCACAGGCCCGTATAGCCTCCGCCGACGATGCACAGATCGCAGCTTTCGGCGTGCACGAGGGTTGGATTCGAGTCGGGTTCGTCGGCGTCGTCATACCAGTAGGGATATGTGTCGGCGTCGGCGATGGCGTCGAGGTGAGCGTCGTTGTTCACGGTTCAACCAATCCTGGGGTCGGACTGAGGATATCGCACGCTTGCCGACAGCATGTCTTTGCCGTACCAGGTGAATTTCTTGCATTTCCTTGACAAACGTTGCGGTGTCCAAAGATTGATTTAAGTTCGTCCGAGTTATTCAAGAGCCTTGATAGTACGCCGATCTTGGTTGGGCACGACCTCCAGGTCCTGGCCACATCGGAGCACGCAAATATGCAATCGTCGACGCTAAAACGACGAGCAATCGGACTAGCCCTGCTCACACTCGCAGGGATAGTCGGCACCAACTATGCGGCTCGTCCCGCCGCGGCGGCACGAACAGCGGTGTGGTTGTCACATCGCTCGGTCCGCCCCTCCTCGCCAACGGGTGTGCCCTCTCGTCTGTCGGATGGGGTGGCCGATGTCGCCCCAGCAAAATCGTGGAATCCAAACGTTCGCGACGCAGCATCCTTCCCGCAGGTCGGCTATCTGGACCTGCGACGAATGTATGAGATTCACGAACTTCGAGGCTTTCGAGGTAACGGTGACCAGACCGCCGAGATCGAGATCTCGGTCGCCCGCGATAACGGACAGGGCCAGCCAGGAACCTGGGTAGTGGTCTCGACTGCAGCCGCTCCGGGGTGGAATACCTGGTTGGGCTTTGCGTTCCAACCAACAGTTGGGCGGTTTGTTCGCGTGCGGTTCATGACCGACACCAAACGCTTCGACCTCTCCGAACTAGCCATCAAGGCCGTCAGCCGAACGACCGTCGGCGTGCCTGACAGCTCGACCAGCTCGTCCAGTTCGACCTCGAGTTCGTCCAGTTCCAGTTCGTCCAGTTCCAGTTCGTCGTCAACGACGGCACCGGGCGGGGGTGGAGGCAATGCCTCGTACACCCCTGCCTCATCTGGCACCATGAACAGCTTTGGCCAGAACCTTCCCCCAACTGGCATGGTCTCGGCCCACACCTACGGCGCCTGGAACCCAACGTCGTTCGACACATGCCCGAAGCAACTCCACGACACGTACTGGTCAATCGGCGACGATGCCAAGACGTACCCGACGTGGCATCCGCCGGTTGGAATTGACCCTGCTACTAACCAGCAATGCACCTTCGGGCATGAGCATGGTCTCGACCCGCGCACATCACCTCACTTCCTGACGCAGGGAGCGCCTACCTTTGGTCGAGCGAACGAGGGCCTCCAGGGTGGCGCAAACGTCACCTCGGCGGACTACCGCCTCGAGGATCACGTGGGCTTCAAGGTTGCTGTGTTCCGCTACCAGGGAAGTTGGCAGAACACGGCCAACGACGCCAATATGGCCACTGCTCAGCCCATGGCTGGAGTTTGGTGCGACATCATGATGCAATACCACCAGGGCACCCATTCACCGGACGCCTTCAGTAACCACCTCCACGAGCTCAAATACGACTCCAAATGCAGTGCAGCAACGGGCGTCGACGCCGGGAAATATCCGGGCAATCCGGTTACGACTGACGTCCACGTTCGAGCCTTGGTGCCACTCGGTGAAGGCGGCAAGTACACCAACAACTGCACTAGTCAGAAGGTTGTCACAACGGCGGCTATTCCGGCCAGCGGCCCGCACACCAACCCGGGAAGCGGCACCGTTGACGGTGAACGAAACATCCCGTGTCTCAAGGAGAACTGGTCGAACGGCGATCAACGATTCAACCAAACGTGGGGTCCAAAGTACCTTGGTGACCTGCGTGAACTCTGGACGTATGGCCTCAACATCCAGTCGCCGCATGGCACCATCCAGGTTGGTCCATATGTCGGTGTCTTCAACCCGGCCCGCGTCGTTGATCCTGCGAACAATGCCTTGGTTCAATCGATCAACCAGTGCTACCGCACCGACAACTTCCGCAACCACGCTCCAGTATGTACCGATGTGAAGGCCGTACCGGGCACAGTGTCGTGGAATGACCCACGGTCGCCTTTCAACGGCACGCTTCGTAGCTTCGCCCCCAAGGCAACCTACATCTGGAACAACGCAGCAACGAGCCGGGTCTGGTACTCAGACGCCTACGGCCGGTACCCGAGCTATACCACGTTTGCCGGTTCTATCCGTCAAGAAGCGTGCCAGTGCCAGGGCATGGTCGAAGGTGCCATGGTCAACAACAACGTACCAACCTCGCTTGGTGCCGGCGGGTTCGAAGCCTTGATCATCGAAGATAACCGGGCGACGGGCGTACACGCCCCGAACTAGCCCATGAACGCGAACGGGCCCCGACCACGCTGGTGAGGGCCCGTCACGCATTTCGGTAGTGGGTTAGTTGGCGCCGCACTCCTGGAGCGCTCGACGCACGAGAACACGAGCGAGGTGCTCGCGGTACTCGACGCTGGCATTGAGGTCGGCCTGGGCTTCGGCTTCGGCATTGGCCAAGGCGGCCGCGTCGGCGGCAGATGCACCACTGGCAACGGCGGCGCTAGTGGACGAGGCAAAGATAGGCGTGGAGCCCATGTTGACCAGGCCAACTCCGGCTGAACCGTTAAGCTTGTACGCCGCTACACCGACAATGGCCCAATCTTGAGCGCGACGGTTGAACTTCTGGAAGCTCCACTTCGCACCGGTCAGCTTTGGCACCTTGATCTCGACCAACATCTCGTCGGCGGCCAGCGTGGACTCCAAAAACCCGGTAAAGAACGAGCGAGCGGCGATGTCACGGCGGCCGTTCGGGCCTTGCGCCACGAGGGTTGCATCCACAGCGACCATTACGGCTGGCAGATCCGACGCCGGGTCGGCGTGAGCAATGGAACCGCCGATGGTGCCGCGGTGACGGACCTGTGGGTCGCCCACGTGGCCAGCGGCATGCGCAAGAAGGCCCAGGTGCTCGTGAAGCATGGCCGAGTTCTCGACATCGTGGTGGCGGGTGAGCGCGCCGATGGCCAGGTGGTCGCCTGCATCTCGAATGTACGATAGGTCGCGTAGGCGACCAATGTCGACCAGCACACTTGGTGCGGCCAGGCGCAGCTTCATTAGGGGCAGCAGGCTGTGCCCACCGGCGAGGAATTTGGCCTCGTCTCCATGCTGGCCAATGAGGCTGATGGCCTCGTCGGCGGAGCCTGCTCGGACGTAGTCGAACGCGGCGGGAATCACTTTGCTGCCTCCTTGATCGTTTGCCAGACGCGCTGTGGCGACGCTGGCATGGTGATGTCGTGGACCCCGAACGGCGCTAATGCGTCGACGATGGCATTTATTACTGCGGGCGCGGCACCAATGGTGCCAGCTTCGCCGATTCCCTTGACGCCTAGAACGTTGGTAGGAGACGGCGTGTAGGTGTGACCGGTGATCATGCTTGGAACGTCCGATGCAGCAGGCACAAGGTATTCGGCCAGGGTGCTCGTGCGCAGGTTGCCAGCCTCGTCGTAACATGCCTCTTCGAAGAGTGCCTGGGCGAGACCTTGAATGATGCCGCCGTGCACTTGGCCCTCGACGATCATTGGGTTGATCTGATTTCCGCAGTCGTCGATGGCGACGTACTTTAGTACCTCGACAGCACCCGTCTCTGAGTCGACTTCTACGACACAAATATGGCAGCCGAACGGCCACGAAAAGTTAGGCGGATCGTAGGTGGTGTGGGCCTCGAGGTTTGGCTCCATGCCATCGGGCAAATTGTGGGCGGTGAATGCTGCGAAGGCAATGGCCGCCATGGGCATGTTGCGATCGGGGGTGCCTCGCACCGTAAACAGTCCGTCGGCAAAGTCGAGGTCGTCTTCGCTGCACTCCAACTGGTGAGCAGCGATGGCCTTAGCCTTGGCAATGACCTTGTCGGCGGCAAGCACGATAGCGATGCCGCCAACGACGAGCGATCGGCTGCCGTAGGTGTCGAGACCCAGTGGGCTCAGTGCGGTGTCGGAGTGCAGCACGTCGACATCGTCGGGTGAAACCCCCAACTTGTCGGCGATGATCTGACTCCACGATGTCTCGTGGCCCTGGCCGTGAGGTGTTGCCCCGGTGACAACTTGCACCTTGTTGGTGGGCAGAACGCGAACCGTCGCTGCCTCCCAGCCGCCAGCCGAATAGTTCAGGCTGGCTAACACCCGGCTCGGTGCCAAGCCGCACATCTCGAAGTAGCTCGACACGCCAATGCCAAGGTGTTTTGTGCCACCTGCTTCCCGTCGTGTGGCCTGCTCGGCGCGGACCCCGGCGTAATCGGCCATGCCCGCAGCCTTGGTGGCGGCGGCCTGGTGATCGCCCGAGTCGTAGACCAAACCGGTCATAGCGGTGTACGGGAACTGTTCGGGCTTGATGTAGTTGCGCGATCGCAACTCCATGGGGTCGACGCCCATCTTGCTGGCTAAGGAATCCATCGCACGCTCGATGGCGTACGTGGCTTCGGGCCGCCCGGCACCGCGGTAGGCGTCGGTGGGCGTCATGTTGGTGAACACGCCGTCGCACTCGAAGCTGAGCGCCGGCACGTCGTACACGCCGGCATACAGGAACGCCCCGAGCAGTGGAACGCCGGGTGTTACGAGCTGCAAGTAGGCACCCATGTCGCCGATGATGTGAACCCGAACGGCCTGCACCCTGCCGTTGGCATCGGCAGCTAGCTCGATGGTTTGTACCTGACCGCGGCCGTGCACCGTGGCGACTGCGTTCTCACTGCGGGTTTCGGTCCAGCGAACCGGGATGCCGTGCTTGCGTGACAACGCCATGCACAACAGTTCCTCGGCGTACACGTCGAGCTTGCACCCAAACCCGCCGCCAACCGACGGAGCAACGACACGCACTTGATGCTCGGGGATGCCGAGGGTGATGGCCGCCATGACTTTTAAGATGTGCGGAATCTGCGTGGCGCTATAAAGAGTGATGTCGCCGCCGAAGGGCTGGGGTACAGCGGCAACCGCTCGTGGTTCCATGGCCATGGGCAGCAAGCGCTGCTGGATGTATCGCTCTTTGACGGTGAATACGGCGTTGGCAAAGATCTCGGACAGATCGCCCTGGGGCTTGAGTTCCCAACGGTACGACTTGTTAGTGCCGAGGTGCGGATGCACAAGCACCCGGTCGCTGAGGGCATCTTCGAGATCGATGACCGCTTCGGAAGCGTCGTACTCGACGACAACCTTTTCGACGGCGTCACGAGCCTGAGCGTCGGTGTGGGCCAGAACAACGGCGACCGCGTCGCCGACATAGTTGGCTTGTGACTGGGCGACCGGGTGATGCGCCGGGTTGAGCATGTCGGGCGTGACCGGCCAGGCGCATGGCATGGGCGCGGCCCACAGTGGGGCAAGCTCGGCGCCCGAGTACACGGCGATGACACCGGGCATCGCCAGCGCGTCGGACTTTGCAATGGACACAATGCGTGCATTGGCATAGGGGCTGCGGACAAGAGCCAGGAACACGGCTCCCGGGATATTGAGGTCGGCGGTGTATTTCGCCTCACCGGTAAGAAGCGGCGGATCTTCCTTACGAAGAATCGACTGCCCGATCTTCCCGGTTGTCGGGGTCAGCGTGGCGGTCATTGGTCAGCCTGCTGCGCAGTGCAGAACCGACTTCACAATATTGTGATAGCCGGTGCAGCGACACAGGTTACCTTCGAGCCCGACACGCACCTGAGCTTCGGTGGGATTCGGGTTCTCGTTGAGCAGACCGACCGCAGCCATGACCATGCCTGGCGTGCAGTAACCGCACTGAAGGCCGTGGCACTGGCGGAACGATTCCTGCATGGGATGCAGCGTGCCATCGGCACTGGCCAACCCTTCGATGGTGGTGATGGCAGCGCCGTCGGCTTGAGCGGCGAGCACGGTGCAGCTCTTGACGCTCTCGCCGTCCATATGGATCGTGCAGGCACCGCACGAACTGGTATCGCAACCAATATTGGTTCCCGTCAGACCAAGCTGCTCGCGCACGAAGTGAACCAAAAGCGTTCGTGGTTCGACATCGGCCGAACGGGCAACGCCATTAACTGTCATTGAAATCTGCACAACAAAACCCCCTGAGGTGAGGACGGTCCCCTACACGTCTCATTCTGCACCAAATCAAGGTGGTCGTGCGCACGTCGTTCAAACAGACATCAAAATTTGCGTCGACCGCCTGTGTTCAACCGATGCTGAGTCCATCGCCGAGGGATGTTACAGGTGGATCCTAAAGCCAGTAGGGCATGTGGTGATCCGACGCCAGTAGATATGTCATTGGGCGGCCGTTGTCGGTCGATGGCGGTTGGACGGCACTGTGGGATTGTTACCAAAGGACGGGGTAGACGAGGTGTTGGCCCTCGACTCCTTTGAACACTGCGGGGCGGGGGTCGCCGAAGGTGATGTCGTTGCGAGTTTCCAGAATGGCGTGGGTGAGTGAACTCACCACGATCTCGCCGCCTGACGCGTTGCCAGCCACGCGTGCCGCGACGTGAACATGGTGGCCGAACACGTCGCCAGCATCATCGACAATCCCCTCACCGGTGTGCATGCCGACGCGAATACGCATGCCGTCGCTGCGCTGTTGAACGTCGGGGGTAGCGAACTCGCGCTGTACGGCCGCCATTGCCTGCACGGCACGGCGAGCGGAAGCGAAGGTGAGCATGAAGCCGTCGCCCTGATGCTTCACCTCGGCACCGTCGTAACGCCGGACCTGGGTGCGGATGATGGCGTTGTGCACAGCCAGGAGATCGACCCACTCGGCGTCGCCCATACGCCCGACCCGTTCGGTGGAGCCTTCGATGTCACTGAACACGATGGTGATGGTGCCGTTGCGATGCTCGTGCTCGATCGGCAACGCTGGCTCGATGGTAGCCAGCGCTGCGACCCGGTCGATCGAGGTGCCCCGACCGTCGAACGAACCAGACCCGATCACCGTAGAGCGAGCACTGGCAAGGGCTGGCGTCTGCCCGGACACGACCGTGATGATCGTGCCACCAAGCCGAAGCTGGTCGGTCGACGACAGCGGCAGGGGCGCGGTGAGCCGGGCACCGTTCAAGTAGGAGCCGTTACTGCTGCCGAGGTCGGTGACCTCGATGCCGATGCCGGTTGGGCGCAGCTCGAGATGGCGCCGGCTGATCTGGCTGTCTGTCAGCAGTAGGCCGTCACAGTCTCGGCCGATCACGATAGGACGCGACACCACGAGCCGTAGCGGCGTACGACCCGGCTCGGTTACCTCGACCACGCGATCTACCACGATCTCCCATCGTGCCAGTCAATGCCACCGTTGGCAACGGTGCCGGTCGGATTAGGGGGTGCTCGATCGGAATTCGGGTCCGCAGAAGCGTGCAAGGATTCTTCAAGGCGTTGGGGTAACCGTGGGCACGGTTCACGACAATGCGGAGGTCTTTGCAATGAGCGTTGAAATTCGACTGCTGGGTACCGTCGAGGCATATCGGGACGGCCTTCGCGTCGATCTGAAGGGAGGTCGTCAGCGACGGATGTTGGCGTACCTTGCGCTTACACCCGGGCGGGCCCGGCACATGGATGGCCTGGTCGACGCATTGTGGGCCGACGGCGACCTGCCAGTCGAGCCCCGCCAGAACGTACACACCTACGCGTCACGGCTGCGCAGCGCGCTCGGTGCCGACGTCATCGTGGCTCGAGACGGCGGGTACGAACTGGCGATCGAGCCACTGCAGGTCGACGCGACGCGGTTCGAATCGTTGTTCCGCGATGCGAGCCACGCCGGCCTGGGCAGCGAGCAGCGCCTCGAACTGCTCGACGCGTCGCTCGGTCTTTGGCAAGGCAGCGCCCTGGACGGTCTGCACGGCGAGAACTGGGCGCGGGCCGACGCTGTTCGGCTGGAGGAGCTGCGCGCCGCGGCGGCCGACGACCGGGCGCAGGTGATGCTCGATCTCGGCCGAGTTGCCGACGCCACGGCTGATCTCGAGGCGGCCGCCATCCGCAGTCCGCTGCGCGAGCGCACGCACGTGTTGCTCATGATGATGTTGCACCGGTCGGGCCGCCAAGCCGAGGCACTTCGAGTGTTTCACGACTATCGCCGTCGGCTCGCCACCGACCTCGGCCTTCAGCCGAGCGACGAGATCGTCGCGCTGGAGCGGTCCATCGCTGCGGGCGGCAACCGCAGCGCACCGGCGGCTACGCCGACCGAACCGGCCGCATCGGTCTCGCGGGGTTGGGAACGGCTGGAACGCATCGGCGAGGGAGCCTTCTCGGTGGTCTACCGTGGCAGCCAGCCGACGGTCGGCCGTTCGGTGGCCATCAAGGTGATCCGTGCCGAGCTGGCCGACCGGCCAGAGTTCATCCGCCGGTTTGAAGCCGAGGCCCACCTCGTGGCCCACGAACACCCGCACATCGTGCCGCTGTACGACTACTGGCGCGAACCGGGGTCGGCATGCCTGGTGATGCGCCTGTTCGCCGGCACGCTCGAGCAACGCATCGCCGACGGCCGCCTGCCGGTCGACGAGGCCGCCCGCATGGTCACCCACGTGGGCGCGGCATTGACCGTTGCCCACCGGGCCGGCGTCGTGCACCGCGACGTCAAACCGGCCAACGTGTTCGTCGACAACGACGGCAACTTCTTCCTCGGTGATTTTGGCATCGCGTACGAGACCACGGCGCCCCACGGTGCGCTCGATTCCCTGTCGGTCGGCTCGCCCGCATATGCCGCACCCGAGCAGCTCCGCCGCGAGCCGGTCGGACCGCCCGCTGATGTGCACGGACTCGCCATCGCCGTGTTCGAATGTCTCACCGGTCACCTGCCGTTCCACGACGCTCGCAACCAGGCCGAGATTGTTACAGCACCAGTTGAACGATCCGTTGCCCCTCGTTCGCACCACGCGACCCGACGTGCCGACCGGTGTCGACGACGTGCTGGCGCGCGCCACCGCGAAGAACCCGATCGACCGCTACCCGACGGTCGACGAGTTCGTCACGGCGTTCGTCGCGGCTGCCACGAACACCGCGACGGCGACCGTCGCGCGGGCGGGCGCGGCGACGTTCATTGGCGAGGCTCGCAATACGTACAAGGGTCTGTTGGCGTTCCAGGAGGCCGACGCCGCCGACTTCTTCGGGCGCCAGCGCCTCGTAGCGCGCTTGGTCGATCATTTGAAAGCGGCGGCACCGACCGGGCGGCTTGTCGCTGTGATCGGGCCGTCGGGCGCGGGCAAGTCGTCGGTCGTCCGCGCCGGTCTTCTGCCTGCCCTGCGCAGCGGCGCGATCGCAGGATCTGACCGGTGGTTTGTCACGTCGATGGTGCCCGGCGCCCATCCGTTCGAGGAACTCGAATCGGCCCTCTCGCGTGTCGCCACGGTTGCCGTCGGAGGACTGTCGGACACCATGGCGGCCGACGGCCGCGGCATCGCCCGGGCGGTCAAGCAGGTGGTGGCGACCGAGGACGGTGAGCTGCTGGTCTTGATCGACCAGTTCGAGGAACTGTTCACGCTGTGCACCGACGACGGTGAGCGTCAGCGGTTCATTTCCGGGCTGGTGAATGCCATCACCGACCCGAGGTCGCGTTTGCGGGTTGTGCTCACCATGCGCGCCGATTTCTACGACCGCCCCCTGCGGTACCCCGAGCTCGCCGGGCTCGTCGAAGCCGCCAGTGTTGCGGTCACCCCGCTCGCCGCCGACGAGTTGGAAAGGGCCACCACCGAACCGGCCATGCGGGTGGGCGCCACGTTCGAGCCGGGCCTCCTAGCGCGAATCGTTGCCGATGTAGTCGATCAGCCGGGAGCCCTGCCGCTGTTGCAGTACACCCTCAGCGAGCTGTTCGATACAAACGTGTCGGGCATGATGACGATCAGCGCGTACGAGGAACTCGGTGGCCTCACCGGTGCGCTGGCCCGGCGCGGTGAGCAACTCTTCACGGTGTCGACAGCCGACGAACAACACGCGATCCGTCGGCTGTTCACGCGGCTCGTGACCCTCGGCGAAGGCACCGAGGACACCCGACGACGAGTCCGACGATCGGAACTCGGAACGTCGAGCGAGATGCCGACGGTCATCGATCGATACGGGGCGGCCCGGCTCCTTGCGTTCGACCGCGACCCCGTCACCCGCGAACAGACGATCGAGGTTGCCCACGAGGCCCTGCTGCGCGAATGGCCACGCCTTCGCCACTGGCTCGACGACAACCGCGACGGCCTGCGAACCCACCGCCATCTCACCACGGCCGCTGCCACTTGGGAAACCGGTGGCCGTGAACCGGGGGAGCTCTACCGGGGAGGTCGGCTCGAAACCGCCAACGCGTGGGCCGCGACGAACGCCGCTGAGTTGAACGAGACCGAGACCGCGTTCCTCGATACGGCGGTCGAACGACATCGAGCCGAAGTCGAAGCGGAAAAACGCACCACCCGCCGCCTCCGGCGACTCCTTGCCACCGTCGCGTGCATCGCCGCGGTCGCTGTCGTCGCCAGCGGGATCGCGTGGACGCAGCAACGATCCGCGAACCGCAACCGCGCCGCCGCCACCCGATCGGCCGTGGTAGCAGACGAACAACGGACAGTCGCCGAGGGTCAGCGAGGTATTGCCGATCAGCAACGCCTCGCCGCGGAGGGCTCGGCCAAGACCGCCGACGCCGCGACCACGACGGCGGAGACGCGGCGCCTCGCAGCACTTGCTCCCACCGTTGCCGAGAGCGACCTGTCACTCGCCTTGCTACTTGCGGCCGAAGCCGACCAACGAGCGAGCAGCCCCGAAACGCTCGGCGCGCTGCAGCGGGTGTTCGTCGCTGCCGACACCATCCTCGGCTTCATCGCCTCCGACGAGCCGCTCGACATCGCCGGCTTCGACGCCAATGGCAACATTGTGACAATCGGCAGCGAGACGATCATCATCTGGAGCCACGAGACTCACGAGGAGACAACACGCATCCCGCTGCCAGCAGCCGCGACGCGCTCACCGGCAGAGGTAAGGCAGGCGAAGGTGTCGGGTCGCCAACTTGTGTGGCTCGACTACTCAGCCGCGGATGCGACATCGAGGTCGGGACCCGGCGAATTCTGGCACGCCGATCTCGATCGGAGATCGGTTAGCCGATTGAATGTCGGCGCCGCGTCCAGATTTGCGTTGAATTCGACCGGAACACTCGTGGTTGTCGGCGATACGAACGGCTCGGTGTCGGCATTCACCCTCCCCGACCTTGAACAGCGCTGGGGTGTTCCTGGCGAGACGCGTCGGACGTTCGGGGACTTTGGCCTCCCCGAGGGCCTCGGGGTTCCTCTATCCCTACCGATTCAAGTACGGCTCGAGTTCTTTTCTGAGGACAGGCAGGTTCTCGTTCTTCGAGCCAACGAGCTGCGGCTATTCAATAGTCAAACCGGTGCCGAGTCGCCGATGGTCCTTCTACCCACCGGCTTCTTCGGATCCTCGGCCGCAGTCGCGCCGGGTGATCCCGATCGGATTGTCGTAGCCAGTGCACTCTTTGCCATCTCGGTCGACCTCGTTACGGGCAATCAACGCCGATCGGGACTCGTTTTCGACCTGGGCGACTTAACGCAACACCTCGTCACCGTGCCAGCGGGAGCGACGTATTCGATGACCAGGTCGGGCGAACTCTCCGAGTTTTCGCCGAAATGCAGGTGCAGCGAAAATTTACGGCGCGTGTAGGAAGCCCGACCAGCTTCGTCGTGTCACCCGGCAGCCGCGAGTTGGTTGTTGCTGGGCAGCGCGGGCTGGCTTTCCATTCTCTCGTCGGCTCAGGCCCGATCATGTCGACCGTTGAACGACCGCCCAGGTATGTCGGGGCTCTCGGCGGCAACGACGATGGCACATCAATAACGATCGATGCCACCGTTGCGGATGACCTCGGTGCGCGCGACAACCATGCACCGTCGGTGATCTGGAGATGTGATCCCGAACCTCCGAGCTGCTCCCAACGGTTCGACGTTCCCCTCCTGCCATCGTCTGGCGTCGCGCCGTTGGGGGATGATCTCGTCGCGCGGTGGGACTGGTCACCCGGGTTCGCGGGAAGTCGTGAGCAGTTCTTCGACATCAGAACCGGGGCGGCCCGATCCGTTCCCATCCAGATCGGCACCGCCGGGATTGTGGGGGCGTTTACGCCTCACCATCGCAAGTGGATGATCCATGTTACGAACGGCCCGTTCGGAGTTGAAGTCCGTGACTTGCAGACCGGAGCCACTATCGCAGACATTCCCGTCGCCGAGCCTTTCGGGGTCGCGGGTCCGCCCGACCCGACACGGCTGTTGCTCTACGACATTCTGGACGGGTCATCACCGACACTACGCACCGACACGTGGACGGTTGAGTCGTCGCCGCTTGGCCCAGGTGAGGCAGTTACGGCGGTGTTCAGCCCCGATGGCAGATATCTACTCACGACCCAACTGAACGGCGAACTCGTGCTCCGCGATGGCGACACGTTCGCACCGATCCGAACCTTCGTCGGCGACGGCAACACCGGGTCGTTCTTCAACTTCTACGCCTTCTCCGATGATTCCCGTTATGTGCTGACGACCACCGACGATCGGGCCCGACTGTGGGACGTCGCGACCGGAACCCTCATCGGCGGACCAGTGGGCCAGTCGTCGCCGCTGGTGTTTCCGGCGCCGGTGTGGGGCAAGCAACTGCGCTTCCTCACCGCGAATGAGGAGTGGATCGAGGTGTGGAAGTTCGACACCGACTCGTGGCGCA
The DNA here is from genome assembly GCA_031415695.1 of Actinomycetes bacterium. Taxonomy (GTDB): domain Bacteria; phylum Actinomycetota; class Acidimicrobiia; order Acidimicrobiales; family Ilumatobacteraceae; genus JANOSH01. The sequence continues at coordinate 64,511 of JANOSH010000005.1, forward strand.
CCATCGCCTGTCGGGCGGCCGGCCGCAACCTCACCCAAGCCGAATGGAAACGCTACGGCCCTCAGGACCAGCCCTACCGAAAGACCTGCCCCCAATGGCCCGCAGGCTGAGGGGTCGTCGGGCCAGTCACCCAAGCTGCGCAACGCGGACGGACCTTGGAGGGCTAGAATGAGGGTTGGTGAGTACGGACTATGCCGAGCGATTTCGCGTAGCATTCGACCTTCACCAGTTCGGCCTAGATCTACGAGCACAGCGATTCCGTCGAGAGCATCCCTCGGCAACGGAGTCCGACATCAACAAGATGATGGCACGCTGGATTGCGGCGCGTCCCGCCGATTGTTCCGAGCTCGGCGAGTTGCGAGATTCCGCTCCTCCGGCTGAATCTTTTCTATAAGTTGTAGAGTTGTTACAACTCGATATACTACAGATGTGACGACCAAAAAGCCGGGCCACGTCTTCGGCCGAGATGCCGAGTGGGAGGAACTCGATCGGTTCGCAGCAGCTGCACCTGGGTCACGGCTCGCCGTCGTGTACGGCCGGCGACGACAGGGCAAGTCCCTGTTACTGCAGGAGTTGGCTGCAGCAACCGACGGTTTCTACTGGGAGGCCGCTCAGCAGTCGCGTGCCCAAAACCTCGATGCGTTCTCGGTGGCTTGGAGCCGCCACATCGGTACCCCGGGGCAACCGCGCTTCGCCGACTGGCAAAATGCCCTCGAAGCGGTCTTCGCGGCACCCTCACCTCGGGTTCGGCCGAGTCATGTCGTGGTCTTCGACGAGGTCGGGTATCTCGTCGAGACGGCCCGCGAGTTCCCCTCGATCCTGCAGCGATTCTTCGGTCCGTCGTCCGAACGAAACGGCAACACCTCGATGGTGATCTGCGGGTCAGTCATGGCGCAGATCACGAAGCTGTTCTCAGCGGGCAAGCCACTACGGGGACGCCAGAGCCGCAACCTGCGCATCGACCCGTTTGGGTATCGTGCGGCAGGAGCGTTCTGGGGGCTCGACGCCCATCCCGATGCGGCATTTCGTCTGCACGCCCTGATCGGCGGAACGCCCGCCTACCGTCGGTTCGCCGACGGCGAAACTCCGAAGGGCGGCGACATCGATCGGTGGGTTGTGCGCCATCTACTGAATCCGGCGTCGCCGCTCCATCGCGAGGGCGAGATTCTCATCGCCGAGGACCCAACCCTCGTGGACAAGGCCTTGTACTGGTCGGTGCTCAACGCTGTTGCCGACGGCCACGGGCGGCGTGGAGAGATCGCGGATGCCATCGATCGCCCGAGCAACAGTCTCACGCAAGCGCTCAAGGTGCTCGTCGAAGGCGGATGGATTGAGCAGCGCGCCGATCCGCTTCACAAGAAGGCGTCCACCGTGCTGCTAACCGAGCCCATTCTTCGCACCCACCGGTTGCTGCTGGCGGCCGAGCGCTACAGGCTGGAGCGTGGCAATGCCCGGGCTGTGTGGGACGATTCACAACCGCTCATCGCCCGCTCGATCTACGGCCCGCACCTCGAATGGATGGCGGCCGATTGGCTTGGTCGGTATGCGTCGGCGGAGTCTGCCGGTGGCATGGTACGAAACGCTGGGCCAGCGGTGCTGCGCTCAGGAGGACGCACGATGCAGCTCGATGTGGTCGTTACCGAACCGACCGTGAGCGACGCCGATCGGGTATGTGCTGTCGGCGAAGTCAAGGCCGAGAACGCGCCGATGGGCGCGGCTGAACTGCACCGCCTCGATGAAGCGATCGACGCTATCCGAGCACGAAAGTCGCAGAATGTGCGCCGGTTGCTCGTCGCCCGTCGCGGCTTCACCGCCGACCTGAAGCGCACCGCAAGGCGACGTGGGGACGTGGAACTCGTAGACCTGCACCGCCTCTATCACGACACATGAGGGAGTCCTGAGTGGCATTTCATTGGACGCAACCAACACTGATGGTGCTGCATCGAGAGATCAGTCTGTTCCTCGCATGGAACGACGAGACGGGCGAGATCATGGAGATGAACTCCGACAAACTTGAGTGGTTCTGGAACCCAGTCGAGATCGTCGGGTCCACCGAAGTCGGTACGTTCGACACTGCGGCGCAAGCGGCCACGGCAATGTGGTCACTCATGCCGCTAATCGAGCAGGGTGCGGTAGTCGTGACAGGCCGGCGCGACGGAGCCGCCGAACGTTCGGTGGTTCGCTGGACAGGCGAGACATGGGTTGATCCTCTCGAGACAGCCGAGGTCGATGTGACCACAGGGCTCAGCCGATGGCAGGAACGCTGTCGAGCACTCGGCCAACTCAGCCACGACGAAATTCTCCGCCTCGTTATCGACTTGTGACAGGCCTGTGTCGTTCGGCCCCCGGGTGCCTGCAAAGCAGCGGTCCAGAGCTTCGAAGAACGATTCCCCGACTCGAACTTGGCGACGAGTCGGCACGTCAGGACTATGCGAGCCCGCGTGCCTTCAGAATTTCACGGCTTCGCTTGTGAATTCGAGCGAGTACCGTTGGTGGAAGCAGTGAGAGGTCGGTGACAACCGACTCGTTCAGCAGCCGAGCGCGCTCGTCCGGGGACAACGCCTCAAGATCCTCGGCCGTAACGGTGTCGTGGGCGTCCATCCCGCTATCATATCGACTTGCGCCGTCGGACGGAGCACCTGGTTGGCGAAGCGAAGTGCGACGCCCTTGTTGTCGGCACATCAACGCCAGGCCTCGTCGCCAAGTTTCGACCTCTGCTCGGGCCTCGAACTCATGACCGGCACCGCAATGTCAGAGTAGACACCGCGAATGTCGCCTTGCTCGGAGGTTAGGCTGGTTTTTGTAGCCAGTTGATACGGATCGGAGTGAGTATCCAGTGCGCATTCCGTTATCGGGTTCCGAACTCATCGATCTCTTGAAGTCGCGGCATCGAACGCTCATGGCAGCACGACCCGACAAGCGACCTGGTGAGTTCAAACAAATTCCCAACTACGCCGGCGGGTACTAATTCGTCGAGCCATCGCTGGTCGTCGGCATACTCGAACAAGGTTTCGCTGCACTCCGAATGCTTCGAGATCCATTCAGCCGGTCGGTCGCAATGATGGCCCTCGTGACCGAGTGCCACCCGTTCGATGATGGCAATGGCCGTGCCGCTCGCCTCATGGCAAACGCCGAGTTGAGTGCCGCTGGTCAGGTTCGTCTGGTCATTCCGACTGTGTTCCGCAACAACGACCTTCTCGCTCGGTGCAACGCGAACCTCGACCCGGACACAGCCGAAACATCCGGTCTGCGACTTGTCTTGCCCTCCGCTTCCGACCCGAAAGGCTGAATCTGGCGCCGGAAATCCTGCTTCGGCGAGCGTGCAAGGATTCTGTCAGCCGTGTTCGTCAGCATGTCGAGCAACGGTGAGCGAATGTCAGGGGCAACCATGGGTGTCGAAGTTCGGCTGCTAGGGGCGATTGATGCCTATCGGGACGGTACGCGGGTCGAGGTGAAAGGCGGTCGGCAGCGAACCCTGTTGGCGTACCTGGCCATGACGCCGGGTCAGCCCCGCTCGATCGACCAGCTTGTCGAGGTGATGTGGTCCGGCGACGACTTGCCGGCCGAGCCTCGCCAGAACGTGCACACGTACGCCTCGCGGCTACGCAGCGCGCTGGGCGCCGATGCTGTCGTGGCCCGCGATGGCGGGTATGAACTGGCCGTCGCGCCGATGGATGTCGACGTGGTGCGGTTCGAGGCGATGTTCCGTGAGGCTGGCCAGGCTGGCCTCACCGCCGACCGCCGCCTGGAGTTGCTCGACGCTTCGTTGGGCCTCTGGCGCGGTAACGCCTTCGACGGGCTGCACGACGAGGACTGGGTCCGCGTCGACGCGGTGCGACTTGACGAACTGCGCGCTGTCGCGGTGGATGACCGTGCCCAGGTGCTGCTCGATCTCGGCCGAGCCGCCGATGCGGTGGCCGACCTCGAAGCGGCCGCCCAGCGTTCGCCGCTGCGTGAACGCACCCACGTGCTGCTCATGACTGCGTTGCACCGGTCGGGCCGCCAAGCCGAGGCGCTGCGGGCGTTCCAGCAGTTCCGGCACCAACTCGCCACCGACCTCGGGCTCGAACCGGGCGACGAGATCACCGAGCTCGAACGTCGCATAGTGAGCAACGACGCGACGCTGGCCCATTCCACTCGCCCGGTCGCGTTGCGCGGGTACACGCTGCTCGAGCGGCTCGGCGAGGGCGCGTTCTCGATCGTGTACCGCGGCACACAACCGTCAGTCGAACGTGACGTGGCCATCAAACAGATCCGTTCCGAGCTGGCCAACCGACCCGAGTTCGTGCGCCGCTTCGAGACCGAAGCGCATTTGGTGGCCCGGCTCGAACACCCGCACATCGTGCCGTTGTACGACTACTGGCGCGAGCCGGGGTCTGCATACCTCGTGATGCGCTTGCTCAACGGGACACTCGAGGACCGGTTGCTCAACGGCCGCCTCGATCCGCCGGAGGTGTTGCGCATGCTGACCCAGGTCGGGTCGGCGTTGGCCGTGGCACACCGGGCCGGGGTCGTACATCGGGACGTGAAGCCGGCGAACATCTTCTGCGACCGCGAGCAGAACTTCTTCCTCGGCGATTTCGGCATCGCCTTCGAGACCGCCGGCCCCTACCGGCTCGGTGACCTCTCCTCCGTTGGCTCACCCGCGTACGCGCCACCGGAACAGCTCCGTCGGGAGCCGGTTGGCCCGTCTGCGGACGTCTACGGGCTTGCGGTCGTCGTGTACGAGTCGCTCACGGGCGAGCTCCCCTTCCCCGGTGCGCGCAGCCAGGCCGACCTGCTGCGCCGCCGACTCAACGAGCCGCTCCCGTCCATCCGTTCGCTGCGGACTGACGTCCCTGCTGGGCTCGACGACGTGCTCGCGCGAGCCACGGCCCGCGACCCTGGCGACCGCTACCTCACCGTCGACGACATGATCGACGCCTGCCGCGC
>JANOSH010000006.1:0-9649 GCA_031415695.1 Actinomycetes bacterium
CGCGAGGGTGCAGCGACAGCAACGAGCCAGGCGTCGAGGGAGCAACTCAAGGAGATCATGGCAGAGATGCTCGAAGAGTCCAAGAAGGCTGGCAAGCCGGCCACCAAATCCGTAACATCACCGGCGAGGACCGCTGCACCAGCGGACTCCGACGAAGAGGACCTCGCCGACGGGCTGGAACCGCCGAAGAAGAAGGCGAAGGCCCAGGAGTTCAAGGTCGACCTGTTCAAGACGGGACTGAGTCAAGACGATGCAGAGCGAATGGAAGAAGGGGAGCGCAGGACCATGACACAGGCGGAGGTGGAAACGTTCTACCAGACGCGCATCGTCTACCTGCCACAAACGACGGGTAATCGAACAAAAGCCGACGTTCGCAGATATGCGTTTCTCATGTGGGGCATGGCAAACATCTATGCACAGGAGAGGAAGGCCAACAACGCGGCGCTCAAGGCAGGCAAGCCGCTGGCGTACCGATCTCAGGCAGTGGAGTTTGCGATGGGAATGATCAACGAGCTGATGGTGGGGCTGTTGGAATTCAGCGGGCCGGGGGGTACCGCCGAAAATCTCAGTGCACGGGTGGCGACGCTGGAGGCGAGGTTCACGGCGGAGGCGGCGAAGTTTGGGCCGACGATAGCCAATCTGGCGAAGTCGTGGCAACCGGTACCGGGAGTGGGCGATGCGCAGGGAAGGTACGCCGCGACGAGGAAGCCGGCAACCACGGCGGCAACAACGGGGGAACCGAGTGCGGAGACGAAGGCATACCTACTGGCACATGGCTTGCCGGTGCACACAGGTGTTCCGACGGGCATCACTATGGACCAGTTGTCGGCTCTCAATATGATCTATGGAGCACCGTATCAGCAGCCATTTGCCATGCAGCAGCCTTTCAGCATGCAGCCTCATGTGAGAGGTGGCTACCAGGGAACAAACCAATTGCAAGGACCTCCCACCTGTCATGCATGCGGCAAGATCGGGCACATCGCAAGATATTGCCAGTCGCAGAGTGGACAGGCACAGATGCAGTCGCAGCAGAATGGCAGTGTAGCGGTCAGCAGTAGAGTCGTCGTACGCGTGGCAGCAGAAGCATGCGCAGTCGCCAGCATGCGGCCAAAGAGCCTGGGGCCTCAAAGTGCTCATGCGTTGTCGCCGCTTCTGCATATGCATGTGTTGCCCAGGCCGGCTCCGCAGGACTACTCCGCCAGTGAAGCAAGAGCGCGTGCACCGGATGAACCGATGAAAGAAGAAGCAAGATGCAAGTGCGGTGGGTGTGCAGCCTGTGTGGCCGGGATCGACGTGATGCAGAAAGAGCGTCGCGCGACGATGGGACCAGCAAGCGAAGCAACCGCGGCGCGAGTCGAAAAAGAACGAGAACAGCAGGAGCGCGCATTGAGGGAGCTGGAAAGTGTAGAACAGCAGAAGATGTTTGTCGTGACAGAGCAAGCTCGTTTGTACGCACAAGAAAGGCTCGATCGCGATATGCACGCTGCGAGCGCATGGACGCTGCAGGCGAGCGCGGACGAGGCGGAGAGTGAAGAGCAGGCGAAGCGGACGAGACCGAGGGGAGGGCCGCCGAATGCGCAGATGCCGCTGAAGGATTATGCGAAGGGATGGAGGAGTAAGAAAGCGTTCGATAAGTTCGAAGAGAGACTCCACTGCACGTGGTGCAGGAAGAGAGGGCACACAGCCGCGACGTGCATCGTAAGGCCCGAAGCCGAGCAGGGAGGAGGGCCAAACCCGACAAAGGAGCAGCTGGCGAAGCAGAAGTTTGTGCTGGGACTGATGCATCGACTGAAAGCGAAATGCCCGACAGAGCTGCAGACGGAGGACGAGAAGAAGCGCGGCGAGCGTCTACCGGCGGTGAAGCGAGCGATGGAAGCGGGAGAGAAGGCAAACGAAGGAAACCCGTGGGCAAAGTCGGAACTGCGCAGAGACAGACTGAGGAGAAGACTCGGATTCTGGTGGGCGATCGGCGCGGATGCAGCGACGCTGTCGTGGATCGGATTCGGAGTGCGACTGAAATTCCAGGCGGAGCCGGAGCGGGTCAGCTTTGCAAATCACAAGTCGTACTGGACGGGAAAGGAGCATGTCGATAAGGAGCATGTGAAGAACATCGCCAACGGCAGCTTCCTCGTCGTAGACGGCAGCGAGGTCGAGGTTGGAAATCCGCTGCAGGTGGAAGTGAACGCGAGTGGGAAGTCGAGAATGATCAACGACCTGCGCTATGTCAACTCGTTTCACTGCGATATGGAATTCACGCAGGAGACACTGAACAGGCACGTGGCGATGATCGTGCAGAAGGATATGGAGATGATTACGACAGATGTGAAACAGGCGTACTATCAGGTGCTGCTGCATAAGCTGAGTAGGAAGTACTGCGGGTGGAAGCACGACGGGAACTGGATTATCCCAGCGATCCTTGTGTTCGGGCTCGGAGTAGCTCCGTTCATCTTCACGAAAATCATGCGACCAGTACTGCTGTTCGCGCGTAGCCTTCAGGTTCGCGGCTCGAACTGTATCGACGACAATATCTGGGCGGCGGAGAAGGAGCTGATGGGCGAAGTGCTGGCGATCGTGCAGCTGTTATTCGGCTGCTTAGGATGGGAGTTCAATGAGAAGTGCGTTCTGAAGCCGAGTACAGTGGTGCTATACAACGGCATGTGGATCGACTCAGCTCGATTCGAAATCCGAGCGACAGAGGAGAAGATCGATGCGGCGAGGAGGCTGGCGTGGTCGCTGTGGTTCGACGCACGAGAAGGAAGGGAGGTGCTGCTGAAGGATTTGCAGAGGCTGACTGGCAGGCTGCAAAGCCTAAAGTTGGCACTGGAAGGAGTCGCGGAGTGGACGAGAGGAGTGCAGATGGACGTCGCGAGGACGATGGAAGTGTGCGGGCAGTGGCCATCGAAGTGGCAGCGAGTACAGCTACGAGAGATGGCGCTGGTCGATCTGCATTTCTGGGCGTACCGACTCGGACGACAGAACGGCATGCCGATCCGTGACGAAGGGAGCGAGGTGCATCTGGTGATGAGAACGGATGCGAGCGACGTGGGTTGGGGAGCGCATGTCGACGGCAGCGACGTCAAGGCGAGCGGAAATCTCCCACTCGCCGTGCTGGGCAGCAGCTCGACGGCGAGGGAAATGGCCGGGGTAATCGAAGCGGTGAAAAGCATGGCGCATCTGCTGCGAGGGAGACGAGTACGCCTACTGATGGACAGCTATCCGGCGCTGAGGAACTTCATCAACGGAGGAGGGCCGATAGAGGAATGCTGCATGCTCGCACGCGACTGGTGGCTCTGGTGCCGAATGCACAAGGTGACACCGCTCTACAGATGGGTGGAGAGAGAGGACAACACAAGAGCGGATGAGCTGTCGAAGCAGATGGCAGGTTCGCTGAAGCTGAAGGAGGCAAAGGAGCAGGAGATTCGAGCATGGTTGGAGGAGCTCGGACTGCCTGGCCTCGACCGAAGAGCGTGGCAGCAGACGCGTGTGCAGGCGCCCGTGTTCGATCACATTGGCCAGCGATTGCAGGAGATGAGGCGGGCAGCAAGGCCGGTGTGCATCGTTGTCCCGCGATGGCAAGGGCAAGTGTGGTGGGCTGACCTGTGCTCGTTCTCAGTGGAGTCGCTGCGGCTTGGCACGGCGGAGGACGTCTTCAAAGGGGAGGAAGAGGCGGCACGAGCGAGGGAGTGGAAGTTTGAGGCACACGTGCTGCTGTGCGATGAGAGGGGCAAAAAACCGAAGCGGAAACGAGTAGGCATGTCATCATAGCATACGACGAGCTAAGATTGAAGCACATCGCGTCGACGTCGGCTGGGCACGGAAAAGTTTCTTAGGTCACCTGAGACCGTCTCAGCTGACCTAACAAATCGGCGAGGGGCACGTGCGCGCGGGGCGAGGGAGGACAAAAGGATAAAGTTAATACATGCATAAGGAAAGCAAACAGACATAGACAGGTCACTGCGAGACAAGCGGAGGAAGCAGGACATGGGCGCGCAAGCTGGTGCGCAGGCGGGCGATGGTTCCGCCAGTGGCGGAGAAGGGTTCGCACTCGGGGGTTTGGATATGCGGAGGGAGGTGATAGTACTCGCGAATGAGGAAAGGAAGCTGAACGTTAAGGGACTGGGCAAGCTGGCTCTGGCTGAAGGAGGCAAGCATAAAGAAGGTAGAGGGAGCGAGAGTACGGAGATGCTGCTCAACAACTAGGCTGCGGTCGCTCGGGCTGAGGTGGGTGGGAAGACGCATGAGTGGGGAGGGGAGAGAGGGAGAGAAGGAAGGAAAAGGAGGAGCATACACGGCGCTCGGAGGGGGAAAGGAATGGGCGGGGAAGAGAGGAGGGAACGGCGGGGAGGCAGAAGCGGAGGGCGTGGCTGCAGGAGAAGGAGACGGAGCGATAGCAAGGAAGAGAGGGGCATGCGTAGCTGTAGGCGGAGGAGGCGGGATAATGGGGAGGGGGGCAGAAGGAAGAGGCTCGCTGACGGGAGTAGCAGAGGGCGCGGAGAGGTTGGTGGTGACAGAGGGAGCAGCGACCGCGGGGAGCGAGGGAGGAGGAGGACAGCAGGGCGCATAGGGAGCGCTCTGGTATCGCAGGGGTCCAAGGAAAGGCTCGACGACGAGGAGACGAGCACGCGCAGAGGTGCGAGGGGACGGGTGCGCGAGCGAGGAAGCAGACTCGCTGTCGGTCAGCAGGACGGGGCGATAGGTTCGGATGAAGGCGGGAGAAAGCACATGGCCGACGATGTGCAACAGCGGAGAGAGGCAACGACGATTGGTCCACAGAGGCAGAATCATCGGAAGCATGACGTCGTTGTCGGAGAGGAGCAAAGGGCGCTGCACGATCAGCAGATCGAAAGCGTGAGGAAGAAGCTCTTGACGCATTGCCTGCTGCATCATCGTCAGCCAGGTGTCGGGCTTGCCATCGCAGAAGTGAGCGACGGCGAAGACACGATTGCAGGAGAGAGGAGCATCAGAGACGGCGGGAAAGTACTGGAGCTGATCGAGGAAGGCGCTGACGGCAGGGAGGATGAACTCGTGGAAGATGTGATGAGCCGGGACGGTATGCGAGCCGAACTGATAGCCGCCTGGCAGCTGATGGCAGCGAACGTCGATGCAGCAGAGCTCGCTGCGGGTGGAGCGAAGCTGCTGAGCCATCTCGAGAACTTGGCCGTGGATGAACTCCATGCTGCGACTCGGCGTGACGGTTAGGATGAAGGGAAAGAGGCCATAACCCTGCAACAGATGGTTGCTGCGACGCGTGACTTGGAGGGCGCTGTGGCCGACGAGATGCTGTGCGCAGCTGCCGAGGCCGTTGACGGAGAAGAGGGAGAGCGGCTTGATGAGATAGGAAAGATCGCGCGGCCCGTTCGCCCACAGGCGCTGCGGCCAAGGAAGGCCGGGACGACCATCCTCACGAGGCTTCACGGTGAACTCGGAGCAGAGGGTCGGAGTGGTGAGCCGGCCATGCAAAGCCTTATCCTCGTTCGGGGACTCCTCGGCTGGATAGAGAGCGCCGGAGTAGCAGCGCGGGCACAGCGACAGATGGCAGGCAGGGTGAGCGCAGGACCAGTAAGCGAGCATGGTGTCGCAGACGCTGCAGACGGTGGACTTGGAGAGGAGATAGTCTTGGCGATGGAAGAGCACGGAGAGGCGAGGCTGCAGAGCGTAGTCGTCAAGGGTGCGATCGTCGAGGAGGCTCGTCTGCACGAGCTGATCAGGCTGGCGGGTGGAATACCAGGAGCCGCGGAGGGAGAAGGAAACCTTTGTGCCCTAGAAGAAAAAACGGGAGAGAGGGATGAGCAGGGGAAAAGGGTCGCAAGCAACCTCTGCCAACGATACTGACGTCATACACGCGGCAGGACGAGAGGAGAGTCAGCTTCCACTCCTTGCCGGCAGGACCTCTGCTGGCGACACGCTGGAACTCGCTGTGAAACTCGTCGGCAGAGATGCATTCGCGGTTGGCACGATCTTGGATCACGACGCCAGCAGCAGAGCCGAGGACGGAGGCGACGCGACGAGATGACGAAGGAGCAAAGGTCTGCACGCATACATCGCAGATGTCGAAGTCGTGGCAGCAACGGTAGTGAGGCACGGAGGCATTCTGCTGAGGAGCGAGGCATCGCAGACTGTGACACACCCACTCGTTGGGAGAAACGCCGTGCTCGAGCAGGTGGGCGGAGGGGTCGGGCGGGGGAGAACGAGAGAGGAGGATCTCGGGACCCCACGGAGCGAGATGGTATACGAAGAGCGCGGGCGCGGAGGAAGCAGCGGCGGGAGGAGACTCCGAGGGAACATCGACAGCCACAGCGGCGTGACGCAGGAGGCGGAGCTTTAACCCGTCGGACTGGGAAGCAACCTGCCAGTCCTGAGCCGACTCGGGAACGGTGGGCGCAGAAGCGGCGGTAGGCAATGGAGCATGGGGGGAGGCGACAGCGGCGAGGCAGGGCTCCGAGGCAGCGAAGGCGGGAGAGGCATCGATGGGCGAATGCGAAGGCTCGTCGTAGTCACCGAAATCGAAAGAGGCAGCGCCACCACCTCCATGGCCAGAAGCCTCAGGACCAACTGTTATAGCACTGAGCTCGTCATCACGAGGAGTGTGGAGGTTGGGATTGGCGAGGAAGAACTGCACACGGTCATAGATGGGCGTGCCGGGAGCTCGCTGACGGTTCCACTGACTGAGAGTGGCATTGAGAAGGTTGCGGTAGATGTAGCGATGACGCTTACCCGATGCCTTGGCACGGCCGGCCTGATTCCAGTTCCTCCTCCCCTTGTGCTGGTTGCCTGCACGGGCGAACTCGACCATGCTTTGCGAACGGCCGGGATACATCGCTGAGGCACGAGGCCCGCCGTCAGGGGCGAGAAGGGTCAAGGAGGGATCTTCGACGGCGGCGTCGCGACGATCGATCCCGGTGGAGTCGATCACGGGTAGAATGAAGTCCGCGGGATCGAGGCGAGAGATGTGCGTGCGATAAGCACGACGGCGAACAGCGGAGCCGGGAGGACGACGATGGCCAGGCTTCTTCCTCTTCCTGCTATCCGCCCTGGCAACGCCACGAGGGTTGGCAGCGGCGGCCGCCCCCTGCATAAAGAGAGAGAAGAAAGGGAATGAGAAATGGAAGGAGGCATAGGGACAAAGGGAGCAGCACCGGGACTGACCTCTTCCCCGCTCGAAAGCTCCTCCTTGTGGTCGCTGGCAGCAGCCTCGTCTTCCTCCTCCTCTCCCTCAGACTCCCGGGCCGGAGGAGGAGGCGGAGGGACGGCGAAACCAGTAGAAGTATGGCGGCCGAAGTAACGGGGAGCGGAAGCAGCCTTGGGTAGGTCCCCTACGGGAATAGGGGCAGGGGCAGGAGGGACGAGGAGCAAGCCGGATGGAGCGGGGCGATCGCGGAAATTGCTGCCGGGGGGATGTTGAAATTGGCAGGTGGTGTAGAGACAGCTGCGGCCACGAGGACAGGCGTTGGGGTCGAAGGCAGGAGGAGAGGCAGAAGCAGGAGGACTACGAGGACGGCGACCGCGTTGCGGGCCGGAAGCGGATCGAGAGGCGGGTTCGGCGATATCGGAGGGACGAGCGAGGACGATGGGATCACCAGCAGGAACAGAGATATGACCAGGAGGACCAAGCTTGCCGCTCAAGGAGACACCGCCAGGGAGGCCGAGGTCGACAGGGCCAGAGACGAGGTAGGCGAAGTGGGGGTGCAGACGAGCAACACGACTGGCGTGAGTGAAGCGACAGTTGGAGTAGTAGCACACGCTACCGCGAGGGCAGGGACGAGGATCGGTGCCAGCGAGGAGAGTGTGGTCGAGCTCGTCGTTGATCATGACGCCGATGCGAGGAGCGTAGCCAGGGAAAGCCATGGTGGAGGAGACAGTGAACGGGAGAGGGAGAGCGCAGCGACCTGGAACAAAGGGCAGGAGGGGGAGAGAGTGAGAAGCGAGGTCAAAGGGAGAGAATGGGCGAGCACACACAGAGCAGAGCAGCAGCGGGGCGCAGGGACGAGAAGGGGAAAAGTTTGTTAGGTCAGCTGAGACGCGTCTTGACTGACCTAAGAGATTCAAACGCACGTGGACGAGCCGCGATGCGCTCTGCTGCTGCCGATACGACCAAGGCAGGTGAGCAGGATGAAGGGGGAAGGGCTGATAGACAGGCCAAGCGTGCCTGTGCAGCAGGGAGGAAGAGCTACGTGGCACCGAGAGTGTGCGATATCTACCTGCCAGCCAGCAGAGGAGCTGAGCGATGGCAGAAATGGCCGAAGGAGCAGCTACAGGCGGCGGAGGAGATCGCAGCAGCCTCGTCGACGACGATTCACAAGCGTGCCACGTCAGCGCAGAAGAAGCGGCGACGGGAGGAGCGAGTGACGGCGGAGGAAGCGTCGGCTGCAGCTACTCCAGCAGCAGAGCGGCAGACGGCGCAGCAACGACTGGATGCAGCAAGGCGGTTCATCGACGAGCATCGCAATGCCAATACTCGTGCAACGTACGAGAGTGCATGGAGGCAGTTCGTCCGCTGGGTGGAAGGGACGGAGAACCCGCGTCGAGCCGCAGCAGACGCAGTCAACAGTGAGCGACCAAGCGCCGAAGCAGTCGCACTCTATGCTCAGTACCTGGTTCAGGTGAAGCAAGCGACGCTCGCGACAGTCGAAGGAGCGATGGCAGCGATCTCAGACAAGCTGGTGTGGGCGCGAGAGCAGGATCCGACGTATCAACCAACGAGCGGGGCGTTGCTGCAGAGGACTCGCGCTGTGCTGGTGGATCACGCGCCAGCAGCAAGACAGAAGAAGGAGGTGACGTGGAAGCAACTCAGCGAGATCGCAGCGCTCACTAGGATCAGCGAAGATGTGGCCGATCGGCGGGACAGTTGCATGTTTATGCTGGCGTATCACACACTGCTGCGAGGATCGGAGGTGGCGAGGATGGATCGAGGAGATATCAGCTTCAGTCAAGAATGTATCGACGGCAAAGTGGTCGAGATCATGCGAGTACACGTGAACAAGCTGAGCAAGAATGACAAGGAGCGACTCGGGCACGAGCGCCTCGTCGGGATCAAGGCAGGCAGCGAGAACTGTGTCGTCGGGATGATGAAGGCGTATCTCAAGGAGAGCGGGAGGGGTCACGGCGATGATGCTCCGCTCTTCAGGAGTGTGAGGAAGGATGCGAGACTTAGTGTGGATTCACCGAGGGGCCGACTGAAGTTCTGGCTGGGAGTGATTGGAGTCGAAGAGGACGAACTTTGCGAGTACGGCTTCCACTCAGTGCGAGCAGGTGGAGCAACGGATGCAGCGCGGGCAGGAGTGAGCGAGGCAAAGATCAAGCAGCATGGGAATTGGAAGTCGGATGCAGTGCGAGTGTACATCCGGCAAGATACGGGGGATCGCCTCGCTGTTGCAGCGGCATTGGGCAAGTGAACGCGCGTTGTCGCCTGGTTGCCTCGTCAGCGGATATGAATTTTGGCCCTCGTGCGGGTGAGTTGCAAATGAGCAACTCCCTCGATATTGAGCTCCATTGATTAAAATAATTAATGATATGCTGAGCATGCTTTGCTACTGAGCGCTTGCAGAGAAGGAGGAAGAGAACGTTGGGTTATTCGAGTTTACGAGGAATAAGTGTAACGTTCTCGACTAAAACAGCAAGCGTATGCGAAGCGTGAGAAATGTTGTTAGAT
>JANOSH010000007.1:0-16681 GCA_031415695.1 Actinomycetes bacterium
GTCATGGTGTCTTGTGCAACGACCTGGACAGGCCAGCCTGCATGAGCGTCCACGGTTACTTTGGTAGTCATTCGGTAGCTCCTTCTGTTTCGTCGTCTTCAAGCTCTTCCGCAAGTTCAGGGTTGGCTTTCAGCATCTCCATGAAGCGATCCTTAGCGCCCACCACGTCTGCGTCAATCGGGCCGTCCTCACCGTCGGTGACCTCGATCTGCTTGAGGGTCGACCGAACGTAAGGCGCAGCCTTGCCCAGGGCGTTGGTTGCAAGGTTGAGGTCTGGCGTGGTCATCATCGGGATGTACTGGCCTTCGTCGTCAATGACGCGCTCGTCCGCGCCTTCTTCGTTCTTCTTCGTGACGTAGAGCTGCCGCCCCTTGTGATCGACCATGGGCCGTGGTTCGGAAGCCTCAACGCCGATCATGGCAAGCATGACCACGGGGTCGAAGTTGCGAAGGCCGTACTTGGCTTCGATCTGCTCCTGCATCTGTTCCAGGAGTTGGGTCGCGCGGTTCTTCGATCCCGACTTGGCAACGCCACGACGGGTTCCGTCCTTCGCAAGACGCTGCGGTTCCTGAGTGTTTTCGTCGCTCATGTTCAAGGTCCAGGACTGAGGATCACTAATTAGAAGGTCTCAAGTCGGTTATAGATCAAGTGTGGTGCAGCCTTCAAGCGGTGATCGAGGTCCAGTGCGCGGTGATGCAGGACGACGGTTCCAGAATGCTAGATGCGCGCGTATAGGCACCAAATCGCATCCAAACGATGATCTAAAGCCACACTGCAAGCTCTGCAAACCTCGGTACCGAATGAGATATCCTGGAATATCAAGCGGATCAACCACGAATCTCGGTGCCATTCGGTACCGCCTGGTAAATCCACCGCGAATCTCGCAACCAAATCAATGGTTTACGCAAAGTACCAGAATACCAGGTTACCAACCGATACGCGCGCATGTGCGTGATCGTGATCGCGCGTTAGTTCCCTACCGCGCTCACCTTCGAGATATCGAGCGACAACGAGCGCGCAGCCTCGACGACGTCCACGAGTATCGGGACGACAACAGTCAAGGCCGTGATCGCGACAACAGCAAGCAGGATGAACCCAACGAGGCTGCGGTCGATGTAGTGGCGAAGTTCAAGCATGATAGTCTCCATTCCGTTGATCTGTGACATATAACCGAGTTATACCCGATACGCAACCGGGTATAACTAACTTTTATCCTCAACCTCCTGTTGACGTTGTTTAGAAAGGAGAATCGACAAACAAGCGCAACCGCACGTCTTGCCCATTCAGGTGCGACACGACCGAGACAAGCTCCCAGCCGCACACCGTTTTCTCCTTACCATTCCCCATCACGAGACGGACGTCGAGGTCGCCATACCCCTGCGCCTCAAGCCGTTTAAACGCCTCGGCGAGTTCGGCTACCTTCATGCAAGTCCCCCTCCTACATAGAAGCAGATGATGCGCGGCATGCCAGCCGACGGTGATCCTGGCATGACGCAAGCATGGTAATGCTCATCCTGCGACGGCATCACGTCGTCCGATGCGAACGGGATCACCTGGAAGAGGCGCGTCCGAACCATGGGATGCTCACCAACTTCAAGCGTCACCTCATACCCTTTCGCAGTGATCTTCACAGCCTCTGACGGGATCGGTGCGCAGTCCTTGTCCGAGCAGCATGTAGGATCATACCAGTCGTGGGCGACAGCCTGTCCACCCATTGCGAGGATGAACAGAGCAGACAGTAGATGCGATCTCATGCCACTTCTCCTTTCGGTTTCATCATCGAGTGCTTCGGTCGCGGCGTGACGCGAACACCTGGACACGCGATGAACCACTGATCCGCGGTCAGCCGCGTCGAGCATTCGCGGAACCCGCCATCGGCGAAGTCGAGCCGACACTCATAGCTGTCCTGCTGCGATAGCCGATCCACGACACGACGCAGTAGACCGTCGAAGATGCCTGGTCGGTTGATGGTCAGGTTGCCCGTCATGCCGCAGCCTTGCCCAGGAACCGACTCGTTCACCACGAGTCGGCAGAGCTGCTTCGTCGTCAAGCCGCCCCAGATGTGCATCCGGTCGAACTCGACGTGATCCGGGTGGACGAACTCGATGCCCAAGTCCCGATGCGCGACGACGAAGGCGCGACGTTCGACTGGGGTCGATAGGATCGACTGGTCGACGAAGTCAGCCTCCAACGCGTTCCACGTTGCAGCCTCGTCCACCCATACCTCGTCCACCGTGATGCCTTCAAGCTTCTCGCTCCGCGCCTTGATGTTCATAGGCTCCTTCGGCAACTCACCATAAACCGCCTGCAGAGCCTTAGCCATCTCGTCAGCGCTTGACCTCGACGCCTTCACGCCTACGGCTGCGCCCGTCAACCCACGAACCGCCTGCTGACCAAGCTCTGTGAAGGCCTCCTTGGCATCCGGGTAGCGTTCCATGATCTCGTCCACGATCTGCCCGAGGCCAGCCTTGAACTGATCGAAGTTCTTCACCTTCGGCGGACGGTCGTCCGTGACCATGTCGTTGATCATCGCATCCCGCAGCACAGCCAGCGATGCCATTGCCTTCGTGATATGCGACAGCCCGGAGTCCAAGTCAACGTCCTCACCTTCCCACCAGGAGTCAATGTGGCCTTTGGCGGCGTCAATGTAGACAGACGCGCGAACACCAGCCACCCGGTAGTTGTGTCGGCCGTACTTCCGCGCTCCTTCGAGCATGGCGACGCCTAGTTCCCAGATGATCGTGATCGGGACAGTGCAATACTGCCTCCACTTGCGAACGCCAACAGCGTCCTTCGGATTGGTATCTTTTAGCATGTTCTCGCCCTATAATGTTGCACCTTGATTACCTTCGCAGCCTGAGCCGCGTTGCCGATCTCGATCTCGAGCGCGATGCTCGGATCAAGCATCATCACGACGGCCAGGAGGTCGTTGAGTTCACCAACCAGGAGGTCCCGGTTGGTCTTCGTCACGTCATCAGGATGCCAGGAGTCGAGGCCGAACTGCTGCGCCTTAATGGCGATCTGTCCGACCTCGCAGGCTTCCTCGGCGATCTTCCCGAGCAGGTGCTCCTTGAAGTTCATTCCGGCACCCGATTGAAGTAGCTGTAACGGCGCTCGCCGTTCGAGCGATTGCCTTCAATGTGCGACAACGGGCGGCACAGCATCACGCCGTCCAGCCCGTCACCACGCACCTCATGGTGAAGGAAGCCCCACTCGTCCGTCGCGCCCATCCATGCGAAACCGACGATGCGGTAGATCCTCTCGTTGCCGAGATGCTTGAGCTCGAGGCCGATGAACCAGCCGTCCGGACGAGTGCCCGTCGAGTCGCCTGTGAGGTAGTTCAGCGGTGGCTTGGGCTTGACTGGCAAGCCGAGCGTGCCGTCTGTTCTCATCCGGACCATCACTTGTCGCCCTTCGGATAGCAGTGCCTCATGGCGACGTCGAAGTCGGCCGAGCACGCGAGCATGAACGCGGGCAGCAAAGCCTTGCACAACTCGACGTGCTTGTCCGACCTTGGCTTGACGTCGAAGTAGTCAGCCAGGAAGTAGGCGCCTGCTCGCGCGTTGGTCTCTGCTTGCGCGATAGCCTGACCAGTCAGCTCCTGCGGTGATGCTCTCATTCCCATTCTCCTTCTGTGATGGTTACGGGCCTCACCTCGAAGCCCTCATGTCCAAGGTTCTGCCGCGCCGAGTTCGTCGCAGCTGCTCGCGTGTTGAAGATCTTTGCTTCGTCGAACGTGCCCCAGGACGAGCGATCCTCATACATCCGACCAGTCGAACGCCTCGGGGTCAGGTAGACCCACTCCTTGCCCGACCAATGTCTCGCCACGCACTTCATGTCCGCTCCTCCTGCAGGATCAAGTGAGGCACCCACTCATCCTCTATTCTGTGATGCTGAACCTGGCAGACGCGGAAGCGCTTGCCTGCCCAGAATACTTTCTCATGCTCACGCGGGCACGTCGCGAACTCGCACGGTTCCCAAGCTGCGTCCATGCGCCACTGAACTATGACCCTCATCCGACCACCTCGAAGTTGTCTCGCGTCAGGATCTGGTTGCAGTGAGGGCAGACGACGCCTTCGTAGGTGCCACATTCGCGCCCACCGGCATAGCGTGAGCCGTGCTTGATGTCCGTCTCGTCGAACGTGAGCACGCGGCGGCAGGACGTGTCGGTGCACGTCGTCCGGTACTTGACCGGGTTCGGATCGCTTGACTCAATCATACGCAGTCGCGGCAGACCAGCTCGCCCTCCCGCTCCGCGTCCTCGGACGCTTCCTCGTCAATCGGGCACCACCAGCCGCAATCGTCGCAGCGGAAGATCTCGCCGTCGAGCCATTCAAGGAAGGCTGCGTCGTCCTCGAGATCAAGCTGGTCGTGCTGCTCAAGCACAGAGGACAACTGATCGCAGGTGCCCCGAAGGGCCTCTGCAATCGTCGCCCAGATGTCGGGTACTTCGTTCACTTCAGCAGTTCCTCGACCGACCCGCCGAACTCAACGTCCGGGATGATCACCTGCGGGCGGAAGACTACCTTGTAGTGGTAGACGGACACGTCCGCGGGCTCCAGCTGTTCGACGAAGTAAGTCACGTTGTCCGACAGCCCGAGGAAGTGCTTCTTGAACGCGGACGGCCCTGTCTTGCAGGTGACGGTCAGCTGCCCAGCGGAATCGTTATTGCCAAGGCTGCACCGGCCTTCGAGCGTCAGCATGTAGGTGTCGGTGATGCCGTTGTAGAACACGATCCGCCGGTCGATCTTGAAGTTGTCAGCGTCCTTCGACAGGTTCGACGAGGCAACATCTGCTTCGGGGATACAGGCAGCCAGCCCGAGCAGCAGTGTCGTCGCAAGCAGTATCTTCTTCATTGTCTTCTCCTAGAATGGCATGTCGTCTTCGACTGCCTGTTTAAACGGTTCGTCTTCGACGGCCGTGTCTTCTTCGACAGCCTCGGACGGCTTTTCGACGTCACGCCAGCCCGCGTCAACCAGCTGCTCACGCACTCCTGGTGCTGCGGCATCATCGTTGTCCTCGAGCAACTTCAGGACGCGGGCCCAGGAGCCTACGGTCAACTCGATCGAGATCTCTTCCGCATCGCGGATCCCGTAGTTCAGATTCTCGCGCAGCGTCACGAAGCGCGAACTGATGCCTGAGTAGCCGAGCGACGACCGCCAGACATGTGACACAGTCGGCTTCTTGTCGTCCCAGTCGAAGGTCCCCTCGTAGGTGTCGGCTGACTTCTGCACCACCTTGTCAATGATCGACTCGACGTTGCAGGCGAGCAAGCTCTTCTTGATCTGCATCGAGTCGTAGAAGGAGTACATAGACGTCCGATCCTCGGTGAGGGTCACGTCTTTCATCTCGTAGGTGAACAGCGACGGCTTGCGCAGGTCGGTGACACGCATACCACGGTAGAACAGGTACTTGCTCGCGCCTTCGTAGATGCGGCAGATCGAGTCCTCATGCAGCAGCTGCTTGCCTGCGAGGAAGATCTCGTCCAAGGCGCCATAAGCCGCCTCGAACTGCGGGCAGTCAACCACGATGACCGTCCGGTCGGACGAGATCATGTCCTGCAGGTGATTCTCGAGCCAGACAGGATCTGTCTTGAACGAGCGCGGGTTCTGCTCGTCGCGGCAGTTGGCCTCGAGTTCGCGGACAGCCATCCACGGGAGCCAGTGCTTGCCGAGCTCCGTCGTGAAGGGCAGCTCCTCGTAGGACCAGCGTGTCAGGATCCCACGCCTGCGCTTCATGCGAACGCGCGCGAACGTCTGCCCGCGGAAGTCCTCTTCCTTCGTGTAGAAGACATACTCCTCAAGGCCACGGAACAGCGTGACCGTGCCGCCCAGCCGCAAGATGATCGCAACTGAGTTCTTGAGGCCCGTCCCGAACTTGCCGATGGGGTTGGTGGAGCCTGGCTTCGCGGACATCCCGAAGGTGGTGAAGGCTGCGATGGGCACCACGCCGTCGTTCTGGAAGATGATCATGATGCTACCTCGAACGCGAGCGGCATGAAGACGGTGTCCACGACCATCTTGTCCTTGACGAAGATCGAGCAGCCCTTCCCGAGCGTGCCGAACAGGCCATAGGACTTCCAGTCGCATGGCTTGCCGTCGCGGACGATGCCTGAGTCGCAAGCATAGGGCGACTTCGACACGCCCGAACAGGCTGGGCAGCGGAAACCTGCTGTGCCGACAGCCTCGCGCAAAGCTTCCTGGGTCTCAAAGACGCGGACGCCTGCGTCGATGCGGGGCTGCTTCGCGTCCTGGTAGAAGTTCATGTACCAGTAGTCGCGCTGCTTCTCCCACGCGTTCAGTATGTCTGACGCGTCGAGGCCTGTCATGTCCGCGTAGTGTTGCGCGCGTTCGACGATCCAGGCAAGCTTGCCTTCGTAGTCGTGTCCGTTGCCCCACTTCGTCGCGTTGCGGTCGATCCCCGACCGGATCCGCTTGTAGCCCTCGGATTCAGTGATCATCAGCAGCCCCTCGTTGTGATCGGATGAGTAATCGGGCCGCGAACCCACAGGCTCCACGACGCGCGACCGTTGAGCAGCCGGTCGATCCGGTGCTCGTAGTCGTGAGTGATGCGCCCGAACCGTCCCGGGAACCAGGTGCGCAGTTCGACGCGCTCAGACATCGGTAGTCGCACCTCCTCGACGTAACCACCCCACAGGATCAGCCGGTAGGCGACCCCGTAGTGGGTGTGGAAGCATCCAGGATCATCGGCGCCCGTGAACTTGTGCAGCCCGCACGTCCACCCGCGCAAGCCGAACCACTCGAACCCGTCGAACACCTTGCGGCCTTCGGGCGTGAAGATCGAGTAGTCAGCCTTGCCTTCAGACCTTTTCCGTGACATGGCCAACCTCCGTCTGCTGCTCAACGAGTGACAGCAACTGGTGCTGATGATACTGCAGCACCTTCGGGTCGCGGATCGTCGGCACGCAGATAGCGAAGCCAGCGAACTGGTGCATCAACTCGTCTCCCACGACGACGAAGGTCGGGCGGTTGCCCTTCGCGTCCTTGACGTCACGGGCTGCACAGGTGCGACCGACAGGCAGGTGACCTGTTTCCTTGCACCACGCCCAGTACTTGACCTGCTGCGCGTTCTTCGGGTCGATCTTTGTCCAGGTGCCTTCGCCGCGGAACTCGCCCGGACCTGCTATGCGAATGAAGTAGTTGTCCATTACATCCCCTGGTTCGATTGCGGACGGCCAGCCTTGACCCAGTCGACGTTCCACTGAACGGCCTGGACGACGAACTGGTGATCCTTCACATCTGGCTCGCGCCCGACGACTGCCACTGTCTTACCGAACATGATCAGCATACCGGCAACCCGAGATCGCGCAGTTCGTCGAGTCGGACGGCCTGGCGCTTGAAGGCGGTGTCGTTCCAGTTCGGGCGACGGTGGCGGACAAGCCTGCGCGTCCACTGGCGATGCAAGCACATCTTGAACACTCGAACGGGGTGAAGCTCGGTCGCATCAGCGATCTCGTCCACCGTCACGTTCCACTCGCGCTGGGATGCGAACTGCCAGATCCTGAAAGAATCAGCCATTGCCTTTATCTGTCTCTTTTCCACCGTGACCTCCGTTGCTTATCACTCGCTTATAGACGCCGCACCGCACGGTACCAACCGCGAACTTAGGTCTCAGCCGC
Organism: Actinomycetes bacterium; assembly: GCA_031415695.1. GTDB lineage: Bacteria > Actinomycetota > Acidimicrobiia > Acidimicrobiales > Ilumatobacteraceae > JANOSH01. The sequence goes on from JANOSH010000007.1 coordinate 7,640, forward strand.
GATGGCAAGGCAATCGAGGCACTGCCACGGGTTCGCGCCTTCCTCACTCGAGTAGACGTAGGACTTCGGGTCGCCGCACTTGTCGCACTTCGGGCGCGGGTCGAACTCGTACTCCTGAGTGCACTTGTGGAACCAGTAGGACTTGAACCGAAGGCCGCGCTGCACCTGGAAGGTGTCGATTGCAGCCCGGATCAGCTTCTGCAGGTCCTGCTCGTCCTTCTTCGACAGCTCAAAGATCGGATCACCGTCCTCGCTCGTGTAGTCGTCGGTCTTGCCGTCGGCCAGCTCCTCCATCCACTCGTCCACGTCGAAGAAGTCAGACAGCTTCAGGACGTGAGTGTGGCAGTAGGCAATCGTGTAGACCTGATCTGGGTCGTCGCCCGCAGCCTCGGCCTCAGCTTCCTCCTTCGTGTCGAACCCGCCGCGGTAGTACTCGCCCCCGTCGGTCGAGTAGTACCAAAGGGCTTGCAGATCGAACGGCCCGAGTTTCTTCGTCATGACGTCCTCGCTACAAGATATTCCACGAGCAGTTTCGCGGAGGTGAATGATGGTTGCTGGAGGAAGATGTCCTTGCGAACGCCCTCCTTGAGCCAGTTGAACTTGTCCTCGAACAGGTACCAGCCACCGTCGCGAACGCGAACCCACCAGAACGACAGGCCACCGGCCTTGCGCCTTGCAGTCAGCCAGTTGCATTGATGGATCAGTCGATCCTCGCCCTTGTTCCCGAAGCGGACGAGTGTGTCCGCCTTCACGGGCAGGTCCTTGAGGAACTTGCCCTCGAGCCAAAGCTCCCGCCCGTTTAAACAGGCATTGGTGTCTGGGATCCCCGGACTGAGTTTGTCCTCGAACCGTTGAACATGCGCGCCCGCGGCCTGCAGGTGTGATCGCAGCGTCTGCGTTGCCGTTGTCTCGCTCATGACAGGCGCTCCTCGATCTGCTTCATCTCGTTCTCGATGGCCGTCTGCACCCGTCGGCGACCATCCTCGTTCCAGTCGCCGAACATGAGTTCCCGGACGACATGCGCAGCCTCAGAATGGAAGTTGACGGCCGACGCACCGAACCCGACGGTCGCCTTGATGTCCGAGCCGTACTCACGAAGGTACTTGAGCACATTCTCGAGCAGTTCGTAGCGCTTCAGTTCTTTCTCCTGCGCCTCGATCCGACGCGCAAGGTCGCGCAGCTTAATGTTCTGCACAGCACGGCCCTCCCTCGTCCTTAGGTGCGAGCCAGTCACGCAGCGACCGCGGATTGATGCGGGTCGGTGCGCCCGTGCCCACATGCCCTGCGACTTTGAGCTCCGCGAGCACGACCTCGCTGGCTGCGAGATTGCTCGTGACGTCCGCAGCCTCCGCCCGTGCCTTTGCTGTCTCGAGCCGTGCTCGCGCGAGTTCGAGGTCTTTCAGGCGCAGCGCAGCCTTGAGCCCTTCGATCATGGGCGCCTGCCGCGCGACGATGCTCGCGAAGTGCGCAGCTTCCTCGAGCTCCTTCTCGAGACGGATCAGCTGAGTCCCCTGCTCGTTGATGGTCGCAGTCGTTGACTTCGCAAGTTCGTAGGACCAGCGTGCGACGTCGCGCGACCGCGACTCGACGTCAATCGGGCGGACGCGACCTTCCCAGACCTTGTCTGTGATCAGTCCCCAGCCTTCCTCCCGGTAGCGCGCGTCCAAGTCGTTGTCGCGCTGTTCCTTCGTCGTCGTGTCCGCCCGCGTGTTGTCACCGTGCTGCATGATCAGGTCCCGCCGCTGAAAGTCCCATGGCAAGGCAGATAATCTCGCCCTGCATCTGCGCGTCCGCGAGGGCGTTGTGAGCGCCTTCCCACTTAGCCGTCGCCTCCTTCGTGGCGATCAGCAGGTCCTCGTGACCTGACCAAGTGATGATCTCCTCGAGCGTGCGGATGTCCCGCCACTTCCGGTAATTCACCGGACGCTCGACCTTCGCCGAGTCAGCCATGCTGTCCAGGATAGCCGCGTCGAACTGCGGGCCCTTGCAGTAGACGCCCGGGAAGCCGTGAAAGTCGAGCCAGGAGTAGAGCTTCGACACGACCTCACGGATCGACGGGCCGTCACCTTCACCGAAAGTCGACTGCTGAACCTTGCGGTCCTGCTCGAACCAGAAGCGCAGCGTGCCTTCCGTGATCGAGCGCCCGGCGTCGATCTGCTGCTGGATGTTGACGCGAGAGTAGAACGCGCCCTCCTGCTGCACCCCGTCAGGCGTGACGACGCAAGCGCCGATGCTCAGGACGACGGCGTCCGAGTTCGTGCCGAGCGTCTCGATGTCCAAGGATATTGCTTTCACGACGTCACTCCAAAGTAGATTGCGACGATGATCGCCGCGCCAAAGATGAGCATGGCGAGCCATGCAGGAAAGGCAAGCCGGTCTGACCAGCTGGCCTTCGGTGGGTTGACTGCCTTCTGCAGTCGCTGCATGGCCAAGCGCTCGGCCGTCTTGTTGTCCATCAGTACCTCCTGACAATGATCCACGCGACAGCCGCGAGGATGAGAAAGGCCAGCCCGAGAGGGGCAAACCCAGAAAGTGAGCAGAGCAGCGACAGCGCGAACGAGTGCGCGCGAAGCTTCCGCCAGCGAGCGCAGCGCTGCTGCGCGCGTTCCATGCGGTCGATCTCATCCTGACCTACGAGGCGGGGAAACACAGACGAGGCCTTAGACGGGCGCTGCTGAGGCATGACTAAGCTCCTTCACTGCAGGATGACCGACGAGCCACCGACCGCCGCCAAGGAGGACGATGTGGGGCTCGAGCACAGCCATAGGACCCTCGCGGTAAGCCTTCTTGATCTGCACCGTTACCACAGGCACGTCGCGCAGGACAGCCTGAGTGCTCATCTCATACGAGATGGGTGCCGGCTGCGGGACAGTGAACCGGTAGACGTGGTCGAAGCCGTGGGCGCCCCAGCCCCTCAGCCACGCGTCGGGGACGATGAAGGCCGGGGCGAGGTGTTCCGCGTCCGGGTGGACCCAAAGCTTAGCCATGTCGCAGCTCCTCGTGCTTGCGGATCTCGCGCTTGCAGGCTGACAACGTGTTCTGCTTCGCGCGATGATCGGACGGTGTGGATGCCGCGATGACCACGGCTCCCGTTGCTGCGTGGACGAGCCGGATATGCCGGGCCGTGGGTGCAGCCTCCCAACCAGGAAGCTGCTTCATGAGTTCGCGAAGGTCCTTGCTCATTGCTTTCCCTCCTTCTGTTCGCGCACCCCGGTCACTTCGATCAAGGTCTTCTTTGCGCGGGTGACGGCGACGTAGATCAAGTTGTTCTCCTGATCGAGCTGCCATTGCTGCACCGCGAACTTCGACGGCATCAGCTGGTCGCGTCCGAGCAGGTAGACTGTGTCCCACTCGAGGCCTTTCGACTTGTGCGCCGAGCAGAGCGTGATCAGGCCCTTGCCTGCGACGTTATCCTGGAACATCTCCTGGATCATCGCCTCAAGGTCAGACACGCGGTCGAGCTTCTGCTCGCGGGCGCGGTCGATCATCACGAGCAGCGTCTCGACCTGGTCGGTGATGCGGTCGGCCTTGTCGGTGTGCCCAGCAGCCGTCGCCTTCGCGACTTCCTTCGTCAGGTACTCCTGGAGCTTCGTCTCGAGGCCGTTGACTGTCTTGCAAGCCTTCCAACGGGTGGCGAGCTGGATCAGGCCCGTGCCGATCTCGCGGCCTTCGATCTTCGCGGGCATCCCTGCGCGGATCATCTTGAAGCACAGGCCGACCAGGTACTTGTTGTTTCGGCACAGGAAGGCCGTTTCCGAGTACTCGTCGCGCGGGATGCTCGTCATAGTCGCGAGGACGTCGTGGTAGGCCATCTCGCGCACTTCGCCCTCGGGCGAGGACTCATGGGACTGGATGTGCGAGACCCACTTCTGAGCGTGACGGACGACAGCCTTCGGGCAGCGGTAGGTGACGGTCAGCGGCAGTTTGATCGCGTTGAACGTGTCGGCGATCTGCTGGAGCGAGTCATTGTCCGCGCCTGTGAAGCCGTAGATCGCCTGGTGGGGGTCGCCGACTGCGACGAACCGAGCATCGTGCTTGCGAACCATGCGAGCCAGTGCGCGGCGTGTCGGGTTGGTGTCCTGTGCCTCGTCAACGAGGACCCAGTCGAACATGTTCCAAGGTGCCACGCGCAGGTTGAGTGCGAGCGGCAAGTAAACCATGTCGTCCATGTCGACCACGTCGGTGTTGGTGTTCGAGCGCATCAAGGCCGCGCGAGCGAAGCGGATCGCCTCGGCTTCCGATCCTTCGGGCACGTTGCCGAACAGGTCATACTTCTCGGCCATGTCGAACCAGTTCTGGTCGTTCGACATGTCGGTCAGCTGGGACGCGTTCGGGCCAGCCTTCTGCACCTGAACGAAGCCACGGTTCTTAGCCATCGAGACGAGCGAGACGACGCCTGCGGCCATATCGTGCAGGTGGTCGAGTCGCTGCTGTGCCGTGGCTTCCTTCGCGGCGATCATCTCTTCGACGATGCGGGAGACCTTCTTTTCGTCGACTTCGGCGCGGCCCGTGCCTTTCGCGCGGCTCGAGTTGATCAGCGAGAAGCCGAGCGAGTGGAACGTCGAGGTCACCAGCGGCTCGGGCGAACGCGAGAACGTGCGGGTCACCTTGTCCCAGGTTTCGACGCGCGAGGCCAAGTCCTTGCGGGCTGCGACCTTCTCAAGGATCTCGTCGGCCATCTTTTTGTTGTAGACGCCGAACCAGACGCGACCGCGCATCAGGTTGATGCCCTCTAGGATGGTCGTCGTCTTGCCCGCACCCGCGACGGCTTCGAGGATGCAGTTGCCCGAGCTGTTCTTCACGAAGTCGAAGAACGCGAGTTGGGCGGCGGAAGGTTTGAAAGCCATGATCTGTTGCTCCGTTGGTTCGGGCCCAATGCCCGTCCTCGACGTATAAGCGAGTTATACCGTGCGGTGCAACCGGTGTGCGAGGAGATCCGCAAGATACTTTGCCTGCTCGAGTTTCAGGAGCTTCTCGGGCAGCAGTTCGGCCCGCGCGTGCCGATCATCGAGCAAGTCGACCTGGATGGTGCGGTCGTCAAGGAACACTCGCGCGACGTTCTCGAACTCCTGCCCGAGTATCTTGCGCACTTCGGCAAGGATCAAGGGCTCGATCATTCGTCCCACTCGCAGGCTGCGCAGAACACAGCCCCGCAGCCCTCCTCGTCAATGCGCTCGAGCAGCCCTGACTTAAGCGGTGACGCGCCGTAGGCCAGCGCGTAGACCATCGGCATGTCCACGGCCCGAAGGCCGAGGACGTTCAGTGCCCGAAGGATCGGATGCCGGGTCACAGCGTGGCCCTCAGTTCATCGCCGTCCTGAGCAAAAGTGACGCCCTGAGAGATCAGCCAGCGCGCGTCTGCTTTCACGCGGTCAAGGCGTTCCTTGAACGTGATCGGCGCAGCCTCGACCAGGTTCACGACGTTGACCACCACAGGCGCAGCCTCGACGGGTGCCGGCGCGGGCTCTTCATCCGGGAACAAGGTAGGCGCTTCGACCTCACGGGATACCACGCCGTTGGCTGTGGTGATCCGGTCGATGTTGTGCCGCTTCTGGCGGTTCAACTGCGGCGCGTCGAACTCGACGTACTTCCCGAAGTCGTCGGAGCCGAACCGTGGCGTGAGTTCGTTGCGTTCGCGACCTTTCTCGTCGCGCAGGAAGTCGACCTGGTCCCACCACTTGAAGTAAGTCGACCGGATCGAGATGCCCATGACCGTCGCGGCATCGCCGCGCGCAATGCGCTTGGTTTTCTTCTTGCCCGTCGTTGGGTCGATGGGCTGGTTGAGCGTCGTGCCTGAGTGAAGCAGTGACGCGCTCTCACCAGCAGCAATAAAAGTGAAACCAGGAACAGTACGGTTCGTGAGAGCGACCGAGTAGATGCGGGTCAAGCCACCCGGTCGCTGGAAGATGCTGTAAGGTCCTGACACTCCCAAGGGCAGCTGATCGCAGTCCCACAGATGCTGGTGCGTGTTGCGGCGTAACCCGAGACGATACTCGAGCGTCCGCAACCCGCTTTTCTTAGCACTCGTGAAGGACGCGGTGAGCATAATTGTGCTGACAGGCTCAGATTTTCTGCGTGGCATGGTTTTCTCCGTTGATTGGTGAGGTTACGTTAAGTCGTCGTCCTTTGTCCTCAAAGCCTCATCTCGGGTCTGAGTGCGGCTCTTCTGGGTCTTGCGCTTGTCCGGGACGGTGCGCGGCTTGAACGCGCCCGAAGTGTGAAGCGCCCGAGCCACTGGATTGCGTGGTTTCGGGCGCTTCGGTTTCATCACGCGCCTTTGAGCTGCGCCGCGACAGCCTGCAGGACCATCGAGTTCGACACGAGCAGCTGGGCAAGCGTCGCGTTCGAGTCCTGCAGGAGTTTGAGCTCGCCGACGTTGTGGGCGATGCCGACCATGGCGGACGCGTTCTCGCGACCGTTCTCGAGCGCGCTCTTGAGGTTCGCCGTGACCTTCTCGACGAGCATCTCGTCGTTGTCCCGGCCCATCGTCTCGCCCTTCGGCGTGCAGGCTGCAATGAAGGACAAGGTCGCGAACAGCGCCGAGTTGATCACAGCATTCAGGTGCAGGTTGTTCTTCGGGTCGAGCTTCATCTGCTTGATAAGCACCTGCCAGACGCGCGGGCAGACCTCGGCCATCACGGTGTCCATCTCCTCGGCGATGCCTTCCTGCAGCATGGCCTTGGTCGTTGCCTGGTCGGGTGACGTCGCGCGCTTCATGAAGGCGTCGAAGTCGAAGGTTTCTGGTTCAGCCATGGTAGTCCCCTCGGTAATGGCCCGGGCGACATGCCCGGGCCGGTTAAAAGTCAGCCGACGTTCATCGTCTCACGGCAAGCCGGGATCGGACATTCGAGGCATTCGGTCGTCTCGAGCCACTTCAGCGTCGTCCGCATGACGAAGCCGCAGGTCGGGCACTCGCACTTGATCATGCGAGTGGTTTGCTTCTTGTCACCGCCACCGCCAGGGGTCAAGGCTGCGTGAGGCAGCGGACCGAGTGCCTTCAGGATCGGGTCGGCCCACATGTGCCACTGAGGACCTGCAACGGTCGCGGTGGCTTTGCCCGTCAAGCCAACGGCGTGCATACATTGCACGAAGGGCTTCTTGTGACCGGCCTCAAGGCCGACCGTCGCATGGATCAGTTCGTGGGTCAGGATGTCCGCCACGCGCGAGGCGTCGTCCATGAGCGGCGAGATGAAGATCTCGAAGGTGCCATCCGCGGACGACATGTTCGACCAGCACTCGCCGATGCGGTTCGAGCGCGCGCCTTTGGACGACCAGCCGACCGAGCAGCGGACGTTCTTTGGAATTTCGTAACCGAAGCGTTTAAACGCAGTCACCGCGCGCTTCGTGAAAGCGTTCAGCCATTGCTCGCGGGTTTTGAACTTGGAAGGCATGTTGTCTCTCCGTTGATAGGGCCCAATGCCCGTCCTCGACGTATAAGTCAGTTATGCGTCGAGGCGCAACCGTGTTTAAACGCCTCGTCCGGAAAAATCTTTCCCAGGCAGCAGGAGCTTGCCAAGGCGCCCGCCCGTCGGGTTCTCGAGCACCTCCGGGTTCTCCATGTTCGAGATCAGCGCCTGCTCGTAGTCGATGATCTCGAAGTGGATCTGCGGGTTCACATTGACGGCAAGGACCCACAGCGCCATCGCGCCGCGCCCGCCTTCAATGTCAACGGTGTCTGCCTCGACGATGCCTGCCATAGGCCCGTCTGTGTGCTTCTTGACGATCCGGAACTTCATGTCTGACTCCTAAGCTCAACCGAGACCCCGGCCTCGTCGAGCATTGCTTTGCTTGCGCGGAAGCTGTCCGCGAACCGTTCGGCAAACCCGCCGTCTGGTGTCATGGTCACGATACGAGCAACCCCCGCCTGGATCAAGAGGCCTGAGCAGGTGGCGCACGGGTGGTGGGTAACGTAGGCGGTTGCTCCGCGGACGCTCACCGTCGCGTTCAGCACAGCGTTCGCTTCTGCGTGCTGCACCATGAGGTACTTGGTCGCTCGATCCTCGTAGCGGGACACGTCGTCAACGACCCCGCGCGGGAAGCCATTGTAACCCATGCCGATCACGCGGCGACGGTCATCGACCAGGACGCAGCCAACCTTGGTCGAGGGATCCTTCGACCAGGCTGCGACGTGACGAGCAAGCTCCATGAAGCGGTCATCCCAGTTGGTCATCATGCCCTCTTCTGAAAAGTGTTGCAGCGCGCGAGGCGCAGGACGATCTCGGACAGCTGGTTCGCGTCCTCGCATGGCTCGACGAACTGGCTCAGGACGTAGCACGGGTACTCGTCCGGGCTGTCCATGACGACCTTGGTCAGGTAGGCGCGGACGACATGTCGAACGCCCTCGGGCGACTCCTTGGCCTCGACCATCGACTTGACGACGGCCATGGCACCCGGCCACGTCCAGCCTTTGCGGTGGATCATCTTGGCGAGATCGTAAGCGCCTTTGGAGCCTGGCGCGCGATTGAGCGCAGCGATAGCCGCTTCCCGGTCAGAGCAGTGCTTCACCGTGGCCAGGTTAACCAGGGCCTGACGTGGCGACCCGCCTGCTACGTCGGCGCAGACGTCGAGCACGTCCTCGGGCACGTTGATGCCTTCAGCCTCGCAGACGTCAGACAGCAGCATCAGGAGTTTCTTGTAGGCGACCTCCTTGAGCGTGAACTGAACGCAACGGGTCTGCACTGTCTTGATGATCTTCTCGGGTTCGGTCGTGCAGAAGAACCAGAAGACGCCTTCGGGCGGTTCCTCAATGTCTTTCAAGAGCGACTCCCAGGCCTGACGTGACAGCCGGTGGCACTCGTCCACGATGAAGGCGCGGTTGCCGCCGTCCATCGGTCGGTAGTTCGCGTGGGCGGCTGTGTCGCGCATGGCCTCGACGCCGGTGTGGGTTGCAGCGTCAATCTCTTCGACCTCGGTGCAGCCCAGCATAGACGCGCAGATACGGGCGAGTGTCGTCTTGCCCGTGCCACTGGGCCCGTCGAGCAGGAAGGCTTGTTGCTTGCCTTCAGCCAGCACGGCTGCGAGGCCCGCTTTGATATGATCCTGA
>JANOSH010000008.1:0-6746 GCA_031415695.1 Actinomycetes bacterium
GACCTTCGTCGTCGTGGGAGACGAGTTGATGCACCAGTTCGCTGGGTTCGCTGTCTGCGTGCCGACGATCCGCGACCCGAAGGTTCTGCAGTACCATCAGCGGCAGCTGCTGTCACTCGTTGACCAGCAGACGGAGGTTGGGCATGTCGCGGAAGAAGCGTGAAGGCAACGCTGCCTACTCGATCTCGACGCCTGAGGGTAAGAAGGTGTTCGACGGGTTCGAGTGGTTCTCATTCCGCGGGTGGACAGTTGGTGTGCATCGCTTCGTCGGAGCTGATGCGCCCGACTGCTTCCACACCCACTTTGGCGTCGCCTATCGGCTGATCCTGTGGGGCGGTTATGTCGAGGAGGTTCTCAGGTATGGTCGGACGCGGCGGCGCACCTGGTACCCAGGTCGGTTCGGTCGCATCACTCACGACTACGAGCACCGAGTCGATTACCTGCTCAACGGAAAGTCGTCCTGGTCGCTCTGGCTGCGCGGCCCGATCACCCACCCGATCACAACGAGAGGTTGCTGACATGAAAAAGAGCTTTCTGGTTCTTATTACCCTTTGGGTTCTCCTCGCGGTCGCCGTAGTCGTTGACACATTACGCCGCCAGCGCGACTTAGTTGATTGGCGGTTTGACGTCGAGGAGCGCCTCGACCGCTTAGAGTCGCAGCCATGATCATCTTCCAGAACGACGGCGTGGTGCCTATCGCAGCCTTCACGACCTTCGGGATGTCCGCGAAGCCGGGCTCCACCAACCCCATCGGCAAGTTCGGGACGGGCCTCAAGAACTCGGTCGCGATCATCTTGCGGCTCGGCGGCACAGTCACGCTGTTCCGCGGCCTTGAGGAGTACGTCTTCTACACGAAGGAGGAGGACTTCCGCGGGCAGACGTTCGCGCGCGTTCGCATGAAGCGCCGGCGTGGGATCCTTGCTCGCTGGTCCTATGAGGAGCTGCCCTTCACGACGGAGCTTGGTAAGCACTGGCTCCCGTGGATGGCTGTTCGCGAACTCGAAGCCAACTGTCGCGACGAGCAGAACCCGAACTCGTTCAAGACAGATCCTGTCTGGGTCGAGAATCACTTGCAGGACCTGATCTCGCTCGACCAGACGGTGATCGTCGTTGACTGCGAGGAGTTCGAGACGGCCTACCAGAACCTCGACGAGATCTTCCTGCGCGGCAAGCAGTTGCTGCATGAGGACTCGATCTGCCGCATCTACGAAGGGGCGAGCAAGTATCTGTTCTACCGCGGTATGCGTGTCACCGACCTGCGGAAGCCGTCGCTGTTCACCTACGAGATGAAGGACGTGACCCTCACCGAGGATAGGACGTCTATGTACTCCTACTACGACTCGATGCAGATCAAGAAGAGCTTGCTCGCCTGCAACGTCGAGTCGATCATTGACAAGGTAGTGCAGAAATCAGCCGACACCTACGAGGGGACCTTCGACTGGGACGACAAGAAGCCTAGCGTGTCGCCTGTATGGCGGTCGTCACTTGGCTTCTCAGGCATCAGTCCCCGCTTCGTGACGCTGCGCGAGAACTTGAACTACGGGATCCGCGATGCAGAGGAGATCTCGATCGAGTTGACTGTGGGCTCTTGGGCCCGCATCCTGAAGTTGCTCGAGGACAACGACGACGCAGCCTCGCCCGCGGTGCGTGAGCAGCTGGTCGAGTCCGGGTGGCGTGACGTCGAAAAACCGTCCGAAGCTGTCGAAGTCGAAGAAGACACGGCCGTCGAAGACGAACCGTTTAAACAGGCAGTCGAAGACGACATGCCATTCTAGGAGAAGACTATGGAACCTGCCATTCCTGACATCTGGTCAACGATCTGCGAGGCTCTTCGGGGCACATGCGACTCGCTGGTGTCTGTACTCGAGAATCACGACCAGGAGGCGCTCGAGGACGACGCATCCTTCCTTGAGTGGCTCGACAACGAGATCTTTCGCTGCGACGATTGCGGCTGGTGGTGTGAGATCTCAGAGGAGTCGTCCGAGGAAGCAGATAGGGAGGGCGAGATGGTTTGTCGTGAGTGCGTATGAAGGTCATGGTTCAGTGGCGCATGGACGCAGCCTGGGAACCGTGCGAGTTCGCGACGTGCCCGCGTGAGCATGAGAAAGTATTCTGGGCAGGCAAGCGCTTCCGCGTCTGCCAGGTTCAGCATCACGGAATAGAGGATGAGTGGGTGCCTCACTTGATCCTACAGGAGGAGCGAGCATGAAGTGCGTAGCGAGACACTGGTCGGGCAAGGAGTGGGTTTACCTCACGCCTCGGCGTTCGACGGGACGGCAGTATGAGGATCGCTCGTCCTGGGGCTCGTTCGATGATGCGAAGATCTTCAACACGCGGGCAGCTGCGACGAACTCGGCGCGGCAGAATCTTGGTCATGAGGGCTTCGAGGTGAGGACCGTGATCATCACAGAAGGAGAATGGTAATGTGTCTTTATGTCAAGAAAAGCTTCACCAACGGACACTTCAAGGAAGGCAACCTTGAGTTCGTCTTTGGCTTGACGCGTCCGATTGCGAAGCACCTAACCGGCTGCGAGACGATCAATCCCAACGTGTTCTTGGGCGTTGCTCAGAGCGCGACGACTGTCCGCATCTATGGGCTTGAGCGAAAGTGTATGGACCAGCTGCGGATGCTGCTTCCCACCGGATTCCAGCCACGGTCGGTCAATAAGGTTCAAGCGTGGACCTATCGCGGTTCGACGGTCAAAGGTGACGACATTGGTGAGCATGCGGCGGTCGGTGGCTTTGCTGTCGGATCAGTTCACATGCGGACCTGGAGCGACTCGATCAACCTCGACCGCTTCGACGTTACCGAAGTGATCTACGGTCCTGGGTTCGTGTCGTTCCGCATCCCCGAACTCGATGCCCCTGACCACGGTGGACGCAAAGCGTTCTTTGACCCCTACACGGCTGTTCGCGCACTGCTCACGGAGCTCAGGGTCACCTGGTCCGAGAACAAGACGTCAATCATCATTGACAAGAGAAAGGACAAGGCGTGAACTTCAAGGAGCACTTGCTCGGGAAGATCGCCGAGGAAGCCTGCGAGGTCGGACAGATTGCGCTCAAGTCGCAGCAGTTCGGCCTCGACTCCTGGCATCCTGACGACGTGACGAAGACCAACCGGGACCTCCTGGTTGGTGAACTCAACGACCTCCTGGCCGTCGTGCTCATGCTGGATCCGAGCATCGCGCTCGAGATCGAGTTCGGGAACGCGGCTCAGGTTGCGAAGGTCGTCAAGGTGCAACATTATGGAGCGAGAACATGCTAAAAGATACCAACCCGAAGGACGCCGTGGGCGTTCGCAAGTGGCGGCAATACTGCACTGTCCCCATCACGATCATCTGGGAACTAGGCGTCGCCATGCTCGAAGGAGCAAGGAAGTACGGGCGACACAACTATCGGGTGGCCGGGGTGAGGGCTAGCGTCTATGTGGACGCCGCGAAGGGTCACATTGACTCCTGGTGGGAAGGCGAAGACATTGACGAGGATTCTGGGCTGTCGCATATCACGAAGGCCATGGCGAGCTTGGCAGTCCTACGGGACGCGATGCTCAACGACTTGGTGACGGACGACCGTCCGCCGAAGGTCAAGAACTTCTACCAGTTCAGGGCTGACATGCAGAAGGCCGTCGAGTCGATCATGGAACGGCATCCGGATGCCAAGGAGCCCTTCACAGAGCTCGGTCAGCGGGCGGTTCGCGAGGCCGCGGGCGTCGTGTTAGGGGCGAAGGCTGCAAGGTCAAGCGCTGACGAGATGGCTGCGTGTCTCAAGGCTGCTTATGGTCTGCCGACGACGCGCATGGACATCACGGCGCGGCGCGAGAAGCTGGAAGGCATCACGGTGGGCAAGGCATGGGTTGACGAGGCCGCAACGTGGAACGCCACGGAGGCTGACTTCGTCGACCAGGCGATCCTATCGAACACCAAAGCACGGCCTTACGTCGTCGCGCATCGGGACTTGGGCATCGAGTTTGTCCATCCAGATGATCCTGAGTTCGACCAGATGCACGTCTATGGTGGCCTCACGACGAAGCAGTTGTGCTTGCTCGTGATGGCTGAGGCCGCTCCTGGGCAAGGCTGCGGCATGAACCTCGCGAGTAAGACGGGCAACCTGACCATCCATCGACCAGACGTCTTCGACGAGCTGCTGCGTCGTGTCACGGTTCGGTTGACGTGCCAAGACACTTATGAGTGTCGGCTAGACTTCGCGGATGGTGGGTTCCGAGAATGCTCGACGCGCTTGTCTGCGGACGACTGGTTCATTGCGTGTCCAGGTGTTCGCGTCACGCCGCGACCAAAGCGCAGCATGATGAAACCGAAAGATGGCGCAACGGGAGGCGGGACAGGATGCTGAGAGCAGGAATCTTCTGGCTGATGCTGACGGGCGCAGCCTCAGCACATGACTGGTACGACCCGACGTGCTGCTCGGACAAGGACTGCGCACCGATCCCATCTGAGGCTGTGAAGATCACACCTAAAGGATATGAGGTGACGCTAGAAGTGGGTGAGCATCCTATGGTTCGGACGCGCCTATTCCAGGTGATCCCGTTCGCATCGGACGACGTGATGCCGTCGCAGGACGAGCATTACCATGCCTGCGTCATGCCAGGATCACCGTCGGCTGGCATGCCGCGCATCATCTGCTTCTATGTGGGAGGAGGGATGGCATGAAGGTTGCAGAGCTAGCCGAGGCGTTTAAACAGCTCGAGGCGCATGGTCATGGCGACCTCGACGTCCGTCTTGTGATGGGGAATGGTAAGGAGAAAACAGTGTGCGGCTGGGAGCTTGTTTCGGTTGTGTCGCATCTAAACGGGCAAGACGTGCGGTTGCGCTTGTTCGTCGATTCTCCTTTCTAAACAACGTCAACTGAGGATTTAGGATAAAAGTTAGTTATACCCGGTTGCGTGCTGGGTATAACTTGGTTATATGTTACAGATCAACGGAATGGAGACTATCATGCTCGAACTTCGCCACTACATCAACCGCAGCCTCGTTGGTTTCATCCTGCTTGCTGTTGTCGTGCTCACGCTGTTGTCGGTCCTCGTGCCGATCATCACGGACACGGTCGAGGCTGCGCGCTCGCTGTCGCTTGATATCTCGAAGATCGGCCAGCCGAAGGAGTGAGTAGTTAGCGCGCGATCACGATCACACACATGCGCGTGTATCGGTTGGTACCGCGGTATTCTGGTACTCCTCGTAAACCGTTGATTTGGTTGCGAGATTCGCGGTGCGAGTACCAAGCGGTACCAGTTGTGGTCAGTTTTAGCGCGTAACTGCTTGAGATTGCAGGACGATTGACCTGGTACCGCTGCAAGGTTTGACTGCAGTGTCGGCTTTAGATCATCGTTTAACTGCGATTTGGTGCCTATACGCGCGCATCTAGCATTCTGGAACCGTCATCCTGCGTCGTCGCGCACTGGACCTCGATCACCGCTTGAAGGCCACACCGGTGTTGCTCTATAACCGACTTGAGACCTTCTAGTAGTGATTTTTGATTGGACCTGCTATCATGAGCGACGAAAACACTCAGGAACAGAAGCTTGCCAAGGACGGTACCCGTCGTGGCGTGGCTCGTGCAGGTTCCAAGAACCGCGCGACCCAACTCCTGGAACAGATGCAAGAACAGATCGAAGCGAAGTACGGCCTTCGCAACTTCGATCCCGTGGTCATGCTCGCCATGATCGGCGTCGAGGCTTCCGAACCGCGGCCCGTAGTCGATCACAAAGGCCGGCAGGTCTACGTCACCAAGAAGAACGAGGAAGGCTTTGAGGAGCGTCTCATTGACGACGAAGGTGAGTACATCCCGATGATGACCACGCCGGACCTCAACCTTGCAACCAACGCCCTCGGTAAGGCTGCGCCCTACGTCCGTTCGACGCTCAAGCAGATCGAAGTCACCGATGGTGAGGACGGCCCGATTGACGCAGACGTGGTGGGCGCGAAGGATCGCTTCATGGCGATGCTGCAAGCTAACCCTGAGCTCGCTGAAGAGCTCGACGATGAAGAACCCGATGCTTGACCACGAACAACTGGAGAACTGGGATGCACGACCCACACCAAGACCCAAACGAACTGCTGATCCTGAAGTCGATCAAGTGGCGCACAGCGGCCGGTTGGCTCGTCGTGCTGATCTTGGCATGGCGGTATCTCGTGCATCCTGTGGCAGCTTCTTGGCTGGCTACCCAGGGGACGATTCTTCCTCCGATTGATCCTTTCCAGATCGCTGACGTCCTAGCCGTGATCGGGCTCCCCGTCGGTGGGGCTTTCGCCGACCGCATGTCAAAGGAGTAGCAGATGTTCCGTGGTGATAAACTCGTAGTCGATGTGCCAGTGACCTTGCTCGAGGCGCTGCTTATGGGCTGGGCGCTCGCCTACTGCGGGCTGAAGGCGCGCCGTGCAGGCAGCATCGTTCTCGTCTCGAAGGAGTGCTGGTGATGATCGGCGCACGACTCATCTGGGCAGTAGCCTCACCCGTCAAGAAGTTCCTTCTTGGCGTTGTCCCGTTCACCACGATCTGGGACGTCCTGCACTTCAACCTGCTTGACCTTGCTGCGGGCGTGATCGTCTTTTGCTGGATCATCTACGACATTCAGCAGGACCTTGCTCGCGCAGATCGTCATTGGGTGGACACGCTTATCCCTAGTAAGGAGGACGACCGTGGCTGAGATCAAGATCAACCTGGGTCCCATGATGCGCGCGGCCTTCATCGAAGCACTGGTCGAGATGATCCCGGCCAACCTGACCGAGGCT
>JANOSH010000009.1:0-33867 GCA_031415695.1 Actinomycetes bacterium
TTGCCCGGGGGGCAACCGACGACGACCTCGCCACATTGAACGGGATATGGGCGGCTCCGCCTGACGTCGTCGCACTCATCGCCGGCGCTGACCGAGTCGTCACCTTCTAGTCGATCGGTCGTGTCGATCGCCTGGCAGGAGCGGGCGCACCCAGTCACGGCCGCAGCGGACGCTGACGTCCTCAACTCGATCGGGGTTCGAGACCGGCTGACCGACGTCGTCGCTTCAGAATCGGTAGATGTTTCGCCTCTTGTACCGCCTGCTTGCAGGACTCGCTGCGCTCGTGCACGACCGCTCAATCCTGTCGGCAATCGCCAAGTCGCTGCCGCGATCGCTCCGCGACGGGTTGGCGGCGAACCGCGCCTTGGCTGCAACGCTGACGCTGGGACGGTGACGGGTCTCAGGCGACCTGGACGGCGTCCTTCAGCTTGGCGGGGACCTTCTCGGGGAACGAGACGATCAGGTGCCGGCCGAGGGCTTCGGCGGCACGAGCGAGGGTGTTGAGCCGGTTCTTCGCGCCGCCGCCTTCCTCGAGACGAGAGATGACGGACTGGGTGGTGCCCATCCGTTCGGCGAGTTCGCGCTGGCTGAGCCCAGCGCCGGTGCGCAGGTCGTAGATCAGCTGGCCGAGGGCGAGGTCGTGCTTGACCTCAGCCTGTACCTCGGCAGTCGGTGCCCGCCGCTTGTTCTTGGTGTCGTCCCAGCGGGAGTAGTTGGCCATCGTTGTCTCCTTCACGGGTTGGTCTGGGCGCAAGTCCTCGGCGGCTCTGCGTGCCCGGGCGATCTCGGCTCGTTCGTTGTTGCGTTGCTTGCGGAACGTGGTCAGCAGCACGATCCGGCCGTCCTTGGTGAACCGGTAGGTGATCCGGCGAGCCGTCGGGCCGAGGGTGAACCGCAACTCGAACAGACCATCGCCGAGGCTCCTCGACAACGGCATCCGCGCCGTCGACTCGAGCGCGACCAACCGGTCGATCAACGCGGGCACGCGGGTTGATCTTGGCGAAGGTCGTGCCCGCAGGCGTGGCGTGAGCCGCGATGATTTGCAGGGCGACTTGGCGCGCCGCGGCGCGATGCCCTCGATCTCATTGACGAACCTGTCTCGGCGATGATCGCACGGAGGGCGTCGGCGATGTCAGCGAGCCTGGCAAGACTCGCAGCGGCGGAATCGGTGATGCAAGGAACCTAGCTAATTAAGTGCCACCGGTATTGAAGTCCGATGTCCGATCGGCGGCTAGAGGTCACTACCCGTCGTGTCTCGACCACCCATCAAGGCAGCCACCGTCGTGATGGGTCTCTAACTCGGCCTTTCGGTGACAAATGCCACGCCTATCGGCAAGATTCCCTCTAGCAATCGTCTGTTTTCCGTGTTCTACTGCACCGTACTGCAACCTTTGTCGGACATCGCTGAACGGTTCGATCGGGCGAACAGTGTGAACCATTCGCCGGAGGCGAAGGGCTTCAGCGGGAGCGATTGGGGGGCCGCGATGGACCAACTGACCGTAGGCGTTTTCGACGCCCACGAGATCTTTGCGCATGGCCTTGCGGCCATTCTCCGTGAATACAAAGCGGTGGTGACGATCTCTCGTGAGGTCGGGAGCACCGAGCCGCTCGACGTGGCAATCGTGTCGAGAGATTTCATAGGTCACGCAGCGATCACCTGCCCCACCATTGCCTGCATCTCCCTGCGCGATGTCGCTGCCCCACCACTCGACGCCCGTGGGCTCGTCGCCGTGCTGTACCGCGAAACCATCACGCCCGGTCAGCTCTGCGGCGCAGTTCACGCGGCGGTCGCCGGTTTGCGGCTCCAGTGGACGACGACGGTCGCCGACAGCGGGTTGGATGATCGGAGTCGTCGTGTACTTCGGCTCCTTGCCGAGGGGGCGGGAACCCGCGAGATCTCGATCGAACTCGGCTACTCGGAACGCACCGTCAAGTCGATGATTCAGCGCGCCGAACATGCGTTAGGTGCCCGGTCGCGTGCTCAGGCGGTTGCGGTTGCAGTGCGCGGCGCATTCATCTGACCCACTGCGGCACCACCTGCACCTTGGTGCAGACTTCGTGCGTCGCACCGGTCGGGGCTTGACTTCCCGCCAGCCCGGAATAGCGTTGAACCGATGACGAACCGTGTCCGCCTGACGCTGGTTCCCCCACTCCAGTTCAAACTGATGGTGGGCGCGGCCGACGATCGCTTCGAGCGTGAGGCCGACCGTGTCGCTCGTCGGGTCGTGAACAGCATCGGTTCCTCAAGCGAGATTTCCCAAGCAGGTCGTGTCGACCGAGATCTCATCGAGGACGAGGACATGCCACGAAGCAAGCCGATTCAGCGGGCCGCGATCGGGATGGCCGGCGGAGAAGTCACTCCCGACATCGATGGTCGTCTGTCAGCAGCACGAGCGAGCGGACAGCCGATCGAACCTCGACTGCGACGGTCGATGGAGAGCGCCTTCGGCGCTGACTTCTCCGCGGTGCGAATGCACGTCGGACCGCAGATCGACCGGCTGAACGCCGATCTCAGTGCAAGGGCGTTCACCCATCGAAGCGACGTGTTCGTTCGATCCGGCGACTATCGGCCGGCGACCCGGGCCGGACGCGAACTGATCGCGCATGAATTGACCCACGTCGTCCAGCAGGGAGGCGCACCGCAACTCGACCCGCAGTGAACGGCAGAGACGATCATGGCGTGACGAGCGGATGTCGATTCAGGAAGTCGTCGCCGTGAACTGACCCGCCATCGTGATCTGGATCACGCCGCCATAGGCGCAGTTGCAGATCGACGAACTGGTCAGCGCTGGCGCGGGCCCCGACATGACCGTCGGCGAGCCAGGTGCCCATGGCGCAACCGTGACGGGCATGCACGGCATCGGGATAAGCGCGCCGAAGGCGGCCGCCGTCGCCGCGGCAACCAACGGGTTCGCAATGCTCATGCACATACCGAAGCCGGTGATGTTGAGGAAGGGCTTGTTGTCGAGAATGTTGGCAACCGGCTGACTCGAGGCCATCAAGCGGGATGTTGGCAGCACCGTGAGAGTTCCAGGAGCGAGCCCCATCGCACACTGCATGACGGCGCTGTTGACGACAAGTTGACCCATGAGGCCAGGGTATCGACAGCTGGTGGAAGTGCGAGGGCGGACCTTCGGGCATGGACGAGCGCACGATCGGCGCGGACGACGCCCATCGGACGCGGCAATCTGCCCGATCGGGACGATCGATTAGGCCCATCGGTCTGGCCGCTCGGACCTATCAAACGCCTGCCCTTGCATGCTCTCATTGTCTGATGACAGCAGACGTCATTCGAGTGTGGATCGACCATCGCCATCCGATCTTCCGGCGCGGACTTCGAACATGCCTCACTGTCGACGACGTAACGGTGGTCGGCGAGAGCTCGAGCTTCGACCGAATGCCTCCGTCAACGGTCGACATCGTGGTGTTCGAAGCCGAAGGCGGAGGCTTGCAGCGGGCGATGACTCTTCGGGCTGACACAGCAGTGAAGCTTGTTGCGATCGTGTCCGACAAGGACGAGCGAACGGTGTATGACGCGTTCGACGCGGGCGTCTCGGCCATTCACTTCGGTGCCGAACTCCGACCTGACAACCTCCTCACCAGCGTGCGCGCTGCGGCCGCCGACAGCACGACATTGCCGACCGATCTCGTGCCAAAATTGCTCCGGCGCGCCGCGAACGGTGGTGCGGCATCGACGTCAGTGCTGCAGCCGCGCGAACTCGCCGTGCTCGGTCTCCTCGCCCAGGGCGACGACACGCAGCACATCGCCGACGAACTCTGCTACTCCGAACGCACGGTGAAGAACATCGTTCACGATCTCTTGATGAAGATGAATTGCCGCAATCGTGCGCACGCCGTTGCTCTCGCTACGCGCCAAGGTCTCATCTGACATGGAGACCCCGATCCCGACGCGCTGGGAGGCCTACGCCGACGTCGTGCTGCAGCGCGCGGCACTCGCCCAGCGCATCCGACGCGGCGAGCCCCCCCGGCCCATGGCCGGCCTTGTCGTGGACGACGACGAGATTGCCGTGCTGCTCAATGACCTCCCCGGTCTTGAACCAGACGACCAGTCGGCGCTCGATGCCCTCGCCGCGGCCACCGACGACGCCATCGCTGCGGCCGAGGCTGACCTCCTCGACGCCGACGGCAGCGATCCGTTCGCGGCGATTGCCTGGAATGCCAAGCTCGACGTTGTCTCACGGCGGGTCCTTGCGGTTGCTGCTGCGATCGAGTTCGATCTCTCCCGACAGCGTCTGGCCGGCTATCTCAACGATGACGTCTCCCGGCGGTGGCTGACACCGGCGATCGTGGCGCGCCTGTTCGGGCGCGAGGCCCTGGCCTGTGTCGATGTGGACAGCCCGCTCGCGAGGGCGTGCCTGGTGTCGGTGGTTCACGAAACAACGTGGGCGCTCAGCGCGGTTCGTGTCGCGCCCGTCATCGTCTCGGCCATGTCGGGCGCGGGTGTCCGCGATGCGCGTCTCCCGCGTGATGCCGCCGTCGAGGAGGCGCACACAGATGCAGGATCCGACTTCGTCCTGATCCACGGCGGTGACCGGCGGACACGCATCGAGCGGGCTTCCCTAGCAACCTCGGGCGCCCGGTTCCTCGTGACGTCATTGCCGGCGGACGACCACGCGTGGGAAGCCGTCACTCGTCAATGCGTGCTCGGCGGCCTCGGACTGGTCGTCGAGCTCGGATCAAAGCGTGCACTCACCGACGACGAACGCTGGTGGATCGACCGGCTGTTGTTCATCCCCGTCGCCTTGTGCTCGGAGAGCGAACTCGCCCTCGGCACCGTCCCCGAACGACCCTTTCAGGAAGTCCGTGTCGAGGCCGGACTCGCGGAGTCGTCCGACGGGCATCTCCTCGACCGTGAGCAGGCCCGGCTCGTCGACAAGGCGCTCGTCGCCGTGGGGGGTGACCGGAACGCAGCAGTTCGTCGCCTCATGACGGGGCAGCTCGACGCCCACGCCCGGCGCACCCGGGCCGGTCGGAAGTGGGATGAACTGGTGCTCCCCGACGATCAGGTCGCGGTGCTCCGCGAGCTCGTGGCCCGCTACCGCCACAGGCAACGCGTGTTTCACGAGTGGGGGTTTCCAGCCCGACCGTCAGTGGGTGTGACCGCGCTGTTCGCTGGCCCGTCCGGGACGGGCAAGACCATGACCGCGGAGATCATCTCGACCGAACTCGGCCTGGATCTCTATCGCATCGATCTCTCATCGGTGGTCAGCAAGTACATCGGCGAGACGGAGAAGAACCTCGAGGAGATCTTCACTGCCTCGTCAGCCGGCAACATGGTGCTGTTCTTCGACGAGGCCGACGCACTGTTCGGCAAGCGGTCGGAGGTCAGCGATGCCCACGACCGCTACGCCAACATCGAGGTCGCGTATCTGCTGCAACGCCTCGAGCATTACGACGGGTTCGTGATCCTCGCCACGAACCTTCGCAAGAACATCGATCCGGCTTTTCTGCGGCGTGTCGACGTTGCGCTTGAGTTCGAACAGCCCGACAAAGAACATCGCCGGGCCATCTGGGAGCGTGTCTTCCCTCTGCAGTCGCCCATTGGTGCACTCGATCACGGTTGGCTCGCCGAGCAGTTCGAAGTCTCCGGAGGCTCGATCAGGAACGCCGCCGTCCACGCCGCGTTCCTAGCGGCGGAAGTAGGCAGCTCGATCGAGATGCACCACGTCACGCTGGCTATGCGCCGCGAGTACCAGAAGATGGGCCGCCTGCACAGCCACGCCGAGTACAAGGTCGATTCGAGAAAGCGGAGGACCGTCGGTGCTGCAGCATCTTGACGCAGCATTGGAGCACCTCATCCGCAGCAGCGTTCGGGTCGCGCGATCGGGCGTCGACGTGGCCTTCGAAACGCCCGACGCAACGTGGGGGTCCACGGTGATTAAACCCACGCTGAACGTCTTCCTGTGGGACATCCGAAAGAGCGCCGAGGAGGGATCGTCCGGGCGCGAGCGCGTCATGGTCGGCGACGGCGAAAGGTACCGCATGCGACCACCGCGGATCGACTTCCAGTACCTGCTCACGGCCTGGGCCGGAAGTGTCGCCGACGAACATGAACTACTCGGCGGATGCCTCGTCGACCTCCTCGGATGCCAGACGCTCGAGGGCGCAAACCTCGGCGCGTTCGTGAGAGAAGGTGATCCACCGCCGACGATCCGCGTCGCCCGCACCGATGGCAAGGACCTGGCCGAGTTCTGGGGAGCGATTGACGGAAAACTTCGTCCGGGCGTGAACCTCGTCGTCACCGCAACCGTGGACCCTGAACTCCACACCAAGGACGAGGATTCGGTCGGGCTGGCCACCACGAAGTACGAGGTGAAGTCCTTCGACAAGCGAAATCCGAATGCCCGCAGCCGACGGCATCGGTTCGGTGGCCGTATCGATGCGGAGAACGCGATCGGTGCGGTCGTCCGGTCACCGAGGGGAAAGACGACTGTCGGACCCGACGGCACGTTCCTGCTGGACGCAGAGCCCGGTGACGAGATCGTCATCGAAAGCGATCCTCGCGTCACGATCGTTGTGCCAAAGAAGAAGGAAACGGTGAGCACATGAGCATTGTCGCAACCGAGACCGAACAGGCAGCCGTCGGTGATCAACCGGCCGGGTTACCGGGCCCAGTCCCCCGTCCCACAGCGCGCACGCTCTACACCGGCCGGTGGTGGACGCTGTCGCTGCTTGTGTCGCTCAACCTCTTGGTGACACTGATGCTGATGTGGCTGTACCGCGATGGCGAGCAGCTGCGTACCAAGCAGCAGCTCACCACGATGGCCAAAGTAGTGCAGTTCCTGGATGAGCGGTCGAGCGGTCGGGCCTCGGCAGAAGGCGCCGTGCGCATACCGACGGGTGTCTTCGTACAGTCCATGCGGTTCGCATCGGCGAACGACGTGCGTGTCACCGGGTACGTCTGGCAGCGATTCGAAGGCGATGTCCGATCACAGATTGCCGACGACGGACTCGTTCGGGCCAGCACCGTCGGCGGTAGCTCGACGCGCGTTCTTCCCGGCTTCGTGCTGCCGCAGCAGGTCGACTCGACGTTCTCGATCGTCCGCCGCTTCGTCAGCTACCGGCCACCGGCGCCGACCGCCGGAGATGGCCCATCCACCTCGGCCGATACCACCACGCCGACCACGACCACCACGCCGACGACAGTCGGCCCGACAACCTCGACCACCAGCCATCGCCCAGACGAGCTGCCGCCGCTCATGCTGCGGCGAATGCTCGCGACGAGTTCGGGGCACGACGGGTCGACCGTGGTTGGCTGGTACTTCGAAGGCCCGATCCGTCAGTCGTCGGAGTCGACGTCGTCTGACGGCGGGACGTTCGAGTACTCCGACTACCCGTTCGATCACAAGATCGTTCGGCTCCGGATCTGGCCCGCTGACTTTACGAGCAACGTAGTTCTCGTTCCCGACCTGGCCGCTTACCCATGCCAGAATCAACCGACCGAGCCGTGCACCGGAGAGGACGACACGTTCGGCATCGACAACGGCATCACGCTGGGCGAGTTCCGGCCCGACAACTCATACTTCGACTATCACCTCGAGGACTACTACACGACCAACTTCGGTCTCGGGTCCGATGTGTTTCAGCAATCGCGCTACCCCGAGCTTCAGTTCAACGTGATCGTCCGACGCAACATCCGCAATGCGCTGGTATCCAGCATGGTTCCGCTGACAGTTGCCGCCGGTCTGGCGTTCCTCATCCTGATGACGATCACCGGCGACGAGCGGCGCAGTCGCCGCTTCGGGTTCAGCCCCGTGCAAACGCTCGTCGCTCTAGCCGGGGTGTTCTTCGCCGTGCTTCTCGCCCACCTTCAACTGCGCAATCAGTTCGAGAGCGTCGTGTACATCGAGTGGTTCTACTTCCTGATCTACATCATGCTCCTTGTGGTGGCGGTCAACGCGATCCTCACGACCGTACCGACGGTACGTGAGCGAGCGATGCTCCGCGTGGGTGACAACCTTGCCGCCCGCCTGTTGTTCTGGCCGGTCCTGCTGGCTTCGTCGGTACTCTTGACACTGGCGCTGTTGTAGGACCTCGATCGCTTACAAGTGGATGTTGTACCTGTCGCGGAAGAATGCCTCAAGGGCCAGCTTCAGCTCGCCGCTGATGACGTTCGCCCAGTCTTTGATCTGCACTTCTGGTCGTTGGTTTTCGTCGAAGTTTGAGCCATGTGCCGGATGACTCTTGTTCGGCAGCGTGATCGCTTCGCTGAGAGCCTGTCGCATCGAGCGCCATACCTTCGACGCGACCGGAACCCCGAGAACGACGCCGTCCATGACCCGGATCAGGGCAGGAAAGTCGACCACTGTCCCATTGGCGAGCGTGACCGATTCAGCGAACGTGCGAACCGCAGGCGAGTCGACGAGAACCGCGCCGTTTGTGTGACCGCGGATCGCTGGATAGGGGGTGTCCCTTGTGGTCGTTGCTCGCCAACCCCCCGGCGGGTCGTCCCATACCCATCGCGTTCGTTGGACGGTGCCCGCTGGTGCCGGGTTCGCACGTGTCAGCATCACACGGTCTCTCGGTACAGGCGGACTGTCAGGGGGGCTGCGCGGTGGGGTACGCCCAGGACTTTGTCGCGGCGACGCGTCCGCACGGAGGGACGCCATGAGCCGGGAGTCAAGACCGAGTTTCTGGTATCGCAACTTCAGGAACGTCAGTTTCATGCGCAGGTCAGCCTTCAGCGGCGCAGCGTTCTTCGTCCCGTCGGGCGAGCCGGGCGGAGACGACTGCTCACCGACGTGGGTTTGACGCTCGGCGACGATCGGGGCCTGGGCCGCGTCCATGAGATCCCTGAGGCGCAGGGCGTAGCACTCCCAATCAGGACCGTCCCGTTTGATCTCTCCAGACTCGAGTTTGCCGAGCAGCATCTCGATCCGGGCGATCACTACGTCGCCACCCTTGCCGAGCACGTCGTTGTCGTCCGGGTGGCGCTGGACGGTGCCGCTCCGCGCCGAAAGAAGCCGGCGAAGCGCAGTGTTGGGGATTGCGACGGCGCCGGCAAGTGGCAAGGCGCTGTGCGCCGACGTCGCCAGACCGGCTGCCAACAAGCGAACGCCACCGGGAGCGCGGCGCAGTTCGCGATGCATGTCAGATCCGACGGGGTTCTTCGCCGGTGATCGCCGTGACGGCCCCGTCAACCGTGGTGACGAAATGCAGGAGTTTCTCGGCTTCGTCGTCGAACAGCCCTTCGAGCAAGAGGCGCACGGGACGCCGAACCGACCAGAACTCGTCGACATCGAGGAAGACCATGGGGCTACGCGAGTCGTCGACCGTCGAGTAGTAGTTCTGGGCGGCGTCCTGGAAAACTTCCTGCAGCGTCCCCGCCTTGCCCTCGGCGAAGATCACACCGGCCTTGGCAATGGCCAACAGGCCGTCTTCCCGGAGCGAGTTCTCGAAGTACTTGGCATGAGCCGATGCAAGGGGCGTCGGCGGCTCATGGCCGTAGAGCCACGTTGGTACCCCGATACTCGAGATCACCGGTCCCTCGGGCCACGCGTCTGCCACCTCGAACGCCGGCACTTGCCAGGCATGAAGGCGAGCCAGGATGTCGTGATCAAACGTGCCGTCAGGGTGAACGAACTCGTTCAGTTTGTACTTCGGGAAAGCGGCCTGGCGACTCAAGATAGCGACCGCATCGGCGAGATCACCGGGTGGAGATTTTGCAAGACGGGCACCCAAATGAGCCGCTTCCATCGCGCCGGGGCCGCCTCCTGTAACAACGAGGAGGTTGAGCGACGCGAGGCGAGAAGCGATCTGGGCGACGAGCACATATGACGCGCTCCCTCGTTCGAGAGCATGTCCTCCCATGAACGCTACGACTGGCCGATCAACAATCGCGGCATCGAGCGCTCGGGTGATGCCGTGATCGTGCAAGGCTCGCTGCCGAGCGATCCCGCCAGAGATCGGCGTACGCAAACCGACTCGGACCGCGGCGCTGAACGTCCGCGCATCGAGTGACGCCGCGTACGACAACGGCTTGTCCACGGTCCACGCGCCAAGGAGCTGCTCGACTGTGTAGAGGTGCAACGGAATTGGGATGTCGTCTGTCGGTTCCACCATCGTCCTAGTGGAGCGGGTTGCCATCGACGTACGGGTTGTCAACGCTCGCAGTGGCCGCGTTATGTGCAGCTGCAACTTCCATGCCGTGCTTCATGACGAACCACTTTGTCCGATACGTCAGCCGAGCCTCCGCCGAGAACAGACGCCTGTCAGGCAGATGGTCGATGTCGAGCAGTCCATCGCGTCCCTCACGAAGGCCGGCGGCGAAGTTGGCGATGAGCTTCTTGCGGTGCTTCGCCGCGTCGAGCTTGGCTTGCACCAACGGCTGCTGCGCTACAGCGACATGCATCTTGTGCGGCTCCGGCGGTTGGTCGCCCTCGGCCGGCCGCATGTTCCGATAACCTTGGACGATGTCGGCGGTGATCGAGTGTTGCTGCCCGCGTTGGTCGTCGTCGTTGCTGGTGTAGAGCACCGTGGTCGCGATTTGGTCGAAGTGTCCCGCTCGAAGCAGTCGTACGAAGGGGCTGGCGGCCCACGCGATGACGTTAGGGCCGACGCCCGCAGCGGGAGTCTCGAGCGCCGCCTCGGCCCTGTTGGGCGGCACGTTGTCGATGGGGTAGACGACCTTGCTGGCGCGCCGCAGCATGAGGTTGTCGAGGTTCGCGTTGCCGACGAGCCGGTCTCCATTGCCGAGAAAGATGTCGACGGCCGCAATCCGACCGAGCGTGCGAGCGAGACCTGGTTCGTTCACCAACGCCTTCAGTGGCGAGTTCGCAAGCACCTTCGACTTCAGTCTCTTGTTCTTGCCGGCCTTGGGTTCGACGTGGCCGGCCGGCGTCTCGGCAATCGCGGCCAGGTTGTCGGTCAACGTGCCCCGCTCGCTTTCGTCCTGCGGAGCGGCTGCTTGAACCATGGTGGTAGCAGGGGCGAGAGCGGCCAAGAGCTTCGGTGCGCGCGCTGCGCCCGGAGCGGCATTCGGGAGAATCGGGGCAGCCAAGGCCGCCGCAGCTGCTCGTAATGCATTCACGTCGTGCAGGGTGGCGAGCCGCACCTCGAGGCCGACCGCATTCCAACCTCCCTGCGCTGGACCTTGTGATGCCGCCACCTTTGTGTGAAGCGCTGCCGCCGTTGCTTCCTCGGTCCCCTGGACGTTGGGTTTCACGACGACCGGATCGCCTGCATCCTTTACGAACAGGACTCCGCCGGCCCCACCCCCGCTCGCTTTGATGCTCGTCGTCTGAGCCCACTGCGTGTTCTGAACGGTCAATCTCTGGAGGCGACCGGCGGCGGACGCGCGCTCGAACGGATCGTTGTGCGGCGCGGCCGGTGGCCGTCGCACATCAGAGGCCTGCGCACCCACCCTTCCTCGTACCTGCATGAGTCCCCTTCGCACGCTTCGAGTTGAGAACCGCGACAGTACGGGACCCATCCGTGGCCGACAACGCTCGTCGGCGATCTCTGCACTTTGGTGCAACATCTCAGTGCCCTCTTGGCTGCCCGCTGTGCTCTGGTCGGCTCCGTCCCGCCTTCGTACCGTCATAGCTGTGACGACGCTGGTGGAGGAGGAAAGCATGACACGAGTGCTTGTCACCGACTTCGACGCGATCGTCGGTCTCGGCGTTCGCGAAGTGCTCATCGAGGGCGGGTGTGACGTCATCAGCTCGCATCAGCTGCTCGACCGTGCGCTCATCGTCGAGGTGAGGCCCGACGCCCTGGTTGTCGACATGGACGACCACGCCACGGTCTCGAGGGCAGAGGCGCTCGTGGGCGACTTCCCCGGCATGCCTCTCGTTGAGTGTTCGTCGTCAATCCCGCTCATGCGGGTGTTCCCTGGCGATGGAACGGGGGAATCGTTCGAGGTTCTCCTGTCTGCCGCCGACCTCATCCAAGCCGTGACTCGTCAGCCCAACAAGGAGAACTGATGCCGACCTATCTAGCACCCGGTGTGTACGTCGAGGAGATGCCGAGCGGTTCGATGCCGCTGTCGGCCGTCGGCACCGCCGTCCCCGCCTTCATCGGCTATACCCAGAAGGCGCCAACCGACGACCCGACGGACCTCAAGCCGCGCATGGTGACGAGCTGGGCGCAGTACAAGCGGCACTACGGCGAGTTCACCGAGCGAGCCCTACTTCCGTATGCGGTACGGGGTTTCTTCCAGAATGGCGGCGGGCGGTGCTACATCGTGCGCATCCCGGACCGGACGGTTGGTCAAAAGGCGATCGAGAGCCCGAAGGGTGCAGGAGCCGACCAGAAGGCGCTGGCCGAGTTCATAAGTCTCGTCGAGGACGGCGAGGTCACGGTCGAGATCAAACTGAGCCCTCCGCCGGAATCCAAGACCGAGAAGCCGGACAAGCCGGTCAAGCCGACGAAGTCCGACAGCGGTTCGGCACCAGCCGAAAAGCCTGACGCTCCGCTCTTCGACGTCGAGGTCAAACACGGCGACGTGACGGAGAAGTACACGGGCCTCAGTCTGGGCAGTGCTCGGAAGAAAAACGTGGTGACCGAGATCAACTCTCGCTCCCTCCTCATCGAGGTGGTAGGCCACGTCGACGATCCGAAGCAGGGATTGTCACCTCAAACGATCAAGCTCAGCCCGCCGGAAGCGTTGGACGTTGTGGTGAAGAATTTCGAAGGGGACGAGGACGACCGCACCGGAGTTTCCGGGCTGACGATTGCCGAGGATGTCACCATGGTGCTCGTCCCCGACCTCCACACCGCCGCCATGGCCGGAGGGACCTTCAAACCTGACCTATTCGAGGGTGTACAGAAGGCCGTCATTGCTCACTGTGAGAACGAGCGAAACCGCATGGCCATTCTCGACACCCCACGGGGCCTGTCACCGAGCGACGCTCTCGAATGGCGCGACCGTCTCGGCGACACCAAGTTCTCGACCCTCTACTACCCCTGGCTGAAGGTCGACAACCCGGCCGCGACCAACGGCAACAAGACGATCCTGGTACCCCCGTCCGGCCACATGGCCGGCATCTGGGCTCGGACGGACAACACGCGCGGCGTGTGGAAGGCTCCCGCCAACGAGAGCGTGCTCGGCGTCTTGAATGTCGAGACCCAGATCACTACCGGCGAGCAGGAGACGCTGAACCCCGAGGGTGTCAACGCCATTCGTTCGTTCGGAAGTCGAGGACTGAAGGTCTGGGGCGCGAGGACGCTTTCGTCGACGGACCCGAGTTGGAAGTACATCAACGTCCGCAGGCTTTTCAACATGGTGGAGTCCACGATCATGGAGGGCACCCAATGGGTCGTCTTCGAGCCGAACGATCAGGCGCTTTGGCAGCGGGTCAGTCGCACGGTGAACGCCTTCCTTCTCGGCCTATGGCGCGACGGCGCGCTGTTCGGTGCGACGCCAGAAGAGGCGTTCATGGTGAAGTGCGACCGCGAGACGAACACCGAGGAGTCAATCAACGAAGGCAAGTTGATCGTCGAAGTCGGCATTGCTCCGGTGAAGCCGGCCGAGTTCGTCATCTTCCGTATGAGCCAGAAGTCGCTCGCCAGCGCCAAGTAACAGCTGTTCCACCCGCAAGCAACCACACACCAGAAGGAGCTCATCGTGGCCAACACCGGCACCAGCGAAATGTTGATGAGGACCTACAACTTCGCGATCGAGATCGACAGCATCACCGTCGCTTTCTTTCGTGAGGTCAGCGGCCTCACGACAGAAGTCGAGGTGATCACGCACCAGGTTGTCAACAAGCAAGGTCGGCAGATCACCCAGAAGATCGCCGGGCACGCCGCCACCGGCGAGGTCACACTCAAGAAGAGCATGGACGGCAACAAGTACCTCAGCGACTGGTTCAAGGAAGTCCAGGACGGCAAGTTCGATAGCTACCGGCGAAACGGGTCGATCATCATGTTCGACCCGGAAGGCAAGGAGCTCGGGCGCTGGAACTTCGTGAAGGGCTGGCCGAAGACCTGGAACGGACCCAGTCTCGACGCCGGCTCCGACGAGATCGCCACCGAAGAAGTGGTCATCACTCACGAGGGGATGACCCGGGCATGAGCCTCCAGACCGAGTACAAGTTCACGCTTCCACGCGGCTACGTGGATGCCAGTGGCACGCTGCACAAGTCGGGCATGATGCGACTGGCAACGGCACGTGACGAGATCGAGCCGCTCCGGGATGCACGCGTCCAGGACAACGACGCCTATCTCACGATCATCATCCTCGCTCGTGTCATCACGCAGCTCGGAACCCTGACGCACATCAATCCGAAGGTGATTGAGGACATGTTCGCGGCCGACATCGCTTACCTTCAAGACCTGTACGGCGTCATCAACTTCGGTGATCCCGACACGATCGCGGGGTTGGACGACACGCTCCCTTTCGTCCGTCAGGAAGCCAGGGAGACGCCGGTCGGAGTCGCCTGATCGTCCACGCCCAAAGCGATGTGTGGCGCGAGCTGACCTACCTAGCCTATCACCTGCATTGGGATCTGAACTCGTTGCTCGACCTCGATCATCGCGATCGCACCACTGTCATCGACAACGTCGCCGCGCTCAACGAGCGCGCCTGGGAGGAGGTGAGGAGCCTTGCCTGAGATCAACACGGCCCAAGCGGCCCATGCCGCAGCCAACATCGGATTCCAACTTCTTGCCGGCCCACCGTCTCGTGCTGTCACCGCACTCGGATCTACCGAACGCAAGCCGGGAAACCCCGGTGACCCGTGGCTCACGGCCGCTCAGCTCTTCATCCTCGAGATCGACCACGTCGAGATCGGAACCTTCACCGAGGTGAGCGGACTCACGGTGAACATCGCTGTCGAACCCGTGGAGGAAGGCGGACAGAACCAGTTCGTGCATCAGTTCCCCGGCCGCATGACCTGGCCGAACATCACGCTGAAACGCGGGGTCGTCGCCGACGACAACCTCTTTGACTGGATCGCCCACACATCAGGCGACGGCTTCGGGAAGGCGGGAAACAAGTTCGTATCGAGCAGCGGTGCCATCAGCCTCATCACCGCCCGCGGCACGCGGCTTCGCGCCTGGAACATCGACCGGGCCTTTCCGGTGCGATGGAGCGGCCCGAGCTTTGCGGTGAATTCGACCGAAGTCCCAAGCGAAGAACTGGAGATCGCCCACCATGGGTTCAAACCCCGGAACCTCTGACGCGCCGCCGTTGCGTCGTGCGCTTGCGAGCGCTCGGGGCGCAGCGGGTCGAACACCGATGGGCTGCGGACGGCTCGTGCGATCGTTGCGACCCACGACCATCGAGTCTCCTCGCCCGGGCATGCTCGGCCGTCACCTCCGGGGCGAGACCATCGATCCGCTGGTGCGACCTCCCACAGGATTCGCACCGACGACGTGGCTGCTCACGAGGAGGTCTTCTCATGCCGCTATGGCGACACCATTTCGTGCGAGCCCTTCCGTCGCACATCGGCGGCACCGCTCGCGCACCGACTCATCCGGCGACGCTCCGCTGAGTCCGACCGTCTCGCCGGTGATGGATCGGTTGCCGATCCGACGGACAGCGACGCCAGCGGCGATCTCCCCTGCGCCTCGTCCCGCCGGACATCGATCCGCCTTCGGGCGAGCGCCGCTGGTGGGACCAAACCGCCGTGGTACACCAAGCGTCCCCACGGCCGTTCGCTCCCGATCCGAGGCAAGTCGAAGCGCAGACCTCGGTTCCGACCGGAAGCCCGTTCACGCGCCGGCACCGAGGGTTCAGGAAGTAACGACAGTTCGACGGGATCGTTCGATCATGTCGAAGGCGATCGTCCGTCGCATCGGCGTCAGCGATGCGTTCACCCGTCAATCGACGCTGCCGGTTAGGTCGACGTTGTCGAGGTCGAGCCTCAGCCGGCCGCCCCTTCGGGGTTTCGAAGGGGCGGCGCGACGCAATCGACCGCCGACGACCGACCCATCAGCGCTGCCTACCACCCGTCCCGCACACCGCGCCGCCTTTCGATCCGCTCCAGCGATCCGTATCGACGAGGGCGTGACACCGCGTCAACCCACACCGGCGATGAGGCGGGCCGTGGGAAGCAGCGATCGCATCGGGTCACGCGCCCGGCAGGCGCAGCGGCGCCCAGTCCAGCTGGCCGTGGCTCGAGGGGCGACGGAGGCTCGCAAGGCGGTGGGACCGAGGACGAAGACCTCCTCGGTCCACCACGGCCAAGCGTTCCACCCGACACGACAAGGGGACCCCAAGCCCAGGAAGGCTGGGCCGCTCTCGCCGCTCGTGAGCAATCTCTCACCGATGCTTGCGGCTAGCGCGTTGCACGGCATGATCGCTCGGGAGGCACGCCGCTCGGTTCACACGATGAACCGCCCGTCGTCCCAGCAAGGTGACCGGCCCAACACGCCAGAGCCTCACGCGCCGCTTCGGCGCGCGGTCCGCACCGTGCCTGCGATGCCCGGTATGGCACCGGCACTTGCAGCACGACAGGCAATTCGTCGTGTCACCGATGCGCGGCGACATGTGGCGCAGGCCGGACAAAGCGCGTCACCGCACAGCGACGGTACTGCGGCGGCAACCACGTCGGCTGCACCACGATCGTCGACGGATCGACGGCTGCGACCTCCGAAGGAACGCACCCGCGTCGTCGGACCTCCTTCCGGTCACCACCCGGTTCCGGGGTCCCGTGCGTCGATGGGTCGCCATGCAGCGGGCCTCCCGGCCATGAGCGACCGGAGGTCTGCCTCGTGGTCGGCACTTCCGCGGGTCATCGGTAGCGTCGTGACAACTGCTCCCGCGCGAGTTGTCGCTTCCGCCCCCACCCGGATCAACGCGACGAACACGGGAGAACCTTCGCCGGGCGCAGGGCAGGCCGATCGCCGACCCACACAGAGCACACCGCGCACCCCGAGCCCGCCGAGCACCCCGAGCCCGCCGAACCGACCGCCCAGTGGACAACGATCGGTGCGGCCCGCGGTGGCCCTACGCCGGCAAGAGTCCGGTGCAACCCGCGACTCGGCCCGCGTCCCGGTCAGCCATACGAAGCTCACGTCGACCCCTCTCGACAACCAACCGAGATCCCGACCGTCGTCGTCCC
Source organism: Actinomycetes bacterium (assembly GCA_031415695.1). Taxonomy (GTDB): domain Bacteria; phylum Actinomycetota; class Acidimicrobiia; order Acidimicrobiales; family Ilumatobacteraceae; genus JANOSH01. The sequence continues at coordinate 17,031 of JANOSH010000009.1, forward strand.
CCAGTTCGACGGAGGCCTCGGCCGCCCGGAAACGGACTGCCACGGTCACCCGGTCACGCTCGTCGGCGCGCGCGGCCGCTGCGAGCACTCCCCACATCCAGCGCGACCTGGCTAAGGGAACATCATCGGGCACGGCGCGGTCGCAACTCGCCGGCCACGATGCTCGGCAGACGATCGACATGGATCGCCTGATGCTCGACCTGCAGGACCGCATTCTCACCGAAATCGATCGCCGCGGTGGTCGCTACAACGGGAGCTTCTGATGGCGGTTACGAAAGCGGCGATCGACATCGAGGACGGCGAGAAGATCGGCATGGTCAAGGCCATCGAATGCATGTTCAACCCGAGAGAGTTCACGATCACCAAGGGCGCCGACTGGAGATCGGACGACACGGTAGGAACGGCGCTCGGGACGCCCCGCTTCGTCTCGGTGACACAGGGTTCGTTCACGCTCGACCTGACGTTCGACACCACCTCGTCGGGCATCGCAGTCACGAAACACACCGACCTGTTGCTCCGCCTCGTCGAGCCCAACAGCCATCTCAAAGACGACAAAGGGGAGAAGGAGCGGCCGCCTTGCGTGTGGTTCCGCTGGGGGCAGTGGAAGTCGTTCAAGTCGGTCGTCAGCAGCGTCTCGGTCACCTTCACCTATTTTGCATCCGACGGCACACCGCTCCGAGCGACGGCATCGGTTTCGTTTCAGCAGGTCGAGGCGGAGAACACCTGGCCGAGGCAGAACCCAACGTCGCACACGCCGGTACCTCATCGAGTCCATCAGCTTCAGCGCGGTGAGACTCTCGACCGGGTCGCCTATCGGTACTTCAACGACGCGACCGGGTGGCGAGACATTGCGAGGGCCAACCAGATCACCGATCCGCTAGCCGTGCCCGTCGGCGCGCTCCTGATCATCCCCCGAAGGGAGCGGCTCACATGAGTGGCGGCTTCCTCCCCGATGTCGCCATCACCGTCGACGGTAAAGAGTTGGATGCCGCCGCGTACGACTGCCTCGTCGAAGTACGCGCCGAGAGTTCGATACAGCTCCCTGATCAGGTACAGCTCCGGTTTCTCGATCCGGCGTTCACGTTGTACGACTCCGGCCCATTCGCCATCGGCGCTCGCATCAAGGTCGCCCTGTCCAACGACGGACCCCCGCGACCGGTCGTCGACTGCTACGTCACGGCCATCGGCGTCGACTCGGGGGCCGATACCTTGATGTCGCTCGTCGTCACCGCGCTCGGAGCCGACCACCGGCTGTACCGCGGAACGAAGTTGGCGAACTACGTCGACATGAGCGACAGTGCCATCGCCGCCAAGGTCGCTGCAGACGCCGGGCTGAAGTCGTCGGTCGACGCGAGCGACGTCACCCACGCCTATGTGATGCAAGCGGGGCCCGACAACCGCTTTCTCGACGACATCGCCCATCGACTCGGGTACCGCTGGTGGGTCGATGGCGACACGCTCCACTTCAAGAAGTCGGTGCCCTCAGCGGTGAGCCACAGGTTCTTGTGGGGAACAGACGAGCTGCTCAGCCTCAAGGTGACCTGCTCGAGTGCGGACGCGACAAGCAGCGCAGAAGTCCGGGCCTGGAACCCAGACACCCAGGAAGCGACCGTCGGCCGGGCGACGTCGTCGCCGGGTTTGGCGCTCCTCGGAACGACGGCGACCGGCCCGACACATGCAGCAGCATCGGCACGGCAGCTCGCCAAGGTCGGCCGATTCCAGGCGACCCGACCTGTCGCCGATGTGACCGCCGCCAACAAGATGGCCGAAGGGCTCTGCGCACGCGCTGCCGCCGACGAGGTGGTGCTCCGAGGTTCGGCGCGAGGCACCCCAACGCTTCGCGCCGGAACGAACCTTCGGCTCGACGGCCTCGGCGGGAAGCTCAGCGGGGAATACCGCGTTGCGACCGTCGAACACGTCTACACCGCAAAGGCTGGCTACATCACGCGATTCACCTCGGGCGGACAGACTCCGACCGGTGTCGTCGACCTACTCGGCGGGCACCCAACGTCGCTTCCCTGGGATAGCGCGCAGCTGGTCATCGGTGTCGTAACAAACCTTGAAGACCCCGAACGGCCGTCTGGGGTCAAAGTCACCTTTCCGACCCTGTCCGACACGTTCGAGAGCGCCTGGGCCCGCGTCGTAATGCCCGGCGCCGGCAACGACGATGGCAAGGGCAGAGGCCTGCAGCTGCTCCCCGAGGTCGGCGACGAGGTACTGGTCGGATTCGAACACGGTGACCCGCAACGGCCGATCGTCCTCGGTGGGCTTTGCAGCACGAAGCTCCCTCCCCCGCTCACGAACGACAAGATCGTGCAAGGCGGAAGGGTCGCAACACGCGTCTGGCAGAGCCGTGGCGGCCACTTCATCGCGCTGCACGACAGCGAATCCGAGACTCCCGATTCGATTGTCCTGCAGGTAGCGGGCGGCAACACGGTGCTCACCATCGGGACCGAGGGGATCACGCTGGTAAGCGACCGCGCTATCGACATCGCCTGCGAAGGTGCACTCAGCCTGTCCTCCGCAGGCGACGTCACCATCGAGGGAAACAACATCGCGCTGGCCGCGACACAAGACGTCACGATCGAGGGAGTGAGCGTCAGCGTGGCAGGACACAAATCCGTGGAAATCGGCGGCCCGAGAGTCGACATTGCGGCCGACGCACAGCTCAGCCTCGACGGGGGCGCTACAGCCGAACTCAAAGGCGGAATGGTGACGGTGAATTGATGGATGCAACGAACAACCCGGTGGCGATCGCCGAGCGCTCGAGCTCGGCCGAATCGGCAACCCGACAGACGATGGTCGAGCTTGTCGGACGCGGGATTGCCTTTCCTTTCGAAACCGACGACAGCGGCGACGTGCGGCTGACACGCGGCGACGACGTCCGCGACGCCCTGCACATGATCATCATGACGGCACCGGGCGAACGGGTGATGCGACCGGAGTTCGGCTGTGCGATATGGGACCACGTGTTCTCGCCGGTGAACACCTCGACGCTCGGCCAGATGGCCCACGCTGTCCGACAGGCATTGTCTCGCTGGGAACCGCGGATCGAAATCGACTCCGTGACCGTCCGTCCCGATCTCGAGGCGGAGTCGGGCACGACCGTGCACATCGAGATCGACTTCCGCCTGCGGTCCACCAATGACCGCCGCAACCTCGTTTACCCCTTCTACGTCATTCCCCAAGGTGGATGATCATGGCCATCGAAGTTCCCAACCTTGACGACCGGCGCTTTCAGGACATCGTCGACGAGCTGAAGCTCAAGATCCCCGAGTACTACCCCGCATGGACCAACCACAACGTCTCCGATCCAGGCGTCGCGCTCATCGAGCTCTTCGCCTTCATGACCGAGATGACCCTGTTCAAGCTGAACCAGCTTCCCGAACGCGCCATGAAGACATTGCTCAACACGGTCGGGTTCGAGGTGTTCCCGGCTCGGGCCGCCACCGCCGATCTCACGTTCTTCATCACGCGCCCGCCCTCGAACCTGCCGGGCATAGCGCCCGTGAGGATTCCGTCCGGCACCCCGGTCGGCACCGACGGATCGGACGGATCGGCGGTGGTCTTCGAAACCGACGAGGAACTCGTCCTGCATCAGCCAGTCCTCGTGCGGTGCGGGCCGATGTCGGCAACGGGCGTCATCGGCGACCGGATCGACGGCAACGACGACATCGTGTCGAGCGACAAGACCTTCGACCCGCCTCTCGTCTGCTTCGACGGCCTCGCCGCCGCTCGCCAAGAGTGGAACTCGCTGTACACCGAACTCCCGCCGGAACAGCAGCGAGGATGGCGGCCTCCGAGACGAGGGTTCCTCGGCGACGCCGTCTACTTCGGGTTCGCACGACCTCTGTCGGGTGCCGTGGTTCGTCTGACTATCGAAGCGACAACGCATGGATTCGGTGGTGACCCCGACCGACCGCCAACGGTGTGGGAAGCATCGACGCCAGAAGGGTTCGCCCGCTGCAAGGTGACCGATACCACCGCTGGTCTCAACCGAGCTGGCACCGTGGACGTCGCGATACCGGCCGACCACAGCACCGCGGAGATCGACGACGATGACGAACTGTATTGGCTTCGTCTTCGACTCGACCCGAGCGTGTGCCCCAGCTATGAGGCGAGCCCAGAGATCGATCGTGTCTCGTTCGAGACGATCGCGGGCGTCGTGTCAGCACATCACGCGGAGCACCACGCCACGCTCGTACTGGGTTTGAGCGATGGCACCCCCGGACAGCGCTTCTCCATTGGTCGTCCGGTGATCGGCGGCGAGCGACCCGTACGGCTCTTCGTAGAGGACGAAGAGTGGACCCTCGTCGATGATTTCAGGAACGCGGCCGAAGCTGACAGGTTCTTCACGCTCGACGCCTCCACGGGGGAGATCGCTCTTGGACCGAACCTGTTCGTCAGACGGGCCGATCGACCACAATCGCCGGGCGCCGTCATCGTTCCGGACACCGTTCAGCGGGGACATGTTCCCCCCGCCGCTGCCAAGATCGAGGCGCGTGATTTCCGAACCGGTGGTGGGGTCGCTGGCAACCGGCCGGCGGGATCGATTCGGAATCTTCGTAACGCGGTCAAGAACGTCAGCACGGTCACCAACTACGAGCCGGCGGTAGGCGGGGCCGACCCCGAGCCCCTCGACCGGGCCATCGAACGAGCCCCGATCGCGATACGCGCCGGCGACCGGGCCGTGACTATCGGCGATTACGAGCGAACGGTTCGGGACGCCGCCCCAGACATTGCCAGCGTCACCTGCCGCGCCCCGGGCACACCGGGCGGACCGATACGGCTCCTCGTCGTACCCACCACCTCGGTGCACCCGCGGGTGCAGCGCCTTGATGACTATGAACTCCCCAACGACCTCTGCAAGCGTATCAAGGCCCACCTCGAACCAAGGCGTCACCTCGGCACGCAGCTGCTGCTGACCACGCCGTTCTATCTCGGCCTCTCGGTCGCGGTGCGGGTGCTGGGAGCGCGAGGTGTCGAGTCCGACGTCGTGCGCGACCGAGTGATCGAAAAGCTGTACCGATTCATCAATCCGATCGACGGAGGTGAAGCGGGTAAGGGGCTCGGATTCGACGAGGTCATGAGCTCGGACCGCATCATCGCTGCGTTGAGCGACATCGACGGCGTTCGCCGAGTATCCGAGGTCGAGATGTTCGAGGCTGACGCTCGCCGCGAGGCTCGCCTCGACGGGGGACGGCACCGGATAGAACTCCCACCTGACACGCTGTTCATGTCCTTCCGGCATCGTGTCATCGTCGATCCGGAAGACCGGACATGAGCAACTATTTGCAGGCCCAACTCCCGAACGAGATGGCGAGGGACGCGAACCTGCAGGCATTCCTCCGCGCGTTTGATGAGTTCGCCTCTGCTCTGTACGACCGCGTCGGATCACACGAGAACTCCTTCGATACCACGATCGCGCCGATGGCAATGGTCCGATGGATGGCCGAACGTTTCGGGGTCGGCATGGTCGATGCGCCCGACGAACGACAGCGGCTGGTGACGCTGGCAGCTGCATGCGGGTTCAACTACCGCGGCACGGCCGCAGCACTGCAGGCGAACCTCTCGGCCGCGATTGGAGCTCCTGTGGAGGTGTCCGATCCGACAGGTGGTTTCGACATCGTCGCTACGCCGGCGACCCGACTCACGACGGTTGGCGAAGGCGCGGCCAAGCAACAGTGGGATGGCGACGTCTCGGCGGCGCTCGCACTTCCACCACCCACGAAGCACCGCCCGGTGCAGATCAAGCTTCGCTCGTTCGGTCTTCTCTCCGCCGAACAGATCGTGGCCGAGGTCGAACGCGACATGCCGGCACACGTGAGTTACGAAATCGTTCGACCGGCACCACCGGCAAAGGAGTCGTCATGAAGATGCCTGTCCTCAAGATATGTCCCTGGTGCTCGCGACCGCTCGTGAACGAAGCCGACCGTTCGTCGATCCTGGCTCGGAACTTCTGCGAGCACTGTGACCTGCCCCTCTTCTGGAATCGCTTCACCGATCGTTCGAAAGCCCACCGCGACACCGACCTCGGCGACCTCTCGGCGGAGGAGGCCGAGGCTCTCGACCTGGCCCGCAGGCACCGACCCGGTGTCGCCGGCATCGAGGCGGCGGCCTCAGTGCCGTGCTGGAACTGCGGAGAGCTCAACATGCCGACCGCAACCGAATGCGGTCTCTGCCGTGAGCAGATACCTGAACCCGTCACGTCGAAGCAGCAGGTGTCGCCACAAAAGAAGTGCCAGCCTGCCGAAGGTGCTACCGAGTCCCTGAGGTATGGCGAACCGTGGACGTGGCTCCTGGTCTCTCTCGGCATCCTGCTCCTCGGCCTCACGACCTGGTTCGTCGTGAGTGTGCTGACATAGGCCGGACGTCAAGGACGCTTCGCACCCAGGGGCGGGAAGTCAGCCGAGTTCAGTGCTTGTTGAGGGAACTTGCTGGCGAGCGCGGCGCGGATCTTGGTATTGCCGTGAAATGCGTTGAGGGCCGCTGCCTGCACGGCTGGCAGGCAGGACTTGGCGAAGCTTTCGGCCCAGTCTGGGAGATTGCCAACACTATTCTTGCCTCTCTCCAAGTCGCCCCAATCGCCGGTGTAGGTGCCAGTTGGTGTGTACCAGCTGAACAGTTCCCAGGCCCGTCCCTCTTTCGCCCGTTGATCAGCCACAGTGACGTGCAGGCTGCCATCGGTCGAAGCGTCGTCAAACAGGTAATGAAGGTGGACTTTCCCGTCTTTTCCTTCCACTTCTCGGCTAGGGAAGTATTGCCAGCCACGTTGAACTGAAGGCCTCTGTATTCGACGAGGGGCGACCACAACGACCGGTGCTGTCGCCGACGGTTGGCCACCGACGCGTCGACGCATGACCGTGTTTCCCACCGACGGCACGGAAGGTGATTGCTTTGTCAAACCTCCGGTCCTTTCCTGTTCGACTCGCACCGCTGGGGTCCGACGTTGACGTGGCGCCATAGCGACAACCTTTCCTTGTGGCTCGTCACGCAGCCGGGGGTGAGGGCCCCAGTTGGACCGGCACGATCTGTTCTCCGTTCGGCGGCCGAACTTGCACGAACACCGTCGTCGAAGCAAGACCCGTATCGGCCGGGCGGAACGTCAGCCGTACCTCGCCTTCACCATAAGTCTGGGACGTTCGCCAGGCTCCATCGGCTCCTGAGACAGCGAGAACGGTGCCACCGGTGTCGGTCACCTTGACATTAGCCAGGCCGATCCCGGTCGGCCCGACCACGCGTCCACTGATCGCTACAGGCGACTTCACCAGTGCGACGCTGCACGACCCACCGGACGACGGCACCTGCAACCGCTGCGCGGCCGGGCTGTACCCAGGCTTCGAGAACGAGACGTTGTATCTGCCGCCTTCGAGCCCGTCCACTTCCCAGGAACCATCCGGCAGCGTGACGAGGCTGAGCGAACGAGTACCACCGGTGAGCTGAACAACGACGCCTTTCAACGGTTGCGAGCCGTCGCAAACCTGCCCACTCAATCCCCGCTGCGCGGCCGGCAACGTCGTGGTTGCCGCAGGCACAGGTCGTGTCAGCGCAACCTCGAGACCGATCGAGTTGCCGCCGACAGCGACGACGACCACCGATCGTTGATTCACGAAGCCCTCGCGCACGGCGAGAAGTTCAAATGTGCCGGGAGCCAGTTTGGCGGCGGACAGGAACGCGAAGGTGAAACGACCGTCGGCTCCGGTGACGGACGGCTCGATGACGTCGGTTGGATACCCGAGAACGGTGTCGAGTCGGCGGGCGGTCACGGTGGCACCTTCTACGGGTTCACCCTGGGCTGTCACGATGCCGGCGATGGAGGAAAGCTTGCTCAGCAGTTTCACCTCCGAGCCGGGGCCGGGGTCGACCGGCGCGCCGTCCGAACGGCATCCGCTGAGGGACGGCCGAGTGGTGGGGATGCGGACCGTCGAGCACACGGTGTCGAGGTAGCCCGGTGCCGAGAACGTGACGTTGTACAAACCGGGCGGGAGGTTCAGGAGTTGGAATCGACCGGTCGCGACCGACGTCGCAACAGTTGGGTTGCGGTTCGGATCGGGTCGTCCCTTCAACGATCCCTCCTCGAGAACCGCTCGCGCCGTAACCGAGGCGCCGGCAATCGGTCGACCGTCGGATGCAGTGAGTGCAAGACCGACAAGTGCGTCAGGCGGTGCGGCCGCGGCGAGCGCGGCCGCCCCGTCCGCGGTTCCACCTCCTGTGCCATCGGAGGTACCCGACGCGTCGGCGGGGTTCGTCGATACGCCGGATCCGCTGAGACCGAGATCATTACTCGTTCCCGCTGCGGCATCGAGCGCCTCGATCCTGGCCTGTTCTGTCGCCGTCGCCCCATCGGTGGAACGCTTCAGTCCCTCGGCGACGTCGGTCATGCCGTCCTTCATCGCCGCAGCGACGTCAGATTTGGAGTCCTTCATGACCGCGCTGATCGCGGAGCCGACGACAAGCCCCCAGAGCCCGAACATCGCTCCGATCATGGCGAGCATCAACGCCAATCGAGGAACGTACGGCCGCTGTGCCAATGCACCGACGACCTTCATCTCGTGGCCGGGCGATGTCCCGACGATCGTGAACTGCCGCGGCATGGGCGCGCCGGTGAAGGCCCGCGGTCCCGAGATTACCGCTTGTACCGATCTCGTCGTACCCGCCGGCAGCTCGATGACACCGTCAGGCTGGAACAGGAACGCGAAATGGTTCTCACCGTCGTCTCCCGACAACGAGATATCCATGGGAGCGTTGCCGGTGTTGCTGAGCGTCAGGCTGTACCGTCCTGTTCGCCCGCCCGTCGCGGTACCGGGATCGAGAACCATTGTCGCGGCCGGCACCGCCGCGACACGGAGACGGAGTGGTTCAACGCACTGGACAGAGGGGTCGGTGGCCGACGCCTTCTTCAGCATCAAGCTGCACGGCCCGACGGGAAAGCCGGGTGGCAGCGTGACCTGCAGAGAGACGGTCTCCTCGGCGGCGGGAAACAGCGAGGCCACTTCCGGCTGAACCTTCACAGCCGTCGCGTCAAGGCCGAGCACCGTAAGCGAAAAAGCGTCGATCACGCGAGTGGTGTTGATCAGGGTCACCGGCAGCGAAAAGGGCTTGCCGGGTACCACGTCGGTCGTCTCCGCGGTGAACCGCATGCCGCGTTGTTCGGCCGGCTTCCTACCTGCGCCGCTCGCGGACCGACGGGCTCCGGTATTAGTTCGGGACATCGAAGCGTGCTCCTTGCTTCGTCGGACAGCCTTCGGGGCGTGGTTGGTCGGGGCAGGGCCGTTCCGCTCGTCCACCCCACACGACCAGTCGATTGCGGACCCACGCTGCTGTGACCTGTGAACGAAAGCCGAGCTGCGCCGACGAAGGCAGTTGGCGCGTCTCGGAACCATCCGCAGCCCGGAAGATGATCGGAGCCACCGAGTCGAGTTCGGGAACCGACGTCACGATACCAACGGCATCACCGGTCCACGTCGCCACGAAATCGGTGCCGAGGTGCTCCGGAGCACCGACCAGCGGTTTCCAGGTGAAAGACACCTGTCCACGATCGGCGGGATCGGGCACGAGCGTCAGCTCCCATGCCGCCGGGTCGGACGCGCCGACTGGCACAATCGTTGAACAGAGGTTGCCGGTCCTCGTGAGATCGACGCCACTGACCTCAGCTGCTTTCAGTCCACCGAGGAACATCACCGCTGACGTCGAGGCGACTGCCTGATGGCACGCGCGGGGCTCGAGCAACCGGTTGCTGATCAACTGCCAGCGGTTGCGGGCAACGTCGTAAGCGTACGTGTCGCCGAGCAATCGACCCGCGCCGACACCGCCGTTGATCACCATGTAGCGACCATCCCACGCTGCCGCGTGAAACGAACGCGGAGCACCGTCGAACGTACCGAGATCACCTGGCCCGAACACACTCCACACACCAGCAGAAAGGTCTCCGGGATCTGGCGGGGATGCGTCGGGCTCGGCCCTGAGGGATCCAGACCGGAGAATCGCTCCATCGCCCAACAGCCGGCCATCGCCGGTGACGCCGCCGAAAACGATCAACACCTGTCCGGTCCAGATCATGCTGAAACCGATGCGTGGCTCCAAGGGGACCGATGGCAACACGGACCACCGAAACGTGACGGGATCGAACTGCGCTCCGTAGAAGGCGCCTGCTCGGTCGTCGGTCACTTTGCCGAGGCCACCCCAGACGACCAAGCGATCGCCGGTCCACACCGCTCGCTGTCCTTCGCGAGCGGCTTCGTCGGGCAGATCGGGAAGCGACGTCCACGTGTTCTGGGTGACCGAGTACATCGCTCCGTTCGCGAGCGCGCGACCCGACTGGTCGACACCACCCCACACGATGACGGCCTGCTCGGCCTCACTCCGGCCCGTCAGCCAATCGACCGCTTGGCGCCGCGTTCCGGCCAGCCCGCTCGGTGCGTCGGGGCGTTCGAAGCTGACCCACGTCGCGGTATGACCCGCGCGGGCGGCCAGCGCGTCAGGAGCGTCGCTCATGGGCACCCAGGCCGACGCAGGCTTACCGCTGACGACCTTCCGGGCGAGATGGGTCAGCGCCCACATCGCCATGACGAGAACGACGACGATCGCAGCAGACTTGAAGAGTAGTGGTGCGAATACCGTCCGCTGCCGGAACGACCCGGGGGCCGTGACCGTGCCGCTCGACGCCCGAGCGGTGACGTCGAACACGTGCTCCCGTGTCGAGCCGAGCCACCGCGGCCGCCGGCGGATTGTCGCCGTCGCATGGCAGAGATGTTTCGCTTCGAGAACGATCGCCGACGGACTGAAATCGATATGCAAGCCTTTGTCAGGCGATCGGTAGTCCAACGCGAGAACGATCTCTTCGGTGCCCGTATTCTCCAGCTGTACCTTGAATTCGGCCCCGAGCAGGCCAGACACGCGCGGATGCACTAGCTTGATCCGTGCGACCGAGATGTCGTCGACGACGAGCAGTACATCGGCGAACGCCAGGCGAGGCATGTCGCGATCGTCCGTCGCAATCCACTCGACGATGACCGGGTTTCGTCCGGGGCGCAAGGCCCTGGGAAGTTCGAAGGAGACCGTCTTGACGGTTGGACCGAGGACGTCGGACGACGGCACCTCTCCGAGACTCGCAAGCAGTGGCGGACCGAGGCCGATCAATCTCAGTACCGAACGCCTCGGCGACGGGCCGAAGTTGTGCAGTTCGAGCGATATCTCGAGGGGCGCGCCGGGTTTGACCCGCACCTCGGACCGACTCGTGAGATGCAGGCGGTGCTCGGCGGGAGTGGAGCACCAGGCGCTCGGCATGGCTCAAGTGTGCGACCGGCGGGAGTCGGGAACGAGGGACGAAAGGGCAGACTTCGGGGAACGTGGTTGGCCGTGGGTTCAGGGCCGTCCGCCCGCGAGCGGCGTGTGCGTGGTCCGAACAGTGTGCTCTTCAGGGAGCGACAACCCGTAGCGACGCTGGAGCGATGGCGTTGTCAAGCGTTGGCCGATAGCGGGCGAGACGGTCATCAAGGGTGGGCGTGGTGCGGCTGATGGTGTGATGCCTTTCGAGAGGGAGGTTCTGAGGTGACGCAGCCGCGACCACGACCCTCCGGATTGGCACCGAACGGCTCAACTGCCGATCACTTGGCATGGCCTACATCATCGAACGCAACCACCGTCGGCGCTCGATGTCCCCAGATGCTGGGTGCTTGGTGCAGTTGCACCTCCCAGGTGCTGTCGTCGATCATTCGCCCACCGTGGCCGTACTCCACCTGAAAGCCCGATGGTGTCTGCATGTAGAACGAAACCATCTTGTCGTTGGTGTGGCAACCCAGGGTTGACGCGATCGGTACTCCATGGTCGTGGCAGAGGTCGTAGGTGCTGCCGATGTCGTCCAAGTTGCGCAATGGCGAACGGAACGGCCGCTCGGCCAGCACGAGGGGGCCGAAGTAGATCTCGGTGGTCAGGCCACTTGGGTCGGTCGTGGTGATCAGGCCCATCACGCGACGGTCCCGAGCCTCTGCTTCGGTTCCCCAGGTCACGGTATGACCGTCAGTCTCCAAGCGGTCGGCGATGCTCCTCAACGCGCCTTCGTCGCTGGTCTCCCAGCCGACGGAGGTCAGGTCGTCCAGAGCGCCGGCCCGGAGGGCAAGGCGGTGGTGATTCTCGTCCAACCGGAAATGGACAACTTCCTCATCGGGCGTCGCGTTGGGCTCCAGACCGAGGATCTTGGTAGCGAACTGCTCCCAACTCGGCAGATCGCTGACCTCGATGCCGAGGTATCCGAGTTGGGTGACTCTGCACTCCGGTGCGATACGCGCCGCCGAAGAGCCACCGGTTCGACGTTGAGTTGGTCGCTGCCGAGGAGCTCCGCGCACGCATCGCACAGATCGACCATCGCGGTGTCGAGCGCATTGACTTTCACTGCCTCATGTACATCAGCGCCGGGCTTTACACACACATGGTCGACTTCGAGACCTTCGACTGCACGAAGGGGTCGTGCCTGCTCATCCAGCCGGGGCAGGTGCACCGATTCGGCGACGAGCAGGAGTGGGCAGGCTGGCTGCTGATACTTCGGTCCGACCTACTTCCACCGGGCCAAACCGAGGCCCTGTCGACCTACACACACACGTCGGGCGCGTTGAGCCGTGCGCTGGTCGAATCGCTCGAGCGGATGGCTCACGACGCCACCCACGCCACTGACGTGAGAGTCACCAACGCCTTGCTAAGGAGCCAGTTCCATGCACTGATCGCGCGCCTACAACTCGCACATCTCGCAGCCACCGCAGATGAGCGCGTTCAACCTCGTCAGCTCGAGCGTTACCAGGACTTCCGCAGTACCGCCGAACGCGAGTTCTGGCGCTGGCACACAGGTCAATGGCGGCTTCTAGTTCGGCAGTCGAGGTGAAGATGGCATCGCGCAGCGCCCGTCGGGTGGTCCAGCGGTCCATGCCGGTCAGATGACGCCAGGTGTACGGCCGCTCACTGGGACACCCACCGAGCGACTCGCCACTCTCCTGGAAGCTTCGTAGCGACACATTGTTGCGACGACTGCTGGGCGTCTACGAGGACGGGTCGAACACCAGGGGGAGGGCGAGGTGCGCCAGGCGGAGCTTTTCGGTGGTGGAGTCGTCGGCACAAAAGATTCGAGTGAGCAAGCCGTGCGAATCGGGGCTGATGGGGGCGATGGCGTCGAGGCGTCGCTTTGTGGGCGGTGCTCAAATTTGTCGAACGTCAAAGAACGTGCCAACCAGGTCCAACAGTCGTTCGAAGAGCAACATGCGCGCAGCGGCGTCGTTGTTGGTTGCCAAGCCAGCCGCGGCCCGAAATCGGTCCTCCGCGGCTCGATCGGGTGTACAACATCAAGGACACGCTGTTCCACGACCCCTACTATCAGCGACACTCTATGACAGCGAAATGATTCCGAACTCGATCATCTATCCCGTGTAATCCCACCGACCCGACCACACCACCCAGGGAGAAACAACTCATGCGTTTCGGCATTTTCATGGCACCGTTCCACCCGCCCGCAGGGCAGGACCCCATCTCGGCAGTGCAGCGCGATCTCGAGGTGGTTCAGCTGCTCGATCGGCTCGGCTACGAGGAGGCGTGGATCGGAGAGCACCACTCGGCCGGGCACGAGATCATCCCCGACCCGATGATCTTCATCGCATTCGCGGCACCGCAAACCCGCCATATCAAGCTCGGCACCGGCGTCCTGTCGCTCCCGTACCACAACCCCCTGTTGGTCGCCGACCGCGTGTTTTTCCTCGATCAGTTGTTGCGCGGGCGATTCATGCTCGGTCTCGGCCCCGGGGCGTTACCGGGCGACGCCGCCATGCTCGGCATCTCGATCGAAGATCAACGCGGCGCGCTCGAACACGACACCGATGTGTTGATGCATCTGTTGCGCAGCGACGAGCCGATCAGTGTGGAGACCTCTCGGTACAAGCTCGTGAACGCCAAGTCGCAATATGGCCCCTACTCCGACTTCGACATCGCCGTAGCAGCGATTGCCTCGCCGACAGGCCCACGAATCGCCGGCAAACATGGCGTCGGATTGCTCTCGATCGGCGCTACCACGACCGACGGGTTCGACCTCCTCGCTCACCACTGGGACGTGATGGAGGAACGCGCCGCCAAGTTCGGCACCGTCGCCGACCGCAACCAATGGCGCCTCGTCGGCCCGATGCACATCGCCGAGACCCGCGAGCAGGCCATCGACGACGTGAGGTATGGCCTCGACGCCTGGTGCGACTACACCCAAAAGGTGCTGGCGGTGCCGCACTTCCGGGCCGCTGGCGACACCTTCGAAGAACGCATTGCCTGGGTCAACGAATCCGGGCTGGGTGTCATCGGCACGCCCGACGACGCCATCCGCCAGATCGAGCGGCTCGAAAAGCAGTCGAACGGTGGCTTTGGCGCTTACCTCATGGTCCATCACGAATGGGCCCGGCCGAGCGCCGTGAACCGCCACTACGAGCTGTTCGCCCAGCACGTCAAGCCGCACTTCCAGCGAATGGGCGCCAAGACCATCGACGCCGAACGACGCGCGATTGGCGAGTGGGAAGAACTCGGCGACCGCGTCGAGCGTGCCGTGGCCGCGGCCACCGAACGCCACCAAGCCGAATTCACGAACTAGGCCCTTGTCGCTGTGCATGCATTTGCGTCATGTTCGACCTACCGCAGTAGTCATCCCTCGTCGGATTACCTCACCGACCACGTACGTTAGGCACCCATGAGACATGAGAGCATGAGTTTCGACGAGGTAGTACGGGGTCGGCGCAGCATCCGCGGCTACCTGCAAAAGCCGGTGCCGAAGGAGTTGATTCGCGAAGTTTTGGAGTTGGCGATGCGCGCACCGACATCGTTGAACACCCAGCCGTGGAACTTCTACGTCGTCAGCGGCGAGGTGCTCGACCGCATTCGCCAGGGGAACGTTGAACGAAACGTCGCCGGAGTTCCCGATTCTCGCGAGTTCCGTATGGGCCCGGGCTACGTCGGTTCACATCGAGAGCGACAGATCGGCATCGCCAAGCAACTTTTCGCGGCCATGGGCATCGCACGAGAAGACACCGCCATGCGACAGGACTGGGTGCTACGTGGCTTTCGACAGTTCGACGCTCCGGTCTCGATCGTGGTGACCTACGACCGCTCGATCCATGGCAGCGACATCGCCCCGTTTGACTGCGGTGGCGTTGTCAATTGCATCGTCAACGCGGCGTGGTCACGAGGGCTTGGATGCGTCATCAACAGCCAAGGGATCATGCAGTCCCCGGTAGTGCGCTCCGAGGCGGGCATTCCCGACGACCAAGTGATCCAGACCTGCATCGCGATGGGCTGGCCCGACGACACCTTCCCAGCCAACGCCGTGATGTCCGAGCGCAAGTCCGTCGACGAGGCCGCGGTGTTCATCGGCTTCGACGAGTAACGACGAGCCGGTCGTTACTCGCTATCGGGTCCAGTAGAAAGTGCGCAGTCCGTAGTTTAGGTGGTGCGAAAACCGCATGGTCCGGCGGCCGACCGCCGGTGAACCCCAAGGAAGGAATGTCCGCTGTTTTTCGACGATGAGTTGAACGCGCATTCCGGCAGCTCGCTGCCGCCCGTTTGGACGGCCCAACTGCGTCGGCGTTGTGCAGGCCACATGCGTGTGCGCGGTGGTGAGACTCGCTGCGGCGACGAACATCGGCGAACGGGTCACCGTCGCGGCTGCGGGCCAGGGCGAGGTCACGGCGACAGTCGAGCCGTACATGCGCGATCGGTTGCGCAGTGCGCTACCTGGCGCGCAAGGACGCTTCATGCCGGGGGCCTCGACACCTGCTTCTGAGACTGTCATGGCCAAGGGCCGCCATGATGGTGGAGAATGGTCGTGGGTCTGGTTGAGCTCGTTCCACTCTGGTGCGGTTGAGCCTGTCTCTGAGACTGAAGCCTGGGGTCTTCGTTCGGCACCATGACTTGTTGTTTTGTGCACGACTTACAGCGTCGTTAATCCGGTTGACCCTGCCTGGCCCATCCTATTCAACTAGTTGATTTGGAGGTTGTTATGGACGTGATGGTTGAGCGGTGTGCCGGGGTGGATATCGGCAAGGATGAGGTGGTTGCTTGTGTGCGGGTTCCTGGTCCGGGGGGTAGGGGTCGGGTTAAGGAAACTCGGACGTTTCGTTCGTTTACTGGTCAGTTGGAAGCTATGGCTGACTGGTTTACTGAGGCGGGGGTTACTGAGGTGGTGATGGAGGCCACGGGGTCGTATTGGAAGTCGCCGTGGTATGTGTTGGAAGAACGAAACTTCGATTTGAAATTGGTGAACGCTCGGCATGTGAAGATTTTGCCTGGGCGTAAGACTGATGTGGCTGACGCGGAGTGGTTGGCCGAGTTGTTGGAACATGGTTTGTTGCGGGGTAGTTTCGTGCCGCCCCAAGCGATTCGTGAGTTACGTGATTTGACTCGTTACCGGAAAACGGCTGATTCAGGATCACAGCTCGGAATGTCAACGTATCCAAAAAGTGTTGGAAGACGCCGGGATCAAACTCGATTCGGTTGCGTCGGACGTGCTGGGGGTGTCAGGCCGGGCGATGCTCGCAGCATTAATTGACGGGGAACGCAACCCGGTGGTTTTGGCTGATCTTGCCAAACGTAAACTTCGTAACAAAATCCCGGAGTTACGCGAAGCGTTACACGGCCGGTTCACACAGCATCATGGTCTGCTCATTGGTTTGTCGTTGGAACACACCGCACATCTAGAAGCAGCCATCGAGTCGCTCAACGTACGGATAGACGAAGTGATGATCCCTTTTGCTGAAGCTCGTGACCACCTCGACACGATCACCGGGGTAGGTAAACGAGCAGCCGAATGCATCATTGCGGAAATCGG
>JANOSH010000010.1:0-1630 GCA_031415695.1 Actinomycetes bacterium
CTAGCTACTTGCCCCTGAAGAAGTAGGGCGTTGGGCAAGGTGTTGGCGGGTGTTGTCCGGTCGGTCGCTGTTGGGGTTGTTGTCGGGCGCGGCGATGCTGACGTCCTGGTTGTCGTGGTTCGGGATGTCGCCGGGTCAGTGTGCGAGTGCGGCGAGCTTGACGGCGTTGTGGCTGAGGACACCCCAGCCGCACCAGATGCGTGCGCCTTCAAGACCGCGTATTCGTGAACGTCCCCAACCGTGTTGACGTTTCAACGCAGCGATCCTGCCTTCGGCACCGGTGCGCCACTTGACGAGTTCCATGAACCCGGGTTCGGCCTCATCTTGTTGGCGGGCTTTGCCCGGTTTGCCTTTCCGTAAGATCGCGACAGTCGTGACACCAAGCTTGATGAGTTCGGCATCGACTGCGTGTTCGCCGTAGCCGCGGTCGGCCGTCACCGCGGCTGGTGTCATCGCCGTGGCTGCGATCGCCCGGGCGATCGCGGGTGCGAGACGTGGTGCGTCTGGTGGCATCCCGGCTTCGATCTCGTAATCAACAATGAATCCGTCGCGGGTATCGGTGACTTGTCCGGTGTACCCGAACTGGGTTGGTGTCGCGAGACTGCCTTTGCGGATTGGTCGGGCATCATCGTCGTGTAGCGACACGCGTCGTGTTTTACCTGGCGGTGTCTCGCCGTCGAGACGTTGACGTGTTTGCACGATGACCTGTTCGACACCATCGATGACATGCGCGAGATCGGCGAGGATGAACATGAGTTTCTTGACCGGCCGATCCCCGGCGCGTCGGGCGTTCACCAAGACACGTTTCGCCTGGTCAACAGCTGTTTCTGCGAGATCAGCAAGTTCACCTGTGATCGTAAGGACCTCGGTCTTCGCGTCATCAGTACGACGTCGTAGCTTCGAGCCGATCCGATGCGCGTTCTGCCGGGCCGCCGCGGTCTCATCGATGAACTCGGTGCGTGGTGCAATCCCGGCAGCATGAACACGACCGACAAGAACCGCGATGCGACTGATCCCTTTCGTCAACAACCCTGAGTCGGTCGGGTACTTGATGTCGGCGGGCACGACCGTGGTGTCGGCACGTAACCAGCCCATATCGATCGCGCCGGCCTCAACCCCGACCGTGACAAGCGTCGCGTTCAGGGCTTCGATCGTGGCTGAGCCGCAACGCGTAGTGATCTTCATCAACGTCGACGGATGCGGTGCCCTCCCGCCGAGCGGGATCCGACAGAACCGCAACCATGTCAACGAGTCCGACACCTCGGTGCACAATGTTTCGTATCCGAGCCGATACCGATACTTCAAAAACATCAACCGCAGATACGTCTCCAACGGAATCGATGGCCGGCCGTGAGACGGATCGAAGAACCGGCGGAACGGTGCGAAGAACCGCTCATCGTTCAACAACCGATCAACCGCGACCAGTTCGGCCGGCATGACCAACGCTTCAGGCGGGAGCAGCGCTTCCCACAACGTCGGACGAACACATATTGTTGTCAACACGGGATGATGGCTCCGATACTCAGGTCTCAAACTCAGGTCTCGAAGCCATCATCCCAAACCCCAACAACAAACGCGAGCACCCCCGCCCCAACAGCCCCTACCGACTATTTCAGGGGCAAGTAGCTAG
>JANOSH010000011.1:0-83518 GCA_031415695.1 Actinomycetes bacterium
ATTGTTGTCAACACGGGATGATGGCTCCGATACTCAGGTCTCAAACTCAGGTCTCGAAGCCATCATCCCAAACCCCAACAACAAACGCGAGCACCCCCGCCCCAACAGCCCCTACCGACTATTTCAGGGGCAAGTAGCTAGACCAGCAGTGCTGATTGCAGTTGAGCTTGCTCGGCGGCGCTGAGACCAACGGCGTCGCGCAGGTACGTTGTGGCGTCGCCGTACTGTGAGCGCATATGGGTCAGCCCGTTGTTCAAGTAGTCCTCGTGTACCTGAAACACAGGTAACAACAAGTCGACAGCATCTCCAAGTGTGTGTCGATACAACGCAGTGCGGCTGGCAGGTGGCCGAAGGTCGTTGCTTCGCAGATAATGCTGTACGAGAGCTTCGTCGGGAACCCCCAACGCTAAGCCGATGGTTGTGCACACCCACCCGGTGCGGTCCTTGCCGGCGGTGCAATGCACTACGAGCGCCCGGCGTTCGGGGTCGAGCGCAGCGTCGAACGCAGTACGGCACGCGGCAAGAATCTGTGGATGGTCGACGAACAAGGGTTGACCCTGCATGGCAACGTCGTGTGCCTCGCCGTTACCGAAGTGCAAACGAACAAGATCGGGGTCGCCTGCGGCCATGATGGTACGAAGGCTCAGCATCTCACCGGCATCCCCAATGTCGCCGACTGGAAAATTGTGGCTGCTCACGCCATCAGGCACTTGGTTCTGCCCATCAAAGCCCTTGTCGGTTTCGGTTCGTAGATCGATGACCGTACGAACGCCGAGTTCTTTGAGGCGTTGACGATCCGCATCAGTCGTGGTTCCGAAGTGAGCCGAGCGAAACAGAACTCCTCGGCGAACAGTGCGGCCATCGCCGGTGGGTAAGCCGCCCATCCCGCGAAAGTTGAGGACGCCATCGAAGCTGCAAGGGACTTCCATCAGCGCCGACACTAGTGGCGGAGCGGTAAAGGAGCGGTAGCGAACCAGCGACGCCGAAGGCAGGCTAGGCGGTGCGCGACACTGTTGAAGTGAACATCTATCGAACATTGCGTTCCGTGTTGCAGTTCGGTCCTGTTGAAACTGATGCCACCAAGCGCCGACTGGCGAGCGCGGCCAATATCGACGATCTTCGGACCATTGCGAAACGACGTCTTCCAGCTGGAGTGTTCGACTACATCGATGGTGCGGCCGAAGACGAGGTAACAGCCAGACGGAACGTGTTGGCATTCCAGGACTACGAGTTCCGTCCCCGGGTTCTCCAGGACGTTTCGCAGATCGATCCGTCGGTCGACGTCTTGGGCGTGCGCTCACCGCTGCCACTGATCCTGTCGCCCACGGGGTTCACCAGGCTTGCTCACCCACTGGGCGAACGTGCCGTAGCGCGTGCGGCGGCACGAGCGGGGCTGCCATACACATTGTCGACCATGAGTACCGTGTCGATCGAAGACGTCGGCGCAGTCTCGACCGGACGCACCTGGTTCCAGGTCTATACGTGGAAGGACCGAGGTCTTGTCAAAGAGATGCTCGACCGGGCGTCGGTGTCGGGGTACGAGGCAATTATGGTTACCGTGGACACTGCGGTACTTGGCCGGCGCGAGCGTGATGTACGTCGCGGGTTCACTATGCCGCCCAAGCTTGGCCTTGGCACGCTGATCGACGGAGCCAAACACCCGGCGTGGACCTGGTCGTTTGCCCGCAGCGAACCAATCACGTTTGCCAACCTTGTCGGCACGAGCGAGAACGATGGCAGTGGTACCGCCATCAACCTGGGTCAGCACACCGCCAGCCAGTTTCAACCAGCGCTGTCATGGGCCGACGTTTCATGGTTCCAAGACAACTGGTCGGGTCCAATCATCCTAAAAGGGATACAACGCGTCGATGATGCCGTTACCGCAGCCAAGCTCGGCGTGGCCGCCGTAGCGTTGTCGAACCACGGAGGTCGTCAACTCGACGGAGCACCTGCACCGATTGACCTTGTTGGTCCGGTGGCCCAGGCGATTGGTGGTCAGGTTGAGATCTACTGCGACGGTGGAATTCGTCGGGGCAGCGACATTGTCAAGGCCCGTGCCCTTGGTGCTACAGCGTGCATGATTGGTCGTGCCTACCTGTTCGGTCTCGCGGCAGGTGGCGAGGCCGGCGTCGACCATGTCCTCAGCTTCTTCGACGAGGGTGTTCGTCGTACGATGGCATTGACCGGTAACCGCACGATGGCAACCGTCACTGACGGACTAGTCCAGCGGCGGGGGTAGGTCGATGCTGGCGACATCGGATACGGCGTCGACCCAGGCCATGGCGAAAACGGCGAGGGCTCCGCCGTAGACGGCGCCGCCGGGTCCGTACAACTCGAAGCCGAGTAGGGCAACGATGATCGGGATAAGCGGTCCGACGTGAACGGTTCGACGATCCACGAACGGTCGAACAGCAAAGGCCTCGAAGCACTGAAGCGTGACGAGCAGAGCCAACACGATCAGGGCTCGAGGTGTGGAGACGAAACCAGCTGCAATGAGAACCGCAGGTACGCCGCCGATCACGATGCCGAACGACGGAATAGCCGAGATGATGCCCGTGATGATGGCGAGACTGAACGCAGCCGGGATGTCGGCGACCTGATAGATAATCCATGACACCAATGTGACGACGAGGCCTTGGGCGATACCGCACAAGAGATGGTTACGGCCGTTGGTGACGGTTTGTTTCAACACAGCCGCGTATCGCTGGCGGCGAACCGAATCGTCGAATTGCATGAGGGCGCTGCGAGCGAACCGACGACCGTATCCCAGCATGAACAGGGTGAGGATGCCCGTTATCATGTATGTCGGTAACGTGCCCAATGCTCGGGTCACGGCTTGGCGTCCGAAGCCGCTGTTTGTCGAATCGATCACGTCTTGCACCCGGGCAAGAAGTTTGAACTCGCGGGCGATCGAGTACCGAGCCTCTAGGCGCTGTGCCGCGAGCGGAGCAGCATTCTGCAGCGAATCGAGCGACCCTGTGATCTCGGTGTAGACCCGAGCTGCAAACGCGCCGACCACCGCGACGACACCGATGATCGTGACGGCGATCGCCAGACCGCGCGGCAGTCGGGTGTCGAGGAACTCGACCACGGGTTCAATGAGCACGGCAACGACCGTGCATGCTACGGCCCAGCCAACGGTTCGGTGGGCGGCCACGAAAACACTGCGCAGGACAGTCGCAGCGACAACCGCACCAATGAGGTAGGCGGCCGACGACATGCCGACGGTGACATGAACCCGTTGCCGACTCGACGTTGGTGGTGATCCGTCGGTGGGGGTCATGCGCTCTAGAGTACCGAGCAATGGCCGACGAGACGACAACACGCGAGATTGATCTGCGCGTCGATGCTCGTTCTGTTGCATATGTCGTTGTGGCGATCCTCGCGGCGTTTGCGCTGTTCGCCGTTGCCCGTTCCGCCGCCGACACTCTTACTCGGCTCGGCATCGGTGTGGTGCTCGCGTTGGCCCTCGACCCGGTCACCAGTGCAGTGCGTCGACGGCTGAAGTGTCGCCGCCTCGTCGCCGTCGCCCTGGTGGCCGTTACGGTCCTGGCGGTGGCAATCGCCGTCGTCGTGTTCGTCGGGCCTCCAGCAGTCCGACAGGCCCGCCGTTTCAACGCCGAACTACCAGAAACTGTCCGACAGTTTCAAGATCTCCCGGTCGTCGGCCGGTTCTTGGAGAGAAACAACGCCGAAACACGAGTCACCGAATGGGTTGACAATCTTCCGTCGTCCATCAGCGACGAGACGGTCGCAAGGACAATCGACCGGATGCTCACGGGCGCGTGGGGCTTCGTCGTTGTACTGGCCACGACGTTGGCGGTACTCATCGACGGCCCGCATTTCGTCGGGCGCACTCGCCGTCTGTTCAGGCGGCACGAAGATCGTGCGGTGCAAGTTGGTCGGGTGCTCTACGAAACACTCGGTCAATACTTCGCTGGCTCGGTGACGGTTGCGTTGATGATGGGGTTGTTTGTACTGACCCTCGGGCTCATCCTCGGCGTTCCACTCGCACCGCTTGCGGCCATGTGGGCCATGCTCACCGATCTCATTCCCCAAGTGGGCGGTGCGCTCGGCGGCGGCTTCTTCGTAGTATTGGCATTGGCCAAAGGCCCCGGCACTGCCCTGTTGGCAGGCGGACTGTTTGTCATCTACATGAACCTCGAAAACTATGTGATAACGCCTGCCATTGTTGGCCAAACAGTAAACCTCACGCCCCCAACCACAATGTTGGCGGCGTTCATTGGTGGTGCCGTTGCCGGTATCCCGGGTGCGCTCGTGGCAACACCGCTCGTGGGTACGGCCAAGCGGCTCTACCTTCTACGCAAGCACGGCAAACTGCCCGAACCCCCAAGCCGTCAATCGATTATGAGCCGACTGACAGCGAGGTTCAGCCCGAAGGCGAAAACTTTGGCCCCGTAAAGGTATCGACGGTGGCAAAAGCTCGAACCGGCTTGCGTGACAGCTTGGTTGGCTGCACGGTTGGGTATCCAAGGAAGATCGTTGCGGCGAGAGCGAAACCTTCGGGCAGATCGACCAGAGGTGCGGCATCGTGTTCGGCTCGGCTCAGGAACGTGGTGAGCACGCCGCCCAGGCCCCGTTCGCGTGCGGCCAACATCACGCTCCAGCAGAACGGGTAAATGGACGCGCCGCCCACAACAGTTGCCCGCCCGAGGTCTTTGTCCATCATCGACACCTTCCCCAGGTCAACGGCTACGAGGAGGACAACAGGAATCGACTCGATGTTGTCGAGCAACGCGTTGGGCATACCCCCGGCGATTTGCGGGGCCATGTCGTACACGCCTGCCGTCACAACGGTGAACGGGGTGACACCGGTTCCAGCTTGGGCGACGTAATCGTCCCAGATCGGTTGCATCAATCCACCAAGCTGGCGACGCAAGCTGACATCTTTCACGACAGCAACTCGCCATGGTTGACGGTTGCCGCCACTGGGGGCGAACCGGGCGTCGTCGAGGATGGCAGCCAACGTCGCGTCATCGACAGACTGGTCGGTGAAGGCGCGAGCCGCACCCGTGGTGCGCAATGTGTCACGAAGTTCCATTCCCACGAAGCTAGCTGCCGTTGACGCCGAATCGCTTCTTGCGTCCCTCACGAATCGCCACTCCGCATCACCTCACCTATGATTTCTTAAGCTTCTGATCACGGAATTGAAACAACATTGAGTGGTCCAACGCACACTCTTTGTGTGTATTTTGTCGGAGGCACACAAACGAAGGCGGACAGCGATGGTTTCTCGACGTAAGAAGTTCTTGGTGACGGCCGCAGCGGCGATCACTCTCATGGTGGCAAGCTCGGCCGGTGCATTCGCCGGTACGGCCACGACACCAGCGCCCGTGCCAGCAGCACCGAACGCGACTCCCATCGACTTGTTGGACACCCCACGGCGCGGCAAAGATGCCTGGGTCAAGGTCGGCAACAAGATGGCTGAGGCGGCTCGTCGTAACAACAAGACCGAGAAGGAACTCAGCGACCTCTTGTCGACCGACCCGACCGCGGCGCTCGATCGTGGAGGCCTGCTTCATTACGTCGAACCCAAGCAGCCAGAAGCCGTTATCGCTACGGTAGATCCAGTCACTTCGTCGGCGGCACCCTTCGCCTACGACCAAACCTTCAAGCTGCATAGCAAGGCAGGGTCATCCAAGGTGGTGTACCTCGATCTCGACGGTCACGTCGTGTCGGGTACGGCTTGGAACACGAACTACACATCGGGGGCGGCATTCACCGCTGAGCCGTTCGATATGGATGGCTCGCCGTCGACGTTTTCGAATGCCGAGATGGACACGATCCAGTTGATCTGGCAGCGGGTCGCCGAGGACTATGCCGCGTTCGACATCGACGTCACGACCGAGGAGCCAGCGGCCGACGCCATTACCCGATCGAGCAGCACCGACAACAATTACGGCACCCGCGCCGTCATCACCTACACCAACACCATCTATTCGGCCTGTGGTTGTGGAGGCATTGCGTACGTTGGTACTTACGACCTCACCAGCAGCCACTCGGTGTACCAACCGGCCTTCGTGTTCCAACGCGGCGTCGGGTCGGGTTCCAAGAACATCGCCGAAGCTACATCACATGAAGTTGGTCACAACCTGGGGCTTAGCCACGATGGAACAGCCACGGTTGGCTATTACACAGGTCAAGGGGCATGGGCCCCGATTATGGGCGTTGGCTACAACCGGCCTGTGAGCCAGTGGAGCAAAGGCGAATATGCCGGAGCTAACCAAACCCAAGATGATCTCGTCGTCATGGCAGCGAACGGTGCGGTAACCCGTGTCGATGATCATGGCGATACCGCTGCAACGGCTACCGGACTTGGTGTGGGGCCTGCGTTGACCGGCGACGGGCGAATCACAACACGCGCCGACATCGACGCCTTCTCGTTCACCGCTGGTGCGGGCGCGGCTACCATCACGGCGTCCCCCATCCCAACAGGTCCCAATCTCGACATCAAGCTCACCTTGCTACGTGCCGACGGTTCGGTAGTCGCTACAGCCGACCCGGCCGTTTCCTCGTCGGGTAGCGATGTCGTTTCGGGCCTAGCGGCGTCGATTTCGACGACGCTCACTGCGGGTACCTACACCGTGCTGATCGATGGTGTCGGTTTCGGGGATCCCTTGACAACTGGCTACACGGACTACGGGAGCCTTGGCACCTACACCGTGTCGGGCACGGTGACCACAGATGGTGGCCCGGTCAACCAGGCACCGGTCGCTCGGGCAACTGCTAGCACGACCACCGGAGTCGCTCCCTTGAACGTGACGCTGAACGGCTCGACCTCGACCGACGCCGACGGCACCATCGTGTCGTACGCCTGGAATCTCGGCAACGGCACGACATCGCCAGCAGCCAACCCGAGCGCCACATACTCGACGGCTGGAACCTATACAGCGACCCTGACCGTCACCGACAACCTCGGCGCAACGTCGTCGGCGTCGGTTGTGATCACGGTTACCGCGCCGCCCCAGGCTGTGATCATGAAGGTTGCTGCTATCACTGGTGGCACGTACACCCAGTCGGGTCGCCGGGGTGCCACGGCCAAGGTGCAGATCGTGAACTCCAGCGGGCAGCCAGTAGCTGGTGCCGTAGTAACAGGGTCGTTCTCTGGCACCGTGAATAGCTCAACATCGGGTACGACCGCTAGCGATGGCACGGTGACCCTGCGGTCAACGCGCACGTCGACCCGTCCAGCGTCGGTCACCTTCAACGTCACGAATGTAACCAAGACGGGCGTCACCTACACCCCTGCGGCCAACACAGTGACCACCATCACGGTGTCTTGGACTTAGCGGGAGGCCGAAGCCGAAGCCCTACACCCCGTCACATTTCCGACTCCGAGTCGAGACTTCCGCCGGAAACCGGCAGCCGTTCACATTTCCGACTCAGAGTCGACACTTGGGCCCGAAACCGGCAGCCGTCATATTTCCGACTCAGAGTCGAGACTTGGGCCCGAAACCGGCACTGTTTCGACTCTGAGGTGGAAAAGTCGCCGTTTCGGGCCCCGGTTTGCCCGGCGCTGAGCCCGCCTTCGTAGCCCTTAGGCCTTGGCGGCTTGCTTGGCTCGAATGATGTTGAGGGCCGAACCAGCCTTGAACCATTCGATCTGCTCGTCGGACATGGTGTGGTTGGCCATGAACGACACGATGTTCCCGCCCGGCTTCACGATCTCGCATCGCACTGGTGTGTCGGGCGCAAGGTCGGCGAGACCGAGCACGTTGATGCCGTCGACCTCGTCGATGAGGTCGTAGGTTGCCGGGTCGGCGAACGTGAGTGGCAGGACACCTTGCTTCTTCAGGTTGGCCTCGGCAATACGGGCAAAGCTGCGGGCCAGAATGACCTTGGCGCCGCGGAACCGTGGCTCCATGGCGGCGTGCTCACGCGATGAACCCTCGCCGTAGTTCTTGTCGCCGATGGCCACCCACTCGATGCCGTGTTCCATGTAGCGCTTGGCAATGTCGGGGAACGAACGGCGCCCGCCATCGATGACGTCGTAGCCGACACCAACTGCATCGTCGTAGGCGTTGACGGCGCCGAGGAACAAGTTGCCCGAAATGTTTTCGAGATGTCCGCGATACGTGAGCCACTTACCGGCGGCCGAAATGTGGTCGGTGGTGCACTTACCCTTGGCCTTCATAAGCACGGGTAGTCCGAGATAGTCCTGGCCATTCCATGGAGCGAACGGTTCAAGCAGTTGCAAACGGTCACTGGTTGGGCTGACATTTACGCTGAGCCCATTGCGGTCGACCGGGGGAGCAACAAACGTGTCTTCGCCCGGGTCGTAGCCGTTGGCCGGCAGCACTTCGCCGACGGGAGCGTTGAGGTGCACGAGCGTGCCGTCGGGTGCGGTAAGCGTGTCGGTTGTCGGGTCGAAATCGAGGCGCCCTGCGAGTGCCAATGCAATGACGGTATCGGGCGACGTGACAAAACTGAGTGTGTTGGCCGAGCCGTCGTTGCGCTTGGGGAAGTTGCGGTTGAACGAGTTGACGATGGTGTTTGGCTTGTCGGTAACCCCGGTTGGGCGATCCCACTGGCCGATGCACGGCCCGCACGCGTTGGCGAGCACGGTAGCACCGATGGCTTCGAGGTCGGCGAGCAAGCCGTCTCGTTCGATGGTGGCACGGATCTGTTCGGAACCGGGTGTGATCAGTAGCTCGCACTTGGCCGTGAGACCAGCTGCCGCAGCCTGTCGGGCTACCGATGCCGCCCGCGTGATGTCCTCGTACGACGAGTTGGTGCAGCTACCGATGAGCGCGGCCGAGATGTCGAGCGGCCAGCCGTTCTCGACCGCGGCGGCACCAACCGCGGCTCCAGTGCGATGGGCTCGGTCGGGGGAGTGTGGGCCGTTGATAAGCGGCTTGAGATCGTCGAGGTTGATCTCGATGAGCTGGTCGTAGTGTGCGCCATCGTCGGGACGCAGATCGGCTGCGACGTCGTCTGCAGCATTGGCGATGGCGCCGCGACCTGTCTTGTCGAGGTAGTCGGCCATATTGCTGTCGTAAGGAAACACCGAACATGTTGCCCCGATCTCAGCGCCCATATTGCAGATGGTGGCCTTGCCGGTAGCCGAGATGGAGCTGGCTCCGTCGCCGAAATACTCGACAATGGCACCCGTGCCGCCCTCGACGGTGAGGATGCGGGCGACTTCTAAAATGACGTCCTTGGGTGACGACCACCCCGACAGTTCGCCCGTCAGTTTCACACCGACAACCTTGGGCCACCGCACGTTGAACGGGAAGCCGGTGAGTACGTCGACAGCATCGGCGCCGCCAACACCAATGGCCACCATGCCGAGCCCACCGGCATTGGGCGTGTGGCTATCGGTACCAATCATCATGCCGCCTGGGAACGCGTAGTTCTCCAACACAACCTGGTGGATGATGCCGCTGCCTGGTTTCCAGAAACCAATGCCGTATTTGGCTGACACTGACTTGAGGAAGTCGTACACCTCGGCATTGGTGTCGACGGCGACGCCCATGTCAATACGGGCGCCCTGCTTGGCCATAATGAGGTGATCGCAGTGCACGGTTGCGGGTGCCGCTACTTCGGGCAGGCCGGCGGTCATGAACTGCAGCAACGCCATTTGCGCGGTGGCGTCTTGCATTGCAACCCGGTCGGGGCGAAAGTCGGCGTAGCTACGCCCAGCTTCCATCTCTTGCGTGGTCGGCTCGACGAGGTGGTTGATGAGTATCTTCTCGGTGAGGTTGAGTGGTCGGCCAAGCCGCTCGCGACCGAGGGCGGTGCGCTCGGCGAGACGGGCATACACCTGCTCGACAAGTTCGATGGGGGTTCCGGCGGTGACGGCCATGTGAGCTCCTGGTTGTGCGGTTGGAAACACGCTATCCGGTGCAGTGTATACAAGTTAGAGACAAGTTGTCGCCCCGGCAAAGCAGTGGTAGCGAACCAGCGGCGACGAAGGCAGGCCGCTAGGGTGCGATCCGCCATGATTGACCCGTCGAGGCGCGACGCCCCCCGCTTATCTCCACGTGCCCTCGGCGTCATCGCGCTGACGATCGTCACAGCGGTAGTGGCGTTCTCGTCGTTTCGCGGTCGGTCTAACGATGGGGTGTCGACGGAGACCACCTCGGAGTCGTCCGTCGAGTCAGAGGTCACCTCGACCCCGACCACGGCAACGAAACCCGGGCCGGCGACGGTGCCAGATGCGCCCACTACTACCGCAGTAGCCGCACCGAAACCCTTACCGCCTGGCGGCTTGTTCGCCGGTGGGCGACCGCCCCAATTCGTGCTCGTGAGTTTCGACGGAGCGGCCGATGACAAGTTGCTCGCTCGGTGGATGGAGACCACAAAAAAGGCGAACGCCCACATGACCCTTTTCCTGTCGGCGGTGTACCTGCTCGGCGACGAGAACAGCGCGCAATACAAGGGCCCACGCCACGCTGCGGGCGCATCGGCCATCAAGTTTGCGCCAACCCAGGGTGAGACTACAGCGGCGTTCCTCGCCAAAACAATCGGCGGCCTCAAGAACGCCCAGGAGCAGGGCCATCAACTCGAGAACCACTTTGGTGGTCATTGGTGCGGTCCTGACGGCGTACAGAGTTGGAGCGCCAAGGACTGGGCCGAGGAACTCAACCAGTTCGAAAAACTCGTCAATAACGTCGACACCCTCAACAAGCTGACGACGCCGGTTGGGTCGCCGTTCCTTCGTCAACCGGTTGGCGCGAGAACGCCGTGTCTTGAAGGCAACCTCAAGCTGTTGTATCCAGTGCTGCGGGCACGGGGCTATCGGTACGACGCCAGTGGAACCCGCACGCTCGATGCCTGGCCCGACAAAACTCAAGGGTTGTGGACGTACGGGTTTCCCACCACCAAGATCGAGGGCGTCAACCGATCGGTGCTCACCGTCGATTTCAGCTGGCGCGAAACGCTCGACCCGAAGTACGACGCTTCGCCCGAACAAGCCAAGGTCATTTCGGAAAAGGTCTACCAGGGGTTGATGAGCGGGTTTACCGCAGCGTCGATTTCGAACCGGGCCCCGTTTGAACTCGCCAACCATTTCGTTTCGTTCACCCATGACGCGTACAACCAAGCGGTCGAACGGTTTCTGGTCGATGTCTGCAACCGCCAGGAAGTGTTTTGTGTGAACTATCGCGAGATGACCGACTGGCTCGACGCCCATGCCGACAAGCTGGCCTCGTTCCGGGCCGGGTCATTCACGAAGGCAGCGGCATAGACCGTCCACTGCTGCAGGGCTTGGGCTTTCTACACTTGTAGCAATGAACGATGGATGGCCTCCTGATGGTGGATGGCCCGTCGATGATGGCTGGCCAGCCGACCCACCTCCGCAAGTCGCGGAGCTGCAAGTGGCACCGTCGGTACGTCGCTTGATTTCACCGATTATTCCAACGACGATCGCCCTCGCTTTGATCGCTGTAGTTGCTGGCGTGTCGACAGTGCGTTGGAATCCCGATGCTTCCACGGTGTCGTCGACCTTGTCGGCCGGGCCTGCGTCGTCGCTGGCGGCTACAACTGCGACGACTCCACGGATACCGAGTTCGGCCGTGCTGACCCCGGTGTCGAGCGGTGCGGCAACGACCGTGCCGGCGCCACTGCCTGTACCCAAGCCGCTGCCGGGCAATGGGCTCTACGACGGTGCTCGTCCACCTCAGTTTGTACTGGTTAGCTTCGACGGTGCATCCGACCAAGTGCTTATGGATCGCTGGACCAAAGCTGCAGCTGCAGCGCCGGCCAAATTCACGTTCTTCTTGTCGATGGTGTACCTGCTCGACCCAGCTCAAGCGTCGAAGTATCAAGGGCCTGGCCATGCAGCTGGCGAGTCGGCCATTGGCTTCGCGCCCAGCAAGAACCAACCAGTCGGCGAGTACTTGGTGACCACCATCCGCGGATTCCAAGCAGCCCAACGCGCCGGACACGAACTGTCAACCCACTTCGGTGGTCACTGGTGTGGCACTAACGGCGTGAGGAAGTGGGGAGCGGCGGACTGGGCAGCTGAGCTCGACGCAACGTGGCCGTTAGCCACACAGGTCGATGCCAACAACGGGCTCAATCCACCCGTCGGCAACCCATTTCTACAACCACCCATTGGTGCTCGAACGCCGTGTCTCGACGGGAACCTCAGCCTGCTCGACCCGGTGCTTGCGCAGCGCGGTTTTCGCTACGACGCCAGTGCCACGCGCAACCTCGCCGACTGGCCGAAGCAGAGCGGCGGGGTGTGGTCATTCGGGTTCCCGTCGATCAGCGTCCAAGGTGCAAAGGTTCCGCTGTTGGCCGTTGACTACTCGCTCGATCAGAACCTAAAAGGCATGTCGAAAGCGCAAGTCGAACAGCGTGTGTACGACGGGTATGTCGACGCTTTCAACCGGGTGTACAGCGGCAACCGCGCACCGCTGGAGCTGGCGAATCATTTCACGTCGCTGGGTGGCGATGCCTACAACCGTGCTGTCGAGCGGTTCGTCGCGACAGTCTGTCCGAAGCCCGAGGTGCACTGCAGTACCTACCGTGAGGTAACCGAGTGGCTCGACGCTCATGTCGACGCGTTGCCAGGTTTCGCCACCTCTCGCTTCACTACTACTGCTGCGGCCTGACACCATACGAGTCATGCGTACTGTCCGATACCAAACCATCGCCGATGCCTTACGCACCGATGTCGTCGAGGCCTCGTTTCCTCCGGGCGGGTTGCTTCCGAGCGAGAAAGATCTGTCCGAACGTTTCAAGGTGAGCCGGGTGACGGTTCGCCGGGCGCTCGAGTTGCTGCGTGAGGAAGGTCTTGTCGACGCTCGTCAGGGTTTCGGGTGGTTCGTTGCCACCGCTCCTGTTCGTCAGTCACTCGCCCATCTCGCCACAATCGAAGATCAGATGGCGTCGTCGGGTCTGCTGGCAGAGCGCCAGGTGTTGGAATTCGGGTTTCAAGCCGCCAGCGTGCACGTGCAGGCAACGCTGGGATGCGACCAGGTGTTGCGGGTCAGACGTCTGAACTTGGCCGATGGCGCACCGTTCGCGGTCGTTACGGTGTGGTGCCCCGCCGATGTAGGTCAACACCTGTCACGAGCCGATGTCGAACGATTGCCGTTCTACGAACTGCTGCCGACACCGCTCGGAAGCGCCACTCAAACCATCGGCGCAGCGGCGGCGTCAGCTAGTGACGCTGCATTGCTAGAGGTGCCAGTGGGGTCACCTGTACTGCGGTGCGAACGGGTCACCCGAGACGCCGACGGGCACCCGGTGTTGTTCAGCGAGCATGTGTTCGCCGGTCACCGAACCGAATTCGTCGTCGACCTGAGTGGTGAACAACGCTCGATCGCCCCAAGCGGCTTGAGGCTAGTGGCTGAGCGGTAACGCGACCGGTAGGGAGCCAGCGAAGCCGAAGGCTTGAGGCTAGTGGCTGAGCGGTAAAGCGAGCCGAGAGCGCAGGAGGGCTAGAAGCGGTTCCAGTGCGCGAATGTTTCAGCTGGTAGGCGCTTCGCCAGCTTGAAGTCGGTGCCGACTGTGTAGGCAATCGGGAACAGACCGGCCTGGGTGTAGTTCGACGGAATACCGAGCAGTTCGGCGGCTTCGTCGGCGGCGGGCAAGTGCAACGTGGTCCACGCCGAACCAAGCCCACGCTCTCGTAGTGCCAGCATGAAGCTCCACACCGCAGGCAGGATTGAACCCCATGCGCTTGCTGCTTGGAACGTTGGTGCCTTATCGAGTTGGCCTTCGATCAGCGGGATCATGAGCACCGGACACCGGTGGATGTTGTGGCGCAAAAAAGTGGCCGAATCGCGGATGTTGTCGTGCTGCTCGCCCCGCTGATCACCCTCGGGCCATTCGCGCCGCACGCTGACATACGGATCAAAGGCCCGGCCGTACATGTCCTCCAGGGCTTGTTTCTTTGCGGGGTCGGTGACAAACAAGAACTGCCAGCCCTGCGAGTTGGACCCGGTTGGTGCCTGAAGCGCAATCTCCAGACACTCCATGATCACATCGCTTCCAACCGGCCGATCGAAGTCGAGCCGTTTGCGCACGCTTCGGGTAGTTGTCAGCACTTCGTCGGCGGTGAGGTTCAGTTTCATGTGCGTGCAGCTTTGCAGCCGCTTCTAGGTCTGGCCGAACTGGGCAATGACGGTGTCGTAGACACGTTGGTCATGCGAGAACTCGACCACATTTCCGTCGGGGTCGCAAAGGGCGCAGATGTACCCGATGGGGTCGGGCAGAAGTTGGGGCTCCCAGTGGAGGCAGCCACTGGCCCGGCCGGCTTCGGCCAACAGATCGACGTCGCCTCGCGACGGCATTTCGATACCAAAGTGTCCGAACGGGCCAAGTTGGCGTTGGCTGGTATCGCCGTTGGCGAACTGATGCACAAGCACGATGACGAACGGATGCGTAGTGGCCTCGGGGTGGCTTATCCACGCCGCCTGACCCGCGTCGTCTTCTCGTTGGTGAATGCAGCGTAGTGGCGTGAATTGTTCATACCAGCGAATGGACCGCTCGATGTTGGCGACAGGCAAGGCAACGTGGGTTAGGCGTGCCGATGTTGGTGCGGCCATCAATTTTGGCCGAACATCATCATCCACTGCTCGCGAGTCTTTGGACGAAACACATAGTTGGTGTCGCGCACAGCGGCCATGGTGCCTGACGATGGTACCGAATAGCGATGCCCCGGGTAGACCACCGTGTCGTCGGGGAGCGTTGCGAGTTTGGCAAGGCTTTCGTACATGTGCTCGGGATTGCTGCCTGGCAGATCGGTGCGCCCGCAGCCTTCGAGGAACAGCGTGTCGCCAGCCACGAGACGGCCATCGACGAGGAAACACTGACTTCCCGGAGTGTGGCCCGGCGTGTGAACGAGATCGATCGAGATATCGCCGACCATGACGGTGTCGCCGGGTTGGTGGAGAGCGAGGTCAGATTCCGACACGCCGGTGACCTTACGGACGTAGGTGGATTCGGCTTCTTGGATGTGGATTTTCATCCCTTGAATCGCCAGAAGCTCGCGGATGCCTTCCAGTTCGAAGCCCATCATTTTTCCGCCGATGTGGTCGGCGTGATAGTGGGTTGCGAGCGCGCCAACCACGCTCATATCGTCGGCGGCCGCAATATCGAGTAGCTCGCGCACCGCATAGGCCGGATCGACAATCAGGCAACTACCAGCCGCCCGGTCGCCGATGAGGTAGACGAAGTTAACCATTTGGTGCGCTATTTGGTCGTTGACTGCAAAGTCTCGACCCGAGAGAAGTTGGCGAAAGTACAGCTGATCGGTCACGCGCTCATGCTACCGATGGCTCAGCCTCCCGCTAGGACTGTTCTCAGGTTCTCGCGGGTAGGCATCGACGGTTCGGCCCCGCCAATTCGTACCGCCCACGAACCCGCGGCGCACCCCTGCCGGGCCGCTTCGTATACATCGGCACCTTCGGCTAACGCGACGGCGAACGCAGCGGTAAACGCGTCGCCCGCGCCAGTTGGGTCGACGACATCGGCAGCGAAACTGGGAATGATCCGGTTGCCGACCAGCGCGCCGTGGACGCCTTGGGTGATGATGACCCGCTCGGAGGGCTTAAGGTTAAGCGCGGCAGCCTCGCCTTGGTTGGCAACGATGTGGGTGGCATACGCAATCACCAACGAGGCGTCGGGGGACACCGGCGCGGGAGAGTACACGACAAGCGCGCCACCTTGGCGTGCAAGTTGAGCTGCTCGGGCCGAGGCAACCGCGGCCACCTCACCCTGGAGCACAACGACGTCGGCGCTGGCCAGCAGCTCGGCGGCATCTTCGGCGTCGGTCGCGTCCACAGTGCCATTGGCGCCGGGAACAATCACAATGGTGACGTCTTGTTGGTCGGTCGTGATAACTGCTGTGCCGGTGTGCTCAGCCGACTCGACCACGTGGGTTGCATCTATGTGATTGGCCGCGAGAGCAGCGCGCAACGCCACGCCAGCGCCGTCGGCTCCTACAGCACCGACCATCGCCGTTTGGGCACCGAGTCGAACCGCAGCGACAGCCTGATTGAAGCCCTTGCCGCCGCAATACTCGACCAGACTTAGAGCGGTAAGTGTTTCGTCCGATGCCGGCATGTGGGGCACGGTGACGGTGATGTCGTGATTGAGGGAGCCGAATACAACGACGCGGGGCATAACTCGACTGTACGTGTCCCGAGGCTGACAGACTTGCCGTATGACCGAGCGCGTAACTATCAACATCAGCGGTGGAGTAGCGGACGTACGGATGAACCGGCCCGACAAGATGAACGCGCTCGACCCGGCAATGTTCTCGGCCATTGGGGAAGCGGGCGAGCAACTCAAACATGAACCAGGCGTTCGTGCTGTGGTGCTGTCGGGTGAAGGGAGGGGGTTCTGCGCCGGTCTCGACTTTGGCAGCTTCCAACAGATGGCAGGAGGCGAACGGCCCGCCGGCGGAGCCGTCAATGCAGGCGAAATCGACGAAGGACGAATCGCCCATCGCGGTCAGCAAATCTGTTGGGTGTGGCAAGAACTCGAGGTTCCCGTCATCGCTGCAGTCCACGGCGTTGCTCTTGGCGGTGGAATCCAGATCGCCTTAGGCGCCGATATCAGAATCGTGTCGCCCGACGTGAAGATGAGCGTGCTCGAAGTTCGTTGGGGGCTCGTGCCCGACATGACCGGAACATTGCGTTTGGCCCAACTGGTTCGCGCCGACGTGGCGTTGGAACTCTCGATGACCGGCCGCATGGTCGGCGGCGAAGAAGCCGTTCGCATCGGCCTCGCCACCCGAGTTTCCGAAACGCCGCTCGACGATGCAATGTCCCTGGCCCACGAGATCGCGGGAAAGAGCCCAGGTTCAATCCGTGGCGTCAAGCAACTCCTGCGCAGCGCATATGCGGGTGCCGATGCAGCAACACAGTTCGCCGAGGAGCGTCGTGTTATCGGTGGTCTCATCGGTAGCCCAAATCAGAAGGAAGCCGTCATGGCCTTCTTCGAAAAGCGCGAACCCAACTTCGCGGACTAGGCACTAGAAGGCGTCGCGGTAGTCGGCTTCGGTCGCGGGGTCCGAACCAACCGGGTAGATGGGCCGAACTGTGGCCCGTTCGCCTGCGGACAGCTGGTTCTTGCGTGCCGCGCTGTGTCGGCAGCCGAAGACTTCGGCGAAAACGGGGTGTAGACAGAGCCGTTCGTCACCACTCACGAACAAGCTTCCAGGCCGCGTGTATTCAAATTCGCCAACAATGTATCGGCGGTGGGAATCGGCGTCGGTCACCCGACCAATGCACCCAATCTCGATGAGGCAGCGCAGTAGCTCTCGGAACTCGAGGTCGGTGTCCTTCTTGATGCCGTTCTGGTTGAAACCTCGATGTAGGTCGCCTTCTGTAAAGACCATCGGCAGGTTGGGAATGAGCCGCTCGCAGCACAGCTGTGCGTGCGGGTGGACCTGTTTGTAGGCAGCGATAACGTCGTGAACCACCTCGGTTTCGCCTTGCTTCAACCCTTCGACCACGGCATGGGCGGTGATGGGAAGCGACGCCAACGGGTCGAGATTGTGTTGCACCTCCCAGATGCGGTTGAGGATAGTGATGAGGTGGCGGGGCAAGAGCTGGGTGTGGCGCAACAGGTATGCCACGACGTCTTCGGGATCACCGAGGCCGTTCGTGATTTCCCGAGGTAGCGCTGCCTCGATCGTGCGTCGCGCCTCGTCGTGGTGAGCGGTTTGAAGGTGCCGTTCGATGGTGTTTGAGGTACGCGTAGCTCGGGGTAGTAGAGGCGGAAGTAGATGGCGAGCCGGGTGCCGATGAGCGAAATGAGTTCCTTCGCGCTCCAGTGTGCAATAACGCGTTGATCGAAGTCTTTGATTGGGTTGGCCGATACCCGCTCAAGTAGCGACCACAGTTCGGCTGGGAAGGCGAACCTAATGTCGAATGATCGGCTCGACATTGTGCCGTCGCCTCCGATGAACCGGAACAAGCCCTCGAAGGAGATGCGCTCGGCTTCATGGTGGGTTTCCGATGGCAGGACGCCGGTGTATCGCTCAAGTGAATCGACGATGTGCTCAGCGAAAACGACGATGCCGTTGTCGCTCATTGTCCGAGCTACACCAAACACGCCCTGGTAGAGATCGGCATTTGGCAGTTCTATCGTGATGGAGTGGGGGAG
Source organism: Actinomycetes bacterium (assembly GCA_031415695.1). Taxonomy (GTDB): domain Bacteria; phylum Actinomycetota; class Acidimicrobiia; order Acidimicrobiales; family Ilumatobacteraceae; genus JANOSH01. Next base: position 18,091 of record JANOSH010000011.1, read on the forward strand.
AAGCTTGGGTGCCATCACGAACGCAGTTTTGCCAGCGCCCTTGCGGCCGATTACATAAGGTGCTCCGGTCGACTCGGCTTGGCGATGGATGCGGTTCGCCGGGTCATACAGCATGCGCAGCATGTCGGTGCTGTCAGTGAACTGAGCAGCATCCGGTGGCCCGAACGGGCGCTGCCGCGTGATCACTCTCGACAGCTTTTTGTCGATGTTGTCGTCCATGCCATTCATGAGGTTGCCTCGCGGAGAAAGGGTCTGACTGAACCGACGATGGGTGCCGTCATACCCATCTCGTCGCTCACGACGGCGGTGATGCTCACGATTGACACAGCGGCATCACCTGGGGAGGGAAATGCGATGAGGGTCGGATTCGGGCATGGCACTCGACGAGTGTTGGTTTGACCGGGGGAGAGTCGCAGGTCATCTAGCGGAAGCGCCTCGATGCTGCCGTCCTGTCGAGTCACCTGTAATGAACTGACCATCATCGAACTCGTCGAAGTGTTCGTGCACAGCACCGTGGCGATCCATGGCCGAAGAAGCAGATGATTCACCTCGTCGTGGAGTAACAGGGTGTCGGTCGACGAGATGCTTCCGCTGTTGCGCCATTGTTGGGGTGTTTCGTCCTTCACCCAACCGCGCTGGCGCATCTCGTTTGTCCATGCCGCAATGTCGCGGCGTTCCGTTTCGGTTGCCAGATCGGGAAAGTCGACGATGTTGCGCACGGCAGCGTCGAGTTGGACGGATCGCAAGAATTCGGCGGTTCGAATCACCTGCTGGTGATGATCCTCTCGGTCCTCGCGGTGGGCCTTCTTGTTCTCCAGATCGAACTGTCGCAACCCCAGCCAGAAGGCAAAGGGAATGCCGACCAGCGGCACGAGAACCGCACCCCAATCGGCGACCGTTCCACCCACCTTCTCGTCGTAGCCACCTCCGCCAAGCTGCACGCCGACAATGTTGAGCAGCACCAGCATCGCCACGGCGAACGTGAGTAGGCACACGATGATCATGGCCGAGAGCGGCCAGATCTTCTTTGTAGACGGCTGTCCGTATCCGACCTTGAGGTAGGCGTCGAGGTCGTGGCTCGGCGCGGATTGCAATCCTGCCATTCCCGTCATGAATCCGTTTTGGGCATTCGTGTCGTTCGAGTCGTGTCTCACGAACCTGGCTTACCTCCCACTGCCGCTCGACCCCACCACTCTGAGCGACGAGACGACACTAGCGAGTCTTGACCAAATCTTGAAATTGTCCGGGCGATTCGTCGGTGGGAGACGAAACGCTGTCAACAGCTACGGTCGGTTGGCACGATGACCAACACCACCCAAGTGAGCGTTGACCGCCGAGCATGGCTGACCCTGGCCGTTGCGTCGATTGCCAGCTTTATGGTCTCGCTCGAGATCACTGTCATATCACTGGCTTTCCGCAAGATTGCTGCCGCCTTCCCCGGCACCTCAACCGGCACGTTGAGCTGGGTTTTCACTGCGTACAACATCGGCGTGGCGTCGCTTTTGCTCATCTCGGGTTGGCTCTCTGACACCCGTGGACGCAAGCGGTGTTTTCTTGTCGGGCTGTTTATCTTCGGCTCGGGATCGGTGGTGTCGGGGCTGTCGTGGAATGCTGCTGCGCTCATTGTCGGCCGGGTGATCCAGTCGATCGGCGGCTCGTTGTTGTTTCCGGCTGGCTTGGCGCTCATCCTCACGGCGTTCCCACCCGCCCGCCGTCAGGCGGCCGTTGGCATCTGGGGAATATCGGGTGGTCTCGCTGCTGCGGTTGGGCCCACGTTGGGAGCCATGCTGGTCGACGCGTTTGGCTGGCGAGCCATCTTTCTCATCAACGTTCCGATCGCGTTCGCGGGTATTCCCTTTGGGCTGAAGGTACTGCGTGAATCCACAGCTGACGGTGTGCCTCGCGAGGTGGATGTCTTGGGTATTCCGTTGGCCTCGTTCTCGGTCGGAGTTTTGGTGTTGGCCATAGTGCAAGGCAACGCCTGGGGGTACGCCAGTCCCCGCACGCTTGGCTGCGTTGCGGTATCGGTTGTTTTGGCAGTGGCATTCGTGCGGCGGGCTACCAGCCACCCCACACCACTGTTCGATCTTGGGTTGTACCGCATTCGGTCGTATCTGGCGGGCTCGATCGGTGGTGTCATTTTCGCAATAGCGTTCTTCGGCTGGTTGGTCCAGCTACCGAACTTTTTGCAGGTGCAGTGGAACTATTCAGTTCTGCGAGCGGGCTTCGCATTGGCACCCGGGCCGGCTCTCACCACGGTGCTGACGCCTGTTATGGGGCGGATGGTCGACAGGCTCGGGCATCGTCGGCTTACCGCAATCTGTTCGATGATGGGCGCGCTCGGATTGTTCTGGCCGGTTATAACGGCGCGAACCACCCCCAATTACGTCGTGGCCATTCTTCCTCAGACGCTGATGATGGGGTTTGCCGCGGCAACCGGATTCGCGATCATGGTCGGTGCGTCGATGCGCGACATACCACCGCAGCGTTTCGGCATGGCAGGTGCAGGGCGCACCACGGCGTTTCAGTTGGGCGTCGCGCTATCGATTGCGATTTGCGTCGCCATTGTGGGCCGCCCCGAGGCCGGGCAGGCTGCCCTCAACGCCCACCGGGTCAACTGGACGGTTGGTGCCATTGCCCTAGCGGCACTTGCGGCGCTTTTCGCGTTCGCCTACCCGAAACCAGTGCCAGCGACCGTTGGTCCGTGACCGCACTGGGTCGGCTCTGGTCGTCGTCAGTTAATGATCCACATGGCTTCTTGTCTCTTGACAGACCCCATGCGACGCTGATTACAACTGCTGCGGCGGCAGCAGGAACCGAACGAGATTCGAACTAACAGGGCTGGAGGTTGAACATGCAAGCAATGACATTGTGCGGGTTACTGGCAGGCTGGTTCATCAGCGCCGTGGTGTTCGCAAGCTTTTACCGACACAACAGTCGGTCACGCGGTCGCTAATGGGCGTGCGCCTCGGCGCATGGCCCTCTATGCTGATTCTTTCCTGACCGGGAAGTGCAGTTCGGCAACGAGGCCGACGCAGCACGCCACCTGGGCTCTCGCCCTCTGACGTACTGGAGTCCGCAATGCCAACGAATGTGCCGTACGGAAACGACACGCCCGCGCAAGGTCTGTATGACCCGCGCTTCGAAAGCGATTCCTGCGGTGTTTCGTTCGTTGTCGACATTCGTGGTCGATCAAGCCACGACATCGTGACCACGGCGCTCGGGGCACTCTGCAATCTTGAACACCGCGGTGCCACCGGTTACGGCGAAGCTGGCGACGGCGCCGGAATCTTGCTGCAAATGCCCGATAGGTTTTTGCGTGATGTCGTCGACTTCAGTCTGCCGGCGGCCGGAGCGTTTGCAGTGGGCTCAGCGTTCCTGCCGGTAGATCACGAAACACGAGCCAAGGTCATTGCCGCCATCGAGGATTTGGCGGCCGACGAAAACCTCAGCGTTCTCGGTTGGCGAGCCGTGCCGACCACGCCGTCGGTCCTTGGCGACATGGCCCTCGCTGCGATGCCGTCGTTCTGGCAGCTCTTTGTCTGCGATCCGAGCGGCACAACCGGAATCGATCTCGACCGCCGTGTGTATCCGCTGCGAAAGCGCATAGAACACGAGGTGACGGGGGTGTATTTCGCCAGTCTGTCCAGCCGCACCATCGTCTATAAGGGCATGTTTACGACCGCACAGCTGGGCGGCTTCTATCCTGACCTCAGCGACGAGCGGGTCGAATCCGCGTTGGCGCTCGTGCACAGTCGTTTCAGCACCAACACCTTTCCTAGTTGGTCGCTAGCCCATCCGTACCGTTTGGTCGCTCATAACGGCGAAATCAATACCGTTCAAGGTAACCGGAATTGGATGCGAGCTCGCGAAAGCATGCTGGCCGGTGGTCTCATCCCCGGAGAATTATCACGGGTGTTTCCGGTGTGCACCCCTGGTGGGAGCGACACAGCCAGTTTCGACGAAGTTCTCGAGCTGCTTCACCTAGGAGGCCGCAGCCTTCCCCACGCTCTCTTGATGATGATTCCCGAGCCGTGGGAAAACCATGCATCGATGGACCCCGCCCGGCGGGCGTTCTACGAGTTCCATTCCAGCCTCATGGAACCGTGGGATGGCCCCGCTTCGATGGCGTTCACCGATGGCACCGTTGTTGGCGCCGTGCTCGACCGCAACGGGCTGCGACCATCCCGGTATTGGGTGACCAAGGACGACAGGGTCATCATGGCCAGCGAGGTCGGTGTCGTACACCTCGATCAAGCCAACATCGTGATGAAGGGCCGAATCCAGCCGGGCCGAATGTTTCTGGTCGACACTGCTAAGGGACGCATCGTCCCTGACGACGAGATCAAGGCCGAGCTGGCCGCAGCGCACCCGTATCAGCAGTGGATCGATGACGGAATGGTGAAACTCAGCGAGCTTCCCGACCGAGAACATCGCGTGTTCAGTACCGACAGCGTGTTGCGTCGCCAACAATTGTTTGGCTACTCCCACGAGGAACTGCGTCTCATCCTGGCCCCCATGGCCAAAGCGGGCTACGAACCCATCGGGTCGATGGGTACCGACACGCCGGTTGCGGTTCTTAGTGAGCGCCCGCGTTTGCTGTTCGACTATTTCCAGCAGATGTTTGCTCAGGTCACGAACCCGCCGCTCGACGCCATTCGTGAAGAGGTCATCACGTCGGTTGGTTCCACGCTTGGCCCCGAATCAAATCTCTTGGATCCGGGGCCTCAGAGTTGCCGCCAGGTGGTTTTGCCCTTCCCGATTCTCGATAACGACGAACTTGCCAAGCTCGTGCACATCAATGACGACGGCAACTTCAACGAACTGGCCGCAGTGCGCATCGAATGCCTATACCGGGTGCAGGGTGGCGGCTTGGCACTGCGCCGTGCTCTCGATTCCATTCGCGCTCAGGTGTCAGCAGCTATTGCTGATGGCAAGCGAATCGTGGTGCTGTCGGACCGCAACGCCGACGATGCCCTTGGCCCCATTCCGTCGTTGCTGTTCACCTCGGCGGTTCACCATCATCTCATCCGTGAAAAGACCCGTACGCAGGTTGGTCTGGTTATCGAAACGGGCGAGGCTCGTGAGACCCATCACATGGCACTTCTGATCGGGTACGGAGCCGGAGCCGTCAACCCATACCTTGCGTTCGAGACGATTGAAACGATGATCGCCGAGGACATGCATGGCCTCGGCGGCATGGACCCGCATGTGGCCGTGAAGAACTTCATCAAGGCATCTGGAAAAGGTGTGCTCAAGGTGATGTCGAAGATGGGCGTGTCCACCGTCGCCAGTTACACCGGCGCCCAAATCTTCGAAGCTATTGGTCTTGGTAGGGACCTCGTCGACGAGTATTTCTCGGGTACTAGCAGCCGCCTTGGTGGCATCGGGCTCAACGAGTTAGCACGGGAGGCCGAGGCGCGTCACCGAGTAGCGCACCCGTCGCGACCCGATCTTCGTCGGCATCGTCAGCTGGAGCTCGGTGGCGAGTACCAGTGGCGTCGTGAAGGCGAACACCACCTGTTCAACCCGGAGACAGTGTTCAAGTTGCAACACGCCACCAGGTCGAAGCGATACGACATTTTCAAGCAGTACACCCAGCTTGTCGACGACCAGTCCCATCGGCTAGCGACGTTGCGGGGCTTGTTTGAGTTCAAGTCAAACGACCGCCCGTCCGTCCTGATCGACGAAGTCGAGCCGGTGGCATCGATCGTGAAGCGCTTCTCAACTGGTGCCATGAGCTACGGCTCGATTTCGGCCGAGGCCCACGAGACCCTCGCCATCGCCATGAACTCCATCGGAGCCAAGAGCAACACCGGCGAGGGTGGCGAAGACGTCGATCGTCTGTATGACCCAACGCGTCGAAGTTCTATCAAGCAGGTGGCGTCGGGACGCTTCGGAGTCACGTCGGCCTACCTCACTAATGCCGACGACCTGCAGATCAAAATGGCTCAAGGTGCCAAGCCGGGTGAAGGCGGTCAACTTCCTGGTCACAAGGTGTATCCGTGGATAGCGACAACTCGTCATTCCACGCCCGGCGTCGGCCTCATTAGCCCGCCGCCGCACCACGACATCTACTCTATTGAAGACCTCAAGCAGCTCATCCACGACTTGAAAAACGCCAACCCGGCGGCTCGAGTGCATGTGAAGTTGGTGTCCGAAGTTGGTGTGGGCACCGTGGCCGCAGGCGTGAGCAAAGCCAAGGCCGATGTCGTGCTCATTTCTGGTCACGACGGCGGTACCGGTGCCAGCCCTCTCACATCGCTCAAGCATGCCGGAGCGCCGTGGGAACTGGGATTGGCCGAAACGCAGCAGACATTGTTGCTCAATGGGCTACGTGATCGCATTGTGGTCCAGGCCGATGGCCAGCTCAAGACGGGGCGCGATGTCATTATCGCCGCGCTGTTGGGCGCGGAGGAATTCGGTTTCGCAACGGCGCCCCTTGTTGTGTCGGGTTGCGTCATGATGCGCGTGTGCCACCTCGACACGTGCCCGGTTGGTGTAGCCACACAGAACCCGGAGCTCCGAAAGAAGTTCACCGGGAAGCCCGAGTTCGTGGTGAACTTCTTCGAGTTCATCGCCGAAGAAGTGCGTGAACTGCTGGCACAACTTGGCTTTCGTACCTTGCTCGAAGCGGTTGGTCATGTCGAATTGCTCGATACCCGAAAGGCTATCGACCACTGGAAGGCAAGCGGGCTCGACCTGTCACCCATTCTGGCTGTACCCGAGAACCCCCACGGGCAGTCGCTCACCCACACCGTGAATCAGGATCACGGTCTCGAAGAGGCGCTCGATCAGGTATTCCTCGGTGCCTGTGACGACGCCATCAACCACGGCACCGTCACACAGTTGGCGTACCCAATACGTAACGTGAACCGTACCGTCGGCACCATGCTCGGTCACGAGGTAACCAAGGCCTGGCCCGACGGTTTGCCCGATGGCACCATCCAAATCAACCTTCGTGGTTCGGCCGGTCAGAGCTTTGGTGCGTTTGTGCCCGCTGGAATCACCTTGCGTTTGGAGGGCGACGCCAACGACTTTGTGGCCAAGGGATTGTCGGGCGGTCGAATTGTGCTGCAGCCTGACCGTGACGCCACATTTGTTCCTGAACGCAATGTCATAGCTGGCAACGTCATCGGGTATGGCGCTACGTCGGGGAGCATCTTCATACGTGGTGTGGTTGGCGAACGATTCTGTGTTCGCAACTCGGGCGCTACCGCAGTTGTTGAAGGTGTCGGCGATCACGGTTGCGAGTACATGACCGGCGGCTACGTCGTAGTGCTCGGGTCTACCGGGCGTAACTTTGCGGCGGGGATGTCGGGCGGCATTGCGTATGTTCTCGACACCGATGGCACGTTTGCCGATCGCGTCAACAACGAACTGGTGACGTTGCAGCCTCTTGACGATGACGACGACGCACGTGTTCGCGACCTGGTGACACAACACCACATTCTCACGGGTTCGGGCGTGGCTGAACGGCTACTCGCCGACTGGGGCCGCAGCCGATTTGTCAAGGTGCTGCCCACCGACTATCACCGGGTGCTCACGGTTATGACTGATGCCAAACTCACGTGTTTGTCCGCCGAGGAAACCTTGGAAAAAGTGATGGAGGCCAGCCGTGGGTGATGTCACAGGGTTCATGAAGTGGGACCGCACCGGTCCCACCCGACGGCCAGTGCCGGTCCGTTTGCGGGACTGGAACGAGGTGTACGAACCGTTCGACCCCGAGTTGCTCAAGCAACAAGCGGGTCGGTGCATGGATTGTGGCATCCCGTTTTGCAACAACGGCTGCCCGCTCGGCAACCTCATTCCCGACTGGAACGACCTGACGTTTCGCGGTCACTGGGAGGACGCCATCGAGCGTCTTCACGCCACGAACAACTTCCCTGAGTTCACCGGCCGGTTGTGCCCGGCCCCGTGTGAGTCGGCCTGCGTACTGGGTATCAACGCCGACCCGGTCACCATCAAGCAGGTCGAGGTGGAAATCATCGACCGTGCGTGGAAGGAAGGCTGGGTCCAACCGCAACGTCCAACGCAGTCGACGGGGAAGCGGGTTGCGGTTATCGGCTCGGGCCCTGCCGGGCTCGCGACTGCTCAGCAACTTACCCGGGCTGGTCATAAGGTCGTCGTGCTCGAGCGTGCCGATCGCATCGGCGGTCTGTTGCGCTATGGCATCCCTGAATTCAAAATGGAAAAGTCGGTACTCGATCGACGCCTCGACCAGATGCGAGCCGAAGGTACCGAGTTCCGTGTCAACGCCGACGTTGGCGGCGGGGTCGATGTCGAGATTCTTTTGGCGGCGAACGACGCCGTTGTCGTTGCAGTTGGCGCTACGTCGTGGCGTGAGCTGCCCATTGCTGGGCGAGACTTAGCCGGAATCCATCAGGCCATGGAATATCTGCCACCGTCGAACAAAGTGCAACAAGGCGACATGCCGGTGTCTCCCATCACTGCCAGCGGTAAGCATGTGGTCATCATCGGCGGGGGTGACACCGGTGCCGACTGTCTCGGTACTGCGCACCGCCAGGGTGCCGCGTCGGTTACCCAACTTGAAATCATGCCCAAGCCCGGTGATTCACGCGTAGCCAGTAACCCGTGGCCGCAATGGAGCCTGGTGATGCGTAATGCGTCGGCCCACGAGGAGGGTGGTGAGCGTCGTTACAGCGTGAACACCGAATGTTTTCTGGGCGACGAAGCCGGCAATGTTCGAGCGTTGCTCTGCCATGAAGTGGCCATGGTCGATGGAAAGTTCGACAAGGTGGCCGGCAGCGAATTCGAGTTACAGGCCGACCTGGTGTTCTTAGCCATGGGGTTCCTTGGACCCGACAAGGCCAGTTGGACAACGCAGCTCGGTCTAGAGCGCGACGACCGCAGCAACATCGGGCGCGATCAGAACTTCATGACCAACGTTCCCGGTGTGTTCGTTGCCGGTGACGCCGGCCGAGGTCAAAGCCTTATCGTGTGGGCCATTGCCGAAGGTCGGTCGTGTGCGGCCGGCGTCGACCGCTGGTTGATGGGCGAGACCACGCTTCCTGCACCAGTACGCCCCACCGATCGGCCGCTCAGCTAACGGGCACACTTCCTATTACAGTTAGGTGACAGTGGATTGGGCACGGACCCAACTAGCCTGTGTCATATGCGTTCCACCATCTGGATCACCTCGATAGCGGCAGCTGGTCTGGTTGCGGGCTGTGGCCTTGGCGGTACGGCCAACAAGACCACCGCTAGCACGGCGAAGAAGTCAACGCCGTCCACGGCGTTTGTCACTATCCAAAGCCCAGCCACGGTTGCTACCACACCGGCCCCAACCGTGCCCCAAACGCAACTTTCTCAAGTACCGGGCCAGGTGGTGAAGGGCACGAAGCCGGGGCCAAACGATCGCTACATCGTCAAGTCAGGCGATGCCATTGGCCTGATAGCCCAGGCGATGGGCGTCAAAACCCAAGACCTGCTCGATGCCAACGGGTTGACTACTGCCGATGCCACCCGCATCCAGCCGGGTCAGCCTCTGCGAATCCCCGACGGCGGCGTAATGCCCCCCGGCGGTGAGCTGAAGGAAGGCAAGCCAGCTGGTTCCTCGAATGATCCTTCGTCGGTTATCCCCGTTACTGCAGTATCGGGTGCTCGTTACACCGTTCAGTCCGGTGACACTTGGATTGGTATCGCCACTCGTCTCAAAGTCGACCTCACAGCGATGCTCACCCTGAACGGGGGAACAATCGAGGCCGCTCCGAACATCATTCCTGGCCAAAAGCTTAAGGTTCCGGGGAAGACTCAAGCCGAAGTCGACGCCGCATCGAAGGTGGCGGTAACAACTCCAAAGACGACTGTGAAGGCGGCTACCACCACCGCCAAGACCACCATAAAGCCTGCGGTCACTACTAAGGCCCCGGTTCCTTCCAGCTGACGTTGCCCCGTTTAATGGTACGCCTAGGCGCGGCCGCGTTGGTCGTTGCAACCGCCGCCTGCGCTGGTCAGCGACCTGAGTTTACGTCTCCCGCATTGTCGAGCGCCGAGACGACCTCGGCGGCGCCAAACCCACAGCCGACCTCGACGGCCGCGCCGCATGCACCTGCATCCGTGGCGCTGGCGCCGATTGATTGGGGTCGTGACTTTGTCGGCGGCGCCGGTGGTGCCGCCAGCGGTCAGGTTGTGACGATGGGGTGGATCAACAACGACGACCTTGCCCCCGAGGCGACCGCTACGATGCGGGCGGCGGTGGCGTACGTCAATACGGAACTCGGTGGGTTTGGTGGTAGGCGAGTGGCGGTGAATGAATGTGTATCGGATCAACTCGACACCTTGTCCGACTGCGAAATGGCTCTGGTCGGTAGCGTCGAAGCGGTGCTGACTGGCACGGTCGCAGTCGGAAACAAAGCGTTGTACGAAGCATTCGGCACGACTCCGGTGGCCATTGGAAACCCTGTCGTTCTCGACGATTTCCTCGCCAATCGCGCGGTTGCATTGTCAGGCGGAGCAGCAACCGTCGTGCCCGGTCTGGCCATCTTCGCCGTGAAGCAGCTGTCGCCGCCGCCGACTGCCGTAGCCATTGTCGCTCTCGATAACGACATTGGCAGAACCGCGGCCGAGCTACTAGCCAAGCCCGTTCTCGATCGCGCTGGCGTTTCGGCGACGCTCATTACTCTGCCCGAGAGCGCCGACGCGGCAGCAATCTCGGCTGCGCTGGCAGGGAGTCAAGCTGATCTGATCGTCAATCTCTTGCCAGTTCGCAACTGCAGACTGCTTGCTCAAGCGCTTGCTGGGCGGGTGGCCCGGGTCGTTGCAACTGAATCGTGTACCACGATGCCGGCCCGAGATGTGATCGACGGCTGGTTCATTGCCAGCGATGGACTGTCGCCGTTCGTTCCTGACGCCAGTTCTGGGTCCGCGACGTTTGTCAACAAGATGGCGCAGTATGGCCCGGGAGCCGAGGTCGGGGGCACGGCGTCGTCCACATTCGCCAACGTTCTGACTCTTGCGGCGCTGTTCCAGAATGGCCCGTTGTCGGCCCGTGACATGCGCAGTCGCGTCGCCGGTTTGGGCAAGCCAATGATGCTGCAACCCGGCCTACCAACCTGCGGCGTTGCGCCGTTCATTGCGCTGTGTTCCTCGACGATGAGTGTCTCTCGCGTAAGCGGCGAACGCTGGGTGGCCGTGGCCGAATCACTCGACGTTGCCGCTGGATGACGGCGGGACACTGTGACATGCAATGATTGCGTGAGTTATAATTACTTGCGTGATCATTCTTAAGCCTCCGGGCCTTCACGGTCGAGATAGGGAGTGGAAGTCGCTCGTTGAGTTTGCGAGATCTGATAGCGAGGCGGGCCTTGCGATTGTGTACGGGCGTCGTCGCCAGGGAAAAACTCACCTCCTCCAGGCTCTACATCAGGCAGTCGGAGGGTTGTACTGGCAGGCTGTACAACAGACTCCACGGCAAAATCTGGAGTCGTTCTCTGCCGCTTGGACATCGTTCACCGCATCAGGGTTTGCGGTCCGTTTCGAGTCGTGGGGTGACGCGCTTCGGGCCGTGATGGAACGCGCAGCACAAGCGCCGATGCTGGTCACTATCGATGAGGTCGGCTATCTGATCGACAGTACACCGGCCTTTCCTTCCGAGCTCCAGGCGGCCCTCAGCCCGTTGTCGGTCCGTCGGTCGAAGGCAAGGTTCGTGCTCTGCGGTTCAGCATTTGGGCAGATGCGCAGCTTGCTCGATGCTCATGCTCCGTTGCGCGGCCGGGCTCAACTTGACCTGATCGTTAGCCCTTTCGACCCGCGCGAATCAGCGTCATTCTGGGGCCTGGAATCGAATCCTTCCGCTGCGTTTCGGCTCGATGCTCTCGTTGGGGGAACGCCAGCGTACAGAGGGCTAGCGGTCGAGCTGCCACGTCGCGGCGATGTCGGATCATGGGCTCGCCGCCGTTTACTCGACCCGCAGAGCGCTTTGTTTCGTGAGGGAAGAATCGTCGTTGCTGAGGATCCCGGGCTGTCGGACCAACAGTTGTTCTGGTCGGTGATTGGGGCGATTGCGGAGGGGAAGGAACGACGCAAAGACATCGCAGCGGCGCTTGGCAGAAGCGAGACGTCTATGAGTCATCCGTTGAGCGTGTTGGTCGACGCGTCCTGGATCGAGGCGTTGGTCGACCCGTTGCGTGACAAGCGCACTCGCTATCGCGTGGCAGACCCTATTGTGCGCTGGTGGCGACTCGTGGTCGAACCGAATCTCTATCGGTTGACTGGTCCAACGCCCAGGCCGGATCAGGTCTGGGCCGACAACGAGCAACTGGTGGCGAGCCGAGTTCATGCTCCACACCTCGAACGACTCGCCCATTGGTGGCTGATGGCTTATCACGAAGAGGCGAAGCTCCCACGGTGGCCGATGGCAGTTGGCTCGTCAGTCGTTTCTCACCGCGGAGAACGGACGCAACTCGACATCGTCGCTACGGAATCGTCCATCCGCGGCGCAACCGAGATTGTTGCCATCGGAGAGGTGAAGGCTACGGCGCAGCCGGTCGGGCCAGCCGTTCTTGACCGGCTAGACGCAGTCGCACGCGACCTGGCCCCACAGGCGGTTCGAGTTCTTGTTTCTCTCAACGGGTTCACGGTGCCCCTTCGCCGAATCGCCGAGAACCGAACCGATCTACGACTTGCCGACATCGCATCGCTGTATGGCGGGCCTCTCGTAGCGGGTTAGTGGTAGACGTCGGGTCGGTGAGCGATCCGGATTACGGCAACGATCCGCACGACGTCGTCGATTTCGTAGAGAATCCGGTACGGACCTACCCGGGCTGAATACGTGCCTTCAAACTCGTGTCGCAACGGCTTGCCGATTCGTTGCGGGTTTTCGGCCAATGGACCAGAGATAAATGCCAGAACCGCATCGAAGGCTTTGGACGGGAGCCGGTTCAGATTTCGCTGCGCAGGAGAACGGATTTCGATCTCATACGTCACGAGGGGCTGGCGCTGCGGGCGGCGAGGTACTCCTTGATCGAGACACCACGTTCACCTCGCGCTAGTGCGATGTCACTTGCAATGTCTGGCACCGAACGCCAGAAGGCGGTGTCTTCAATTGCTTCCCACTCGTCAGCGGAGATGATCACCGCCGTCGGGCGCCCGTTCTTGGTGATCATGACGTGCTCGTCGAACGTCTCGACCTCGTTGATGAGGGCGCTGAAGGATTGCCGAGCCTCTGCGAGCGTTACCGACTTCATGTACACAAGTATAGCTACATTTGTTGTCGCCTCGTCAGTCGGGCTTGCTCGCGTGAGCCGACGTGGCCTGACTACACAAACACGTCGTCGACATTGAGGTAGTAGTCGGGGCACGGAAGCAACAGCACGTCGCCGACCCCACAGTTTGTTGTTGACCATCGACCACTGGGGCTGCGCAAGTGAGCCTGAACCGTGCTCGTCGCAGGGTCGACCACAAGGTACGCGCACAGGCTCGGCAGGGAGCGGTAGGCCATGAGCTTCGTGACCTTGTCGCGCTCGTGCGATGTTGGTGACAGCACCTCGGCTAGCAGACATGGGCTGGTTGCGTAGACGTCGTTCGCCTCGGCGTCGCAATACACACCGAAGTCGGGATACTTGCCGTTGATGTCATCGACCTTCACGAGTTGATCGGCGGCGCGCGCACGGCACCCGGCTGCGCGGGCCGCCGGGCCGATTGCCAACATGAGGTTCGCAACGACGTCATTGTGGCGCGAGCTTGCTCCGGCCATTGCGTACGCCACGCCACCTATGAGTTCATGCTTGGTGTCCGACTCGCGCTCGGCGGCCAAAAACTCATCGAACGTAAGGTGGGGCTGAACCGACATCGTGCTCATTGCGGACACCTTCCAGTCTCGATGGGACGGTGGCCATTGTAGCGGCGCCCGGCTAACCCGGACTGGCGCTGCGCTTATCGCTAATGCGATCGGTTGCCGGGCTCGCGTTTCGGGCCGATTTGGCGAGGAGCCAGGCGCCGGAGAGACACACGCCACCACCGATGATTGACAGTGGGCTCACGTCTTCATGGCGTATAGCGATTCCAAGTAGTAGCGACACGGCCGGGATAATGAAACCCATTGCAGCGGCGCGCGTGGCGGTGGAGTTGCCTGCGGCGTTCGCGACCAAGATGTTTGCAAGTCCGGTTCCGAACGCGCCGAGTGCGAGCATCGACAGCACCGACGGCATCGTCCATGTCGCATCGACGACTGCCGGCAAGCCGGTTGGGGCCGTGAGTAGGGCGGCAATGCCGACAGCTCGCCAGATCACAGGCAGGGCGCCGTTGCGCTGCTGCAGCGGACGAGCCAGGTTGATAGCGAAGCCGTAGAAGCACAATGCCGCAACGACAAGCCCGACCCCCCAAAGTTCGCTTCGGCCGTTCCGCAGACTCGGTGCCCCCATGAGTGTCGCTCCGCTGAACCCAACGCCGAGCGCTATTGACACCGTTCGCGACGGTAGCGAACGCGATTGCATCGCTGCGACGCCGGCGACGAATAGCGGCGTTGCGGCATTGAGTAGCCCAGTGAGAGCGGACGACACGTGCTGTTCGGCGAACGGAAACATCGACATCGGTAGGGCCAGCCAGATCAGGCCCAGCAGCGGAACGCGCCAGCGATCTTGTCGATCGATCGGCCGACGAACGCCGGGAATCATCGAGAGCACGGCGAACCCGATTGTTGTGCGTACGAAGGTGATGCCGGCTGGGCGCATAGCAGTCAGTCCCTCGGCGATGAACAAGTACGAACATCCCCAGATCACTCCCGGCGCAACAATAGGACCCCACTATCGGAACCATTTCGGCATAATCACGACGCCAGGATGCCCGATGGCATTCGTAAAGCACAAGTAATGAATTCTCGCAATATTGATTAGCATGTGTGAATCCTCAATCTTGACCGTCTCCGCTTCCTTCGCGCCGTCGCCGAGCACGGTTCGGTAGCTGCGGCTGCAGATTCGCTCGACGTGTCGTCGTCGGCCGTTTCGCAACAGCTCGCCAAGCTCGAGCCGAAGTCGGGCAACAACTCATCGAGCGGGCCGGGCGTGGGGTCAGGCTTACCGAGGCAGCCTCGCTCCTCGTCGTTCATGCCACCCGGCTGCTGCACGATGTCGAGTACATCGAGGGCGAGCTAAACGCCTTTGCGGGCGAGGTCGCGGGGACGGTGACAGTCGCAGCTTTCGCGACGGCGGCGCGTGGCGTTGGCCCCGCGCTCGTACGGCAGCTCAGTGTCGAGCATCCTGCACTGCGCATCCACCTGATCGAGATGGAACCGGCCGACTCACTTACGCTGCTCATGCGGGGCGACGTCGATGTCGTGATCCTGCAGGACTGGTTCAACAATCCCTTGGTGATGCCGGCGTCCACATCGCGACTTGCACTCTTCGACGATGTCGTAGATCTCGCATTGCCATCGACTCACCGCTTCGCCGATCGTCGCGGGTTGGCTCTCATCGATCTGCTTGACGAGGAGTGGGTCACGTGGCCGCCCGGCTCCATCTGCGGCGATTGGCTTACGCACACGTTCCGATTGCTCGGCCGTGACCCCAAGGTGAGTCATACGGCGGCGGAACACGCCACTCAGCTGGCATTGGTAGCGGCAGGGCTCGGCGCGGCAGTGATTCCTCGGCTCGGGCGCGGCGACATTCCGTCCGGCGTCAGCATTGTGAGCATCAGGCCAACGCTGCTTCGCCATGTGTTCGCGGCATGGCGCACGAACAGCGCGAAGCGCTCGAACATCACCGCTGTGCAGGGCACCCTTCAACGGTTAGCGCCCCGGTTAGCCCGCAACGCAACCCGCCGGCGGTCGCCTCTATAGATGATCACCCACTGTTATGAAGGGCGGCGGAGTTCGCGCCGACGGCCGCAGCAGTGTCGCAGTAGACTCCCGCCATGTCCATCGCCGCTCGCCAGTTCCTCAGCTTGGCTGAGTACCTCGCCATCGAAGAGGACAACGAGATCAAGCACGAGTACGTGAGCGGTGCCACGTATGCCATGGCCGGTGCTCGAGCCAGTCACAACCGAATGGTGACACGTTGGGCCGTCGCACTTGCCCCAGTCGCTCAGGCGCAAGGCTGCGACACATTCATCGTGGATATGAAACTCCGAGTTGGCGACACGGCGGTCTACTACCCGGACCTCATGGTGTGCCGCGACACTGCCGACAACGACGACCTCGTTCGCACGTCTCCATGCCTCATCGTCGAAGTGCTGTCGCCGTCCACGGCAGCCGTCGACCGGCGAGAGAAGCTGCATAGCTACCTCGCCATTCCCCAGCTGCTCACGTATTTGATCGTCGATCCCGAGATTCCGATGGTCGAATCGCATATACGGGTCGACAATGAGGCTCCCTGGAAGCACGAGACCCAAGGTCTCGACGGTGTGCTGTTCCTCCCATGCCCGCATGTCACAATCGACATCAACAAGCTCTACGAATAGCGCCGCTCAGTTTCGGCGCAGAATGTACTTCGCGAACATTGCGTCCGCCGAGTACTCAGCACGCTCGATGGTGAAACCGACGCGAGAACACATCGCTTCGAGAACCCAGGTGTATGTGGAGTGCTCGTCGCGCACGTGCTCTTCAAGTTCCCATCGACCCCAGCCGTCCTCGAGTGGCTCGAATGCAGCCGAGTCCTGACCCGTCGAACACCACGCCTCGATACGTTCTGTCGCGTCACACGGGTCGAAGTTATACACGACGTCCCAGAGCCGCAACACACCGCCTGGTTTCAACATCGAATGAATTCGAGCGAGGGCCACACCTTTCCAAAAGTCGGGCAGGTGGTGCATGGCGTAGCGCGAGTACACGAAGTCGGCGAGGGTTCCCGAATGCTCGTAGCTCACGAAGCCCGACTCCACGACGTCGACGTTGTCGAGGCCAGCACTCGCAATGTTCGAACGGAGGCGAGCGAGCATCGGTGGCGACACGTCGACCGCAACGACCCGAGCACACAACGCAGCGACGGCGAGGGTGAACTGTCCGGTACCGACACCGAACTCGACTTCTATGGAGTCTGCATTCAGACCGAGTTCGGTGAGTAGCGCCACTTCGTCGGCAGCGTTAGCGTCCTCCTTTACGTCATAGCGAGCAACATGATCGGCGTCGAGGTTCTCGCGACCCGCCGTAACCCGTTCATCAAGCATCCAACCTGGCTTCATCTCGACAGTGTGCCACGGCCGTAACAACCTCGTTCCAGCAATGCGACCGGCTTGTCCGCAAGCGCTTCGCAGAAGAATGAGGTTTTGGTCTGTCGGGCGCCGGTGCCTCGGTCGGGGATTTCTGTAGCGTCCACACCAGGTCGAGATGCGGGCGTTCGCTGGCGGCCCGTCGCCCAATGTTGCTAGGTGCACCTGCGCCATGCCAGGGTTGAGGTTGGGCAGTTCGTGCGCACTAAAGGTGCTGTACGTAAGGTTCGCTCGCTGCATGCGGAGACTCACGGGGGTGTTGACTCACCCTATATATATATATATAGGGTGAGACCATGAGATTTAGGCGTTCTAGACGATTGGTTCTCGGGGCGGCTATCGGTGTGGCCGTGCTGCTCGGAAGCGCTGGTGCGGCCGGCGCATGTTGAGCAAGTAGCGGTACGAAACCTCAAAATGTTCAGTGGACACAGAACTTCACATCGCTTGGCATCAATTGCATGTTCGATCACCAGCATGGAAATGTGTATGGCGTTGCATTCGCAAAAATAAGAATAAATGGAACGGTCTGGTGCTCGGAAACACGAGGAGCATAATGAAACGGCACACGATTGTTGTTGCACTGTTAGCGCTCGGCATAGTCGCCTGTGGCCGCCCAGTAGTTACTGGGTCCCAACTGGCTGGCCCGGAGACGAGGCCGACTGCCCGGGTCGAGGTCACTGAGCCCTTCGCCGGTTCGGTGATAGAGGCTGAGCCTCTCGACGGCAGGGCGGTCGTAGATGCTCCAGCCGACCTTACGCTGGTCGTCGATACCGTGACCATCGATGCCGGGCCCTCGCTTAGCCGAAGGATGTCATGGGTGTCTCCAGCCAACCCGCTGGGATATCAAGTCAACGTGGCTGTGACGTGGGAGGACGGCAATCCTGGGGAGGGAACGGCCGCGGACGTTGGCTTCCCAGGTGCCAATCAGAAATCCATCTCGAAGTCGTCGCTGCGGGGTCGCCCAACAGTTTCGATCTACGTCGACAAGTCCAAGACCTTTATTGCCTATGTCACGCTTGCTGATCGCACAGTGGGGGAATTCACTTTGGTCGGGTTCTCGCCCGGCGAGGCAGCACAGTGGGTCAATGATGCCAAGATCGATGTTTCGGCGCTCGTGTCGTGTGTGAGCGATGGGCGTCTTGCCGACCGCTCGGGCTGCGAGCCTGGCAGCCGGACAAACGGTTCGTTGGGACCTAACATTTAGCCCGCCCTGGTTTCCGGCGGTGATCCTGTACCGCCGGTCATTGACTCGCTGTATGCTTGTCCCATGCAGATTGCCATTACTCTTCCGGATGAAGTAGTGGATGACCTTGATCATCTCGTGCCAGACCAGTTCGCGTCTAGGGCAGAAGTGGTTAGAGCTGCGGTTCAAGCGTTCCTCTCCCATCGACGCGCTTCGGCAATTGATGCGGCGTTCCGGGCTGGTTACGACGCGACTCCGCCAAAGGTTGATGAGATCGACATCGGGCGCGTCACCAGAACCTCCCAGCCAGCCGCGTGGGACAAACTGGCGTGGTAGCACGCGGTGAAGTTCGATGGCTGCTTCTCGACGACGCGTCCAAACGCCGGCCAGTTGTCATCTTGACTCGTGACGCTGTTGTGAATCGATTGACCTCAGTACTTGTCGGTCCGGTGACCTCCACAATTCGTGGGTTGCCATCAGAGGTCCCGTTGGGACCAGACGATGGTTTGCCGCAGCGCTGCGTAGTAAGTCTCGACAACACTACGCAGGTAAATGCCGATCTATTGGGCGGGGTTATCACCCGTCTCTCCCCAGAAAGGATGGCGGAAATCTGCTCCGCCCTTGCCCTAGCCGTGGGGTGCGACCGGGACTAGAACTAGCCTTTGAGATGTTCGTGGCCAGGGGCCGCCATGATGGGGGCGAATGGTCGTGGGTCGTGCAAAAACGGTCGTCTCCCGCCGCGAAGGCGAATCCCGTATCGTTCCCCGTAAAAGATGCGCCTCTGAGGCGCGAGAGGGCCGGTTTTGGGCATATCCCACACGCGACCAGGGCTATTCTCTCCACAGGAGCGCGAGGGCCGCATTTTGGGGTACATCCCCCAACGCGACCAGCAACCGCAGGGTTCCTCACCCGGCGGGCTGACTGCGTTTGAACTCGATGCGATCGAACCGAACCCTCACGTCCTACACCCATGTCTCATATGCGGTACATATGACCCACGGAGGGTACGGACTGGGCGGTTGAATGCGACAGCGGTTAGTCAGTTGATGGCCAGCGGCGTTTGGGGAGGAACTTCTCGCCTGCTTTGCCTTTGGCGCGTTCATCGCTGAGCGCCCATGCCCGCCGCCAACCGGTGTACGCAGGGCCGGTAAGCGACGGCGTTACCGACGACCCGGCCCGTTGCCGCGCCGACCACCAATCGCTCACAGCCTCATCGGCTAGTTCGGCCACGGCGCGTTCGATCCGCTCGTTGAACCGGCGCACGTTCTCGCCGTCGACCATGGTGAGAGGCCGCCCGAACGTTACCTTGGTCTTGCCCGGCTTCAGCTTCTTGGAGCCCTTGCCCCAGATGCTGCCCGATCCATCGATATGTACGGGCACGACGGGAGCGTTGCACTTCTCCGACAGGAACGCGGCGCCACCCTTGAAGGTTTGACCCCAACCATCGGGCGAGCGGCCGCCTTCGGGGAAGATGAGCAAGCTCCAACCGTCGTTGATGAGTTCGCTGGCCAAGTCCGACGACCGGCGGTTGACCGTATGGCGATCGATCGGAAACGCACCCAGGGCAAGCGCCGATACTGCACCGGTGAGACGCGTGCCGAAAAAGTAATCGGCGGCGGCACCTACGACGAGGTTGTCGCGCCACGGCAACGGTATCGATGTGAGCATGAGCGGCGCGTCGAGATGGCTGTGATGGTTAGCAACAAAGATAAGTGACGGTGCATCGTTGCCAAGATCTTTCAGGTCGGCGAGGCGGTCGAGCCCGGTGATTTCGGGGTCGGCAACCGCCCCGATCACACGACGCATGGGGCCGCTGACTATGAGGCGGCGAGCAAGTTTGGCGCTTGGCCGTCGGGCCCAGTCGGTATCGAAGTCGGCTCCGGTTGTACCCCGCTCGGCGGGAACGTCGACACCGTGTGGGATCGTAGGTGCCCGGAACGGGAAGCCGAGCCGGTTGACCGATGCGCGCGCCAGATTGAATTTGTGTTCCACGGTGTCGACGGCGCGAACGGCCTTACGGAACGCTACGAGGCGAGTCTCATTGCGGGCCATCGGCGGGTCAGGTGACGTCGGCCATTAGCACGGGCGGCGCATGGAAATGGGTGATTGTCGGGCTAGGGCCTACCACGTCGGAGGCGAGCTCGAGAGCGTCGTTCATCGAGGTGGCCGGGGTGAAGCCCAGTCGGCGAACGGCCTTGGCGTCGCCGCCAACGATAATCACACGACCCAGGTGCTTCATGGCATGGCTAGCCCAGTACCACATATAGAACGGGTGCACGCCGTGGTACGCGTAGCCGGTTCGGTAGAGGTGCTTGTACCACTCGTCCTCGGCGAAGCTCTTTTCGTACTTACGTGACAGTTCGTGCGGGTCGGTGGTGTCGGCCAGGCATTGCTCGAAGAAATCGATGTAGCTGGGGTGATGCACGGGGTTGAATTCCCATGGTGTGGGGTGCGTCATGATGACCACGCCGCCCTCGCGCACGAGCGGTTTACCGCGGTACAAGTTGAAGTAATACCCGAGGCCCATGCACGTGACCAGAATCGGGTTCATGATCGAGTTGACGTTGTACGGGCAGATGTAGGGGATGCCCATCGTCATGATGTCGGTCTGGCCCGACACCTCGACAAGGTGTTGCTTGTACACATTCTCGGTGGTGATCTTGTGAACGGCCTCGACCTCGCCACATTGGATCGACGTGAGCTGATGAGGTGATTCGATCGAATGAAAAATGTTGCGGGCCAACCGGGTGGGCGTGCGCTTCAAGCTCGTCGACATGGCGATGTACGCCGCCCGGTCGCGGGCGTTCCATTCCCATTCACGCTTCGACAAGAAGTTGAACTGAGACGGGAATGTGTCGGTATTGAGCGTGGTCTCGATCTGGAAAACACGAGGCCCGTGATCCCGCATGATCTTGCCCATGCGCCAATTGCTCTTGTGTAGCTCGGAACGGTGCTGATCCATGAAGCTGTGACTGGCTTCCATGGTGGTGGGGTTGTGATGGTGGCGCAGGCTGCGATAGCTCGATAGGCCGGTAACGGTCGACTTCCACCCACCATCCATGGCGACCAGATTGATGTTGACGTATACCAATAGGTCGCTGGTGGCCGCCCGCTTGTTGATCTCGACTTCTTCACCTTCGGGCGTGGCACCGAGCAGTTCAAGGTTGTCGGGGTCTTCGGCGTCGTGTTGCGTGAGCAGCCCGCGCGGCATGAACGCGTCGTAGATACGGTCGCCGAGCGCGTGGCGGAGTTCGGCCTCGGTCATGCGGCGATGCAACGCCAAAGCAGCGATGAGTACGACGTCGTCGACACCGGCCTGAGCCGCGAGGTCGAGCACCGCTTCGATGATGCGCTGACGAAGGTCAGGCCGTCGCATTTTAGGTAGCGGTAGGCTCACGTCGTCGAATGCAATGGTGAGGCGCATACCCGGCTTGAGCAGCGCCGACAGCGGCTCGGAATCGATGGGATTCTCGAGCGCGTGCAAGATGGTGCCGTCGATGTCCTTGAGGGCAGGAATGGGCTCGGCGGGATAGATGATTCGAGTGCGGTCGGGGGGCAGCTTTTCCAAGCTGAAACCTTCGCCGCGCCAGAACATGGTGGGTGGGGTGGAACGGTCGACGTCGAGGACGTAACCCGGGCGGGGCATGGGGCTCTAACGGCCTTTCTCGTGTCGAAGATCGAACGCAATTCGTACGGCACCACGACGACCCGCTGTAGCAGCGTGTTCGAGGGCGTCGCGGTAATCGCGCAGCGGGTAGGTGGCGGTAACAAGGCGGCCAAGATCGGCCGCGCCAACGAGCTCGAAGGCGAGGTCGAAGGTGCGCCGGTCGTCGCCGCTGCGAAGCGTTTCGGTGCCGTACGCGTACGCACCGGCCAGCTGGGTTTCACGATGCCACAGCGACGTGAGATTCAGGCTCACGTTGTTGGGCATGCCCACCAGAGTGATGCGGCCGCGGGGTTTTACGATGCGTAACGCCTCGGTGATGGACGACTCGGTGCCCACACAGTCGAGCACCACGTTTGCTCCGCCAGTGAGCTGATTGCCGTACGCCAGTGAGCCCGATAGCCGCCGCACCAGACGGCCGACATGATCGGGCTCGACCACGTGGGTTGCGCCCAGTTCTTTGGCCCAGCGGCGCTGCTCCAGGTAGCGGGCACCGGCGACAATGACGGCGTCAGGGTGGAAGTGGTGCACGGCGGCGATGGTGAGTAGCCCAAGTGTTCCGGCGCCGAGTACGACGACCAGGTCACCGGCCACGATGGGAAACGCCAGCGCAGCGTGAATGGCGCAGGCCGTCGGCTCGACCATGACGGCCGCTTCGTCGGTCATGGTGTCGGCCACCACATGGAGTTGGCTGGCGTGAGCCACCATTCGAGTACCCCAACCGCCACCGGTGTCGCAACAAAAGCCAGTTTGCAACCCGGGGGCGATGTCGCCGAACGCCAGTCGTTCGCAGTTGCCGAGATCGCCGCGTGAGCATGAGACACACACGGGTCGCACATTGCGGGCGACGCAACCAAGTACCGGTTCGAGAACGACTCGCGTGCCGTCGGCAGCGTCGGCTACCACTTCGTGGCCGGGGACAAACGGGAAGCTCACAATGTCTTCGAAGTAGCGGCTTGATCGCCCATCCATCGTGGCCAGGTCGCTGCCACAGATGCCGGCGAGGCGAGGTTTGATCATCTGCCAATCGGCGCCTGGCAGCTCGGGTTCGTCGATTTCGTCGAAGTCGAGCGGACCGTAGGCCGCGCCTCGACCCGGCCGGAGCGTGCCGGCGACCATGGATGCCGCGTATTTCATCGGCTTGCGCTGGAATTGGAGCGCCTTCACGATTGACCACTGTAGCGGTTTTGCTGACCCTCTCTACCAATTGGTAGAGAGATTCGGAGGTATCGTCGGGGTAATGCTTGTCCTCGCCTTGCTCTTCATCGTCGTGCCGTTCGTCGAGCTGTTCGTGATTCTGCAAACAGCCCAGGCTTTGGGTGGTTGGAACACCCTTGGTCTGCTCGTGGTCATCTCGGTCGTCGGCGCGTGGCTCATGAAACGAGAAGGCCGCAAGGTGTTTCGTCGCTTCACCGAGCAGATCAACGCCGGTGTCGTACCCACCAACGACATTGCCGACGGGGTGCTGCTGTTGGGTGCGGGCGCGCTCATGCTGACGCCCGGGTTTCTTACCGACATCGTCGGCATCCTGGCCATCTTTCCACCGACGCGAGCCGTCTTACGCAAGCTGCTTGTCGCCCAGTTCGTGAAGCGCTCAGGTGCCGGGGGTCTTCTCGGATCCGCACGTTTTCGACGCACTGGCTCCGTGTTCAACACAACGGTGCACGACCCCCAGTCGCCGCCGCCCGACAACGATCCTTCTAGGGAGCTCCGTTAGGACACGGTGAATCGGCAACCGGCGACGAGCACGCGCCGGTTGCTTGCGTTGCTCGATCGCAGGTGTACCTGATCGACGCCCTCGCCCCGAACGTTCACCGCTGCAAACTTCACGAACGTGTCGCCACCAAGATGAACGGTATTGTCGGTCGTTGGCGCATCGAGGATGTCGGCCCACCGTGCACACATGGCGGCCGGGTCGTCGGCACTGATGGTAACGCCGGCAATGCCGGACACCATGGTTCCCGTTGCCGCCGATTGCCAGGTTGGCCCACCCCAGGCCCACGCCTGCGGCTCGTACGCGGCGTCAATCGACAAGATGGCCCCGCCAACATCGCGTGGATGCAGGTGGGTGCCTGCAATCTTGGCGGCATCGTGACGCCACACCACACGTACGCCCAACTCGCCCAAGCGTTCTCGTAGCCGGGTGAGTTCCTCGAACGATTCGGCTTGCACTATCACCATGTAGCCGCCATCGCCGCCGCGTCGTTCTAGCTGACGCCCGGCCGTGGTGCCGGCCCTAGTCGGTGATACGACCTCCAAAAAGTCGTCGCCCACGCGCATGAGCGCGTTGTGCAGACCGAACTCGCCGACACCCGGATCCTTGAAGCACACCGACAAGTCAAAGGCACCACACAACATCGACACGGTTGGGTCGAGGTCGGCGGCGACGAGGGCCACTTGGCGTAAGCGAACGGTCATGGCATCTTCGTAGCAGATTGCCCGACGACTACTGCGACGGGGGGAACACGAACTCGTAGTCGGGGGAGATGCGAACCACAACACGCTCGGTTTGTATTGGATTGGCGTACGGCGCCCCTGTGTACACCTGGGACAACGTATCGATGTGATCTCGGGCAACCTGGCCGCCGATGTGTTCAACGACGGTGCCGCGAACCTCGGCCCACGAGAAGTTGTTTTCGAACACCAGGACCGTCGCCTTTGCACCGATGCCCATGTTCTTGAACTTGCGACGGTGGATCTCGGTATTGATAAGCACATGACCCTCGTCGTCGCAGCCGGCCCACATCATGTGGCTGCTTGGTGCGCCGTTCGGCATCATGGTGGTGAGCACAGCGTACTTACCGGTGGATAAAAGTTCACGCGTTTTATCTTGCATGCAAGACAACATAGTGCCCCATGGTCAATTTGGCTCGATCCCCTTGTTGGCACTTTTGGGCGACGACGCCGAACGGTAGGGTTCCGCTGCGAACGACGGGGGATACCTTGCGACGGTTGGCGATGTTGGCATGTAGCGTTTCGATGGTGGCCGTATGTTCATCACAGTGGGCCGACGCGGCTGTTGTTATCCCGCCGTCAGGAACTGCCACCAAGACGGGATCTACTTGTGGGCAATCGAACGCGTTGGGGCCGACCTTAATGCCGATGGGGATGTCAGCGACGTCGGTTACTTCTTTGCCCGAGGTGATGGCCCCTTCGTTTTTTTACACTCGGGGCGCCCGTTCGGGCTGAATCAAGGGGCAAGGGCTCGGACCAGATCGGGCAGCGCACTGATGATCGTTGAGTACGAGACGGACCGAGGTGTAGATCTGAATGGTGACGGTGCCGTGACCGACCGCACCGCCGACGTCCTCGTCTCTACTCCGAATGCAGTCGTACAAGTGATTCACAGAACGAACGTGATGTTCACTCCCACCATCTTCCTCGGCAATGGCGCACTCGGGGGTGTTGTCCTGATTCGTCCGGACGGAACGGTGATCGTGCCACCCAACGAGCGTGTCGTGCTCGGCTACTCCGGCGCAGGCCTACTACTCGGTGTTGGTGGGCCGACGGGCATGATCACTGGGCAGGTCTTTCTCCCTCAGGGTGGTGCCGAGATTCCGGTGAGCGTGAGCAGCCCAATACAACTCGATGATTCTGTTTGGGCTCCCGATCCGCTGTGTAGGTTCGCTCCCGATGGCTCGTCGGTCTGTATTCCGGTTGGCGTCATGGATTCGGCCCTATTCGACGGGGGTGCGGGTTCAGCCGTTGCCTGGGGGGTCGACAGATCTATCGTCGGCGATCCGACCCGCTATACCTTTGTCGTTGCCCGAACGGGCGTCGCCACCAAGCTCGGCGAGGGTTTGAAACCAGTCGATCTCCGCGGCGAGTCGGTGTACGTGCCGCTTCGCGCGAACGGTTCGATAGACATACACGTACGGACTTTTCGCGATGGTTCACTCGGCCCCATCCTGTTTGCTAACAAAACCGACATTGATCCCAAGGTTTTTCGACTCGGGGATGGCCGGGCATTTATCGACCTGTATGAAGGCAATTCCGCCGATCAAGCTGCGGGTGTTGGCGCCGACCCAGATGCAGTCGATCTCAATGGCAACGGACGAGTTGGCGACACGGTTACCCATCTGTTCGATGGTGCGAGTCTCACAAACCTTAATGTGACCGGAAGGTTTGGCTATTCCTACGCCGGGTTTACCTGGGGCGAGTTGTCCATAGGCGGTCCTGCGTTTCTGGCGACCGGCGAGGCGAGTTCCGGTGTGGACTTGAACGGGGACACCGATCAAACCGACATTGGTGCAGTCATCGTGACTCTCTCGGGACGTCTGTCGTCGCTGGGTCTGTCTATTGCCGGCGATTCAGGTGATGGAGCAAGTGACGCAGTGGCCTTGGTCAACTACGGAAACGGCGAGGCGGTTGTGAAGGTTCGCGAGAAGCCCCAAAACGTAGATCTCGACGGCGACGGCGTTATTGAGCCAGGTCAAATCGGCCGGTGGTTCCTCATCGAGCCGGATTTGAACATCGCTGTTTCGAGCGGGTTTCGGACACCGGCTCGTCTCTTGGATACGCGGCTGACCGGACCACAAGTTGGGTACGTAGGCGCCAAGCCCTCGGCCGGTCAAATAGTCGAGGTCCAGGTTGCGGGTCGTGGCGGAGTACCTGCATCGGGGGTGACGGCTGTGGCGCTAAATGTCACCGCTACGGATGCAACCGCGCCAGGATTTGTCACGGTGTGGGGTGCCGGACCACAGCCGGCGACGTCGAATTTGAATGTGGAATCGGCTGGTCAAACTGTTCCCAACCTAGTCGTGGCATCCGTTGGAGCCGACGGAAAGGTACGGATCTTCACGCAGAGCGGGTCACCTCTTGGCCGATGTTGCAGGGTGGTGGGGAACCGGCTCAAGCGTTCGAGCGCTTGCGCCTACACGACTTCTGGACACCGAGCCGACGGCCCACAGGTCGGCTTCGCGGGAGCGAAGCCGGTGGCCGGACAAATGGTCGAACTGCAAGTAGCGGGAAGGGCCGGTGTTCCGGCCAGCCGGAATGTTGTGGTTATGAACGTCACGATGACGCAGGTCTCGGCACCGGGATTTGTCACCGTGTGGGGCGACGGGCCGCGGCCGGGCACGTCGAACTTGAACGCTGAACGTGCTGGTCAAACGGTTCCTAACCTAGTGATCGTTCGAACAGCCAAGGCGGGTGTTGGAGACGCGTCCGACTGGTCCTCGTGTTAACTATTCGTTGGATACACCAGTCGCTGGCCAGACCATCGAGTTTCCGGTCGCAGCTACCGGGCGGGCGGCGATTTTGAACTCACGATTACGGACGCAACCGCTCCGGGTTTTGTGACGGTATGGCCCGATGGAGTGCGCCCGAACGCGTCGAACCTCAATGTTGTACGCGCCGGTCAAACCGTTGCGAACCTCGTGATCGTGCCGGTTGGTGCTGATGGGAGGGTTCGTATCTACACCGCGTCAGGGGGGCACGTGATCGCCGACCTTCTCGGCGTCCTGCGTTAGCCGGTTCCTTCTTTGTCGCAATGATCCGGCGCGGTTCACCGTGTGGCGAGCAGACTGACCATCATGAGCTTAAAAGAACGACTCCGCCTAGACCTCACCGCAGCCATGAAGGCACGCGACGAACTGGCGGTCTCAACCCTGCGTATCGTGCTGTCGTCCATTACCAACGCCGAGGTAGCGGGTAAGGAGGCTGCGGTTCTCTCCGACGAGCAGGTGCTGGCGGTGCTGCGGTCCGAAGCAAAGAAGCGCACTGAAGCCAACGAAGCATTTACACAAGGTGGCCGAACCGACAGCGCAGCTCAGGAACTCGCCGAACGCAGCGTGATCGAACGGTACTTGCCAGCGCGCCTGAGCGACGATGCGCTTGCTGTGATTGTTGGCGAAGAAATTGCGGCTTATGGAGCGACGTCGGCGAGAGACATGGGCGCAGTGGTGAAGGCTGTGCGAACGCGTGTCGACGGTCAAGCCGACGGTGGAACGATCGCGGCGATGGTGAAAGCTGTGCTCGGCTGACCCAATGGGGTGTCGGTCGGATTAGGTATCGAGCGGCCCGAAAAATGGTTCCTCGCAGAAGTCGACGCCGTACACCCAGGAAGTTCTTCCCGCTTCCATTGTTATTCTTGGAGATTCGTTGGCCCATCGGGGGAATGAATGTCTTGACAATCGAACCCTCTCTATTTGAGTCCTTCTTTGAATAATGGAAGTTCAAGTTGAGAATCTTTCAAAAGTAAAGATGTGTTGGAAATGATGATTGGATGCACACCATGCCATTGGCATGCTCAACGGGGTGCTACGGCGTCGAGCGGCTCGAAAAATGGTTCCCGGCAATCGTTGCCACCACCTAGGGCGTTGAACTTGCCAAGCAAGTTGACGTCGTTGTTGTTTTCGCTGAAGCCATAGACGTGCCACGTATACAGCATTGTGGCCCCGCCCGGGAGTGCTTCGGTGGCGCAATGGCGAGTCTTGTTGTCAATGGTGTCCTTGTCCTGCAATACGCGAAGACCCAGCCGAGCAGCCTCGGCATTGATGGCGTTGATGATGTCGTCGTGAGTTGCGGCGCCTTTCAGTGTGAAGGTTCGAAGGGCCGTACCGGTGGCGTACTTGCCCAGGAAGTTCTTCCCGCTTCCCTCGTCACTCTTGTAAGTTCGTGGGCCCATCGGGGGAATGAATTCGAGGAGTTTCGAAGCCCGTTGAGCTCGTAGCGCGTTGCCGCAGAACGAGCATGCCAGAACCGCGGCATGGCGGCCGCCCGCGCTGCATCCAATAGACGCTCATCCATGTGTCTAGTGTAAGTGGACACTAGACACATGGATAGAGCAAGGTGCGACGGTTGGCTGACGGCTAGGTGCGGCCCTCGAGGACCCGGCGTGTAATGCGGTCCATCATCGGCTCTGACACGACTCCGGGGGTGGCGGCATGGCGTGTTCCGATCGGTAACAGCGGTCGGGGACTGCCCGGCGATTTCGACCAGTACTCCACCAGCCAGCCACGTTTACGTGCGACCGCAGCGAGGCGTGTTTCCGGGTTCACCGCAACGGGGAATCCGGCTGCTTCAAGCATCGGTAGGTCACTGGTGGAATCGGCGTAGGCAACCGATTCGTTAATGTCGAGTCCTTCGCGTTTGCAGTAGTTGGCCAGAATCTCGGCGCGGGTCTCACCGGTTGGTGGAACGTCGGTCATTTCGCCGGTAAAGGTGCCGTCGGCGTTGACGGAAAGCTCAGCCGAGATGATCTCGTCGAAGAGCGGCCGCAACGGCTCGACAACCACCGATAAGGCCCCGGTGATCAAGATGGTGCGATGTCCGAGCGCACGATGCTCACGTACACGGCGGATGCCCGCGGGGAAGCTCTTGGTAACGATGAGTTGCGTGAGAAGCTCGGCTGCGTCCTCTTCGAGTTGGGCAACGGGAGCGTTCTCATAGCGGCGGTAGAACATACGCAAGAAGTCGCCGCGGTCCTTGCGGTCGAGTGCCATGAGACCGGGAGCCTCGCGCAAGGTTCGTAGCACGAACCGGGCTCGTTCGTCGGTCGGTAGCCGACGTGTGGCCAGCCATGAATAGCTCTCGACCACGTTCGACGCAATAAGTGTGTTCTCGAGGTCGAACGCCGCAACCTGACGGGCCGGGTCGAGAACCTGGCGGCGCATGCGGGCCGGGCGGTCGTCGATTTTGCGGCCGGGTGTGGATTTTACGCGGGCGTGTTCCACTACCGACGGCAAGTGAATCTCTCGTACGTAACGGGGCCAATCGACCACCCGCGGGTCGAAACAGAACGTCGCCTTGTCGTGATCGTCCAGGTTGTGCCACATGCTGAGCAGGTTGTCGACCGAGTAGATGGCCTCGCACTCGGCATAGGCGCCGTACAGCTCTACGTATTCCTTTGCTCGCTCGATCTCGATCTTTTTCTCGTCGAGCTTGGCTGACCACAACGCCTGTTTGCCTCGCAGCGGCAGGTTATGAAGCACCTTTTCGGTTCGCCCGATAATGGTTTCGGCCCGCTGTAACTGGGCCTGCACGCGCCCGCGGCCCGGGAAGGTCCACTCGGGTACCACTATGGGCTGGCCGTGGTTGTCGTACAACGGGTGTTCGGTGAACCAACTGCGTACGTTGTCGACCAAGGTGCGGTACTTCAACGGGTTTACGCCGCCCGATGCCACCTGTGTGATGTGGGGCGCCTGGTCGGCTCCGAGGGCCGCCACGCAGATCGATGCCGCCACAACCATGTCGACCGGGATGACATCGACGGTACCTTCGGGCAATCCTGGGAACTCTTTGAGCAGACCCCGGGCATAGCTAACGATGACCGGTTCGGCCATGCGGAACCCTCGAATCCACCCGGGCCGCGGTTCGGCGAGTGCCGACTCGATGATCGATGGCCGCACGATCGAAACGGGCACATCGCCCTTCGTCTCGAACAGCGCTTGCTCACCCAGGTTCTTCGTGAACGCGTACGCGTCGGGCCAACTCACGCTGGCAGCACGCGCTCGGCCCGCCTCAACGAGCTGATCCTGCACCCACCGTTCGCGGTACTGCTCGGTCTTGGCCGCCAACGCGGGTGCTCCCGCGGCACCAAGTTCGCGTTGGGCGTCCTTGCGAAAGCCGGTAAGTTTTCCGGGCTGACGGCTGATGGCTTCGGTGTCGGCGCGCAGCCGACGTGCCGACGCCACCTCGGCTTTCCAGCTCAGACCGAGATCGAACGGGCCGGCCGAGGTGAGTGCCTCTGGCGCCGTGCCGCGCCGGTTTCCGGCCACGTAACACGTGGAAATAGCCACCAAGTGGGGCGTTACGTTGAGAGCGTGCAACGTTTCGGCTATACGCATGGGGCCGAGCAGGTTGATTTCAACGGCTGAATCGAGGGGTGAATCGAAACTGACGGCAGCGGCCGAGTGAATGATGGTGTCGCAAGTGGCAAGGATGGCCAGGTCGTTGTCGCTAAGACCGAGGTTGTCGCTCGTTACATCGCCGGCCACCACCTGGATGCGCCGTGCCGCCATGTCCTCGAACGTCTCGCCGCCAACCTCTTTGAGCTCGGCTCGCAGCCGGTCGAAGGCATCATTCTTCAAGATCTCGCGTTGGGCACGCTGCGCAGCTGTAGACCTTTTGCCCGAGCGGATGAGGAGCACTAGCTCGCAGCCGGGCACGCTGCGCATGAGGCGCTCAACCAGCGCCGTGCCCAGGAAGCCGGTGGACCCGGTGACGAATATGCGTTTGCCAGCCAGCGACTCGGCGATCATAAGAAGATTGTCTACCATTTGGTAAGCAAGCGGCAACACCGTTGCTAGAAACGAGGACAAGTCACATGTACATGTTCCGGATTTTGGTCCCGGTTGCGCTCGTGTCGCTTGCGGCATGTGGTCAGCCCGCAACAACCGAGTCGGCGTTTAGTGCAAGGCCATCGGCGACCATCGTCATTGATTCATCCGCCAAGCTGGCGACGTCGCCTGCGCCAACCGTTGGCCCAGCTGTAGCCCAACCGCGGGTACCCAATGCTGCGTTAGCGGACGACGTCCCGAAGGGCTCCATCGCACAGTCGCTACTTCGCGGTCCAGACGACATCCACAACCGCACCGAAGAGGCTGTCAAGGACTGTATGGACGCTCGAGGGTGGCAGTATCGACCGTGGCTTATAGCTGCGATGCCGTCGGAGCTCGATCAGCTTCAGCGGACCGGTTTCAACATCGGCTCGTCCCGAGGAATAGTCGCTCCCTTGACTCGACCCGATATCGGTAGTCCGCCCAACGAGCGACTCGTCGCGAGCCTCGACGAACCTACTCGCAAGCGCTACCTCGCCGACCTCGGTAACGAATCGGAGTCCGGCGGAACGGGCTGTCGGGCGAGTGGGGCCACCGATGCCCAGGCTGGATACCCGACCTATAGCCCGGCGGCAGCCGCGTTGTTAGCCGACGGCCTCACGATGCTCGCTAACACGCCCGAGGTGCTTGGAGCCCTCGGGGGATACACGAAATGCATGGCTTCAGCAGGGATCACGGCTTCCTCGCAATCCGCAGCACAACGCGTCGAGGGCATCTGGGACACCACGCGCAACGCGGATGAAGCGCTCGATCGCGAGGTACACATCGCGGTTTCGGACTATCTCTGCCGAGCGTCGACTACCGACGTTGCCTACAAGCAGGTTGAGGGGCCGCTGATCGACAAGCTTGTTTCACGGTTCCCTCAGTTCGAGGACACAGTGCGAGCCCTGCGCTCGTAACGCCCAGTTTGTTAAGCGTCGATTACGGATGTTGCCTACGCTTCGAAGATGAGCGGCATGACCACGCGGGATCGCATCCTCGATACCGCCCTTGTTGCTTTCGGATCCCGCGGGTACGAAGCGACGTCGCTCGATGCGCTTGCTGTCGAACTTGGTGTACGGAAACAAACGATTCTGTACTGGTTCGCCTCGAAAGAAGCACTCCTCGATGCTGTTG
This sequence comes from Actinomycetes bacterium, assembly GCA_031415695.1. GTDB lineage: Bacteria > Actinomycetota > Acidimicrobiia > Acidimicrobiales > Ilumatobacteraceae > JANOSH01. The sequence goes on from JANOSH010000011.1 coordinate 50,498, forward strand.
TCGAACGAGCAGGAATCGAGCTAGCCGGGGTCCTCGAAGCGGCCTTGGCCAGCGCCAAAGGCGTCGACAGAATCGAAGCGGTCTTGAAATCGGTTTTCGGCTACTCGGTACGGCGACCCGAATTGCTTGGGTTGCTACGCGAGGTGAATCGAATGGGCGGCGAGGTGTCGATCGAACTCAGCCACCGCCTGGCGCCGCTCATCGAACGAGCTGTTGCCTCGCTCGGCGCTCTGATGGACGCTGGCATCATTCGCCGCGCGCACCCTCGCACCACCTTGGCCTTGCTCTACACGCTCGCCGTTGGGGTAGCTGCCGATGTGGAAGCCCACCGTGGGCTCGGCGTCGGTGTAGATGTTGCAGGCTTGCGCCGCTTGCGACGTGAACTCTTCGGGTTCGTGCGAGCCGCTCTCAGCCCGTCGTGACGGCTGTTGCGAACACCCCGAGCTCGCGGATGGCCGACCATCTTTCGGTGGCTGGCGATTGAACCAACGCCATAGCCCGCACCATGGAAATACAGGATTGCCCGGCGCGCGTCGTTGTTTGCGGGACAATCCACTCGGCGGCCATACCGGCTACATCGAGCGCAATGTACCTCACCGGCCCGATAATGCTGTCGCGAAAGTGAGCGCAGGCTACGTGGCCTGGGCTAGGTAGGCCTCGCCTCGGGGTGATAGCCGATAACCAATATCGAAGCTGATCGTGAGACCGAGCGCTTTGAGTCGACGAACGTCGGACTTGAACTTCTCGGTGTCTCGGCCAAGTTCGGCTGCTAGGTCGCCGGCGCGCACCTCGGGCTTGGCTGCGATGGCCTGCAGAACCGGCAGCGACCACGACGTGAGGCGAGTGAGTCGCTCGAGTTCCTCGGCCGTGAAGTCTGTCCGATCGACGAGTTCGTCGAGGAGGTCGGACTCGTCAACCGTTTTGAACTCGACTCGGTAGCACGAGTATTCAGACCGGCCCCGCAGGTCGTCACGCAGTTCTTGGCCGGTGCGGTAACCGGCTTGTTTCGCGCCGGCATCGGTGATGGACCGCGGGTTCACCAGAATCACGCTGATGATGTCGATGAGACCAGCGGCGGTGCGTTGCCGGTTGCCGGCCTTCGCCTGGGGTGCTTTCCAACGTCGGTACGTGGTGGTCACTTCGCCAGTGCGAATGGGTTCGAGAAATCGCTCTTCGAACAACATCAGCGGTTGGTGTTTCGGCGGCGTTGGGCGTGGCGTTCTAGGGCAAGGTCGACAAGTTCGTTGATGAGGTCAGGATACGACACCCCGCTCGCTGCCCACAGTTTGGGGTACATCGAGATGGGTGTGAACCCCGGCATTGTGTTCGCTTCGTTGCACAGGAAACCCCGGCCATTCGCCTCGTAGAAGAAATCGACCCGGGCTAAACCATGGCATCTCAGGGCCCGGAAGGCCGCCAGCGCGAGCTGCTGGATATGATCGGTCTCGTCGGCATCGAGATGGGCAGGAATGACATACCGGGCCGAATCTTCTAGGTACTTGTCCTCGAAGTCGTAGAACTCGTGGCCGGGGACCACTTCGCCAGGAACCGAGGCGCGCGGCGTGGTGCCGCCGAGCACACTGACCTCGATCTCGCGTCCAACGACCATCTCCTCGACAACAACGGTGGAGTCATAGGTGAGCGCAACGGCCAACGCGGCTTCGACTTCGTCCCGGTTGTGCGCTTTGGCGACACCAATCGACGACCCCATGTTGGCGGGCTTCACGAACAGCGGAAGGCCAAACTCGACAATCAGATCATCGGCTGTCGACGAAACGATCTCGTGTTCGAAAACGGCGCGCCAGCGGGCTTGGGGGATACCGGCCGCGCCGAGCACGGTCTTCATCATCGCCTTATCCATCGAAACTGCCGACGACAACACCCCGCATCCCACATAGGCAACGTCGGCAAGTTCAAGCAGTCCCTGCACCGTGCCGTCCTCGCCCATTGGGCCATGGAGAAGTGGCATGACAACCGTTGGTCCATCGGCCATAGTCGGGAATTGCCGGGCTGTTGTCGGCCCCTCGACGGCCACGCCGGTGGCGATCGCTGTGCCGCTGACAGCATGATGTTTCAGCGATTCGAGTGCCGTCGCAGCTGCGTCGTCGGCCTGCAACCATTCGCCTTCGCGTGTGATCCCAATGGCGCGCACGCAATATCGTTGGGGGTCGAGCGCTGCCATCACGTGAGCGGCGGTAGCGCGGCTGACGTCGTGTTCGGCGGACTCACCGCCGAACAGGACAATCAGGTTGATTCGGGGACTCGGCACCCCGCCAGCTTACGGTCACCGCTCACTCTTCGGCCACGATCTCGCCCGGCTGCGGCGTCGGAAATCGACTCCACACTCGGGCGAGAACCTGTTCAGTGGATGCCGGGCAAAGGCGCGCCGCCTATCCTGGCAACGTGCTGTTCACCGCTCGAGAAATTGCCGAGGCCGTTAACGGTCGATGCGCGGACGTCGGCGAATCTGTCGTCGTCAATGGAACAGCCTTCGACTCGCGCGAACTGACGGCGGGTCAACTATTCGTGCCCATCGTGGGCGAGCGTGATGGGCACGACTTCATTTCACAAGCTGTCGCTAACGGTGCCCCGGCGTATCTGACGCAACGCGAGCTGGGAAACGCCGAGGCCACGGCGATTCAGGTTACCGACACCTCCGCCGCCTACCTGGCGCTTGGCGCTGCGGCCCGGCGACGGCTTCCCGACCGCGTCATTGGGGTTACGGGCTCGGTTGGAAAGACCAGTACCAAGGACCTGTGTGCTGCAGCTATGCAGGCACATTTTCGCACCCAAGCCAACCCGACCAGCTTCAACAACGACCTCGGCGTGCCCTTCACCCTGACGAATGCGGCCGACGACACCGAGGTCGTTGTGGTCGAAATGGGAATGCGGGGGCTCGGCGAAATTGCTCGGCTTTGTCGTGTTGCTTCGCCGAATGTTGGGGTGGTCACGATTATTGGCGAGGCGCATGTCGGGCGTCTCGGAGGAGTCGGCGGCGTGGCTCAAGCAAAAGGTGAACTGATCGAAGCATTGCCATCGAGCGGTACCGCCGTCCTCAACGCTGATCAACCGGTGTGCCTAGCCCTTGCGCATCGAACCGACGCCGCCGTGTTGTCGTTTGGTCGCAATGGGGGCGATGTTCGAGCCGAAGACATTCGACTCGATGACATGGCCCGACCATCGTTTCGCCTGGCCACACCGTGGGGATCCATCCACGTCGTGCTTGCGGTGAGCGGCACTCATATGGCCGTTAATGCAGCAGCGGCGGCAGCGGCCGCGCTTGCGGTCGGCACTCCGCTCGCCGCTGTCGCCGCCGGTCTTGGACGCGCCCGGTTGTCGCCATGGCGAATGGAAATGACCCGCACCCACGCCGGAGTCATTGTCCTCAACGATGCCTACAACGCCAACCCGACATCGATGACAGCGGCGCTCGACACCCTCGCAGCGCTGCCCGGCAGCGGTCGGCGAGTTGCGGTACTTGGCCAGATGGCCGAACTCGATGACGACGGTCCGAAACGCCATCGCGACATGGCCGACTATGCCCGTGAGCGAGGTATCGAAGTCATCGCGGTCGGCACGAATGACTACGGCATTGTCGCGACGCAAAACCCGCTCATCATGCTGCGCGAACTCGTCAGCGGCGATGGCGTGCTGGTGAAGGGCAGTCGAGTTGCCGGGCTTGAAACCTTGGCGGCGGCGCTCACCGCCTAGCACCGACTGTGGCCCGATTGGAAGTCCCGGGCAGGTCGATCCACAGTGCAAGGCCCAGAGCGCAAGCGGCGCTGATCCCCAGCACCAGCGTGCTGTTTGTACGGTCGAGTAGCGGCCCGTACAACAATGCCGAAAGCGGCACGGTGCCGCCGAATCCCATAAACCACAGCGCCATAACCCGCCCGCGGACATTGTCGGCCAGCCGAGTTTGCAGCACTGTCATCACCGATGTTGCCGTCCCGAAATAGAACACGCCGAAGACGAACACAGCGGGAATTGCTAAGGGCAAGGATCGGGTAACGCTGAACCCGAGCAGTGTTACCGCGAATCCAACCAGCCCGGGTCGTACCATTTTCGTTTTGTCGGCACGAGTGAAAACGGTACCAAGCGCAAGTGACCCGACTGCCGCGCCGAACCCGAATGCCGCATACAGCCATCCATACGCGGCGCTCTTGGAGTTGAGGTGCAACTGTCGTTCAGCAATGGGAGCGAACAACCCGAGGATGGGCAGACACAACAAGCTGAACATCCACACGAATCTGAGGCAACGCCCGACGACCGGGTCCGTTCGAGCCACGGCGAGGCCACCAAGGAACCGATCCTTGAGCGAGCCGCCCGCCGGCGTGATCGTGGGAATCTTGATCGACACAATCGCTGCGATCACAAATCCGTACGTGAGCGCATTAAGAAAAAACACGACCCCAGCCCCAAACACCGGGTAGAGGAATCCGCCGAGTACCGGGCCAAAAACCCGCGTGGCGTTGATCATTGTCGAGTTGAGCGAAAGGGCTCCCGGCAGGTCGACACGGTCAACGAGCAGCGGCATCGTCGAAACCCACGCCGGTGCGTTGAAGGCATTGCCTGTCCCAACACACAGGCTGATCGCAGCCAGCAGCCACACCGACGGGCGAGCGTGCGTCCACACCGCAATCGCAAGAGCGAGCGACGCGACGCCCTGCTCGAACTGCAGCATGCACAACCATCGCCGACGATCGAATCTGTCGGCGACGACCCCCGCGATCATCGCGAACGCCAGCATCGGCAGGAAGTATGCGAAGTACACGATGGCGACGTAGGTGCTCGGGCGACCGGTGGATTCGGTGAGCTTGAACACGAGCGAACCCATGACCACCTGTTGCATCCAGGTGCCCATGTTCGAAAGAAAGGAACCGAACCACATGATCCGAAAGTCTCGATAGTGGAAGGCCGCAGCCGCGGAACCCGGCGTTGGTGGGTGGCGACTAGCCAAGTATGAGATCGGCGTACATGGGCAACGCCTTAGCTGAACCAGACACCAGGATCGTCGTGATGCAGGTTTCTTTCCAACGTTGCAACTCATCTTTGATCTTGTCGAGGGGACCGACCAGGGCGACATCTTCTACCATCGCGAGCGGTACTGAGGCAATGGCCTCGTCCTTACGGCCGGCCAGGTACAGCTCTTGGATGTGGGTGGCCTCGGCCTCCCAACCCATCCGGGCGAACACCTCGAAGTGGAAATTCTGGCCCTTAGCGCCCATGCCTCCGGCGTATAACGCTACGAACGGTCGCACGGCATCGGCACACTTCTCCACGTCGTCACCGGGAACAATTGTCACGCCGCAGGCCACATCGAACGACGCCGCCTTGCCCGCATCACCCGACGCAGCGAAGCCTTCGGCTAGGCAGCGACGGTAGTGGGCATCGTCTTTGGGGGAGAAGAACAGCGGCAGCCAGCCTTGGCAAAGTTCCCCTGCGAGTGCCACGTTCTTGGGACCCTCGGCGCCGAGATACATGGGTAGGTCCTTGCGTAGTGGGTGCACCGTTGACTTGAGCGCCTTGCCGAGTCCGGTGCCACCGGGAAGCGGTATCTGATACTGCTCGCCGTGATGCACCACCGGCTTCTCGCGGGCGAGTACCTGACGGACGACGTCGATGTACTCGCGGGTGCGAGCCAAAGGCTTGGGATACGGCTCGCCGTACCAACCTTCGACGACCTGAGGGCCCGACGCCCCGAGCCCGAGGATGAAACGGCCGCCCGACAGATGGTCGAGGGTGATTGCGGCCATAGCAGTGGCGGTAGGTGTCCGAGCTGACATCTGGATAATGCCAGTACCCAACTTGATTCGCGTGGTGTTGGCACCCCACCAGGCCAGGGGGGTCAGCGCGTCCGAGCCATACGCTTCGGCCGACCAGAACGAGTCAAACCCGAGACGCTCGGCCTCCTGGATTGCGGCCAGCGCCCCCGCCGGCGGACCCGCGGACCAGTACCCAGTGTTGTACCCAAGCTTCAACGTCATCCCAAGACGGTATGCCACCCCCACCCCATTTGCGCAACTGTTGCGGAAACGGCCGGCTCTGAGGCGGGCATTCTCGCAACTGTTGCGCAAATGGTGGGATTAGACCATCTCCCGGCCGGCGATCGCCGCTATGGAAGCCACTGTTGACGCAAGCTGATGTTCAACTTCGTATTCCGTGATGCGGATAACGCGCCATCCGATCTTCAGGAGTTGAATGTCGCGAGCCTTGTCGGCCCGAACGGCCTCGGGGGTGGATGCGTGCCAGTAAGAATGATCGACCTCGATTGCAAGCTTGAGGCCGGGATGTGCGATGTCGGCAAAGATTTTCGATCCAGTCGGTAGCCTGATCGAAAATTGACGTACGAACCCTGTGATGCCCGCCTCGACGAGCGCATCGGCGACAGTTATCTCATCGACGCTCGATCGCACGGGCAGTGGGAGGTGAGCGAACGTGGCCACGAGTTCGCCGAAGGCCGCGCTTCCTCGCCGCCCTCGACTACGAACCCGGTTGGCCAATTCTAGAAGGTCGTCTATCGAGACGATGCCAAGTTGTAATGAGTGTTCAAGCGCCGATCGGTGTCTGAACGCGTCAACCGATCCGCCTAGGTCGAAGAGAGTTCGAGCAGGTGATGTTAGGCGAGTTCCGTCCGCAAGAAATGACACGTCTAGCTCGTCAAAATCACGAGTTCGATGGATAAGGGCGCCTCGTGGTCGGCCGCGGAAAGAAACCGGCACGAGAATCTCAAGCTGGTCGCGGGTAGCGGTACGAATTCCCCACAGCCGAGCCGCCGTCGAATGTGACAGAGCGCCCTTGGGCGCTAGGTGCGACAGCAAGGCGGCTCGTTCGTCGAACGCGCATGGTGTTGAGCGCGTGCGCCAAACGCCGTATTCGTGGTGGGTGATGTGGTTGGATAACACGAGCGACTGGATCTGAGACTTGCGGAGGCCGAGCTGGGTGAGTTGCTGTGTGGTGACGAAGCCGTGACGCTGCTCGGCGAGACGCACGACCCGTTCTGGGATCGTGGACACAAGGACACTGTAACGACGGGGTGTGACGAAGTTCCGTGCCCGGTACCGGTACCGTTTCCGGCCGTTTCCGGCCGTTACCGCAACAGTTGCGGAAACGGTGGACCCAGGCTCGGCCGTTTCCGCAACAGTTGCGGAAAGTGGTGGTTGGCACTTCCTGGCAGACTTCCCGAAAGCGCGCCGGTATGGCAGCGAACCTGGGCGGGCCGGTACGGTCAACGGCATGGACTTTGCGCCGAACGAGGACCACCTTGCAATCGCCGAGGGTGTGCGGAACGCCTGCAGCGCGTACACCGACGATTACTGGAGTGCGTGTGATCAGGAACACCGTTTTCCCTGGGAGTTCTACAAAACCCTGGCTGACGGCGGTTGGGTTGGCATAGCCCTACCCGAGATCTACGGCGGCGGAGGGCGGGGAATAACCGAGGCATCGATTGTGCTGCATGAAGTGGCCGCGTCGGGCGCCGCCATGAACGGCTGCTCAGCGATTCACCTCACCGTGTTCGGGCTTGAGCCCGTGGTCAAGTTTGGTAACGAGAAGCTGAAAGCCGAGTTCCTTCCGAGGGCTGCGGCCGGCGATCTTCATATTGCCTTCGGGGTAACTGAACCTGACGCTGGCACCGACACGTCGCGTATTTCGACCCGGGCGGTGCCAGACGGCAAGGGTGGCTGGACCATACATGGTCGCAAGATTTGGACGTCGAAAGCGCTGGAATCCGAAGTGGTGCTGTTGTTGGCCCGCACTGGCCACGACGACAAGAATCGCTTCAAGGGTCTCAGTCTTTTCGTCGCCGACCTCGACCCGAAGTATGTCGATATCAAGCCGATTCCCAAGGCCGGCCGCAACGCCGTGGCGTCGTGCGAAGTGGCATACGACGGCTTGCCGGTAGCCGATTGGCGCTTGGTAGGGGAAGAGGGCAACGGCTTTTATCACATCCTCCACGGCATGAACCCCGAGCGCATCCTGTTGGCCGCCGAAGCGGTAGGCATCGGCCGAGCAGCCCTCGCCAAAGCTGTTTCGTATGCCAAGGAGCGAGAGGTGTTCGGGCGCCCCATCGGTTCCAATCAGGCGATTTCGCATCCTCTCGCCCACGCACACGTGCAACTCGAAGCAGCTTGGCAAATGGTCATGCACGCGGCCTGGCTGTACGACCATGGGCAAGACTGCGGGGCAATGGCCAATTCGGCCAAGTACCTTGCCGCCGAGGCTGGGTTTTTCGCAGCCGATCGTGCAATACAAACGCTTGGCGGAATGGGGTACGCCACCGAATATCACGTTGAACGCTATTGGCGTGAAGCCCGGATCATTCGGCTTGCTCCGGTGAGCCAGGAAATGACCATGAACTTTATTGCCCAGAACGTGCTTGGCCTGCCGCGCAGTTACTAAGCGTCTCGCAGCCGCCGCGCCCGGGCGATAGCGTGGTCTTATGAACAGAGGGACACATTCCGCTGCCGAGATGCTTGCCCAATGGCATGTACTGAAGTCGGGTCGGTTGCTCGAACAAGCCAGTGTCGACGTTGGGGTGCAAGACACGGTCAGCGAGATTCTGTCCGACATCGAACATACGGGCATGAGCGGCGTTCGACTATGGTCCGAGCGGCTCGACGGTTGGAACCCGCCGTCGTTCGAGGTCGACGCCGCCACCATACGATCTGCAGAAGCGACGTTGCCGCCGGCCTTCATAACGGCGTTTCGACGAAGCGCACAAACAGTCGCTGCCTTTGCTCAACACCAGCGAACGTTGCTGACTGACACCGAGTTTTCGCCGTTCCCAGGCGTGGTTGTCGGCCACCGCCAGGTTGCGATTCAGACCGTGGGATCATACCTTCCCGGTGGTCGGTATCCGGTGGTGTCGTCACCGCTTATGAGCGTCATCGTTCCCAAGGTTGCAGGCGTCGAGCGAGTTGTTACGTGCACGCCGCCTATGCCCGGTGGTCGTGGCCCGACACCGTCTATGACGTGGGTAGCAGCTGAGGCTGGTGCCGACGCCATGTTCTGCCTGGGTGGCGTGCCTGCGCTCGCCGCCATGGCTTTTGGTTTGGGTGATATGGGACCTGTCGACATGTTGTGTGGCGCCGGGAATCAGTACGTTGCGGAAGCGAAAAGACAACTTTTTGGACGAGTGGGAATCGATTTGTTGGCCGGTCCTTCGGAGATTGCTGTGATTTGCGACGACTCAGCCGACGCCGAACTGGTAGCCGCCGACTTGCTTGGCCAGGCCGAACATGGGCCTAACTCTCCGGCATACCTCATCACAACGAGTTTGGAGATGGCCCATCGCGTGATGACCGAGATCGAGTTGCAGCTTCCGCGCCTGGAGACGCGCGACGTTGCCGGAGCGGCTTGGCGCGACTTTGGAGCCGTCTTTGTCGCTCGCAGTCGCGAGGAAGCAGCCGACATATCGGACTGGGTAGCGTGTGAGCACCTTGAGGTGATGACACACGACGAGGACTGGTACCTCGGTCGGCTTCGAAACTACGGCTCGTTGTTCCTTGGTGCCGACGCAACTGTTACATACTCCGACAAAGGCTGCACTGGTACTAACCACACGCTGCCGACGCAGGCTGGGGCCCGTTACACCTCGGGGTTGTCGGTGGCGAAGTTCTTGAAGACGCTGACTTGGCAGCGCGTCACTGACCCGGTCGCTGCCCGTCATGTGGCTCAAGACGCCGCAGCGTTTGGTCTCGCCGACGGGCTTGTCGCCCACGCTCGCTCGGCCCAGTTGCGACTCGACCGCCTGCCGGTGAGCTAGCCGAGGGCGACGAGCGGCTCGACGAACTGGGTGCGCAGGAACTCGGCGACGGGGCCGTTGGTCACGTGGCCGCCCACCGTATTCACACCGCCGACTAGAGCAGCGTCCTTGGCCACCGCGGCTCGAGCGCCATGAGCCGCAACAAGCGAGATGTACGGCAGCGTGGCGTTCGTGAGTGCGTAGGTGGATGTGTGAGGCACGGCTCCCGGCATGTTGCCGACGGCGTAGTGGATTACACCGTGCTTCACATACACCGGGTCCTTGTGCGTGGTTTCGTGGATGGTCTCGATACAGCCGCCTTGATCGACGGCAACGTCGACGATGACCGCGCCCTTCTTCATGCTGCGAACCATGTCTTCGGAAACAACCACAGGCGCTCGCCCGCCCGCGACGAGTACCGCGCCAATCACGAGGTCGGCGTCGGCAACTGCTCGTTCGACTGCCCCACGGTTGGACGCCAACGTGATGATTCTGCCCTTGTGGATCTGGTCGACAAAGCGGAGCCGGTCGAGATTTTTGTCGAGCAGCACTACTTCGGCCTCCATTCCGGCCGCGATCCACGCTGCGTTCCAACCGACATTGCCAGCCCCGAGCACGACCACCTTGGCTGGCCGAACTCCCGGTGCGCCACCGAGCAGCACGCCGCGCCCGCCATTGTGGGCTTCAAGGAAATGGGCACCCATCTGGGGTGCGAGGCGACCCGCTACTTCGCTCATGGGTGCGAGTAACGGCAACGCTCCGCCGGCGATTTGCACTGTCTCGTATGCGATTGCGGTGGTTCCCGCGGCGATGAGTGCCTTGGCAACCTCGGGGTATGCAGCGAGGTGCAGATAGGTGAACAGGGTGAGGTCGGCCCGTAGATATCCGAGTTCGACGCCCTGGGGTTCTTTGACCTTGACGACCATTTGCTGCGCCCAGGCGTCCTGCGCGGTCGGGACGATGTCGGCTCCGGCGGCGCGGTATTCGGTGTCGGTGATTGAGCAGTTTTCGCCGGCGCCGGCTTGGACGAACACCTGAACACCGAGGCGTTCGAGTTCTCGAACGCCGTCGGGAGTCATGGCCACACGGCCCTCCGCAGTTTTGGTTTCGGTCGGGACGCCAACGGTGAGTGCCATATGACCATCATGGCGATTCGAGCACCGTGGGTGTCACCGAATGCGTCGTGGATCTAGCATGTCGGCCGTGGATTTTGTTTCACTTGACAGTACTGACCATCGAATCATCGGCATATTGCAACGCGACGCTAGAATCAGCTGGCAGGCATTGGCCGTCGAAGTGCATCTATCGGCTTCGGCTGCTGCCGAACGGGTGCGCCGAATGGAACGTTCAGGTGCCATCGAGGGCTATGCGGCCAGGGTTGATCCTGCGGCGATCGGACGACCGTTGCGTGCTGTTGTAGACGTGTCACTTCCGCCTGGTGGCGAACCCGAGGCGTTCGAGTCCCGATTGACCCAACGACCGGAGGTGGTGTTTGCCGCGTTCGTGACCGGCGCTGCCGACTATGAGGTGGTGGTCGACTGCGCCGGGCCCGAGGGCCTTGACGCATTCATACGGTGGCTGAAATCGGAGGGCGGGGCGGCACGAACCGAAAGCAAGGTGGTTCTTAGACGCGTCGTTGGCTGAAACCGGTGCTTGCTTCGGTGAGTGCCGTGCGCAGGACATTGACGACTGAGCGAAGGTCATCGACATCGGCGATTAGCGGCGGCGACAACACGACAACGGGGTCGGCTCGGTCGTCGGCGCGACAATACAATCCCAATTCGTAGAGTCGGGGCGACAGCGTTTCTCGTAGCAGCCAGTCGCACTCGGCTTCGCTAAAGGTCTGGCGAGTGGCCTGATCGCGAACAAGTTCCAGCACTCGGAAATAGCCGTCGCCACGAATGTCCCCAACGATTGGGATGTCTCTCAGTTCGTCGAGCATTGACCCGAAGGCATGCTCGTTGGCGAGCACGTTGCCGCACAGATCTTCGCGTTCCAGGATGTCGAGATTGGCGAGTGCAACAGCGCAGCTGACGGGATGACCTGCAAACGTTGCTCCGTGCAGGAATGTGGCACCTGCTTCGAGAAACGGTTCGACAATATGGTCAGTGACAATCATGCCGCCCATTGGCGCGTAGCCACTGGTGACACCTTTGGCGAACGTGATGATGTCGGGCTGGTACCCATACCGGTCGCAACCGAACATGTGACCGAGGCGCCCGAACGCGCAGATGACTTCATCGGAGACGAGGAGCACACCGTACCGGTCGCAGATCTCGCGAACGCGGGCGAAGTACCCCTCGGGTGGCACGAGCGCTCCGCCGGTGTTTTGCATTGGTTCGAGAAACACGGCTGCGACGGTTTCGGGGCCTTCCATCAAGATGCGTTGTTCGATGTCGTCGGCGCATCGCAGCGTGCATGCGTCGAGGTGGGCGCAGTCGATACACCGGTAGCGATTGGTGTTAGCGACCTTGATGGCGCCGGGCATTAACGGTTCAAACGGGGTGCGGATGCCCGGCACGGCCGAGATAGCGAGCGCGCCCATTGATGTGCCGTGGTATGCCATGTATCGGCTGAGCACCTTGTACCGGCCCGGTTGGCCGACCAGGTTGAAGTATTGGCGGGCGAGCTTCCACGCCGATTCGACTGCAGCTGATCCTGAATCGGTGAAGAACACCCTGTTGAGGCCATCGGGGGCTAAGGCCGCCAATCGGTCGGCCAATTCGAGGGCCGGTTCATTGCCGAACGACCAGGTGGGGAAGTACGCCAGCCGCTCCATCTGGCGTGCCGCTGCCGCTGCCAACTCGGCGCGCCCGTGGCCTACCTGTACGCAGAACAGGCCCGACAGGCCGTCGAACAGCCGGTGTCCGTGGCTGTCCCTCACGTAGCAGCCATCGCCACGGGTGATGACAGGTAGCCCATGTTTTCGAACGCTGTCCAGTGGTGTGAACTGCCCCCAGAAATGGCGAGACGATGTCACCGTGCACCCCAGGTGAAGGTCTGCTTCGTGAGCCGAAGGTAGATAAAACTCTCCGATGACCGGACCCCGGGTACGGCGCGAATTCGTGAGGTGACTCCGAGCAGCGCCTCGTCGTCCTCGGCGACTACCTCGACGAGCAGGTCGAAACTGCCAGCAGTAATGACGACGTACTCGACATCGATCATGGCTCCGACTGCTTCGCTCACCGGCTGCACGTCGCCCTCGACGTGTAGCCCAATCATGGCGACGCGCCGCCTGCCGAGCGACAACGGATCGGTGACTGCAACTACCTGCATGACGCCGCCATCGACAAGGCGCTGTACCCGTTGGCGCACTGCAGCCTCGGACAATCGCACCAGCTGAGCGAGTCGCGTGTAGGGCATTCGACCATCGACTTGCAACTGTTCGATGATCTGACGATCTGTCTCATCGATGATGAGCGCTGCCCGTTTCGGGGTGTTCACGACGTCTTGATCATCACGTGCTTTAGCTCGGTGTAGGCCTCGATCGAGTATGCCGAGAGATCCTTTCCGACGCCCGATTGCTTGAAACCGCCGTGGGGCATTTCCGACACCAACGGGCCATGCTCGTTGACCCACACGGTACCGAATTGCAAGGCGTTGGCGACCCGCATGGCCCGACCAATGTTGTTGGTCCACACGCTGGCGGCGAGTCCGAAGTCGACGCCGTTCGCCCATTTGATTGCTTCGGCCTCGTCGGAGAACTGCTGCACCGTGACTACGGGTCCGAACACCTCACGCTGAACGATCTCACTTGATTGTTTCGGACCCACGACGACCGTCGGCTCGAAATAGAACCCGCTACGCTTTGGTGTGGATCCACCCGTGGTGACACGCGCCCCTGCCTTCGCAGCACGGGCAACGAACCCGGCAACCCGCTTGCGTTGGTCGGCCGAAACGAGAGGTCCCATCTCGACACCGGTCTTTCCGGGGTCACCCATTTTGATGCTCTTGACAGCTTTGGTGAGTTCGGATACTAGGTCGTTGTGAATACCGGGACCGGCAATCACGCGGGTCGACGCCGTGCAGTCTTGGCCTGAGTTCCAATAACCGAACGACCGCACGGCAGCGACCACGGCTTCCAGGTCGGCGTCGTCGAAAACGACTACGGGGGCTTTTCCGCCGAGTTCGAGGTGTACCCGCTTCATGGTGTTGGCAGCTGATTTCATGATGAGTTTGCCGGTCGAGACTTCGCCGGTGAGCGACACGATGGCAACCTTCGGGTGGGCGACGAGCGCAGCGCCGCAGTTCTCGCCGTCGCCGGTGACGACATTGAAAACTCCGGGAGGGAAAATGTCGGCGGCCAGCTCGGCGATTCGTAACGCGGTTAGCGGGGTCAGTTCTGACGGCTTGAGCACCACGGTATTGCCAGCCGCCAGCGCAGGGCCGATTTTCCATCCGGCCATCATCATCGGGTAGTTCCATGGCGCTATGAGTCCGGCGACGCCGAGTGGTTCGCGCCGAAGGATCGATGTGTAGCCCGGAAGGTACTCACCGGGCGCGGTGGTGGATGCGTGGCGTGCGCCGCCGGCGAAGTATCGCAGGTTGTCGACCATGAACTCGACCTCGGGCGGCACGATCGACAGTGGTTTGCCGACGTTCAGGCTCTCGAGGGCCACGAGCTCATCGGCGTTGGCCTCGATGACATCGGCCAGGTTGTTGAGGCAGGCGGCGCGGGTTGCCGGTGACGATGTCCCCCAGGTCTCAAATGCCTTAGCCGCGGCCTTCACTGCTTTGTCGACGTCCTTGGCATCGGACGATGCCACGTTCGCGATAGGCGAGCCAGTTGCGGGGGCGAGCACCTTGTCGGTGCGTCCTGCCCATGTTTGCAACCATTTACCGGCGATAAAGTTTGCGTTCTGTGTCATGTCAGGCCTCGTATGTGCGATGTAGTGCGATATAGCTATCGTACTCCTTCGGATTACGGCTGGTATTCCACCAGATACGACGGAATCCGTACCGGCATGTGTGGCTACGCTCTTGGATAGATGGCCAGTTCGTGCGCTCCTCGTATTGCCGTTGCCCCCGCGACATCTCCCCCCTGGGTGAATGTCGCTGTACAACACGGTGGGGGTGAGCTAGTACCGGTTGTCGAGTGCGAAGGCCTTATCTGGGGCTTGGGCCGTGACGCTGCCTTACTTGAGGACACGCTGGCGGGTGCGCCCCATTGCCGATGGGTGCAGTTGCCGTTCGCAGGTGTCGAGTACTACACCCACCTGTTCGACGACGGTCGCACTTGGACGTGCGCTAAGAGCGTGTTTGCTGAACCGGTAGCCGAGTTGGCGCTCAGCCTCGCCCTGGCTGGCATGCGAAACGTCGGCGCATATCATCGGGCACAATCGTGGTCGGACCCAGCGGGCCGAAACCTGTTCGATGCCAACGTCACAATCGTTGGCGGTGGAGGCATCACCGAGTCGCTAGTCGGCTTGCTGCAGCCGTTTCGTACCCGAATCACTGTTGTTCGAAGCCGTCTACAGGAAATGAACGGGGTTGCTGAAGTTCTCAGCCTTGACCAGCTCTCTGATGCTCTGCCAGGGGCAGACCTGGTCGTACTGGCGGTAGCGTTGACGGCCGAGACCGATCAACTCATCAGTGAATCGGAGTTGGGCTTGATGGAATGTCACGCGTGGCTGGTGAACGTTGCGAGGGGTCGACACATCGTCACCGATCACCTCGTTGCGGCCTTGCAAGCGGGCACGATTGGGGGCGCCGGGCTCGACGTCACTGATCCCGAGCCGCTGCCCGACAGCCACCCACTCTGGACATTGGACAACTGCATCATCACGCCGCACACAGGCACAACTCCCGACATGGACGAGCCCTTGATGTCGGCTCGGATCGCAACGAACGTGGCGGCCTTCGGCTCCGGTGAGCCGTTGATCGGGCTAGTCGACGCGCAGCGCGGATACTGATGCTCACCGCCGCTGCACTCGTTGGCCTACTGGCCGAACCCAATCGACGTCGCGTTATTGCCGCCCTGATACTCGACGCGTCGACTCCGCACGAGATCTCTCGGCAAACCGGGTTGTCGATACCCGATGTCGTCACCGCCCTTGGGCGTCTCGAAGCTGCCGGTCTGGTGCTTGAGGACATGGACGATTTTCAGCTGCTCGGCGAAGCGTTCGGCGTTGCTGCCCGAGCCTCGGCGGCCGATCGAAGGTTAGAGCGTGAGCACGACGGCCCCGACGCTCGGGTTCTCAACGCTTTTGTTCGGGACGGTCGAATTCTCTCGATCCCGATGGCACATTCGAAAAGGCTCGTCCTTGTCGCGATGCTGGCGCAAGAGTTCGAACCGGGCCGCCGGTATTCGGAAAAAATGGTCAATCTGATGCTGGGGAAATGGCATGACGACGCGGCAGCGTGGCGCCGCTACCTGGTCGACGAAGGCTTTATGGATCGAGACGAGGGTGAGTACTGGCGCTCAGGAGGCCAGGTGTCCGTAGGCTAGCGGTCATCGTTTCTTTCTACGACGCCCTTGGCCTGCGGCCGACTGCCACCTCGAGCGAGGTGCGGGTCGCCTTTCGGGTGCTGGCGCGACGTCATCATCCCGATAGCGGAGACCAACCCAACAGCGAGCGGATGTCGGCGATCAACGAGGCGTTTCGTGTGCTCAGTGATCCCGGTAGACGAGCGTTGTACGACAGCACGCTTCGGCCAACAACTATCACGCATAATTGGGTCGCCGAGCCGGCCGAGCCTCGGTTCGTGCCGATGACGTCGTCCACCACTCGGTGGCCGCTGATGGGGTTGCTCCTCGTGTCGGTGATGGCGGTGATATTCGTGTTTAGCGCGTATGCCAACCAAGGCAGTGGAACGCAGATTCCTCAACCCGGTTCAGTATCGCTGGCCCTTGGCACGTGTGTGCAAATCCGTACCGGCGCGCAGGCGACGCAGGTGCCTTGTACTAGCCCGCATTACGGAGTGGTAACCGAGCGGGTTCCCCGTGATGGCCGCTGTCCGCGTGGTACGGAGGGTTACTACGACCGGGCGTCACCGGATTTGGTGTGCGTCAAGCGCAGCTGAACGGCTACACTTGTAAGCTCCGGGCGTTTAGCTCAGTCGGAAGAGCACCACCTTCACACGGTGGGGGTCAGGGGATCGAGGCCCCTATCGCCCACGGTAAGGTTCCGCTTTGTGGCGCGTACTGCAATCTTTCGCGCCGTAGCGCGCCGATGGCGCGCTGGTGCGCGAAAGCTCGGGACTATCAGTAGTTGCTTCGGTAGTTGATCTTGACCGTGGCCCCGGGTCGCAGTTGGCCGACAATGGGCAGATCGGTTTCGTCGATGACGGCAACCACCGGGTAGCCGCCCGTCGTACCAGCGTCCGGCCCGAGAATGATGGGGAAGCCGTCGGGCGGTAGTTGAATGGATCCGGGAAGCAAGGCGAAGCTGGGAAGGGTGCCGGGAAGTCCCGGGTGTGATTCGCCGGAAAGCCGAATGCCCGCTCGGTCGCATCGTTGATCGACGCGCCAACGTTGGCCTAGCAACGAGCCGATGAGGTCGAAATCCAGCAGATGTGAATTCGGACCTGGACGAGCGGTCAACACGGCTGACTCGCCAGGGTGCGCCCGGTTCGTGACCGGGTCAAACCAGGGCTGCGCAGAGGTGGCAACTACGCCAGTCGCGAACAATGCGCCCGCCCCGACCGGTGGGGGGCCCAAGCGCGCCAGCGAGTCATACGAACGACTTCCAAGTAGTTCGCCGACGTCGAGACCGCCTCGCAGTGCGACATATACCCGCAGGCCAACCGTCGGGCGAAAAACCTGGAGCGCATCGCCCGGCCGCAGTACTAGGGCGCGGTTCTGGTCGGCGTCACGGCCATTGATCGTCAGTCGGCAAACAGCACCCGTCACGGCCACAATGCTACGACGGCGAGCGACAAGTGTGATCTCGCCAAATGCGCCCTCGAACGCTGCGGTATCGACCCGATTGCCGACAAGTCGGTTGGCTAACGAAAAGGACGGCTGGTCTGCCGCCCCCGATGACCCCACGCCTTGGCTTCGCAGGCCGAACCGGCCGCGATCTTGAATGGTGACCAACCCGGTGCACGCCGCGACCTCGACGGCAGGGTTGGCGGGTAGCGCAACAGTGGGCTCGGGTTCGGGTGGCAACTCGGGAGGGCCGCGACGAAACGACACCGTGTCACCTGCCGCGAACCTGGCCGGGGTCGTCGCGCTCGTGCGAAAGACCGGTTCGAGTGTCCTTCCAATCAAGTTCCAGCCGCCGGGGCTGTCGACGGGGTAGATGCCGGTCTGGGGTCCGGCGATGGCAACCGACCCGGCGGGAACAAGTTGACGCGGCGTGGCACGCCGGGGCACGAACAGCCGAGGATCGAGGCCCGACATGTACGCGAAGCCCCGTACGAAGCCGAGGCATTCAACCTGGAACGTGGCCGCTTCGAAGGCATCGAGCATCGCAGTGGGGTGAAATCCGCACTGGGCGGCTACCTCGTCGAGATCGGGGCCGCCAGCTTCGTACCGGACTGTGTGATGCCGACCCGACGTCGCCGTGTCGGCCTCGGGTAGGTCGAGCACGGCAGCGCGTAACGAAGCGGGCGTGTCGTGGACGGCGCAGGTGATCAAAATGTTGCCCCAGCCTGGAACCCGCTCGCTCCCGATGCCGGCCTGTTCCAGCGCCTGCAGCCAGCCGCGAGTGAGTGACACGTCGTCGAGTTCGACCAGCACTCCCCGGCGGCCAAACGGTCGGATGTGCACTGTTAGGTCGGGTCGGCCGCGAAACGGGAGATGGCGAATCCGGCCTCGATCAGTTCCTCGCGCACGGCGCGTGCCACCGTGACGGCATTGGGCGAATCGCCGTGGATGCATACGGAATCGAACGATCCGGTGCGGGCCAGTCGTACCGCTTGCTCGGCTGCGAGATGCGGTTCATGGATGAGATCGCCCGGTTGACCTCGAGGGATCAACAGGCCATTGGCCTGGTAGCCGCGTTCGGCGAATGCCTCGGACGCGACCGCTATTCCCCTGTCGGCGGCCGCCACGCCAGCGGCACCCGTCGGGCTCGTGAGCAACATCAGCGGGCTGGGCCACGCCGCCAGCGCCGCAGCCACCGCTCCGCCTTGCATCTGGTCGGTGAGGGTGCGATGAAACAGCGCACCGTGCGGCTTCACATAGCTGATGGACATCCCGGCCACCCGGGCTAGACCATCGAGTGCCGCGATTTGATACAGCAGATCGGCCTCGAGTTCGGCGGCTGAGACCGTCATCTCTCGCCTACCAAACCCGGCGAGATCGGGATACGAGACATGTGCGCCGACCGCCAGCCCGTTGATTGCGGCCAGGTCGAGTGTGCGCCTAATGGTGACGGGGTCCCCGGCATGAAAGCCGCAGGCGATGTTGACGCTCGACAGCAGCGGCAGGAGCGCTTCGTCGTCGCCGAGCTTCCAACGCCCATATGACTCGCCGGCGTCGGCGTTGATATCAATAAAGCGAGACTGGTTACCCAAGACGGCCATGCTCACCGACCATAGTCCTACGTTGACCATAGGATCGTTGGGTGATTTCTTCGCTTATTATCTCCGAAGGTGTCAGCCTGCATGTGCATGATTGGCCGCTGCCACCCGGAGGGGGTGAGCCGATCGGGACAGTGGTGCTAGTACACGGCCTTGGTGAGCACATAGGCCGTTACGAACACGTCGCGTCGAACCTCAACGAGTGGGGCTGGAACGTGGTTGGCTACGACCTCCGTGGCCACGGCCGATCGACCGGGGCGCGTGGACGGCTCGCCACGGCCGATGATCTTTTCACTGATTTGGCCTTGGTCATCGAACAGGCTCGCAGCCGTTACTCGGGGCGGTTGGTGTTGTTTGGGCACAGCATGGGCGGCGCTGTTGCAGCGGCGTTCGCGGCGGGTGGGGCAGCGAGTCCACACCCGACCTGGTGGCGTCCCATCGACGGTCTCGTGCTCAGTTCTCCAGCGCTTGACCCGGGCATGACTGGGGTCCAGAAAGCCCTGCTTGCGATGTTGGGCCGTGTTGCTCCAAATTTGGCGGTAAGCAATGGGCTCAAGGCCTCGTGGATCTCCCATGATCCGGCAGTTGTGGCCGCCTACAAGGCTGATCCTCTCGTCCATAACCGAGTGACTCCTCGTCTGGCCCAGGCCATTGTTGACGCCGGTCGTGTTGCTGCGCGGCGCGCGCCACGATGGACGGTGCCAACCTTGCTTGTCTATTCGGCTAACGATCGGTGCGTTTGTGCCGACGGCAGTGTCGAGTTTGCGCGGGCTGCGCCCGCAGTTGTGGTGACGAATCATGGTTTTCCTTCGTTGGCGCACGAGATCTTCAACGAACCCGAGCGGGACCAGGTGTTCGCCATCGTGAAGCGTTGGCTGAACCAGTATTGACCTAACCGCCGCCGAAGCCGCGGGCATCTTGCTTCAGGCCAAGATCGATTGACAGTGCACACGCCATCACCAGCGACCGGAGTGGATCTCCGAGAACGTGATGGATCCGAACGACGTAGGTGTCCGCGCTCGTGAACATCGTGCGACCCAGGCCCTCGAAGGTCTTGGCAATTCGAGCTACTTCGAGACCGGACGGTAGCTCGACCCTAAAGTCCCATGCCCGTCAATTCTCGGCCTTCAGGTGGGCAAGCAGCACACCGTCGGGCCCGGTCAATCTGAAGTCGATTTTGCCGAAAACGTTGCGTTGTGCGAGCTGGCCAATGAACTGATTGTTCGGGCCGAAGACGTTGATCCGAGAAAGGAAAAGTTTGGCGGGCCGGGTAAGCCGCAGAATCAAGGCATCGTCGGCACCCCTCACGTCGAAGTGATGGGTAAAGAACTGATCGAACGCGGTGAAGATCCGTAGTGCCTGTTTGAGCTTCGTCTGACCGATCTGTTCGACCTCGCCGAGCGATTCACCTACTGAGTTGAAGAGCAGGTAATGGGTGTTCACCTCGATCAGCTTGCTGCGCTGATTTACAATCAAGATTGAGGTGCCCAGCAGGGTTCCGTCCTCGACAAATGTCGCAGGTCCAAGTTCGCTTTTGGCTACCTGGTCTCGAATCATTTGAGGGGAATACTCCATTACACCTTGTTTGCGGGCGCGAGATCGCAGACGCAGCCGCCATCCAATTATCAGAGCTGCTATAAGAACAACACCAACGACTAAGCCCGCCGGTCCGTAACGTTGTCCGGCGAACTCTCGGGCCAAGCGCAGACCGATTGTGGCGGCGGCGACGGCCACGAGTGGACCGCGCGGTCTGCGCTTACGTGAGCGCGCCGGATCGGCGGCGGTTATTTTCGCCGGTGGAGGCAGGGGTGATGTCACGTCGGGCAGCCTATTCACCGTGAAACGAGGTTGGCGCGGTACGGTGCATGACGTGGACGTTGTGACTGAGCCTCTCGATTGCCCGCGATGTGGGCAAGTCCTTGTTGACGAGGCCTTCTACGGCCCGTGCGGTGCCTGCCGCTCGCAGCTACGCGCGGCATTCGCGGGCCTCGCCCGTGAGGTCGAGTTTGTGGCGTACGAGCCGAAGATGAACGTTACGCCCAACGCAGTAGCGATCAAGGAATAGATCAGCGCCTCGGACAATCCGAGGCGCTGACTGTTGTGTTGGGATTTGGGTTGTGGTGGTGGTGAGCTTCGCTTCTTCAGATCGGCATGCTGTCCGGTGTTTCCAGAGATTGAACACGCGCTGACCAAATACTGAGAGTCTGTGCCGCATGAAGTACAGAACGAGCCTTGAGGCACCATGTAACAAATCGGCGCTCTTTGGCTGGGTGGACGATTTGGCCGACTACCACCAATGGTTAACGATCATTGCTTCGGCGACGCCCGTCGAACCTAACGAAGGCAAGCTCGCGTGGGATATGGAATTGCGAGCGCGTGTAGGTCCGTTTGCTCGCTCGAAGCGTTTGCGAATGGTTCGCACGGAGTTCGAGATCGACCGTCATGTCCGCTTCGTTCGCTGCGAGAATGACGGGCGTTCCCACTCCGACTGGGATCTTCGAGCCGACGTGGAATCGACATCTTGTGGATCATTGCTGACGATGCAGTTGGAGTATGGCGGGAGCCTTTGGGGACCAATACTGTCGAGCTTGCTCGACGACGAGATCGAGCGGGCTAAGGCGCGACTATTGGACATCGTCGGCCCAGGCTGACCAGCGTCGCCCGCGTCGTTCAACCACAAGCGGTAGGCCGAAACAGTCCGACAGGCGCGCTCGGGTGAGCACGCGATCGATTGGTCCTGCGGCCAGGACCCGCCCTTCGCGCATCAACAGGGCATGTGTGAACCCTGGTGGGATTTCATCGACGTGGTGCGTGACAAGAATGGTGGGTGGTGACGACGGGTCGGCCGCCAAGGTGGCGAGTGCTAAGACCAGTTCTTCGCGCCCGCCAAGGTCGAGGCCTGCGGTTGGTTCATCGAGGAGAACGACACCCGGGTCCGTCATCAGGCTCCGAGCGAGAAGAACCCTCTGCTGCTCTCCTGATGACAGCGTGCCTAGTAGCCGTTCTGCAAAGTGCGCGACCCCAAGGCGTGATAGCTGCGACCTGGCTCGGTCGCGGTCGGCGTCATCATAGGTATGCCACCACGGTTCGAGTGCAGCATGTTTCGCGGTCATCACAACATCGAGCGCGGTGAGTTCGGGACGAAGTTGAGATGTCAGCGACGACGATGCCAGGCCAATGGAGCGCCGCAACGCTCGAACGTCGGTCTTCCCAAGTTCTTGACCCAGCACCCTGACGCGACCCTTGCTCGGGTGTAGGTAGAGCGATGCAATGCGTACGAGTGTGGTCTTGCCTGAGCCGTTGCGGCCAAGCACCACCCAGTGCTGTCCTGGCGAGACGGTCCAGGAAATGTCGTCGAGGAGGTGCCGCCCGTCTCGGATGAGGCTGACGTGGTTGAGTTGTAGGGCTGCTGCCGTCACAGTGGGGTCACCGTAACGGATAGGGCGTTCCTATACCTAGGCCGCTACGGGGTTGGCTTGGGCTTGGTCGAGCTCGGCTGAAGCCATCTCGTGCATGAAGTAGTCACGAAGGTATGGGACTCCCTTGCCTCCACCGGTTACACGGCCATCGGCGGGCATTGCAGCGTTGAAAATCTCGTTGTTCACGAGGAACTCCCATCGTAGTGAGCGTTGGCTACCGGAATGGTGGCCATCGAGGTGGTGCTAGAGCTCGCTGGCCCGTAGCAATCGCTCGGTGCTGCGCAGATGATCAGTTTCCTTTCGGCCCCGGGGACCCGGAACGCAGAAAGAACGATATCGACACTGACACACTGCGTCTACTCATTGACGCGTCAGTCAGTGGCGGAGTGTTCCAACCATGTCCGGTAGAGGGCTGCATACTTCGTATCGGCAGCTACTAGATCGTCGTGAGTTCCGACTTCTACAAGCTTTCCGGCGTCGACTACCCCGATCCGATCGGCTCGCATGGCGGTGGCGAGCCGATGGGCGATGATTATGGCGGTGCGACCCTCGAGCACTGTGTCGAGAGCCCGCTCGATCATGCCTTCGCTGGCAAGATCGAGATTACTGGTCGCCTCATCCAATATAAGGATCCGAGGTTTGGTGAGGAACGCTCGGGCCAAAGCGAGTAGTTGGCGCTCGCCGGACGAGAACGAGATACCTCGCTCGTGTACGGGTTGGTCGAGTCCCTCCGATGACCGGGCAACCAGACCCGTGAGTCCGACAGCGGCGCAGGTTTCGAGCAATTCGGCTTCGGTGGCGCTTGGCTGGCCGTAGCTGAGGTTGTGTCGAAGCGTGCCGACGAACAGAAACGGCTCCTGGGGTACTACCCCAATTTGTCGACGAAGCGACGAGAAGGTCAGGTGGCGTAGATCGTGGCCATCGATGCAAACCGAACCGGCGGTGGGGTCGTAGAACCGGGTGACGAGTTTGGCGACCGTGGATTTTCCGGCACCTGTAGCGCCGACCAGGGCCATGGTCTCACCCGCAGCGATGTCGAGGCTGAAATCGTGCAGGATGGGATGGTCTGGGTGGTAGCCGAACGTGACATTTCGCAACTCGATTCGCCCTACCACCTGGGGCAGATCGACGGCGTCAGGCGTCTCGGGTACATCTGGTTGGGTCGCTAGCAGTTCGGCCAGTTTCACCACGGCGGCCTGGCCTGATTGGTAGGTCGAGTACAACTGCACAAGCTGTTGCACCGGAGCGAAGAACGCCGTGAGATACAGGACAAAGGCGGCGAGTTCGCCGATGGTAAGGGTGCCCTTTGTGACCATACTTGCCCCTAGTGCAAGCACGACAAGTTGGCCCAGGTTGCCGACGAAATCGGTCGATGGCCCGTAGATGGCGTTCACACGTGCCGTATGAACGTTGGCGTCTCGGTAGCGATGGGCGATGTTGCGATGCGACACCACATTGTGGCGAGCGCGGTTGAACGCGGTGATTACGCGGACGCCCGACAGGTTCTCGGACAGATCGGCCAGGGTGTCGGCGATGCGTTCTCGGACAACTCGGTATCCCTTGTCAGAAGCCGACCGGAACCACAACGACACAACGGTGAGCGGAGGAACGATGACGGCAATGGTGATGAGTGCCAGGGTTGGTTGGAGCGAGAACAGAATCGCGCCCACCACAACAAGGGTGAGCGCCTGCACGAACAGGCTGATCACGCCGTCCTGTAACAACTGAGACAGGGCGTCGATATCCGAGGTCATTCGTGTCATCACGCGTCCCGCTCGTTCCTCGGTGTAAAAGTCGAGCGATAGGCGTTGCAAATGCGAGAAGACTCGAATCCGCAGGTCGTACAACAGGCCTTCGCCCACCCGTCCGGTCCATGCAGTGCGGGCCATACCGGCCAACGCAGCAACGACAACTGATGCAAGGTAGGCCAGTGCAGCTGTGGTAACTGCCGACGTGTCCTTGGCGACGACACCTTTGTCGATGCCGTAACGCGTCAGGAGTCCACCAGTTTGCAGTGCGATGGTTTCGATGATGACGAGCGCCGCGGCCCCGGCGAGCACCCAGCGGTGCGATGACAAGAACCGCAGCAGCGTGAATCGCCGCCGGTCGTACTGGGCGCGCTCGAAGCGAACCGCGGGTTCGGGGTGCGCCGGTTCTCGGGCGACGATCTTGTCGGCTGCGACCCGTAACTCTTCGGGCACCCCGGCGAATGGGAGGCCCGCCTGGGCCGATGTTGTGGTGCTGGCCGGGCCGAACCCGGTCCCCATGTTCACCCCGCTCCAGTCGTTCTCGTGAGGTTGTGGCGGACTCCGTCCGCCACAACCTCACGAGTTTCAGGTTCGAGGGTGGTGAGGACGGCCGCATATTTTGGCTCGGTTGCGAGCAGGTGCTGGTGGCTGTCGTCGGCTATGACCCGGCCAGCCTCTAGGAGTACCACACGATCGGCGAGGGAGATAGTCGAGAGTCGGTGAGCTATGACGATGGTGGTCCGCCCGCCCCGCCGTTCCTTGAGAGCGTCGTGGATCAGGGCCTCGACACCAACGTCGATAGCACTCGTAGCATCGTCGAGAACCAGCACTAACGGGTCGGCCAACAGGGCCCTGGCCAGGGCAATTCGTTGCCGTTGTCCCCCCGACAGGTCGTATCCCCGTTCTCCAACGACGGCGTCGTAGCCCTCGCCCAACGCGGTGATGAACCCATCTGCCTGAGCCGCTTTGGCAGCCGCGATCACATCGGCGCGTGTGGCGTTTGGTCGGGCGAACGCGATGTTTTTGTGGATGCTGTCGGAAAATAGGAACGGTTCGTCACTGACAACCGCGACGGCATGGCGGACACTGACGAGGGTGCAGGCTTCGATGTTTTGCGCGTCGATCGTGATGGTGCCGCTGTCGATGTCATAGAAGCGTGCGAGTATCCGGGCAATGGTCGACTTGCCGGACCCGGTTCGACCTACGATCGCCACGATCTGACCCTCGGGGATCGACAGGCTGAAGTCGTCCAGGATGTGCGCGTCCCGGTCAGCGTACGAGAACGTCACGTGGTTGAACTCGACGACTCCGTTTGGAGCCTGCAGGTCAACCGCTCCCGCCGCGTCGACAATCGTTGGCGGTTCATCGAGCACTTCGAAAATGCGACCAGCCGAGGCTGCTGCTCGCTGTCCGAGAATGAGCACGAACGGCAACATACGAAACGGTGCCTGAATGAGTAGAACATACGCGTTGAAGGCGATAAGGCCGCCAACGGTCACTACGCCATCGATGGCGAGCTGCCCACCGTAGAGCAACACGACAACCAGCCCGAGTCGGGGCAGGTTCTCGATAACTGGCCCCCACCGTGCCCGAGCGTCGGCGGCGACTATTTGGGCCCACCGAAGCTTTTGAGCGGCACGAGCCAAGGATTCGAGTTCGCGTTGCTCGGCCGCAAAGCTGCGAACGACTCGGACGCCTTGGATGTTCTCGTCGACGATGCTGGCCAAATCTGCGGCTCGGCCCTGCACGATCCACGACAGCGGAAATGTGAGGTTGCGAAGGCGTCGTCCGGCGAGAAATGTGAACGGCAGGGTGATCAGCGACGCCAGTGTGAGCGCAACGTGTATCGACAGCATCAGTCCAATGCCAACTGCGAAACTCGCAATACTCAAGAACAGCAAGGGAGCGAATGTGAGATACATCTGCACGCTGCGAATATCGCTGTTGGCTCGGCTAATGAGTTGACCCGCTTGCACGCGGTCGAAGTACGCAAGGCCGAGCCGAAGGAAGTGAGCATGCATCGTGACACGAAGGTCGTACTCGAGGTCGTAGGCCACGCGAAACAACGTCGAGCGATAGTGCTTGGTAAGGAACGCTCGGACAATGGCGAGACCGCCAAGTGCGACGAGGTATGGCGCCAGACTCGACGAATCGTCCACGACAGCGTTGTCGATTGCCAGCATGATGACGCGGGGGATCAGAGTTGCGCTCACCATAGCGACGAGCGCGGCGATCAACGCCACGATGAACGCTGTCCTGCGGGTCGATAACAGCGGTATCAACCGTTTGATCCAACCCGAGTTGGCGTTTGCGCTGATCATTGCGCTGGGTTCGGGCCCGACCGCAGCAATGCCTACCGGCTCGAACTCTCGGAGTCGGTCGAAGGTCATCGGGCTCTGACGCTACCGTTCAGTAGTTGAAACGTTTACGATTCGGCGGCGAACGAAGAGAGCTTCCTGGGGGAAAAATGCTGGCAGACAAATGGATTACCGACCGAACACCGACGGCCCGATTTCCGAACTACACCCGATCCAACGCGGGTGAGGTTCTTCCTGATCCGGTGAGCCCGCTCGGCTGGACGTTTATGTGGGAGTCCGGTGTGGTGCTGGGTTGCCGTGACGGCTTTGTGAGTTTTGGAGTGTTCGACCCCGACGAGTACGGCACGCCGCCCGAGACGTTCGGTCTGTTCGGCGGCTATTTCTATAACTCGCTCATGCAAGCCCGGCTGATGGGGGTGCGCATGCCGGGTGCCAGCCCCGAGGCGATCGACCAGGCGTATTTCGATAACCGTCCCGATGTACCGCCGTATCGGGCTGAACCGTGGCACGAAAGTGAACGGCACGCCGAGAAACTCGGGGCAACGCTCGGCTACGTAATGTCCACGGCCGACTATCCGCCGATCGATAGACAAAAACTTGTCGCCAAAGCGTGTCGAGACTCTCGCCCCGATCTGTCGAAGCTCACCAATGCCCAACTTGTCGGCCGGGCGCGCAGCATGCAGCCCCACGTCGTTGCCATGTTCGAACAGCATGTCTGGGCGTCTCTCGGTGCGTCGTTCGGCCCCGGCGGTTTGCAGGCAATGTTGGGCGAAATGGGCCGTGGCACCGATGCCATTAAACTCATCACTGGCATCGGTGGTGTCGATTCGGCCGACATCGGGCGAGACCTATGGACCCTGTCGAGAATGGTGCGTGAGTCCGTCGTCCTCACGGCCGCGTTCGATGCTGGGCTCAGCACTGCACTCGAGCGAATGCGAGCGGTGGCATCGTCGGCTCCATTCCTTACCGCATATGACCAGTTCATCTACGACCACGGTTCCCGCGGTCCAAATGAATGGGACATGGCCGCTCCTTCTTACGAAACGTCGCCCACCCTTGCGCTCGCCCAAATCGATGCGTTGCGCAAGCAAGGTGATCAGGCGTCACCACAAAAAGCTCTTGAACGCAACAGCGCCGAGCGGGCACGGTTGTCGGCCGAGATCGCGGAGTTGGTCAAAGACGACGCCGCCGCTGCCGGCACGTTCGCTGCGCTTATGCAATCTGGCGAAGTGTTCCTTGCTGCTCGTGAGCGTTGTAAAGGCAACAACATTCGTGTCATTCACGAAGGCCGAATGTGCTTCGATGAACTCGGTCGACGAATGGTCGCTGCGGGCCACCTGGCTAACGCGAAGCAGATCTATCAACTAGCCGAGGACGACCTCGATGCGTTTCTGGTGAATCCAGCGGCGTTCAGCGCCCCGTTGGCGGAACGAGAGGTCGACTTTGCCAAGCTCAACGATCTCGAGCCACCCTTCATCGTCGACGTTTCGTGCCCGCCGCTGAGCAGTTGGCCCAAGCGTGGCATTGCCACCCTTGGGCCGGTGTCGGCTGGCGATGTATTGACCGGCGTTGCCTGCTCGCCCGGAGTTGTTACCGGTCGGGCGCGGGTGCTGCACGACCCAGGCGATCCGCTCGGCTTGGAGCCGGGAGACATCCTCATCACCGAATCGACCGATCCGTCGTGGACACCACTGTTTCTCGCCGCTGGGGCAGTCGTCACCGACATCGGGGCCATGGGAAGCCATGCCAGCATCGTGTCACGCGAACTCGGCATACCCTGCGTTGGCTCAGTAGCCGAAGCAAGTCGCCGAATTCCCGATGGCGCGCTGCTCACCATCGATGGTGCGGCGGGCACGGTTACCATCGTGTCGCTCAACTAGCGACCTCAGGGTCGGAGAGATCTTGCCCCCGCCGATCGACCGAGGCGTTGCAGACCTATGGTCGCCTTGTCGGAGCGGCCACGCGAGTTGCACCTGCAAGCTGCCCGCATGCGGCGTCGATATCGGTTCCTCGGTTGCGGCGAACCGTTGCGGTAACACCGAACGCTTCCAAATTGTTGCGGAACTCCTCGACGCGATGCAACGGCGTTCCAGGGGTTCCGTATCCGCCAGTGGGGTTAAGCGGAATGAGGTTGACGTGAGCCGGCAGGCGGAAGCGGCGACAGAACGCCGCTAGTTCCTTGGCATCGCTGAGGCGGTCATTGACATCGCGAATCATTGCCCACTCGAACGACAGTCTGCGGTTATGAACCTCGAGATACTCGCCGCACGCGTCAGCGAGCATCTGGATGGGATATCGCTTGTTAATTGGCACCAGTTCGTCTCGCAACGTGTCGTTGGCGGCGTGAAGCGACACGGCCAGGTTCACGGGTAACTCCTCGAGCGTCAGGCGCCTGATGCCGGGCACGATGCCGACGGTCGACACAGTTATGTGGCGAGCCGACAAGCCGATGGCCCCATGGAGCCGCTGCACGCTTCGCCACACAGCGTCGTAGTTCGCGAGCGGTTCGCCCATCCCCATGTACACGACGTTGGAGACGCGTCGGCCAACGGCTTTGGCCTTTCGAGCGGCGAGCACTACCTGCTCGACGATTTCACCGGTGGTGAGGTGGCGGTCGAAACCGGCTTGCCCGGTGGCACAAAAACCGCAGCCCATGGCGCAACCTGCTTGGCTTGACACGCAGACCGTGGCCCGATCGGCGTAGAGCATGAGAACGGTTTCGACAAGATGGCCACCGTCGAGTTTCGAAACGAACTTGATGGTGTCGCCTTTGTCGCTCACCCGTTCCACCACCGGGGTCAGGGCGAGTGGCAGCCCTTCGTCGAGCCGCGAGCGTAGAGCTTTGGGAGCGGTAGTGATCTCGTGGAGTGGTGAGAGTTGTTCATAGAGGCCAGCCCAGAGTTGCTTGACACGGTAGGCCGGTTCGCCGGAGAGATGTTGGCTGAGATCTGGAAAGTCGAGTTCGTATCGGGTAGTCATAAGAGCGTGTGTGTCAGTTCCTCGTAGTCAGATATTCGTCGACGAATACTGTCGAGACTTGATTGCCAGAACGCTTCGCCGGTGAGATCAAGGCCGAAGCTCTGTCCTAAGGCTTCGGCGGGAGCCAGTGCAACATTCGACAACAGGTCGTCGTAGCCGGCGAGAAATCGGTCGGGGTCGTCGAGGTAACGAGCGTACAGCCCGAGACCGAACAACAACCCAAATGCATACGGCCAGTTGTAAAAATGCGAGCTGTAATAGTGCGGTTTGGCCGCCCACATATAGGGGTGTCGAATGGTGGGGTGTAGTCCGTCGCCATAGGCCTGCTCCTGAGCGTCGGCCATCAGGCCGCACAGGTCGTTGGCAGTAAGTGACGCTCGAGGCCGACGGGCGAACACCTCACCTTCGAAGATCAGGCGACTTTGGATGTCGACGATGACTTGGGTAGAACCTTGCAGATCGCCGTCGAGCAACGCCAAGCGCTCCGCTCCGGTTGCCGCCTGCAGTCCGGACTCGACAAGCAACGTCTCGCAGAAGATGCTCGCAGTTTCGGCTAGGGCCATGGGCAGCTGACGCTGCATCGGCGTGCGATGAGCGAGTCGGGTGTTGTGGTACGCGTGACCGAGTTCGTGAGCCAAGGTGCTGACACCCTCGGCCGAGCCGGACCAGTTGAGCAGCACCAAGCTGCGGTCGTCGTGGACCGACGCGCAGAACGCTCCGCCCCTCTTGCCGGGGCGAGGCCCGACATCGATCCAGCGGTCATCGACGGCCCGCCGCACTAGCGCAGCCAAATCCGGCGAGTAACCGGCGAATGCCCGTTCCACCCTGGCGGTTCCTTCGTTCCATGCCACAGAGTTTTCGGTGATGGGTAGCGGCGCGAACAGGTCGTGGAACTTCAGCCCACCGTCGTAGCCGTGAAGGCCTGCTTTGATTCGCAGCCATCGTCGAAAGTCGGGAAGCGAATCGTTGATTGCGGCTTGCATTGCATCGAACGTTCGTCGATCGACACTGTTGGCATAGAGGCTGGCGTCGAGAGCCGACGGCCAACCGCGCCGACGATTAATAATGTCGGCCTCTCCTTTGATGGCGTTCATGGCGGCCGCGAGCGTGGTGGCTGCGGTGGGCCAGGCTGCGAGTTCGGCCTCGTACGCCGTTCGGCGTTGATCTGGATCGGCGTGCGAGGCCAATGCACGCAACGACGGCATGGGCAACGACGTTCCGGCGCAGTCGACCACGAGCTGCGACGTGACGTCGTTGTACAGCTGCGCCCAGGCTTGGCTGCCTGTGGTGGAAACCTGGGCGTACAAATCTTCGGCAACCGGGTCCATTTGTCGGGTGGCCCGTACTTCGAGACGGCGAAGTGGCCAATCATGCTCGGCGGCGGCGCCACCTTGAGACGTCATCGCTTCGGCACCAACAGTTCCGGTCCACGCTGCCAATCGTGCGCCAAGCTGGCCAAGTTTGGCGCCCTGGGTGCGCAACTGGCTCTGGGCCCGCTGGCCGACTTCGTCGGTGCTGTCGGTGGCGACGGTGGCCATGACTACGGCCGAAATGGTGCCGTAGGCCTTGTGAACCCGATTGGTGTCAGACAGCACGTCATTCACCCGAGCGGGACTGTGGTTGTCGGCGCCGACCTGCACCTCGTTGTACAACGCGACCAGGCGATCTATTTCAGCGGCGATCGATTCCTGGGCAGCGGCGAACTCGCGTGATGTCAGCGAGGGGTACAGGTCGCTGACGTCCCAGCGGGGGAGCGTGGTATCGGTCACGACAATAGTGTCGCACCCGATCGCTAAGGTTGGGTACATGCCGAGTTCACATAGCCATGGCGAACGACATTTTGCTACCCGGGGTGCCTGGTTACGCGCGGGGGTGCTCGGGGCCAACGACGGTTTGCTATCCACGGCGAGCTTGATGGCTGGTGTTGCCGCAGCCAGCGCAAGCCGAAACACCTTGTTGACGACTGGCATTGCATCGTTGGTCGCCGGTGCGTTGTCGATGGCCGTTGGCGAGTACAGCTCAGTATCGAGCCAACGAGACACGGAAATTGCCGACGTGGCCCGGGAACGAGTCGAGCTCGAAGCAACCCCAGAAGCCGAACAGGCCGAACTCGCTGGCATCTATCGAAGCCGCGGATTGTCAGCGGCTTTGGCCGATCGCGTTGCGGCTGAACTGTCGGCCACCGACCCGCTGGTGCATCATGCGCGTGAAGAACTCGGACTCGACCTCAACGCGCTTGCTCAGCCAGTTCAGGCCGCCAGCGTCTCGGCCACTAGCTTCGCCGTTGGCGCCCTGGTTCCCGTGATAACGGCGCTGGCGGCACCAACCTGGTTACGCATCCAGGCGCTGATGGTAGTGACCCTTGTCGCACTCGGGTCGCTCGGTGCATTCGGGGCCAAACTTGGTGGAGCCCCCGTACGTCGTGCCGCGGTTCGCGTACTTGTTGGCGGTGTTGTGGCCTTAGTGATCACAACCCTTATTGGGCGCGCAATTGGCGCATCGTTGTAAGTTCCCCGGCCATGGGTACACCGCGAACGCCAAAAGGTCGGGCTACGGCTATTCACGAGCGGTTGCGAAGGGACTTTCCCGACGCCTTGTGTGAACTCGACCACACGAGTCCGTTCGAATTGCTCACTGCCACCATCTTGTCGGCGCAGACTACCGATGCTCGGGTCAACCTGACGACACCGGCGCTGTTCGCGAAGTACCCAACCGCCCACGACCTCGCGGCCGCTAATCCCGCCGATGTCGAGGCCATCATCCGGTCAACGGGGTTTTATCAAGCGAAGACTAGAAACATCATCGGAATGGCGGTCGCCCTTGTTGAGCGATTTGCAGGAGACGTGCCAACGGAACTCGCTGATTTGGTGTCGCTGCCGGGTGTTGGTCGCAAAACGGGCAACGTTGTTCGGTCGGTGGCCTTTGATCTGCCCGGGTTGCCCGTCGATACGCACGTGATTCGGTTGTCGCGCCGACTTGGGCTCAGTGTCGAGGATGATCCGGTCAAGCTTGAACACGAACTGAATGCTCTGGTGCCAGCCGCGCAACGGGGTCAGTTCAGTCTCCGCCTGATTCTCCACGGCCGCCGTGTGTGTGATGCCAAGCGCCCACGCTGCGGAGAGTGTTCGTTGTCAGAAATGTGTCCGTCGCGTCAATAGCGACGATTTCGCCCAATTTTACTGGTAATCGCTCGATTCTTGACCATTTCCATATCTATTCGCTTGACGCGAGTGGGTCATACGCACTACGGTAACAACTACCAACTAGGTTCCCGCCACCTAGTTTGAGTGCGACGCCGAGATCCGCCGCTTGGCGTCGCTGCGAGCGACGGCCCCGCAAGGGGC
>JANOSH010000012.1:0-25829 GCA_031415695.1 Actinomycetes bacterium
ACGAAACAGGAAAAGCGCAAGGAGCGACCGAATGACAACCAAACCGAAAATCACCGAACAAGAAGCCCTTGAACTCGCCGCATTTCTGGAGAGCGACGACTACGAGTTCAGCGAACCGATTCCCCGCGACCGATGGCCGACAAGCCGCGGTCGGCCATCGCTAACAGGCCCAGGTACCCGCTCGCCACAAGTCACGTTCCGTCTCGATGAACGATCACGGCAACTTGCCGCCGAACGCGCCGCCCGTGAAGGCACAACAGTCTCAGCGTTGGCGCGTGAAGCACTACAACGGTACCTTGCCTCTTGAGCTGCTAGGTCAGACCTTCAACGGATCCGGGTGAGCGATACCAAGGGTTCGTCGTGACCTCCACCGGTCGGGTCGATTTCGTAGGCGGTTCGTTCTCGCTGTCGTCGTAGGCCGCGTTGTATGTCGTCCCCGAGGTCTGTCTCGATGACGGGTAGGTGGCGGTCGTCGGCGCTGTCGGGTTCGGCTCGGGCGGCGTACACGAGGTTGCTGGTTTGGCCGCGGGTGATGTCGACGTAGAGTTCGGCGCGGCTGGTGAGGGGGGTCATGGCCGAAGTAGATGCTGGATGTGTGGAGCCTTGGACGGCGTAGCTGATGAGGGCGTACGCGAGGTCGAGACCGCCTCGTCGCCGGTTGTAAAACCCGGGTGGGCAGACGACGTCACCGGAGTCGGTTCGCACGACGATATGTTGGTCGGCTCGGACGGCGATAAGGGTGCCTCGGGTGCCGTTTCGGACCCAGTGATCGGGTTGCCCGGCAGGGTGCAGGGTGCGGTCGCCGTGACGGGCGATGAACTCGTCGCCAACACACAGGCTGCGTCCATCAGTCAACCGAATCCCGTCATGTGAGACGGTGCCGTCTGTTTGCAGGATGGCTTGGGCGAGGCGGTTCAAGATCGTGCGTTCCCGGTTACGGCCATGGACCATGGGGTGGGGGTGTGCGTTGGTGCGGTGCTGGTACCAGCGGGTGAGCATGTCGGCGTACATGGTGTGTTGGTTCGGTGCGATGACCAGTTGCCCACTGGCGACGAGATGGTCAACGACATCGGCGACGGGTCCGCTGCGGACCACTTCGGCTGATTGACGTTCGCTGGGATCCTCCAGTCGGAACACGTGGGTGAGTTCGGGCGTGTTGCCGGGTTCTCGGCGACAGATGGCGTTGAAACTTCCGCCAGCCGCAACCGAGGCGTGTTGGGCGGGGTCGCCGATGAGGCGCAGCGTGGCACCGGTGTGTTCAGCTATCCCGATGATGGTGGCGAGGTCCCGGTCGCCGAGCGTGGACGCTTCATCGATGATGAGCACGGTGCGACGGTCGAGTTGGGGGCGGCCGTTGTGGTGCAAGGTCAGGAGCAACGCAACGGTGTCGGCGGTGATACCGGCGTCGTGAGCGAGTTGACGCGCCGCTTCACCTTTCACCGCCGCGCCGATCACCCGGTAACCAGCCGCGGTCCAACACTCGACAGCGGCTCGCATGGTGGTGGTCTTGCCCGTCCCCGCCCGACCGATAGCTGTTTGGATCCTGTTACCGCTCGAACACCATACGGCGACGAGGGCGTGTTGTTCGGTGGTGAGGTTCGGGTGGCCGGCAAGGACATCGTGTTGCACGTCGCCAGGCACGACACCACAGCCGGCATTCAGACCGGAACGGTACGCGGTGATAATCGCAGTTTGGGTGCGGTACAGCTCCGTGGTGGTGTACAGCGGCGCGTTGGTGGGTCCGTGGGCAGCGTTCAAGGCAAGTACATGGTGGGCGTTCAGGAACCCGTCGGCGAGGTGTTCAATTTCGTCGGGCGGTAGGACCACTTTGCGGGTCACGCCCAAGTTCGTTACCGCCCAGTTCGTGATCGCGGGGATGACGTCACCTCGGGTGAACACGCTGGTTGTGGCCGTTAGCCCGGCGGGGCTGGCGAGGTCGCGGTCAAGTTCGGTACGCAAGATCGTGGGGAGGTGGGCGTGGGTGATCGTGCGGCCAGGATGGTCCAAGATGACGTCGAGATGATCGGGGTTGAGGCCGTGTTGGCGGGCACGCTGATGCCAGTCGGTTTGTAGTTCGGTCGGGTCGGTCGGTGTTTTGGGGGTTCGTGTCGCCAGCGCGATGGTGTCGAGTTCGCCCAGTGTGACCCGCCGTCCGAGGCGTTGCTCCAGCACAGTGGTGATCTCGTTCATGTCGGATCGTCGCCGCGAGAACTCATCGATAACGGTGCGGTTAATCCCTACGATTTCCCAGATCCCGTCATCGCGTTGCCACCACCCGACATTCAGGTGACGTAGCTCCCAACGCATCGTTGCCGTAGCGATCGCCGCGGCAGCGGGGGCGTGTTGATACAACGCCCGAGCGTCAACAGCGCGACGGTCACCGGTATCGGTGGCGACTGTGTTGGCGATCACGTTGTGACGGTGCGGATGCGGATCCAACATGCGTGACGTGGCATGCAAATAGCTGGCGATCGTGAACCCGCCCGTAGCAACCTGGCTGCCTTGACGGCGGGCAACCGCAGCGTGCCGATCGAGATAGTCGATGGCGGCACGGTTCGCCCGATCGAACGCGTCGATGAACACCTGGCGGGTCGGGCCAGTCGACAACAGCATGCCAATCGCTATCGATTTCTCGCACGTCAACGTGACGTCATACCCAACCCGCGCCACCGGCGGCACACGAGTAGCAGCGAACGCGACAACATCGGCCCTGCGGACCGTCAGATGACTGGTGGGACCGTCAATCGTTGCGATTCGGCCGTCGGTGATCAAGCGACGCATATAACGGGCTGACACACCCAACAGCCGGGCGGCTTGACGCGTCGACAGCCTGTCATCGCCGCTATCGGTCGGGCTCGTTGGGGAGATGGTGGCCTGATGGGCTCGCTGGGCTGAACCCTGCGCCGTGATCAACCGTTCCCCCGTGCGAGGGTCACGTCCTCCAACACGACCCGAAGATGTTCCGGGTTCACGACACCGGTAAGGCCAAGCGATGCGGCACCCCCACCGAGCCAAAGTCCCGGGCCCTCCACGCTGTCGGCGTAATAGCCGACAGCAGACTCGCTCAACAAGCCCGCGCCAAGATCGGTACCGGC
Source organism: Actinomycetes bacterium (assembly GCA_031415695.1). GTDB lineage: Bacteria > Actinomycetota > Acidimicrobiia > Acidimicrobiales > Ilumatobacteraceae > JANOSH01. The sequence goes on from JANOSH010000012.1 coordinate 3,096, forward strand.
CGTGTCCAGGTACGCGACCACCGCGTTCGCGACCGCTGCCGGGCTGCGGCCGGTCGCACCGATCGGAGTGATCGACAACCGCATCAACCGAACCTGCTTTTACCGAGACAACCCTCGACTCACCGACGCCGGTTCGGGCCGCGGTGTTTGGAGACGTTTAGCAGCAAGCAACGTCGACGCCGGACGAAGATCAATCCCGGCCGACACCGCCATCAACGCATAATGCATCTTTTGCACCGACGGCGGCGCCAACCGCAACTCCGGCCCCGACATCGACCGGACCGAACCCGACGTCGAGATCGTCGCCGCGTCACGATCCCAATCGACCAACCCGAAATACGTCAGGCGTTTGAACACCCGAGCAATCGTCGAGTCACGACCCACCGACGGATGCGCCGGTTTATCAGGCGTAGCAACCCCAAGCGATTTAGCCAACTCATCCAGATTGAGCGTGCCACCCGACGGGAACCGCTCCAAGAACCGACCCACCTGCCGTACTGCCAAAGTGGCCGACGGACCAAGACGATGCGCCCACACCAACTCGACATACACATCAGTCAACGACCACACCTCGCCCCGCTCCACAGGCCGAACCACCAACCTCTGCAACGCCGGATACGGCAACACCACGACAGGCTCCATACCCACCACCTCGCCGCCCAGCCCACTGCGACGGGACAGACCGGCTATGGCAGCTCTGCCACGGGCGGGGCACCAATTCGGCAATCCCTCAGCCCCTACGACAGGACCCCGACGAGCCGCGCGCTCAATAGCTAAACGGTTTCGACGCTTATTGACCTCGCTGCGAATTTTGTGCAGCGTGACCCCATCGTGACTTATGAAATGCGGCGTCCGGCTGGCGTCGGAAAGCTTGGCCCTGGGTACGGCTCAGGGTCGGGCCCACAAGACCGTCAGAAAGCCCACACCGCGGCCGCTGTTTCCACGGTAGACTGGTTATCGGACATGACGACCGCACGCGTTGAGACCTTGCCGAACACGACGGACGAGACCGCAGCGGAACGCGCCCTGCGGGTCCTACGGGGTGCCAACTCGTCCGAGGCCGATCTCATCAACGCCCTGCACACCTACTCGCAGGAACGCTGCGTCGAACTCAACTCGGACGGCGCAACGTGGGAGTGCCCGGCCGATCCGGCCGATGTCGATGTGCCAGAATCGGCGGTCACCGCCCAGACAGATGACGTGCTCGCGATTCTCGATGAGCTGAACGTCCCTGACTGCGCCGACCCGTCGTAACCGGCCCTAATGAGTGGCCTACGCGTCTTTCTCGACGCGAACGAACTCATTCGCCTCGCCCTGGGATTCCATGGCGATGCACGCCCCGCCCAGCTTGCCTTGGAACGCCTTGAGGTTTCAGGCGATCCTATTGCGGTGATCATGCTCGTCGCAGCGAGCGGCGAGTCAGTCAACGGCCAGCACCTCGTCATCTGCTCGAGTGTGCGAACTCTCTCGCTCGCGAAGGCAAAGCTCGCCGAGGTCTATCGCTGGGAACCTGAGCTGCTTGACGAGTTCATTCGCCTCGTCGTGCAACTCGTACTCAAGTCCCAAGGCACGGTGCTCCGCGGCGCCGCTTCGCCACGGCTGTACGGCCTACTTCAGGATCGCGAGGACTGCCACCGTCTCGCTGAGGCTCATACATGTGATGCCGAACTGTTCGTCACCGAGGACCAAGAGATTCTCGGTGCATGGGCGTCCGACCCCACCCTTCGGCCTATAGCAATCTCGGCGCGCTCGTTTGTCGATCTAATGCGCAGCGGGCGCTCATGAACACGAGTAAGTGGCACTGGTAGAGTCGATCCGCTAACGACGCGGCGCCCTGCCTGTGTACTAGGCGCTGGATCTGGTCTTCGATCTCATCCGCGCAGACCCGTCGCGCTAATTGGCCCACACTCGCCCCCACGGCATCGTCCCCGGCAAAATCACTCGCCGCAGCCCGTACCGAGCGCTGGGCCCGCGGCACACCAATGTTCTCGCTGCGATCGTCTCGCTTTTCGTTGAAAGCTACAGCCGTTGCCCCGGCGAGTTCGGCGCGGTCGTAACCGTCCCATCATTGAACCGACATGCGTCCGCGCTGAAAGTCGATCGCGTACGACGATGAATAGCTAGTGCGGGGTCGGTCATAGTGAACGACGGGGGCACTGTGAGGTGCACCCGAGCAGCTTCGAATTCACCGATCTGATGGACGCCGAGCGCCGACTCGTGCGAGACGACACCCCAGACCAGAAAACGTGCCGGTGTCGTCCGCGCACGACGCCTGGTGGGCTGCCCGGCACGCGACATCGATACCCAATCGGATCTTCACTACATCTCCTCTGTTGTTCGATTCGCCGGCGCTGCCGCCGAAGAATCACCCGCCAATGGGCAACCGACGTATGTTCGTTGCTGATCCGGCGCGGGAGCTACATCGCGTACAGTTCGGCGAGGTCGACGAGGCGGACGTCGCTGCGCGGGCGGGCCGCGCGTTCTAGCGCGCTGGTGAAACCGCTGCGGGAGAACACCACCAATGTGGCTCGATCAGCCCGCCCGCCGAGGAGGCTGCGAATATGGTCGAGTCGTTCCAGTTGCGTGACGTCTGTTGGCCTCGCTCGCCACTTCGCTTCGCCGATCACGGTCACCGAGACCGTACCCGACGCGCTCCGGTCGAGCGCGAGGACATCGACCTGATGGGCACGATGGCCATAAGGACATGACCGACACGGAATCGTGCTCGACCCAACCGCGGTCGGCTCGGTCGCGAAGAGGTGCCGGTGCTCGCGTTCGAGCCACGATCGGCAGACCCGCTCGAACGCTTCCGAATAGATCCGCGAATGCAACAGATGCTCGCTGTCATCCCAAACCTGAGCCGCCAACCCACGGTGGAGTCGGCGCTCGTTCGGTGCAATGAGCAATTGGTGCGTCTCGACCATTGGCTCGGCAATCAGGTAACGGCCACGACGACCGCGCAAAAGATCATCGTTGCGATCCAGAAGACCGACCGCCAGAAGCAACTCCAGCGGACGCGACAGTGACGTTGCATCGCGTCCAGTCACCAGCGCTATGGCCGAGCGCGTCGCCGCCCCGCCGGCGACAGCCGACAGGACGGCCCAACTCAATGCACGATCGCGAATCGTCGGGTCCTCGTCCACCACGACTCGCCCCTCCCGAAACAACGCCGACGCCGGATGCAACAGGTGCTCGCCTGCCCAATGCCGCACGTCACGAAACGAGCGCGGAGCTTCATTTCTGCTCATTGCCCGGTAGGCCGGCGTCCCGCCGACCAGGCCGTACAAGGCCAGCGCACAATCAGGCGAACGATCGACGCCCCAAAACTTGGCAGCCGCAAGATAGTCGAACGGTTCGACAAGCAACTCAAGCGTGGCTCGACCCCGTAGCGGCGCCGTTCCCGACAGCAGCCCACTCATCGTGGAGAACGCAGAGCCGCAAAGGACGAGACGAGCCATCGAGTCTCGACGGGTCTCCGCACGCGGACCAAGGAGGCGCTGCAACGTGCTCGGCAAGCTGGGATCGGCCGCAAGAAGATAGTTGAACTCATCGATCACAACGGGTAGCGGCGCTGTGGCGATCGCCCGCATCACACCAGCAAACGCCGCTTCCCACGAGTCATAGTTGAGCGACGCATCGTGACCCTGCGCTGCCGCCCACAAGCGATTGAACCGGCCTAAGTTCTGCTCACTCGTCGCCTCGGCCGCCTCGAAGTAGAAGCCTCCGGTCGCCTCGCACAACGCGCTCAGGAGGTGCGACTTCCCCTGCCGACGACGCCCGTACACAAGGCCAAGCTCCGCCCCCGCCGGCCCGCCCGCCACGAACCGATCGAGGGACGCCCACGCATCATCACGATCAAACAGATCCAGCGGCTTTTGATGCACTCCCGTATTATACCATTCTGCATCTAATACTAGGACGCTACTCTCCGCACCAGCCTTACGAGATTTTCCGAGGCCCATTGACCGAGGGTCTCGGCAGCCCAGGATCGCATTGCGAGGCGGGACCCTCGACTCACAGCCGCTGATTCGGGCCGCAGTGTTTGGAGACGTTTAGCAGCGAGCTGCGTCGACGCCGGAGGCAGATCAATCCCGGCCGACACGGCCATCAACGCCTGATGCATCTTTTGCACCGACGGCGGAGCCAGGCACAACTCCGGTCCCGACATCGACCGGACTGAACCCGACGTCGAGACAGCTACCTTCAGGCGACCACGACTCTGACAGTTCGAGCTCACGACCGAGGCTATCGTGGCTTGTTCTAAGTTGTTCTCCCCTGTTCGGGTGATTCTCGATGGAATTGTTCCTGGATTATTGGCGCTGACAGCACTTCTGGTGGCGCTCGAGCCCGAGCCAGAAGCGATTCGGTCGCTCGCACAGATTTTCCGAGCATCGACGCGGTCTCTTTCACCGAATAGCCGTCGACGTGGTGCAGGACCAGCGCGAGCCGATGCGTCGGCTGGAGTTGTTCGAGCGCCTCGGTCGCGGCGCCAGACTCATCGCTCACGATGAAGCGGTGCAGCATTGGCCTTCGCTTGTCCCGCCGAACCGAATCGATGAAACGATTACGCACGACGGAAATCAGCCAGCCGTAGGTGACCTCGGTGAGCGCACTTGCTCGAACCGCCCGCAACAACTGTAGGTACGCGTCCTGCACGAGATCCTCGGCCATTTCTCGATTAGCACCGGTGAGGCGGGCCGCGTAGCGGTAGACCTCGTCGAACGTCGCGTCGAAGACGTCGGCGAGGTCATCGTCCCTCGGCAACATCCATCGCATCGACACCGGCGCGCGTACCTCCACAACCCTATTAACGTCTCGGCATCAGCATTCCCGCTTTGCAGTCTGATGACAATCCTTCAGGGTTGAGGTCACCCGGCTTTCATGTCGGCTGCATTGGCCCAGTCCGACCTAGGTGTGTCGCGATCGAACGAGGCGCTTATGATCGGCCATAACTCGGAGAGGGGACCCGATGATCTGGTGCGTTAAGCGGAATCTATTCAACCTGCTGGCAGGCGCGTTTCTGGTGTGCTTCGCCAGCTTGCTCGGCACCACCATCGCGGCGCTGGCTGCAAGCGCGCTCGGGTTCGGATGGCTAGTCGGCTCGGCTTCCGTCGCTTTCAAAGTGCAGCCGGTGTTGTCATGACCATCCCCACCCAATCAACCAACATCACCGCCGCTTGGCTTGGCGAAGTGCTCGGCAAACATGTCACTGATGTGCGAGCCGAAAACCTTGGAGCCGGCATCGGCATCCTTGGTGAGGTGGCAAGGCTCCACGTCACGTACGCAACCGGCGAGCAGGGTCCGCCGACGTATGTATCGAAGTGTCAAAGCCTCGCGTCCGAGAACGTGGGCATTTCCGTGGCGATGGGCTTTTACGACCGCGAGGTGAACTTTTACCGTAACGCTTCGCGCCAGATGCCGGTGCGGGTGCCGCGCTGCTACCACGCCGACATGCACGATTCGAGTGTTCCGTTCGTGCTCATCCTTGAAGACATCGTTGGATCGCGTTGCCCAAACCAAATCGCCGGCATCTCACTCGACGACGCCGAACGCATCATCGACACCGTGTCGAGTGTGCACGCTCGGTTCTGGGAGTCCGATCAGCTCCATTCGTACACGTGGCTTCCTCCCATGAACAACCCGATGTACAAAGGCGCGCAAGGCATGGCGGTACCTAAGCTGGCTGGCTACCTCGAACGCTTTGGCGATCGTCTCACGCCCGCCACCCGTTCCGCCGTCGAGACCGTTATCGAGCGTTACCCCGACTACCTCGACTGGCTCGCATCCCAGGGTAACGCCACGCTCACCCACACCGACTGCCGAGCCGAGAACTACCTGTTCGGCGGGCCTGACGGCGACGACGCCATCACCATGCTCGATTTTCAGTTGTGCACGAAGTTCAATGGCATGTACGACATCGCCAACCTCATCTCGGGCTCGCTCACACCCGACGCCCGGCACCAGTTCGAAGCACGGCTCGTTGAGCGGTACCACCAAAACATCGCGGCGCTCGGTGTCACCGGCTACTCGCTCGATCGGTGCTGGCGTGACTACCGAGCATGCTTGTTGCTTCAGGTGTTCGGTACCGTAGTGGTGTCTGACCTCGACGGCGGTAACGACCGCGGCAACGAACTGCTCGCCGAGTTGCTGTTACGGCCTGCGCTCAGCCTCAACGATCACGACGTTAGCGACATACTCGCCTCGTTCTGATCTCTACGTCGCCAACCAGGCGAGAGCTCAAACACAGCCGCAGGCTGACTCGCCGCTGATTGGTGGAACTCCGACTGACGGTGCACTACGGTGGGCCTTGCCGTCACGCTAAGGGGAGTGATAACAGTGGGCGACGACACGCCAGCTATTCGCTTCGTGGGCGTCCGGAAGGTCTTCGGTGACCCCGAGCGAGGCGGAACTGTCGCGGTCGACAACGTCGATCTCGAGATAGCCGACGGCGAGTTTTTCTCGATGCTTGGGCCGTCTGGCTCCGGGAAGACAACCGTGCTTCGCATGATCGCCGGTTTCGAACAACCGAGCGCCGGGGCGATCCTGCTCGAAGGCCAGGATGTAACACACACGCCGCCGTTCGATCGCGACGTCAACACGGTGTTTCAGGACTACGCGTTGTTTCCTCACATGACCGTTGCCGAGAACGTCGCCTACGGACTGATGGTGAAGAAGGTGGCGAAGGCCGAGCGCGTCCACCGCACCGACGAAGCCCTCGATATGGTTCGCCTTGCGGGCTTCGGCGGCCGAAAGCCCAGCCAACTTTCCGGCGGCCAGCGCCAGCGCGTCGCCCTGGCCCGAGCCCTCGTGAACCGGCCTAAGGTTCTGCTGCTCGACGAGCCGCTTGGCGCACTCGACTTGAAGCTGCGCCAGGAGATGCAGATTGAACTCAAGGAACTTCAACGCGCCGTTGGCATCACGTTCGTGTTCGTCACCCACGATCAAGAAGAAGCGCTCACGATGAGCGACCGGATCGCCGTGTTTAACAAGGGCCGCATCGAACAGGTCGGCTCGCCCCAAGACATCTACGAACGACCAACGTCGCCGTTCGTCGCCACGTTCGTCGGAACGGCCAACCTGTGGACCGACGACGGTGGCACCGTTGCCATCCGACCCGAACGCCTGTGCCTAACCGCCGTCGGCGCGGGCGCATGGGACGCTGAGATCACCGAGGTCGAGTACCTCGGGGCCGATCATCGAGTGCGCGTGCGCACCGATGACGGCAGGACGCTGGTCGTGACCCGCCCAGCTACCGACACGCCCGTATCCCGGGGTAAGCGTGTCGGCGTTCAGTACAACCCGGATCACCTATATCACCTTCCAAAGGGGGAAGTATGAAAGCACTCAAGCTGGTCGCGTTCGGCGCGACGGCAACACTCGCACTCGTTGCATGTGGAAGCGACAAGGCTTCGACTGGGGCTTTGTCGAAGCTCGGCAAGGCCGAGGGCCAAGTCAACGTCGTGGCATGGCCCGGCTACGTCGAAAAGGGCGGCACCGACCCGAAAGTCGACTGGATCACCGGCTTCGAGAAGTCGTCGGGCTGCACCGTCAACGTGAAGCTCGGTGCCACGAGCGATGAAATGGTGCAACTCATGAAGACCGGAGAGTACGACGTCGTGTCGGCCTCGGGCGACGCAACACTGCGGCTCATCGCCGGAGGCGATGTCGTCGACGTCAACACCGCGCTGATACCGAACTACGCCGACATCTTCGAAGGACTCAAGAACAAGGCCTGGAACTCCAAGGGCGGCAAGGCCTACGGCGTTCCGCACGGACGCGGGGCGAATCTCCTGCTGTACAACACCGAGAAGTTCGCAAAGGCACCCGATTCGTGGAGCGTGGTGTGGGAGGGCAACTCGCCGGCAAAGGGTTCGGTCACCGCGTATGACTCGCCGATCTACATCGCCGATGCTGCGGTGTACCTGATGGCGACCAAACCCGAACTCGGCATCAAGAACCCGTACGCCCTCGACGACAAGCAGTTTGCTGCTTCGGTCGATCTTTTGAAGAAGCAGAAGGGACTCGTGAGCGAGTACTGGAGCGACTATCTCAAGCAGATGGCGGCGTTCAAGAGCGGCACCATGACCGCCGGCACCACATGGCAGGTCGTCGCCAACGCTGCGAAGGGCGAGGGCACCAAAGTCGAGGCCGTGTTGCCCAAGGAAGGGTCGACCGGCTGGTCCGACACGTGGATGATCTCGTCGAAGTCCAAGAACCCGAACTGCGCCTACATGTTCTTGAACCACATGGCCGACCCGGCAACCAACGCGGCCGCAACCGAGTACTTCGGCGAGGCCCCGTCGAACAAGAAGGCGTGCGCACTCACCACCGACAAGGACCACTGCAAGAACTTCCACGCCGAGGACGAGGAGTACTTCAAGAAGATCTGGTACTGGACGACCCCGACCAAGGAATGCCTCGACGGTCGCGGGGCAGTCTGCAAGGACTATTCCGAGTGGACGAAGGCTTGGACCGAGGTGAAGGGCTGACAGGAGCACCGCGCCGAGACGGGTATCGAGATGGCTGCACCGCCATCCACGCACCCGTCTCGGCGCGCTTGTCGGGCTGCCCGCCACGTGGCTGGTGCTCGCTTACATCGGGTCGCTCGCGGCGCTGTTCCTCACCGCCGTCTATACGATCGACCCGTTTACGACTGACATAGTCAAGACCGTAAGCGGTGAGAACTTCTCCGAACTTGCATCGAAGTCGGTGTACCGCGCCATCACCATACGTACCGTGGGTATAGCTGCGGCGGTGACAGTCATAGACCTTCTGCTTGCCGTGCCAATGGCGCTGTACATAGCCAAGGTGGCGCGACCGCGTGTGCGCCGTTTGCTGATCGTCGCTGTCCTGATGCCGCTGTGGGCGAGTTACTTGGTGAAGGGCTACTCGTGGCGAGCCATCTTGGACCCCGGCAGCGGTGTGCTCACAAAGACCTTCGGCGGCTCGCCGGGCTTCGGTGTCACCGCCACCATTATCGGCCTCGCCTACCTGTGGCTCCCGTACATGATTCTGCCCATCCAGGCCGGGCTTGAGCGCCTGCCCGACTCACTGCTCGAAGCATCGGCCGACCTCGGCGGGCGATCGGCCATCACGATCCGCAAGGTCGTGCTCCCGATCCTCGTTCCCGCCATCATCGCAGGCACCATCTTTACGTTCTCGCTGTCGCTCGGTGACTACATCACGGTGCAGATCCTTGGCGGCAAGACCCAGATGATCGGCAATGCCGTGTACGCCAACTTCGGCTCCAACAACATCCCGTTTGCCTCAGCCTTCGCCATCGTCCCCGTCGCCATCATGGTCGGTTACCTGCTTGCCGTGCGTCGCACCGGCGCATTCGAGAACCTCTGACAATGCGTTTCACCGCCGCCACCCGCCGCCTCCTCGGCACGATCACTGCGTTCGGTCTGGTGTTCTTGTACGCACCTCTTGTCGTCGTCGCAATCTTGTCGTTCAACACCTCGCGCTCGTTTTCGTGGCCCCCCGACGGCTTCACCACGTCATGGTGGGGGAAAGCGTGGGAATCCACCGACATCCGCACGAGCCTGGCCAACTCGGCCAAGACGGCATTGGCGGCGTCGCTGATCGCGGTCGTGCTTGGGACCTTGGTGAGCTTCGCCGTGCAGCGTCACCGATTCTTCGGCCGCGAGACGTTGAGCTTGCTTGTCATTCTCCCGATCGCCCTACCAGGCATAGTGACCGGTATTGCGCTCAATCGAGCGTTCCGTTCGCTCGGCGCTCAGATGGGGTTCCTCACTCTTGTTGTCGCCCACGCAACGTTTTGCATAGTGATCATTTACAACAACGTTGTCGCCCGCTTGCGGCGCCTGTCACCGAACATGGAGGAAGCCTCGGCCGACCTTGGTGCCGACTCGTGGCAAACATTCCGCTACGTCACCTTCCCGATGCTGCGTTCGGCGCTCCTCGCCGGCGGTTTGCTTGCCTTCGCGCTCAGCTTCGATGAGATCGTCGTCACCACGTTTACCTCGGGTCCCGGCTTCCAGACACTGCCGCTTTGGATCTTCTCCAACATGTTCCGGCCCAACAACCTGCCGCTCGTCAACGTTGTAGCGACAGCGGTTGTGTTGCTATCGATCATCCCGGTGTGGCTCGCCCAGCGCCTCACGGACTCTGAATGACCGAGGTCGCTCCGGGCGGTCCGCTGAAACTCGCTTTGGAGCGGATTGGAGTTGTTAGAGAACAGCGATCCGCTCCAAACGTCCGCCGGTAGGGTGCTATCTGTTGTCGGGGGGCATCTGTGATGACGCCTCGTTGGGACGGGCGTTGGCAACCAGATGCGCGCGGGTCACGCTCAGCACTGCCGCTCTGGTGAACCCGGCTTGGTGCGCTCGAGTGATCGCCGCGCACGGCGACCATATAGCGATCAGCCTCGACGTTCGCGTCGTCGAGGATCCGAGCACCTCGCCGCAACACCGCCTCGTCGCTCGCGGCTCGACACGGGACGGCGGCGACTTTTGGGACACCCTCGCTCGACTCGAGCACGATGGCTGCGCCCGTTACGTCGTCACCGACGTGAGCAAGGATGGCATGCTTCGAGGCCCCAACGTGGAACTCTATCGGCGGGTCACCCGCGCCACCGCAGCGCCGGTGATCGTCTCGGGCGGGATCTCGGCGATCGCGGACTTAATGGTCCTAGCCGAGGCCGCCGCGGCAGGCGCGAATCTGGAAGGGTCGATCATTGGCAAGGCGCTCTACACCGGCCGGTTTACCCTGCCCGAGGCGTTGGCCGCCATGCGGCGCTTCGACGTGACCGCGAGCGTCATAAACTCATGACTGCTGCCATCGTGCGTGAGTGGCCGAGACATTCGCCCACAGGTCACGCTTTGCGGCGTTCGACACCTGGGTTAACGGCAGATCGAAAACTTCACGAAGGGCACTGAACCATTCGTCTGCTTCAAGCAGTTCAGTTGTGCGTGGTTCGTCACCGATGCGTTTGAGTACAAGGCCGCGTAACACGTCGGCGCCGTGAGCGTCGCGCCGTTGGACGGTGATCGTTCGCACAAATCTCGACTCGGGCGACGTTGACAATTCCACGTGCTTGCACGCGAACGCGTCGATACTGGTTGGCTCGGCGGCAAACGTCATTGCAGTGAACGAGCCGAGTTGCGGGTCGTGACGCAGCTGCCATACTCCGGGCGCAGGATCGATGAGTTCAAGGCTCAGTGGACCCTGCGTCGACGAACCAGCTCGAAGCGCAATCGGCTCGTGCAGCGCATCGCCCAGCCCTGCATCGACATACCAATCACCCGGGCCTTCATCTGATGGCACACTGAGCACGGTCAAGGCGAGATGGTTGGCGTGGGTCGATGCTGTTGGGCCCTCGGGGCCATGCACCGTGCCGACGTGTCGAGAGCTTTGGTACCCGAGCGCCACAAGGAGTTCGTGAAAGGCGCCGTTGAGATGAAAGCAGTAACCGCCGCGTTGTTGGCCAGCGATGCGCTGAAGCGAGTCGGTTGGATCGATACTCCAGCCCTCGCCGAGATGGATCCACAACGTCTCGTACGCAATGCGCTCGACGTGGGCGCGATGCAGCCGGCCAAGAGCGTCGGCCGACGGCACCTCCCGTTCAAGGCCGAGGCGATCCAGGTATGCCGAAACAGTTGAGTCCATGTCGACACAGTTGCCGACACTGATGCTTGGAACCGAATCGACATCCAGATGCCCCCTGAGACGCCTGTCACACGAGGGCGACCGCAACTCCGTTCGACAGGGCTGCGAGCGCCGTGATGTCTGCCTCGTCGCCAGCAAGTACAGTGCCCCGGGGTTCTGCCAACGCAACGACCAGCGCATCGACGGCTGAGCCACGCTTCGCCCGTCTTCGCAACTCTGCAGCCCGTCGCGCGACCTCGAGGCTGACCGCGTCATCTCTCACGATCGTTTTGAGGAACCGGTTGGCGCTGGCGTCGCGACCCGGGTGACCCTACAGCGATTCCACCAGGACCATAGTTGGCACTGCTGGAGGCCATAAGCCAGCGCTACGGAGTTCTACGATGAACGCCAAGCTCTTTGTGGACCGCTCAACTAGCCTCTACACAGAACTAAAGAATCGTGACCTCCCGGCGTCCGAACTGCTGCAGGTGGCGCTGCGTGCCGAGATAGAACACTGCCAGGGGCGGCCCCAACCTCGCCGGTGGGCAAGTTTGTCAACCCAGTCGGGCGTAGTGAACATTGAAGCAAAGGTAGTCACGTAGGCTGGGAGCCCGTTGACTCGCCGCGCCGCCCAAAGGCCGAGGGTACGCGGGTAAGATATTCACATGTCTTCCCTGCTCGACGATCCGGCGATCTCGCTCGCACGCCTGACGGTCGATCAGTACCACCAGATGGTCGACAAGGGTGTGCTCATCGATGGAGACCCGCTCGAATTGTACGAGGGAGTGTTGGTCGAAAAGATGACAGAAGGTCCGCCGCATTCATTCCGGATCACCCAACTCGCTCGGCTACTTATTCGCCTCGTTGGCGACGCGCCGTGGCAGGTGAGAGTTCAGCATCCAATCTCCACCTCCGATTCCGAGCCTGAGCCTGATCTGGCGGTCGTCGCCGACAACGACTATTCACAGCGTCATCCGAGCGGGTCAGACATAGCGGTGGTGGTCGACGTAGCCGGTTCGTCGTTGGCACGGGACCGTTCGACCAAGCAACGTATTTATGCCAAAGCTGGTATCCCTCAGTACGTCATTGTCAACCTTGTTGATGATGTCATCGAGTCGTATACCGAACCGATCAGTGGCAACGACGCCCGGTACGGCCGACACGACACGTTGAGTGTCGGCGTGCTTGAACTTGGGCCGCTGACAGTCGACGTAGCAACACTTCGCTCCTAGACGCAGATCTCTTGCTCACCGAGCGCGTCGACCCTACGGGTGATCCGCAAGTGCCCGACCCTAGCCAATTTGCTACAAACAGCGTATAGTGACGCACTGCGGGTGGCGAACATTGCGGGAAAGCAGAAATAAGGCTTCTTAGGGTTCGCTTGCATGCTGGTAGGCCTTCAATCTGAGGCGTTGGTGAAAAGGCGGTGGCGTTGTTGGCGATTGAACAAGACAACTTTGTTGGCATGACCAAACGCGCAACGGGTGACATTGCCTTCGAGCCGTACCCGTACCAAGCACGGATTGCCGAGGAAGGTCTTCCCGAGCTTTTGGTAGTACCGACCGGAGCTGGAAAGACCATGGCTGCGGTGTTGCCTTGGTTGTATCGCCGACGTTTCCACACGGATTCGAAGGTCAGAGCGCAGACACCGCGCCGCCTCGTTTTTGTGCTACCGATGCGGGTCCTGGTCGAGCAGACCACCACGAGCGTGCGCTCATGGTTAGCTGGCCTACATCTCGAGGGCGTCGTTGATTGCGAAGTGGTGATGGGTGGCGAACCGCGGGTCAGTCCGTGGCGCAAGCACCCGGAGCGTGATGCCATCATCATCGGCACACTCGACATGGTGCTGTCACGTTCACTCAACCGTGGCTACGGAGAGAGCCGGTACATCTGGCCAATCGACTTTGGCCTTTTCAATGCTGACTGCCACTTCATCTACGACGAAGTGCAGCTCATGGGTCCAGCGCTCGCCACCTCGCGCCAGCTGCATGGGCTGCGAGCAGCGATGGGAACGGCGGCGAGTTGCACCAGCACCTGGATGTCGGCAACCGTCCCCGAAGAACAGCTGTTAACCTTCGACGCCCCCGCAATCGCATCGAAAGTTGAGCTGGAAACTGACGACCTGACGAGCAAGCTTGCAAAGCGACTTGATGCCGAAAAGACCGTTTCGGAATTACGTATCGGCGACCCCAAGCATTATGAGCGCGAGGTCGCCGCAGCGCTTCATGCCCGACATCGCGCTGACACCCTGACCATTGCGGTACTCAATACCGTCGAACGAGCCCGCGCCGTATACAAGGCGCTCCAAGCACTGAAACCCGACGCAGAGATCGTCTTGCTGCATAGTCGATTCCGGCCCGGCGACCGCCAAGAACATGCCTCTCAGGCTCTAGCAAACCTTTCGAATCCAGCTGGGCGAATCGTAGTCAGCACACAGGTAATCGAAGCCGGGGTGGACCTATCGGCCGCGCTACTGGTCACCGAAGCCGCGCCGTGGCCGTCGATCGTGCAGCGGGCAGGGCGTTGCAACCGAGATGGGTTAACCGATAACGCACAGTTGGCCTGGGTTCAACCCCCAAGCGCAGCACCGTACGAAAAGGAAGACGTTGAGGCCTCGGTCGAGGAGCTGCAGAGTCTTGAGGACGTGGCCATCACACCTCGCCTGCTACGCGAGCGCAAGGTCACGGTGAGTGAAGTGATCCACCCAGTACTTCGACGCAAGGATCTCGTCGAGTTGTTCGACACCTTGCCCGACCTCACCGGCAACGACATCGACGTGTCCCGGTTTATCAGGAACGTCGACGATCTCGACCTGAGCGTGGCGTGGCGGGAACTTGGGCCGGACGGGCCGACGAATACCGACCCCATGCCCGGCCGGCTCGAGCGCTGCCCCGTTCCCGTTGGTGCCTTTCGAAAGCTGGTAAACGCGGGCGACCGGGCTGCCTGGCGCCACGACCACCTCACCAACGGGTGGGTCAAATGCCGCGAGCGAGATGTGCGGCCCGGCATGGTTGTGCTACTCGACGTTCTGTCTGGCGGCTACATCGCTGCGACCGGATGGGACCCCGATTCGAGGATGGCGGTCGAGCCGGTTATCAACGCCGAGCCGGCCACCGACGATGAGTCGACCGCAGATGATCCTGCATCGACAAATGGTTCCTGGCTCAGCCTGAAGCGCCATCTGTCGGACACCGAAACACAGGCCCGAACCTTGTTAGAAAGTTTGGCGCCGATGGGGCTCACGCCAGCACACCGTGACGCGGCTATTCATGCGGCGCGACTTCACGATATCGGCAAGGCCCACGAACACTTCCAGGCTGCCTTGCGCCGGACGGCAGCCAACGCCATTGAGGAGGCGAGTATTCCCAACGCTGTCCTCGCAAAGGGAGGAACGGGCAGGCTGCGACACGCGGGCACCCTCGACCACCCTGGTCGGCCCAACTTCCGTCACGAACTGGCGTCTGCACTGGCTCTCTTGGGCGAAGGCGCCGTCGCCCTGGAAGGCGTGGCCGAAGCCGATCTAGCTGTGTATCTTGTCGGCGCTCACCACGGGCGTATTCGTATGGGGATACGCGCCATGCCCGACGAGCATCCTTTTGACGGGAGGCGCGTTGCTCTCGGCATAAGGGACGGTGAGATGCTTCCGGCGGTCGCCACCGAACACGGTGAGATCCCGGCGTCAGCAATGGATTTGTCAATCATGGAAATGGGTGAACGCGATGGCCGGCCATCGTGGTCGGCCAGAGCGTTGCAGCTGCGTGACCGGGCCGACCTTGGCCCATTTCGCCTTGGCTTTCTCGAGGCGGTCGTTCGGTTGTCAGATTGGGCGGCAAGTTCATCGCCCTCGCTCGAAGATGACGGCGATAGCCATGGTTGAGCACCGCCTTGCTGGCTGTCGCGTGGAGCCACTGGGTTCCTACCTGAAGGCGCTCGGCCTCTTGAGACTGATCTCCGAACAGGCTGACCCGCTGGCCGCCGGATGGTGGGTTGGAACCGAATTTCGCCTGCGAACGGCCCTGTCGGAATCAGAGTTGGTCTCGTTTCTCGTCGATGACTACGAACCGACACCACTTTTGGCACCGTGGAACAAAGGAAGCGGCTTCGGCGAGGAGGACAAGACCAAAAGCCCGAAGGCAACCGCCGCTGTGGCCATGATCGAGGCATCGAATCTGAAACGGCTCCTTCGCTACCGAGACGCGATCACTGCTGTACAGACCCTTCGGGCACGACCGGGTTGGTACTCGCAGGACAAGGAGGTACAGGTAGCGCTTTGTCGGAACCAGCTGCCGGATGAATGCGTGGCATGGCTCGACGCAGCCGTCGTATTGACCTCGCAGTCGCGAGTCTTTCCGCCACTGTTCGGCACGGGTGGCAACGATGGTCGGTTCGACTTCGGCAGCAACTTCATGCAGCGGCTAGCCGAATTGTTTGATTTGGTTGCCAAGCCGAGGGGCACGGCAACTTCGCACGAATTGGCCCGGAATGCCCTCTTTGCTAGCGGTTCGGTACGCCTTGATCGTGCGACCATCGGCCAATACGACCCTGGGGCGGCTGGCTGGCCGAGTTCGTCGCCTATGGGCTCGGCCGAGAGCCTAGCTAACCCTTGGGACTTCGTACTCTTACTTGAAGGTGCCTTGTTGTTCTCCAGTGCTGCCGCTCGGCGCCTATCGGGCAGCGACGCCGTTGGTATCCCGTTCATGGTCAAGTCCTCTTCGTCGGGTTACGCGAGTTCCTCGACCGAAGAGAAAAGCCGCGGCGAGCTATGGGCACCATTGTGGATATCACCCACACAGTTTGGTGAGATTGAACGCCTGATCTCTGAAGGTCGCGCTGACCAACGGGGCCGGCAAGCGAGCAACGGTCTCGACCTTGCGCGGGCGCTATCAACCCTAGGTGTAGACCGAGGGATCGCGTCGTTCGTCCGGCACGGCTTCGTGGAGCGAAACGGGCTAGCAACCTTCGCGGTGTCCCTCGGCCGGGTTGCCGTACCCCAGACCACACCGCGTCTCGGAGCTGAAGTGCTCGGGCAGGTTGATAACTGGGTGGCCCAGATCCGGTCGTTGAAGAACCCGCCCGACTCTGTGACTGCGTTACTGCGCCGTCTCGATGAAGCACAGTTTGCCGTGGCTATCGGTGGCGGCGCGTTTGCCTTACAGGACGTGCTCATCGCTGTCTCATCCATTGAGTCCATCGTGAACAGCTCACGATCACTCAGGGGCAAGGTTACGCGCCGACTCATCGGCCAACTCAGGGCGCGAGATTGGGTGCCGGTGCTCGACGATGGTAGTGACGAGTTCGAACTAGCCGTTTCGCTCGCATCGATGCACAGCGCCCAAGGCTCCGAGAGTTGGCTTCACCAGCTGCTCGTTACCGCACCCGACGGCAACGGTCGGCCACCTGCAGTTTCGGGCTTCGGGCACCGACCCATAGCAGCGGTGCTTGCCGATTGCCTTGCCCGGTTAGCCATTGGGCCGCTATCCAGTAGCGACAACACCCGCACGGGATGTCATTGGCTGGCCGGCGGCAGCACGAGCCCGGCGCGACTGCAGGCAGTCGAATCATTTGTAGCGGGTGATACCGACGACGAACGCCTAGCCGAGCTGTTGGCGGCCTGCATGACACTGGACTGGAAACAAAGGACACCCCACCTGCAACGTGATGTTCGCGGGCGCGATTGGCCGGTTCACCCCGCATTCGCTTTGCTGGCCCCGTACTTTCACCCCGGTGGGAACGATTACACCGACGAGCGCAAGCAACTTGTGGCCAAAGCTTCTTGGCCACACCTTTTGGCCGTCGGCGCGACCGAACAAGTGGTCAGAGAATCCATTCGGTGGTTGCGGATTTCCGGCTACGACCCCCTAGTCGTTTCCGCCGCCGCTATTGCCCGCGGAATCACCGGGCAACGGCTGGCCGCTGCCTGTCTCATCCCTATCCATGATCTAGCGGCCCAACGACTTCTCGAACGCAGCGTGGCCAAATCCACATCCGATTCCATGTCGGCTAACGAAACCGAAATAGTCCAACCGGAGGCCCAAACCACATGACCACTTCGCGAATCCTCATCGACGTCGCCCTTGAACCTGCTATCGGGAGCCGATTTCAGCCCACCGGGTTTCCCGATATCGGCACGGCGGAATTCGATCGCCCAACCGTCGATGCTAACGGCACCCGCGGGTGGGTGAAGAGCGTGCTTGTCGAGTCGACCCAATCGATGGCTAACCGGCTTGAGGGGATGGCGTGGGACAGCGCTTCGTCAGAGCCGGCCGGCCCGCTCAAAGGCCTCCCCTACGTTCGCGTTATCGCCAACGACGATGGGCGCTACCTCACCTCAAGCCGAACCGAGGCCCACCGGTTGGCATCGGCGTTCATCAAAGACTCCAAACTTGCCGATACCTCGATGGTCGACGAGATCAAGGCTCGGCTTGGTCTTCGTGACGACACCCCGGTTCCACCGCGAGACATCGCCGCGGCCATCTTCGCCCTCGACCCATTCTGCCTCATTCATGGTGTCTTCTTCGCCGACAACCGCTGGCCAGGGCAACCAAAAATTGCGCGGGCGTTGACTGCGTTCGTTGAAGCGGTCGATGTACACCGGGCCGACAGCGGTGGCGTGAAACGCGACGCGGTTCGGCATGGCATCAAGGAGGGTGGCGGAACGGCCGAAGGATACGGTTCGGTTCCTTTCCATCGAACCGAATGGACCGCGTCGACGATCATCGCGTCGTTCTCAGTAGATCGGCGCCAACTCCGTAGTTACGGTCTGGGAGAAGCCGCCACGAACCTGCTTGAAAGCATCGCACTTTGGGAGATCAGCACCCTTCTAGATGACGGCCTGCGCCTTCGCACCGCATGTGATCTCGTGCCGGTCAACGCCCGCATACTCGACCGAACCGGCACGCCTCTACCCAGCCGCAGCGACCTGGAGGCAACCATCGCTACCGCCATGTCCTCATGTGCCGATCAACTCGGCGACGGTGGACCCATGGATGTTCGGTGGGCTGACAGCGGTAAACGTGAAAAGAAGGAAAAGACGTGACCACCACTGTTGCGCTGCGTCTCCCTTGGGGTCGCTACCACGCGACACCGTGGGACCGAAACGCCAATGAAGCGGCCGTCGAGTGGCCGCCATCGCCGTGGCGTATTCTTCGGGCATTCTACTCGACGTGGAAGACCCGATGCCCTGAGCTAACCGACGACGAAGTGCTTCCGGTGCTGACAAGGCTCTCGGTCCCGCCTCGGTATTCGCTACCTGACTTCTCGATCGCTCATACTCGCCACTACCTGCCGGGAACTACTCACCTTGAGGGACGCAAAACAGAAACAACCAAGACGCTCGATGCGTTTGTAGTGACGGCACGCGACGCCGAACTGTTCATTGAATGGCCCGTCGATTTGAGCCCCGACGAGCAGCAGGTGCTTGGCCGATTAGCTGAGGAAATATCCTATCTCGGGCGGGCCGATGCCATTGTCGAAGGCCGTATCGAAACCATCGCCACCCAACATCGCGAATGGCTGCTCCCCCTTGACGGACCCACGGCATTCGAAACGGCGAGAGTCCTCGCACCCGAGCTTCCACTAGACGTCGCAGCGCTCACGCGGTCGCCTCATCAAGTGCGAACCGATCGCCGCCTCGTGCCGCCCTCGGCGCGTTGGATCCACTACCCGATGGCCGTGCCCTCGACTCCCAAGATTGCACCGCAGTTGCGCAGTAACCCGCGAGTGACCGCCGTACGATTCGCTGTCACAGGAAGACCCCCGCCTCCCAAGTACGCCGCCGTTGCTCTCGGCGATCTAGCGCGGAGCACTGCCATGTCGAAGTACGGCGTGCAGAACGGCGGCGCGGTATCAATGGCACTAGCCGGAAAGGACGCAAGTGGAGCAAAGCTGAGCGGCCCGCACGCGCATGCGCACTATCTGTCGTTGACCACCGACGGCCGCGCCGTGACTACCTTCGTAGTATGGGTGCCAGGGGGTCTCGACGATCGCGACCTGCTGGCCGTCGCCACAAAGATGGAGTTCCGTACCAACGACCACGAACCCGGCGTGTCGGGCCGCCGGCTTGGCGTCGAGGCATTCGGTGACATTGACGATGTGGCGCCCGAGCTCATTGGGCCTGCCAAAGTTTGGAAGAGCCACACACCCTACGCACCAACGAAGCACTGGAAAGGTGACCGTGACGAGCAGCTCCTCGCAGACATCACCGCGGAACTCGTTCATCGAAACATGCCCACACCTACGGCAGTCGAAGCGATTTCTGGCGATTGGTTGGACTATCGCCGGTATCGGCGCAAGGAAGGAATTGGTCGTGCGCGCCGCTCGTACGGGGTGCGAATGACCTTTGCCGAACCGGTCAGCGGGCCGATTTGTCTCGGCCAACTCAGTCATTATGGACTCGGGTTGTTTCTACCGGCAAAGGCCTGATCGTGTCAGACGCAGGCGGAACGGACGTCCCCGTCCTGGTGCCTGCGCGAATGGTCAACGAATTCAGCTATTGCCCGAGACTTTTCCACATGGAGTGGGTGCAGGCGCGCTTCGAACATAACGCCGACACCGCCGAAGGCGCATGGCGCCATCGCGTTGTCGATGAGCCTGCGGGGCTCGCGCCTTTGCCGAGTGACGCCGCTGAGTTGAAGCGCGCGACATCGGTGACCGTCGGTTCCGAGCGGCTTGGCTTGGTAGCCGTCATCGACGTGCTCGAAGCAGCAAACGGGAAGGTGAGGCCCGTCGATGTGAAGAAGGGGCGCCCACCGAGCCACGGACCCGCTTGGGAGCCAGAGTTGGTTCAGTTGTGCGTTCAGGGGCTGCTACTACGTGAGCAGGGCTACGAGTGCGACGAGGGTGTCTTGTCGTTTTCGGAGACAAACGAACGGCGGACAATTCCGTTCGACGACGCGCTGATCGAGCAGACACTTCGGCTCGTGGGAGAGTTGCGTGAGGTAGCAGCGAGCGAGGTGCCTCCTCCTCCGCTAGTCGACAGCCGAAGTGTCCGCGATGCTCTCTTGTCGGTTTGTGTCTTCCGGACGAGACCAACCATCTCTCTCACCGAAGTGTGCGCCCACCCCGCCGTCTGACACCCCGCGACAACGAGGCACGACCGCTATACGTCACTGAGAACGGCGTGACTGTCGGGCTGCGCGATGGGCGTGTGGAGGTGCGGCAACGAAACGAGTGCCTCCGCGCCGTTCGACTACTCGATGTCTCGCAACTCAACGTCATCGGCAACGGTCAAGTGACCACCCAACTTTTGCGCGAGTTGTTTCGGCGCGAGGTGCCAGTGCTGTGGTTCAGCTACGGCGGGTGGTTCTCAGGGATGGCCGAAGGATTACCGTCGAAACACATCGAGCTTCGGCGAAGACAGTACGGCGTGGCGTTTGAGACCGGCCTTCCGGTCGCCCGACGGATGATTGAGGGCAAGATCCGGAACTGTCGAACCCTGTTACGACGAAACGGCCGACCGCCAAACGATGAGGTGTATGCGAGCCTCAAGAAGCTTGCGGCGGATGCACTAGCGGCGCCAACCATCGCCTCACTTCTTGGTACCGAAGGTGCAGCTGCCCGTCTCTACTTCGGCCAATTTTCGACGATGCTTCGCACGGACTTCGGTTTCGACTTCGAAGGCCGCAATCGTCGGCCGCCTAAAGACCCGATGAACTGCATCCTGTCCTATCTCTACGCCATGTTGGCCAAGGATCTCACGGCAGTGACCCATGGTGTCGGCTTCGACCCGTACATGGGTTTCTACCACCGGCCAAGGTTCGGCCGGCCTGCGCTGGCGCTCGATCTGGCCGAGGAGTTTCGCCCGCTAATAGCCGACTCGGTGGCTATCAACTTAGTAAACAATGGCGAGGTGAAGCCGTCCGATTTTCTTGTTCGGGCGGGCGGGGTGAGCCTCACGCCCGCTGGCAGGCGAGCAGTGATAACGGCGTACGAGCGACGCCTCGACACCGAGGTAACACATCCGGTGTTTGGATATCGCATTACGTACCGGCGGGTTTTAGAAGTGCAAGCAAGGATCCTCGGCGCTTACGTCCTGCGGGAGATTCCCGAATACGTCCCATTCGTGACGAGGTGAGGTGAGCTCTTGGCTAGCGGACGGCGTCGGTACCTCGTTACATATGACATTCGCAACGACAAGCGACTGCGCAAGGTTCACAAAACGATGAAAGAATTCGGTTGGTCGATGCAGTACTCCGTGTTTATCTGCGACCTCGACAAGATGGAGCTGATCGACCTGCAGACACGCCTAGGATTCGAGATGCATCACAGGGACGACTCGATCGCCATTATTGACCTCGGTGACCCGCATGAGCGCGGCCGATCATGCTTTGCATTCATGGGTTCCGCCCCCGCATTACCGACGAGTGGACCGGTCGTAATCTGAATGTGCGAGCGGTCCAATGACACCTCAATTCCCGGGCAGCGCTCGCCACCTGCTCAAGACCACTTTCGCCCTTTGACAACCGATACAGTTCGACGCCCGGTAGGCCACTTGCGACACCGCTCGCAAATGGCCACAAACCACCTGCTCAGCCGCATCAAATACGGCGAGCCCTTCGCCACGCCTTTCGGCGTGGCCTTCATTGCGGCATCTGTCCGATCGACTCGGATGTCCCGCGCCCATCCGACTTCGCCACGCCTTTCGGCGTGGCCTTCATTGCGGCCAAGCGCCGTTTCTTGCGTGTAGCGGCAACGTCGTCGGGCTTCGCCACGCCTTTCGGCGTGGCCTTCATTGCGGCACAAAGTTCTCAAGGGGCATAAACGTGACCGCCATTCAGCTTCGCCACGCCTTTCGGCGTGGCCTTCATTGCGGCGACTATCGCATCGGTGACAGCCGTGCGCTGATCCGCGAACTTCGCCACGCCTTTCGGCGTGGCCTTCATTGCGGCTACGCGGCAGTCGTCGTCCTTGAAGTCGACGCCGCGTGCTTCGCCACGCCTTTCGGCGTGGCCTTCATTGCGGCGGTGTGCTCGAGAAACTCGGATGCGGTGAGCCACGTGCCGCCGACTTCGCCACGCCTTTCGGCGTGGCCTTCATTGCGGCGCCCTGTTTGTGTTTGGCTATCCTGCCGTTTTTGCCTTCGCCACGCCTTTCGGCGTGGCCTTCATTGCGGCCACGCGGACTGGG
>JANOSH010000013.1:0-10037 GCA_031415695.1 Actinomycetes bacterium
ATATGCTGAGCATGCTTTGCTACTGAGCGCTTGCAGAGAAGGAGGAAGAGAACGTTGGGTTATTCGAGTTTACGAGGAATAAGTGTAACGTTCTCGACTAAAACAGCAAGCGTATGCGAAGCGTGAGAAATGTTGTTAGATATATTTAGATATTGATGACTGGAAATTATTGTTGAGAGTGAGGATTTAAAATTGGGAAACAGGAATGCGTGTGAGAATGCGGAAAGAGAAAGCTGGTTTGGAGGAAGCGGTTGGCTGAGCACTTTTTCGTTGACGCAACGGGGAATTACAGCGAGCGACGAAGGGGGATTTTTGGTTCGCAACAGACCATCACTCTTTCGTTGTTGTCATGAGCAGCAGTAGAAATAAGAAGCGCTCCTCGGGGGGCAGCAAGGGAGCAACGCCAGGTGGCAACAGCGGCGCAGGGGAGCCAGGCGACGAGGGACTGGGACCGTCGAGCCAGGCGTCGTCGGTCGCGAGGGAGCTCACGGGTCGCGAGCTCAGGGAGCTCATAGCCGAAGAAGTCAAGAAAGCGGGCAGAGCGATCAAGACCGCACCATCGCCAGTGAGACCGGTACCGGACGAGGTGGGCGATGAAGACGAGGACGAGCCAGTGGCCGAGCCGCCGAAGAAGAAGACGAAGGCCCAGGAATTCAAAGGGGTCGACCTGTTCAGAGCGGGACTGGGTCAGGACGACGAGGAGGGAGGGGACGAGAACGAACGCAGGACCATGACACAGAAGGACGTCGAAACGTTCTACAACACTCGCATCACGTTCCTACCCCAGTCGACCGGCAACCGGACCAAGGCGGATGTGCGCAGGTATGCGGTTCTCATGTGGGGCATGGCGAACATCTACGCGCAAGAGAAGAAGGCGAACAACGCGGCACTCAAAGCAGGCAAGCCGTTGGCTTACCGGTCCCAGGCGGTGGAGTTCGCAATGGGGATGATCAACGAGCTGATGACAGGCTTGCTGGAATTCAGCGGACCGAACAGTACCGCTGACAACCTCAGTGCACGCATCGCGACACTGGAGGCAAAGTTCACGACAGAGGCGGCGAGGTTCGGACCAACAGTTGCCAATATCGCGCGATCCTGGCAGCCAGTGCCAGGGGTGGGAGAGACGCAGGGAAGGTACGCAGCGAGGAAGCCGGCGGTGGCAGCGGCGGCGGCAGGGGAGGTGAATGCGGAGACAAAGGCGTACCTGCTGGCACACGGTATGGGAGTACACCCAAACCTCCCGGCCGGTATCACGGTGGAACAACTCCAGCAGGCGGCGCAACTCTCGGCGCTGAACATACTGAACCAGCAGGGACAGGCGTATCACGGCATGAACGGAGGGGTGTATGGTTCGCCGATGGTGCAGCAGCCAGCGTTCGGTATGCAGCCTCGTGCAAATTCATACGGAGCTGCGCCGGCGATGGGACCGCCGCAGGCAAACCTCAGGGGAGGCTACCAGGGAACAAACCAGGGGGCTCCCACCTGCCATGCATGTGGCAAAGTTGGGCATATCATGAGATATTGCCAGTCGCAGAATGGGCAGGCGGCGCAGTCACAGCCGCAGCAGAATGGCGGTGCAGCGGTCAGCAGCAGAGTCGCCGTGGCAGCATCAGCAGCAGCAGCGGCGGCAGTGGCAGCATGCGCAGTCGCCAGCATGCGGCCTAAGAGCCTGGAGCCTCAAAGTGCTCATGCGTTGCCGCCGCTGCTGCATGTGTTGCTGCAATCCGTTACTGTCTCAAGACGCTGCTAATCAGGTTGTCTGTCTGTTATTCTAGCAACCTGATAACATTCTTTTGCTTTCAATCAAGCGTCAGCGCGATCTTGCGTTGCATTGGTTTCGAGTTCTACGCTTACGAGGCAGGAGAAACACGCAGCACAGCGCACCTGGTGGCTCCCCACAGGCGCGCACCAGCCAGATCACCGTTCCCCAGGGACGGTCAGCAGCAACAGCAGCGACTCGACAGCAGAGTCCAGTCACACCTCCCACTCCTCACAGCGCGCAGAGATGCTACCGAAGAGAGTGTCAGGAGGAGTTCCATTCGGCAGTGGAACAGCGCGCGACGGAGCACCGCTAGCTCCAGCAGTCGCACAGCAGAAGAAGAAGCCGACAACGAAGTCGTCGCAGGCCCTGCGCGCAGCAGAGGCAAACGACATCGCCAGGGTGGAGCAACAGCAGCGCGCCGGTGCATCGGCGCGCAAGGCCGAGGAGCAGGAGG
The DNA here is from genome assembly GCA_031415695.1 of Actinomycetes bacterium. Classification (GTDB taxonomy): domain Bacteria; phylum Actinomycetota; class Acidimicrobiia; order Acidimicrobiales; family Ilumatobacteraceae; genus JANOSH01. Next base: position 2,217 of record JANOSH010000013.1, read on the forward strand.
CCAACGACGACGGTCAGGCAGCACTGCCGTCACTCGACAGCGCGCTGAAGCAGCAGCTGTCACTCTCAGCAAGAGCCGCAGGCAGCGACGGCAGCAGCAGCAGCAGCAGCAGTGTCAGCAGTGCTCCCAGCAACTCTTCATCCATGGAGGCGCGCCTCAAGCAGGTAGAAGACCTATTCCGGGCGCGCATGGAGCGGATGGAGCAGGAACTGCAGCAGGTGAGGGAGGAGCGTCAACAGGCCGTGGAAGCGCGCGATCGGGCCGAGGCAGCACTCCGAAGGGACGACGCAGGCAACGACGATGGCTTAGCCGAAGAGTACGAAGACGAGGAGCAGCACGGAGACGACAGCGCGCCAGAGTCCGAAGAGGGTGAAGACGACTCGGGAGAGGACACCAACAGCGCGCAGCTACCGTCTCGTCGGCAGCCCGGAGAGCGAGCGGGACAGAAGGCCCCAGGCGGACCGAGCCCATCACAAGTGGAGAGCAGGGCGCGCTTCGCGACGATGGCGATCCCGCCACCACCTCGCCCGGCTACGTTGGAGTACAGCAGGATTGAGGTCCAACTGGAAACGTGGCTGAAGCAATTCTCGTTCTGGTTTCGTGCGACTCATATCGACGAGGACGCAGACCAAATTGCACAGGCGACTGCTTCAGTGGATGCCACGATTCAGAGGTGGTGGGAAACGCGCGCAGAGTCGAGGAGACCGGCGTCGTGGAATGAGTTCTCGAACGCACTTCGATCGACCTTCATCAGAACAGACGAGGTCGAGCGCGCAACCACCAAACTCCGGGACATTCGCATGACGTCGAACGAGGACGCTCACCAGTACTTCCTGAGAGTGGAGGATTTGAAGGTGCGCGCAGGAGTGGCCGACGACAATGAATTCGTGCTGGGAACGGTGTTCGAGCGTTTCGACCACAGACGCTGGCCGATGGCGAGCTCGAAGATCGCTGCGGACATCCGCACGAAGCAGATCACAACGATCAGCGCGCTGGGTGCATCGCTGACGGCCCTGGCTCTCTACGAACCAGACTTCGGCAACAGGCATCAGCAGAAGCCGAGCTCGCAGTCTTCGTCGTCTTCCTCTTCGAACCACAGAGCGCGCCTGGCAGCGACTTCACACACCGAAGATACTGAGCAGGGTGAGCCGGACAACGTGCGTGAACAATTGGAGTCGCTCAAGAAACAGATCAGCGCGCTACAGGCCAAGGGTCCCGGAACAACTTTCGGAGGCAGAGGCGCGCGAGAATGCCGTCGCTGTGGCGACAAGTCGCATTGGGTCTCGGAGTGCAAGAAGCCGGACAATCGCACCTGCTTCAAGTGCCAGAAGACGGGTCACATTTCGCGCGACTGTCACAGCGGAGGCGGCTCCGACAGAGACTCCAAGAGCACGCAGTCTTTAAACCCGGAGGCCCGGCAGTGAACCTCAAATCACTGCTGAAGGGCTTACCGGTGAGCAACGAAGAGGCGCGCGGGGACACAGAAGGCGGACGACCGCTGACGGTGGACACCGCGAGCGGTAGTGGAGTGGCAGGAGGGAGCGACAGCGCGCCGTCGACGAAGAGAGGACTGTCGAAACTCGCAGCAGACCCCCAGCCACAGCACGAGAACATCCCAGCAGTGTATATCAAACTGTTTCGGGTGGGCAAAAAGAACAAGGGCAAGCGAGTGGTGATCCTTCAGGGGTACGTTGCACCAGCGAGCCCGAAGGAACGCTGGAAAGCCACGAAAATTCGCGCGATGATCGACACCGGAGCAGAAGGCGACTTCGTCTCGCCCTCACTGATGGCTCGCATCGGCGCGCAAGCAGAGAGCGGCAACTTCGGTTCGGTCGTCGAGGCCTTTGGCAAAGAAACACCAATCACTCAACGAGCGAACGATATCTCCATCGTCCTACCCGGCAGGGACTCCAAGGGGACGAGAGGAGCCGAGGCTCGCTACCGAGGGGAACTCTTGGTTGCACCACACGATCTCAGCGCGCATTACGAGATCATCCTGGGGCAACCGTTCCTACACAGAACGAAAGCTCTGTGGCAATTCGGCGACCGGAGTTGGCTTCAAACGACACACGACGGCGCGCAAGTCCAGCTCAGACCCGTCGATGACGACGAACCGGACGAGTCGGATGACCTGCTGGCACGTGCATTGGGTCGCAGGAGTGCAAGAGAGGCTCGAGTGTCGGCGGCAACGACGATGCTTCACTCTCTGGCGCGCGAAGGAGAGCAGCACGGCATGCAAACCCTCATCGACGACACCGAAGCTGAGAAGGCGAAGCGCGCAGAGCTCCACCAGCGTCGTATCCAACTCGCAGAGCGCGCAGCAACCGAGGTGCCACACCTGGTGATGAGTGTCGAAGAGTGGGAGCGAGAGGCGCGCGAAGGAGGCGATGCAGGCGGTGCGAAGTACATTCGGTTCCGCAGGGACCCAACGAAGCTCAGCAGCGTCGGCATGGCTCCCAGCGCGCCTGGCCCCGGAGAGGAGAGCTCGACGACGACCTCGGCTGGAGAACTTCCGGCGGAAGAGCGCGCAAGAGCCGAGCAGACGACAGCGCGCATCCTGAAGGAGTTCGTCGACGTCTTTCCGGATAAGCTGCCACACATCGACCAGATCAGCACGAACGTGGGCCCGGGAGTGCAGATCAAAACGCAGGAGGGTACGCAACCAATTGGGAGGTACGGTCCGAGGATGACGCCGGCAGACACGGTTACGGCGGAGACGATGATCAAAGAATTGCTCGATCTCGGCTTTATCCAGGCCTCAACTTCAGATTGGGGCGCGCCAATGTTTCTCGTCGACAAACCGGATGGAACGAAACGCATGGTGATCGACTACCGAGCGTTGAACTCGTCCACGATCCGGAATCGATACCCACTGCCACGTGTCGACGAGCTGTTCGACCTGCTCAGCGGGGCGCGCTATTTCAGCAAAATCGACCTCCGCACAGGCTACTGGCAGATCAGGATGGCGCCGGATAGTGTGCCAAAAACGGCGTTCACTTCGAGACACGGACACTTCGAGTGGCTGGTGCTGCCTATGGGACTCACCAACGCCCCGGCTGAATTCATGAAAATGATGGAGGACACCTTTCGCGCGCAACTCAACAAGTCCGTTCTCGTATTCTTGGACGACATCCTGGTGTTCAGCAAGACTCTGGAGGAACACGAGAAGCACTTGCGAGAGGCACTGCAGCAACTGCGCGCAAAAAAGCTCTACGGAAAACTCAGCAAGTGCCAGTTCTTTCGCTCGGAGGTGGAGTTCCTTGGACACCACATCGGGCGCGCAGGAGTTCGCATGGTTGAGGACAAGGTCACGGCGGTGGAACGATGGGCGGTTCCGACGACGCAGAAAGAAGTCGAACGATTCATCGGACTGGCGGGCTTTTATCGTAAGTTCATCAAGGACTTCAGCAGTATTAGCGCGCCTTTGACAGAACTGTGCGGAACGAAAAAGAAAGGAGCAGGAGGACGAGCACCGCCGAAGAAAACCTTTCGATGGGAGGCCACTCAGCAGCGCGCCTTCGACGAACTCAAGCGCGCAGTCGTCTCTGCACCGTGTCTGGCCTTGCCGGACATGGAGCGGGAATTTGTGGTGCACACGGATGCATCGGGATACGCTACGGGGGCGGTGCTGATGCAGAAATTCGACGAAGGACTGCGACCAGTGGCGTTCCTGTCGAAGAAGATGCGCGCCGCCGAACAGCGTTACCCCGTGCACGAACAAGAACTGCTCGCCATCCTTAACGCACTTAAAGCGTGGCGTCACTACCTCAGTGGAAGGCGGTTCACGGTGTGGACGGACCACCAATCCCTGCAGTATATCGAGTCGTCACAGATGGCAACACCGCGCCAGATGCGATGGGCAGCATGGCTCAGCGAATTCGACTTCTCCGTGCGCTATGCACCGGGAGACAAAAACGTAGTAGCTGATGCACTATCGCGCGCAGAGCCCGAAGAAGAAAAGAGCGATGGCGGACCAGAGGAGGAGGAACCGCTGTTGCTGAGCGCGCTGGAGGATGCAGGACCGTTGCCGGTCCGAATCCGCCAAGCCACGCAGGACGACGCCGAATACAAAAGGTGGCTCAGCATGGACCGCGCGGAGCTCAAACGAATCAAGAAAACGAGGGACGGAGACCTGCTCTACACAGAGACCGGTCAGTTCGTCGTTCCAAAGTCCGATGAACTGCGCGCATGGATCATGGCCTGGGCTCACGACGTCAAGAGCAGCGCACACCGAGGCTCAGCACGCATGTTGTCGTGGATCAAGGAGCGCGTCTGGTGGTCCAAGATTGACGAGGACGTGCAGAAATACTGCCGCAGTTGCGAGCAGTGCCAACGCAGTAAACCAAACCTGCAGGGCAGGCAAGGGTTACCACTCTCAATCGAGACACCAGGGGCCGTCGGCGATTGGCTCAGCATGGATTTTGTGGGGCCTTTCCCAAGCAGCAAAGAGGGCAACACAGCGGTGATGGTGGTAGTCGAAAGACTATCGCGCTATGTCTTCTTCGTCCCGTGCAGAACGACAAGCAGCGCGAAAGACGTGTGGCACTTACTCAACTCGCACGTTATCGCGCACACAGGAATTCCGCGCGTCATCGTGAGCGATCGGGATACGAGATTCACGTCACACTTCTGGGAAGGACTCTGGGAGCAGGTCGGATCGGAACTCAAGCGCAGCACGGCCTTCCATCCACAGACGGACGGGCAAGCCGAGCGCGCAGTGAGGACCCTGGTCGAAGCGCTCCGCACGATGATCAGCGCGCCGCAGGACGACTGGGAGGAGCTGCTGCCGCACATCGCGCGTGCGTTCAACTCGTCGGTTTGCGAAACGACGAGGACGACGCCAGAGGCCATCTTCCTGGGAGGCAAGCGACGCACAATACTCGATGCCGAACTGGAAGCGGGTGGAGTGCGCGCAGCAGCGAACCATCCAGGCGCGCAACAGCAAGCCGAGCAGGTCAGAAAGACAATCCGAGAAGCGAAAGCCGCGATCGAGAAAGCTCAGCAGAAGCAGCGAGAGGACGCAGCGAAAGGCAGGCGCGAAGTCGATATCGAAGTCGGCGACGAGGTCTGGCTATCGAGAGAGAACATGCGCGCTGTGGGCGGCGACAGAGCGCGCAAGCTGGACTCACTCTACTGCGGACCATTCAAAGTGGCGCGCATGGCTGGAACGAACGCGGCCGAATTGATTCTTCCGCCGGGTTGGAAGATCCACCCGGTGTTCAATCTGGACAAGATGAAGAAGCACATCGACGGCCAGAGACTGTTCCCAGCGCGCCCACCAGGAGACGACCACAGAGGGCCAGAGGCGATGGAGGAGGACCCTCGAGCCGGCGGCCCTGAGTCAGTTGAACCAGCTGACGAAATCTTCGAAGTCGAGTCGATCCTGAACGAACGAGTGTCGGGCAGAGCGCGCAAAGTCGAGTTCCTGGTCAAGTGGGCTGGATGGCCAGTTGAACAAGCGACGTGGGTGCTCGAGAAGGACTGCTCAGGCGCGCAGCACTGCATCGACGAATTCCGAGAGCGACAAGAGCGACGGGAGCGGTCGAGGCGAGGGTTGCGCGCTATGGCCATCCAGATGACATGGACACGCGACAGAGGAGACCAGATCCAACTATGCGCAGCAAGCGGACCCAAAACACGCAGAATCAACCCAGAATTCAAGGGCGGCCAAGGGGCGGGGCAACCAACCCCAGGCTCCACCGAAGCGAAACAACGTGAGAACAATTGGAAAAACACGATGTGGAACAAGGTGGGCGATGCAGCTACGGCGCGCCCTCCAGTGGGTTCGGACGGTCAGGTCAATATGGGAGTTCAGAGATGCGCAGCAGATACCAAAGCGGGCACCTGGTGCAAGGCTCACACCAGGAATGGCTGCCTCTGCTGGGTTCATCGAGCGCAACTCAACGGCACGCAAATCAAAGACTCAACACTGCCTGGCGCAGGGAAGGGACTGTTTGCGCGCTGGGAGTTCAACAAAGGCGACGCGATCGTTCGATACACCGGCGACATCGTGGACACGAGGAAGGGAGACACCGAAGGCGGCTTTGAGGACAGTGCTTATGTACTGGAGGTCACGAACACCTGGTCAATCGACGCGGCGCGCACCAACACGGCCGACGGAAGGATGATCAACGACACTGTGTCTTCAAGCAAACGCACCAACTGCAAGTTCGCATTCGACAGCAAACGGAAAATCGTCACCATTCGTGCGACACGGAAAATCGCAATCGGCGAAGAACTATTCATCAACTATGGGAGGGGATATTGGACAAAGGACCCGAAAGGCGCGTCGACGAGACGACCAGCTGAACGACCAGAACCAGCGCCGATTGGATCCCACGATAACCCGATTCAACTGGATAGCTTGGCGACGCGCATCTTCCATCTGGGGATGATGGGGAGATCGGTGCTCGCGTTCGGCCCTGCGATCATTATGGTAGGCACCTGGCAGAGTGCGGAACTACGCAGATGGGTCTGCGGCTGCTCAGCGGTGCGCGAGGGGAATGTCCGCGGCAGTGGATCCGCCAATTGCGGCGAGTGCGGATACATTCGCCCACCACCCCCAAGACGGTCACCACGAATAGGCGCGCGCAGCTCGGCGGGCGTTGAGGATATGGACGAGGCGGATGCCGATCGGCAGCCGAGGCGTCAGCAGCTACTACTTGGAGACGCAGGCGGAGCGAACGCCAGCGCGTCGGTGGCGAGTATCGCTGCAGTTCCTCAGCTCATGGCAGGGGCAGAAGAAGCGAGGAGCTCCGGCGCGCTGGCAGCTTCGTCATCTTCAGCTCAGGGCGCATCGGCATCGGGCTCAGGGGGACGAGGAAGGAAGCGCGCGGGGAATCTTCTCCAGGTCAGACCGGGTGCCAAGAAGGCGCGCGAGGAACAACGACCGGACCGTGTGGAGGAACCAAGAACACCCACCGAGGAGGAAGAGAAGGCTCAGATGCGCGCAGATGCAGCGAGGCAGGCGGGGCGCGCAGAAGTGGCAGGAGGCCTGAAGTTCACCTCGGCAACAGAAGTTCTGGCGAAACAACGGGAAGACCAAGCAAAGAAGGCGGCGGCGAACGCGGAGAGCGCAGCGCAGGCGGAACAGGGTGGAGGCAATCCATGGGATGTTCCACCGCCTGACCGAATCGCCGAATTCCTGATCACTCGACCGAACGGGGCAAATCTGATGGCGCGCTACGAGGAGTGGAAGGCGGCTCCGGAGTTGCCACGCGACGCCGCGCCGACAGTCACTCACTTCGAGCGCGCGAAGACTGCTCAAGAACCGGCGATGGACAGAGCATTCGACTGCCGTGGAGTAGCGAGCAAGCAGGTCGGATCAATCGCGGAGATGAACAAGACCTACCGAATGCCGGCGCGCAAGGCCGGCTACTGCAGGCGCACTACCTGCGAGTGCTGCGCGCCTATTCCAGATCCGGACAGACCGGGAAAGAATTACGTGGCGCACTCCTGCTCGTGCTGTGCAGTGCTGAGTGGAATGTGTAAGAGATGCTATCTCGACTGGTGTGCTCCTGCGGGACACATGCAGGAACACAACGTCTACTACGGACCGGGGAGCGCGCCAGGAGGAGCAGGAGGGGGCGCAGCGGGAGCAGCAGCGGCAGCAGAACAGTAAACGAAGCGCGCAGGGACAAGGGGAGTCAATGCAATCCGTTACTGTCTCAAGACGCTGCTAATCAGGTTGTCTGTCTGTTATTCTAGCAACCTGATAACATTCTTTGGCTGATACGGATACCTTGCGGACGAAGTCCTCGTGCTCAAGCAGGCGAAGAGTGAGCGAAGCAAGAAGAGCGACTAAGCTGCGAGTGGCACCTG
>JANOSH010000014.1:0-66659 GCA_031415695.1 Actinomycetes bacterium
CGCTTTTCCTGTTTCGTACGCGGTTCTGAACTTTGTTCGAAGGTCCATCACATGGATAACAACGAACGTGTCACCTTCCTCAATCCCGCCAACTTCGAATGCTCGTCCGGTTTCATCGTCGCCGAGGTACATCAAGAGGTAACCAGCGCCAGCCGGGCGGTCGACTTGTAGGACTGCATACGCGTGCTCCAGAGCGTGTACAGCTCGAGCCCGACCTACCTTGTGCAGTCGCGCTGACTTTGTGAACCTCAACTTCACCCAATGATTGTGCACGACACAAATCTCACTGTCAAGAGGAGCAGCCTCGTCTACGCCGCCGGCGTCGACCCACCAGACGACATGTATGAGCGACCCCCGAGCCCGCATCACCCAAGCCCGCCGTGAACTCTCCATCGGCCCGCCACCAACCCGGCCCGACGTAGCCGTCACGATGCCGGGTACGCCATTGGCTCCGCTGCCCGGCAAGACCCACGGACGGAAACGATCCGTCGGCCTGCACCTACCCGGCCCGGTCTGCGACTACATCCGCCAACAAGCTGCGTCCCAAGGCACGACACTCGCTGACATCGTGCTCACCGCCGTCGAGAACTATCCACCCGAGGTAACCACGAGACGGCGGCCGGGAATCCGCCGCAACCTCGACCAACCACGAACCCTGTTCATCCTTCTCACGACCACCGAAGCAGACACGCTCGCCCGCCAAGCCGCACACGCCGGAACCTCCATGTCGGCGATCGTCACCGGCGCGTTCGACGTACCACGGTCCTAACAACTTGTACACAACAAACAAGGCCGTGGCCGTGGCCGTAGCTGCGGCCGTCTACACCAGCATGTCGGCATCACTGCCCATTCGATTCATGCAGGCCACGAGATGGCATAGGATTACGGCGCACTGGGGGGCCAGCGTCTACGAAGAGTTTCGTCGGTTACGCGTCGCCAGAACGCCTTGTGGAGGCGCTTCGCTTGGTGGTCCGATCTAGTGTCTGTTGGCGGCTGTCCGAAAAACGGGTCGGGCGACAACAGCCAGGCGCCTCGGAAGAAAGCGCTTATGCCGACTAGAGATTTCCCGGTGCGGTCTGGCGAGGACAGCCAATGGGGCTGGGGCAAAGTGCAGGGGACACAGATCCAGACAATATCTTGACCAACGGGCCCATCGCTAGAGCCGGAAAGTCTCTCGGCCGTTTGCACTCTGATGGTGAACACCCCTACGAGCGTGGGGAGCACCTCGTCAAGTCGGCGGCCGAAGGTGACGGACTGGGAAGACCCCCACGAGGGTGGGATGACGGATGGCCACGTCACAACACCCACCCGCAACCAGGAACACCCCCATGTGAGAACACGATTTTTGATTTGGCCGTGAGTTGCCGAATGAACAAAGGGTTGTTTTTAGGTGTTACTCAGGTGATCGAGGTCGAGAGCGTCGGTGGAAAGGTAGAGCGCTTCGCTCAGGTCGTTGAGTGTCGCGATGGTTCCTGAGATTGCGCCGATTGTGTCGGCTGGGATGCAGAGCTTGGTCCATCGGTCGGCGACTTCGTTCCAGAGCGCGAGCCGTCGGGGCGCGGAGGTCTCCTCTCCCAGTGCCGCGTGAAGGGCGTCGTCGGTTAGCGACCTGACGACGTGACCGGTCACGTCGTGCTCGCTTGTTGGCAGCGATGCTGTGTCGACGATGAAGATCAACTCGATCTCCATGTTCGGTGACTCCCAGCTTGGTATCGCACGGGCGCGTATCTCGGTGACTTCATCGACGCGATGACCTTCGGAACTGTTCCGACCGGCGCGCTTCGTGAATCGCTTCGCGAGTGGTGCGACAACATTGTTGAAGTCATCGGGGAACGCGAACCTTCCGAAATGACGTTCGGCTGCGCGCCCAAATTTTCTGATCTCCACGTCATTGCGGCATCCTCGCTGCATGAACCGGCCGACGAGGACACTCTTTTCGACGGTGGTGAGTTGGTCGAGATCAACGAAGGCACCATCGCCGGCGCCCGGCAAGCGCGGCCGTTGCGTCGTCGGGTTTGACGATCGGTGCGATGACGAGTTGCGGGCGGCTGCCGCAGTGCCGCACAACATCGCACGTTTGGCTCACGATGGCCACAAGGTCGTGTTCGTCTGCAGCGATCCGACTCGCCGAGTCGCTCGGGTCACGACTAAGTGGAAGCTCGGCCGACGTCACTCGTAGCAGCGGGATTCTTGTGCCTTCGAAGATGTCGCCTTGCTGCCAATTCGCAGTTTCAGCGTTGACGCGTTCGAGGTCGCCCGGCTTCGGTTTCCAACCGGTCATCGCGATTGGCTACTCGCCCGGTAACTGCCACTCGGCACCGGTCAACTGCCGCCCGCGGATCATCGGAGCATCGACGGTGCCGCCTAGGAGGTCGGCGGCTTTCGAAGGCGAACTGACCTGTGTGTCAGCAAGTAGTCGAGCGAAGAGTGACGGTGCGGCAGGGTTGCCTGAAAAGAGCCGATGATGATTCACCGCCGTGCTCATGTCGGGAAGGCCGAGACGATTTTCTACAGCGGTGAGGCGGTCGAGGTTTCGGGTCCTGACTGGGTTCCCCGCTACCCATGCGTGAACGGACCGACGCGATACACCTAGGAGGGCTGCGACCTGATCCCACGTCAATGCCCAATTTACTTTGAGGCGTCCGATGCGTGCAGCTGTGCTGGTGGGATCGGGTATGGGAACCGAGTTGCCGTTCGTCGTGCCGCTAGCGAACCAGACGGTGCGCGCAAAACCTGCTGACAACGGAGCAGCTAGCGCACCAGTCCCGAAGCTCGCGAAGACGCAAACGTTGCTCTGGCGAAGTGAGGTCACGGTCACAGCTTTCCTCCTTTTGATCGCAACAACTCGTCGGTCGTTGCCCACCGGAACGCACGATATGTCGCGTCGCATAGGTCTGCGGTGCGTTTAGCGATTTGTGCGGAGTCGAGTATGCCGCCTTCCAAGCTGAACGCGTCCGAGTCCAAAATCCATGACGGTGTCGCCGCGGCCGGCACGTCGGGTGTAACAGACAGGTTCGCTGGCAGGATCCCCCACCGAACGGTCAGCCCGGTTTCCAAGCCGGTGTCGAACTGTGCCTCGTTCAACGAATGCACCAACGCGGCCTCGCCGGCGAGGCCAAGCCCACGCGCGCCGAGAGCCGGAGCCCGGACCAAATCCTCAAGTCGGTCAAAGTCTGGTCCTTCGAGCCGGTTCACGTACCTCGCGCCCAACCGCTGCCACGGCGTCGATGCGCCGACGACTGCGGCCAGCGCGTCGACCGCGCTTGCTACTCGTGTGACGAGATCGGTGCGGCTCGTGTAGACCGACGTGTCGATCGCCAGGAAACCCGCGGCCAAGGTCAGGACCCAACCGTCGGCTGACGAGAACTGAAAGAGCTGCTCTCCGCTACCCAACTGGGTCACGCCATCAGGGCCCAGGATCAACTGCATCGCTTGGTGCTTCGAGAAGTTTGGGTACTCGCCGCGGATGTGATCCTGGAACTGGGCCACCTGTGAATCTTCGATCAGAGACAACACCGGCCCGAAACGGAGTTGGACAAGAGCCCGCACGATCGGCGGTTCAGTAAGTGCTACCTCCATGGCCTCAGCGAAAGGGGAAGTCATCGGCATACTTCACACCTAACTTCACACATACCGTTATTGTCGGCGGTCGGAACACCTGAGTCAAGCCAAACCTCGGATTTGGTTCTTTTGGAGTGCCGTCGGCAGGGCTACCGCCCATCAATGACGGCAGCTTCCTGTTCCTGCAGCACATGATCTCGAAGATGAAACGACCCGACGATGGATTGCAGAAAACAGGTCCGAACCGTACAAAACTCGAACGTTAGGAATGAAGGCCCTTGCAGCGCCGCTTCTGGCAGACGTTACATGGTTGGGGGCCCTCTAAGCGGCTAAGCCTCACGAGGGGGAGGCTGCCTAAAACCGATAAACGGCATGTCCAGGTAGCAGGGCGTTGTTCGGCCCCCAGCCAATGTTCATGAAACGGGCGACGACGACGGGTAGGACGACCGCTTCCTGCGTCTTCCAATGCCCAGGTCGCGCTGAAGATGGCGGCGCCGGTGGCGAACGTATCGTCGAACACGAGGAGTCGCTGGCCCGACACGTCGCTAGTTACTCGGTACGCCCCACTGGTGGCAGCTCTGTGGTCGACATGGTGGACGGGGGCGAGGAGCATGCGACGATAGGGCTTGAGTGACGCCACCCAATCGATGATCAGCGCAGAAGCATCACGGTTCGGTGATGGGACGGTTACGACCGCGTCGAACTCGCCGAGGCAGCCATGATGGCTTTCGACGAAGAGCGAGACGATCGCAGCGAGGACCTTGGTGTGCCGCCGGGTCTCTTGATCGGTGAAACCGCCTTTGTGGCCTCGAAGGATCTTGTGAAGCTGGGAGTTTCTGACGCACATCGCCATCGGCAGGACAAGCGGGACGGGTCTGGTTGCAGCCTGCGTCGTGCACGGCCGACACCTCAGTGCCCCCTGTTCGCAGCCTGATCGGCAGACGTCGCAGACACCAAAGAGCACGGCTGGTACTGGGATGAGTGTCGGCCGAACCGGCCGGAGGATCTCGTCGCGTCGCTGTTTGCGTTCGTCGTCAGACGAGGGCATCTGCGGTGTCGAGGAGGTCGGCATCGATGGCGTGCAGAATCTGATCGATGTCGGAGAGCACCGTTACGGCGGGGTTCGTGGCTAGCTCTCTCGCCCATTCCTGATGTGTGACGAGACGATCGAGCAGAAACACGCGCCGGCCGTGATTCAGCGCGTCGAGCGCTTGAAGCTTCGCGCCCGAGGTAGGCCCGGCCTCGACCACAATCGTTGCCAGCGACAGCCCAGATGTGGTGCGGTTTCGCAGCGGGTAGGTCCAGCTCGTGGGCTTCTGATCCGGCCAGAATTGCGACACAACAGCGCCGCAGCGAACGATCGTGCGGGCCAACGCGCCGCGGTCACCGCTTATCGCAGGCATGATGCCCTGGCCAAGCACGGCAATCGTTCGCCCACCGGCGTTTATCGCGCCTGCGTGCGCGGCCGAGTCGATACCCGCAGCGAGTCCGGATACGATCGTGACCCCTCGTTCGGCGAGTTCTTTTGCAAGCCTAATGGCCGCCGACCGTCCGGCATCTGACGGTTCGCGAGTCCCGACGATTGCTACGGCGCGCGTGTCGGCAGGAACAAATGCGCCTCGGACAAACAGTATCGGTGGCCGATCGTGAACGAGGCGGAGGTTGAGCGGGTAGTCGTCCTCGCAGAGCACAACGGCCCGCACACCATCAGTGTTTAGTACGTCGAGGCGAGTTAGCCATCGGTCGATGTCATCGTGGGTGACCGCTGATCGAGCCGCGCCGAGGTGTTGAGCACCATCTAGTGACGTGAGGTCCGCCTCGAACACATCTGCGCAGAAGGCCTCAAAGGCGTCGGCGATCTCACGAACGTGCCGGTCGCCCATGTGCGGTGATGCCTTAGCTGCCAGCGCCAGAAGCTGGGCCCTCATTCTGCTTTCCACCAAGCACCACCTCCATCGAACATATGTTCTAGTGCACTGGTCTCATGCTCTGCGCTCACTAACGAGAATCCTCACTGCGCGCCTCGCCCGTTCCGGTCTTACGCTCACCAGGCGACATGAATGAGCGATCACGCCGGCTACGAGTTGGGGTAGCGCTCTCACTTCGGCCGAGGTTCCGTGCCGAAGTACAAACGGACCCCTTCTGTGCGCGGTTCGACGACGATGTTCTCGTTGTACTGGATGATTGGAATCAACCGGTCCAGGTACTTGATCAAGAGGTCGGGGCCATCAGGCTCTTCAACCACAAGTCGGACATGCCAGCCGTACGGGAGGGCCTTGCGCCGTGCGGTGAATTCTCGATCATGCGTGACGAGGACTGCCCCTTCGTTGTTCGCGTAGATCGTTTGTCATCGTCGTTCGCTGTGGCCCGTCGCGCTTGAGCGGTCGTCCATGCTTCGTGTCCCAGTTGGGCGAGGCGCTGGACGCAGCGGGCATCGACGTTGTGATCGAGGTAAAACCTCACGTGCGGGTCAGCTGGCTTTGGCTAGATCGACACCCGCAAGTGCGATGTCGGACTCCGTAAGGTCAGGGAAGGCTTCGAGAATTTCGGGCACTGGGATGCCTCGCTTCAGGTACGCCGCCACCGTTGCCACGGCTATGCGGGTACCGGCAAAGACAGGCTTGTGCCCAAGAGACGAGCGGCGCTGCTCGAGACGGCCCTCCTGCTCGGCAGGTCGCTGAAGGCTCGTTCGAGTGCTAAGCCGGATCTGATCGAGGTTGATCACCTCGGTCAGAACATTCTGACTTGGCTCTCTGGCGCCGACCCAACCACCGTCGGGGAACCCCACAAAGACCTCGGTTCCACTGGTCCCCCAGTTCAAGGAGGCAAGCGGCTTGGGATGTACCGACGAGCGTACGGATTCAACGACACGCCTGATGACCCGAATCTCAATCCCACGATCCTCGAGGGCCCGAACGACTTTGCCCTGGACCAGGTCTTCAAGCGTGTACGTCCAAAAGTCGCGCGCGCCAAGCGCGCTGATGGTCGACGGGTTTACGAGTCCGCTGCCATTCCAGCGCCGCAACCGTTGATCGGTCACGCCGATCACCTCGGCGGCCATTCGCCTCGTCACGCCGATGCGTTCGTCAGATCCCATGTCCCCATTGTGCCTTGTTGAGTCAAGACTGTGTGCTCATCCACGGACCGGGTCAGCCGAACCTGGAGGACAGCGACGCTGCTGACGTCTGGCCGATCATCGGCTGGTTGCTGCCGACCGAGAGCGCGTGATCATTCCAAATTCGTCCGCAGCCGTGCACGACTCATGCCACCATTGGGCCCATGTCGCGAAGCCGGGCTCCAGATCCATCGGGAGACTCGGAGCGTCTGCTGATTGCTGGCGACACGCACGGCAACCTCGACTGGATCCGAACGCTTTGCAAGCTGGCGGCCCGCCACGGCTGCTGTGGTGTGGAGCAACTGGGCGATTTCGGGTTCTGGCCGGACCAGTACGAACTGCGGTCGAATGATCGTCTGGTTATCAATGACCGGTGGCTGAACGCGGTCGCTGGAACGGCCGAGCTCCACAAGATCTGGTGGCGCGTGATCGACGGCAATCATGACGCCCACCAGTTGGCTCGTGATGCGTTCCCGGCCGGCGGTAACGGCGTGAGACCGATTCGTGATGGTGTGCTCGACTGGGCGGACCGTGGTGCCGTCTGGACTTGGTGCGGGGTCCGTTTCGGCGCTCTCGGCGGTGCCGTGTCAATCGATAAGGAATGGCGGACCGACGGGCTTTCCTGGTGGCGACCGAGGAGATCACGGACCTTGAGGTGGACGCGCTGTTTGATCGAGCCCGGCCAGCCGGCATCGACGTGCTGTTCACGCATGACGATCCGAGTCTGCCCGATGGGATTTCCCCGTTGTCGAACCCGTTGATACGTGCGGCATGTGATCGCTCACTGCAACAGGTAGCGCGTGCCGTCGATGAACTCGCCCCGAAACTGTTACTACACGGGCACTACCACAAGCGCTACTCGGGCCTCTACGGACACACTCGAATCGAGGGTCTGGCCAGCGACGAGCAGTCGTCTCGCCAAGGCGAACCATGGTGCATCCTCGAACTGCCATCGTTGGCGGTGGTCAGCCGGTAACGACAAAACGTCGGACAGTCAGACGGGGGGCCCTCGAAACGGTGCACCAGGCCCACCACCTCTGCACAGCGCCGAACCCCTGTTCCCAGCCTGATCGACAGACATCCCGGTGTCGAGGAACGTCAGCATCGATGGCGTGCAGAAGCTGATCGATGTCGGACGGCACCGTCACGGCCGGCTGCGTGGCTAGCTCTCGCCCATTCCTGATGCGTTTCGAGACGATCGAGCAAGAACACGCGGCGGCCGTGATGCCGCGCAGCTACAGTGTGTCGGCGATCGTCTCGTCCTGTGGTACGCCGTAGTGCTCCGCGAGTGTGATGACACGTAAGCCAGCTAAGGGCAACAACGCTGGCACCTTGACGCGGCCGAGGCTGCGGTCGAGGAAAGGTCAGGCAGCCCGGCGGGATGCAACGCGTAGGGCGTCTTCCAGGTCGGCTGCTGGTACCCCGAAGTCGTCGCTCAGGTCAGTGAGTGACTCGCCAGCCTGGAAACGCCCGAGCACGTCTGCGACCTGGGCGCCGCCCCGGGCAAAGATTGGTCGACCGAAGGACCGGATCGGGTCGCACACGACATCGCTGCCGTAGCCAGGCACACGGATCAGTCGCGCATAGCCATCCGAGTCGTACTCAATTCGCTGGAGATAGTCGGCGACGACTTCATGGAAGACGTGCTGGCCATTTCGCACCACGACGAGTTGTTCGATCATGTTTGCGTCGTCGTGCTTTGTGCCGTAGTCGAAGAGCAATTCGGCGCCGTCGGTGTAGAGGTGCTTTGAAGCGAGCGCGTGAGGAACACCGAGTTCGCGTTCGAGCCGCTCGAGCGCCGGCCGGATGCGTTGCATCGACACGCCAGAGCGGCGAACCGCCGACAACACGAGACCTTCCGCCAATCCAATGAATGGAATGCACGGCTCGCCGCGCGGTGCTTTGAAAGCTGTTAGCAGCGGCCTACCGCTAACGTCTCGTCGACTCTTGCTGTGCCGGATGTAGCCCTTAGCCCACGAAGCAAACGTTGAAGGCGGAACTCCCACAGCGCGCGCGGCTTCCGCAGTCGTGTAGAGCGGGGTCTTGTCTCGAAGCTGATCTAGCGCTGTGGTCACGGTTCCTCCTATCGCCATCCTGCCCTCATCTGTCAACCCGGTGGCGCATGGGTCGATGGCCGAGTCCCCCTCATTCCACCCGGATCTCGCTTCGCTGATCGAAGAGCGCTGGACCAGTGCGTGGAGCGCTCGACTCAATTGCACGGATCAGCGCGGACGAAATGGGCGTGGCGCTTGTCGGGGTGATGGAGTGGGACGTCGACCCCGTTGCCGCCGTTGAAACGCTGCAGCGTTTGAGCCCCTGACGACGAGTCGGGCGAGCCCCAGTTTGTCCTGGCACTTTTACGGTGTAGAGGTCGAACTTGCCGACCTGGCGGTCTCACATTGGGCGCAGATGGGCATGTCGGCCGAGTCGTGTTTCGGCACAAACCACTTGCCGCATAGCGAGCGCGTGGCCTGCCCGTCAACGACCGAGTCAACAATCGCTGTCCTGCCCGCATAGTGGGTGTTCGATGTCTGAGCGATCATTGGCGATGTGGCGACGATGTCGTGGGAGTCGTCGATCTCGCTCGCTGCTTCGATCTGTCGGAGGCGGGCCTCGGTGACGGTAGCGACGTATCGCATGCTGCCGTCGGTCTGCGGCTCGGCATCCCAGTCGTCCTCGGCCGGCGCGACTACTCGGGCTACCTCGCGCATTGCGGCACGCGAGAGCCGACTGTTCTCCCACCCGCCGAGGTTGATGGACACAAGGATTTCAGCCGGGCATTCGTGAGCATCTGAGACATCGGCAGCGAGGCGTTCCACGTCGACGGTGAGGTGACCGAGTAGAGCACCTTTGAGGTCCTGCATCGGCAGCTTGCAGTGGCCGTCGGATGCTTTGCAAGCCGCCGCGACAGAGAGTCTTTGTTGCCCGTTCGATCTTCAACTGGCGTCGGTCCTCCGGCACCGGAAGAAGTGTGACGTGGTCCTTGGCTGCGAACAGCCGGTAGAAGTCGCGGGGGTCGTCATCGCGTCGCCGGCCGGCGTCAATGATCCAGGGTTGCCCTTCGGTATCGATATAGACCGCCGCCCGCCACGGCCCAGACTTCGCCTTGAGCGCCACGATCGCGACCGATGACTTGATGCGCTCGTGGTCCGCGGCGGCGCGGTTGTCGAACTGTGCGACACGGTGCTTGGTGAGCGGATGGTCAATCGTGTCGAGCGGCGGCAACATTGCGTGATCGGCGACCGTGAAGCGACCGCCGCTCGCCGGAATCGAGCACGTCAGTCAACAGAACTTCGAGGCAGGCCAACGTCGGGCGAGCTGATGCGTCCTTCACGAGGCGTTAGTCGACGCCGGCAAGTTCAGCCATGAGTGCACGACGATCGGCCTCCGCCGACGCGAACGTCTCGGCAAGCGCGCGGCGACCGTCGTCGCGTCGAAGCGCGTAGTCAAGCACAGACGCGGTCAGAACGCGTCGATCACGACCGACGTTGTGGAACGGCAACACGCCCCGATCGAGCAGGCGGTACACGTAGGGGCGAGACACGCCGAGGTACGCAGCAACCTCGGTTGGAGTCATGGTGCTGTCGGGCAAAGCGCACACGACTTCGCTTCCGCTCTCAAGGAGATCGACCAGTGTCACGAGGTCGGTTGTGAACGCGGTGCGGTGTGATGAGGCAATGAGCAGCTGAATTTGCTCAAGCAGCGGTTGGTCGGCTGAATCGGGACGCAGGCGCGTAACGATGGGTGGGCTCCTCTCGACGTCGTCCACAGTGTATATGTAACAAATGAAAGCTGTAGTTACAATATGATGACACGGCTACGAGCGGGGCCCGGTGGTCGAGCGCCCCGCGCCACGGCAGAGCCGAACCGCCTTCTGTCCCGCCGCAGAATGCTTCGGCGTGACCGGGCCCCGCGGAACGCTCCAGCGATCTTGTCGTGGAGTTTCGCCATCCTGAGGGAGCGTTCGGCTTCGTTGTTGTCGAACGATACGAGGGTGTTGTCGAGGAGAAGCAGGATCTGATCGGTTTGGTCACGGAACCGGCAGACCAGGTTCCAGGCGTCACGATCGTGGTGTGACCAGCCGCCACGGTTACGTCGTCGTGGTGGCGGCCCGGCAGGCAACACGAGCGGCTTTTCGAGCATCACGTTCAGCCGCTCGACGTTCCCGCCGATCGACACGATCACGCGACGGTGGCGCGGACGAGTTCCCCGAGTCTTTCCCGAACCGGGCTTTCAGATCGGCGACCTCCGAGCGCAACTCGGCAATCACGTCGGCCTGCGCCAAGATCAGCGCGTCACGCTCAACGAGCTGCGCTCGAAGCTCACCAACGAGCAGTTCGAGATCGGCGATCGACACACCAACATCGTACGAACACCCGCGCGCCCACACGTGGACCATTCGCGCTCACCGCGCGAATCACCCAACCACCTGAGCAGTTACGTCGCACCTCGACGTGGCGGCCGGACGCTCGGTCGATCGTCAGGCCGCTCTCTGGTTCACCCGGGAACCGACAGCTGCGTGGAATCGGTCATCGCTTGGGTTGCTTCAGCGGCGCCGGACCGGTGGGCGATCCAACCAATGGCACCGGACACCATCGCCTGATGGGAAAGGTCAGCGAAGTTGCCTCGGCGTTGCCGCCGGACGAGTCGTTTGATGCAGTGCTCCGCCCGAAACACGCGGTGCGTGACCCAGCCGAGGTACCGCAGTTTCCGGAGCACCCGACCGCCCATCTCCAACATCGAGAAGTAGCCGCTATACCCGTGCTCAGGCCAGATGTAGTCGGGGGTGAAGCCACCTTGGCGCAGCAGTTGCACAACGCCGAGGGGCGTCATGTGGAAGTACCCGTTGTCGTGCCACGGCTCGATGAACGCAACGTTGCCGAGGAACCAGCCATCCGGCTTCAGGACCCGGGCGACCTCGCTCGCCATTATGTGCGGCGATGCGACGAGTTGTGTCATGGCCGAGCAGTAGACGGCGTCGACACTGGCATCGGGCAACGGCAGGAAGTGAGCGTCAAACAACACGTCGGGACCACCGAATTCCTGCAGCCAAGCGAACGTCCTCGTGGTCGAGATGTCCGACCCGATGTACCGCATTCCGAGTCCCTGGATGAAGCGTCGGTTCTGACCGCCGCCACAGCCGAGTTCGAGCACCGTCGAGCCGGGGACAAGGCGCCGAAGTGCATCGGCGTGCGGCGGTTGGAGGTTATAGGGAAGTCCTGAACGGTCGGACGGGCCGGGCGGCATCCGGAAGGCCGATCTCAGCATTTGCTGGTCTGCTTCGTAGTAGCCCGGCTCGAGCCGGAGTTGGACGTTGGCCATGTTCAGCACCTCCGGGTTGGGTTCCGCCGCCAGCTTGCACCTTACTTCACAGAGCAACACGGCTACTTCGCAGGCCGTGCAGGTAGCGCCACCAACAAGCGGGTCGTGTTCATCGATGGGTACGCAGGCGCGGGACGTTACGAAGATGGCAACCCAGGATCACCGCTACTCCTAGCGAGCGAAGCAAAGGAGTTGGTCAAGCTCCAGCGCGACGTGAAACTCGCATTCGTGGAGGCAGACGCTGCAAACAGGACAAAGCTTGGTGCATCGCTTGCCGACGCGGGCGTTATCCCAGACGCGGTGATCGCGCAGCCGTTTGAACTGGCTGTTCAGCCGTTGCTCGACAAGTACGCGAACCATGCGGTCTTCCTGTTCGTAGATCCCTTCGGACTTGGGGTCGCCTATCAGACGATGATCGATGTGTTAAGGCGACGCAATAGACGCCAGCCAATTGACGTCCTCTATCATTTCAGCCTCTCGAGCGTTGCCCGCATGGGTCGCGCTGGCCTGGCGGCAGCAATGAAGCGCACAACGCCCCCAAGCTAGACGCAGCACTAGGGCCCGTCGATTGGAGAAGCGAGTTCCGTACGTTCCCGGACTCCGCTACTGATGCCGCGATCCGTGTTGCTGACCAGTTCAGTGTTTCTGTTTGTCGGGCAGCGAACATGAGGTCAACGACGATTCCTGTACGCAACCAGCCCCACCACCAGCCGAAGTACTTGCTCATTCTTTTCTCGGCCGACAAACGAGCGCATTGGGACTTCGCCGATCAAGCATCGAAGGCGCATATTGATTGGCTTCATCACTGCTCGTCGGAGGACTATCAAGCCAACGTCTCCCGACTCGAATCGCAGGGCGTTAGCGAGCTGTTTCCGAAGTCAGCCCCGACTGCCCGTGACGTTGATCTCGATCTCAAGCGCGACGCGGCGAAGCACTTCTCCGTCCATTTGTCCGCCATTCTTGAGTCGGCCGGTTCAATTCGGCCGATCGATGCGATTGCGGCGCTGTACGGATCGTTCCTCGGCCGTGCCGGCGCACCGCATATGAGACAGGCGCTGAAGGAATTGCATGCCGCTGGTCAGATCGATGACGGGTGCGTTGGGGACTATTGGGACCGGACAATCACCTGGACCGGAGACGCAAAGGGCTAAGCACTCGGGGCCTGTCGCAGCGGCGACGCCGTCGAGGCGCGGCCTGGGCCGCGACGAGCCCTTCCGCTGGTGACCTATTGGTCCGACCGCTGCGGGCCGACGGGTGTCAGCTGGAAGAGTGGGATGGTGCCGTGGATGCAAAGCGCGGAGCGGGTTTGTTGTTGGCGTAGTACGTGGCCGGGGATGAGGGTCGAGGTTGTGGTTGATTCGGCCAGCGACCGTCGAGCGGCACCGCTGCCGCTGGTAGGGCTGAGGTCGCTGGTGAGTTGCCGGTTGACGATTTGTTCGTCGCCGACGAGGCGGTGAACGGTGTCGTAGGTGTCGGGGTCGCTGATACCGGAGTAAAAGATTTTGGTGCGGTGGTTGGCCTGGTAGTCGCGAACGCGCTGGTTCGGGCCACGCCAATCGCGGGTCCGACCGATGGTTCGCCATACCGCTAATCACGCCGATGACTTTGGCCGGGCCGACCCCGAGATCAGCCCCAACGACGCGGGCGGCGAGCCAGCCACCAAACCACACCGCAGCCAGTACTACGGCGACCGTGAAGATGACCGTAAGCCACAGCGTGTCATCGGATTCGTTTCTACCAACGTCTCGTTCCATCACTACTGGTCTCGCATCGCCACTGGTCGTGACGGGACACGACGCCGTGCACGACACCAGCCAAAGAAACGCTCAGAAACGCTCCGGTACACGCCGTCGGGCACGCCGCGACGCACGACAACCGAATCGCACGGTCACACCATGCGATTCACCGAAGTACTCGACAACGATTGGAACCATCGTCCACCAACCCGACACCGGCTCACCCAATGGGCAGCGACCACAAAGTCGCTCGACCAACCCGTGGCGACGATCTGTACAGCGGTCACCTCGTGGACACGTTCGACGAGCGACGCCGTGGTCCAACCGCTCATGGCTCTCGCCGCGGGTGGCGACGAGGACGCGTGTCGACTACTCGTGGCAGCCCTGGCTCAACGACTGCTGCCCCTAGCAAACCGCCGCCAAAACAGCGCATGTCAAGAAGCGTTCGACGATCTCGTCGGCTACCTCACCGAGGCAGTCATCAGCCCGCACCCGGCATGGACCAGAGCGTACGCAGGCCAACTCGTACACCGCCGAACGACGCTGGCTAGCCGCCCGCCAAAACCATGAACTGGTCCACGACCCCGACCAGCTCACCCGTACGTGCGGCATCATCGATCACAGCTTTACGCTCGTCGAGCAACGCCTCGATGTCATCAACAGCCTCAACCAGCTACACCGATCCGGCCAAGTCAGCCGCGGGGTAGCGGTCACCCTCGCACGAGTCGCGATCAACGACGAACAATTCGTCACCATCGAACGCGAACACGCCTGCAGCCCCGCCGCCGCCAAGAAAGCCCGCCAACGAGAACTAGCGACAGTCCGTGGCCGCTAGATGGTGGATGTGTTCGGCGAGGGACCGGGATCACCGTTACGTGAAGGGCAAGGTAAGCTGACGCCATGGAACGCAAGGTTTGGACTGCTTCAGAACTAGCTGGCAAGACACCTGCCGAGCAAGACGCGATCTTCCAGGCAAGCATCGTGCGTGACCTCAGCCAGGTCCGGCCCGAATTCCTTGCCCGTGTCAAGCGTCGAGCCATGGAGCATGTTGAGTCCGTGCCCGAGCCCAAATCTTTGTGAACGATGGTCCGCGTCGCGTTCGAGCGACAACCCAATTCTTTGAGGACCTTGACCGACAGCTGCCTTCCAAGCGAGGTCCGAACGGTGAACCTTCGACAAACGACTTCCAAACGTTCGAACCGCTCCGCATCGTTGAGACGTTCGCCAGCGAGTACGACACGCTTCCGCCGCTGATTCGAGGCCGAACCGACTACCGCCTTCTCATAGCCGTGGGGACGATCGTGCCTGCGTTCTCCGTCATAGCGCAGTTGGCTGACGACGGTGCCGTTGAACTCATCCAACTCGACATTGACACCGAGACCTTCACCGACGAGACCTAACCCGCCAGGTCAGCCAGCCAAGCGTCGAGCGCGAACGTACGTGTTCGCCGGTGCGTGCCACTTCGGTTTCCGTTCGTTCAGTCGCTGCGCATGACGACACCGGCTGCGCGGCGAGTATCGCCAGGACGTCATTGCAACGTCGGTGTGTGCGCCCGGTCCGCTGATCGTAAGGAGTTGTCACAATCGTACTGTTTTCGGTACTATTGTGGCAGGAGGTGTGTGGAGTGGTTCTTGCGAATACATATCGTCGACGCTTGTACGACTGTGCCCTTGATCAGTACGGTTTTGTTACAACCCGCGACGCGGACGATATTGGTGTACCGGTTGTCGAGCTTCGAAAGCTGTGTGCTCGTGGGGGCCTTGAACATGTTGCTTACGGGCTGTATCGGTTCGCCGACGTGCCACGCGCGAATCATGACCAGTACATGGAAGCCGTGCTTCGCGTCGGGCCTAAGGCCTATTTGACCCACGACGCAGTGCTTGCTTTCCATGATCTTGCTCTGGTCAATCCGCGCCGTATCCGGATCGGTACACCGCATCGTGTTCGTCCGCAGCTTCCTTCGACGATTGAGGTTGTGCGCCAACACCTCGATGCCAACGAGTTGACGACCTATGAAGGTGTAGCGTCCGCGAAAGTATCGCGTGCGCTACTCGATTGCGTTGGGCTTGTGATGCGTGATCGGCTCATGGACGCGGTAGCCGAGGCAACGACACGAGGTTTGCTTCACCAAATCGAAGCACGCCATGTTGTCGAGCAGCTTGGAGCGTCATGACCAGCCAGCGTGACACCCCCACGAACCTGAGGTCGCTCATGGCTCGTGTCGAGAACCTGGCCCGGTCGCAGGTCGCCCTGTGCGTCGTATTCAGCGCGCTGTCGCTAACACCCTTCACAACGCCGTGTGGCAACATCTGTCCAATCACCGTGGCACGGCAATGAAACTTCGGGTAGGCGAAGCAGGGAGCCGGTTCACACCAGACCTTGACGTTTCTCGATCGGCGCTCCTCAGTCTCGACGACTACCTCGATGACTTCGCGGCGCGGCTCGCTAACGGTTGGGGTGGCTTCAATGGAACGCTCGAACAACTCGACGTGGCGCACCCCGACGGCGTTCCGCACGACTATGTGATGCAACCGTTCACTATCGGTCTCGGGTACCGAGGCCGACATTGGCTCAGTGTGCGTTTTGAACTCGGTCGCGACGAGATCGGCAGCACTAAACACCACGACCTTCGAATAGCGGGCGACCTGCTCGAACTATTCGGCATTATCGGCCTCGATGTCCCAGGGCCCATTGCCGTCCTCGCGGTCGAACATCAAGTCGCGCAAAAGCTCCACGCCTGCACCTCAGTCAGCGCCAGGACTGGAGGTAATGAACGCGCCCATGACCTGGTAGATCTCCAGATCTTGGCCCAAGAGGAAACCATTGACATGACAACGCTGAACACCACGGCGCAACGACTGTTCGCCGCTCGACGAACTCACCCATGGCCTGCGCTGATTGTCGCACACCCCGGCTGGGACACCATCTACGCCGAAGCGGCACAAGGACTTGCAGTGATCGATAACGTGCACGACGCAGTGGCCTGGGGCAACGAGTTCATCAACCAATCGCTACAACCAAAAACAAGGCTGCCGAACGAGTGCCCCGCGTCGTCAGACATCAAGCCGCCAACAACCCAATGTTTACGGGGCTTTCCTGCTGGACGTTTCTAGCGCGCTCGGAGGGAGTCGAACCCCCAACCTTCTCATCCGTAGTGAGATGCTCTAATCCATTGAGCTACGAGCGCTTTGTAACGAGTCGACAGTCTAGGGGGTGAGACCGCCGCTCGGAAACCCGGTTACGACGTGCTCCACGGCCGCCAGCCTTGCTCGTTGAAGATCTCGAGTGCAATGGCGATGTTTACCTTAGGGTCGTACAGGCCGTCCAGGCCCAAACCACGTGCCGCCAGTCGGCGTTTGTGCGACCCATAGTGGATCTGAAACACGCCGTAGCAACAGCTGCCGTTATACGCCCAGTTGCGATAGCCCGATTCGAGTCGGGCAACCTCAAGCGCCTTGTCGACCGAGTCGGCCGGCCAAACCGCCTGGATCATTCCGATGACCTCGTCGGCCGTATAGCGCCGAACAGCGACGGTCGGTGGCGTGGTAGCTCGTGTGGTCGTTGGTGTCGGTTTGGCGGTGGTGACAACGGGTTTGGCCGTAGTGGCCACAGCCTTCTTGGCCGTTGTAGCGACGGGCTTAGCGGTGGTGGCGACGGGCTTTGCGGTAGTGGCCACAATCCTCTTGGCCGTTGTGGCGACGGGCTGTGAAGTCGTTGGGACTGGCTTCGCGGTAGTGGCAGGCGCAGCAACTGCGGCCGGCGCGACAGCTGGGGCGGCAGCGACGGGAGCAGCCGTAACAATTGGAGCAGGAGCAGGAGGGACGGTTACCGGCACCTCGGTCGTGACGACGAGCACCGTGGCGGGTGCCGACGTGGTCGTCTCGTCGAGCGTGACATTGCCGAGCGCTGCCCCTGGGAATTGCGAGGTTGACACTCGGCCCTCACCCCTGGTTAGTAGCTTGGAAACCGGGATGAAAAGCGCGAAAACGGCGAGCACAAGAGCGACGCGACCAGAGAAAGGGTGGCGCTCTAACCAGGTGGATGGCCGACGGGGCGGCGGGTGGGGACTGTCGTACTCCATGGCGTTTCGTCTACAGCTTGCCCAATCTGTAATGAAAATGCAATACGGACCGACATCAAAATGCAACAGAGCGACCTTGCTTGTGTAGCAAGACCGCCCTGTAATCGGAGGAGAGGATGGGATTTGAACCCACGGCCTCCCTTGCGGAAGGCAACGCCTTAGCAGGGCGCCCCATTCGGCCTCTCTGGCACCTCTCCATTCACCACCTTATCGGAAAGTGGCCGTTGGGCTGTAGAGAAATCTTCGAATACGTCGACATCGCCACCGCCCGAACCCCTACGGTTCGTTGTTGTGGCGTCGCTATCGGTCAGTCATCTTGCCTGGACGCGTCCCGGCGGCGATACCTTGTTCGACGACGTCAGCTTTCACATCGGGCCTGGCAGCCACGCCGCGCTCATTGGTGTGAACGGTGTGGGCAAGACAACGCTTCTGCGACTTCTCAGCGGCGACCTCAAACCCGACGAGGGCACTATCACGGTCGACGGCACGTTGGGCGTCATGCGCCAGCTCGTTGGTTCCATCCGAGACAGCACAACCGTGCGTGACCTCTTCGTGTCAATCGAGCCTGAACGCATCCAGAATGCTGCGGCCCGTCTCGCCATAGCCGAAGCGTCGATGCACGACGATCCTCTTGCTTACGCTGACGCGCTGGCTGGCTGGGGTGATGTTGGCGGCTATGAGGCCGAGGTCCACTGGGATGCCTGCGCGCAACGCGTGCTCGGCGCGAACCTCACCGAGTTAGCCGGCAGGCGCATGGCAACCCTGTCGGGAGGCCAGCAAAAGCGGCTCGCCCTCGAATGCCTGCTGCGCGGCGAGTTCGACGTCTTGCTGCTCGACGAGCCCGACAACTTTCTCGACATCCCGGGCAAGCGTTGGCTCGAAGGCGAAATCCGCGCGTCCAACAAGACCGTGTTGTACGTAAGCCACGATCGTCAACTCCTGGCCAACAGCGCCAACCGAATCGTCACCCTCGAAGCCGGCCAGGCGTGGACCCACGGCGGCGCGCTCGCGTCGTACTACGACGCTCGCACCGCACGTATTGAGCAGCTCGAAAAAGATCTGGCATTGTACCAAGCCGAGCTGACGCGGCTGCAGGACTACGTGAAGTTGATGCGGGTACGGGCGAAGATTTCCGAGGCGTTCGCGCCGCGGCTCAAAGCCGCTGAAAGCCGACTGCGCCAATTCGAAGCGCGAACTACAGCTCCGGTTGTCATACGAGAACAGAACATCTCGATGCGCCTTACCGGTAGTCGAAGTGGCAAGAAAGTGCTGATGATCGAAGGGTTGGCAATCGACGGCCTCACCGATCCGTTCGACCTGGAACTGTGGTTCGGCGATCGAGTAGCCGTACTCGGTGGCAACGGTGTGGGCAAGAGCCATTTCATGCGAGTGATCAACAACGACGGCACGGTCAGTTTCGACGGTGACGTACGACTCGGCGCTGGTGTCGTAGTCGGGCTGTTCAACCAAACCCACGATCACCCCGAACTGTTCGGACGCACCATCCGCGGCATCCTCGAAGCCCGAGACCTGCCCCGGGGCGCAGCTATGAGCCGGTTGCAACGCTACGAACTCACCGGCCAAGGCGAACAGGCCTTCGAGACATTGTCGGGCGGTCAACAAGCTCGGTTCATGATCCTGCTTCTCGAACTCGATGGTGCAAACCTGTTGCTCCTCGACGAACCCACCGACAACCTCGATCTTGACTCGGCCCAGGCCCTTCAAGACGCGCTCGCCCGATTCGAAGGAACCGTCGTAGCGGTTACGCACGATCGATGGTTCCTGCGTGACTTCGATCGCTTCGTGCTGTTCGACGACGATTGCGCCGTGCACGACCTGCTCGAAGCTCCGGAAATGTTCCGATGATCGAGATTCCCGACGGCGATGTCACCTGGCGGATCGAGCCGACGTTTATGCAGTCAAACTGGACCTGCATCTGGGGTCGCGGCTGCCAAGGAATTCTCGACGAACCGGCCGAAAAGTTGAACCAGGGATGCTGTTCGGTCGGCGCGGAAATGGGTGACGACGACGAAGCCCGCCTCATCGCAGCACTCGCAGCAACGCTCAGCCCGGACCGTTTCCAACACCACGCCCAAGCGGCGAGCCAAGGCATCTTCAGCGACGACAGCAACGACAACACCCGCGTCATCGACGGCGCATGCATCTTCCTCAACCGCCCAGGCTTCGACGGCGGAGCCGGTTGCGCGTTTCACATTGAAGCCATGCATTGTGGCGAATCGCCCACCGATTGGAAGCCGTCGGTGTGCTGGCAATTACCGATAAAGGTCGACTGGGAACTGCACGACAACGGCACCGAAACAGCCACGGTACGCAAATGGTCTCGGGCCGACTGGGGATCTGACGGCGACACTATGGCGTGGTGCTGCACCGACGAACCCGAGACCTACGTAGGCGATCAGCCAGTAGTTGAATCGCTCAGCGATGAGCTGGGTGAGCTGCTCGGCAAGCGGGTCTACCTGGAGCTGCGATCACGCTTGGGGTGAGCCCCTGCGGCGCTGCGATTTGCTGGACCCATGACCCGCTGGCAAGGCTGGGGTCGTTATGACACAAGTTGCCTATCTCCTTGCGGCCAACCACGCCTACGCCTCGGCCCGCGCCAACGTCACTGACGCTCGGCCCAGCCGGCGCCTGGCGGTGCTGACCTGCATGGATGCCCGCATCGATGTATTCGCGGCGCTCGGGTTGCACCTCGGCGAGGCGCACGTTATCCGCAACGCCGGTGGTCGGGTGACTGACGACGTACTACGAAGCCTGGCGCTGTCGTGCCACGTGTTGGGCGTCGACACCATCGTTGTCATGCAGCACACCAAATGTGGTCTGGCGGGCGTGACCGACGCTGAGCTTCGCAAACGGACAGGCGCGAACCTCGGCTTCTTCCCGATCGATGATCATGCTGTAGCCCTCACCGAAGACATCGACCTTCTCGCCAACACTGCGTACCTGGAACCGGTGAAACTGATTGCCGGGTTTGTCTATGACGTGGAAAGTGGCGAATTGGATGACGTCGTCCGCTGGGAACGTCCGCTAAAGACGAGTTAGGCGGTGACGTTGGTTGCCCACCACTGCCGCACAAACGCTTCGGCCTCGGTGGCATCGAGGGGACCGTCGGCCCGATGATGTGCAAGTAGCGCACCAAGAACCTGTCCGATGTGGCGGCCAGGGGCAACATCCAAGAGGGCCATGATGTCGTCGCCGCTTAATGGTGGTCGTTCCCGTGCTGCCGCATCGGCCACTGCCAGTTCGCGGATACGCCGTTCGAGATCGTCCATATGCAGGCCGATGTTTTCGGACTTGCGGGGGTTTCGGCTGGTGCAGTCGCACCGCACGAGAGTGTTGAGATCGCCGAGCAAGGGCCCGGCATCGCGGGCGTAGCGGCGAACGGCCGAATCGCTCCAGCCGTGCTCGTACCCCTTGAATCGTCCGCTGAGATCGACGATCTGAGCCACATCGTCGACGAACTGCTGGTCGAAACCCATGTCGGCCAGACGTTGCAGGGTGAGCCGAGCACCGACCGCTTCGTGGTGGCGGAACGTGACCCCGTCGGGACCAATACGACGGGTTGCTGGCTTGCCCACGTCGTGAAGTAGCGCACCGAGCCGCACACGAAATATGGGAGGCGTTTTGGCCGTAACAGCAATGGTGTGGGTGAGAACGTCCTTGTGCTTGTGAATGGGATCTTGCTCCATACGCATTTGCACAACCTCGGGAAACCACACCGTGAAGTACCCATCGTCGACTGCTGCCCACAACCCACCGCTCGGGTCTGGAGTCTCCAAGACGTCCTTGAGCCGTTGCCGAGCGCGGGTTTGCGTATCGCTGTTCTCCATCGTTCTGTAAGGTTAGCCAGACGGGCTAGAGAACTGCAGGGAGTTGGATGACACAGACCGCTGAGTCGAGGCGAGATCCAGACAGCGTCTATCGAGTTGTGCGCCTAGTTGCCGCCGACGAACACAGCTGGGAAGCGGCGGCGGCGGCCGGCATAGCCCAGTTAGCCAAGACCATTCCCGACCTACGCGTCGCCAAAGTAACCCGCATGGATTCGACCGTTCGCGATGGCATCACCGCGTCATATCGGGTGCAGCTTGAAGCGAGCTACCGAATCGATCGCCATCGTTCGACGGTCGGGGGTGCCACCGTCACTGTGCGTCGGGTGCTCATTGTGGCCAACTCCACGGTAGGCGGAGCAAGCCTCAATTCAGCACTCAGCGATCGGCTTGCGTCCGGTCCGGTCGAATTCCATGTTCTCGTCCCAGCGCACCAACCCGAATGGACCCGTATGGCTGCTGTGGCCGACCCGCTATCTGGGTTTGCAGGCGTCGATCACGCGTACATGCGAGACCTCGAGATTTCCGGCCGCGCCGACGCGGCGGTGCGACTCGCCACCCAGCTACAAGAACTCGTAGCGCTCGGCGCAAAAGCCACCGGCGAAGTTGGGTCCAGTGATCCGATTGTGGCCATAGCGGCCGTCTTGGCTCGCGCCGACTTCGACGAGATCATCGTGTCTACGTTGCCCGCCCGGCTGTCGGCGTGGATGGGCATGGACCTTCCCAGCCGAACCGCCCGCCGTTTCCATATCCCCGTTACCCACGTCGAATCGAGAGAGTGAGCCGTCATGTCCGTTAACAGTGTGTACAGCGTGATTGAACTGATTGGATCCAGCCCGGAATCGTGGGAGAAAGCAACTGCAAACGCTGTGGAGGAAGCAGCCAGGTCGGTTGGTGCCGACCTGCGAGTAGCAGAAGTTATCGAGCAGGACGTTCTCATCGAAAACGGTCAGGTGTTTGCCTACCGGTCGAAGATCCGTCTGTCGTACAAAACGGCGATGGACTGACAACGCCAATGGCGAACACGATCGACGACGTTGAGGCCATCAAGAAACTCAAAGCTCAGTACTTCTACTTTCTCGATACGAAACAGTGGGACAACCTTCGAACGTTGTTCACACCCGACGCCGACTTCGACTCCGCTCGTGAAGGCAGTTACACCTTCGACGGGCTGGCCGGGTTTATCACTGGTGCCTCCGCGTCATTGCAGTCGGGTATCTCCGTGCATCACGGCCATATGCCCATCATCGATTTCGGCGCCGACGGTGAAGCCACCGGCATCTGGGCCATGAGCGACTACGTCGATCTACCCGACGTGAATCGCACCTTCGTTGGCTACGGCCACTACCACGAGCGGTACCGCCGGGTTGCTGGAGTGTGGAAGATCTGCAACTGGAAAATCACTCGGCTTCGAGTCGACAACCTCAACCCGAGGAGGGAACTGTGAAACAGCTCACGGGTCTCGATGCCAGCTTCCTGAACATGGAAACCAAGACCACCTTCGGTCACGTCAACGGGCTCGGCATCTACAGTCGCCCGTCGCGTACCTTTGACCCCTATCAGGTGGTCCTCGATCTCATTGGTTCCAAGGTTGGCGACATCGAGCCGCTTCGGCGCCGGCTCGTCGAGGTACCGTTCGGCCTCGATCACCCCTACTGGATCGATGACCCCGACTTCGACCTTGAATTCCATGTTCGCGAGATAGCACTCTCGCCTCCTGGCGCGGTCGATCAACTCTGCGAGCAGGTGGCGCGCATAGTTGCACGACCGATGGACCGGACCCGGCCACTCTGGGAGATCTACGTCATCGAAGGGCTGCAGAGCGGCCGGTGGGCATTGCTGACCAAAGTCCATCACGCCGCTGTCGACGGTGCAGCGGGCGTTCGCCTGCTCACGATGCTGACCGAATCCTTGCCGTCGAGCGAACCTCGTCCACCCGGTACTCCCTGGACTCCTGAGCCAATACCGAACGACTCGATGCTGTTGCAGCGCGCCGTGCGGAACCTTGCCGTCAGCCCCCCAAAAGTGCTGCGCCTACAACTACAAATCCTCCAACAACTTGCCGATGCCACTGGTGTAACCGGACTCAGTTCGGCAGCCAAGGCCGCTCGGTCCCTTGTGCGCGGGCGTCGTCCTTCGACCACCCCGAACGGGGTCAAGTTGCCGTCACTGCAAGCCCCACCGACACCGTGGAACAAGACCATCACAGCGCACCGCCGGTTTGCGCTGCGGTCCGCCTCGATCGACGACATCAAGCGTCTCAAAGAGATCACCGGATGCACTGTCAATGACGTCGTTATGGCCATATGTGCTGGGGCGTTACGCGAGTACTTACTGCGACACAATTGCCTACCCAACCAACCACTGCAGGCCATGGTGCCCGTGTCGATTCGAACCGGCAACGAGGACGACCCGTGGAGCAACCGTGTCTCGGCGATTGTCGCTGCGCTACCGACCAACTGCGATGACCCGCTGCAACGCGTTGCGTTGTGTCGCCAAGCAATGGCAGAGGCAAAGAAGCAGTTCGAGTTGGTTCCCGCCGAGGCGTTGGGCACGCTGGCACAGTTTGCGTCGCCTGTGGTTGCTGCGTCGGCCATGCGCATGGCGGCCCGGCTCAAGTTGGCCGACCGCGTGAACTTGCCGGCCAACGTCGTGATCTCGAACGTGCCGGGCCCACGCGAACCCGTGTACATCGGTGAAGCTAAACTCGAGAACTACATTCCAGTATCGATCATCACCGACGGCATGGGGCTCAATATCACCGTCCACAGCTATCTCGACCGGCTCGATTTTGGGCTTATCGCATGCCGCGAACTGGTGCCCGATCTGTGGGATCTCGTCGATCTACATATCGATGAAATCGACCGGTTGTTCGTCGCTACAGGAGCCAAGCGGAGTTCGCCCAAACGGGCAGCTGCACCCCGCAAACGGCGCTAGCTCAGATACCAGCCGAACACGTCGAGCAGCAGGTCGGTTCCACCTGAGGTGTACAGCGACACGCCGCCTTGCGAACCTACGTTGATGATGGCGTGGTTCGGCACAGTCTGATCGGCGTTGGTGATATTCAGGTTCGAAGTTCCCGGCCGCGGTGTCTGGTTAGCCCATGCCGTGACGAAACCGGCGCCCGATGTGCGAACCGCTGTCACGTTTGCAGCGATCGCCGCTACGCCCGATGTCGGTACCCCCCATTGGCCGGTGACGGTACTACTCAACGTGGTGCCAGCGGCCGGCGTGGGTCCACCTCTGGTATCGAGCACACGGCCCGGACCAGCTGTTCTAAAAAGCCCGGTCAGGGCGCTCGCTGACGATTCGTTGGTGAAGTAGCCGACAACGTCGATCAGTATGTGGGTACCGCTACTTGTGAAGAGCTGCACCGCGCCGTTGGTGCCTAGTCCGACTATTACCTGATTGGCACGTACGTCACCGGCACGTTCAACGTTGAGGTTCGAAACGTTCGGTGTTGATGTGCCATCGGGCCATACGGTGACGAACCCGCCGTCGTTTGCGTCTACCGCCGTCACATTGAGAACCACGCTCGAAACCCCCGTCGTCGGAACTCCGCTGCGGGCGGCAACGGGGACAGCAAGTCGTTGTCCGGCGGCGGGCTTTGTGCCGTTACGCGTGTCGGTTAGTCGGTCGGGCGTGAGGGCCACGAATCGTCCGCTGTTCACCGTCGTTGTCACGGTTTCGTAGTAGCCGGACACGTCGACAATGAGATGGGTTCCGACGCTGCTATACAGCGCGACTGCGCCATTGGCGCCCAGGGGGACAGTCACAAGGTTTGGGGTCGTGGCGTTTACGTGATCCATGTTGAGACTCGATGTCACAGGCTGTGCACTACCTGCGGGATATGCCGTCACGAAACCCGCTCCGGCGGACTGAGTCGCAGTGATATTGAGCACAACTGCGGCGACGCCGGTAAGGGGCACATTCGCCAGGCCGGCTACCTGTACGACCGTCGTTGAACCTGCCGGGCGTTCAACTCCTTGCCGACGCGAGTCGTACACGCGCTCCGGGGTGACCCCAACGTATCGGCTGGACAACAATGGAGCGATGCCCCCGGAACACAATCGACCCGAGTCCTCGTAGGTGGCCGACAGGGTATTCGCCGCCCCGGTACTCACATGGGTTCTTGCCCCCCCGTCGCTCCATGAGGAAAAGGTGCGAAGGGTTCCAGCGAGACAAACGGACTCGGGGACACTGACTGGCGTAGAAAAGCCCGAGATGGTGTCGAGCTGGAAGGGAAGGTTTTGTGTGATGTCGTCGATGACGCCGGTCGTGGGTACGTTGGCCGAGATGATTCGAGTCACTCTGATTGGGTCGAGTTCAATCGTGGACGTACTCGATAGACCGAAGCTGTTTACGGCTCGCAGCTGCACCGTATAGCCGGTGTCACCGGCAAAGGAGTGCCCGGTGACCGGGACGTTGAGGACTATCGAATCGCCCGTTCCGGTAGTAACGGGATGGGTGTGTTGATTGTGGCCGAACAACACAGTCCATTCTAGGGATGCTCCGGTGAGGGGCCCATCGAGCGCGTCGGTCGCGGTGCCCGAAATTGTGATGGCCTGGCCAGCGACGAACGTCGTGTGCATCGCTGGATCGGTTATCCGAACGATGGGCGAAGAACCGACGGTAATCGGCAATGCATCCGACAGCACCGTGTGTGCACCGGCGGTTACAGCCAACCTTGCCAGGTAAACGCCAGCTGTCGTGTAGGAGTGTGATGGCGACGGTGCTGTCGACGTGGTTCCATCACCAAAATGCCACAGGTACGTGATTGGGTCGTTGCCTGCATCGGTCGCGGTGGTTGAAAAGTTGGTGTTGAGAGGGGCGCTTCCGCGTTCGGGGCTGGCCGTTATGGGCCCAACCACGGGCGGTAGGTTTCCCGCTATCGCGGTGTAGCGCAACCTGCGAATTTCACCGGTGAACAGGTTGATGAAATAGATGTAGCCGTCGGGCCCAGCTTCGGTCCAGACCACACCGGATGGTTGAAGGCTAATAAGACCACTTTCGAGTTTGGTTCGCCCATCTGGTGCGAGTTGCAACCAGGTGAACTCGCCGGTTGCATAGTCGCTGTACACATAGATTCCGTCGAGGGGAAAGTTTGTTCCGTGATAGATGCCCCCGCCGGTAATCGACTTGTTGAAGCAACAACCATCGCCGTTGGTGTGGGGGTAGTAGTGCACCGGGCCCGTGACTCCCGACGGGCATGGTGGCCCCGGGTTCATTAGCGGGTTGGTTGGCCCCTCGCACGCCGGCCAACCGAAGTCTTGACCGGCCGCGACGAGATTGACTTCTTCGGCCGCCGTAGCGTCGACGTTTCCGCCGACATCGGCGACCCAAAGATGCGCGCTCGGCGTACCAACGGGGTTGGCTATGGTGCGTGTTCGATCCCACGCTAAACGGAACGGGTTGCGCATCCCCAGCGCAAAGATCTCGTCGGCGTTTGGTCCGTCGCCATCGAAGAACGGGTTGTCGGTCGGGACTGTACCGTCGGAGTTGATGCGCAGTACTTTGCCGTAGACCGTGTCGAGGTCTCGAGACAACCCTTGAATCAGGTCGCCGATGCTCAAATAGAAGCGGCCGTCGGGGCCAATATCCAAGGCCCCGCCAATGTGATAGAGCTGAGTGTCGGCGGCAAAGTACGTGAGCGGCAACACGCCGGGGTTTGACCACACTGTCGTGTTCGACACCACTGATGCAGGATTGATGGCCGAGTTCAGCACGAACTTCCCGATCCGCAAACGCGAGTTGGCTGCCGAGTAGTACACATAGAACGAGCGGTTGGTGGCAACTTGCGGGTCGACGACAAGGTCGAGCGACCCAGCTTCGCCCGCATCGTAGAGATCGGGAATGGTGTAGATCTTGGTGGACCCGCCGTTCACCGTATCGACAACAGAAATCTCGCCACTCTTGCCCAGCACTAGCATTCGAGACGCCGACACCCAATCCGCAGCGAGTGGTAGCTCCATCCCCCCGCCGACGTACTCGGAAACGACGCGAGCCGGGTCAAAACCGACCGGCGCACTCGACGCGACGCGAGGACTCTGCACAGCCGTGACCCCGAGTACCAAGAGCGCCGCGAGTACGCGGGTCCCGACGCGCAAAGCTCTGCTAACCCGATTGTTTCTCAATGCTTTCGCCACCCTCTGTGATCCGCCTCGGCTATCGAATGTATCCGCCGCGCACGGTGAGGCTCGCTAGGCAATTGGAACTGTTATACCCCTGCCAGTCTCGTGGTGTAAGCGAGTGCGCACTCTGAGCGCGACTACCAATCCCAGTGTTGTTAGGGAGCTAGCCAGGATCGCCGCTCCCCGAAAACCTTGGGCGATGGCGGATCGTGTGACGCCCGTCAGTTCGGCAGCGTCGCCTGACAACAACTGTCGTAGCGGTTCGACGCTGCCAACACGCCTGGAAACGACACCAAGCAGAATCGCTCCAGCCGCCGCAGTGCCAAGTGTGCCACCAAGCTGGCGCATGAACTGATGCGCAGACGACGCCCTACCCATCTCAGTGGGTTGTGCCGTGCGCTGCAGCAAGCTGAGGGTGGCATTGGTGATCGAACCAATGCCGAGGCCCTGCACAAACGAAAGCGCGTACACCAACGCAATGGGCGTCGAGGTGCTGTAGACGAGCACCCCGACAACTAAGGCTGGAAGCGTGAGCACGAACCCGATAACGAGCGCGTCGACATTGCTTATACGGTCGAGTAGGCGGCTGATTATCTGGCTGCCGGTGGTCCATCCAAACGCGATGAACGCCACGGCGAACGCCGCGATCGACGTCGACTTGCCGAGGGCACCTTGCACATAGATAGGCAGATAGGCATCGAGGGCTAACGACCCAGCAAAGAACGTCAACGGTATGGCATTGAGCGCGCCGAACGGCCAGTAGGCGAAGTGGCGGCGAGCCAGAACAGGCGTTGCGACTCGACCCGAGTGCCGCCAGTACACGCCCGCTAAAGCAGCAGCGATACCGACGCCCACGAGCGAGCGCATTCGCAGGTCGGACAAACCAATCAGTAACGCCAAGGTGAGCGTCGACACCAGAACCAAACCGGTCACGTCGAAGTCGAGCGGATGCGGCTCATCGTTTGCCGGCAGGCGATTCCAACCGATCACAGCAGCGAAAGCAACAAGTGGCAGGTTGATCAGAAAGACGCCGCGCCAACTCACGATGGCCAAGAGGAACGCAACCGTTGCCGGCCCGGCCAATGCCATGACCCCCCACACAGTCGAGTTGGCAGCAAAAGCCCGGGCTCGAAGTTCCGCCGGATACGACAAGCCGACGTTGGCCACTGTTACCGCCATGACCATGCCACCGCTGACGCCCTGCAGTGCACGGGCCGCAATGAGCAGAGACAGGGTGGGAGCCACCGTGCACAACACGCTGGCGACGAAGAAGGCGACGAGCGTCAAGCGATAAACCCGGCGAACACCAAGCGCATCGATGAGAGGGCCGGCTGCCAGCATCGCTGCCGTAGATGTGAACTGAAACGCAGTGAGGACCCACGGCAGCCGGTTCACCCCGAGATCGGCACCGATCTTGGGAAGGGCAGCCGCAATGGCCATACCGTCGAACGCGGCCAGGGCCACGAGCGTGAGCGTCGACAGCGTGATCGGCCGATACGGACTTGCCATAACTGAAAGTTTGCGCGCCGGCACGTCCGAGAGGGTCACCCGTCCATCCTGGCATGGTCGCTTCGAATACCTAGGCCTCGATCAGCAAGTCGCGGCACGCGTCGAGTCCATATATCTCGATGTCGTCGCGCCTGCGGTGCATTGCCCAATAGTCGTGATCCATTACGAAGAGCTGCAACTCGGTAGGGAGGTCTCGGCGTTTGCGGAACGCGTTGCCGTTGGGCTGGTAGCCGAGACCACGAGTAACGCCGAGCGAGGGCTCGTTGTCGTGATATGCGCACGTAGTAGCTCGTAACGCCTCGAGCCCGGCAAAGCCGAGATGCAGGGAGGCTTCTCGCAGTTCCTTGCCATAGCCCTTGCCGTGATATTCGAGGCCGAGCCATGACCCGGTTTCGAACTGGCGCAATGTCGAGAAGTTCTGGGCTGTCAAACCACTGGCACCGACAACAGTGCCGTCGACAACGACCGCCAAAGGGATGCGCCAGCTTTCGGGCTTATGTTCGGCTCGTGATTGCCAGTAGTGCTGCATGGTGTTGCGTTCGAGTTGGGGCGAAACGGCGTCGGTCCATGGGAACGCAAACGGCATGAAGGATGGGTCGTGCACTCCATGCGCAGCCAGGTGAGCAAGTTCGGCGCCAAGTGCTTCGTCGACGTAGCGAAGCGTGAGTTTGGGTGTTCGGACCTCGAGATTGAACAGCGGCCAGATGGCGTTGAGCATGGTCGAAGTCTTGTCGAACAGGTGTGTTCGGCGTCGGCTTAATATGATCTTGACGGCGTCGGTGCCGGACCTTGCCGTCGCCTTGACCGTTTCGTTCGAGTTCAACCCGTACCGTGGCGACATGAGTCAAAAGAACTACCACTGGGTACGACGTCTTGCTGCGGTCGCTGCGACGTTAGCGATCGTCACCGGATCAATCGACCTGGCCGATGCGACCGCCTTGCCAGACTGCGGCGGAGCAGGCGCCGGTGCGTGCGGGCAACTGTTTGTTACTCCGGCCTTCTCGGGCCCGGGTGGCACCATGTCGTTCAATCAAAGCTTTCTCGGAGCCCACTACGACCCATCATGGGGGCTAGCTGCTGGCAAGGTCGGGTTCTGCACCGACGAGTCGGCTGGTGGTTTGGGCGGTGCTGGGGCCGGCACAGTTATCCCGCTGCCCTCCGGTGCCTGGACCGCTGAACAGCAAGCACAAGTTGCATGGCTCGTGAGCGTCGGACAGAACAACGCTAACCCCTATACCGACCTCGCAACCGTGGGCGGCGAATTGTCGGTTGCAGCCGGTTCGGTATCGCCTCGCAACCGTATGGCGGCCGTGCACTTGGCTATTCGTGACGCCGCCCCCGATCTGGGTTCGGGCAAACGTTTCGAGCTCACGGGCTCTACTGGTGGCGGAGCCATCTACAACACGACACTCGCTCCCTTGGCGACAGCCTTAGCCGACGCCGCCGCGCTCAACGCTGTGCGAGGCACGCCCAGCGTCGCACTCGAATGGGTGGGAGGCGCACCCCGAGGTGCCGGTACGTACCGTGTGCGGCTGACGCTCACCGACTCGATCGGGTCACCGATCGAGTACGCGCCGGTACTTCCAACCATCACTGGGGCGAACGTCTCGTTCGCGGGAAACACCACCACCCGGCCATACTTGAACGGCGTCGCAGCTGGTTTCCCGACTCAGGACGGCTTCGGCACCTTGCCCGGCGATCGCACCTCGGGCCGAGCCGGAATCACCGACCTAGCCGGCGTCGCCGAGTTCGACATCACCATGGCAACCAACCGCGCGGGGCAACTGCGACTCGCTGGTTCAACGGTGAGCTCTCGGGTGGAACTAGTCGACGGAGGAGTCGGCGCCCAGGACAACGTGACCACGGCAGGCACACAGACCTTCCTCGGCACTGTCACCTGGGCGAAGGCATTGAGGGAGGTGGCGTGGATGAAAATGGTTCGAGGGTCGAACGGTCAAGAGGTGGCCGGCCCAGCGGGCGTCACGTTCGAGATCCGCAACGCCTCAGGGCTCGTGGTAGCAACCGTCGCCACCGGATCGACTGGTCGAACGCCATCGGTGGAACTTGACGACGGCACCTATAGCTACACCGAAATTGTGGTACCCGAGGGTGTACTCATCGACCCGACAACTCATGCATTCGAGGTATCGACTACGGTGCTCCTCCCCGTCGTCTTCAGGGTTGTCGATGCTGTCACGCCAACAGTGCAGACGTTCATTCACGACCTCACACGCGCGGGGGCGATGGCCAACACAGCGCTTGAAGGTGACCGGATCGTCTTGCGAGACGATGCGACGGTAACAGGAACACCGGGCACCGTCGCACGAGTTACGGTCGATTTCTACGTGACCAACTCGGCCGCTTTTGACTGTTCGACATCACCGCTAGCCAGCGCCTCGCGTGACATTGTTGTCGGCGTCGACGGCACCGGTACAGGGCTACTCGACCCTGGTGTCACTTGGACAGCGACCGTGGGAACCTTCACCGTGATTGCTGCCGAACGCGTCTCGGCACCCAGCGTTGGGTGGGTAGGTCCTCGCCGCTGCAATTCACCAACGGAACGCTTTGCGCTCAAGGTTGTACCTCGCACCCGTGTCGTGGAACGAACATCATGAGGCCGAGCCTTCTTGTCGCGCTCGTTGT
This sequence comes from Actinomycetes bacterium, assembly GCA_031415695.1. GTDB lineage: Bacteria > Actinomycetota > Acidimicrobiia > Acidimicrobiales > Ilumatobacteraceae > JANOSH01. Next base: position 31,944 of record JANOSH010000014.1, read on the forward strand.
TCTTGGCGGTTGCGTCAGCAACAACCTCGTTGCCGTTTCGGCTCCCGCGTCATCGACGTCACTGTTCGCCCCACACGTCACAGCGGTACTGGCACCGCCACCTAGCACGACAACAACGTTGCCGGTGCCGTCGACACCGGGTGCATCCGCCATGTCCGTGCCGAGCACCATCCGGGTCGACGTCGCTCAAGTCGAATCGAGTGACGTGGAGCCGGTCATCGAACACCCTCCTGACCTCGGATATCTGTCGACGCCATCGACGGGCACACAACCCATAGCCGCGTCACTCGATGACGGCGTGCGTATTCAGGTGCGCGCAGGATGCGGGTTACTGCTGTCGGGCCACCGCACCGACGGACCGGCACCGTTTCGTCACCTCGACAAACTCGTGCCAGGCGACGAGGTACTCGTTGTTCTTAACGACGCAACGATCTGTCGGCCCGCCATCGCCCGGATCGACCTAATCACCGAGGCCGAAGCCTTTCGTCGAGTCAACCTGTTCGAGGGCAACAACGGCGACGGCGCCATGTACGCCTGCGCCGACTCCACCGGCGCACCAGGCGGCCTGTCCCATCGCTGGTGGGTGACACTCGTCACCGGCTAGAACAAGGGACTTGCCCAACGTCGACGTCGCCCTCAACTCAACCGACTGCACCCCCGCTGAGATGATCGCGGCTGCACAGATGGCCGAAGCAGCGGGATTCCACACGGTCTGGACCTATGACCACATCTCGGGCGTAGCGCTTGGGGGAGGTCGTTGCCTCGAGGTGTGGACCATGCTGGGCGCTTTGGCTGGTGCCACCAAGCGGGTACACCTCGGCCCGTTGGTGATCAATGTTCCGCTGCGGCACCCGGCTCACATTGCGCAGGCGGCCGCGACATTGCAGGAACTGTCAGGCGGCCGACTAGTGCTTGGCCTCGGTGCCGGAGCCGGGCCTGAATCAAAGTTTTCTGACGAGCAAAAGATGGTCGGTCTCCGGCCGTTCGACGCCGCGCAACGCCGTCGCCGGGTCGAAGAAGCAGCCGGTTTCATCCGGGCACTCTGGCGCGGAGACGACCAGTTCGACGGTGTCGAGTACCGGTTCGATACACCCGTCGGTATTATCCGCCCAGCGGTTGTGCCGCCTATCGTTGTCGGAGCGAACGGACCCAAGATGGCAGCGGTCGCCGGGCGTGTCGCCGATGCGGTGAGCCTGCACGACTGGCAGGCCACACTTCCGGAACTCATCGCCATTACGAAGGCAGCGGCCGACACTGCCAACCGGCCGCACCCGCGCATCATGGTCGATGGCCCGTGCACCGCCGAATGGCTCGACGCCGACAGTTCGGTGCGACGTCGGCTCGATCGGCTGAGCGTCGACCATGTGATTGCTCGGTGGTCTGCCTCGCTCGGCCTCGATATCTTGGCGACGTGCGTTGGCTAGGACCGATGGTGTGAAACGACAGCCAGCACTCGACGGAATTCGCGCTGTTGCTGTCGCCATGGTGGTCTGCTTCCACGGCGGTTGGGGTTGGATGCGTGGCGGATATGTCGGCGTCTCGGTCTTCTTTACGCTGTCGGGCTTCCTCATCACAAGACTGCTGCTCGACGAGCATCGTGCCAACGGTCGTATCTCGCTTGTCTCGTTCTGGTCTCGGCGGGTGCGCCGACTTTTGCCCCTAAGCACTGCATGCCTCCTGGCCGTCATCGTGCTTGTCCGGCTCGGTGTGTATGGCGATGTACCTCACCTGCGTCGCGATCTGCTTGGTTCGGCGCTGCAGGTACAGAACTGGGTCCAGCTCAACGGCGGAGTGACCTATGCGTCGTTGGTTGCCAGTGCCAGTTCGCCACTCGATCATTTCTGGTCGCTCGCCATCGAAGAGCAGTTCTACTGGTGCTGGCCACTTGTCATGCTCGCAGTGGTGCGGGCCAAACGCCCGGCACTGGTCATCGCCGTTCTTGCGGCAGCCTTCGGCGTGGTGGCTCCGTTCATCGCCGTCCAGTTCGGGTCGTCGGCCGCGTATTTGGCCACGCCAGCCCGAGTCGCCGAGATCCTCGCGGGTGCCACACTTGCCGGCTATGTACACCAACGGCGCGCGCCGTTGCCGGCTCGCGTGTGGCTGCTCGGGGTTCCTGCCCTAGTTGTGATCCTTGTTGCGGCGGTCACGTGGCCATCGGCTAGCGGGCCGGCGTACAACGGTGCGCTCCCCTTGTTCGCCCTGGCCACAACGGCCTTGCTCGTCGCGGTTCAAGTACCGTCGCCGTTGAGCCGTGCATTGTCAGTTCGGCCACTCGTGCAACTCGGCGCCATTAGCTACGGCGTCTACCTGGTTCACTGGCCGGTCATGGTCGCCATGCGGCAATCCGGCGGTCCCGACGCTGCGAGATTCGCGGCAGTTGTGGCTCTAACACTCATCATCGCAACGGTCTCATACATTGTGCTCGAACTGCCGATCCGTCGAGGCAGCAGCCGTACTGCGCGCCCTCTGGCACTGTCGGCTCTTGCCGCCAGCCTCGGCGTCGTTGCGATAACGCAAGCCGTGATACCTGCAAGTGCCGCCGATCGTTTCGAAGGAAAACCTCGAATTGATGGGCTCGAGATTGCGAGCGACGTTGTCGTCAACACGGTGCCGCTTCAGACAACATCGACGACTCCGCTCGATGCGGTTACGGCAACTTCCTCACCATCGACATCGATGCAGACGACGCCAGCGACCACCCAGCCAATCGTCGTCACCGACCTGACGCTGGCTAACATCTTGGTGCCACCTCGACCGGTGCGTATCCTCGTAGTTGGTGACTCAACGGCATGGGCGACGGGTGATGGTCTCGGCGATTGGGCCAATGCAAACCCCGCGTTTGCCAGTGTCAACCTGGCGGTTGTGCCCGGCTGCGGGATTCTTGTCACCGGGACAATCGCGGGATCTGGCGCAGAGCAGTGGGTTTCGCGTTGCGAGGAACTACTCACAGTTCTGTTACCCACCTCAATCGCCAATCTTCAGCCCGACGTTGTGGCCATCATGACCACGTTCAACGATGTACAGCCCAGGAAATGGGACGACAGCAGCCGTGTGCTCACACCCCTTGATCCTGCGTACCGCGCACGACTCCTCAAGCGGTACCGAGAAATGTCCGACGAGCTTCTCGCCCGAGGCGTACCTCGGGTTGTGTGGATCAAAGCGCCGGCCGATCGACCAGATGCGGCCAAGATCCGCGAACCAACTGATCCAGCCGCAGTTGCGATCCTGCACAGCGTGATCGACGAAACCGTCGCCCAACTACCTGAGCGGGTGAGCTCACTCGACCTAGTCGCTTGGTTGAAAGGGGCTAGGCTCCTCGACAGCGAAGCGGCTCGACCAGACGGCATGCACTGGACCCGAGACTGGGCCTTCACGCTGTCGGAACGATTCCTCGGGCCCGGGATTGTTCGTGCTGCGTTGCGTTGATGGCCAGTGCCACTTCGTCGAGTGCGTCGAGGGAATGACCGCTCACGAAGGTGTTCACCCACGGCAAGGCCGCGGCCATGCCGCCAACGAGCGGTTGGTAGTCGACGTTTTGTTTGCGCGGGTTCACCCACACGATGCGGTACGCCAGTCGCGACAATCGTTCCATCTCCCTGCCGAGCAAAGCCGCGTCGCCAGCCTCCCAACCATCGGAAACGATCACCACAATCGCGCCTCGCCCAATGCCTCGACGTGCATGGTCGTTGTTGAACGCTTTCAAGGCTTCACCGATACGCGTGCCCCCCGACCAGTCTGGTGCCGAGGCCATGGCCCGAGTCAACGCCTGAGCCGGATGCTGCGACCCTAGAGGCCGGGTGAGTCGATGAAGTTGTGTCGCGAACACAAACGCTTCGGCACCAACCGCCCGAACAGCACTATGCAACAAGTACAGGTATGCCCGACCATACGACTCCATCGACCCGGACACGTCGGCGATCAACACCACACGACGTGGCCGGGTGCGGCGGCGTCGACTAATTTGGCGTACGGGATCGCCACCGGTCTGCTGCGCGGCGCGTAACGTTGCCCGCAGATCGACAGTGCGACCGAGCGGGTGGACACGTGATCGACGGCTCCGACGAAGAGGTGGCTCGAGCCTGAACGCGTGCATCAACGAGCGAACCTGTTCGAGTTCATCAGGCGTACAGACCCCGAACGGCCTAGCGGACAACCGTTCAGTGGCGCTCGCCGCGGCAAGCACGCCATCATCTGCCGCGTCGTTACTCCCCGTGGAACTCGATACTCCGGGCTTTCCCGACGGCATGTCGTTCGAGGTCGAAGGGGGTTGACCACGGCGCTTGCCAGACGGTGACGGTTCGGACGGCCTTGTGGTGGGTGACGTAGCCACGTTGGGGTTTCGATTGCCGCCCGCGTCGTCGAACAACCCCCGAAAGACCTGGTCGAAGCAGCGCTCGAACGCGTCGAAATGTACGCGGTCGGGCACGAGCGTTACGCGTGCCAACCAATACAGCTGTGCTGTTCGTGTCGGTTGGGCAACCGCAATAGCGTCGGCAAATCGTCCGGCCGAGCGGGGTGTCACAGGCACGCCGGCCGAGTGCAAGACGACACCAAAGCGTCCAACAAGTTCGGCGAGATCGGCCGACATGGCTAACGGTCCGCGCCGGTGGTCACCCAGTCGAGCCCGCGGGCAACTGCAGTGTCGACGTCCTCGCGATACTTGAGTACGGACCCGAGCGTTAAGCGTGCTCCGTCGGGGCTGAGAGATTCGTATCCGAGAGCCGTAAGCGCATTCACCCAACCAATCGCCTCGGCTATACCGGGCGCTTTCTGAACGTCGAGAGACCGCAATCGGCCAACGGCACCACCAACCTGATCGGCGACAAGTCGACGGGCCGCAGGGACCCGTCGGCGGATAATGGCCGTGGCCCGATCGAGCGGCGGGTAATCGATCCAGTGATACAGGCAGCGGCGCTTGAGCGCGTCGTGCAGATCACGGGTGCGGTTCGACGTCAGTATCACCACCGGTGGGTGGGTGGCACGAACCGTTCCCAGTTCCGGGATAGTGACAGCGGCCTCGGCCAGCATCTCTAGAAGAAAGGCCTCGAACTCGTCGTCGGCTCGGTCGATCTCGTCGATGAGCAGCACAGCCGGACGAGGACCCGGATGGGTGAGCGCTCGGAGCAATGGCCGTTCAACGAGATAGTCGACCGTAAACAAGCTGTCCTCGGTACGGGTGGCTCCACCAGTTTCAGCCAGACGGATTGCCAACAGCTGACGTTGATAGTTCCACTCGTACAACGCCTCCGACGACGTGATGCCCTCGAAGCACTGGAGACGAATGAGGGGAGTGTCGAGCACACTAGCCAACGACTTCGCGGCCTCAGTTTTTCCGACACCGGCTTCGCCCTCAAGCAGCAACGGTTGCGCAAGACGAACCGCACAAAACAACGCGGTGGCCAGCCCAAGGTCGGTGAGATAGCCAACCTCATCGAGTTGGGCCGCGAGCGCGGCAGTGTCAGGAATCTGTGTATCGAGTGAGACCATTACTGTGAAAGATAGGCGGCCGGGTCGTTGGCGAACGCTCGCAAGCATCCGCTTCCACAGAACCAGAACCGAATGTCGTCGTGGTCGAGGTGAAGCGATGACTCGACGGCGGCCACCGTCATCTGACAGACCGGGTCGATACCGGTGTCGAACGACGACGTGGAGTCGACCCCAACCGACCGGCCCGACGGTCGCGGTCGAGACGCAACGATATCGGCCAAGATGGACAACGCGATCTCAGGCGCGGTACTAGCGCCGATGTCGAGGCCCGCAGGGGTTCTCACTCGGGCCTTCATCGAGCCGCAGATGTCGAGAGCACCCACCACTGCCTCGCCACGTTTGCGGCTGGCTACGAGACCAACATAGGCAACGTTGGCTCGTAACGCAGCGGTCAGCGCATCGGATTCGTCGCGGCCATGCGACGCAATAACGACTGCAGCAACATCGGGTGGCAACGGGTCGGTGAACACAGCGATGTCGTAACCGAGCGGCACGCCAAGGGCGAACAACGCTCTCGCCACCGGGGCATCCCCAACCACGGCAACATACGGTGCTGGTTGTTGGGGTTCAAGGAAGATTTCCAGGGTGCCGCCCGACAGGCACGGGTTATGGACGACCAGTTTGCCGGGCTGCGCAGCTTCAGGCAGAGGACTTATTCTCAGCAACAACGACTCGCCTGAGTCGAGCAGGGCTAAGGCCTGAGCGCGCACGGTGGACTCGGAACAATCGCCGCCGACGAAACCTTCGATGGTTCCGTCGGCGAGCACGATTGCTTCGTCACCCGGCTTGGCCGACGTGGGCTTCTCGGCCAGGACCACCCGTGCGTGCACATACGGCACGCGCAGCCGACGTAGTTCGATGGCCCGTTCGGTCAATAGCGGGTTACTCATTGGCTACTCGTACGCCAGGTCGGTGCGTGGCGCGCGGCCCTGCATGGTGAGCCACACCTGTGCCGGGGTGAGCGGCATATCGGCGTGCTTCACACCGTAGGGCTTGAGCGCGTCAATGACGGCGTTGACCACCGCTGGAGGCGACCCGACCGTGGCCGACTCGCCTACACCCTTCACACCAAGTGGATGGTGCGGGGACGGCGTGACTGTTTCGCCCAATTCGAACGTGGGGACTTCCATCGACGTGGGCAACAAGTAGTCCATAAAAGACCCACCGAGACAGTTGCCAAGTTCGTCGAACGCAATCGACTGCATGAGCGCCATGCCAATGCCATCGGCAAGACCACCATGAACCTGGCCTTCGACGATCATCGGGTTTATGCGCGGCCCGCAATCATCGACAGCGATGAAGCGTCGGACCTTCACCTCACCCGTGCCCTTGTCGACATCCACCACGCAGATGTAGGCACCAAAAGGATAGGTGAGATTGGGTGGATCATAGACACACGTTGCATCGAGATGCCCTTCGACGCCGTCGGGCAGTTCGAGGCTGGAGTGCGACAACATGGCAATTTCCTGGATGGTCCTGCCTTGCTCGCTGTCGCCTCGAACTGACCAACGACCATGCGTCCATTCAAGGTCGTCAGGGTGACATTCGATCGCTGCGGCGGCGATAAGCCGGGCCTTGGCTTTCACCCGTTGCGAGACGACAGCGGCCGCCGCACCCGACACCGGGGTAGAACGTGAGCCGTATGTGCCGAGCCCGAATGGGGTGTTGTCGGTATCGCCGTGAATCACCTCGACATCTTCGGGCGGAATACCGAGTTCGTGCGCGACGATCTGAGCAAACGTCGTTTCGTGGCCCTGGCCTTGTGTCTGCACCGACAAACGAATCTGCGCCTTGCCAGTGGGATGGATACGCAACTCGCAACCATCGGCCATACCCAGACCCAAGATGTCCATATGTTTACGTGGCCCGGCACCAACACCTTCGGTAAAGAACGAGATACCAATTCCCATCAGTTCGCCACGAGTTCGCTTGTCGGCCTGTTCGCGACGCAACTCGTCGTAACCGGCAATCGACATGGCTTGGCGCAATGCCACCTCGTAGTTGCCCGAGTCGTACTCCCAACCCGTCGGTGTGGTGTACGGGAACTGCTCTGGCCGTAACAGGTTTTTCAATCGCAATTCCGCCGGGTCCATTCCCAACTCGTCGGCCAAACGATCAACGAGGCGTTCGATGAGATACACGGCCTCGGTGATACGAAATGAACAGGCATACGCCACGCCGCCGGGTGCCTTGTTGGTGTAGACCCCGGTGACCTTGCAATGCGCGGCCGGGTAGTCGTACGAACCGGTGAAAATGTGGAACAAACCAGCCGGAAGTTTCGACGGCTGTGCAGTGGCATTGAACGCACCGTGGTCGGCGAGAACGTCGGTGCGAACAGCAAGAATCTTGCCGTCGGCAGTAGCGCAGATTTCGCCGTGCATGTGGTAGTCACGAGCGAACCCCGTGGTCATCAAGTTGGACGAGCGGTCCTCCATCCACTTCACAGGTTTCTTCGTGAGGATCGAGCCGACCACCGCGCACACGTAGCCGGGGTACACCGGAACCTTGTTGCCGAATCCGCCGCCGATGTCGGGCGAGATGACCTGAATCTTGTGCTCGGGAATGCCCGCCACCAACGCGTAGACCGTACGATGGGCGTGCGGAGCCTGGCTGGTGATGTAGGCCGTGAGCTTGCCGGTAACCGGGTTCATGTACGCCAGCGAACCGCACGTCTCCATGGGCGCCGGGTGCGACCGGGGATACAACATATCGAGACTGACCGACACGGCAGCACCGGCGAACGCTGCATCGGCCTTGTCTTTGTCGCCGGCTTCCCAATCGAAGATCCGGTTGGTCGAGCCTTTCTCATCGCGTACGATCGGCGCATCGGCGTCGAGCGCTCGTTTGGCGTCGATCATCGCCGGCAAAGGTTCGTACTCGACCTCGATGAGTTCGAGCGCGTCACGCGCCGAGTACTTGTCCTCGGCAACGACAAACGCAACCTCCTGGCCCTGGAACCGAACTTTGTCGGTCGCTAGAACGGCCTGCACATCACCCGACAGAGTGGGCATCCACGCTAGGCCGAGTGTCTCGAGGAGTTTGCCGGTGATCACTGCTTTCACCTTCGGGTGCGCTTCAGCGGCGGATGTGTCGATGGACACGATGCGGGCATGGGCGTAGGGGCTGGCGAGCGTGGCACCGAACAGCATGCCGGGCATGGTGATGTCGTCGAGGTAGTTGCCCTGCCCGCGTAGGAAGCGGGCATCCTCCTTTCGAAGCATGCGGCCGAACCCGATGGGGTTTCCGGCGGCCGAAACGGGTGCGTCGTCGATGATTGTCATGCCGTCACCTCGGAGCTCTGGTGAGCAGCAGCCCACTGGATGGACTTCACGATGTTGTCGTAGCCGGTGCAGCGGCACAATTGCCCGCTGATGGCCTCACGAATTTCGTGTTCGGTGGGATTGGGATTGTTCTCCAACAGCCACTTGGTGGTCATCATCATGCCTGGGGTGCAGAAGCCGCATTGCAGTCCGTGGCATTGCATGAACCCTTCCTGGATCGGGTCGAGGGTGCCCCCTGCATCGAGGCCTTCCACGGTATCGACGGTACGACCGTCGGCCATGGCGCCGAGCACGGTACAACTCTTAACAGGCACGCCGTCCATGTGCACAACGCAGGCGCCGCAGTTCGACGTGTCGCACCCCCAGTGGGTGCCGGTGAGACCAAAGTTGTCTCGCACGACGTGCACGAGCAGTACTCGAGGTTCGACCTCGGCCGACATCGCAGCACCATTGACGGTGATGTTTACTTCCATGATCAGGACTCCTCCCCGCGGGCGCGGGCTATGGCTTTGCGTAGTGCTCGTTTGGTGAGTTCGCCAGCGAGATGCCGCTTGTATTCCGCAGGCCCTCGCTGGTCGGTTGATGGTCGTGAATGTTCGGCAGCAAGTTCGCCGGCGATCTCGATGTTTGCCTCGGTGGCTTGCGTCCCAATGAGTGACGCCTCGGCTTCGGGGGCACAAAAGTGCTGAGCGCCGACTGCGGTGAGCCCAATGCCCACGTCGGTGATGGTGTTGCCGTTGAGCCACACGCATGCGCCAGCGGCGGCCACGGCCCAGTCGCCAGCGCGACGCTCGACTTTGAAGTACGCGGTGCCTGATCCGGGCCGGATGGGCATACGAACCTCGGTGATCATTTCGGCGGGTCCAACAACGGTTTGGTACGGACCATCGTGAATATCACGAGCCGACACGACGCGTGTTCCAGTTGATGACGTAATCACGACGGTGGCGCGCGCCGCTGAAAACACGGCCGACAGGTCCTCGCTGGGATCGGCCTGGCCAATCGAGCCGCCGACCGTGCCGCGGTTTCGAACTACCGGGTCGGCAATGACACGTTCGGCGTCGTGCAGGATTCGAAAGTGTTCGCCGGCTACCGCCGATGACAGAACATCGGCGTGCCGGGTCATGGCACCGAGACACAGATGACCACTTTCGACCCGGATGTACGACAACGTGTCGACGAGATCGTTGATATCGACCAGATACTCAGGTCGAGCGAGCCGTAGCTTCATCATGGGCAGCATTGAATGCCCTCCAGCCACTAAGCGCGCCTCGGGCCCCAGTTGTTCGAGCAGTGCAACCGCGTGGCTGACGCTAGTTGCCCGTTCGTACCCGAACGGTGCAGGTGTCTGCATTGTTTCCCCTTCCACGAGAAATCCCCACGCTGATAGTGCATGCTCGCTGCACAAGGGTCAACAGGGCAGTAACCGAACCCTTATCGGGCGTCTTGCTTGTTGCGTTTGTCGGCCTACGCTGGCGAGAAGTGACGCTCAATCAGCTCAAGGTCTTCGTGCTCGTTGTGCGGCTCGGCTCGTTCCGGGCGGCAGCTAACGCGCTCGGCGTTAGCGAGCCTGCTGTAGCCCAAGCGATTACGGCGCTTCGACAAAGCCTGGGCGATCAACTCGTGAATCGTGTCGCGGGCGGCCTGGAACTTACACCGGCGGGTCAGCGCATTGTTGGTCTGGCTTCCCAGATGGTCAACCTCGCAGCCGAGGCCGAAGCTGCGGTGCGTCAAGCGCAGGGTGGCCCCGCGCTGCTCCGTGTGGTTTCAACTGCCACTCCAGGCGACGCGGTTGTTCCTGCCCTCCTGCAAGCGTTCGCGTCCCGATCGAGGGCGGTCGAAGCCAGCTTGGGCGTTACCGCCAGCGACGAAATGGCGGCACTGCTCCTAGAACGGCTAGCCGATATTGCGATCGGCCCACGGCTCGAAGGCCCGAGCTTTCCGGGAGTGACCAGCGCGCCGCTGCTGCGGTATCGCCTCCTGATTGTTGCGCACGCAAGCCATCACCTAGTGGGGGCAACTGGGCCGGTTCAGCTTAAAGAACTTGCCGAGCAGGAATGGCTCGTTGATCCAAGCGGTCACGATCCGCATTCCGACGTTGGTCAACTGTTAGACCGGTTGTGCGTACCTGCGGAGCGCATCAGTGTTTTCCCGACGGCGCGGGCGGCCTGGGCTGCGGCGGCTGCCGGGAACGGGGTCGCCCCCGCGGTCGAGCATCTTCTGGCGCACTTCGCCCAGCCCGCGCTAGCGGTAGTACCCGTTGCTGGAATGCCGATGGAAATGCTGTGGCATGTCAACATGCTCCCCGGCGACCGACGGTCGGCCATCACGACTCGGCTGTTGCGGTTTCTGGGCACTCCGGATGCCATGCAGGCCATGTTCCGCGCCGATGGTCGCGTGCCAGCGTCGCGATTCAAACCGCCGGTGTACGTCACCATCTGGAGCTAGCCAGCTACACGAAGGTTGCGAACACGTCGAGTGGCTCGCGTTCAGATTCCAACGAGTTGATGGGATGCTCGAGGTCGGCGTGCCCGAGTGCGACGCCACAAAACAGTCGGAGCTCGCCGGGCGCGCCAACGAACTCACTGATCGCTGCCTGGTACGTGGCCCAAGCTTCCTGCGGGCAGGTGTGCAGCCCGGCCTCTTGTGCCAACAACATGAAGGTTTGCAAGAACATGCCAAGGTCGGACCACTGAGGCGGGCCCATCTGCTTGTCGAAGAAACAAAAGATCGCAGCTGGAGCTCCGAAGAAATCGAGGTTGCGAGCGAACTGGGCCCTGCGGCCGGCCTTGTCGTCTCGTGTAATACCGATGGTTGCGTACATGTCTTCGCCGACCTTGAATCGCGACGATCGGTACGGCTCGGTGAGACCCGCCGGGTACACGTCATACGCGAGCGGTTCGCTTGGCCGAGTGGCGAGGAACGTTCGGAACGCTGCCATGGAATCGCCGTTCACGACATAGATGCGCCATGGCTGGACGTTGCCGCCCGACGGCGCTCGGGACGCCGTGACGAGCAGTTGGGAGATGATCGAGTTATTGACGGGGTTCGGGAGGAACGCCCGTATCGATTTGCGGGCAGTTACAGCGTCGGTCACGTTCATGCCAACAGTTTCACTTACCGGTTCATGGTTGTAGCGATGCATGCATTGTTGTAGCATCATCTGCATGCAGACCACGAGTGTGCGTATCGGTGCTTCTACCCACGCCGAACTCAAGCGGCTCGCGGTAGAACTCGGAACCAGTGTGGGCGAAACCGTAGCCATAGCGGTTCGGCGACTTCGCCAGGAACAGATCGGCCGCCAACTCGCCAGCCCGCTTCTGCCAGCCGAGGTGGAATGGCTTGACGCTGAACTCGGGTGACATTACCTACGTAGAACTCGGGCCGCCAGCAGAGCACGAGGCTGGCTACCGCCATCCGACGGTCATCGTCACGGCCCAAGCCATCCTCGATGCGAGTCCGACGGTCGTCCATGTCGTGCCTGTTACATCAACACTTCGTCGCTACTCGACAGAAATAGACGTCGAGCCCGGGCCAGGAAACGGACTGGACGCTGTATCGGCCGTACAGTGCCAGCACGTTCGATCAGTATCACCGGTCCGACTCAGCGAACCCGTCGGAAATGTCGGAGCCGTCGTCCTCGCCCAGATTCGCGAGATGCTTGCCGTCATTTTCGACCTACCGCAATAGCCAACCTCGGTCCGAACCCAACTACTCGAGAACACCGGCGACGAGTAGATCGGCGATGCGTTCGTCGTCGTAGCCGAGCACCTCGGTGAGAACCTCGAAGGTGTGCTGGCCGAGCATCGGGCCCGCCGTGTCGACTCGTGACGGCGTACGTGACATGCGGACCCGGCTTGCTTCGATCGTCACTGCACCCATGACCGGGTGAGGCACGGTGACGAAATGACCCCGTGCGACGAGCTGAGGGTCGGCCGTGAGCCCCTCACCGTTATGGACCGGGTAGCTGGCGATACTATGGGCTTGCAGGAGATCGGTGGCTTCGTCGGGTGACAGCGTCGATGTCCATGACGTGATGGCGCTGGCGTCGAGGGACCCAGCGATAGCACTGAGGGCGGCACGCTGTTCGTCGTTGGTACACGCGAGCGCAATCCATCGATCGTCACCCGATGACGCGAACACGCCATGGGGGTGAAAGTCGGCGTCGTCATTGCCAACGCGGGGCCAGATACGCCCGTTGGCCGAGTACTCGATAATGGCGGGAGCAAGGGCATGGAGTGCACCTTCGGCCTGGGCGAAGTCGATGTATTGGCCAACACCGGTGCGCCGCCGATGATCGAGAGCGGCGAGCAATGTTGCCACGGCGAATCGCGGCGAGATGTAGTCGGTGTATGCGCCGAACGGCCCACATGGTGCACGATCGGGCCAGCCGGTCACCCCGAAGAATCCCGACATCGCCGCAGCCATTGTGCCGTACCCTGCGAACCCCGACAGAGGCCCGGTTTGACCGAACAGGCAACTCGACATCATGATCACACCGGGGTTGACGGTGCGAAGTTGGTCGTAGTCGAGCCCCCACCCCCGCATTGCTTTGGGAGAAAAGCTTTCCGTCACGACATCGGCCCAGGCCACGAGATCGAGGATCACCGCTCGTCCTTCCGGCGACGACGGATCGACGGCGATGCCGCGTTTCCCGGCGTTAAGGTTCGAAAAGAGCACCGACGTTTCGAGCGCGTTTTCTTCGTCCTTGAACGGCAGCAATGTGCGAGCCGTATCGATTCGATGGCTCGATTCAACTCGGATGACGGTTGCGCCCAGGTCGGTAAGCACCCGCGTTACCGCCGGCCCGGCCATCACCCACATGAGGTCGAGAACCTTGAGACCTTCCAACGGACGACTTGTTGGTGGCGGTTCGACCGGCGGACTAGAGGTTCGTTGTCGCGCTGGGGCGTGGAGAATCTGCGAGGTATGGGCACCGAGGCGGGGAGGCCGACCGGGCGAATCGAGCGGAGTTTCGGAGAGCCGCGCGAAGGCGCCCGGGAACCGTACGCCGTCGACGTCGTCCCAGTAGTTGCGACTTTCGAGCTGTTCGGCATGCATCACATCGTCGACCATGAGCACGGGGGCGATAAGCAGCCGGCGTTCGAGTGCGCCGTGAATGAGCTCGGCTTTGGTTCGTTGGCTACAGAACGCGGTGACGACGTCTTTGACCCGATCAAACTCGGACAACGGTTCGGCGCCGGTCATCAAGAGCTGGCCGTAGCCAACCCAGTCTTTGTCACGAGTCGCCTCGTCGCAAAAGCCTTCCTCGTGGATCCAATCCATGAGTCGTGTCGTTGCTGGACCGAGCGCTGTGCCGAACAGGAATGTGATTGATACATGCCCGTCGCTGCATGCCCACAACAGCTGCAGCACTAGGGGTCCCACTTTGATACGACCGGCACCACGCTGGGGAATTGTCGAGTTGTTCGACGCGGCCAGGATGGTCGATTGTGTTGCCTGCGCGCACGCCTGTTGGGCCGAGATATCGAGGTGTTGGCCGAGCCCCGAGCTTCCCCGTTCGTACAACGCGGCGATGATTGCCCCGGCGGCCTCGCTGGCCGCGTGAGCCCACGCTTGGGGGACGCTCGGGCGCACGGGTGCACGGTCGTCGTCGCCCGTCACTGCAAGTGGCCCGGCTGACGCCCACACCGTGAGATCGGTAGCCACCCAGCCCGAACGTGGGCCCGTTTGCCCGAACGGGCTGATGGATGCGTACACCAACGCCGGGTTTATAGCTGCGAGGTCGTCGTATCCGAGGCCGAACGCGTCGAGTTCGCCTGGCGTGCCCGACTCGATCAGTACGTCGGTGCCGGCGACGAGCTCCACAAACGCGGCCCGCTGCTCTGGCGACCCGGCTACATCGAGAACGACGGACTGCTTGCCACGGTTGTACGCCCAATGGGTGACGCTGTGATCTGGATGGGGCTCGTCACCTGCGAACGGGCCACGGTGTCGAGTGGGTGACCCACCTGGCGGTTCGATGGCGATGACCTCGGCGCCCAGGTACGCCAGCATGGCTCCGGCAAGTTGGCCTCGTTCATTGGTTAGATCCAGCACACGGTACGGCGACAGCATCACAACCTCCCCAACGTCGAACGCTACCCGCCCGCGGCAGATAAGCGCGCGGCCGCCGACGTTGCGAGCCCGAACGACGCCATGAAACAGATGCCGACTGCGGTCCACAACACGGCGCGAGGACCAAACTGTTGTCCAATGATGGCGGCAAGCCCGGCACCGACGAGTCTCCCGATGGATCCAAAGAAGTGTCGAGTCGAGGCGACGCGTCCTGCGACCTCGTCGGGTGTGTGCGCCTGACGGATGGAGGTTTCGGCAATCCCGTGGAGCATCCACGCCGGATCTGTAACCACCTGGTTCCCGACCAGCAACGCAGTGCTAGTTCGGCTGGTGTCGAAGGCTCCGGGCATGAACGCCATTCCGGCGGTACGCACAAATCCTGACACCGCGAGGACTCGACCAAGGCGGTGATGATGTTCGGCCCGATCGGCAATTCGCGCTCCGATCAGGCTGGTGATTCCACCGATGGCGAAGATCGTGCCGAGGGTTCCCGGTCGGTAGCCGAGATCGCCCGTCAGGTACAACAGATAGCTGACGCCGGTCATGGTGACGGCGGTGTCGAATAGCGCGTTGGTGGCAACGACTGAACGCAGAACCGGATTTCGCCACACGACACGCGGGCCGACAAGCGACGGCCGGCCGGCGACTAGAGGCCGACCCCTTTGTGGAGCCGTGTCGACCCCGGGCCGCCGAATCGAAGCGAGGCATAACGCCGAGGCAACAAAACTCGTGGCATCGACCCACTGGGTATTGACCTCTCCAAGCCATTCAACGACCCATCCCGCCACGGCGAACCCGAGTATCTCGGCGCCTGACACAGTTGCCGACACGAGCGAGTTTGCTCGGACTATCTGGCTGCGGCCAACCAACCGCACCGTGTACGCCTGATAGGCGGAGTTGAACAACACCGACGCGGCAGCGTTGACGGCACCGACGAACCACAACGCCCCGAACGACAACCAGCCCGCTCGATCTATCACTGGGAGACTCGCCAGCACGAGGGCACGTGTGATATCAGCAGCGATGAGCAACGGTCGTCGACGGAATCGATCGACCAGCACCCCGGCGAACGGCGCGGCAACGAGGCCGGCCACGATCTGGAACGTCGCTAGCGCGGCCAGATCGCGCGGGCCGGCGTCGAGTCGTCGCACCGCCAGGAACGCCAGCGCTAAGCCGCCAACGAAACTTCCGAGCGCCGATAACCCGGTGCCGATCCACAACAGCCGAAAGGCTGCGTTACGCGTTGGTGGGCCGTCTGTTACGGGAAGCGGTTCCACAACAGCGACAGGGTAATTGCCGCACCGGCCAGCATGACGCCGAGTAACGCGAACACCACGCTGATCTCTCGTTGTTTGGTTTGCAGTTCGACCCGACTTGGTAGCGCTTCGAACACCTTGGTGAGTTGGTCGGCGTTCTCGGCCTTGTAGAACTCGCCGCCGGTCAGTTCGGCAACCTTCGTGAGGGTGTCGTTGTCGGCGATGAGCGCTTGGCGAAGCCCGCCGCCCGCACCGCCAGTTCCGCCTGCGCCTCCGCCGAATCCTCCATTTCCACCAAGTGCGTCGCCACCAAGTTGTTCGCGTGTGCACACCATGCCCGACGGTTGGGTGGTACCGAATCCGATCGTAAACACGCGCACTCGGCGCAGCACTGCTTGTTCGGCTGCTTCCAGGGGCTTGATGCCGCGGGTATTGGCACCGTCGGTCAGCAGTACGACGATGTCGGGTACGTACTCGCCGCTGTTCGACGGCAGCACTTCGATACCACTGGGAGCGACATCGGGATTCACGGCAGCGATGGCGTCGAGGGCCTTCATGGTGGCCGAACCAATGGCGGTGCCGCGCGCCGTCGTGAGCCCGTCGATGGCAGCGAGCAATGCATCGCGGTCTGTGGTTGGCGGCACGAGCACCTCGGCGAATCCGCTGAACGCCACGATACCAATTCTGGTTCCGCCAGCTTGTTTCTCGACGAAGGATCGCGCGGCGTTTTGGGCGACGGCTAGACGGTTCGGCAGCACATCTGTGGCGCACATCGAGCGCGACACATCGAGAGCCAACACAACAGTTGTTCGGCTGAGCGGCACGGTGACGGCCATGCTCGGTCGGGCAGATCCGACGCCCAAACTCGACAGCGCAAACATGAACAACGCCAACGGCAGGTAGCGCCGCCAACGTGATCGTTTCGGCATGGCTGCCTTGATTAGTGCGACGTTCGAGACGCGAACGGCGTGCCGACGTTTGCGCCGTCTCAACAAGACGTACGCGCCGAGCAGTAGGGGTATGGCGAGTAGCGACAGCAGCCCGAAGGGCCAGGCGAACGACATGGTTACACCACCCGTCCAAACCAGAGCAGTGACAGCAATCCGCCGACGACGAGTAGTAAGGTTGCCGCGCCGGTAAACACAGCGGTCACCTCGGTGGTCTCGGCCTTGCGGGTGAACTGCAGGTCGATCGAGTCGTATACCTCGGCCAGGTCTTTTTCGTTTTCGGCCCGGTAGTAGGTGCCGTCGGTTGCGTCGGCAATTTGGGTCAGCAACTCCTCGTCGAGGGTCGTGGCCGCGCTGAAACCATCGATGGTGACAACGGCACCCTCGGCACTACCAATCCCGATGGAAAAGATGCGTACCCCGGCAACGGACGCGAGTTCTGCCACCTGGAGCGGATCGGGGCGTGAGTTGTTCTCGCCGTCGGATAACAGCACTATTGCGGCCGAGCCGAAGAAGCCGATGTTGACGTCTTCGATATTGCCGTCGAGTGCGCCCGGTTCGGCAACGATGGGTTTTCCGGCGATGGCGGTGAGCGCGGTGAAAATTCCTTGACCGAGCGACGTGCCACCCTGGGGTGTGAGCCGATCGATTGCGGCAAGCACGTCAGCGCGAACGTCGGTTGGTTGCTGCGTGACGAAACCGCCCTCGCTGAAGGCCACGATGCCCACCTTGATAGTGGACGGTTGCTTATCGACGAACAGTCGGGCCGCGGCTTTGGCCGCCGCCATGCGTGTGGGCTTGAGGTCGTCGGCGGCCATGCTGTTCGAGACGTCGAATGCCAGCATCACGGTGCCTTCTCGGCGGGGGATTCCAATGTCTATTTGGGGACGAGCGAGTGCCGCCAAGAGGCCCGCGAGGGCCAGCAAGAACAGTGCGAACGGAACGTGTCGCCGCCTTCCAAGGCGTCGTAGTGGTACGAGACCTTGGACTGCAAGCACCGCCGTGCGCTGGGCACGTCGGCGCTGCAGCATGACGTAACCAATCACCAGCCCCGGTGCAATAGCTAGTGCAAACAGCATCTTTGGTAGCACGAACGTCATCAGCGTCGCCGCCTCTGACGTTGCCGACGCTTCACAATCCGTACTAGGGCCGAGGCGAGATCTTCCTCGGTGGACACGGTGTCCATCTGTATGCCGGCGCGTTTGGCGGCCAGGTCAAGTTCCGTCTGGCGTGTGGCCGACACATCGGCGTACCGCTTGCGGAACTCGGGGTCGCCGGTGTCGACGTATACGACCTCGCCCGTCTCGGCGTCCTCGACCGCGATAAGCCCAACGTCGGGTAACTCAGTTTCGCGGGGATCTACCAGGCGAATCGCTACCAGTTCGTGGCGTTGGCTCAACAGAGCTAGCGAGCGTTCCCAGCCCGGCACGCTGATGAAATCCGACACCAGCACTACGAGTGATCGGCGTTTGATCGTGTTCATGGCGAACCGCACGAGGCCAGTGAGGTTGGTGGCTGTACCGGCGCCAGCACTGCCCGACGGCGACGGTTTCATGAGTTCGTGGGTGAGGTGCAGCACCTGCATGCGGCCTCCCCTCGGAGGGATGGTTCGCTCGACCGAGTTGTTGTACAAGATGGCGCCAACGCGATTGCCGTTGCGGGTGAACAGCCGCGCGATGGTCGACGCCAACTCGGTGAGCACCAGTTCCTTGGGTCGATCAACCGGCCCAAATGCCATAGACGCTGACCGGTCGAGCAACAGCCATGCCGTCAGTTCCCGGTCGGCGAGGTATTGGCGAATGAACGGTGTGTCCATGCGCGCCGTAACGTTCCAATCGATGTGGCGAACGTCGTCGCCCGGTTCGTACTCGCGCAGATCGGCGAAGTCGACACCAGGCCCATGGAACATGGTTCGGTAGTCGCCTTGCATCTCACCATCGAGACGGCGGATGACTTGCCACTCGAGGCGGCGAAGGACGCGTTCAGGGGTTGGGGGCGAAGGGGCTCGCATGGCTGGCCTGATGGTTGCGTTCGTGCAGCGGCACGTACCGTCGTTCGTGCAGCGGAATATCGGGTAGGGCCACGGCGGCGAGGATGCGGTTCAGCAGCGCGTCGGGTGTGATGTCGTCGGACAACGCCTCGTAGGACAGCACTAGCCGGTGACGAAGCACATCGAGAGCCAGATCTCGAACATCTTGGGGTAGCGCGTACTCACGTCCACGAACGAACGCCAAGGCCTTCGCGGCAAGAATCATGTTGATCGATGCTCGGGGGCTCGCCCCGAACGTAATGTAGGGAGCGACCTCGGCGAGGCCCACTGACGCCGGAGTGCGGGTGGCCCCGACGACCTTCACGGCATACTCGATGAGCTTCGAATCGACATAGACCGCGGCAGCAGCCCTTTGCAGTCCGAGCAGTTGATCGGTGGTGATGACCCGCTGCAACGCTTCGACGGTGGTGGTCATCCGTTCGACGATGACGAACTCCTCGGTGGGAGTCGGATAATCAAGCAACACCTTCATCATGAACCGGTCGAGTTGCGCCTCGGGGAGCTGATAGGTGCCTTCAGACTCGATGGGATTTTGGGTGGCCATGACAAGGAACGGGTCGGGGACCTTGTGGGTTTCGCGCCCAATCGTCACCTGACGTTCCTGCATCACTTCGAGCAGCGCACTTTGTACTTTGGCGGGCGCCCGGTTGATTTCGTCGGCGAGGAGAAGGTTCGCAAATACTGGTCCGAGCGACGTTTGGAACTCGCCGAGTTTTTGGTTGTAAATGCGAGTACCGACAAGGTCGGCAGGCACGAGGTCGGGCGTGAACTGCACTCGTTGAAATTCGCCACCGATGGTTTCGGCGAGCGTCTTGATAGCCAGAGTTTTGGCTAGTCCCGGGACGCCTTCGACCAGTAGATGACCGCGGGCCAGCAGTGCCACGATCATGCGTTCCAGCAGATCGTCTTGGCCAACTATGAACTTCTTGACCTGGTAGAGCACCTGCTCCATTGGCTTTGGCGGTTCGAGTCCTGCGTTCATGTTCCTGTCCTGTCTGAAGTCACAATGAGGGCCCGCCGGCCGCGCCGCCAGCAGTGGCAATAGGAACGGCAAAACCGATGCCGACGAAGAAGGCTTGTTCTGACGGGTTGGCAAGGGCCGTAACCACACCCACCACCTGACCGTTCCGGTTGAGCAGTGGTCCACCCGAGTTGCCAGGGTTCACGGCGGCATCGAACTGGATGAGATCTTCGAGCCGCTGCCCGTCTTTGATCGGAATCGACCGACCAAAGCCTGACACGACCCCGGAGCTGAGCGAGCCAACGAGCCCGAACGGATGCCCCACGGCGAATACCTCATCGCCCACCTTGAGGCCGCCGCCCATCACTGCGGGCACGAGGACTTCGGGCTGGTTCTCGGCGAGAAGTACCGCGATGTCTTTCGTCGGCTCGCTCGACACCACCTTGGCTGGGGCCCTGGTGCCGTCGGCGAAGGTGACAGTGATCTGACCCCCGCCGGCGATCACGTGGGCGGCAGTAAGTATCTCGCCGTCGGCGTTGATGACCACACCAGTGCCGAGACCGCCCGATCGTTCGCTGCCGTCACCGGCGGCTGCGATCTGGATGAGTACCAATGACGGGCCGATGACGTTGTAGGCCACAACAGAACGCGCTGGGGTCTTGGCAGCTTCGGCCAGCGATTTGTCGACGACGGCCTGAATCGACGACGCGGTTTGTTTGGGTGTTGGCCCGGTATCGGAAGCGGTTTGTCGCCCGATAGCACTAGCCGCAACGAGCCCAGCGACAACAGCAGCTACGACAAGCGTTCGTCGACCCACAGTGTCACCGTAGTAGCCGAGATGCCAGATCTTCGTTCGCTAGCGCTGTGAACTTCCTGTGACTTTAGGTAGTCACTTTCCGAGGAGACCGAGTGGAATGACGGCGATGCCGTCGGTGCGTCGGTAAGCCTCGGGGCCGGTCGTGATGACGGCGGCGTCGAGGAGTTGGTCGCCGAGTTCCTGTTTGAGCCAGCGTAGGTGTCTGACGTCGTGGTCGTTGATGTCGGCGGCGAGTTTCACTTCGACTCCGACTATGCCGTCTCCGGTATCGAGGATGAAGTCGACTTCGCGGCGGCCGGTCTCGATACGCAGGTGTGATACCTCGACGTTGCTGTGCTGCGCGTAGGTCCGCACCGAAAGCGCTACGAGCGATTCGAACAGGTTGCCGAGCAATGTTCCGTCGGCGGGTACCGGGATCCGGTCCTCGTTCCCACTTAGGAGATGCTGACGAGTGCGCCGCAATAGTCGGACAGCCAGCGCCGGATCAGCAAGGTGATGTTTGGGGGCGGCGGCGAGCCGGGAAAAATGATTGTAAGACGGGACCCATGCCTCGATCGGATCGAGGATCCTGAGCGCCTTCAACAGTTCGGTGTAGACGATGGTGGTGGTCTTGGCGGGTTTGTTGACGTTCCCTCCCGTGGCCGCGTCACGGATCGATTCCCACGAAGCGGTCGTTGCCGTGGCGGCGGCGTACGCTCGGAGCCAAGCGAGCACGCTGGCTGGTCGGCGAACGTTGTGGCCGGCTTCTGGCATGTCGTGATCAACGATGCGCTGTAGGTACCCGTCGATTTGCCGGACAAGCGGCGGGCCTTGAAGGTGGCGTAGCCCCGGTAGTCCTCCAGCCATGATTTCATCGACATAGTCGGCCAACCCCAATGTGCATCGACCGTGCACTGCGGGGCGTTGGCCGCTCATGAGGGTCTCGAACGAAATGGTCGGTTCGGTGATGCCTCGTTCCTCCAGGCAGAGCGGGCGCATCCTGATGCTGGCGATCCGTCCAGCACCCGAGTGCGTTTCACTTGTTGGGGCGGACCCGGTCAGTAGGAAATGAGATGCGGTTGCCTTGTCGTCAACAAGTCGACGTACGGCATCCCATACACCCGGCGCCCGATGCCACTCATCGATCAGTACCGGCGGTAGATCGAACGCGATCACGGATGGGTCAGCAACGACGACCCGCCGTTCAGCGATCTTGTCGAGTCGACGTACGGTGACGCATCGTTGCTGCGCTGTTGCCGTCTTGCCGACACCTTTGGGTCCGTCCAGGAGGATGGCCGCCAGGTCTGCGAAGAGGACATCAATTTCGTCGTCGACAACTCGGCGTACGTAACCGTCCTGGAATCGATCTTCAGCCATCTGCGCAACACTACCGTTTACGCAGTTTCTACACTTCTAATTGCGCAATCTTTAGGCTTCGTTTTCCACAGGACCGAGTCGTCCCTTGGTCGCGGGTAAATCGTTAGTTCAGGCTTGGGCGGCCGCGGTAAGCGAACGGGCTCGCTGCATCGTCGAGACAAACGCCAGGGTCGCCTCGGCACCTTGATGCGCACTCGGGCCGGTGGCTGTAAGGCTGTCGAACGCTCCGCCCGAATCGGTATCGATCATTGCGACCTTGGCGTCGTTGGCGCCGGTGAACCACTCGGCGCACCGAATAACGGTGTCGCTCCATGTCTTGTCGCCGGTGACAGCGTGGGCACGCCAGCATGCATTTGCCAGGGCGGCCACGTCGGCGGGTTTCTGGTCGAACTGAGGGCTGGGTTCACCCGGGCCGCGGCCGGCTGTACCCGTGACCGACACGTGGCCGTCGTGCGATTCGATATCGACGAGCCAAGTGAGCACGTTGATGGCACGTTCGAGGTCGGCGGTGCGTCCAAGCGCCGAACTCGCGGCGATAAGCGCTTCGACGACGACAGCGTTGGCCGTGGTGAGACGTGACTCGGCCCACATCCAGGTGTCGGTTGGGACGATGGGGAACAGGGCCAGCATGTCAACGAGCATCGTGCGTGCGTGACGACTTTCGGCGTCGTCAGCGAACACCTCGATAGCACCGAGTGTTGCGTAGGCCATGGCCCGCGGCGTGCCGGGTCGTTGCCGCAAGCCCAGGGTGAACCCTCGGCTTGCCGTGAAACGCACACGAGGGTCGTTGTGCTTGCATGCGGCGCCGAAACCCCACATAGCTAAACCCCATGCGTCGGTGGCGGTGGGCTTGTCGGTCCACTTGCCGGTTGGGTCGATTTTGTTCTTGAACCGGCCATCTTTGTGTTGTGCATCGGCAACCAGGTTCAGTGCCGTGCGATTGAGTCGCTTAACGACACCTGTGTCGGGTTCGTGCAGCGTAACGACCAGTAGTCGGGCGTTATCGGTGGTGCGATGTCCCTGTTCGGCGTTCGGCACGGTGCCCGTTGCTTGTTCGAGCACGCCACGCTCGTCGGTCATTCGATCGAGGTGATCGAAGAGTCGATCGAGGGGAAGGGTCATGAAGAAATTTTCCGGTTGGTCAAGAAGACGAGCCTAGCCGAAGCGGCGTACCAGATCCCCAAGGCGATTGAGTTCGCCAGCTTCGGTATTCAACGGATTGATGACCAGGTCGTCGATTGTGACCGACAGTTGCCGGCGTAAAGCGTCTCGAGCAAGCCGGCCGCGTCGACGAGCTGCGGCCGCTACGATTCGGCGGCCAAGCATGGCAATTGCGATCCCCAAGACCGCGCCGCCGAAGACAAGGAGCGTCGGAACCGGCCAACCTCGAAACGTGGGTAGCGGCAATGCGGGCACCCGCAGCCAGTCGAGAATGGCGATGGCGCCAAGCCATACGAAGCCACCGATCATCGCAAGTGACACCAGGGATTGGGCTAGCCCGGCCAGTGTCCACCACCGTGGCGGTTTAATCGGCAGCTCGGTCGAGCCGAGGGCAGCATCGAGAGCGTCGGGCAGGCCACCGAGTGTTGATGCTGCAACGAGGTCGAGTCGTTCACGGGCTGTGGGTGCGGCCAGGTCGCCGATAGTGCGAGCCGCAGCTCGCACCTCGTTGGCCAAGATCGCCTGTCCGACCGGGTTGGTGACTAGCGCAGTTCGGCGCACTGTGACGCCAGTTGACGGTTTAGCCTTGCGTTTGGGTTGCGCGGTACCAAGGCCTAGTCGTTTGAGCGGATCGGGCCGAAGATTTCGGACCCAGCGCACCGGGGGCCAGCCCATAGCCAGGCTGGCACGATGTTTCATGGCCGCTTCGACACCGGTGGCCACCTCGTTGCCTCCAGCGGCTGTGGTGGCGGCGTCGATGATCCGGCTGCGTTGGGGCTGGGAAACGGGTTGCAGGGTGGCATCGGATGCGGCGGCGAGCAGATCGGTGCCGAGCCAGTCAAGATCGGCGGCCAGACGGGCGACGACAGCGCGGCGTTCGGCTACCCAGGCCCCGATCTCGCGGCGAAGTTCGCCGACGCCCTCGCCGGTTTGCGCCGATGTGGCCACGATGCGCACGCCGGAAAAGCCGTTGCGTGCAAGAAGCTGCCCGAGGTCGGTGAGGCATGCGGCCCGGTCGGTAGGCGACAACAGGTCGGCTTGATTGAGCACAACTACGGTGACGCCAGCGTGCCCGGAGAACCGGGCCAAGTAGTCACGGTGTAGCGCAGCGTCGGCGTACTTTTGGGGGTCGACCACCCAGCAAAACACGTCGACCACTTCGACGAGGCGATCGACTTCGGCTCGGTGGGCCGTAACAGTCGAGTCGTGATCGGGGAGATCGACAAGCACTAGACCGTCGAGTTCGGGATTGACCGTCGAGTGGTGCCGATCGATCTGCAGCCAGTCGAGCAGGCCGTCGGCGGGTTCGCCAACCACAATTGCCTGCGCCACCGACGTGGTCGGCCGGCGAACACTGCTAGCGGCGATGGGAGCGCCGATCAACGCGTTGAACAATGACGATTTTCCACTGCCCGTTCCCCCGGCTAGGGCAACGACTGTGTTCGTGGTGCCGTGGCCAAGTCGTGCCCGTGCCTGTTGGCTGACAGTCGCTGCTCGTTGTTGAACATCTGCCGGTAGCCGACCCGGCGCGCCTAGCTGCGCGATTTCGTCGAGCAGGTCGAGTCTTTTGACGAGCTCGTCGTTCATGCCACGGCCTTGAGTTGTGCGGCCAGAGTCGACAGCCGGCTGGGCGCGTCGGCCGGTACACCAAGCGCGCTCAGCACAAGGTCGAACCGTGCCACTTCAGCGTCGTACAGGCCGCTGACCCGCTGGTTCAGGTCGTCGCGGGCGGCGGTTGCCAACGTTCGGATGGTCTGGTCGCCCAGGAGCGCTTCGAGCAGTGTGTGTCCTACCGCGCTGGCACCGCCGGCGACGGCGACTTCGGCACCCGTGATGCCGCCGGTGTGCGAGAACGCCACGATCATGACCACCATGGCCACGCCGTTTACGCCGAGCGACAACACTCGAGCGGCCGTGCGTTTGTCGGCCCCGGCCGCCCGCACAACTTCGAGTAAATGACCCTGCCATGCGCGTACCAACGTCGACGTTGCTGGAACGAGTGCAGGCGACGACCGTGACAGCTCAACGTCGGTTTGGGCGAGCAACGCGGCCCCGGCTGGGTGGCTGCGCCAGGCTTGCACGGCCGCGGCGGCGGCCTCGTCGGCGTGGGACCGGATGAGTGCCTCGGCGACGTTTTCGACCGCGCCATTGAGCTTCGGGTCACCAACGGGGCGACCGGTGAGGGCACCGCTGACCCGGTCTCGCAACCGACCAAGACCGGTGCGTACTTGGCGCATCAATTCGCCGGTACCAATCACTTCCTCCCAACGCGCCAGCACCTCGCCTTTGAGGAGCGCGCCGTGGCTGATGTCGTCGCACACTTTCGCGTGCTCAGCCTCGTACGGGTTGTGGGCCATTGTTCTCAACGCGTCGACCATGGCCAATTGTTGACGGGTAGCGTTAGCAAGTTCGTCGGTGCGCTTGCCGATGTCTACTACTGCGCCACGCAACGAAGTCATGACTGCTTCGGCGCGCACGGCTTTGTCGGTGCCTAGTCGATTCACCCAGCTACGAAGGCCCTCGAGAACATCGCTTGGCAGCCGACCGTGGACGAGGGGTTGCTCGTCGACAGTAAAGATTTGGGTTCCGGCCAACCCATTCGACGCAAGCATTTCGGTGAGGTGTTCGGTGACTTCAACACGTGATTGGCCGGGCACACGGTTGAGCACCACAACGAGTGTGGTGCCTCGTCGTTGGGCCTGTTGCAGGAAGCTCCAGGGCACGGCGTCGGCGTATCTGGCTGCCGTCGTGACGAACACCCACATGTCGGCAGCGTCGAGCAGTTGGGCCGCGGCTTCGCGGTTCGAATCGGAGATTGAATCGAAGTCGGGTGCGTCGAGCAAGGCAACAGCGGCAGGCAAGATGGTCGATGCCACGAACTGCAACTGAGGATGCCCAGCCAAAACTCGACCAGACTCGAACCACGCCGTCGCGTCGGGGTGATGAACCAGCACGGGGGTCGTGGTAGTTGGCCGCAATACACCCGACCGGGTGACCTCGGCGCCTATGAGGCTGTTGACCAGCGTCGACTTGCCTGACCCGGTGGATCCACCCACTACGACAAGCGCGGGCGCGTCGAGGTTCTCCAAGCGGGGCAGCACATGGTCGTCGAGTTGACGGATGATCGCCGCCGTGTCGGATCGAAAGCTGATTGCCCCTGGAAGATCGAGAGGCAGGGCCAGGGTTGCAAGCTCGTTGCGAAGCGACCTGGCCGTGGCCGCGGTCTGGCGAGCTGTCGTGGAATCAAAAGTCATGCGGGTCTGTGCAACCGGCGCGAACGCTATTGCATTCCTTTAGCCGAGGTTGCGGGCAAACAACGCGAACAGTCGTTCCCAATGCCGTTCGGCCGAGGGCTTGTCATAGACCGGACGTTGCGGGAACGCGAAACCGTGATGCGTGCCGGGATACCACTCGACGCGGGCGTTTGCCCCGGCCTTAGCGAGGTGTTCGGTGA
The DNA here is from genome assembly GCA_031415695.1 of Actinomycetes bacterium. Lineage (GTDB taxonomy): Bacteria > Actinomycetota > Acidimicrobiia > Acidimicrobiales > Ilumatobacteraceae > JANOSH01. Next base: position 58,792 of record JANOSH010000014.1, read on the forward strand.
GTTCGTTGATCATGTCGGTCGGGGCGTACTCGTCGGTTTCGGCGCACGCAAAGTACAACTCGCCTCGCACCTTGTCGGCTAGGTGCGCGGGCGACTTCTCGCCGAACAACCGCACGCCGTAAATAGACGCTGCGGCCTTGATTCGATCGGGGAAGGTACCGGCCACTGCGAAGGAGAACGGCCCGCTCATGCAGTAGCCCATGCACCCGATTCGGCTGGCGTCGGCTGCCGGGTCGGCATCGACGTGGGCGAACATGGCCTCGGTGTCGCGACACACCATCTTGTCGCTAAGTGAGTTCATGTAACCGAACATCGTTGCCCGTGCGGCTTGGAGGTCGTCCATTTCGAAGATGTTGAACTCGCGAATCGACCGGTAATACAGGTTGGGTAGCACGACGTAGTAGCCAACCGTGGCTAGTCGGCGGGCCATGTCGTGCAGCTCCTCGCGTTTGCCGGGAGCGTCCATGTAGAAGAACACCACCGGGAACGGGCCGCCCTCTTCCGGATGGGTGATGAAGGTGTTCATGGCACCGTCGGCGGTTGCGATATCGATGTGATGTTCGATCATGCCGCGACGCTACTGGGTTATCGGCCAGCGCAGAGCACGGGCGCAGCCTTCGCGCCTTACAGCTTTCGCGCAGTACCGCGCTGTGGGCGCGCCACTGCGCGAAAGCTCGTAACTCGCCGCTCAGATGACGTCGAGCGAGCGCATCTGGTTGTACGTGCCGAGCAGGTTCTCCTCGTCGTGTTGCGAAGCGTTCCAAGCGAAGTGGGTGACGCCGATCCAGAGGAGCGAACGCCGCCGCCGTTCCTGTTCGTGCACCAGTTCGAAGCCGATGTCGGACCAGCGGGACCGGAGGGCCATATCGGGATCGTGGTACCGGAACGCCGGGTACCACGGTGCCCAAAACTCGAACCACGACCGGTCGATCAGGTGGTCGCCGTAGAGCGCGCAACCCCAATCGAACACCCCGGTGATGCGCCCGCCATCGGCATGCACGTTGCCATACAAAAGGTCGCAGTGCACGAGCGAACGCGGCGGCTCGACGCCTGGTGCCGTGAGTACGGCGCAGCCCCGGCGGAAGGCGTCGAACACGTCGGAATGGTCGCGCAGGGAGGGCTCCCATGCGCCGATCCGTTGCGGTGGTTGGGCGGCAGATGCCAAGAAGTCGCCCCAACTTTTGTGGGTTCCATTGCCGTCCGGTCCCCATCCGCCCCATTCTTGCGACCCGGACACGTCGGCGCATCGCAGTGCTTCAAGCAGATCGACAACCTCGGGTATGAGCTGTGTCCATTCCGCCTCGCCGCTCGCTTCGAGGGCGTGGCGGGCACAGCGGTCCATCACTACGAAACCGAGCCCGAACGCCTCACCGGAAGCGACGACCCGCGGCGTAGGTAGACCCACCTTGCGCCATTGCGCGGCGCGGACGTCGGCGAGAAGGTCGTCGCGATGCGGGCTGATCTTCACGATGAGGCCGCGACCCCCGCTGTCGAACATCCAGGAAACGCAATCTCCACGACGCGAGCCTTACAGACGCCCATGACCAAGGGCCGCCTCGATGGTAGAGACCCGTCGTGGGACCTGGATAAGCGGTCGTCTCCCACCGCAAAGGCTCATTCTGCGTCGATCCAGGTATCAGATGCGCCTTCGGGGTGGGAGAGGGCTACTTTTGGGCAGATCGCCACACGCGACCAGGGCTATGCGCTTCAGGCCGAATGCGGTCACGGACAACTTAATCACACCCTCCAGGTACTGTGGGTGCCATGGCCAACCCGACTGACGGACGCAGCACCGTCGAGTACCTGCTCAGTCACGGCCGCCTCGAACGGATCGACGGGCGAACAGTTGGCGACTCGACCGCCACGATCCTGGGGCGGGCTGCCCGGCGTCTCCTCACTGCCGACGGCGGCCTCGAGGCAGGCGACCTCGAGGGCGCATTTGTTGCTGGATACGACGCGTACCGGATGGCAGCTGAGGCACTGCTCATTCGCCAAGGACTTCGCGCTACCGGCGGCGACGGTTCGCACATGACGGTCGAAGATGCCGTCAGCGCTCAGTACTCTGCGCAGATCCCTGGGTTTGCCAAGCCGACGTTCGATCGCTTTCGGCGTTCGCGACATTCGGCGCAGTACTTCGACCCGTCCAGTGCCGAGATTAGCGCCGACGATTCGGCGTGGGCGCTGTCGATGGCGCGGAACGTCGTTAACGCGGTGGGGCGGTTGATGGCGTCCGATCCTCCCGATCTTTTCGAGTAACGGCCAAAGGCACCCGCACCATCGGTCGTCCGGCGACCGTGTCGTGGAAGGTGCCTTTCCCTTCGTCCAGCCAATCGGCTGATCGGACCGTCACCTGGACAGGTCGTCCGAGCCGTCTCTCGGCTGCACTGGCGGCTGCGTAGACCTCGTTGCGGTCCGGTTCTCCAAGTACGAGGAGGTCGATGTCGCCCACTGGTCTATCGCCGTCCTCGCCAGAGAAGCGTGCCGCCCATGATCCGTAAACGAACGCGGCGTCAACTCCCGCGACTTCGGCAAGCGCCTCGGCGAGCACCCACGGGACGCCGAACGCCTTGACCAACACGTCCGCCAACCCGCTGAAGTACGGACTCATCGTGTTGGCGCGGATCAGCCGCGTCCTTCCGATGAATCGGCTCGTGATCAAACCTGAAGTCTCGGCGCGTTCAACCTCACGGTGGACGGACGCGTACGGGACGCCCGTTCGCCCGGCGAGCTCGGCCAGGCTGTGCTCGGTCGACGGGTCGCCAAGGATGAGTGCTAGCAGCTCGGCCTGCTGCTGCGACCGCAAAATCGGAAGAAGTGACGGCGTAGGCCCTTTGTCCACAAAATGGATTATATCTTGCAGTTGGTGAGAAATCGAGGGCGACTACGACTGGTCCTTGGCGGAACGGGAAAGATTCGGCCCAGCTTGCGGAAACTCCTTTGAAAGTGGCGAATTTCGACACGACTGAACCCGTCGCTCAGGACGTACCCCTGGCGGCATCGGGCGAGGATGAATGCGATTTCAACCCCGTCGGTAGTCGCTGCCTCCTGGCTGCGGGTGAGCGTTGCGTGCGCCTCGCCGGGCGCACCGGGGGCCCGCGTGGTGGCAGTGGGCGGCTTCCCGAGTGGTGTTCGATCACCGCTCCTTGCGGGTGCTTGCGGCATCGCCGGAACGGATGCTCGCAATGAAGGCCCGCGCCGCCCGCGCCGCTGATCGAGGCGACCTTCTTGTGCTGGCACGGCTCCTCGGCATCGCTACGGCTGAAGAGATCGGAACGGTCGTGGTGCAGCAGTTCCCCGACGAGCCCTGGAGCGCCCGCAGCCAAAAGGTAGTCGAGGACCTTTTCGCGGCCGAGCCGCCAACGCTATCTATCGACTGACAGAACGACCGGCGCGGGCACCGGCGTGCGTTCGTATAGTCCTCTCGTATCAATTGGCGCAGGCGAAGCGGTGGTCGGCGGCGGGAACGCCTAGTAACCGGGGTCGCAAGTCACCGCAGCAACTGCGCGGCGTCTACAGGACGTTGCCGTGTGCAGCACTCGCTCGAGGCATTCGGCGAAGGTCGGCAAGCGGTGACAGCGGGAAGGCCGATAGCTTTGGAGTGTTGGCAGACTTCGCGGGCGAGGGTGCCTGCACCATGCTCGGCGATCTCGGCCCGCACGTTCGGATCACCGAGAAGGCACCAGATGTCGTAGTAGTGCCGAGCGACCTTCGCGATCCGTTGCTCCCGTCCGGGGCCGTGCGGGCGGTGGTGCGCTTCGTGAACGATGACGAGTTTCTCGACGAGCGTGCGCGACGGCGCGAGCACGTGAACGGATGGCGCCGCCACGCGCACCAACCTCCAATAGGAGTCCGGCGTCGGGTGGCACGCATCCCGGGTAGACGATCCTGACTTCTCGGAACACACCGGCGTCAACCGTCTTCAGGTTCAGCGCGCCCACGACTCCGATGTGTTGTTCGACGGCAGCGATCCCCTCAGGCTTTCATCGTCGTGTTGATCGCGGTCTTCGATCCAGCGGCGATGACGAGGAGGTCGACGTCCTCGGAGAATCTTTCGATGACCCGGAACACCTTCGACAGGCTGGTCCCGCCCTTGAACACGACTCGCGCTCCGTGCGCGTTCGCCTGTCCGACGGCGGCGCGTAGTGCTTCGGTGAGCCAGAAGTCTTTTCGGATCTGCTGGACGGGGATTCGAGTCTGTTCCGACGCTCGTGACACAGCGGCGTCGAGCAGATCGAGGTCGTCGCGCAGCCTCACTGCTGTCCCTCCGGTACGGGTGTTATGGAAACGAGTTCCATCCACCGTTCGCGGAGCGCGACGTGATGCTCGTCTGCGACCTGGTCTCGGATGCGGTCCGGCCGAATGATCCCGTCATCGATAAGTTTGGTGAGCCTGTGGCGTAGCTCATCCCAGTCGGCAGACGAGCGTTGGAGTGTCTGAACTGTGTGGATCGGGGCCGCGCGTTACCGGGCTTGAGCACATCGCTTCGCCGGTTTCCCAGCGCGTGGCGCGATAGTCGATCGTGAGCGGACTGCTGCACCCGAGCCGACCGTCCGTGAGACGTCGGTGATCGCTGATCGGTGCACATTCGGTGGCACTTTCACCACCCAGCCGATGATGGAGGGACGCGGTCCGGCCCGTGGCTACCCACATCCTCGAAATGGCGGGTACCTGCTGGTCCTACAGTTCCAGGCATTAGCCGAGTGGGACCAGCACCTTGCCCAGGGTCGACGCGTCGACGGTCTGGGACATCCAGCCCGTCTCGAGACCAAAGCCGTCGCCAGCCTCTATGTCCTCGACGTCGAACGCCACGCCGTCGTCATGTTCCTGTCGCCCCAGAGCGACAACGCCGTCACAGCGTTGCTTCGCGTCGCCGCACACGTTTACGGAGATGTTGCGCGGGGGCGTAGCCAACGCAGGTGCTGTCTTTCGTGTCGGCGATCACGTCCTGTGTCCGTCCAATCCGCATTCGCTGTCGATTCACCGGATGCTCTTGCAGTTGGCGTATTGCGGGTTCACTGGCGCATCAGTGCCGCTCGGGATCGACCCGGACGGTCGCGAGCGTCTGGTGTTCATCCCGGGCGCAGTCGCGATCCCGCCCTACCCGGCGTGGGCGCAGAGCGACGCTGCGCTCGTGTCGGTCGCGCGTCTGCTCCGACGGATGCCTGTCTCGACGTGTCGATCGCGTCTGGCGGTGAGTTCTTGCGGCGGCGTGTCGAGGCCGGCGAGGCCGCGTTCATCGAGATGTGGGAGTCGATGGGCGGCAAGGAACGCTTCGACCGACGCCGCCGCTGGTGGGCCGAGGCACGGGTCGACTTCGACGAGGCGTTGCGATGACGGACCGGAACGTGGTTGTGCCGGAGCACTTTTCGTCGATCCCGCTCACGTCACCGGCCCAGTGGATTACTTGAAACGTCGGACACCGTGCGGACGACGGCGTTCGCTGCTATCTCGCCTCCGAGGTGCTGGTCTCGGCGGCCATAACCACTGAAGTAGCCACCGCAGCTCAACCTGACCACCCCTTACGCCCCAGAAGTGGGAGGCTTCAGATCACCAGCAACTCGATGCGACAGCGCGGTCCGCTTGCCCGGGCCAATCGCCCATCTCCGGTGACGAGAACGCAGCCCAGTGCCTCGGCGACGGCGACGTAGCTGGCGTCATGGGCGGTGACGTTTGCTCGCAGCTCGTATGCCCTGCTCATCAATGGACCCGTTGGATATCGAGTGAGCGGCAGAGCGAGCAGGTCGTCGACAGCGTCTCGAAATCGGCGGGCCGTCAACGTCCCGGCGATCCAGCGCTTGCGAAGTACCGAGATCGTCTCGACGTCGACGAGATCAGGTGTCGAGACGTCACTTCCGAGGGCGAGCCGGGCTCGAGCGGCGTCGCCGATCGGACCGTCGTCGCCGACGACATTGGCCAGTACCGACGCGTCGACAACGATCAACGCTGTCGGTCCTCATCGAGATCTGCGACTGCGACGTCAAGCCCTACTCGTCCGCCCCGACGGCTGGCGATGCGGGCCAACACCTGCGCCATCGTGGGTGTGCGAGCAAGCCGAGTGAGCTCAGACGTCAGGTACTGTTGCAAGGACTGGCCGGCCTCCTGGGCGCGTCGCTGCAAATCCATGTGGACATCTTCGGGCACATCTCGGACCAACACATTCGGCATGCTTACATTATGCTATCAATCGGCCTGAACCGCAAGCACCAGCACCCTCCTGTTCAGGCGATTCCCCTGTCGGGGGCCCGAGGCAAGGGTCCGGACCTGCGCGAAAACCCCAGCATCACGCCCTCAGCCAGGATCTGACGCCCTACCTTTCGGCTGTTCAGCACCGTGAACGACGCGTACTTGTCGAGCAGTCGCGACTGCCATGCCGCAAGCACTTCTGGGCCGACGTAACGCACTCGCCGAGTTCCAAAGCCATCAATGAGGTGAACCACCACCTTGCGATAGGTGTGCAGCGACGACGCTCGCACCTGATGCCGGGCGACCTCCTGTAACCAACACTTTGCCAGCTCCGCCACGGTTACCGCTGCGGTGAACTTGGATGGCGCACTTCGAGTCGACGCAGCGACCATTTCGAGCGCTTCAGCTCGACGTTGCTCGGCTACAGAAACGTCGGCGAACCGACAAGGAGGTCGGCGGACGAAACCCTGGCAAATGTGGCTTTTCGTGAACGCCGGCAAACCGCTATGAAACCTACAAACCACTGCGCGGAACGGGAGGGATTCCGCACAAGGCGACGAAAGGCCCATAACGGAGTCGAATTTGACTCAGCAGACCCATTGCGGGAGAAGCCGCGGGAGCAACGAAGTATGAGCGGCTACCAGAAGGGGACCCGAATCCATGAGCCAATCGCGCGTAGCCGACATGGCGCTCGTCGGGATAGCCTTGTCGTATGGTAACGAGGTCGGACGAGCTACGTAGAGACGCGCTGGCACTGACCGAGGCCGAGCGCGCCCACCTCGTCGCGGAACTCCTGGTCAGTTTAGAACCCCCATCCGACGACGACCCGAGCGTCACGCAGTCACTCTGGGGAACCGAGATCGAACGACGCGCTCGACGGGTCTTGATGGGCGGGACGCAAGGCGAGGACTGGGCTGTCGTCCGACAACGGCTTGCTCACGCGCTGGACAAGTGACGGCCGGTGTCCGCTTCGTCGATGAGGCGGTCAAGGAACTCGATGACGCTGCGCGGTGGTATGAAGATCGGCGAGAGGGGCTCGGGCTCGCATTCCTTGCCGCCATGGATCGGGCTGTCGAGTCGATCACTCGTCGGCCACAGACCGCCGCCCTGGTAGAGGGCGTCTCCGACGATCTGGAAGTACGACGGATATCGATTCGTCGATTCCCGTACTTCATCGCATTCCTGGTTCTCGACGAAGCCGTCGTCGTGCTCGCCGTTGCCCACGAACGCCGTCGCCCTCGGTATTGGAGCGACCGGATCGGATCGTGATCCGTTCCCACGACCGGCGAGGGAGTACTGGCTGACGTTACGGACCTCCGTGGCTGTCACTGTCTGTCGGGCGACTGCATCGCAGAACTTCCCCCCGCATGTAGCTACTGGCCACTGTGGGCAATTCACGATGGTTGCCGACAACGCCGCGGGTCACGTTTCGATCGTTGGGTCGTAGAAAAGGTTGAGGTGCGGTCCCGATGTATCTCAAGGGAGTTCCAACCGGGGGAGAACGCCGTGACTGCCAACCGATCCGTCACACCAAACGCCGGCGCCGCTGGGTGGCTGGAGCCTGGGGCAAGGCTGCGGCCTCGGAACCAACAGGGTGGTTGCGGTGTACTGAGACTGTGCGATCCCGTTCCGCGTTCATCATTGCGGCGTGCGTGACGCTGGCTGGTTGTAGCAGCGTGTCGACG
>JANOSH010000015.1:0-127465 GCA_031415695.1 Actinomycetes bacterium
ACCGGCTCGGCAACCACAACCGGCTCGGCAACCACAACCGGCTCGGCAACCACAACCGGCTCGGCAACCACAACCGGCTCGGCAACCACAACCGGCTCGGCAACCACAACCGGCTCGGCAACCACAACCGGCTCGGCACCAGCAGCCAAAGGTGCAGCCGGTGCGTTAGTAGCTTCACCCTGGCCGCGAAGGCGGGCTTCACGTTCGCTTTGCGCCTGAGCAGCTTGGCGACGAGCATCGGCCTGGGCACTGCTGATAGCTGCCTCTTGCTCGGGTGTTCGCACGATGGCCGGCGCAGTCGGGTTGCGGCGCCCGGCCATGTAACGGCCTTCCTCGACAGCATCTGCAATGACTCGGCACATGAGCATTCCGGAACGGATGGCGTCGTCGTTCCCCGGAATGATGTATTGAATGACGTCGGGATCGCAGTTGGTGTCGACAACGGCCACAACAGGGATGCCGAGTTTGTTGGCCTCGGTGACAGCAATATGCTCTTTCTTGGTGTCGAGGACGAAGATGGCGTCGGGGCGACGGGTCATACCGCGCATTCCGCCAAGGTTTCGCTGGAGCTTGTCGAGCTCGCGAGAAAGCAACAAGGCTTCCTTCTTCGGCATGGCATCGAACTCGCCAGAAACCTTCATGCGCTCGTATTCCTTCATCTTTTCTACGCGCTTGGAGATGGTTTCAAAGTTGGTGACCATGCCGCCCAGCCAACGCTCGTTGACGTATGGCATTCCGCACTTCTCTGCGTAGCTTTGAATTGGGCCTTGGGCCTGCTTCTTTGTACCGACGAACAGAATGGACCCACCACCGGCGACAAGGTCACGCACGTACGAGTAGGCCGACTCGACCCGCGTGAGCGTCTGGTTGAGATCGATGATGTAGATGCCGCTTCGCTCACCCCAGATGAAGCGCTTCATCTTCGGGTTCCAACGACGGGTCTGGTGTCCAAAATGGACACCTGCATCCAGAAGCTGACGCATGGTGATAACTGCGGCCATGAAATCCATCCTCTCCTACGGTTCGATAAGTGACACCGCCTCCACGCCGAGTAGGCGACCGTAGGAGAAGCAGTGAGTGTGGGCTAGCCGGCCTGTTGTGGCCAGCTGGAAAGTCTAGCCGCTACCGGCATCGAGGGCGAGCCAGTAGCTTGCCTTCGGCGTCGAAGGAGGGACGAGACGACCTCGCGAGGGTGAAACACGACCAATGCCAAACAGCAATTCTGGGTCGAGATACCGAGTTCCTTGCCGAACGCCGAAATGAAACGTACCTGTTGCCGTGCCGAGAGGTGATCCAGCAAGCACCACTTCAGCGGTCACAACCGAAATTTCGGATAGGTACCCATAGGTAGTGCGCAGACCGTCACGATGGGCAACGACAATAAATTGGTCGCGACCAACTCGACCCGCGAACGTAACGACACCCGATGCAGCCGCCCGGACGGTGGTTTCGCTTTCGACGGCGTAGTCGATTCCGCGGTTTCCCGCACAATAAGCGCAAGAGGGCGGGCGAAAATGGTCTGAAATCGGCGCATCGACGGGCGGCACCAGCGGTCCCAAGACCGCCAAGATCAATCCAACGAACACATGCATGTGACTACCTCCAGAGTGCAACAGGAGGACGGCGACGGTGCCGACGAGAGGAAAACGGTGCGACGTCGTTAGTCGTCGACGAGAGCGGTGAGTCGGGCTCGAAGATGGAGGACCGCTCGGGCGTGAATCTGACAAACACGGCTCTCGGAGACACCGAGCACTTCGCCAATGTCGGCCATATTCAGATTTTCGAAGTAGTAGAGCCTTAAGACGTGGCGCTCCCGTTCGGGAAGTGCAGCAATGCCCAACAACAGACCTTCTCGACCTTCCTCAGCTTCAAGCCCGTCGCCGGGCGCCGCTCCACGGTCGGCCAGCGTCGCCGCCGGGGCGACTCGCTCATTGTTCTCGTCGGTGAAGGCACCATCGAGTGCAACGATGCCCGACTGGGCAATTTGGGTGAGGGTGAGGGTGAGCTGACGGACGGAGATACCCACTTCATGGGCCAACTCGGCATCGGTGGGCGCCCGATGTTGGCTGGCCTCGTGGCGCTGATAGGCCCGTTCAATCTCGCGAGCCCGGCTTCGAAGGATGCGAGGAACCCAGTCGAGCGAACGAAGCCCATCGACAATTGAACCTCGAATTCGAACCATTGCATAGCTTTCGAAGCGATAGCCCCGCTCGGGCTGGAACTTCTCGATGGCGTCGATGAGACCAAATACTCCGTAGCTCACCAGATCGGCCGAGTCGACCGACCGTGGCAACCCGCTAGCGACACGCCCAGCGACGTATTTCACCAAGGGCGAATAGCGAAGAATAAGTTCGTCACGCGCTGATCGAGACTCGTTCTCGCCGCGCGCGTCCTGATAGCGGATCCATGCCAGCTCGTCGGGATTGCGAACTACCTCAGCCATTAGCGCCCGCTCACGCCCTCGGGTGGGACCGCTCGTAGACAGCGCGCAGGCGTTCTTTGGACACGTGGGTATAGATCTGGGTAGTGGCCAGATCGGCGTGTCCGAGGAGTTCTTGCACCGTTCGTAGATCGGCACCACCGTCGAGAAGATGAGTTGCAAAGCTGTGCCGCAATGCATGAGGGTGCGTTGGCACCGGAGATCGACGGTCCACGATTCGACGCACGTCACGAGTACCAAGCCGACCGCCACGTGAGTTGAGGAATACCGCTGCTGCCGATTCGCTCGTTGCCAGGTGCGCGCGGCCGTGCGTGAGCCAGGCCTCCAAGGCCTGACCCGCCGCCGTTCCATACGGGACTCGGCGTTGCTTTGCGCCTTTGCCCCAGACGGTGACAATCCGCGCCCTTGGGTCGAGGCCATCGAGGTTGAGCCCGCACAACTCGCTGACCCGAAGGCCCGCGCCATACAGCAGTTCGAGAACCGCATCGTCACGCTGGCGAAGCTGCGGAGGCTGTCGATCGTCACTAGGTGCCGGCTGTTCGAGCAGGGCATCGAGGTCCGACGCTCGCAGTACTTGGGGGAGCTTACCGCCCGACGACGGTGCCGAAAGCCCGATCGAAGGATCGATGTCGATGACGCCAGTTCGCTTAAGCCACCCAAAGTACCGCCGTAGCGATGACGCCTTCCGGGCCACCGACTTGCGGGCATATGTTCTTGTAGACAGATACGCAAGGTAGCGACGCAACACCAATCGGGTAACCCGGCCGGGGTCGTCGACCAGACCGCGCTGCGCCCACGCTGCAAACGCGTTGATATCGACCAGGTACGCACGGATCGTGTTATCGGACACGCCCGTAAGGGACTGCTCGAAGTCGTCGAGCCGCCAAGCCATAGCGTCACGGTACCGCCCGCCGCACGCTAGCGGGGTGAACCAGTTCGAAAAGTCCTCCCGTTCGAACCAGCCACCCGGCCATTTCCAGATGGCCGACGACGAGGGCTACTTCAGCCAGCGAACATTTGGTCAATGCAACAAGCTCGTCGAGCGATCGTGCCGCGCCGTCGAAATGACCAAGCAACTCGACACCCATACCCGAGGGGCGAGGCCGAGGGTCGCGAACGCTCGGCAGGGCCAACGTGTCGAGGCCAATCATGGCCAAGACATCTTCGATGCTTGTTACCGCTGTCGCACCTTCGGCGATGAGCATATTGGTCCCGACAGCGGCAGGATTGCGAATAGAACCAGGAACGACCAGCACTAACCGCTGCCGCGCGAGGGCCTCGTCGGCAGTGAGCAGGGAACCCCCGCGTTCCCGACTTTCAACTACGACCACAGCTTCGGCCAACGTGGCAATGATGCGGTTGCGGGCCGGGAACCTGTAAGGCAGCGGAGCGATGCCGGGAGGAACCTCAGACATCAAGAGACCCCGTTCGGCAACCTGCCACCAGAGGTCGTTGTGGGCCTTGGGATACACCACGTCGAGCCCGCAGCCAACGACGCCGATTGCTCTGCCGGGGCTCACCCGCAACGCGCCTCGGTGGGCCGCACCGTCGATACCTAGCGCCAAGCCGGAGACGACTGCGACATCATGTCGAGCCAATACCTCGCCGAACTCAGTGGCAATACCCCGGCCGCTAGCTGTGGCGCGGCGAGTGCCAACAATTGCCACGGTGCGGTGGGACACAAGGTCGAGTGACCCGAGGCAGAACAGGACCGCTGGACCAAATGGGTCGGCCGCAAGTGCTGCTGGATAGGCCGGGTCGTTGCGAAGCAACACCCGAATACCTAGCTGCATGCAACGGTCCCAGAGACGCTCGGGATCTACACGCCGCGCCTGTTCTTGCAGGGAGTGCGTGACGGGTAGCTTGTTTCGCCCTATCCCGGCGACGAGTTCCACGCCGCGCTCGGCTGCGCGCCACGCGTCCTCGGGTGGCATGCGATTGAGCACCGCCAATAGACGAAGCGGCGTGAAATGCGGCAGAGCAGCCAACGCCGTTGCCCAGGCCTCGACAGGAAGCTGCGGGCTCATGCCGCTGATACCAACGGGGCCACGTCGATACGCATCGCTAGCGCCGAAGCAACGGCTTGTTCCGATAATGCGCCTTGGACACCCATTCGGTCGTCAATGGTGCGGGCCACGCGACGGATGCGTTGCACACCACGGCCAGATAGCCGACCGATCTCGATGGCATGACGTACCATTGCGAGCGCATTGGGCGACAAGGTGGCCCATCTGTCCAGATCGCTCGACGAAAGGCGGGCGTTGCTCGGCACCCCTCGTTGTAGCGCCAGAGTCCGAACGGCCTGAACACGTTGAGCAATGCTGGCCGAGGACTCGGCCGGCTCAGAACTGAGAAGGTCGTCGGAGCCAACGGCGGTGACGTGAATGCGAAGATCGAACCGGTCGAGCAGCGGCCCAGACAGTCGACGAAGAAACCGCTGTCGGACCGCCCCTTCGCAACGGCACGCGCCCGGAGCAGCGCCCAGTCCGCAGGGACATGGATTCGTGGCACCCACCAGCAGGAACTGGGCCGGGAACTCGACCGAGGCACGGGCGCGGGTGACCCGTACGACGCCTTCTTCGAGGGGCTGACGCAAACCGTCGAGCACCGACACAGGAAACTCCGACATTTCGTCTAGGAACAACACCCCTCCGCTCGCCAACGACACCTCGCCTGGTCGCATTGCGGCAGTTCCGCCCCCGACCATCGACACCAACGACGCAGTGTGGTGAGGCGCTCTAAAGGGCGGCCGGGTCACCAGCCCCGACGGCGGCAGAGTTACTCCGGCCGCAGAGTGTGTCATGGTTGCCACCAAGGCCTCGGCCTGGTCGAGATCGGGCAGCAGACCCGAAAGCCGCTCAGCCAGCATTGTCTTGCCGCACCCGGGCGAGCCAACAAGCAACAGGTGATGCCCGCCCGCGGCGGCGAGCTCCACAGCAAGCCTGGCGAGACCTTGGCCACGGACCTCGGACATATCGCCACGGCTTGCGACTGGAACGCGACACGCAATTGCTGGCGGATCCGGCCATGGCAACTGCTTTCGCAACACCGCCACGAGTTCGGCCAAGTCACGCGCCGAACGCCACGCAGGTGTGACGGCGTTAGCCTCAGCTTCGCACCCACGCGGGACAACGGCCGTCAACTCGCGTAGGGCACCGACCAGTGGCACTATTCCAGGCAGCCGGCGCACAGTTCCGTCCAGGCCCAGTTCGCCGACAAAACCGAACTCAGCAAGCGCAGCCTGTGGCAGTTCGCCGGAAGCGACAAGGACCCCAAGGGCGATAGCTAAATCGAGCGATGAGCCGCCTTTGCGTTGCATCGACGGAGCAAGGTTGACCGTGATGCGCTTTTGTGGCCAAGGCAACGAGCTCGACAGCAACGCGGCACGGACTCGATCACGCGACTCTCGGCATGCCTCGTCGGGCAAACCCACAATGGCGAAAGCTGGAAGCCCCGTGGAAACGTGTACCTCGACGGTGACAGGCTGACCGTGTGCACCAAGAACAGTTGCGGACGAAACAGCTGCGAACATGAGCATCGCCTCCTACGACCCAACGGCCGGATGTGTCGACATGATGCCGACGTTGGAGGAGGGATGCGTCCCTCGATTCACAACACACTATCAGGGGGGTGCGCGATGATTAGGCCGCACCAATGCCAGACTCTTGGCTGTGCGCCGTGCCTGTACTGTCCTCGTCTTGGTTGTTGTGTCGTGCTCAAGCAGCACAACCCGCAGCCAGGCTGGGTTTTGCAAACAACTCACCGCAGATCGAGATCTTTTGATCGCCCCGATCACCCAGCCGGCCACAGTTGCTCCGCTACTGGCCCGATACGAACGGCTCGACTTGCTCGCGCCGGAGGCCATAAGCGACGAATGGCATGAGCTGACAGTCCTGATCCAAACGGTGGCAGCCAGCGATGTTCGGTTGCCCGGAAAGCAGGCCGACCTTGTGCAGTTGGCGTACACCACCGACCGCGCTATTCAAGCAATTGTGTCCTACGGCCGTGACGTGTGCGACGTTGAACTGAGCGTGAAGGCGTAGCGGGCATTCAGCCACGTTGTGGTCTAGATGTCGCCCCGCTTGCGCAGCACCTTGTCAATTTGGCCATATTCGCGAGCCTGATCGGCAGTGAACCACCGGTCACGATCGCTGTCGGCAGTGATCTGGTCGAGGCTCTGGCCAGTGTGGAACGCAGTCTGCTCGGCGAGCTGACGCTTCAAGAAAACCAATTGCTCGGCCTGAATAGCAATGTCGGCCGCTTGTCCACGAAGCCCAGCTGACGGCTGGTGCATCATGATTCGAGCGTTGGGTAGGGCGTAACGCTTGCCAGGAGCACCCGCACAGAGCAAGAACTGCCCCATCGACGCCGCGAGCCCGAGAGCGATTGTGGCTACGTCGCAGGACACAAATTGCATGGTGTCGTAGATAGCCATGCCTGCCGTAACACTGCCACCCGGCGAGTTAATATAGAGCCAGATGTCGGCCGTAGGGTCTTCGCTCTCGAGAAAGAGCAGCTGTGCACAGAGCGCGTTTGCAATGTCGTCGTCGACCTCGGTTCCAAGCATTACAACGCGGCTCTTGAGTAGCCGGTTGAACACTTCGCTGCGACCGTCGCCGGATCCGGCGTCGCCACGTACATCTGGGAACTGGGCATCAAAGAACACTGGGCTCGACATGAGATTCAAGGCTATCGGGAACGCGCCCCAAACTGCTGGCTTGCTGCTTGTTGCCGCTCAGGGCCGACGACCTCACCCCTGACATCGTCGAACCCTGAGCGACCATCCCGGCAACGACAGGCTCTTTCCGCCAGATGCCAGCCGTCGCCGTTTGGGACACCCTCACCATTTCAGCCACGCGGTGAGTGCTCAATGAGGCGTTCGACCCGCCGCATCGATCAGCCCCCGAATTCAACCGCTACTGGAAGTTAGGGAACCGCCGTGCGCCGGATTCCTGACAGTACGAGCAAGATCCGCTCATCGTCATCGACGGCCGTCCGTTGAGTCAGTAGTCCCGCCAATCCGGCCGTGCCGGTGTGGTCAGCGTCGATCGATGTGTGCACTGTCACCAGCGTGTTCGCCGACAGCACATCGCTTTCTGGTGAGACAACTGGGCCACCGCCGGTTCGGGCCATCACATCAACGGCACCGACCCAGTCGTAGGTCTCGTCGTCGAGTATGCCCCTGGCGGCGCTGGCCGGCTCGACTTCCCACGGCCACATGCAAGCATCCCAATGGTGTGGGGCGCGTTCGATTCCCAACGCGACGGCAGCGCGCCAAGCCCGATCGAGCGGAGCACATCCTGCAGTCTGTACTGCCATGACCTTTGGTGCAGCGTCGCCGAGCCCCTCGATGAGGCCATCGCCCATACCGGTAACAAGCGCTCCCCCGCCCACCTGCACATACACGCGATCGAGTCCGATATTCGCGGCCTGCGCTGCAACCTCCCAGCCGATGGTGCGGCCTCCATCGAGCGCGAGCGCATTCTCGGGACCTTGGACGCCGAAGGGAATGCTGCCTTGAGCTATCTGTTCGCGGAACCGATGGAGACACGGGTCGCCGGCCTGGTCGTCGGAACGACGCGGGCACAAAACGACGGTGGCGGCAAGGCGTTTGAGAAGGTTGACCACGTGAGCGTTAGCGGAAGGAGGCACAAACACGTCGAGCGGCCACCGGGCGGCGGCGGCGAGTGTGGCTGCAGCCAGCGCTGCATTGCCACACGAGGCGATGGCCAAGCGCGGCCTGGGACTCGGTGGGATCAGGCCCAGCAGGTTGCATATCTCGAGGTGCAGCAGGATCGACATGAGGTGGCGGGCTTTGTGGCTTCCGGAAACGTTCCCGGTCTCGTCTTTAATCCACACACCCCCCGATTGGTCAAAGCCAAGTTGGTCCGACAACGCACCCGCTCGGTGTAAGGGAGTGACTCGAAAGCCGGTTCCATCAACCTCCGCGATTCGGCTGTCGAGGTCGCGTGCGAGAGCGGTGCATGCCTCTGCGGTCAGACCATGGGAACGCGCGAAAGCGTGCCATGCCATGGAGGGTGCCGCCCACACAAACGGATTGGTTTCGGTAGTGAGCGCCGGTGGGGGGCGCGTCGTGCTCACGAGGCGTAATACATGAGCGCGATCAGTAGAGGTGCTGTTGGGGCAACGCCAAGGCGATGGGGTTGCGACGTCGACCGACTGGCCGCACGTTGCACAGGCCCACCCTGCAATCACGACGATGCGACCCGCGCATTGAAGTCGGTAACGAGATCGTCCCAGTCGGCGGCATAGCTGCGCAGGCTCTGCCAGAAGTTCTGGTGCCGACGGGCTTCGAACACCTCGAACGGTATGCCTTGTTGTTCTACCCAGGTGTAGTAGCCCAGCTGGAAGATTCGGCGGCGGTCGAGCGCGGTGCAATCGAGCACATTGTCGGTGTCGACGTGGGCGAGGTGTTCGTGGAACACCTCGGCTGCTTCCACCTCGCTCATCCGACCCCCGAAATGGTTCGTCAAGGTCTTAGCTCGTTCGCTTGGATACAGCCCGCTGCCGTCGGTCGCCACGGTCACTATGGCATCGTTAGGACCCAGGCCGAGCTTCTTGGCTGTCTTGATGGCGGCGATGGTGTTGCAGATGGACGAGAACCCGAAGTGGGCAAGTTTGGCCACTAGTTCGGCCGGAACTCCCTTGCGTTCCACTAGGTACCGGCGACCCGCATCGGTGTTGAACAACACATCGAGTTCGTCGGTACTGCGATCAGAGACACCGACCACCACATCGGTATTCATGATGTTCTGGATGAGGGGGATGTGCTTATCGCCAATGCCTTGGATGTTGTGTTCGCCATAACCATTCTCGAGCATGGTGGGACATTCGGCGGCCTCGACGGCCACAATTTGGCTGCCATAGTCGTTCTTCAGACGGTCACCGGCCGCGATGGTTCCGGCTGACCCGGTGGCCGACACAAACGCCGCGAGATTCAGGCCCGGCCGAGTCGCCGCAATATGGTCGAATACACGTCCCATGGCTGTGCCTGTGACGGTGTAATGGCCGACGTAGTTGCCGAACTCGCAGAATTGATTGAGCACAAAGTTCCCGGGATCGAGCGCAAGTTCGTTACATGCGTCGTAGATCTCCTTGACGTTGCTCTCGGAGCCAGGTGTCTTGATGACATCTTCAGCCGGGTTCGAACACCAGTCGTCGAGCCAGTCGAAGCGTTCCTTGCTCATGCCTGCGGGCAAGATGGCAACACCCCGGCAATCCATCAGCCGGCTGATGGCAATGCCACCTCGGGCATAGTTCCCCGTCGACGGCCAGATAGCGCGGTGACGGGTTGGGTCGAATTGCCCGCTAATGATTCTTGGGGCGAGGCAGGAGTAGGCCGCCAACACCTTGTGCGCATTGATCATGGGGAACGGTTCGCCAAACACGACGATGATGGGCGAATCGACACCGGTAAGCGACGTGGGAAGCACCACGTGTTCGGGGACATCGACCCAGTTGTTGTCGGTGCGGTCAAGCCGGTTATGCCAATGCACTCGGAACAGGTTGCGAGGATGAGCTTCGTCGCGCCCGACGCCGGACAGTTCAGTTCGTATCTCGACCGGGATGTTGGACGGATCGGCCAGTTGCCCCAAGGTTGGCAGCACGATGCCTCGCTCGTTGAATCGCTGAACCGACCGCCCGAGAGACGCCTGGTCGATCGTGCGACGGGCTAGACCGAGCTGGCCCTCAAGGGTTGCGTCGTCAAGCGAAGGAGTAGCAGAAAGTGACACCTTTACAGTTTGTCAAAGTTGACGGGGGAAAGGAACTCCATTCGTCGTCTACAGTGGAACCCCGTGGGCCCGGCATCTCAATCCTCTTTGTCCCGACGCGCCTGCGTGCTCATTGCTGCGGCACTGATCTCCGTCACGGCGTGTGCTGCGAACCTGTCGCCCGACACGCCAAGTGCCGACTCAACAACGCTGTCGAGTGCCGCAACGTCGAGTACGACCGGTGCTTCGGCCACGGGCCAGCCTGGCACCACTGCGGCAGCAACAACCCAGCCACCCACTACCCCACCGCCGCCGACCACCACGACGCTTCCCCCCATTGCGGTGATTCCCGGTATGCCCCCGGTAGTCGATCCCAAGAACATTTATTCGGAAGCCGCTGCCAATAAGATGTCGCCCGCAGTGGCCGACCACAAGGCCTACGTATACGTGCCATCGAACGACAATGGCAGTATCACCGTGATCGATCAAGCCACCCTGGCCATCGTCGACGTCTTTCCGACAGGCGCAAAGCTCGTGCAACATGTCGTCCCGGGCTGGGATATGAAAACGTTGTATGCCAATGTGAGCGGAGGAAACTTCCTACGCGAAATCGATCCGGTAACGGGTGCTCCGGGAAAGTCCATCGCCGTTTCGGCTCCATACAACTTGTACTGGACTCCCGACGGCACACGCGCCATCGTCATGGCCGAACGCATCGATCGAATCGATTTCTACGATCGGCTCACGTGGGAGAAGGTCCATTCCACCAAGGTGCCGTGCAAGAGCCAACGCAAAGGTTTCTCCTTCGGTGGAGTCAACCACGCCGACTGGTCCATCGACGGCAAATACTTCTTGGCAACGTGTGAATTCTCGGGCGACATGCTCAAGGTCGACACCACCACCATGGAGGTCATCGGCCAGGTCCATTTGTCGAACGACGCCATGCCTCAAGACGTACGGGTAACTCCTGACGGCAAAAAGTTTTATGTGGCCGACATGCAAAGTAGCGGTGTGTGGGTCATCGATGGCGAAACCATGACGATCATCAAAAAGATCAACACCGGCAAGGGCGCGCACGGTATCTACCCAAGCCGCGACGGCAACTTTTTCTACGTTGCGAATCGGGGCCACCTCATCAGCGAAACCGGGCGCAAGTCCCGACCCGGCGAGGGTTCGGTCTCGGTTCTCGATTGGCGTACCGACACGGTCGTTGCCGATTGGCCTGTGCCCGGTGGCGGATCGCCCGATATGGGCGGTGTCTCGGCCGACGGTGCAACGTTGTGGCTGTCGGGTCGCTACGACAGCGAGGTGTACGCGTTCGACACGGCAACTGGTGGGCTGAAGGCCAGAATCAAGGTTACGTCGGCACCCCACGGATTGTCGGTCTGGCCGCAGCCGGGGCGCTACAACCTCGGGCACACAGGCAACACCCGCTAGAGCTGCAAGCTAGCTGCACCCGTGCGCCAGTTGGTGTCGATTCCCGTGGTGCTCGTGTCGCTAGCGATCGGGCTGCCGCTGGCGCCCGTCATTTTCGCCGTGAGCGCTCTGGCCGACATACTCAGGCGGCGTTCGGCCCTACCGACAGTCCGCCTGGTGTCGCTGCTCTATCAGCTTGCAGTTCTCGAGTTTGTGTCCATCGTCGTTGCTGGCGTGCTGTGGGTCGGCTTCGGGTTCGGTCTTGCACTCAGATCCGCTGCGTCACTTCGAGTGCATGGCCGGTTCCAGTGGTGGCTGCTGGGCCAGGTTGTCGATGCGGCCAGACGTGGTGCTCATCTTCAGTACGACATCGAGGAGCGAGCAACTCCACGGCCAGGACCACTCGTGGTGTTATCCCGCCATGCAAGTTATGCAGATTCTGTTCTGCCGGCTTGGTTTCTTGGCACGACCCACCGCATGAACTTGAGGTACGTGCTGGCCGACGAACTGGCATGGCTACCAACGTTCGGCATACATGGGAGGCGGCTGCCGAACGTGTTTGTGAACCGTAGAGCAACCGACCACGACGGCGAGTTGCGGCGAATCAGGGCGTTGGGAGCCGATCTCGGGGCCAACGATGCCGTGGTAATTTTCCCAGAGGGACAGTTCCCGACACCCGCCCGCAGAGAACGTGCGGTAGCTCGAATCGCAACGACCAGCCCCGAGTTCGCAGCTCGGGCCGAAGGGTTACGTCACGTGCTACCTCCTCATCCAGCAGGCACCCTGGCGCTGCTCGATGCAGCAGGCACCGCCGACATCATGGTTGTGGCACACGTGGGTCTCGAATTGTTCGCGTCTGTCGCCGGTGTTGCCCGCAACCTTCCTCTCGCCCGACCCTCTCGTGTGACGATGTGGCGGATCCCTGCATCTGAGATACCCGTTGGTGACGAAATGCGCACCGAGTGGTTGTGGCAACAATGGGAACGACTGGACGCCTGGATTGACCAAGTGACCGGGAACACAACACCCACGCGGGCGGCATCAGCCGAGTAACTGGGCCAGCGTCACCGGCTTCCACGCCTTCGACTTCAGATGATCGATGATCGCTGGCATGGCCTCGATGGTATTTTCGTGGTCGAAATGGAGGCTGACGATCGAGCCTGGCTGAATGCCGGCGATGGCGTTGGCGCGAACGGCGGGCGCGCCGGGGTCTTGGAAGTCGAGTGTGTCGACGTCATACCCGACGCTGACTCCGTAGCCGGCCCGACCGGCCGCAGCCAGAATCGCTTCTGTGGGCACGTCGATCTGTGACGGCCTGAACCATCGACCAGGGCTCCCGTTGGCCGCATTGAGCGCTCCGGCAGCCCTGGTGATCTCGGCATCTAGCTGACTGGCTGACATGGTACGCATCGCCCCATGCGACCACGTGTGGTTGGCGAGCTCGTGCCCATCGGCCAGCATCCGTTTGGTGAGTTGCGGGTTGGCTTGGATCCAACTGCCCACCGCAAAGATGGTGACGGGGGTTCCTGAACGTTTCAACACATCGAGCAGTCGGCTAGCTCGCCCGACATCGCCTGCTGCGTGGAACGTGAGCGCGACCGCCGAAACACTGCGGTCACCTTTGTTGAGGAAGCGGGCGGGAGCGCCAACCACTGGTGTGGTGGGGATAGTGGTCGACAGCGCAATGGGTGCGATGGGGCCAGATGTCGCTACCCCCGTCGTACCGACCGCAGTCGACGCCATGGACGAAACCGCTCCGAAGGGGCCGTCGATGGGGTCAGTGAGGTCGTCGGAGGAATCGGCCGCTGGTGTCGAGTTGGGTGAGCACGAGGCCAAGCCGGCGGCCATAACGGCGAGGAAGGTTCGTCGGGAGAGCGCCATACATCTAGTCAATCATGCCAATTCAAGAAGCGTCCTGTTCGGAAAATCGGGTAACCTAGCCGTGTGTCCGATCTGTCTGTCGCCAAACGCCGACTGATCGATCGCCTCAAGGTGGTCGAGTCAGCCACAGCACCCGAACTGGCGGTGGTTTTCGGTCTCACCGAAACGGCCATTCGACAACACCTCGATGCACTCGAAGCGGCGGGCCTGGTCGAGCAGATTCCCACTACACCGGTCGGCAGGGGTCGCCCACCGGCCGCATGGAGGCTCACCGCAGCCGCGGCCGAGGTGTTTCCCGACCGCCACGGCGATCTAGCGGTAGAGCTGCTCGACGCTATCCGTTCTGCGTTAGGACCCGACGCACTCGACGCTGTTTTGGCCGCACGGTCCGAGCACGTTTCGGCGTTAGCGCCCACACTCGGGCTTGGGGATCGCGTTGCACTTTTGGCCACCCGGCGGTCGGCCGAGGGCTACTTGGCCGAGTCGCTCAGGAACGCCGACGGATCGTTCACGCTCATCGAGCACCACTGCCCTATCGCACATGCTGCGCGCTCGTGTGGAGAGTTGTGCGATCACGAACTGGCTCAATTCCGGTTAGTGCTCGGCCCCGATGCCACAGTCATGCGGTCGCACCATCTCATGGCTGGTGATCGCCGTTGCGCCTACGTTGTTCGCCACGCCCACAGGTCGCCCGACGTCCCGAACTAGCCCCAACGGCTTTCCTCGGGTGGCAGCTGGCTAGGCCCTACGTGACGGTCCATCCAGTCGCACAATGGCGCTACTCCGGCGAAAACCTCGGCCACGCGTCCGCGGGCCTTGGCTGATCTCATCCACGCCGTTGGTTTCCAGTCTCGTCCGGCGTGGATCCCCCTCATGCGTAACAACTCGATTCCCGGGTGGTCTTTGGGCCAGCCGCGCGGGGCGGTCTTGAGGGTGGAGAACGAACTGACCGTGAGGCCGATACGTCGAAGTGAGTCCACCACCATCACCAGGTTCGGTCCCGTCGTCTCGTCATCGACGGCTCGGCGGCAACGCTCTAGTTGATCGCTGGCCAACGAGTAATAGCCCGCACCGGCGAACATCCCCGCAGCTGACACTTGCACGTAGTAGCCACCCCCACCTTCGGTCTCGGCGTACGCACCGGCATGAGTTTTGTACGGGATCTTTTCCTTCGAGAAGCGCACGTCACGATTGGGGCGAAACACGTGGAATGTGCCGTATTCGGGGAACGTAGCGCAGAGGTCGATAAGCGGAGCTTTCACCTTGTCTCGATAGGTTGCTTTGTGCTCGTCCCAGAAGCGCTTCGTGTTGTCGGCAACCAGCGCGTCGTAGAACGCGAAGGTCTCGGGACTAAAGCCTGCAAACGACATCCCCCCACGATATGCGCATCGCCCCCTAGCATCGGTACATGGCTGATCTGCACCTTGGCGAACTCGTCGACCCCGCCGCCCACAAACGCACTGGGACGGCGGTGACCATCCCAACGTCTGACCTGACCACGCATGGTGTCATTGTGGGAATGACCGGCTCTGGCAAAACCGGACTCGGGGTGGTGTTGATCGAGGAAGTGCTGTCGGCGGGAATTCCGTGTCTACTCATCGACCCAAAGGGCGACCTCACCAACCTTGCTCTCACCTTCCCGAACTTGGCCGGTAGCGATTTCCAGCCGTGGGTCAACGAAGGCGATGCACAAAAGGCTGGGCAGAGTGTTGCCGATTTCGCAGTTACGCAAGCCAAGACGTGGTCCGACGGACTCGCTGGTTGGGGTCTGGGCACTGCGAACATCGCTGCGTTGCGAGCCAAAGCCGATTTTACGATTTACACCCCCGGCTCGAAGTCGGGTGTGCCACTGAACCTTGTGGGCTCGCTCCAGGCACCAACATCACAAAACGATGCCGAGGTGGTCAACGACGAGATCGAAGGGTTTGTGTCCGGCCTTCTTGGACTCGTCGGCGTCGAAGCCGATCCCTTGGCGTCGCGTGAGCACATTCTTCTCTCAAACCTAATCGACACGGCCTGGTCCCAGGGGCACAACATGGATCTAGCCACGCTCGTCGGTCAGGTGGCAACACCTCCTATTCGCAAGCTTGGGGTGTTCGATCTCGACACGTTCTATCCTCCTGCCGACCGGATGCAGCTTGCGATGAAGCTCAACGGCTTGTTGGCGTCGTCGTCGTTTGCTGCCTGGGCCGAGGGTGATCCCCTCGATATTGAAGCATTGCTTCGCACGGCCGATGGTCAAGCGCGCGCTGCCATCATTACCATTGCGCACCTGTCCGATCAGGAGCGACAGTTCGTCGTGTCGCTCATCTTGTCGAAGCTGGTCACCTGGATGCGCCGACAGTCAGGTACCACGGATTTACGAGCCCTGCTGTACATGGACGAGGTCGCCGGTTACCTTCCACCGACGGCCAACCCGCCCACGAAGAAACCGATCATGACCCTGATGAAACAGGCGCGTGCGTTCGGTGTTGGCGTGGTGCTCGCTACCCAGAACCCGGTCGATATCGACTACAAGGCCATCACGAATGCTGGCACGTGGATGATTGGACGTCTGCAGACCGACCGTGACAAAGCGCGGCTGCTCGAGGGCATGGGTTCGGTCGACGGCGGCGTCGATATTGCGACAGTCGATGCCACGATCTCAGGACTGGCCAAGCGGGAGTTTGTACTGCGGCGTGCTGGGCGTTCCGCCCCGGACGTGTTCACGACGCGTTGGGCTATGAGCTACTTGCGAGGGCCCTTGACCCGCGACCAAATTCGGCAATTACAACCGCAGTCCTCGGCGCCGTCGGCTGTAACCACGACCGTTTCTGCAGCGCCAATGGTCGCCGACGACGCCACGCAGGTTATGCCCGAGATCGCCGCCGGCATTCCAGTTCGCTACATCCATCCAAGTGCGCCGTGGCTCAGCAAGGTCACGGTCTTTCCACAAGGCACCGAGCTTCGTTTAGCAGCTGTTGCGCGAGCCCTGGTGCGGTTCGACGACGACAAGGCCGGCTTGGTTGTCGATCAGGAATTCGAGTGTGTGCACTTCCCGCTCGACGCCATGCCCGACCCAAGCCAGGCGACAATTGTCGACTATGACGACCGTGATCTGGTGACCGACGCGCCGGCCGGAATCACCTACGGGTTGCCCGATGGCCCGGTCAAAACCAGGGCCTATTGGTCCGACCTTGAGCGCGGCTTGGTTGACCATTTGGTGCGCAGCCAAACCATGGACTTGGCGGTCAATCGCGAGCTGAAGTTGTACTCGCGCCCGGGTGAGGCGTCCGCCGAGTTCGAGGCACGTTGCCAGCTTGCCGCCAACGACGCATCCGACGCCGAAGCTGCCGCGTTGCGCGACAAATACCAGTTGAAACTCGACCGGCTGAACGATCAGATCGAGGACGCTCAGAACCGTGTCGATGTGGCCAAGAGCGCAGCGCGCGCCAAGACCACCGGCGCCCTACTGTCGACGGCAGGGTCGATACTCGGATCCTTCCTGGGAGGACGCCGTTCGGCCGGCGCTCTAGCTGGCAAGGTACTTTCAGGCGTCGGCCGCTCGACCAACAGCCGCACGGCGGGCAAGCGCGCCGATGCTGCCGAGGACAAGGTGCAACAGTTGAGCGAGAACGAAGCTCAGCTCGACGCCGAGTTGCAGACCGAACTCACTGATATCTCCAACAAATGGGACGCAGTTGCCGCTCGGCTCGAAGTGACGCAAGTTCGGTTGGAGAAGACCGATATACGTGTCACGCAGCTCGTGGCTGCCTGGATTCCCACCTGAAAGACTGACGCTGTGCCGGTCCTCGCCATCGATCAGGGTACGTCGTCGACCAAGGCGCTCGTCATTGACGATAACGACACCGTCCTGGCGCTCGTGGAACACCCGGTGCTCGTACAGACAAACGGCGACGCGGTCGAGGTGTCACCCGATCTTCTGTGGAGCAGTGTGGTTGACGCTGGCCGACAGGCCTGGCGACAAGCCGGTAGGCCGCTTCTCGACGCTGTGGGGCTGGCGAACCAGGGCGAGACAATCGTGGCGTGGGAGCCCTCAACGGGTGACGCCGTGGGCGCGGCCATCGTGTGGCAGGACGCGCGGTCAACACCGGTGTGCGACTCGTTGCGTTCATCGGCCGAACGGTTGACGCACATCACAGGTCTCACCCTCGACCCATACTTTGTCGGGCCCAAGATCGCATGGCTACAACCGCAGATTGCGCCATCGCTCAACATCACGACGTCCGACACGTGGCTTGTTCACAAAATGTGTGGAGCGTTCGTAACCGACGTCGCCACAGCCGGGCGAACGCTTCTGGCCGATCTCGAAACATTGGCGTGGAGTGACGAAGCCTGTGAGGTGTTTGGCATCACGTCCGCACGGTTGCCAGCCATTGTCGACAATGACGCCACAGTCGGGTCAACATCAGTGTTCACTGGAGCCGCCGTGCCCGTGCGTGGGCTATGCGTCGACCAACAAGCCGCTCTGTACGCGCAGCGTTGCTGGCTTCCGGGCGAAGCGAAGTGCACGTACGGCACGGGCGCGTTCTTGTTGGCATGCACCGGTGCGACGCCTATCCGGTCGGCATCTGGTTTGGTCGCATGCCCGGCGTGGCGTGTCGGCGGCACAGCGGCGTGGTGCCTCGACGGCCAGGTATTCACCGTGGGTGCCGCGGTCTCGTGGCTTGAGCGACTCGGCATCATTGCCGAACCAGCCGACCTGGACCGACTCGGTGCTTCATTGCCGGTTGGGCCCGAAACGTTCATTCCGGCACTCACCGGGCACGGTTCACCGTTCTGGCGGCCCCAAGCCCGAGGCGCGTTTACCAGCCTCGGGCTCGACACCGGCCCGGCGGAATTGGTGCGCGCCGTCATTGAAGGAATCGCCGCTAACGTTGCCTGGCTGACACTCGCGGCAGGTGCCGACCTTGGGTCACCGCTCACCCGACTTCGCGTCGACGGCGGCTTGACTCGCAGCCATACTCTGCTGCAGGTACAAGCCGACCTCCTCCAAGTACCAGTCGAGGTGTACCCGTCGCCACATGCCACCGCTTTTGGCGTTGGCGCTTTGGCAGCGGGTCGGCTTCCCGCTGCCGGTTCGGGCGTCGTAGTCGAGCCAGCCATATCGGCCGATGAAGCCAATACGCGGCGGTTGCGATGGAGATCAGCCGCCGAAGCAACGATGGACCTGTGAGCGGCATGCCCCTGGGTGACAAGTTGGTCGATGTTGTGGTGGTTGGTGCAGGAGTCGTCGGCACTGCCGTTGCACGGATTCTGTCTCACCAACAGCTATCGGTCGTGCTGCTTGAGGCGGGCCGCGACGTTGGTGCTGCAACGAGCAAAGCAAATACCGCCATCTTGCACACCGGCTTCGACGCTACGCCCGGAACGCTTGAATCCCGACTGGTTGCTCGGGGTTCGACCCTGCTTCGCGAGTACGCGCCCGCGACCGGAGTGTCGGTTGAGGAGACGGGTGCGCTGCTGGTTGCGTGGGACCGCGAGCAGCGCTCACGGCTACCAGGGTTTGTCGACAAGGCGGTGTTAAACGGCTACGACGCCTGCCGGCTTGTCGATGTCGATGAGCTCTACCGGCTGGAGCCATTCCTCGGAACCGGTGCACTCGGCGCACTGCACGTGCCCGATGAGCACATCATCGATCCTTGGTCGGTGTCGTTGGCTTTCGCGACCGATGCCGTTGCCAACGGATGTGAACTTCGACGCCAGTCACCAGTTACGTCACTGACCCGTACCCCCGCTGGTTGGAGCGTCGCGACACCCACCGGCGCCATCGAATGCAGTTGGCTCGTAAATGCTGCAGGGCTGCATGGCGACACCATCGATGGTTGGGTGCTGGGCGAACCGTCGTTCACGATTCGGCCGCGACGTGGTGAATTGATCGTGTTCGATGAGCTGGCTCGCCCGCTCAACAATAATGTTTTTCTGCCGGTGCCAACACCAACCACCAACGGGGTGCTGGTTTCGCCGACGGTGTTCGGCAACGTGATGTTAGGACCAACCGCCGACGACATCGACGACCGAGAGGCTACTGCGACTACAGCTGACGGCCTGTCTCGGCTGCAGGTCGCGGGACGCCGAATCGTGCCGAAGCTGCTCGACGAAGAGGTCACCTCCACCTACGCCGGATTGCGCCCGGCCACCGACCAGCGTGACTACCAAATTTCTCTGCACGTCGATCATCACTACCTGGCGTTGGGCGGTATTCGCTCTACCGGGCTTACATCTGCGATGGGCATAGCCGAGTATGCGCTCGAACTGTTGCGAGACGGCGGCCTCAACGCTCAGTCCAAGGAGTCCACTATGGCGGTGACCGTGCCATCATTAGGGCAGAGCGCGGTGCGGCCCTGGACTACGGGTGCGCCCATCATCTGTCATTGCGAGCGGGTCACCATGGGCGAAGTGCAGGCTGCTTGTAGGGGTCCGGTTCCAGCGCTGAATCTTGATGGCGTTCGACGTCGTACACGTGCGCTACTCGGCCGCTGCCAAGGGTTCAATTGCCTCGCAGAAATTACAGCTGCGTGTCCGTGGTAACACGCGAATGGTGAGCGAGCGGCCGGCCAATGTTGCCATCGTTGGCGGTGGGCCCGCTGGTCTTTCGTGTGCCATCGAATTGAAGCGGTTGGGCGCCGATCGGGTTGTGGTACTTGAGCGCGAGGCCGCTGCGGGCGGCCTTCCCCGACACACGAATCACGTCGGGTTCGGCTTGCTGGATCTGCGTCGGGTGATGACCGGGCCGACGTACGCGGCGCGCCTCGTTTCGGCTGCACGAGAACGGGGCGTCGAGGTACTTACGGGCACGGTGGTCACGGGTCGCAACGCCGATCGAAGCCTCGTGCTTACCGGGCCGAACGGCCTTGCTGTGCTGCCGGCTAATCAGGTCGTTCTCGCCACAGGCGTTCGTGAACGGCCCCGCTCAGCCCGGTTGATTCCCGGCGATCGGCCCGCCGGCATTTTCACGACTGGCTCATTGCAACGGTGGCAGTCGGCGGGCTTAGGCCCGGTCGGGCAGCGTGCCGTTGTCGTTGGTGCCGAGCACGTCAGCTTCTCGGCCGCCATCACGCTTCGCCATCTCGGTTGCCACACTGTTGCACTCGTCACGCCCCACGATCGACATCAGAGCTACCCGCCTCTTCGATGGGCCGCTCGGGTCGCTGTTTTCACCAATGTGTCGGTGGCTGAATTGATCGGGAAGGGTCGGGTCGAGGCGGTGGTGCTGTCAGATGGTCGTCGAATCGAATGCGACACAGTGGTCTTCACGGCCGATTGGATACCCGAGCACGCGTTGGCGCGAACGTTCGGGCTTGCCATCGACCCCGGGTCACGCGGCCCTGTCGTCGATGCCGATGGACGGTCGAGCACGCCCAACGTGTGGGCTATCGGCAATCTGTGTCACGGTGCTGAAACGGCCGACCGGTGCGCACTCGAAGGCCGCCACACCGCACGTGCCCTCATGTCGGGCAAACCGTGGCCCGCATTGCCGCCGCTGCCGATTGAGATTGATGGTTCAGTTGTTTGGGCCGTGCGTTCTTCGGGCGGTGTCGTGGCCCAGGTGGCAAATGTTCGACGCGGCCGACTCGTCGCCGAAGCCAACGGCGTGCGCGTATGGACCGGGAGGCGGCGGCTACTACTACCGGGCCGACGCCTGGCCCTGCCCGATCTGCCTGTCGGATCGCGGTTGTCGGTTACTCGGTAACTCGAACCGGCAGGCGCGCCACCCGAGGAATCGCGTAAGCTTGTTTGGTTCCACTGCGGGCGTGGCGGAATGGCAGACGCGCTGGACTTAGGATCCAGTTCTGGAAACGGAGTGAGGGTTCAAGTCCCTCCGCCCGCACACATCTGACGAACAGCTCAGCTAGCCGAGGCCCTGTGCCACGAGAGCGAAGCCGTTAGTGGCCTCGAGACGCATGCCGATGATGGTTTGGTACTCTGGCGACTGGTACCAGTCGTCGAGCGCGGCCCGGTCGGCGAACTCGATCAGCACAACCCGTGAACCCGCCGGCGTTCCTTCGAGCGTGACAGCGTCGTTCGTGGCGATGAGCACCTTCACGGGCCGACCGACCAGTGTTGCACCGGCGGCCTTGGAGTACTTGTTCAGCAGGTCAAGATCGGTGATGTCGGCGTTGACGATGAGGTAATGGGCCATGGTCAGAGTCTCGCGCCAAATCCGCCACGCCTCAGCGTCGTGGTGGGGCAGACTTGGGATATGCCGATTACCGCATGTTCGCTCGACTGCCCCGATGCCTGCACGCTCGAGGTCACCGTCGAGCACGGCCGCATGGTGAAAGTCGACGCGGCACCGACGGGCCCCAACCCCCTTACCGACGGCTGGATCTGCGCGAAGGTGAAACAGACCCCCGCCCTTTTGCATGGGCCCGACCGAATCCTTACTCCTCTGCGCCGAGTGGGGCCAAAGGGTACCGGGCAGTTCGTACCCATCACCTGGGACGAGGCCCTGGGTCTGATCACAAGCCGGGTTCGTAGCGCCATCGAAACGGTCGGCGCCCAATCGGTGGTGCCGTACCTGTACAACTCATCGGCCGGCATGATGGCGAGCGCCGGGCTGTCGACCCTGATTTGGGAGCAACTTGGCGCCGCAGAGGTGCACCACACTATCTGTGCCGCAGCTACTGGAGAAGCCTGGACCCGCACGTACGGTTCGTTGCCGTCAGCCGACCCGCAAGATATTCGCCACAGCGAACTCATTGTGGTGTGGGGCGCGAACCCGAACGTGTCGAACCCCCACCTGGCGCCCATGATCGAGGCCCGCAGGCGTGCCGGCACGAGACTCGTTGTAATTGATCCTCGTCGTATACCAGTGGCTCAGAACGCCGACCTGCATCTGGCGTTGCGGCCCGGCACCGATAGCGCCTTGGCAATGGCGGTTGCCCACCTACTCGAACGAAATGGCCATCTCGACGCCGCATTCATCGATCAATGGGTCGATGGAGCCGACGAATACCTGGCCGAATGTCGAACCTGGACACCGGAACGTGCTGCCGAGGTGTGCGGGCTAGGTGCGGCCGATATCGAACGGTTCGCCGAGATGTACGGCACCATCCGCCCCGCCATGGTGCGCGCCGGGTGGGGGCCCGAACGCAACCGCAACGGCGGCTCAGCCATGCGTTCTATCTATGCCTTGCCTGCGCTCGCAGGCCAGTTTGGGCAGCGTGGTGGGGGAATTTTCAACTCGGTACGCGGGGGTGTCGGCTTCGATGCCGGCGCCATCCGTCAACACGTGCTCGGCGACGCCCCTGTGCCCCATCGGCGTTCCATCAACATGAACCGTTTGGGTCGGCACCTACTGCACGACGAGGGCGGTCGAGTCGAAGTGCTGTTCGTGCAAGGTTCGAATCCGGCGGCCACCTGCCCCGAGCAGGCCATGGTGCTTCAGGGGCTGGCCCGAGAAGATCTGTTTACCGTGGTTCATGAACTCACCCTTACCGACACGGCCCGCTACGCCGACGTGGTGCTACCGGCAACGTCGATGTTCGAGGTCGACGAGGTTGTCAGCTCTTATGGCGCATTCGTGCTGCAAGATGCGCCGGCAACGGTCGACCGAGTTGGCCTCAGTCGCACCAACGACGAGGTCACCTGCGCCCTCGGTGAACATCTCGGCTTGCCCGCGTCGTTGTGGGCCTTGAGCGCCGACGAGGTCCGCCGGGTTGCTCTCGGCAATCGATCACTGCCGCACGCAGTACTGGCGCCGTCGTTGACGGTCCAGTTCCGTGACGTACATCCCGCAACCCGTGTACGACTGGTTGTCGACGAGCCGGGAATCGATCGTGTGCCCCAGTGTCGCCCGGGCGACGAAAACGCGTTGCCGCTCACGCTCATCACCCCGGCTACCAGTCGCACGACCAGCACCATGTTCGGCAATCTTCGCCCCGCTTCACCCGACATCTTGTTACATCCCGACGACGCAACCGAGCGTGGGTTGTCAACTGGCGACACGGTGCGGGTGACCAACGGCAAGCACACCATCGAGACCGTTGTTTCGGTGAGCACAACCATGCGACCTGGTGTGGCCATGATGCCAAAGGGCATGTGGTGCAAGGACGGTTTCAATGGCCTCACCGCCAACGCGTTCGCCCCTGATCATCTCGCTGATCTTGCCGGCGCCGCCACGTTCAATGATGCACGGGTCGAGGTCTCGGCTGTGTGAGTGTGATGATGAAGCCATGTTCGAACCGAGCGTCGAGTTTGTAGTCACCGGCGACAATGTCGATGCAGCCCGTAGTGTCGCCAAACTGGTTGGCGGTGTCGCGTATGTCGATGATCGCGACGTACCCTCGTTGCCCTTCCGTACGTTGGTTCGCGCCGTAACCGACCGTCCCGAACTCCTTGACCCTGCTGCCGGCATCGGGCGGTACGTGGTGTGCGCACGGCCAAAGATCGTTCGCTCCCGCAGCGCCGATACGGCAGGCGTAGTTATTCAGATCAATGCCATGGTTGCGGCGGCTCGGCTCGACCACGCCCAGGCCGACAACCATTGGCGTGACATTCACGCGCCCCTTGCCCTTGTGCACCACGCAGCGATGTCGCAGTACACCCAACTCAGTATCACTCACACGTTGGCCGGGCCGGTGTACGACGGGTTTGCGTTGTGCGAGTTCGACTCCATCGACGACCTGAACGAACGGTTCTTCAACGACTCGCAGAGCCGAAAGGTGATCATGGCCGACATCGCCAAGTTCGCTCACCCTCAACTGTCGCCACGCCGGCTACTCGCTCGCAGATTGCCATGAGACCACTAGAAGGGCTTCGCATTCTCGATTTGAGCCGGGTGTTGGCTGGCCCGTTTGCAGCCAGGATGCTGTGTGATCTCGGCGCCGATGTCGTGAAGGTGGAACCGCCCGGCGGCGACGTCACCCGAGGTTTCGGACGGCGTCTCGGAAACCAAACCGGCTACTTCGCCCAGCAGAACGCGGGCAAGCGCGGTGTCTGTATCGATCTCGGTCAGCCAGGTGGTTCCGATCTCATCCGACAGCTGGCAGCACAGGCCGACGTGGTCCTCGAGAACTTTCGGCCCGACGTACTAGCACGCTATGGCCTCGATTGGGCGGCTCTATCTGCCGACCATCCGTCGTTGGTAATGGTTTCCATCTCGGGCTTTGGCCAAGACGGCCCCGAGAGTCATCGCGCGGCCTATGCCGGCATCATCCAGTCCGAATCGGGGTGGCTAGCTCGGCAAGCCATCCATGCTGGTGCTGCGCCTGTCGACTCTCAGCTTTCGGTCGCCGACACAACGTCGGGTTTGCACAGCCTGGTGGGAATGCTTGTGGCTCTGCGCGTACGCGACCAGACTGGCATCGGCCAACATGTCGATCTGGCCATGGTCGACTGCCTCGCTGTCGTCGACGACTACTTGTACTGGGCTCTCGATGGTGTCGAGGATGCACCACCGGGCGGTGGCGAGGTGTGGGATGCCATCGACGGATCGGTAATGGTGCAGGGTGATTTTCGTTGGGTGTGGAAGTCAGCTAACGAGATACTGGGTGTCGCCGACCCGACCCCGCCCGGCGCCACCATTCCCGAGAAGGTGCGGCTGCGTCGACACGCATGGCAGGAGTACCTGTTGGCATTCCCCACCCGCGCTTCGATGCTGTCCGAACTTGATCGCGCCAATCTGGCGTGGGCCTCGGTGCGAACTCCAACCGAAGCACTCGCCTCGCCCACCATGGCCCATCGTGGCACCATCATCGACATCGACAATCGAAGCGGCGGTACACGTCGCATCATCCAGTCCCCGTATCACTTTTCGCACTCCGAGGCCGGTGTGCGCGGTTCTGCGCCGCTGCTCGGCGAACACAACGCCGAGGTCCTTGGCGAATGGCTCGGCTTGAACGCCGAGGCCGTAGCCGACCTCGAGACAACTGGCGTACTTGTGAAGGAAGGGATCTGACGATGGGACAGCTTGATGGCAAGGTAGCAATCATCACTGGCGCTGCAAGCGGCATGGGTGCCGGTACCGCCCGGCTCTTTGTCGCCGAGGGGGCAAAGGTGCTCATTGCCGATTTTGACGATGTCAAGGGCCCGGCTCTCGCACGTGAGCTTGGCGAGCCCGCTGCGTTCAGGCGCGTCGACGTCAGCAGGGAAGGCGATGTCGCAGCGGTCGTCGCCGAAGCGGTAGAGCGTTGGGGTCAACTCGACATCATGTTCAACAACGCAGGATTTGGTGGTGCTCGCGGGCCGATTAGCACGATCAGCGAAGACGACTTCGACCTCACTATTGACGTGTTGGTCAAGGGTGTCTTCTTCGGCATCAAGCACGCTGCCCCGGTCATGCAAGCCCAGGGCTGGGGCGGCAGCATCATCAACACAGCGAGCGTTGCCGGGTTACTGGCCGGCGAGGCTCCTCACCTCTACAGCATGGCTAAGGCTGCGGTTATCCATCTCACAAAGACAGTGGCTCTGGAACTTGGTCAGCACCAGATTCGAGTCAACGCCATTTGTCCAGGGGTCATAGCCACACCACTGGCGTATGGTCGCCGGAGCACCACCGAGGAACAACTGGAGCGAATGCGCGTTAAGGTAGGTAAGACCCAGCCAATCGGCCGTATCGGTGAGCCCGCCGATATTGCCTACGCGGCGCTGTATCTAGCGTCGGAGCATTCAGGGTTTGTGACTGGTACCGCCCATGTGGTCGACGGCGGCGCTTTTGCTGGAAGGGCATGGATGCGTCAACATCCCTCCATGACCGATGCCGGGCCTATCAAGATGTACCGACCGCCTGAGCGCTAACTGTTCAACGGGCGCCCAGCGTAAGGCGGGGCCACCAGTCGGTATCGGAGTGAGCGCCCCACCACGCGAACCAGAACGATTGTGCGTTCGGCACCTTGGCCAGATTCCGTTCGGCAAGAGATGCAACGGCGTCATCAGTCGGTCCGAGCTTCCAGTCGGTCGAGGTCGCGTCATAGAACCGCACGCTGTCGGGCACGGGAACTGCAACAATACGGCGACTCCCCACGGCGAACACTCGTGGGCCCGATGCCGCCAGAGCACTGACCGATACAGCAAGTCGACGACCGTCGAGTTCGAGCGTTGCCACCTCGGCCTTAGCATCGATGTCGGCGGGTGAGGCCAACACGGGGTACCAGAGCTGCGTGGATGAATAGTAATGGTCGAGCGCAGCGCCCGGCTCGTAGTCGTACCCGATTGGCTGGCCCGTCTCGCTGTCGATCACCGTGGGGAGGGGCTTGTCGACAACGACGCCTGCCGGGTATGCAGCGAGCCAGGTGGCCCAGTTTGTTACCTCGACATCGATGGGCGCCAGCTGTTTGCCGACAAGGGGGCCGGCAATCGCCTGACCGTTGTACTGCTGCCAGAGCGACTGCGTTTCGGTATCTACCATGACCTTGTTGGATCCGAGGAGCAGGCCCGAGGTCTTGAATGTGAGTACCCGCCCATCGACGCGGCGGTCGTACACCCGCACGGCTCGACACAATGTGCAGAACGTGACCGCGACTGCGATGTTGTCGAGGGTGTCATTCGAGAGTTCGTGGCGCGCCAGAATCCGTTCGGGATACGCCAGTGCGGTTCCCTGTGCGCCAACCAGTCCGTAGATTTGTTCGTCGGGCTGAGCCCACTGTGGTTGAGTCATCGACACGGTCGGCGGGGCGTTGAGTTCACCGATGGCTCCCACACCCACACCGCCGTACTGCAAACCGGCGAGCAACCGAACGTTGGTCACCTTGAGCAGCAGCGGAACAAAATCGGGGTCCACCTGGTAATACACCGCAGCCTTGAATCCGGCGTAGTCAGCTTTCGGAGTGGGGGCGTCGTTAAGCACCCAGCGCCCGTACGTGAGGTAGTCGGTCTGCACCCCGCCGTCGCGGGGTATGCCGCTGAGTAGAGCGAGCGTCTCGAGCGCCTCCGAGGCCGCCGTGCTAGAAAACCCGACGCGGACTAGGTCGAGCAGATAGGCACCGTACGCGGAATCTCCCAGTTCACGAACAGCTTGGACCAACGCTCGGGCAGTGTCCGACAACGGCTTGGCCGCCATAGATGCCACGAGCCGGTCGACACGGCGCTGCACTGTCTCGGGCTGCACTTTGGCGTTACATCCCGTAAGCACGAGAAACAAAACTGCAATAGCCACCGCTCGTCGCCAGGCTGGTGTCCGGGTCATGTTCTCCACAGTGCCATGTCTCCGACGCCAACAAGTATCTGGATGAATCGAGGCGATACGGTGTTCGTCAATGGTGGAGCGACGAAGTTGGGTTGCTCTCGGCGCAGCCTCGGCCAGCATTTTCCTGTTCGTTTTCGACTCGGGTCTTGTGGCGGTGTCATTCCCGGCGATCGAGGCCGAGTTTCCTGGTACGCCTCGCTCGACGCTCTCGTGGGTGGCAACGGGCTATCTCGTTGCCCTCGCCTCATTGTTACTCGTCGGCGGACGACTGGCCGATCGGCGGGGGCGGAAGAAGGTCTTTCTGGCTGGGCTCGTGGCGTTCAGCCTCGGGGCGCTAGCCACCGCTCTCGCTCCTACGGCTTCGTTGCTCATCGTTGCCCGGGTTATCCAGGGCTGCGGTGGTGCCTTCATGACCGCCAGTTCGCTTGCGCTTGTGCTGCCTGATTTCCCTCCGGAACGACGACATGCAGCTATCGGCGTGTGGGGTGCGATCGGCTCGACCGCAGCTATTGCCGCACCCACCTTCGGCGCGTTTGTTGTTGATTGGATCAGTTGGCGCATTGGTTTCGTGGGAGTGACACTCATTGGGCTTGGTGCAGCGGCTGTGGGCAAACGAACCTTGCGTGAACCGGTGGAAGCTCGGACCGCTGCCGGTATCGAACCGCTGAGCGTCATTACCGGATCCGGCGGGTTAGGTCTGGCGGCGCTGGCCCTATCGCAAGGTCGCCGTTGGGGCTGGCTCAGCGCTACCACCGGTGTTGTCACCGTTCTTGCCATCGCGCTTTTGATTGTGTTCGCCCTTTTGTCGCGCCGCGAGAGCACCCCCTTGCTCGACCCACGCCTTCTGCGCTTTGAACAGTGGCGATCGAATACGTACGCAGCCGGCCTGCAACAAATCGGGTTCTTTTCGTGGTTCTTAACCACACCGCTCATCTTGGTGAACGTCTGGGGCTATTCGGTTCTGAAGGCTGGCTCGGCAATGGCGATTGGCCAGGCAGCATCGGCTGTGACCGGGCTACTCGGCGGACGATGGGCCGACCGTCGAGGTACAGCGGTGCCCATAGTGAGCACGGCACTGATTACCGCTCTGGGTCCGCTTTGGCTCATAGTCACAATGACGTCGACCCCGTCGTTCTGGCGGGTGTTCCTTCCGGCGACTCTGCTCGTAGGAGGCGGAGGGGGCGTGTGCGGCATGCTGACGACGGGCGGAGCGCTCGAAGGCCTGCCACCCGACACTCTCGGTTCGGCCAACAGCGCACATCAGCTCTTTCGGCGAATGGCAGGTACCGCCGGTGTTGCCATCGCGCTCGCTGCGTTGGGCGATGGAAAGGGCACCGTACTGCTGCATGGCGCGAAGACGGTGTGGCTCATGGTCGCGGTCGCCCACGTTGCGATGTGCTTGCCTCTCGTTGGTTCGCTACGCCGACCAGCCGACCGACCAGCCGACGTGATGGCATGACAAGGTAGCGTCGCTAGTTGTGGAGATCGACTCGCGGCGCGCATGGTCACAGGTGTTGGCATGCTTCATGTCGACCTTTGCGGTGTACGGCGTCAACTACAGCTTCGGGGCTGCCTTCAAGGCAATGGCCACCGACTTCGATGCCAGCAGGGCAGCAGCCTCACTGGTGTTCGGCATCACGACCAGCGCATCGTTTCTTCTCGGCTTAGCCACCGGGGCCCTAGCCGATCGGTACGGGCCACGACCGGTGCTGCTAGTAGGTGCCGTGTGTCAGGGCGTTGGATTGTGGCTCACATCGCACGTCGATTCGATCCAACTCGGATATCTGACGTTTGGCGTCGGTATGGGAATCGCTATCGCAACGGCGTATGTCCCGATGGTTGCGGTGGTCAGTGGTTGGTTTGTGCGCCAGCGCGCCATCGCCGTTGGTGTCGCCGTCGCCGGGATCGGCGCGGGCAATTTGGTCATGAACCCGGTTTCGGCCCGCATGATCGAAAGTCTTGGTTGGCGCGAGACCTACAGGATTTTCGCCGTGGTTGGTTCAGCGGTCCTGGTGCTAGCGGCAATCATTACTCGGCGACCGCCGATTGTTGGGGCACCGATTCAATCGGGAGTTGCGATCCGCCGTGCCGTTGCAAACCCAACATTTAGATGGTTGTATCTGTCCCTCATCTTGATGTCATTCGCGCTCTTTGTGCCCTTTGTCCACCTTACGAATTATGCAAAGGAGCGCGGAGTGGAAGCGTCGCGGGCCGCACTGCTCGTCGGTCTCATTGGTGCAGCGAGCATTGTCGGTCGCATCGTGTTCGGGGCGCTTGGCGGCAGGATGAGCAGCCTTGTCGTCTATCAGGCTGCCGTTGGCACGATGGCGGCCAGCTTGCTTATCTGGCTAGCTGCTGGCAACCGCTACGTGCTTATGGCCACGTTTACGCTCACTTTCGGCGCGGCGTACGGAGCCTTTATTGCGCTTGCTCCTACGGTCGCCGCCGAGCGGTTCGGAACCGCCGGACTCGGGGCGGTGATCGGCGCGTTGTACACCGGTGCTGGTGTGGGCAGCCTCGCGGGCCCTCCAATCGCCGGATGGCTGATCGACCGTAACGGATACCGCAGTGCCATTACCTTCGCTGTGGTCTTGGCTGCCTTGTCTTTTGTGTGCCTGTTGCCCCTGCGAACAACTTCCGTGACGATAACCTCGACTCCATGAAGGAATTGACCTTTAGCGTTCCAGGCATGACCTGTGGGCATTGCGAAGCCGCCCTCAAATCCGAGATCGGAAAGCTTGCCAATGTCACCAGTGTCGAGGTAGATCTCGTTACGAAAGATGTTGTGGTTTCCGGTATCGATCTCGACGTAGGCGCAATAGTTGTGGCTATCGACGAGGCCGGCTTCGAGGCCGACTAGTTATGAGCGCCACGCACGTCGACCTTCCGGTCACGGGGATGACGTGCGCCGCGTGCGCCAACCGCATCGAACGCAAGCTCAACAAGCTCGACGGCGTTACGGCAACGGTCAACTACGCGACCGAAAAGGCCAGTGTCGATTTCGACCCCGGTGTCGTTGGTGCGAGCGAACTCATCACCACCATCGAATCGATCGGGTACGGCGCAACCCTGCCCGAATCCACACCGCCGACTGTCGATGAGGCGCCCGATCCTCATCTTGAGAGCTTGCGGCGGCGGCTTCGCGTGTCGCTGATGCTTGGCGTGCCGGTGTTGCTCCTGTCGATGGTCGAAGCGTTTCAGTTCCGCAACTGGCAATGGCTTGCCTTCGCGCTAGCGGCACCGGTGGCGACATGGGGCGCGTGGCCGTTTCACCGGGTTGCTTTCAAGAACCTACGGACCGGTGGCGCAACTATGGACACCTTGGTCAGCCTCGGCGTTATCGCAGCATTTGCCTGGTCGACCTGGGCACTGTTTTTCACGGCAGCCGGCGACAACGGTGTAAAGATGTCTATGACGTTCGGTCGCCCGAGCCATGAACACGGCGCGCCGCACCTGTATCTAGAAGTTGCGTCCACCATCGTGGCGCTGATTCTGGCGGGACGGTTTTTCGAGGCCCGTTCCAAACGGCGGGCGGGCGACGCGCTGCGGGCGCTGGTCAACCTCGGGGCCAAAGATGTAGGCGTCCTTGGTGCCGACAATGTTGAGCGACGTGTCCCTATTGCCATGCTGTCGGTAGGCGACCAGTTTGTCGTGCGGCCAAGCGAAAAGATTGCAACAGACGGAATCGTCGAGGACGGCATGTCGGCCGTCGACGCATCACTCGTTACGGGCGAGAGCGTGCCCGTCGACGTCCAACCTGGTTCAACTGTAATCGGTGCCACCATTAACACCAGCGGGCGGCTGATCGTGCGAGCTACTCGTGTCGGCGCCGACACCCAATTGGCACAGATGGCCCGGCTTGTCGAGGCTGCGCAGTCGGGCAAGGCCCAGGTACAACGGCTTGCCGATCGCGTATCGGCCGTGTTCGTACCAGTCGTCCTTGTCCTTGCTCTGGCCACGTTCGTTGGTTGGTTGATCCGTGAAGGCGATGTAGCGTCGGCATTCCGACCTGCGGTGGCTGTGCTTATCATCGCTTGCCCCTGCGCGCTCGGTCTCGCCACCCCAACTGCGCTCATGGTGGGTACCGGTCGGGGCGCCCAGTTGGGCATCTTGATCCGTGGCCCTGAAGTGCTCGAGTCGACTCGGCGAATCGATACTGTCGTGCTCGACAAGACGGGTACCGTCACCACGGGAACCATGACGGTAGCGTCGATCCGGCCGTCGGAAGGCGCCGACGCCGACAATGTCCTGAGGCTGGCCGCAGCCGTCGAGTCAGCAAGCGAACACCCCATTGGCCGCGCCATTGTGCACGCTGCTACAGCTCCGTTGCCACCGGTAAGCGACTTTATTGCCCAGGCAGGCACGGGCGTTGAAGGAACCGTCGAGGATCGACGTGTGGTGGTCAAACGGGCCGCCCGGTCTACGGGTGGCACCACGGTTGAGGTGCGCTGCGACGACGAACTCCTCGGCGAGATCGACATCGCCGATACGGTGAAGCCAAGTTCTGGCTCAGCCGTGGCTAGCCTGCGAGCGCTAGGTCTAACGCCGATTCTGTTGAGTGGCGATAGCATTGCGTCGGCCGAGAGCGTGGCCGCGCAGGTGGGCATTACTGATGTACGGGCCGAGGTTCTGCCCGCCGACAAGGTGGCGGTCATCGTCGAACTACAACGCCAAGGTCGTGTTGTTGCCATGGTGGGTGACGGTGCTAACGACGCGGCCGCCCTCGCCCAAGCCGACCTCGGCATCGCTATGGGAAGCGGAACCGACGCTGCAATCGAGGCGAGCGACCTCACCTTGGTACGAAGTGATCTCCTAGCCGCTGCCGATGCCATCCGCCTTGCTCGGCGGACATTGGCCGTCATCAAGGGAAACCTGTTCTGGGCCTTTGCGTACAACGTTGCTGCCATACCATTGGCGATGGCGGGCTGGTTGTCGCCCGCCATCGCAGGGGCAGCAATGGCGTTTAGCAGCGTCTTTGTCGTGTCGAATAGCCTTCGGTTACGCCGCTTCAAATAGCTTGTGTCGGCGGATTGAGCGGGACCGAGAGGAAAGCAGTGAAACCATTTCACGAACGGGTGGGCGGCTACCGCCCGAGTCCGGTTCCACTACACGCGCGCCGGCATCGCATTGGCCGCTTTACCCCGCAGGTTCTGCCTCCCAAGGTGGACTTGCGCGAACATCTGACCGATGTCGAAGAGCAAGTTGGCAGTAGTTGCGTCGCCAACGCGTTCGCCGGCGCCTACGAGTATCTCGCCAAGCGCTCGCTCGGCGAGGCGGGTGATGTCAGTCGGCTGTTCATCTACTACAACGCCCGCGTGGGCGGCAGGTGACCAAGACGACGACGTTGGCTCCTAGATGGACGCAGCCATCCAGGGCCTGAAGGAGTTCGGGGCGTGCAACGAGTCATTCTGGCCAAACGACGAAGATTCAATCGTCGCTGAGCCCTCAACCGAGGCGTACAGCAACGCCGAGAACTTCAAAATCACTGCGTCGGAGTACATCGAAACCGACCTGACTATCTGGAAGCACATGCTGGCCGAAGGCTCGCCGATTGCCTTCGCTCTCAACACGTTCGAGTCCTTCGATGACGCCACCACTAGCCAAGGTCGTGTGCCGCTCCCCCGCCGTCGCGACAACATCTGCGAGACCCACGGATGGCATGCCATGTTGTGTGTTGGCTACCTCGACCGAGACGAAATGTTTACATACGCAACGATCACCAACCTCGACATCGACGTGAGTAACGGCGAGGCGTTCGAGGCTGCGATACGCGAGTTGTGACACCGTAGTAGCCAAGATCGACAAGCTGTGCGAAAGATTCACGGCCGAAGCCGACTGCACCTACGCGTACGAATACGAGGAGGGGCAGCGACGATGGCGGCACCTTCGTGGCGTTCACCGACTTCGTTGTAACCACCATCGACGAAGCCGGATTCCTCGGTGAACTCGAAACGCTGTGCGAGAAATTCTCGACCGACAACGGTTACAACTGGGAACAGAACAGCTAGCTGGTCTTCGGCGTCGCTTGCTCTCTACCGTTCGCTTTAACGCTCCGCCATCTAGCGGGTGCGGAACATTCCGGGGGCACCGGGCCCTGGGTCGGGCTTCTTGCGGGGCGTAATGGTGACGGTGGCACCACCGGCACCCTCGACCACATCGAAGTGGCGAATGCCGGTAAACGCTGGCGGGCCGAGGTGGGTGCCGTCGCGTACGTCGAACATTGCCCCGTGTAAGGGGCACACGACGTGATAGCCGTCGAGAAATCCGTCGCTCAATGTCGATTCGGCATGGCTGCACAGGTCTTCGACTGCGTACAGCTTGCCGGCGACTCGGCACACGAGAACGGGCTCGCCGTTAGCGTTGCATGCCTGCATGTCGCCGTCTCGTAACCCCTTGAGATCGCCGAGGTTCAAGATGATCTCGACCGTCATGCCGTGGTAGCCGCTATGTACTTGTCGATGTTCTCGTGGAAGTAACGAATGCGGCGCTCCTGCCATGGCAGGTACTCGCCGCGGTAGCCGCGTGACTGCAACCCGGCTTGCTGGGTCGACCAAATGGTGACGTCTTGATCAATGCCAGGGCCACACGACAACTCGCCGGCCTTGCCTCGCTCGTGCTCGACGAGATGGTCGACCGATACCCAGTCACGCATCGAGTTCGAGTAGTACTCGTTTGCACCTTCGGGAAACAGCGTCAGGTACCACATGTCGAACAGACACTTGGTGGGGTCGGTTGGGTGTGGCCGCCCCATCAAAAAGATGCAACCGTCGGGCTTCATGCTGAACGACACATTCGGGAACACGGTGTAGTGATAGTGGTCGGTGAGCTGTTCGTCAGAGTAGAACGAGAAGTCGTACCCCTTGCTGGCGCCAAGTTCGCGTTTGCGTTGTTGCATTGCCACTCGTAGCCCGTCGAGGTTATTGCGGTACGGCTCGGGGTCGAATTCCCAGAATGCGAATTCTTGTTCCATGCTCGCGAACGTGCGGTTGGCATCGATGGATGCGCCGGGGCGTGGGCCGGCACCGGGCATGAGCATGCGGCTATGACCACTTGGGTACAGGTCGAATTGGCACCCGGTGTAATGCTCGTTCATGACCGGCAGGGTTTGGGGGTGCACGAACGGCAGGTGATAGCTCTCGTTGAAGTTGTCTTGAATGCACTTCCAATTGAAGTCGCCCTCCAGGGTGACCCAATGGGTGCGCTTCATGTTTTCCATGCGGTAGCCATCGAGTTGCCCGGCAATGGGGACCAGATACTCAGTCAGACTGACGCAGCCTTCGTCCATGTTGATCCACACGAAACCACCCCACGTGTCGCACGGAATCTCGACCAGGTTCCGTTTGCCGCAGGGGCTGCCCTGTAGAAAGTCTTCCTCGCAGTACACCGAGTCGAGCGTGCCTTTGTCGTCGAACTTCCAACCGTGATACGTGCATTCGAAGTGACCGTCGACCGTAGTGCCGCGCTCGGCGTGGGCGAGGCGGTTTCCACGGTGTTGGCACACGTTGTAGAAGGCACGGATGCGCTCGTCGCTTCCGAGCACGCAAAGAATCGATTCTCGACCAATCTCGTAGGTGACGTAACTGCCAACCTGCGTGAGTTCATTCACCATGCCGGCAATGAGCCACACCTTGGTCCACATGCCTTCAAACTCGCGTTCCGCGAACTCGGCTGAGTAGTAGCGGGATCCGTGAATGGCTTCGGAGCCGAATTCGGGCTCTGGGGCCTTCGCCCGGCTGATGCCTCCGCGGAGATTGCTGATGTTCACTGCGATGTCGGCCATAACGAAACTCTACCGACGCCGTGACGACATGGTGGCGTCGAACGGTACAGTCGGGCATATGTCCGTCAGCGTCCAGAGTCTTCCCACGCCAGCGTTGATCATCGACGCCGACGCACTCGAACACAACCTGTCCACCATGTCGAACGCGCTTCCCGCTGCGCGCTTACGACCCCATGTCAAGGCCCACAAATGCACGCCCCTCGCCGGACTTCAGGCGCTACATGGCCATCGAACGTTCACGTGTGCCACCGTTCGCGAGGTTCTTGGATTGGCGAGCGCGGCGTTGGGCGACGACATTTTGTTGGCCAACGAGGTGCTGAACCCCGGGCGGCTGCACACCCTTGCTGCGATGCAAAACGACGCGCTCATTACCCTTGCCGTCGATAGCGACGAGACGGTCGATGCCGCAATACGGGCTGGGCTGCGAAATGTTGTGATCGACGTCAACATCGGCTTGCCTCGTTGTGGGGTCATCCCGACAGGTGCCGGCCGGCTGGCCGATCGTGCTCGACGGGGCGGCATGACGGTGCGAGGGGTGATGGGTTACGAGGGGCACCTCATGATGGTCGCCGACCGCGTCGAGAAGAAGACCAAGGTCGACGCCGCGGTTGACCTGCTGTTAGCTGCCCATGGCGACGTCGGCGGAGACATCGTGTCGTCGGGCGGTACGGGAACCTTCGACCTGCACGATCGGGTCACCGAGGTACAGGCCGGCAGCTATGCGCTCATGGATTCCCAGTACGCCACGCTCGGTCATCCGTTCCGTCAGGCGCTGTTCGTCACCGCGCAGGTCATCGCCGTTGGCGCGGGTTGGGCTGTGGTCGATGCGGGCCTGAAGGCGTTCGGCATGGACCACGGGAACCCCTCTATCCACGGCATGAAGGTGTGGTTCGTGAGCGACGAACACATCACGTTCTCGGCCCTCGACGGTTTCGCGTTGCCCGCAATTGGCGACGTTGTGCGGCTCGTACCAGCCCATGTCGACCCGACCATGGCGTATCACAGCGAGTTACACATCGTTCGTGACGACGAACTGCTCGACACCTGGGCTATCGACCTACGAGGCTGGTAGCTCGAGCGCCCGAAGCAGTTGGCGAAAGGCTCGGCCACGGTGGCTCACCGCGTTCTTTTCGTTGTCGGTCATCTGCGAGAACACTCGGCCTCCGCTGCCGGCCGGCATGAATATGGGGTCGTAACCGAATCCTCGGCCATCGTGTTCCTCGGTGGCGATGTGTCCGGGGCACACCCCTTCGACGGCTAGGGGTTGCCGATCGGGAAAGACGACGAGCGCAACGGTCCGAAAACTTGCGGTGCGTAGTTCCCACGGGACGCCATGTATTTCGTGCAGCATCTTGGCGCGGTTGTCGGCGTACGTTGCGTTCTCGCCGGCGTATCGGGCGGTGTGAACACCCGGCCGACCCTCCAATGCGTCGACAAACAACCCCGTGTCGTCAGCAACTGCGGGCAGTCCAGTGGCATCGCAGATTGCCTTTGCTTTCAGC
Source organism: Actinomycetes bacterium (assembly GCA_031415695.1). Classification (GTDB taxonomy): domain Bacteria; phylum Actinomycetota; class Acidimicrobiia; order Acidimicrobiales; family Ilumatobacteraceae; genus JANOSH01. The sequence continues at coordinate 36,881 of JANOSH010000015.1, forward strand.
CATGCATTGCCAACGAGCGTGTCGAGGTTCTCGTCGACGTCAGGAATGCCGACAGGACGGGGACGAAGGTCGACCGCCCCGGCGAGTAGTTGTTCGATCTCGGCGACCTTGTCGGGATTCGCCGAAGCACACACCAAAATCACGTTTTAACGTTTCGAGGGGGGAACCGACAGCAATTCGGCTTGCAGAGCGAACAGTTCACTTATGCCGAGTTCACCCAGGGTTGTGAGCTCATCGAGTTCGCGACGCGAGAACGCCACACCTTCAGCGGTGCCTTGCACCTCGACGAACAACGGCTCGCCACCAGCGATGGCCTTGGTCATCACAACATTCATGTCGGTCTCGGCCCGGCTGTCTTCCACGTACGGAAGGTCGAGCATCGGGATACCGTCGATGATGCCAACACTGATCGCTGCGCACTGGGAATGGAGCGGATGCTTCGCAATAGCGCCCTTGAGTACGAGTCGGGTGAGTGCATCATGCAGTGCCAAATAGCCACCGGTGATCGACGCGGTTCGAGTACCGCCGTCGGCTTGTAACACATCGCAGTCGACAATCACCTGGCGCTCACCGAGCGCTCGCATGTCGCACACGGCCCGCAGGGAACGGCCGATGAGCCGCTGAATCTCGATGGTGCGGCCCTGCTGTTTTCCCTTGGCGGCCTCACGGTCGACACGCTCGGGAGACGACCCGGGCAGCATTGAATACTCGGCGGTGACCCAACCTTTCCCCTTGCCCTTCATCCACCGGGGAACATCCTCGTCGATGCTGGCGGTGCACAGCACCCGGGTTCGCCCGAACGATACCAGCACACTGCCGGCGGCCATGTCGGTGTAGTCACGTTCGAACGTGATGGGGCGAAGCTGATCGGGGGTACGACCATCGGGACGAGCCATAGCTATTTCTCCTCAAAAGTAACGTGTTCTGCTTCGACCAACTCGGGGCCGAGTAGCCGACGGCCGAGCGAACCGAACCAATCGACATCGCCAGACGACAAGAAACGATGCCGTCCTGGCACCTCTACCGTACGCGCCAGACCTCCTTCGACCAGCAATCGCCGTAACGCGAACGCCGTTTCGTCGGCTGATGACACGAGCACGACGTCGGGACCGACTACATCGGCGATGACCCGCGCCAGATACGGGTAGTGGGTACAGCCGAGTAGCAGGGTGTCGATTCCGGCCTCGACAATCGGTGCAAGGAGACGCTCGGCTAACACGGTCACTTCGTCGCCGGCGGTGACGCCACGCTCGACGAATTCCACAAACCCTGGGCACGCCGCGCACGTGAGTTCGACGTCGGGGTCGGCCGCTGCGACGGCCCGTTGATACGCACCCGATCCAACCGTCCCCACGGTGCCGATTACACCCACGTGGCCCGACCTTGTGGCCTGAACCAGCGCCTTCGCTCCGGGATCGATGACTCCGAGCACCGGCACCGGCAGTTCATTGGCCAGTTCAACCGCAGCAGCAGCGGTGTTACAGGCAACGACCACGACTTTGGCGTCGTACTCGTCGATGAGATGCCAAGCAATCTGCCGCGCGTACCTGGCGACGTCGGCTTGAGGCTTTGACCCATACGGATATCGGCCGGTGTCGCCGAGATACACCACGTCTTCAGCAGGCAGTAGATCAATGACGGCGCGGGCTACGGTGAGGCCGCCGAATCCACTGTCGAACATCGCGATGGGGCCATGCATGACGGCGTCGACGAGGCTACGCCCGGTTGGCCAGGTCGGGCGGCTGCACCGAGAACCGCGCTTCGATACGAGCGGTGACGGATTGACGAGCCGGTTGCAGATCGAACGCTGGCTGTGCTGCGTCGGACATACCGGCGGCACCAGCAAACCCGCGAGCCATCATCATACTCCCGCCACCGTGGTCGGCGTTGCCGCCCGACAAGAGGCCGCTGTCGGCCAACTCGATCAGTCCGGTGACCTGTGTGCCGAGCGCCGCCGCGTAGTCGCGGGCGCGACGAAGCGCATCCTCGACAGCCGCCAGTCGCGCCGCCCGGTAGTGCTCGCTGTTGTCACGCAGACGCCAGTTGGGGCCGTGAAACGAGGCACCGTCACAGCGTCCGAGCGCCCCAAGCATTTCGCCAAGCACGGCGAAGTCGGTGACCCGCACCGTGGAGGACAGCGACGCCTGGTATCCAATGATGCGGTTGTTGCCGTCTTTGTACTGCGGGTACACCGACACGCCACCCGTCTCGGTGCGCTCGATGGCAGCCGAGTAGCTGTCGAGAACGACCTTGGCCTGCGCGGCGCGTTCGGTGACCTTGCGAACGGCAAGGGTGCGGTCGGGTTCCTGGGCCGCGATAGTGAGATACAGCTCGGCCAATTCGGGATCGACGTCGAGGTTCGATTCGCCGGCGGTAGTGATAACGGACGTTTGATTCTGGGCTGCTTGGTTCACGATTGCGTAAGCGTACCGTCGCGCTTCATCTAGAAGTAGATGATCTTTTCGGCTTTGGCTTCGGCGTCGTCGAGGTCGTCGGTATAGGCACCCGTCGACAGATATTTCCAGCCGCCGTCGCACACGATGAACACGATGACACCGTGGTCGATTTCGCTGGCAACCTTCGCGGCGCCAGCTAATGCGGCTCCAGCTGAGATGCCGGCGAAGACGCCAACTTCAAGCATGCGCCGCGTCCACTCGATGGATTCACGGGGCCGTACGACGCGTTTGCGATCGAGAATTTCAAGCCCATTCCAGTTGTCGAAGATGGGTGGTACGTAGCCCTCGTCGAGGTTGCGAAGCCCGTCGACCCGTTCGCCCAACGGCGGTTCGATGGCAATGACCTTCACGGTCGGCTTCGCTTGCTTCAAATACGTGCCCGTACCCATAAGCGTGCCACTGGTACCCAGACCGGCAACGAAATGGGTGATCTCGGGGCAGTCGCGCATGATCTCGGGGCCGGTGCCTTCGAAGTGGGCGCGGGGGTTGTTGTCGTTCTCGTACTGATACGGCATGAACCATTCCGGGTGCTTGTCGTGCAAGGCAAGCGCCCGCATGACCGCACCGTTAGAACCTTCCCCGCCGGGGGTCATAATCAACTCGGCGCCGTACACCTCGAGCATTTGGCGTCGTTCGATCGACACGTTTTCGGGCATCAGAATTTTGATGGGGTAGCCTCGCAATTGGGCGATGGCTGCCAGCGCGATACCGGTGTTTCCTGACGACGGTTCCATGATGGTTTGGCCGGGCTGGAGTAAGCCTTCTTTCTCGGCGAACTCGATCATCGACTTGGCGATTCGGTCCTTCACCGAGCCGAACGGGTTCTGCGATTCCATCTTCGCCACGATGCGCACGTTCGGGTTTGGTGACAGCCGACTGACATCGACCATGGGCGTATTGCCGATCATGTCCAGGACACTTTCGAAGATCATGTTGCCTCACGCTCCAAACCCGACGTAACTAGTCGGGATTATAGCGCCGCCGACCGGCAACTGACACCCCAGTTCCGGTTTTGGGGTTAGCGGGGCAACAGGGTGACGGGTTCCTCGCTGATGGTTCCGTCGACTAGCCGGAAGCTGCGCACCACAGGCGCGTCGCGTTTGAGGCTGACAATGACGTAGTGCCATGTTGGGTCGGGGGCTTGGGCAACATCGGTGGGGCTGGGGTACGACTCGGTGTGGGTATGGCTGTGCATCACGCCGATGATGTCGAGCCCGTGGTCCTCAGCATCGATTTCAGAGCGCAGGTGCTCGCGGGGCTCGACGGTGTACACCTTGGAACTCTTGGCCACATTGGTGCATGGGTAGAAGCGGCTGACCTTGCCCGATTTGATGCTGCCCGCCATCAGCCCGCAGGCTTCGTACGGCAACTCGTTGTAGGCGATAGCCACCATCTGGTTGTAGACGTCTTGAGTGATCGACAGCATCTTGGATACCAACCGTATCGTCCGCCCGGTACCCTGTGGAGTCCTATGAAGGTGATCGGCGACAAAGTCGTAGCAAGCAACCGCAAGGCGCGCCACGACTTCAGCATTCTCGATGTCGTCGAAGCCGGCATTGTGCTCGACGGGTCCGAGGTGAAGAGTCTGCGTCTCGGCCAGGTTCAAATGGCCGACGCGTACGCTCGGATCGAGGGGCGCGAGATGTGGCTCGATGGCATTCATATCGCGCCGTATAGCAACGCCAGCGGGTTCGGTGCCCATTTCACCGACCGGAAACGCAAGTTGTTGTTGCATCGGGCCGAGATCCAGCGCTTGGGTCACCGGATTAATCTCGAACGATTGACGCTGGTGCCGCTCTCGATCTACTTCAAAGATGGTCGGGCCAAGGTCGAGTTGGCGTTGTGCCGCGGCCGCCAGAAAGCCGACAAGCGTCAGGCTATGGCCGAACGTGACGCAAAGTCCGATATTGCCAGGGCCCTAGGGCGGCAGCGCAAGGGTATGGAGGAGCGGTAGTCCGTCGTGGAAGCGCCAGAGTTTGCTGACTCCATCGACCATGGATCCGACACCGAACTCTTGCTGGTGGAGGGCAACTCGGCGGTCGGTGCGCTTGAACGAGGTCGGGCCGATAGGTGGCAGGCCATCTTGTCGATGCAGGGCAAGATCCCCAATGCGTTGCGGGCGTCAGAGTCCAGGGTCAAGGCGCATCTCACCTGTGCGATGTTGTTCGATCGACTCGGCTCGGGCAGCGGCGATGCCTGCGATCTCACCAAGGCGCGCTATGAGCGGGTCTTCATCTGTACCGATCCCGACGCCGACGGAACCCAGGTACTGCTAACGGTGTTGTTTTTGCGATGGCTAACGCCGTGGCACTACGTACGGCTGCTTGCCGAGTTGAAAGCGGTGGGCGGTGGTGCGCCGACGACCACTCGCTTCAAGGGTCTTGGCCAGATGGAAACCAACGAACTGCGACACACACTGTTGGACCCGCAACCCGTCGACTGGGAGCTGTCGACCTCGCTGCCGCCGAGCGAACCCAAGTCTTGTTCGCCTCATTCCTCGCCCCCTAGCCCACTGACGAGTAAAGGAAAGAGTGGGTGGTCGAGGGGTGCGCCGTCGGCAAGTTCGGCGGCAAGGCCTGGGAATGGTGGTGACGTTAACCATGGGCGGGGGCGATGCACCATGTCGTCGCCCAGGAATCGTACCGACAGCACGCGGCGCCGATTCGGGCCCTGCACTCCCCCGGCACCGTGCAACGTGAGCATGTGGAAAAAGACAGCGTCACCAGGTTCCAGGTCCCAACTCAGCACCCGGTATCGCTCGGGGTCCGCGGCCAGGTCGGGAAGTTCGGCCAAGGCTCCGTCGGGGAACCATTTCGCTTGGCCATCGAGGAAGGTCCGCGGCATAAACCACGGGCCGAGGTGCGACCCGGCGATCAGTTCGAGGCTAGAGGCACGAGGCACCGGGTCGACCGGGAACCACATGCTGGCGTTTTGGCGGCCATCGACGTTGTAGTACGGCTGGTCCTGATGCCACGGCGTTCGTTGGCGGGTACCAGGCTCTTTCACCAACATGTGGTCGTGGTAGAGCCGCACCGATTTGGAACCCATCAGCTGTTGGGCGATGTTGGCGGTGCCTGATGTGCGGATGAAGCGTTCCATAGCGGGTAGTCGTTGCCACGAGCAGAAGTCCTCGATGAACGCCCCGTCGTCATCGGGGCTGGCTCGTTTGGCCATGGGTGACAAACTGACCAAGTTGGCCTCGATAGCCTCAGCGGCAAGGGCAACAGCGGCTGGCGCGAATGCGCCGCGAACACATACCGCTCCATCCGCTTTGAAATCACCATCGATGTGCATCGTGAAATCCAACCTAGCCGTCGAGCCGAAACGCTGGTGCGTGGCACACTTAGGTATGGCTGAATCTGGCGTCCTCTACGACGAGTCGAACCACGTCGGCATCATCACTATCAACCGGCCCGAGGCGCGCAATGCGCTCACGTGGGCCGCGTACGCCGAGTTGGAGCGTCTCGTTCGCGAAACCACCGCGCGCTGTTTAGTCATTACCGGCACCGACCCGGCGTTCTGTTCAGGTGACGATGTGAAGCAGGTGATGGGCGGCGGCGACCGGCCGCCACTCACATCGGTCAGCATCCCGCGGCTCACCCCCGCAGCCGATTCGCTACTGCATACGAACGTGCCGGTGATCGCCGCCGTCAATGGCGCCGCGGTTGGTTGGGGTATGGAGTTGGCACTCATGGCCGACATTCGTGTGGCCAGTGACAGGGCCAAATTCGGCGAGCTGTTTGTGCTGCGGGGCTTGGTCTGCGATGCCCCCGGCCTGGGTCGCCTTGCGCAGGCTGTTGGTCGCGAGAAGACGGCAGAGTTGCTGTTCACCGGCGACGTCATCGATGCCGCCGAGGCGCTGCGCATCGGACTGGTGGGTCGCGTTGTTCCTCACGCCGAATTGTTGCCGTCGGCTTTGGGGTTGGCCAACCGGATTGCGACGAATCCCCCATTGGCGATATCCGCGCTGAAGTCGGGCCTTCGCAGCACCCTCGACCCCGATTGGAATGAGGTGGGCGAGTGGGTGTCGTCGACCCTTACTCGCCTGTTCCAGACTGCTGACCATCGAGAAGGTGTGAAGTCGTTCCTAGAGCGCCGGCCGCCGAACTTCACCGGCCACTAGGCGTCACTCCTCGGTGTAGTCGCCGTATACCTCGTCCTCGATCAAACGAACACCATCTCGCCCGAGTATCAAGTCGGTTTTCGTTACTTAACCCGTACGAGAATGTGTTCACGCCGCTAGGATGAACCATGTAAGCAAGATCAGAGGGGCTGACCGGTTTCGACATCAGTTACGCTGGCCGAGCGTGCGACCCGAGTTGCTCAGACTCGCTAAACGGGGCAAAAACAAGAATTGCCAACGAGCAGTTCGCTCTCGCTGCCTAATCACTTAGGTACATGAGAGACATCGTGAGTCGCAAGACCGCACGGGGCCGATCAACTGCAGCCCGGCACCAGAAGCAGACGATGGCGGTGGGAAAGACCACTGACTGCAGGAAAGTCTGCTGACCTCAGGGAAAGACCTGGCGGTGGTCGCAAGACCAATCGACCCGGCGATGGGCTGCCGTTAGGCCCACACTCGGGAATGGTCGTAGCACGGGCGTCTGTCGCCTGGTGGACGGGGGTTCGATTCCCCCCAGCTCCACAACACATAATGCCTGGTAAACGCCACTTTTAGAGTGGCCGAAAAGCCCGACTTCTACCGGATTTCTACCCTGACTCGCCGGTCAGTCGTGCCCGGCGCTCGACACGTGCCCGACCGGCGCTCAAAGGCCGACTGCACGCCCTTGTGGTCTTCACGCGCGATACAGCGAGGCAAGACTGGCCGACGTCAGCCACGTTCGCCGCGCCGGCTTTCAAGCGACCCAGTTGCCAGCCCGTCCTGACGCTACGACCAGATCGCCGACCCGGAGACCTCTGCCAAAGAGCATGAATTCGCGAGCAACCTTCTGTGACTGAGCAGTGTGCGAAATGCTGTAGCTGAGGCAGCGACTAGAGCTATAGAGCCGACGAATCCGCTCGTCAAAGTCGTACGTCAAGATCCACGGATGCCGTGTACGGTCCAGTGCTGCAGCCAGATCCTGATGATCTGTCCATGAGTGCGAACTCATATAGAGCTCCTCACCCTTCGCAACGTACGGAGGATCCACGTAGAGCAGTATTGGCTTCTTCCGACGATTCAAGGTGAGGAGAAAATCGATGGCAGGTTGCTGACTAACGCGAATCTGAGATCCATGATCTGCAATGAGGCGAATGCGACTCACCAGATCTGCTCGATTGAAGCGAGCGTCGATTTTCCAACGCCCAGATTGGTCAAGCCCTCCGATCGGGCGCGCAGTAAGTATTCCCGACCTGTTGCAACGGTTGAGAAAGAACGTCGCAAACCCCAGCGTAAGGTCGTCGGCGCTGCCGTTGAGGTAGATGGTCCGTTGACGATGCCACTCCTCAATTGTCGGAGATGTCGTTTCCAGCCGCTCGATGAACGGCTCACAGTTGGACACAACTGAACGCCAGAAGGCCGAAACCCCTGGATTGAGATCGTTAATGAGAAGATGATCAACGACACCCTCAGCAAGCAGGTAGAGCCCAGCGCCCGCGCCACCGGCATACGGCTCGGCATAGGTATCGATCTGAGCACGCTGGTCAGCTAACAACCGTGCAAAGTATGGGCCCAACTTGCCCTTGCCGCCGGGGTAGCGAAGGGGTGACAAAAACCGGGGCATCTAGATCGCGCCGTCGACACGAGTTAGCAACGGTCTGAACGCAGCGCTGAATCGGCGAGCGAGCTGAACATCCGGCTGAACATTCGGGTTGTGTACAAAGCCGTTGAGGTACTGGAGGCCGAGTCCATCCGTTTCAAGATAGGCCTGTGCAAGTCCTTTGTCCCGAGTTCGCGGGTTCTCAATCACCGGGTCCAGGAACTTCAGAATCTTCTTTATCTTGGTCGAAAGCGGCTCTTCCTCTTTGGCTCCCGAGAGCTTCAGGACTGCGGCTGACGACACCGAAAGCTCGACAAGAACGCGGGCCATCACGCATGCGACTCCTGAAAGCGCCTCCAGCTCGAGTGTTCGACACTCCTTAAGAAGATTCTGGACGCGTGCCGGGTGGTTCGGAAGCTTGAGTCCCTGGAAGAGGAACTGTTCCAATTTCGCTTCCGGTTTCGCTTTCCCGCCCTTGCCGCTTCCGCCTGGTCCAGGATTGCCGCCGGGAGGCGGGTTCGTCGGCGAGTTCACCCCGCCACCACCCGTCGACCCGCCACCGCTTGGCGATGTCGGTGCGCCGAACGGGCCACCCGACGGGGGCGCTGTGCCGCCTGGACCCGAACCGCCTGTGTACGGCAGGTCCGCGAACCGCCGACTTCGGGCGTGACCCGTCGCAAGTGGCGGTATCAACGAAGCTATCGACCGGAGGACCTCGGCGCGAACAGCGGCGTTCTTGTATTCGTCGACAGAGTTATCAGACACAAACTGCATCGCCCAAGCGAAAAAGGCGTGCAGATCGTCGGCCGAGTGTCGCGAGTAGAGCCCGCTCGCCTGAATAGCGCTCGTTGGATCCTTCTCGATCGAAAGATGTAAGGCAGTCATCACATCGGGCGAAAAGAATCGGCCGATGTTCGTCAACTTCGCTCGACGCACCGAACGGACGACCTGGAGCATTGCTTGGTCCGCTGCGTACGCCTCCTCAAGGTCATCCGCAATGACGATAGAGCGCGCTGTGCCAGCATCGATGTTCTTGTTGGCCCGGCGGCGCTGTGTTGCGGTTTGGCCCGCGCTCCAGCGCCTAACACCAACGCCATCGTTCTCGCCAGTGTGACGAAGGACAATCCAGTGTTCGGCTAGGTCACGATCATCGGTGACGAGAGTGAAGACTGTCTTGGGGGCAGCGCCGATCGAGGCGACACGACGGAAAGCCTTCCGATGCGATTCGTCGTCGGCCAGATCGGGGTCCTTGAGCAGCTTTAGTGCAGCGAACCGACGATTACCCTCAAGTATGAGGTAGCGAGAACCGTGTTTGACAGCGATCGGGAGTTCAGACGGGTTGGTCTGTCCCGTCTGAACTATGTCCCTTGCAAGAGCGGCGAGCGCGTCGGCTCCTTCATCGAGCAATCGATTGATGGCTTCTCGGTCGCTGGATGTGCCGTCAGGGAGCCTGGGGTTGTCGGGATCCAGAATGACCTGCGAGGGCCGCAAGTTCAGATATTGCAATGCGAACTCCTCCGAACAATCGGCGCACACTCTAACTCGTACGCCCCGACGGGTTGACTCATGACCGAGAACTACCACCCCTCATGTTGGCGAGATTGCATCCTCGACGTCGTCAGTTGGAGCCGCTTGCCGTGATGTCGCGGGCATCGAAGATCGTATGAGCTACCGTCGCTGCCGCATCGTCGTGCATGGTGGGCAACACATGCGAGTAGGTCTGCAGCGTGACGGCGATGTTGGAGTGGCCGAGGCGTTCTTGAACTACTCGGGGGTGCACGCCTTGCTCCAGCGCGATCGTGGCCCAGGTGTGGCGGAGGCCGTGGATCGAGATCACCGGCAGGTTGTGCTTCTTCAGTGCTCGTTGGAACGCTTGGTACACGCGCTCGGGATGCAGCGGTGCGCCGTCCGGTTGGCAGAACACGAGGCCTTGGTCGACGAAGCCGTCGCCGACGAGCAGTCGTCGTTCGAGCATGCGTTTACGATGATCACGCATCACGCCGACGGTCATCGGGTCGAGCGCGATCGGGCGGCGGCCGGCGGCGGTCTTGGGTTGGCCGAAGTGAACCTTCCACGCGATCGTGATGACGGTCTGCGTGATGCGCGCTCGGGCAGTGTCGAGATCAACATCGGCCCATCGCAAGCCGAGCGCTTCACCTCGCCGCACGCCCGAGGTTGCGAGGAACAGCCACAACGCGAACAGGTCATCGTCGCGAGTCACTTCCAGGAACGTGCGCAACGTCTCCACGTTCCACGCCTGAATCTCGCGATGCGTTGCTGACCGCTTCGGCGGGTCGGCCATATCGGCGGGGTTGCGACTGATCCTCCCCCACCGCACCGCATCTTTCAGCACGCGGTGCAACGTCATCGCGATGTTCTCGATGCTCTTCGGCGCGAGCCCACCGCGCTCGGAACCGGGCCGGCTCGCCTTCCGACCCGACTCGGCAAGCGTGGCCCACAGGCGATTCAGCGCTGAGCCGTCGAGCTTCGAGAGCGGCACGAACCCGATGTACGGCACCACGTTCGATCGCAGATCACGCTCGTACTTGTCGAGCGTGGAGGGCCGCACCGTCGCACGAATCGTCAGCAGCCATTCCTCGCAGAAGTCACCGACGGTCTGCTTGTTCGGCGTGAGGTACTCGCCTCGCTGCATCGCCGTCGCCAGCTCGTTGCACGCGGCCTGCGCCTCGCGCTTCGTGCGGTAGCCCGAGTGCCACCGCCGCTTGCGCCGACCGGTCGCTGGGTCCTTGTCCTCGATGACGACGTACCAGCGCTCGCCCTTCTTCACGACAGAACCGCGCACGTGCGTCTCCTTTCCCCACTGGCCCGCCAAGCGTGAACCACAACCGCGCGCTCGTCAAGCCTCGCGGCGGCGACGGCGTCACCAGATGGACAGATCAGCACCGAACGGCACGACGGTCGCGAATTTCTGTGACACGAGTGGAGATTTCCCGCGTCCGATGTCCCGTTGTGTGTTGCGAAATCCCAACGCGCGCCTGAATCAGAGGACAGCGATGAGAGCACCGGGCACGAAAGAAGTACCGGCCATCCAGCAACCGACCGCCGAATGAACGAAACGACACAGAGCAACACGAAACACGACGAACCAACGTGTCCGAACGGGCATGCGGTCCCGACTTGTCGCGAGTCGCGCCGTTGGGGGGTGGTGTTTGTAGATAAAGGAGGGAGAGCGATGTTCGAGCAACTACCGGAATTCATGACGATCAGCCAGGTGGCCAAGGTGCTGCAGCTCGGCCGATCGACGATGTACGCACTCACCGTCGAATGGGAAGCGACCGGCGGCCGCAGCGGCATGCCGTTCGTCTGGTTCGGCCGCCAGAAGCGCATACCCAAAGCCGCTCTCATCCGATTCATAGAGCGGACGTTGGAACCGCCCGCCGCGTGAACTCCCTCGTTCCCACCGAGACGTCCCGATTCCGCCCTTCGGACGGATCAACAACTTGCACACCGATGCACCAACGTGCCGAGGAGGCCCCCGTCGTGCTCTCAATCGCCAAATGCCGCGACCTCGACTACTACGAACGCGAACTCATCGACGGCCGAGAGGACTACCTCTCGGAGTCGGGAACGTCGCCCGGCCGATGGGTTGGCAGCCTCGCCGCCGCCGACGGCTACCACGGCGAAGCCCAACGCGAACACCTCGCCCGCGCCTTCGCCGGCGTTCACCCCGAAGGCTTCGCCATGACCCAACACGCCGTCGCCGTACCGGGCTTCGACCTCACGCTGTCACCGTCGAAATCGGTGTCGCTGCTGTGGGCACTCGGTTCCGACGATGACGCCCGCCAGGTCGAGGCCGCCCTCTACGCCGCACGTGACGAAGTGGAACGCTTCCTCGAAGCCGACGGCTGCTTCGTACGCCGCGGCCATGCCGGTGCGTCCGTGGAACCGGGCAGAGGCTTCTTCGGCGCAGTGTTCATGCATCGCACCAGCCGCCTCGGCGACCCCGGCATCCACCTGCACTGGACCGTCTTCAACGTGACCGAAGGGCCCGACGGTCGCCGCACCGCACTCGACGCCCGCCACCTCTACCAACTTCGCTACACCGGCGAGGCCGTCTTCCAGGCAACCCTTCGCCACGAACTGGTCGACCGGCTCGGCGTGGTCTTCGACGAGATCGACCGCCATGGCGTCGCCGAGATCGTCGGTATCGACGCCCACATGCGCAAAGCGTTCTCCGGCCGCCGGGTGGAGATCGTTGCCGAGATGAACCGCCGCGGCGTGCACTCCGGCGACGGCGCACGCATGGCGGCGCTCGTGACCCGCAAGGCCAAGCCGACCGGAATCAGCGAGACCGAACTACGGGAAGGCTGGCGTCAGAAGGCGCTCAACCACCGGTTCGACCTGTCCCGTGTTCCTCGTGTTGCTCGCGTCTCGTCGCTGGCGATCGGCGACGACGAACTCGCCATGGCGGTCACCGCCGAACACGCATCGTTCAATCGCCCCGATGCGATTCGGGCGTGTGCCAATGCTGCTCGGCAGGGCGCGACGCTCGATGCGATCACCGGTCGGGCCGACGCGTTCCTCGCCTCGCCCGCGGTGGTATCCCTTGGCCACGAGCGGTGGACCACGCACGAGATGCTCGAATTCGAACGCAGCATCGTCGCGGTGGCGCTCGCTCCCGCGTCGCCGGGTTTGATCGCTTCCGAGCTGGACGTGCGACTCGCCCTCGATGCGCGGCCGTCAATGAGCCGCGAACAGCGAGCGATGGTCGAGACACTCGCACTGTCCGGTCGACCGCTCGATGTCGTGATCGGTCGAGCCGGTACTGGCAAGACGTTCAGCCTCGACGCCGTTCGTGAGGCGTACGAGGCATCGGGCCATCGGGTCGTCGGCGCTGCTTTGGCGGCACGAGCAGCACGACAACTCGAAATCGGCGCAGGCATCCACTCGACAACGGCGCACGCGATGCTCACGCAGCTTGAAACGGGACGCTTCCGCTTCCACTCGGGCGACGTGCTCATTGTGGACGAAGCAGGGATGATGGGCACGCGCACGCTCGTCGCCCTTGTCGAAGCGGCGCATCGGTTCGACGCAAAGACGATCCTGGTCGGTGACCACAAGCAACTGCCCGAGATCGAAGCCGGCGGCGTGCTTGCCGCACTCGTTGAGCGTGCGCCCGTGGTGGAGCTGACGCAAAACCGGCGGCAACAAGACCCGGGCGAACGGTTCGTCGTGCAGGCGTTGCGGCAGGGTCTGGCCGAGCTGGCGGTGCGTCGGCTCGACCATATGGGTCACGTGACCGTTGCCCACAACTCCGACGCCCTTCGCGATCAGCTCGTGCTCGACTGGTGGAGTCATCGCACCGACGGCCGAGACGTACTCATGGGCGCCGCGCATCGCAGCGACGCCCGCGACCTGAACGCCCGAGCGCACGCGCTCCTCGAAGCGAGCGGTCAGGTCGGGCCGGTGGTGGTGGAAGTCGACGACGTCCGTCTGTGCGTTGGCGACGAAGTGATCACGCTGAAGAACCGATACGACATCGGCATTCTGAACGGCGACGTGGGCGTGGTGCTCGGCGCATCCGATGGTTCGCTTCGGGTGCAGCTTGAAAGCGGTCACACGCGCAACCTGCCACTCGACTACGTCGCCGAACACGTCGCCCACGCGTACGCCCGAACGATTCACAAGAACCAGGGCCTCACCTGCGAGGTCGGCCTGGTGCTCGCCGACGACACGCTGTACGCGGAGATGGGCTACACCGCACTCACCCGCGGGTCGCAGCAGAACCGGCTCTACGCCGTCGTGAGTGCCAACGACCTCGACCAAGACGGCGGGCCGCTCGCGCACGTCGTTCGTTCGCTTCAGGCCAGCCGAGCCAAGACCGCCGCAATCGATCTCATGGAAGGAATCGCCCTATGAATACGCAACGCCACCCCAGCCACTCTCCTGACGACCAGGTCTGGCTGTACCCAGTCATCTTCGTTCTCGGCCTGTGCGTGTTGCACTGGATCGGAGCGAACCTCGCTTCGCTGCTGACCCACCGCGGGTGGGTGCTTTCCGGCACCGACACCGCCCTGGCCATACTGAAGCTCGGCCCACACTTTCGTTCACCCGCGCTCGCCTATCCCACCGACGTACAGGCCAACGTGGCCGGGCCGGTCTGGTACTGGACCTGTGTCGGCCTGGTGTTCGTCGTCGTCATCGTGGCGGCAGCCATGATCGGCGTACGCGTGACCGGCAGCCGTACTGAGGCTGTGAACCGCCGCCGACGGCTCGGCGTGCCCACGGAGCCATCCCTCGCGACGCCAAAGGAACTCAGACCGCTGTTCGTCCGAACACCCGAGCCCGACCGGCTCGTACTCATGCCTTACCGCCGAGGGTGGCTTTCAACCGAGGCACCGACATACGGCGGCCGACGCGGTATCCAAGGTGCAGTCGCCGTGATCGGTGCGAGCCAGTCGGGCAAGACCACGGCGCTCGTCGAATCGGTAACACACTGGTCTGGCCCGGCGGTGGTGTGTTCGGTGAAGACCGACCTCATGCGCCTCACCATCGACGCCGCCAGCGCACGAGGCGACGTGAAGGTGTTCGACCCGTTGTGCATCAGCGGCCTGCCCTCGGCTCGCTGGAGCCCGCTTCGCGCCGCCGTCACCCTCGAAGGAGCGACAGCTGCCGCGTCACTGCTCGTGCACGCGGCAGGCGATGGATCGGCGAACGACCGGTTCTGGCGCGGCCAAGCCGAACAGCTGCTCGCCGGCATGCTCTGGGCGGCCGCGAACATCGACGGCCACACTATGGCGAACGTCGTCACGTGGGTACTGAACCTCGACATACCCGACGAAGACGGCCGCGGCACCCTCGCTCCCCTCGTTCGACTGCTGCGCGACAGCCCCGACAAGCGAGTGGCACTCGAAGCCGCCGAGATCGACGGATGGCTTCAAGGCCAATGGAAGACCGACCCGAAGACAACATCATCGGTCTACGCCACAGCGCGCGACGCGGTGTGGCCGTGGGCGAACCCTCGTGTACGAGCGAGCGCATCGGCATGCGACATCGACCTCGCATGGCTCACGTCAGGAGCGAACACGCTGTACCTCTGCGCGCCACTCGGCGACCGCAAACTCGGGCTCGTGTTCTCGGCGCTACTGCAAGACCTGATCGAGCAAGCCTTCGCCCATGCCAACCTCATCGGACCGATGACGCCTCGGGTGTTGCTGTGCATAGACGAGACCGCAAACACGCCGATGCCGAAACTGGCCGAGTGGTCATCAACGCTCACCGGCACCGGGGCGCAATTGGTGACCGTGTGGCAATCGAAGGCGCAGCTTGACGAGATCTACGGCCACCACGCCGACACCGTCCTCACCAACCACCGCACGAAGCTCATCTTCCCCAGCGGCCTCAGCGACATGAGCACCGCCAACTACATCACCCACCTCGTCGGCGACGAACACGCCAGAGCCGAAATCGAAGACCGCTCGTACGGTGGTGCGAGCCGTCGCCCCGGCGACCGCATCCCCGCCAGTTCGACCGCGTTTCTACCGCCCCACGTCCTCCGCCGCGCCCAACCCGGCGACGCTCTCCTCATCCACGGCAAAACCCCACCCGCCTGGGTCCGGTCGCGTCAACGCGCGCGGTAGCAGGATCTGGCGACCGTGGCCGAAGTAGGCTGACGCCTGTGGCCCACAGTCGCCTTATGCTCGACGAAGCACGGCGACGCCTCGGGTCGCAGGATTCCTCAATTGCCTCGGCTCGGAGCGCCGCCGGAACCGTACTGTCTGCTGCTGCTATTGGCTCGTCGTTCCTTGCGAGCGAAGCTCTCGCCGATCACGTCGGTGTGCCCTGGCTTGGTTGGATCGGACTGGCATCACTCACAATGTCGATCCTCTGCTGTTTGCGCGTTCTTCTCGGTGCTGTACTTCGCATCAGCACGGTCGCGGCGGTCTACGCTGAGGAAAGCTGGCAGGCACTCGATGACGACCAGGCGACTGCTGAACTCGCCCGGATCCTGTCAAACCGGGCGACCGAAAACGACCTGAAGATCAAACCACTCTGGCGATGGCTTTCAGCCGGCATTTTGGCGACGGGTGTTAGCCTCGTCGCTTGGCTACTCCTTATCGGACTGAGATGAGCATGGCCAACAATCCGAGCCCGCCGCCACCGCCGCCACCGCCACCACCACCACGAGATCCGACGGTTCCGGAACGTCGAGGCGGCGGTTCACCCGTGCCGCCGCGGGTCCCTCCCAACACGAAGTGATGGCGGCCGAGGCAGGGACAAATCGCTTCGGGCCCGCTACGTTCAGCGACAGACGCAAGCCCGCTCACGGCCTCAGCTTGTGCCAGCTTGTGCCGCGCCGTCGCGTTTCCCCTGGTCAGAGTCACCTTTTGAACAACCATCTCGTGCCAGCTTGTGCCAAGGCTCGATCACGGGTCCACAATCGGGCTCCATCTCGCTGCGCTTGTCTGGCCGACTGACTGGGCTCGACCACGCTCGTTCAGGAATGCTAGGTCCCTCGCAACCGTACGGCGCGGGCGGCCGATCGACTCGACGATCTCGCCCATGCGGAGCCCAGGGCGTGCGAAGAGCAGGTCGAGCACCTCGGACTGCTCGTCAGTCATTCCTGCTTTGAACGCCCGTGGCGTGAACCCAGGCCGCGTGAACGTCACGAGGAAGTTCGACGGTGGCAGCGTGGAAACGAGGGGCATGACGAGCCCAGCTTGGCGTACCTCGTCGACCATGCGGTTGAAGCCGGTGCCCCACGTCTCGATCAGACCGCGCTGATGCAGCACGCGCGCAATCGTCGGGTTCCAAGGGCGCGACTGGTGCGGGCCGTACAGCACCTCGGGAGTGAGCCCGAAGTGAAGAAGCCCGGGTGACGCGATCTCGACTCGGTCATCGAGGAACGCAATCGTGATCGATGCAGACCACATCGAATAGTCGCGATGAGCGAGCGCGTTCAGAACTGCCTCGCGCATCGCATTCGGCGGAATCTCCGGCGTGTCCACTCGGACCCACGAATCCTTCGGAAGCTCCGCGGCGATTCGTAGATGATCGAGAAGGAACCGATCGGCACGCCGGTAGAGATCGAAGATGTTGCCGACCCACTGGTGCTCGTCGCCCATCGGTGCCGTGGTCTTGAGGCCGAGAAACCGAGCGACCTTCAGCTGACTTTGAATGTACCGCGGCGCCAACGCATCGGACCTGCCGAACAGAACGGCAGCGGCGTGCTTCAGACGACCGTCGTTGGTGAGCAAGTCGAGCCCACGAAGTAGGTCCGAGACATCGTCTGTCCCGGGGTCGCGGACCCGTCCGAGCCGAACGCCATCGCGGACCGTCCGCTGGATCTCGTCAACATCGAGATGCTCGACGCCGAGCTCACTCGGCTCTTCCTCCCAACGCCGACCCTGATGCTGCGTATCGAGGAGCAGATGTTGCGCCTGCTCCTCGGTGAGTTCGCCAGTGACGGCGCCAGTACGTAGGTACGCCCGGCCGTTGTACCGATACGGCCGCAAGGGACCGGCATCGACCTTGACGACCAACAGCTGAAGATCGCCGCTCACCGGAACCTTCCCGATCGAGTGGATCGGTCCAGGCGAAACACGGCGAAGATGCTCGGCAAGCTTCTCAAGCGTGCGTTCCGAAACCTCTTGGCCAACGACCTCGCCCGAAGGATGAACGCCGAACACGACGACGCCACCCGACTGGTTCGCCATACCAGCAACCGTTCGACACGCCCGCTCGACCTCGGCGGTGCTCAGCTTGAACTCGACGTTCTCACTCTCGCCGCCAGCAGCAAGAGCACGAAGATCATCGAGCGTCAGCACAGCCACGAGTGTGTCTGAGCCAGAAGGCCAGATGGTGGATCATTTGTCGATCTTGACACTGGCCAAGCCGGTCCGCCCGGCGATACTCGGACACGATCACGACTCCTTCGATGCTCGTAGTGCCACCGCCTTCCGGTCGCTCGAAATGATGCCGACGAACGGACTGGTGGATCGAAGGTGCTTCGACACCTCGTCGCGACCAAGGAGGACGGCTGCGAGGTCGAAAATTGATCCGGTAAGCAAACGTTCCCACTCGACCCACAAGACGGACTCATGGCAGTCGACATCGCGTTTCCGTTGCTGGTGGATCTGCGATCTCGCCCGATCGCGGACAGAATCGGGCGACACGAGAAGCGCATCGAGCACCGCACGATGAAACAACCAAGCGAAACGGTCGGACTGCTGCCACCTTGCACGGGTGCGACGGAACTGCCGGTCGGCCGTGGACGCCAGCCGACACAGATCACACGGCGGTTCGCTATGTCGCACGTGACGCTTGTGGGCGGCCAACGTCCCGCATGGCGCTACGACCGGTCGCCCGACGGTCCCAGGGCGAGCGCCTTGGCGAGCCCTCCAGATTCGCTGCTCCTCGGCCGTCGACACCACTCAACGATGCGCCTCATTCACCCAAAATGTCAACCCAAATACGTAGACCGCAACGACCGACCGCCAACAACTCGACGTAGGGTGGTCTACGTGAAGCTCCAGCCGTACGACGCCTGGTACGACCCGAACGAGATCGATGAGACCAACCATGCTCACGTGCTCCGATCCTGGTTCCAACCGGACGTGGAGATCACGCACGGCAGGATCGTGCTCCTCGGCGAGACGAGCAAGAACCAGTGCGCGCGCGGATCGTTAGCTTCAGCGAATCGACCGACATCGTCACCGTCGAAGTGTTGTTCAACGAGTAGTCGATGCTGACGCCACGAAACTCGCTTGCGCACGAGCGGTTTGTGGGTCAACGCTTCAGCAATGGCCAGTCGAGGCCCAGACGAGGAACTCGGCCTCCCGTACTAGGTGGCGCTCGGTGAGCCGGGGCCGACAACGAGCAGCCCGGCATGCCGACTACCTATAGAGCGCGGTTGACCGCCAATGGGCTTCCCGACTGAACCAGGAACTCGATGTTGGTGATCACGTTGGGCACGAAGTGATCGACGAACTTCTTGAATGGCTTAGCCCCACAGTGCGAAGCAAAGGCTGCCTCGCTCTCGTAGGCCTCGTACAGGTAGATCGAGTTCGGGTCGTCGGCGACGGGGTACACGTCGAACCGGAGCGTGCCGGGCTCGTCGGTACGAGCGACGTCAGCGTCCCAGCGCAGAAACTCGACGAACTCATCGAGCATCCCCGGCTTCACCGTTACCTTGGCAAGATGCGCAAACATCACCGAGATGGTAGTTGCCTGAAGGAGTCAACTTTCCCGAGTCGCGCTTCTACCGGTTTTCTACCGAACTCGGTAGAAGTTGCCACGATTCGGCAGCACTCGGCAGCACGCCGCCAACCACGTTCAGCCTGGTGAACGGGCATTTTCGCGAACGCGCCAACACTCGCCAACATGGCCGAAATCGATTCGATTCCCCCCAGCTCCCCAAACATAGGTTTTGTTCAGAGGCTCTTTTTGTGGCGACGGGCAGGCCCATTTCTACCGGTTTTCTACTCTGGCTCACCGGTCGGTCGTTTAGCAGAACAGCCCAACATCGTCGTTTGAAATCCTTCGAGAAAGCCGGTTGTCGCGAGTTCGCGGACGAACTCGTCACCCTCGACGTGGAAGGACCCGTATGCTGTCTTGCATGTCAACACAGCTAGCTGTTCGTATGTCTCCAGCTCAACTTCTTGAGTTGGACGAGTACGCCGCGGCCCGCGGATATGCCACCCGGGCCGATGCGGTTCGGGCGGCGGTTGCCGAAGCTGTCAAGCGGGCGGCTGACGAGGCAATCGACCAAAGCTACCGAGCCGGCTACTCCCAGTATCCAGAGACCGAAGAGGAGATGGCCGACGCACACCGCCTCGCGGTCGCAGCCATTGGTGAGGAACCGTCCACATTGGACGAATGGTTGTGACCCCGCAACGTGGTGAGATCTGGTGGGGCGAAGCTCCCGACGAGAAGGGGCGTCCGTTCCTGGTGATCGCACGCCAGGAGGCCATTCCAGTCATGCAGCGAATCCTCGTCGCCCCGGTAACACGAAATCAGCGACGAATGATTCGTAGCGAACTCGCTCTCGGTCCCGACGATGGACTGAAGTTCGAGTGCTGCGCTACGTTCGACAACCTCCGACCCTTCCCTAAGAGCCTTCTCGTAAGGAAGCTTGGAGCCCTCAGCCCGGCGCGCCTTCACGACATGTGCGACGTTCTCAACGCGACAACCGGGTGCTGACACTCAACGAACCGATCAGCGGAGCACTATCTCTTCGCCCTCGATAACTCCCGATACCTCGACCGGTGGGGCACCGACGTCACAGCCAGCGAGGTCATGAAGCGACTCTTGATCGAAGGAGACCCCTGGTGATTGGCAGTACAACACCGGAGGCGTGCTCAAAGTAGCTGCGATTACTACTATGGGCACGGCAGCGGTGACGGCACCGGAGAAAATGACATGAAGCGAAGGCGAACTCGCCAACCTCATAGCGGCGCTACGCAGCATCGGCGACCGACTTGGCATGAAGGTGAACTACGAGATCGCCAAGTACCCGAAGGTTCGATTCAGCGCACCGTTCGAGTCCGGCTGAGGAGTGATGCGAATCAAGATCGAGGTCAACACGTTCGAACGCTCTCCTGCGTTACCGCCAGAGCGAATACCATTCCGAGTTGAATCTGGATGGTTCACCGGCGAGGCGCAGTTTCGAACGTTCGCGTGTGCGGAACTACTCGCAACGAAGATCCGAGCGCTCTACCAGCGCTCGAAGGGACGCGACCTCTTCGACTTTTGGCTCGGAGTTACCCTTCTCGGCTTGGCCCCAAGCGACCTAAACGAAGCGTTCGTCCTGTATCGACCAGAAGGACTGACCAGCGCGCTCGCTATCGAGAACCTCGGTATGAAGCTACATCGGCCCGAGTTCCGCGACGACCTGAACCAACTCATGTCCGCAGCTCCGTCAGGCTACGACATCGATGAGGCCGGAAGGCTCGCTACTTGCTGGTCCCGTCGCTGTCGTCGAGCGATTCGAGCCGGGCGACAGCTTCCTTATGGCGCCGCCTTGCCGCCAGCTGGTCGGCCTCGGCCGCCTGAACCGACTCGTCGGCACTTCGCTGCACCACATAGGCAGCCCCAAGACGCTCGTCGACATCGTGAAGTTCGACCTCGGCCGACTCGACCGCCGTACGAGCCTTCTCACGCAACGCCACCCGCTCGGCAAGCTCGCGTTCCAGGCGGGCAAGTTCCACCCGGTCACGATCGTCTCGCTCAAGTCGCACCCGGTCCCGCTTCGCGAAATAGTCATCCTCGACATCGGACTGGGCGTCTTTGCGAGCCGCGTTTCGTCGGACCGCGAGCTCGTCGACCGGCGCCGACCCCGGCACAACCGACGCCGGCGACGAGTCCGGTGACGTCGGCACGACGTGTAGCCGCCATGGCACATCGAGGTCGGCGAATGCGTCGAAGCCCTGGGCGTGTTGAGGCAGGTCGCGTAGCGAACCGTTTATCCAACCATCGGCTAGGTCCGGTCGGCGAACGAGTTGGGCGACGATGTCGCGAATCTCGTCACGACGTGGCCTGCCCTCAATATCCCAACGCGCCAGTTCGGTTATGCCGCTCTCCACCAGCGACCCGACCGTCGCCCGTCGGCGCCCGACAGCTTCGGCAACTGCCGCGCCGTCACCACCGTTCGCCTGCACCACGGCCAACGCAGTAGTCGCCTCGATAGCCCGGTGCACGGCTATGGCGTCAGCGCCCGCCGCGAGCACCGCCCACATCGCTATGGTCGGGCGCTTCAGCGTCTTGAGGAAGGCCGAATGCGCCTTGTCGCCATCGACTTTTGCCTGCTTGACCAGCAGGGTTCGCTCCGCGATGTAGTCGGCCGGCGCCACCTCGAGTAGCAACCGGGCAGCAGTTGCGGGGCTTGTCACCTACCTAGATTCGCACAAACCCGCGTATCCTTAGCCCATGGGAGTCGCTAACTGGATCTACCGAAAGCTCGGAGACACCGGCCCTGGGTCCGACGATTTCATCGTCGTCATGGAGGCCGACGAGCGCGAAGCTCCCCTCGCTACCGCGGCACTGTCCGAGGCCGGGCTCACGGTCAAGGCAAACGTGCAGGTGCTATCGGCCAAGAGCGTGGCAAATGCCCGATACGCCGAACCGGTCGTGATGCTCGCAGTTCGGCGCGCCGATGAAACCGCAGCGCGCAAGGTCCTGACCAACACGCAAGGGCTGAACCTGTCCAGTTTCAAACCCGCAGTCCCCAGTCCCTCGACGCTGAGGACCCGCTACCGGCGTCGTCGCTCGACCGACGGCCCTTAACGACGAAGGTGGCTGTCGCAAACGAAACCGTTCGCGACAGCCACCTACAAACGCCGCAGACTAGGCGAGGTCGAACCGGTCGAGGTTCATTACCTTGGCCCATGCCGCCACGAACTCACGAACGAACGTTGCCTCGCCGTCGTTCGAGCCGTACACCTCGGCCAGAGCTCGTAGTTCCGAGTTCGACCCGAAGACCAAGTCGACGCGAGTACCGGTCCAACGCAGCTCACCGGTCTTGCGGTCACGTCCCTCGAACAGGTCCTCGGACTCCGACGTCGCCTTCCATGCCGTACCAATGTCGAGCACGTTCACGAAGAAGTCATTCGTCAACGACCCTGGTCGCTTGGTGAACACACCGTGCTCGGACTGCCCGGCATTCGCGTTCAGCACCCGCAGGCCACCGACAAGAACGGTCATCTCGGGAGCCGACAGCGTGAGCATGAACGCCTTGTCGAGCAACAGATGCTCGGCGGCAAGGTCATGGCCCTTTTGCAGGTAGTTACGGAACCCATCGGCTGTGGGCTCGAGTACGGCAAACGACTCGATGTCGGTCTGCTCTTGCGTGGCGTCGGCCCGGCCCGGCGTGAAGGGAACCTGCACGTTGTGACCGGCCTGCTTGGCCGCCTGCTCGACAGCCGCGCCGCCGGCCAACACGATGAGGTCGGCAAGTGAAACCATCTTGCCAGCCGACTGTGAACCGTTGAACTCCTGTCGAATGCCCTCGAGCGCGGCTAGCACCCGCGACACACCGGAGGTGACGTTGACGTCCCATTCCTCTTGCGGTGACAGGCGCACACGCGCCCCATTCGCTCCGCCGCGCATGTCGGTGCCACGGAATGTGGACGCCGACGCCCACGCCGTGGAGACCAACTGCGAAGTAGACAGCCCGGAGGCCAGAATTTTGCCCTTCAAGGACGCAATATCGACGTCGTTGATCAACTCGTCGCCGCTAGCTGGGATTGGGTCCTGCCAGATCAGTTCTTCAGCAGGTACCCACGGGCCGAGATAACGGACCGCAGGCCCCATGTCGCGGTGCAGCAGTTTGTACCACGCCCGAGCGAACGCATCGGCGAACTGGTCGGGGTTCTCGAAGAAGCGCTGTGAGATCTCCTTGTAGACCGGGTCGACGATGAGCGCCAGGTCGGTAGTCGCCATCATCGGCGCATGACGCGTGGACGGATCATGAGCATCGGGAACGGTGTTCTTCCCGTCGGCGTTCTTCGGGGTCCATTGCTGTGCTCCGGCAGGGCTCTTGGTCAGTTCCCATTCGTAACCGAACAGGTTCTCGAAGTAGCCGTTGTCCCATGTGATGGGATCGTTGGCCCACGCGCCTTCCAGGCCGCTTGAGATGGTGTGGACGCCCTTGCCGGAACCGAAGCTGCTCGTCCAGCCGAAGCCTTGCTCGGCCAGTGCGGCCCCTTCAGGTTCGAGCCCCACATGCTTGTCGGGATCGGCCGCTCCATGAGCCTTGCCGAAGGTGTGACCGCCTGCGATAAGCGCCACCGTCTCTTCGTCGTTCATGGCCATGCGCTTGAACGTCTCGCGAATGTCACGCGCCGAAGCCATTGGATCGGGGTTCCCGTTCGGGCCCTGTGGATTCACATAGATAAGACCCATCTGCACGGCGCCGAGCGGATTCTCAAGCTCGCGGTCACCGCTATAACGCTGATCTTCTAGCCAGACGCGCTCGGGACCCCAATAGACGTCTTCCTCGGGAGCCCAGACGTCGACACGACCGCCACCGAACCCGAACGTCTTGAGACCCATTGTCTCGAGCGCGCGGTTTCCTGTGAACAGCAGCAGGTCGGCCCACGAGATCTTCCGGCCGTACTTCTGCTTGATGGGCCACAGGAGTCGGCGAGCCTTATCGAGGTTGACGTTGTCGGGCCAGCTATTTAGCGGCGCAAAACGCTGCGTGCCGCTGCCACCGCCACCACGGCCGTCGCCCGTGCGGTACGTACCGGCCGCGTGCCAAGTCATTCGGATAAAGAACGGCCCGTAGTGTCCGTAGTCGGCAGGCCACCAGTCTTGCGAGTCGGTCATAAGCGCATCGACGTCGTTCGCCAATGCTTCGAAGTCGAGGCTGTTGAACTCGGCGGCATAGTCGAAGCCGTCGCCCATGGGGTCGGCCTGCGGATGGTTTTGGCGAAGCACTCTGAGGTTCAAGCTGCTGGGCCACCAGTGCTGGTTCGCCGTGATTCCGACACCCTGGTGAGTAGCGCTCATCACCGGACATGTCGCCGCCGATGGCTGGTCGCTGGTAGTCGTGGTGCCGTGCTCTTCGTTGCTCATTTGTCTCCTCGGTACTGATCTGCTGGCATCGAACGCCAACAGCTTAGATCCACGGCGGTCGGGGTGTCTCGCCCACGACCCCACTGAACACCGCAACAACACAACTGAGGGACCGCAACAACACAACTGAACACGATCTAGCCCGGCTCCCGAGTCGGTTTTCGATCCCGCAGCCGGGCGAGATCGTGTTCAAAGGCCGGAGCCAGAGGCCGCCACCCTGCCGGACCTGGGATACTTGAGTGATGCCCGCCGTGTGGATACGCCGACTTCGTGACCGCCAGGAATTGGCCCTACTCGGGGCGATGTTCAAGGCATCGCGCGGATACGCCACGGCATGGACGGCACTTCTGGTAGTGCGCGGCCTACTTACCGCTGCTATCTCGCTCGCGATTGGCTGGCTTGTCTCGTCCGTCGAGCGGGGCGTGTCACTTGCGGCCCCGCTCACTGCCACGGGAATCGCGTTCACGCTGTTGCTTGTGCTGCACCCGATTCATCAGGTAATCGGCTCGAACCTTGGCAGTCGGCTGTCGGCCTGGCTATCCGATGAACTGATCACCACCACCACGGCGCCCCCCGGCATTGGCCACCTGGAACGGCCAGAGTTGACTAACGATCTCACGATGGCCCGAGATTTCGACCTCGGCATGATGGGTCCGCCGCTCGACATTTCGATGGACTTCATTGCTGGCGGACTCTTGGATCTGATCATTGGACTATCGGCCGCCGTATTGCTGGCCGGGTTCTCGTGGTGGCCTCCCCTGCTGCTGGTGGCGGCGTGGTCGGCAACCCATTGGCTGCTTCGCGAGAGTGGTGTGTGGAAGGACCGCAACAACGACAACGTTCGAAGCGCGCAACGTCACGCCGAATACTCGTACCGTCTCGCAGTCGATGCTGCGCCGTCTAAGGAGCTCCGGTTGTTCGGCCTGGCCGGCTGGGTCATTGATCGTTTCATCACCTCACGCCAACGGCTCTACGAGCTGCAATACGAGGCGACCAAGCTGCGAGAGAAGTCCCTTGTGTTGTGCCTACTCATCACCCTCGGCGCCAACGTTGCCGTCTTCTGGTCAATCGCCAACGCCGCTGCCAACGGCACCCTGAGTACCGCACGCGTCGTCGTGTTTCTGCAAGCGGCGGCCGGGGTCGCAGCCATTGCGTTCGGCGGATTGAATTGGGCCATCGACGGAGCCGCCGCCCCAGTTGTTGCCGTCAAGCGATTGCAGTCGTCTATGCCCCCGGTGGGGGCACTCAAGATCGCGCACAACACGACCACAACTGCGATGTCGCACTTGGGGGCGACCGCTCCGACTATCCGCTTCCGCAACGTGCATTTCGGCTATCCGATGGACGGTGGCGTCGTTGGTGCGTCAGTGCTCGATGGCATCGATCTGGATATTCCAGCAGGCACATCGATGGCCATCGTCGGCGTGAACGGAGCCGGCAAGACAACACTGGCGAAACTGCTGTGCCGGCTGTATGACCCCCAGCACGGGCGGATCGAAATCGACGGCATCGATCTGTGCGATCTCGACGTCACGCAGTGGCGGTCGCACGTCAGCGCAGTCTTCCAAGACTTCGTTCGCTTCGATATGTCACTGCGGACCAACGTCGCCCCCGAGTCGACCTCTGACGAAACCATCCTCGCCGCACTCGCCGATGCCGGAGCCGATCATCTACACGGTCTCGACACGGTGCTGGCCAAAGGATACGAGGGCGGCACCGATCTGTCGGGTGGCCAATGGCAGCGTGTTGCACTCGCCCGCGCCTTGGCTGGCGTTCACGACGGAGCTCGGGTTGTTCTTCTCGACGAACCAACAGCACAACTTGACGTACGGGGTGAAGCCGAGATCTTCGAACGAGTCCTCAACGCCACGAAAGACTGCACGACAATCCTTATATCGCACCGCTTCTCTACCGTGAAGCTGGCCGACAGAATCTGTGTTGTCGAACACGGAAAAATCATCGAGGTGGGCTCGCACGATGAACTCATGGCCCAGCGTGGCCGTTACAGAACCATGTTCGATCTGCAGGCCTCGCGCTTCATCGAAGTCGATCCCGACGGTGAGGAAATAGCCTTCGATGCGCTCTGACGCCGACCTACCCAAAGCCTGGCCATCGCTGTGGCGCACCTTCCGACTCGGCTACCGCGCCGAACCCCGACTGCTGGCGCTGTCGCTCAGCCTCGCCCTGTTGCTCATGATTCCCGACGCCCTCCTGGCGCTCTGGCTGAAGTTGATCGTCGATGGCGTGCAAGACGCCAATCGCACCTCAATTCTGGTCGCAGCAATTGGCCTTGGAATCTCAACGACGTTCACATGGTTTCTGCGCGTCGTCAGCGGGCGAGTCCAACGACGCTTCCGCGACAAAATCGCCATCGCCCTTGAATCGCACGTTGCCCGGCTCCAAGCGTCGGTACCGACCATAGAACACCACGAGCGTCCCGAGTATCTCGATCGGCTAGCCATGCTGCGAGACCAGGTATTTACCCTTGACCACCTGTTCATGTCGCTGTTTTCCACAATGGGAATGGTGTTTCGTCTCGTGGTAACCGTTGCCCTGCTGGCGTCGATCCATCCGGTCTTGGGTCTGCTGATTGTGTTCACCGCACCCACGCTGTACACGTCCACGTGGCGGCCCGGCGTCGAACGGCGCGTCGAAGAAGCGGCCATCGCCAACAGCCGACTTGCGCGGCATCTATTTTCGCTTGGCACGACCCCAGCGGCCGGAAAAGAAGTTCGTGTACTCGGCATCGGCGACTGGCTGGTCGACGAGCGTCGTGCAGCCTGGGACCGGTGGTACCAGCCCGTGAGCAAGGCTCGGTGGGCGACGGCGTTGTGGCACTCGGCGGCGTGGGGTCTGTTCGCGTTGGCCTACGTTGGCGCCGTAGTTTTCGTGGCGTCCGGACTCGACAGGGGCATCGGTGCCGTTGTGCTGGTTGCCGTCGCCGGCGCTCGCCTCGCCAGCTTTGTCGGGGCAACCGCAGGCGAACTCGGGTTCCTGCGAGGGTTCTGGCTTGATTCGTCAAAGCGGTTGAGCTGGTTGGAGGACTACGCCTCTGCCCAAGACGTACGCGCCGATCAGCCGGCGCCTACAGCGGTGGTGCGAGGTATTGATTTCGAACACGTCTCGTTCACGTATCCGGGCACTACCCGAGTCGTGCTTGACAATGTCTCACTTCATCTACCTGCCGGCGCAGTCGTGGCGGTCGTCGGCGAAAACGGCGCCGGCAAATCAACCCTGGTGAAGCTGTTGGCCCGCATGTACTCCCCCACCCGTGGTCGCATCACCGTCGACGATGTCGACCTCGCCACCATCAACACCGCACTATGGCGCGAACGGCTCGCCGGGGCCTTCCAAGATTTCTTCCGGTACGAATTCCACGCCCTACATACCGTCGGAGTCGGCGACATAACAAACCTGGACAACCGCCCAGCGGTACAAGGCGCCGTGTCACGCGCCGGCGCCGACGACTTGATCGACAAACTTGCGCTCGGCCTCGACACCCAACTCGGCCCAACATGGGACGAAGGAGTCGAGGTCTCGTTCGGCCAATGGCAGAAACTGGCCCTGGCCCGCGGTTTCATGCGGCCGTCACCGTTGTTGTTGATCCTCGATGAACCAACCGCCGCACTCGACGCCGAAACCGAGCATGCGCTGTTCGATCAGTATGCGGCCAACGCACGTAGCGACGCCGACAACGGCCGTATCACCGTGATTGTGTCGCACCGGTTCTCAACCGTACGCATGGCCGACCTCATTGTGGTTCTCGACGGCACCTCGGTCGCCGAAGTTGGAAGCCACGACGAATTGATGGCGAGGGGTGGCTTGTACAACGAGTTGTATTCGATCCAGGCGGCCGCTTTTAACAGCGGCGGAAACCTACGCTGAACCCATGCTCATCGACTACGCCGAAACTGAACGTGTGGGCCAGTGGAGCTTGCGATCAGCACTCGTTCGCTACGCTCAACCCGAGCCCGTGCGAGCAGGCCACGTCTTGGAACTGGTTCGTCGGCTGGACGCGGCGCTCGCGCCGTCACGGTCGCGGCTAGAAAGGGGCGACACCGACGATGCTATCGAGGCGTTGTTAACGGTGGCGCTCGAACTCGATGAGCTGGCCGACCTGTTCGCCAATTGGGCCAACGACATCTCCCAGCCCAGGCCAACCAATGAGGTCGACGAGCGATGCGCTCACGTACTTGAGCTACTCGACGAACTAGGCGTGCCGCAAGAGTCGGTTGATCCGAGCGAATGGAAAGGCCGAGGGCCCAAGCGCGGCGTGTAACTAGCCGGCGCTTACCGACCAGCGAGCTTGGCAAGCTCGGCAATGTGCGCCGGTTCCATGCCGCAGCACCCGCCAACTATTGTGGCACCGGCAGCAAGCCACTCGCTCGCAATACTGCGATACGTGATCGGGTCAAGATCGTCGCGAAGGCCCGACAAGGCGCCGTTCGCTTTGTCGCTCGCTGTGTGAGCCGACACGAAACGGTTGGCATAGCCGCCGACGGCTGTTGCTGCGCCAGCGACCGCGATGGCTTGGTTGATCCCGCTGGTTATCGCCTCGGCGAGGCAACAATTGAACAGCACCGCTTCGGCACCCAAGTCAATAGCTGCCGTCAGGGCCTCATGAACGCTTTCGCCCGACCGCAAGACCCCTGCTGGATCATCGGACAAGGTGTACGAGATCCACAGCGGCTGACCGGCACCAGCCCGATCAAGGGCCTGTCGAACAGCGACTGCTTCGGCCACCGACCCGAGTGTTTCGCCGAGCCAGACATCGACAGAGTTCCCTAGTCCATCGACCAGCGGGTCGATGAGCGACGCTGCGTTGGCCGCATCGAACAGGTCGGGACGGTACGAACCGAATAGCGGCGGCAATGAACCCGCTACCTGTACCGAGCGATCGACGGAACGGGCTGCCTGCTGGGCGAGCCGACCTGACAGCGCGGCAAGCTCGTGTCCCCGTGCCGCGAACATTTCGTCGCCGATGTGAAACGGAACAAGCGCATAGCTGTTCGTCGTAATGACATCGGCCCCGGCTTCGATGAAGTTTCTGTGAGCCTGTACCACCCAGTGCGGCCCATCGATCAACGCCAACGCCGACCATTCCGGTTGGCGAAACTGGGCACCAATCCGTAAAAGCTCTCGACCCATACCGCCATCTACAACAGTCACCCGTTCAGCCATCGCGACAAGCCTCGCAGATTCGCCACTTCCACCACATCCGCAACTGTTGCGCAAACGATCGCCCCAGATCTAGCCGTTTGCGCAACTGTTGCGCAAACGGCTGGCTGTACTGTTTGCAACCGTGATGCTGTCAGATCGTTCGCTCGAATGGCTTCGCGACCTCAACGGTCTAATGCCCGGTCCCGAGAACGCTAAAGCGGACGACGTGGCCTACATCCTTGGGCTCATGGCAAACACAACCCCGGCCTGGACGGAGCGCTATAGCGCTATCGTCCGTCGCTACGAGCCGCTGGTACAGCTGCCAATACCCCCGGAGCCGAGCGAACAGGCGCAGCGTCTCGCTAGCGATTTGGGCCTCGATACGTCCACGCCAGCCACACGTGACCTCTGGGCGCTGCATGGCAAACCGGTAACGCATCCTCAGGTTGTCGAGATCGAATTCCCCTCGGTTGCTCTCAGCCGGGCCGAATGGATTCGCGGCAGCCTGTACCTGCAGATGGTGCGGCTACACGAGGACGCCGCAGCCTGGACGGAGTTCAGGATTATTGGGGTGGAACCACGAATGTGGGACATCACGGGCGTCGAAGGCGTCAGAATCGATGTACGGGCGAGCGGTGTAAACGTCCGAGTACCACTCGTAACCGGTTGGCTCGAGTTCACACCAGGGAGCTACTAGATGCCCGACAATCGACGAAGCCCATATCACCTTTGGTGTGCCCATGACCACGAGTGACGGCACCATCCCGGGGGCGCTTCGCATGTTCCGAGCACAAGCTCAGGGTCTCGACACGACCGATGGCCTCGCCGAATGGCAAGCGGCCACCGCCGACCATTGGGCGGTATGCCGCCAAGCTCCGCTACGCGATATTCCTGTGCTCAACGACAATTCCCCGCCTGGCAACAATGGCTCGATCATCCACTCGTCGATACCGATTGGACCGCGGCGCTTCTCGACGTATGGCCCGACGGGCGGGCCTTCAACGTTGCCGACGGCATTATCCGCGCCCGCCACCGGGAGGGAAACCACCAAACGGTGTTTCTGGCAACCGAGGCACCGCATCATTTCGAGATCGACATGGGTGCAACCAGTCAGGTGTTTCTGACTGGGCAATCAATCAGGGTCGATGTTTCAAGTTCAAACTTCCCGCGGTACGACCGAAACCCAGGTGCAGATGTGCTGTCCAGTGACGTCGACGAATCACACTTCGTTGCCGCTCGCCAGACAGTCTTCCTCGACGCCCAGCGGGCGTCGTTCATCTCACTGACCATAGTCGATCATTAGTCGCCGAGGGAGGCGTCACCGTCTGCTTCGGTCTTCCGACGAGCCCTTTGTTTACCGGCGTGGATCATTGTTCGCCGCCAACGGTCATCGCCGCAAACTAGTGGCTCCGCGCAGAATGACGGTTGACAGTCCTGCCGCCAAAACCGACGCCACAAGAATGGCGATCTTCGCGTTGGACCGATCTACCGGATCAGTAAATGCCAACTCGGTAATGAATAACGCCACGGTGAAGCCGATACCGGCTGCAGTGGCGATTCCAACGAGTTGTCGCGGCTCGGCACCCAGGGGCATATCGGCACCGTTACTGCGCACAGCGAGCGCCGTGGCAACCACGATGCCAACTGGCTTTCCGAACAGCAGACCAAGCAGCACCCCCCATGTGATGCGGCTTCCTGCGGCATCACGGAACCGACTGACCGAAACCTCTATGCCGCTATTGGCTAGCGCAAAGAGTGGGACGACCAGGTAGCTGGTCCACGGATGCATCAGCCGTTCGAGCCGCTCAGTCATCGGGAATGAACCACCGCCTGGTGTCCTCGACCTGGCGGGCACCAACAGGCCCAGCACGACACCGGCCAACGTGGGGTGAACGCCACTGTGGTGTAAGCCGAACCACATCACGATCCCGTAGCCCACGTAGAGCCAGATGGATCGAACCCCGCACCGGCGACTGCCCACCGTGGCTACTCCGGCGGCCGCAGCAACAGCAATCCAACCGAACCTCAGGCCCGTCGAATACACCGCCGCAATAATCACGATCGCACCGATGTCGTCGACGATAGCGAGCCCGAGGAGGAAGGCACGAAGTGACGGAGGAACTCGGCTACCGACCACTGCCAGCACTCCGACAGCCAACGCTATGTCGGTGGCCACCGGGATCGCCCATCCCCTGGGCGCCGCCGTCCCCGCGATGGCCAAATAGACGAGAGCGGGCACAACCATGCCACCGAGCGCCGCGGCCGCCGGCAAAACAGCAGCGCGTTTCGTGGCAAGGTGACCAGCAACAAGCTCACGTTTGATTTCTAGTCCGACGACAAGGAAGAAGAGCGTCATGCACCCATTGTTGATCCAGTGCCGCACATCGAGGTCGAGGCTGCGTCCCGCAATGCCAACACGTGCAGGTGTCGTCCACAGACCCTCGTACGACGCTGACCACGGCGAGTTCGCCCACACCAGCGCAGCTACAGCACCAAACGCTACGAGTACCGCTCCCGCTGCTTCGGTGGCCAGGAACTCTCGAAGCGGTGAGAGCAGGCGAGCGACTGGCTCACGCGACCGGCGTGTCATGCACCAAAGAAGCCCCGCACTGCGGTAGCCATGAGCTCACGTACAACAGCACCCGATGGCAGCATGTCGACCGCGGTAATCGACGTATGGATGTGACCCCGCGCCACGTGGTGGTCGACGTTGACACCGGCACCGGACAGTGCCCGGGCATAGGCCACGCCTTCGTCCCGCAATGGGTCGAACTCGGACACAACAACCATGGCCGGGGGCAACCCGGCAAGGCTCGCGGCCTGCAACGGTGACGCTCTCGGGTCATTTCGCACGGCCTTGTCGGCGTAGTGATCCCAGAACCAGCGCATGAGCGACCCTGTCAGCACATACCCTCGACCATTGTCGACATGTGACCGACTGGACATCGAGCCATCGGTGACTGGGGTCAGTAGCAGTTGCCCTGCGATGGCTGGTCCACCCGCGTCTCGAGCTAGTTGGCAGACAGCGGCCGCGAGGTTGCCGCCCGCGCTCCAACCCGCCACTGCGAGCTGTCCAGGAATCCCACCGAGCAACGTTGCGTTGTCGGCAACCCAACGCGTGGCAGCGAAGGCATCGTCGATAGCGGCCGGGAAGCGGGCTTCGGGGGCGTGGCGGTAGTCGACTGACATGACAATGGCACCCGAGCGCACGCACAAATCTCGGCAGAACGGGTCGTCGGACTCGGCGCTGCCAAGTACCCAGCCACCACCGTGGAAGTACGCCACGATTGGATGCGGACCCGGTGTAGCGGGTCGATGCAACCGATACGCCAAATCGCCTGCGGGGCCGGGTAGCACACCATCGACCGTCTCGCCAACGTCGGGACCAGGTGCCCGTTGGGCCGACATCGCGGTGGAATAGGCCCGAGCGTCGTTGGGCGACATCGAATCGAGCGACGGCAGATTGAGGCCGGCAATCAACTCGAGCATAATCATGACATCGGGCTGCAGCGGCTGAACGATGCTGTCATGCACGCGAGTTCGGTTGGCTCCTCGGCGAATGAAACCAACGTATTCGCGGCGAGCTACCTCGTTGCAAACACCGCGATAGCGATCCACCCCACCTGGGTACGGAAGGAACACGCGGGCTTTACCGGGAACGTTGGCGCCCATGTACCACGAGTTGGCTTGGGGCATCAGTGTGAGATCGGCGAAGTCGTTCACATGCTGCACCCAGGCAGCGATGGCACCAGCGGTCGGCTCGATCGACTCGAAACCTTCGTCGCGAAGATGCACGAGGCAGTCGGTGATCCAGTCGACATGCTGTTCAATCGACACCGCCATATTCGACAACACCGACGGGCTACCCGGCCCGGTAACCATGAACAGGTTGGGGAAGCCTGCCGCCATGAGTCCGAGGTACGTGGTTGGGCCTGCTGCCCATTCGTCCTTGAGTTGCTGACCGTCTCGACCAGCGATATCGACGCTCACCATGGCACCGGTCATGGCATCGAAGCCGGTAGCGAACACCACGGCGTCGACTTCGATCGACTCGCCGGCGAAATCTATGCCCGTCTCGGTCACCGTGGTGATCGGCTTGGTTCGCAGATCGACCAACCTCAC
This sequence comes from Actinomycetes bacterium, assembly GCA_031415695.1. Lineage (GTDB taxonomy): Bacteria > Actinomycetota > Acidimicrobiia > Acidimicrobiales > Ilumatobacteraceae > JANOSH01. The sequence goes on from JANOSH010000015.1 coordinate 70,854, forward strand.
GGTCGGCCGGTTGAACGTCTCGTAGTAGCCGCTGTCGACACACAGACGCTTCGTGCCAATCGGGTAGTCCTTCGGGCACAATGCCTCGGCCGTGACAGGGTCGTTGACGATGGAGCGAATTTTGTTGCGCACGAACTCGGCCAGCAGTTCGTTAGCGGCAGTATTCGTAACGTGGTCGTTGTAGGTGCGAAGGAACTCGATGATGCCACCGCGTTTCCACGCGGCTTCGTACGTTGCGGTTCGCTCGTCGTCCGGCACGGACAAGGCGCTGGTATCACCCACCTGGACCGGGACTCCGCCGGTTGACCATCGCGCCGACTTTCTATACTGCGCCCTGCTCGGCCCACGTCCGATGGCTTCACGTTTGGCCGCGGTCGTAGGTCCGTTACTAGCGGGAATCGAGTAGTTGGGTGTCCGCTGAAAGATCGTGAGTTCGCTGGCTTGGGCGGCGATAAGGGGAATCGACTGGATCGCTGAAGACCCCGTACCGATGACAGCGACCCGCTTCCCGGTGAAATCGACGCCTTCGTGCGGCCAGCGACTCGTGAGATACACCTCGCCGGCAAAGCGGTCGACGCCGACAACGTCGATGTCCTTGGGTACCGACAGACAGCCAGTTGCCATCACGTAGAAGCGGGTGGTGATTGTTTCACCGAGCGATGTAGCGATGCTCCACTGCCGCGTTTGATCGTCCCACGATGCCGCGTCGACACGCGTTGAAAACTCGATGCCGCGGCGAAGGTCGTGCTTGTCGGCGACATGCTCGAGGTAGCGCAAGATCTCTGGCTGGGTTGCATACTTCTCGGACCACTCCCATTGATCGTCGAGTTCAGCATCCCAGCTGTACGAGTAGTCGACGCTTTCGACATCGCATCGCGCGCCTGGGTACCGGTTCCAATACCAGGTTCCGCCAATACCGTTGCCGGCTTCCAGAACTCGGGCAGTAAAGCCTGCTTCACGCATACGGTGCAGCAGATAGAGGCCAGCCACTCCAGCCCCGACAATCACCACGTCGACGTCGGGCGTGGTCGTGTTCGCGGTTTGCTGCGCCTGTAGTGCCTGGGCCGACATCGCTTCCCCCTTGTTCCCCGGCGTACTGCCGGACCATGACATTCCGGGAGAATACTTACACCTCGCCGCAGCTCACACCCTGCTGGTCCGGGTCGTCCTAGTGGCTCAGTAGGGGCATGACCTTGGCGGAAATGTCGTGCAGCACTGCCTCGTTCACGTCCAGCGGGGGAAGCACGATGATCTGGCTAAGACCCGCCGCCTCCAGCAAGCGGATCTGTACTGCCAGGTCTGCGGCCTCGCCTATCATGCACGACGCCTCGATCAACTCTTTCGTGATGAACTGCTCCTCGTCGGGCATGACCCAACAGTTGTGTCCTTGATGAATCCGCTGATGGAGACGATCGGGGTCACGGCGTTCCTCGGCACCAAGCATCGCTACGTAGTCATCCCAGAACGAATACCGCCCAAAGCCGTCGGGTTGGCCTGCCTCTCGCCACTGCTCGTACAGATAATGCAGTCCCGCAATTGCGAATGCTCCGACACCGAGCTTGGCTCTGTCGCTATCGACCGCCTCACCTGGGTTGAGCACGAACATGGTGGTCAAGGTGGCGGTGAGATACTGACTCCGGTCGATGACCCGGCCGTGCAACGCCGCCGCGGCATCGAGTCGGCTCCATACCCGCTCCACTGCGGTGGGCGTCGGCGCTACCGACATCACCAGTCCATCACCGTGCGTTGCGGCAAGGGCCATGGCTCGCGGACCAAAGCCCGATACGTACAGCGGTATCCGAGGCTCGAAGGCGACGAAGCCGTTGGTCGGCATGAGGTGTCGAACTTTCGAAGTGCGCTTGCGCCAAGCGACATCGGCCTCGTCGCCATCCATCAAGTGGCGTAGCTCGTCGATGTACCGCTCGAATTCGGCAATGGGCATGGGGCGGTGGCCCATCACCCGCATGGCGGTGTTGCCCGTGCCGATGCCGCAAAAAACCCGGCCCGGGGCGATCTGATTGATGGTGGCATGAGCAGCCGCGGTAACGGCCGCCTGTCGAGTACCCGCCACAGCAACACCCGTGCCGATCTTGATACGAGTGGTTCGCTGCGCTGCGAGGGCCAAATACGCGTAGCAGTCAGACCAGATCATCTGGCTGTCGGCCGCCCACAAGTGGCTGAACCCCAAGTCCTCGGCAAGCACTGCGTAGTCGAGGTCGTCGATCTTGGAAGCAACGCACACACCAAAGTCCATGCCGAGACACAGTATCGACATCGCGCCCGTTAGAGCCGAAACCCGACCAGGTCGACGCCGAATGGGTCATGCCAGCGGGTTTCGCCTCATCCCCGTCGCGCCGGGGCGGTGTGCCAGAACGGTTTGATCTGGTCGACTATGGAGGCGCCTTGCACTCGGCCAGCGAGAGCCGAGGCCGACTTGCACGACGGGTCGAGCGGATTGGTGCCGAAGGCCTGCTGCGAGTGCTGATCGGGTGTGATGACCCGTACCGTCGCCCCGGCGCGATGCAGTAGGGCAACTTCTTGGTCGACCAGGACCGACGTCATTGGAGCGAGTACGAGTACCTGTTGGCACCCCGACGCCAGATCGGCATTAGTAGGCGATCGCATACCACCGTCGATAAAACGCCGTGTTCCGATAGCCACTGGCGGCCAAACTCCGGGAACGGCGCTGCTAGCGGTTACAGCGTCGACTAGCCCGACTCCGCCATAGCGGTCGAACGGCACAAACGATCCCGTGCGCGCGTCGACGGCGGTGATAATGAGTCGTACCGACGGCCAATCATCGCTCGGGATCCGCGACGCAATAATCGCACGGCGCTCAGCTTGCGACGGGGTGGATACCGACAATGCCATGGAACCAACCCGGGCCAGCGCCGCTGTCCGCTCAAGCCCAGGTGCAGCATCGGCCAGCTCGGCGAAAATTCGCGCCAGTAACGGCAGATCGATGTCGACCATACGTTCGACCGAGTGGGCAGGCGGGTCGACTTGATCGTCGTACAACGCTTGCAACGATCGACCCGACGTGATCTGGGCTCCAACGGTTGCCCCAGCCGACGTGCCCACCACAAGCCCAGCATCGGAGACCGACAAACCGTGATCGGCCAGACCCTGGAGCACGCCCAATTCCCACGCGATGCCAGCGAGGCCTCCGCCCCCGAGCACTACTGCTTTGGTCATGGCGTCACGCGAGCATCAGACACGATCGAGCACCACGTTGAACGTGGCTTCGAACTCGTCGTTGCCGGTAGGTGTGAACTTGCGAATGAGGCTGCGTTGCACACCGAACACGGCGTCAGAATCGAGGAACTCGCTGCGCTCGTCGAACACATGCGTGATGAGCTCCTTATACCCCCTTTTTTTGATCCACAGGTGCAGGTGGCCTGGCCGCCACCAGTTGCGCTTGTTCTTCTTGAGTAAGTCGCCCACGGGACCATCGCTCGGAATTGGATACGGCACGGGGCGCACACCGCGGAGTTCGTACGCACCGTCGGCGCGTGACCGATAGATGCCGCGAAGGTTGTCGGTGGACTGGGACTCGGGTTGCTGCACGGCATAGAACATGTTGGTGGCGTTCTGCCAACAGTCGAGAATGACGTCATCAAGCGGGTTGCCCTCGGTGTCGGTGACGATGCCGCGGAACACCACTCGATCACCCTCGTCGTCGTCGACAAGCATCGTTTCGCCGAAGACCCGCTCGGGAGAGTCGGGAACATAGAACGGCCCGAGAACGGTGTTATCGGTGGCCTCGCCGGTGCTGGCGTCGTAGGCCATCATTTCGACGAGCGCCGACACCCCAGTGGTGTCCGACAGCAAGATGAATTCCTGCCGAGCACCGTGACACATATGGCCAGTGGCGGTCAGAAACCTAATTCCCTCAAACCATTCGTCACGGGTGAGGTTGACCTCACGAACGAATTCGTGCAGGTGTTTGATTGCCGCTGTTGTGATCTCCTTCAAACGCGGATTGGGCGAGTTGTCGTACCGCGAGATGACCTCGGCCAGCAACTCAACCATTGCCCCATCATTTGCCATGACAACCCCTTACTGCTTGGTGACGCCGGAATTATCCTTACCTATTGCCGCTTAAGCAAGCATCTGTTCGACCAGTGCGTATGGGCCTCCATTGCTTTCTCCTTCGTCATCGCCAGCGTGACGCCCCAGTCGGTAAGGTTACGCTCGATGGGACCTACTGTGGATGTGCCCGACATTGTTCGGTCGGCATTTGCCGAACTTATCGTTACCGATATCGACGCAAGCCGCCACTTCTGGGTCGATCGCCTCGGCTTCCAGATAAGCGCCGAGGATCCCGGGATTTTGTACCTGCGCGGCAACGAGGAATTCGTACATCACAGCCTCATTCTGCGCGTCGGCCCGGTACCGGCGTGCGCACGTTTCGGCTTTCGGGTTCGTACACCCGGCGACCTCGACAAGGCCCAAAGGTTCCATGAGGCGCGAGGTTGTCGCACGCAGCGCCTTGCGGGAGGCTCCACACGGGCAATGGGCGAAATCGTGCGTGTTGAAGATCCGTTCGGTTTCGTTGTCGACTATTTCCACGATATTGATTGGATAGGCCACCATCACCAGCGGTACGACCAGCGGCGTGGTGCCAGTGTCAACCGGCTCGACCACATCAACCTGGTCAGCGACGACGTTCAAGCCAGCCACGACTGGTACGAGTCGCTCGGTTTCGGACTCGCCGAAACGATCGAGGACGACGATGGAACGCTATTCGCAACGTGGATGTACCGCAAGCAAACAGTGCACGACATTGCCACCACCCAAGGATCGGCCCCCCGGCTGCACCACCTGGCGTTCTCGGTTCCCGAGTCGCACCACATCTTGACGCTGGCCGATGTTCTTGGCTCAACCAACGAACAAGATGCCATCGAACGGGGGCCTGGCCGTCACGGCGTGTCGAACGCCTTCTACCTGTACCTTCGTGATCCCGACGGGCACCGGGTCGAGGTGTATACCACCGACTATTTCACCGGCGACCCAGGCCACCAGACTCTGCGATGGAACGTTCACGACCCGCGTCGCCGAGACTTTTGGGGTAACCCCATCGTGGCGAAATGGTACGAAGAAGCCAGCCGCGTCCTCGACTTCGAAGGCAACATCGCACCAATCCGACAACGAGTATCCGATGAGCAACAAATCACCGTCGGCGCCGACGGATTAGGAGTAAACCGATGACCTCACTGTCACCCGAACTCGTCGCGCTGCTAACGCAATCAACCACGGCCAGCCTTACCGCTGCGTTGCAAAAGCGGGGCATCCGCAACGCGTTCTTTGCCGAACTTCGGCCCGGTAAGCCCGGCCAGAAGATGATCGGCATCGCCAGAACCTTGCGCTATGTACCGATGCGCGAGGATCTCGTCCCCGTCTTGTCCACCAGCACCAATGCCCAACGTCGAGCCATCGAGTCAATAAACCCGGGTGAGGTCCTCGTCATGGAAGCGCGGGGCTCCACCGGGGCGGGCACCCTTGGCGACATCTTCGCCATGCGCATGTTGCAACGCGGCGCGGCAGGCGTCGTCACCGATGGTTGCGTGCGTGACAGCGCCGCGGTCGGCAACGTTGCTTTACCGTCGTATTACCGCGCCGCCCATGCCGCCACCTGGTCACGTGAACACTTGCCGCTCGAGATCGATATTCCGGTCGTGTGTTCGGGCGTACTGGTCATGCCGGGCGACGTAATTGTCGGCGACGACGACGGTGCCATGGTCATTCCCATCGCTCTGGTCGAGGAAGTGGCCGCCGAAGCTGCCGAAGCCGAACTGCGCGACACGTGGGGTTTCGAACGGGTGAGCGCGGGCGAGAGCACCATTGGCACGTTCCCCATCGCCAAAGATCGCATGGCCGAGTTCGAAGCCTGGCGGGCAGCACGCGCCGACAGCTAGTCATCCTCCATTAGTTCGCCGATGATTGACGCCGCAGTGGCACGGGCCGACACATCGCCGACCGAGGTGCCCGCGTACAGAGCCATTGCCTCGATCTGTCCCGACGTAGACCGGTTCGGCGGGGTGGTGCCGAAGCGGGGCAGGTTCATGGTGCCGAGCTGACCGACCGGGTCGGGGCCTGGTGCCTCGGCGGCACGCAGCGCCGAATCCAACACCCGTACCGGCGCGTCGGGCCAGCCAACATCGAAGCGGTCGGTGTAGACCGTGTCGTCGGCGGTGGCAGCAATGAGTAGCGACAGGTATTTGGGATGAATGTCACATTCCGTCGACGCCAACAAGCGGGTGCCGATTCGCACTGCATCGGCGCCGTGGGCAAAGGCAGTGCACACGTCGGCACGTGTGCCGATGCCACCCGAGCCAACAACAACTACATCGACGGCCTCGCGTACCGCAGGCAATAATTTGGCGAGCGGCATACGGCCGCGGACATGACCGCCCGCTTCGAAACCCTGTGCAATCACGTATTCGCATCCAGCATCGACAGCGGCTTTCGCCTCGTCGACCGAACCGATCTGCCAACCGTTTACGACGCCATCGGCGATTACCGACGGGTCGGGCCAGCCGTAGAAGAACTCGACCACGGGCACGCTGGCGTTAGCGAGTTCAAGCACCTCGCGGTCGAGGAAGGGCATGATGAACCCGGCCCCCACGGGCTTGCTGGTGCGGGTCAAAAGGGCCGCCAGCTCCCGAGTAAGCGCGGCCGGGCCACTTCGGCCAACTGCAATCATGCCCAGTCCCCCGGCGTTGCTCACCGCCGCCACTAGGTCGGCCGTGACAACCCGACTCATCGCCGCTTGCTGTAGCGGAACTGAGCAACCTACAAGCGAGCAAAATCTGTTCATCACGCCTCCTTGTCGATAATACGACGTACCGGTGATCGGTCGACGACAACCTGGAGCTTGTCAGGCCGCGAGTAGTGGCCGCCGATGTCGAACATGGCCTTGGCTTCACGTACTCGGTCGAGCGAAACGTCGGCAATCAGTATCTGTTCGCCTTCGACCGGACCGGCAATAACATCACCGAACGGATCGATAATGCACGAGCCGCCGTTCATCGGCGACGTGGTCTCGATGGCGGCACGCATGTCGGCATCGACTACATCGCTCGGCCGAATAAGCCCACCAACCAACACCACATAGGCACCGGCCTGGGACGCAAACGCCCGGCTGAGAAGCAACTGTCGCGTGCCCGACTTGGCTGGTGGTTCGGGCTCGTGACCCGGGAAGGCGGCCACATGAACCTGCGTCCCTTCGGCCATAAGTACATATCCAGGCAGCACCATATTGTGCTCCCAGCAGTTCAACCCGCTGATGGCGGCATACGACCGCTGATAAACCCTCAACCCTGTGGCGTCGCCGTCGGCCCACGCTGTTCGCTCGCCATCGGTTGGTTTAAGCTTGCGATGTTTTCCGAGGATTTCGCCCGATGACGAAATGAACAGCAACGTGCAATACACACTGCCTTTTGTCACCGGGTCAAGCTCGGCAACGCCGATAACAACATCGGTGCCCGCCTGGCGGGCTGCCTCACACAACCGGTCGACCTGCGGGCCGGGAATCAGAACCGCCGAGGCAAGGTACTTGGCCGCCAGCTTCCGGCGGCCCTGATACGCGATGGTGGCGTGGACGTGACGGGGATATCCCGGTAGCCATGTCTCGCTAAACGCCGTGAGCGTTGCACCAAGCCGGCCAGCTTCGCCAATAAGTCCACAGGCCTTATCGGTCGACGCATCGGGGTCGAACATCACCGGGGCGGCTTGAACTGCAGCGAGGCGAAACGTGCTCATGACCCACTACCGTACCGTCCATGCGCCGTACCGGTCTGGTTGTCCATGAACGATACTTCTGGCATGGTGTTGGCCGCCATGCACGCCCAAACGTTGGGCGCCGCTCGGGTGGCCATCGTCGACTGGGATGCGCACCACGGCAACGGAACGCAAGATGAGTTTTACGACGATCCGTCAGTTCTCACCATCTCAATCCACCAAGATGGTCGATTGCCGCGGGCATCGGGCTCACTGGCCGAAAACGGCTCGGGTACCGGCGTGGGGGCCAACATCAATGTGCCGCTTCCGCCAGGCAGCGGCACGGCGCCTACTTGGCGTCGATGGCCGATGTAGTCATCCCTGCGCTCGAACAATTCGGCCCCAACCTGATTCTGGTAGCCAGTGGTTACGATGCCGATCACGCCAGCGGCGAAGAACGCCACGCTGAATGGTGTGACGATGTTGTTGAACGCGGCGTCGACCACGGCACCGACTACTGCGCCTCCCACTGTCGAGAAGGTGCCGATGATCGCTGCAGCGGCCCCGGCGACATGCCCGACGGGCATCATCGCTCCCGCGTTCATCTGCGGGAACAACATTTGGTGGCACGCCAACGCGATGCTCAGCGCCACCAACCACAGCCACAGGTTCGGTGCACCGCCGGCCGCAATCGAGATGATCGTCATTCCCGCCGACGACGCCGTATAGAACCAGAGCACGCCACGAATGAGTCGGTGCAACCCTACTCGCTCTACCTGCCGCGCAACCCACAGGCTAGCCGCCCCCATAATGACGGCGGTGCCACCGAAGATCCATGAGAAAAGGCCCGGGCGCTCGAATACCTTGCCAATCATTCGTTCCGACGATGCCAAGTACGACGAGAACACGCCGAACAACGGCATCAGGGCCAACGTGTACAACAACGACACACGATTGCCTGCAAGAGCCCGGATGGCGACACCGATTTGGCCGACTCGCATCGGTTGGCGGTTCTCGACTGCAAGGGTCTCGTCGAGCCGTCGTTGCCACACGAGAATGGCGATTGCTGTTCGTGGTGTGTGCACTGTTCGCTGATCGGTGTGGTGCTGCTATCTCGACCCATTGCCGCACCCGAGAAACGGTCGCGAATCATCGCCAAGGCGCACGTTCTCAACCCAGCCGGGCCAAATCCCCAAAAAAAACGAAACGCAACAATCATTGGCAAACTTGGTGCGACCGCGGCACCTAACGCGCCGACGATCAACACGAGACAACTGATCACCACAGCCGGTTTGCGCCCGTAACGATCCGCCACCAGTCCTGCCGGGATTTGGCCGATGCCCATACCCACGAAGAACCCTGTTATGAGTGCGGCGGTGGCCGCCGAGCTTGGCGAGTAGCTGAGGTCGGATCGTCGAACGCCGGCAGGATCAAGTCGATAGACATGGCCGCCGACGCCATAGCCAACCCGGAGAAGGCTCGAAACTCGATGCCGGCTCGTTCGCCTACCGATGTGGTGATGTTGTCATCTCGTCCACAGTTTGTCGGTCGCCAGGGCGGCCCCCTCGGCCAAGGCCTTGAACTTCGGCCACACAACTGTCGGATGCACCTCGGGGGCGTAACTGGCTCGTGACGAGAACCCGCAGTCGGTACCGGCAATCACACGTTCACGTCCGACAACCGACGCATAGTTGCAGATGTACTCGGCGATCAGTTCGGGGTGTTCGACATAGTTGTTGGCATGGCCGATAAGGCCGGGGATCAAAATGGCGTCGTCGGGGACACCAACCTCACCCGTGTGAGTCCACTCGTGCATATGGCGAGGGTTCATCGCTTCGAACGAGTAGGCGCCAGCGTTGATCTTGAAGGTGAATTTGAGAGCGTCGCGTAGCGGAATATCGGTGAGGCGGGGGCCGTGGTTGAGGCCGTAGCACGTGTGGTGCCGGATCTTGTCCTTGGGTATACCGCGCAACGAATGGTTCAGCGCCTCGACGTGGATAGTGGCAGAGCGATGCCGATTCTCGGGCGATTCGGCCGGGTCGGCCAACATGTCGATAAGCCACGGGTCGTCGACCTGCAGAATGAAACCGGCATCGACAATGCCGAGGTATTCCTCACGCATGGCTTCAGCCACTGCGTGCAGGTATTCCTCGTGGGTCGTGTAGTAGTCGTTCGAGCCGAACCCGCTGGGTCCGGTAGACGGCATAAAGATGTCGGACACATCGAGCCCATCGCAAGCGGCGACCAGGTTGTCGATGTCGGTCTTCAACAGGCCATGGCCGACGTAGCTGATTGGGCCCTTGCAAATGATCCGACGCAGTGGTGACACTGCCGATGAGTATTTCTTGAAGTAGATCTCGTAGTACTCGGGGAACATATCGACTTCGGCCTGCCAGGTAGGCGCCATTTTCGACGGGCCGTAGTCGACCTCGAACCCGCCGAGGCGGTCCTTCACGTACCCGAGGAAGCTCACCTTGCTCATCTCGCCATCGGCGACAATATCGACACCGTTGGCAACCTGTTGGTGCACTCGATCCGTGACAGCGGCCGCGATTTCGCGGTCGAGTTCGGCTGCGTCGTACGGACGGCCGTGCTCGCGTTCTTTGAGGATGTCGAGCAAGCTGGCCGGCCGGCCGAGGCTGCCTACGTGCGTCGTCAGAATTCGGTCGGTGCTGGTCTTCATGTGTGCTGCCCCCGTGGTGTCGGAACTACCCGGGACAAAACTAGCCACGATGCCGACTGTGGGCAGGGTGGCGTTCTCCACCGCCGAACCCGTTAAGACAGACCCGCCGCTTCCCGACCAGCGGCGAGGATGTGATCGACCAACGCATACGGTCGGGTTCGGTCGGCGTTACCAAGGTGAGCCGACATGCGGTTGCGGCCCGCCGACGTCAGATAGAAGCGTTCGTACAGCGCGTTTCGGCCGCCTAACTGCGAGCCGACGAATTCCCACGCCAACCGGAACAACGCAGCACGCTCCAACGCGCTGACACCGTCGGCACCATGTATGAACTCCTCGATCAACGGACCCGAGTCCGGGTCTATCAACAACGCCAAGCTGGGCGTGGCCAACAAGTTGTGGCTGCCAATCTGCGTGATGATTTCGTTGACCCGCGGGAACCACACCGCAAGCAACGATCGCATCGGCGTCAGGGCGCGTCCACCGGGGAAGAACACGCCATCGCCCATGTCGTACCCCTCAGATGTGGAGGCGATGATGGCGTTACGGGTGACCTCGACGTAGCTCAGCAACTCGCCCAGCATCTCGGTAGTGGCCGGCGAATAGTCACCAACCATCTCTGCCATTCTCGTCGCCAAGCCGTAGGCGAATTCAAGCTTGGTGAGCGCCCGTACGGTGGTTTGCGTGGTCATGTTGTCGATGAGACCTGACCGGATTCCCGTGTTGTAAATCTCGACCGATCCAGGTCCGCCATCGAGGAAGAGCATCGAACGAGGAATCTCGACGTTGTCGAAGATTACGAAGGCATCCTGTTCGTCGAACCGACTCGAAATCGGACGGTCGAACGGATTCGTAGCCACCGACGCGGCATCGCGGCAGAGAAACTTGAGGCCCGGGCTATCCATAGGAATCGAGAACGCCAACGCGTAATCCTCTGCGCCTTCGGGGATCGGTAATGCGGGGTACACCGCCAGTTCATCGGCAAACGGAGCGAGCGTGGCGAGAATTCGAGCGCCCCGCACCACGATCGAGTCCGCTGTCTCGGCCACCTTGTGCAGCGTGACCTTGTTGCCCAAGATCTTGCCGTCGGTTCGTTTGTCGATGTTGGGTTGGATAATGGTGTGGGTCAACGCCACGTCGTCGCGCCGAATGCGCTTCTGAAAGGTGAGCAGGTTCTCGGCGCCGTGATCGTTAGTGCGGTGTGGCCCCGCCCAACCTTGCGGACGCGCCGCAAAGCTTGCGAACTTCATGTTCATATAGTCGGGCGTGCGACCCATCAACCCAACGGTTGCTTCCGAAATTCGTGTTAGCCCCTTGACCCGACGATGCAGATCATCGATGGACCGCGGGTGCATATGGCTGATATTGATCGGCTCGCCGGTTTCATCGTCGGGCACAAGGCACTCGGCGGCGAATTCGTGCTGCCGATCGAACACGTTGGCAAGAGTTGCCGCTGCACCGCTGGTGGCCGGGTCGGTCGTTACGTCGCTGATCATGCGACCATCGATCGATACCCACCGACCCTGGGTTTGTAGACCGGAGAGAAACTGTTGTCCGGTCCGTGCAGCCATTGGGCTCTCCGTCTAGATCTAGAGGAAGGCGCGCAACGTGGCTAGCACGGTGTCGGGAGCATCCCACTCGCGAAGATGCCCTGCGCCAGGAACCACCATAACGTCACCCCAACGACGGCCGGTCGATACCGGTATCAATTCGTCGAGATCACCCCACAACGTGATGCGCGGGCATGTCACTCGATGAAGACGGTTGGCTATACCTCGATCACCGAACGGCCACAAAACGTTGGCGGCGGCAACGTCACTGAGATACGCAGCCACCGGCCCCTCGTCGGGGCCGAGATGGGAAAAGCGCGTCGTGAACGCCTCGGGTACTCCTTTAGCGAACAGGTGACTCATGCGCTCGATGGCTGGAGCCGCGTACATGTCAAAGCCCGGATTGTCGCCGTCGGCTGTACCGAACGGTGCAAGCAGCGCCATTTGGTGACGGCTTCGGGCCGCAGAGCGGCAAGTTCGGTGGCGATCATCCCACCGAGCGAGGCCCCGACAACCGGGCATGGCAGCGCGCCGGTTGCATCGAGTGCGTCCCAGAACGTCGTGAGCCACCCAAGGTAGTCGGTGGGTACTTCAAACCCGGATGCGCCGTTGAAGCCGGGAACGTCGGGGACGACAATGTCCCAGCCGTCGGCGGCGAGGCCCCGCATAACCGGGGAAAGCTCGGGGTGTCCGGCAATGCCGAACAGGTAAACAAGGCGTTTATCGGGCATTTTTGGGCCACCAGGGATCGTCGTATTCGGAAAAGACCGAGCGGAGGGCGGGGGCTACTTTGTCGCCAAAGAGATTCGTGTTGTATCGGGTGAGTTCGTCACTCATATTGCCGAACTGCAGCATGGCGCACAGGTGCCCTATGCGGAGTTCCTTCGCCGCTTCTTCGAGTTGTTCGCGCACCGTGTCGGGGCTGCCAATCACGACGTAGCCGTTGTCGACCATTTCATCCCACGTGAGGTCGTGCTTGGCTTGCTTCGAACGGGCAGCAGCACGCACTTGCGAGCTGTAGCGAGCACGGACCGATGCTTCGGTGACGTAACCGGGGGCATCGACAAAACCAGGGTACACATGGAGCGATCTATTGAAGAAATACTCGGCCGGTTCTTTGTACAGGCGGTACGCCTCTTCGTCGGTGTCGGCGACCCCAATGAACTGGGTAACGGCGAGCCGATGCGGGTTCAGGTCTTTGCCGTGCGCCTCTACTTGTCGCCAAAAGCCAGCGACCGTTTCACGCACCATTTTGTAGCCGTAGTAGGTGAGCGCCCCGTACACGAAGTCGTTCTCAGCGCAAAAATCCCAGGTTTCGATGGAGCCGCCACCGGGGATCCACACCGGCGGGTGGGGCTTTTGCCACGGGCGCGGCACCGGGTTCACATAGCGAAGTTGATTGAACTTTCCGTTGAACGAGAACGGCTTGTCGGCCTGCCACGCCTTCATGATGAGCTCGATGCCCTCGTAGTACTTCGGACGAAGATGGCTGGGGTTCACGCTGTACGAATACGTGGTGTCCATCGCCGTGCCCACAGGGAACCCGGCAATGAGCCGACCCTTGCTGAACAGGTCGAGCATTGCGAATTCCTCGGCGACACGACTCGGCGGGTTATACAGCGCCACCGAGTTACCAAGCACCGTAATGGCGGCCTGCGACGTGCGGTTGGCAAGTACCGCGGCAATGAGGTTCGGAGATGGCATGAGACCATACCCGTTGTTGTGGTGTTCATTCACGCAGATGCCGTCGAACCCGCACTCCTCGGCGTAGACGAGTTGGTCGATGTACGTGTCGTACGTTTCGGCCATGATCTCGGTGTCGAACAACGACGGGTCGATATCTACCCAGACGCTTCGGTTCTTCTTGTTGAAGTCCTCGGGCAGCGCCGGATATGGCATGAGGTGGAACCACATCATCTTCATAGGTCTCAGCGTCTCACGGTCGCCGGACTGTGTCCACGACCGACATGCACCGTCATCATGTCGCATTCGATAACGTTCCACACGTGGATCTGCGTCGCTTAGAATACTTCGTAGCCGTGGCCGAGGTACTGCATTTCGCCGCGCCGCAGCCCGGTTGCACATGTCGACACCACCGCTGTCCCAGCGAATATGCGAGCTCGAAACCGAGCTTGGCGTTGCGCTGTTCACCCGTACGAGCCGCCGGGTTGAACTAACCGACGCGGCGCGCCGCCTTTTGCCCGAGGCCCGTCGTGTGCTTGCGGCTGTCGACCACTTCCAATCGGTCGCCACCCACCTGACTACCGCTACACCTGCGATGGTTGTGGGCTACTGCCACGGGAGCGAGGTCGGTACATTGCGCGCGGTGCAGCACTTCCACGAGGCATACCCTGACGTGCCGATACGTCCGGCGGCGCTGACGTCGCTGCGCATCTTCGACGAACTGCGCACCGGGAAGCTGACCGTTGGAATCGTGCGCGCTCCGATACCGGTCGGCTTGGCGTCAGCCCTGTTGACCCGAGTCCCTTTCAACCACCTTGCAATACCGTCTGATCATCGCTTGGCTCGACAAGATGTCGTACACGCTAGCGAACTCGACGGCGAGGCAGTGCTACTCGTCGACAGGACCGAGGCCCCCACGTATCACGCCGAGACGCTCGCGTACCTGTTGGCTCACGGGGCTGAGCCCGCCTACGTCGTTCACCCGGCCACCCAAGTTGAGCGCATGCTCGACATGGTCGCCGTGGGTACCGGTATTGGATGGCTGAATGCCTTGCACGTTGGAGCTGTCCAACGTCAAGGCGTAACCGTCGTACCGCTCACGCCACCAGAGCGCTTCGACGACTTCCACCTCGCCTGGAGACCCGACGACCAGTCGTCGGATCCGAGCGCCTTTATCCCGATTGCCCAAGCCGCCTGCAGCTGAGGCGAATCCACCCTTTCCGCAACTGTTGCGGATACGGCCGGCCCTGAGCCCACCATTTCCGCAACTGTTGCGGATTTGGGTGTCAGGACAGGCGCCGCGAGATTCGATCGGCCGTTGCGACGACGGCGGTCGAGACGTCGGCGAGGTCGATGGGTTGGGCTGCCAGCCATAACACAGCAACTGCTCCGTGATGCCCGACCGGGGCCGAAAGCGACGCCATTCCTGCAAGCACCTCACCAGTACTTGTCGCATATCCGGCCGCGCGCGCTGCCGACACCTCTGGCCGTTCGGCTACGTCAGGATACTGTCCAGCGAGCAACGCCAAGCCGGGTGCTCCCCTGTCGATGGCATGGCGGGTGCCCGGTCGGTAGACAACATGCACCGGCGTGTCGCGAGGGGTCACACTTTCGAGCGTGATGGCCTCGTCGCCGTCACGAACCACAAGGAATGCCGTCATCGACAACTGGTCGGCCAGTGCTGCGAGTTCACCCGCTGCAGCGGCACGCAAGGTCGGCTGCACACCCTGCGCAAGCACCGCCAACCGCAGCCCCGGGTGATAGAGGCCTACCGGGTCCCGTTCTACGAGGTGTCGGTCCTCAAGAGTTCGAATCAGCCGATACGCAATGGACCGGTGCACGCCGAGCACCGCTGCTATGTCGTCGGTTGAACGCGGCCGATCGGCCACGATCTCCAGGATGGCGAGCCCTCGATCAAGCGTTTGCGATGGTGGTGCTATATTCTTTATCTGCACAGTGCGTTCCACTATAGAATACGGAGACAGTCAATGGGAGCTCGAACAGGAAAAGAAGTTCTCGACCGACTGCGAACCGCCCCTCCCAACCTGTGGGTCGATGGTGAGCTTGTTGCCGATCCCACGACACATCCCCGCACGTCGGGTGCTGCCCTTTCGCTCGCCGCTTTGTACGACATGCAGCACCGCGCCGACCTCGTCGACACCATGACCTTCACGTCGCCAACATCAGGCGACCGTGTAGGCAGAAGTTTCATCGTGCCACGCACCCGTGAAGACCTTGTGCGCCGCTCCGAGATGCACAAAGTGTGGGCCGACGCCACGCTTGGTTTTATGGGCCGGCTGCCCGACTACCTCAACGTCAACGTTATGGCAGCGGGCACGTCGGGCAACTTTTTTGGTCAGTATTCCGATAACATGACCCGCTATTTCGAGTACGTGCGAGAGAACGATCTTGCCCTCACCCACGCCCTCACGCCCCCGCAGATCGACCGATCCAAACAGCCATACCAACTCGACGATCCCTTCACCGTACTTGGCGTGGTCGACGAGACCCCCGACGGCATCATCGTTCGAGGCGCTCGCATGATGGCGACGTTACCCATCAGCGACGAGATCCTGATCTTCCCGTCAACCGTGTTGAAGTTCGCCGACGAACTCCAGCCGTACGCCCTCGCGTTCGCCATACCAAACAACACACCTGGGTTGTCACTGCAATGCCGTGAACCTCTCGACCAAGGTCGAAGCCGAGCAGACCATCCTCTCGGTTCACGGTTCGATGAAATGGACGCCATGGTGATGTTCGACGACGTACTTGTGCCGTGGGAGCGGGTGTTTCTCCTACGTGACATCGAGTCGGCCAACAAGGCCTATGCGCAAACCGGCGCGGTGCTGCACATGGCGCACCAGGTCGTGAACTTGAAGATTGCCAAGACCGAGGCGTTTCTTGGTGTAATGCAGGCATGTGTCGACATGATCCAGACCGGTGGCCTGCCCCACGTCCAGGAGATGATTGCCGAGGTCATCATGATCTTGGAGATCCTCAAGGCCCTCAAGGTGGCATCCGAAGCCGGTGCGACGCTCAACGAATACGGGGTCATGACGCCGGCGCGTGGCCCACTCGATGCGGCACGGAACTGGTATCCCACCGTCTACAAACGCATCGTCGAAATCCTTGAGCTCATCACGTCGAGCGGGCTCATAATGATCCCGACCGAGGCGGACCGTCTCGGTCCTCGGGGCGACGACATCAGTCGTTACCTCCGCTCGGCAACCGCCCCGGCCTCCGAGCGGCTCAAGCTATTCCGCCTGGCATGGGACATGTCGATTTCCGGCTTCGGCGGCCGCCAGTCGCTGTACGAGAAGTTCTTTTTCGGTGACCCCACCCGTATGAGGGCCGCCCTCTATGGCGTGTACGACCGCTCGGCAATGGTTGACCGGGTGAAGGCGTTCTCGGCCGACGAGACCTGGCCAGCTTTACGATAAGGCCATGATCAGCTACCAGGCACTCCTCCGGCAGGCACATTGCTGGCCGCGGCCTGCGCGCTAGTCGCGCAACAAGTAGGCCGAGTGCAATAGATCGGGGTTGGCGCGCAGTTCGGCTGCCGTTCCCTCGTAGCGGATCTTGCTGTTCTTGATGGCCTTGATTGCAGCGTTGACCTTGGGCTGGCTGTCGATGTCGGCAGCCGGCATTTTGTTCAAGGTGTCGACTACGAGCTGGCCGATCAGGAAGCCCATCTGGGCAAACGAGCCGAGCGGGGTCTTCGAGTCGTACTTGGCGAGCACCACTTGGATCAGCTTCATGTCGGGGCCCGTGGTGTCGAGCGGGGCAAGTTCGGCGTTGATGTGCATCTTTCCGTCCCACTTAGCTGGCGTGGCGGAGCCCCACACGACGGAATCGATAAGGTTCTGATCGTCGGCGGCCTTCATGATGGTGAGGGCCTCGGGTGGGGTGAAGGTGATGACCACGCCGCCACCCTTGCCAGCCTTCTTCACCAGGTCGGCGACGAGCGTGTTACCGTCCTTGATCGGTAAGGCTACCTGCACGTCTTCGAACTGCATTCCTGCTGCCTCGGCTAGCGTCTTCACACTGGAGCCGTTGTAGTCGGCACCCGGATTGTTGCCCGTTACGTGGACTATCTTGCCCTTGGCACCTGCATTGATTACGGCCTGAGCGCCACCCTGGGCCGAGTAGTGAGGGCCCATGTTGGTGGCGGCAATGTTCGGTTGGCCGAAGCACTCGGCGGGCACGCCCGCAACGATGATGTTGTAGCCCTTTGCGAGGTACGCCTTGCCGTTGACCGGGCAGTCGATGATGGAGAAACCGCCAGCGATGGCCACGACCTTTTCGGATTCCATTAGCTTGGCCGCCGCCGCGCCAGCCTTGGCCGGGTCGAGTTCGTCGTTGATATTGATGAGTTCGATGGGCCGACCGTGCACGCCACCGTTGTCGTTGACGCACTTGAAGAACGCCATTTGGGCGTTCGGGCCGTCCTTGAAGTCGATGCCCGGAATCATGGTGCTGACGGCACCGATTTTGACCGGAGCACCAGTGGCCTTTTGCCCATTACCCAAACCGCACTTTCCGCCCGATGATGACTCGGCGAGCCCTCCCCAAGTTGGGTCGGTTTTGTACGCAGCAGCTGGCACGGCCGGCGCAGTAGTGGCAGCAGCAGTCGTAGCCGCGGCTGCGGTGGTAGCAGCGGCAGCCGTTGTAGCAGCCGCAGCCGTGGTTACAGCGGGGGCGGCCGTGGTTGCGGCACTGCCTCCGTCGTTGGAGCTACCGCCCGCGGCAAAAGGTATCGCTGCTGCCGCGGCACTAGCCACGAGTCGTCGTTTCAGACTCACCGCTCATGACAAAAGGTCCTAACGCCAGACGAGCAGTAGCTACAGGCAGAAACCGACTAGTGAAAAAGCCCTTCGCCCTGACCCACTACGACGCAGCCATTTTCGACCTCGACGGCACCGTGTGGCTCAGCGGCGAGCCGCTGCCAGGCGCCGCCGAGTTTTTTGATCACTGTCGTGTCCTAGGTCTCGCCATCGCTTTCGCCACGAACATCAGCGTCAGCAGCATTGACGATGTGCGCCGGTCACTCTTGGCGGCAGATGCTGTGACGGCAAAGAGCCTCGCCCCGATTCGGATAGATCGCGGCATCGTCTACGGACAGCTCGATGGCTTTCGTCCACTCGAACTCGACTTGTACCGGCCTGGCAATCCCTCAAGCCAACCAAGGCCACTCGTTGCGTGCATCCATGGTGGAGGTTGGCGCGTCAGCTCACGTCATCAGGGACCGCGAGAAACACGATCGTGGTCACGCAGCATTTTCGAGCGTTGGACCGACGCCGGGTTCGCAGTTGCTGCTGTCGAATACCGCTATAGCGGCGAAGCCGTTCACCCCGGACCTATCGACGATGTCAAGACCGCGCTCAGTTGGTTGCGTGACAAGTCAGCTGCCTATGACATCGACCCCGACAAGTTGGTGCTTTGGGGCCAATCGGCGGGCGGGTACCTGGCGGCGTCGGTCGGGCTGGCCACCGACATCGCAGCGGTTTCTGCGGTCATTTGCTGGTACCCCATTACCGACTTGCCGTCCATGGTCGGCCACGATGACTCAGCGTTTGTTGAGCTGTACCTTGGTCATCCAATCAGTGACGACATCGAGCGGGCGATGGCGGCGTCGCCTTCCCGAGCCGACATATCGGTGCTCCACCGTTTCTACTCCAACATGGCACCGACGACACCATTGCCCCGTTCGCTCAGTCCGTGCTCCTCCAGGAAATGCTCAGAAAAGCCGGCGCCCACGTAGAACTCGACGCCATCGAGGGCGCCGATCACTTCTTTGTCGGCCACGATGACATCGAGGCAATCTTTGAGCGTACGGTTGCCTTTGCCCGCCGCTACACCGCACCTGACAGGTAACTGCGAATTGACTGTCCCTCCACATTCGGCCGATCTTGCGTTGGCGTTGCGGCTTGCCGACGCCGCCGATGCCATCTCGACCCCACCGTTTCGATCGGCCGACCTGCTCGTCGAGATCAAGGGCGACGGTTCTCCGGTGACCGTCGTCGATCGCGCCGTCGAGACAATGATGCAAAAGATCGTGTTGCAGGAGCGGCCGCAAGACAGCTTTCTCGGTGAGGAGATCGGGCCACACGGGTCAGGACCCCGACGATGGATCTTCGACGGCATCGACGGCACCCACAACTACGCGGCAGGCGTCGCTGCATGGGCGACGATGATTGCGCTCGAGATCGACGGCGAGGTGCAACTTGGTGTGGTGTCGAGCCCATGCGGTGGTGTTCGGTGGTACGCCGAGCGTGGCGCCGGATCCTGGCGTCTCGAGGCTGCGCACCACGACGGCGTTGTCACGAGCTTTCACGACAGTGTGCCGACGCGGCTCATGTGCACCAACACCGAGGTATTCGACGACGCGAACGTGCTTCCCGTTCCGCCCGAGGGCTTCATGCTCGGGTGGCGTTCGACACTGGCAGGCGAACTCCTGCGGGGCACGGCTTCTAACTCGCGGACGTACGCCTACTACGGCGCCGCAGTAGCCGAGGGGTTGCTCGACGCCACAATCATTCTGAACGGCGGTCCGTGGGATTTCGCCGCGAACACAGTCATCGTCGAGGAGGCTGGCGGAGAGTACCGTGACCCGTGGGGTGGGCGGCGACTCGATACGAACTGCATCGTGTTCACGAACGGCAAACTCACACAGCACATCCTTGCGATCGCTCGACCCCTTCTGCCTGCCACGCCCGACGTTGGACATCGCAATCCCGACTGGCGGACTCCTCCCGGCACCTTCACGCCCTAAACGGCCGAGCGATCGTTCTGTCCTTGAGAACGGCTGGCACCCCGAAGCCTGCGAACTCCGTTTAGTATCGCTCCTGTTGCCTATGGGACGGCAGCAGCAATTTCTGACCTGAGGGGGAACCAGTGTCCGTCACTGAAGCCATCACATTTCCGGGACCCGACGAAGTAGAAGGGTTCTGGGCCTTCGACAAAATGCACGCACCAAGGCCGCTGCACCCACTGTCGCAAGACCTGGTCATGTCTACGTTGAGCGAAGGTTTTACCAAAGCACAGGCCGAGTACGACTGTCCCATGATGGCGTCGTCTAAGGCGTTCAATCACTACTTCTATATGGCCTTTCACCCGATCCCCGACCAGGCCGAACTTGCCGACCGCATGACGCGGTACCACGCAACGCTCGCCAGCAAGGTGCCGGGTATCGGAAATCGTTGGAACGAGGAGTGGAAGCCCGAACTCATCGCCAAGAACTACGCCGAGAAAGATGTCGATTACAGTGGTATGTCCGATGCTTCGCTTCTCGCCAAGCTCGACGACATGACCAATCACATGCGGCATATGTGGTACATCCACGGCCATATCAATTTCGTGCTGGTGTCTGGCGCGGCGTTCTGCGACATGTACGACGAGGAAATGCAGCCGCAAGAATCAACCGAGTCGTACCAGGCGCTACAAGGGCACCACACCCGTTCGGTCGATGCCAGCCGTGGCATTTGGGAATTGAGCCGCATCGCCAAGAATTCACCGGTTCTCAAGGCCCTCTTCGATACCTACGAGCCCAAAGACCTTGTCGGGCACTTCGCGCTATCGGCCGAGGGGCGGGCGTTCCAAACACAGCTCGATCTGTTCCTGCACGAGTACGGCTGGCGTAGCGACGCTGTCTATGACCTGGCCGATATCCCGTGGCGTGAGGATCCTGCTATCCCGCTGTCGAGCATCGGATCATTTATGGCGCTGTCCGACGACGATGATCCCGAGAAGCTGTACCAGCGCGGCGTACATCTCCGGGAGACGCTCATGTCACGCGCTCGGGCCAAGATGTCAGCGGACCCTGCCAAACTGGCCAAGTTCGACGAACTGTACGACGCAGCCCAATACAGCTTCCCCATTACCGAAGACCATGCGTTCTACATCGACCAGTTGGGCGTAGCACTACTTCGCCGTTTCACACTTGCAATCGGCGAGCGTTTGGTCGACAAGGGCAGCATCGACAATCGTCGCGACGTGTACTTCTTGTATCGCGACGAGGTCGTTGAAGCTCTGCGGCATGGTGGCGCCCGTCAGTCGATTGTTGCCGAGCGCGCCTTGAACGTGGCAGCGAGCGCACAGGCGAGCCCGCCAGGAGCCATCGGCACACCGCCAGTTATCCCCGACGGCCCGCCTGATCCGTTTATGGATGCCATCGTCGTGCGCCTACTCGGCGTGAAGCCGCCCGAGGAGAACGCCGACCCGTTGGTCATCAGCGGCGTATCAGGATCACCAGGTGTGTACCGCGGCGTTGCCCGCGTGGTGAAATCGCTCAGTGAAGCTGGCGACCTCGACGAGGGCGAAATCATGGTGTGCGAGATGACACTTCCGCCGTGGGTGCCGATGTTTTCCATCGCCGGAGCGGTTGTCGCCGACGTTGGCGGCGTCCTGAGTCATTGCGCCATCGTCGCCCGCGAGTTCGCCATACCGTGCGTCGTCGGTTCCGTCATTGGCACCACTGCCATCCAGACTGGCCAAATCATCACGGTCGATGGCAGTAACGGCAACGTGTACCTCGACGGTCGCGAACTGTAGCCAACCGTGCAAAGCCTCCGAGGGCGCGTCGTAGTCATTACCGGCGCGGCCTCGGGCATTGGCCTTGGGTTTGCCCATGCATTCGCATCCGAAGGCATGAAAATTGTCATGGCCGACATCGAAGGCCCGGTGCTGGAACACGCCGCAGCTCAAGTTGCCGAGTCAGGAGCCGAGGTCCTGGCCGTTCCAACCGATTGCTCGCTACGTCACAGTGTCGAGGCATTGCGCGACGCAGCTGTCGAGCGATTTGGTGGTGTGCACGTGCTGTGCAATAACGCCGGTGTGGGCAGTCGAGGCCTCCGAATCCGCAACCCGGTCGCGCCCATCCAATAGGAGCCATGGTCATTGCCGTCGCGCCGCCGGCATCAATAGCGGCCACGGCGTTACGTTGGCATCAAGCGGCATGGGAACGTGGATAAGTGTCGGCACGTTGGCATCGATTGCGACACGGACAGCCCGTTCAAGCTCTCGAGGCGAAGCCACACTAACCCCCTCGGCCCCAAAAGACCGGGCGAAGGCGACGAAGTCGGGGTTGCGCAGTTCGGACCCGAGGGCACGACCGTTGAACAGCCGCCGTTGGTCGTTGAGTACGTTGCCAAACGCATTGTTGTCGAAAACCACGGCAACCACGTTGAGGCCAAACTGCACGGCAGTGGCCAACTCCTGTGCCGCAAACATGAAACCGCCGTCTCCGTTGATGGACACGACGGCCCGATCTGGGAAGGCGGCCTTGACTCCCAGAGCTGTGGGAAAACCGAACCCGAGGGTGCCTTGATGACCGCAGGTGATAAAGGTTCGAGGCTCGTAGACGGGAAACCCGAAGTACGACGCAAAGCCAACCTGACAAATCTCCTCGACGAAAAACCCGTCGCGTGGCAACGCGCGCCGAATGCCGAGAAGGTGGTCGATGTGAGGTTGGAGCTGAGCAACCTCGACGGACTTCTCGGACCGGACTGTAAGAAACTCGGCCTCGCGTGACGAACGACTCGTGATTGCGTCGCTAAGAACACGACAGGCCGCAGCCGAATCGGCCACGATGCGAATGTCGGCGTCGAGCCGAACGTGTTGCATTGGATCGATATCGATAAGGATGATCTTGAGCCCTGGCGGCCGCGACGCCCACCGTGACCACACGAGTTCGAGTCGAGAACCGATGCCGATGAGCACGTCGGTATCGGCCCACCGCTCGAAACCCTCGGCGCACGTAAAACCAAGTGGATGTTCGTTACTGACGATGCCGCGACCACCTCGAAGGGACACAACTGGAGCTTGCAGTTTGGTGGCCAACGCCAACACGTCGGCCGAGGCATGCTGAGCGCCGCTGCCAACCATAATCATGGGGTTCACCGCTGTTGCCAAGAGCTCAAGGGCACGATCGATTTGCTCGGCATCAGGGTCGGGCGGGTGAACCTGGCGCGGCACGCAGGCTGGCACCGCCGCGCGCGCCGGCAGTACATCCCACGGAGCAGCGAGCGCGACCGGACGTGGGCGGCCGCTGGTGGCTTGGAAGAAGGCCTCGGCAACGAGTTCGGGTGCTTCGGCCGGATGCATGATGTTCGCGGCCCATTTGGTGAACGTCTTGAGCGTGGCGAGTTGGTCAGGCATTTCGTGCAGGTGCCCGAGACCTCGGCCCATCGCAGCCGCAGGGATCTCGCTGGTGAGACAGACCACTGGAGCGCTCGCCCCGTAGGCCGACAATAGGGCCGCGCCGGCATTTAGGACCCCTGGCCCTGGGACCACCGAGCACACGCCGGGTCGACCTGTGGCTTGCGCATACCCAAACGCCATGTACGCGGCAGTTTGCTCGTGCCGGGCGCCGTAGACCGTGATGCGGTCCTTAGCCCTAGCCAGCGCGTCGTACAGCCCATACGTTTGGACGCCCGGTATACCAAACACGGTGTCGACGTCGTGGGCGAGCAGACCCTCGACTATTGCGTCGCCAGTGGTAGGACTCTTGTAGGTGCTCACAGGAGGGGCGACCGTACCGGTTCGTCGACAACCGGGTTCTCGATCACTCCCACGCCGTCGATCTCGATGCGCACGGTCATTCCTGCTGATAACAGGCCAGGAGGATCCATGGCATACCCGACACCTGACGGCGTGCCGGTGGCGATAATGGTGCCCGGGAGCAGGGTGAACGCGGTCGACAAGAAGGCGATAAGTTCCCAGCAGTTTGTGATCATCTGGGACGTGTTGCCGTCTTGGCGCAGTTGACCGTCGACCCAGGTACGCACTCGAAGGTTGTGCGGATCAGTGAGCTCGTCGGCCGTGATCATCCAGGGCCCGATTGGACCGTGGGTGTCCCACGATTTGCCCATGGTGAACGTGGGCGAAGCATGCTGCCAGTCACGTACTGACACGTCGTTCACGACGAGGTAGCCAGCAACAACCTCATGTGCTCGTTCGGCTGGCACCGAGCGGCAACGCCGCCCAATGACCACGCCCAACTCGCCTTCATAGTCGATCTTTTCCGGCGCTATGCGTGGAACCTCGATGGGGTCGAAGGGGCCGGTGACGCACGTGGACTGCTTGTTGAACACCATGGGCATCTTGGGCCGTGTGGCACCCGCCGCCGATTCGGCCACATGCGCCGCGTAGTTGAGGCCAATTGCGATGAACTCTGGCGGTTGGACAATGGGTGCCTCTAGCCGCACCGTCGACAGTGCGAATCGCCGAGCAGCACGTTGTGATGCCCTCACCTGATCGAGCATTCCAGCCGCAAGTACAGCCCCAAGGTCGGTTGGCAGCGACGGATCGGCGCCACCCACATCGACGATCTCGTCACCGTCGACAATGCCCAAACGAGTTGAGCCACCGTGGGAGAAGCGGGCGACTTTCATAGTTCCGTACCAGTCATTGCTGGACGTTATCACCGGCTCCCGACACCATCCGCCGCCGCGAACCAGCGATTTCGCGAAGTTGTGCCCGATGTCGTCGGGCACAAGTTCACAGGTCCGGCGTGTGTGCGCCTAGCGGCGCATACGAACGGTGAACTCACCAGACGCGATCGTGTCGGTGAGGTGCTTGGCCCCCATCTGCAACACATGGACAATTTGAACTTCTCTATCACCAATCACTCGCGCTGTAGGTCCAATCAACGAGATCGCAGCCACAACGGAACCGCCAGGGCTTGCTCGAACCGGCACCGCAAGCGACGACATGCCAAGCTCGGTCTCGTCGATACTTCGGGCGTAGCCACGAGCCCTAATTTTGACTAGCTCGGTCATTAGCACCTCAGGGGCGACAATGGTGTAGCCGGTGCTCGCCGGGAGGCCGGCCAGCAGACGTGCTCCGACCATATCGGGAAGATGAGCCGCCAGTGCCTTGCCTGCACTCGAACGGTGCCACGGCGCTCGACGTGAGTTCTCGTTGGCATAGCGCAGCGCTCGAATTCCCTCGACACGCTCGACGTACACCACATCGGCACCAGCCGGCACGCCAATCTGCACCGTTTCGCCGAGTGTGTTTCGTAGATCAACCAACAGAGGTAGGCCGCGATCTCGCACGGGTGTCCGCATCGTGGCGAGGTGGCCGTACTCGACAAATCGCAAACCGAGGCGATACCGCCCAACCGCAGTACGGTCGAGAAGACCGCGGGCCGACAACACCGCACATGTGCGGTGCGCAGTGCTTTTGGCGACGCCGACGCGCCGCGCCAATTCACTGAGACTCAGTTCCGGTACCTTTGAGAGCTCGTCAATGACATCGAGGGCGATGGACACGGATTGCAGTGTTGCACCGCGTTCTGACGCTGGCTTGGGGGCGACCGTTGCTGCTGGCGGCTTGGCAGGCGGTGGGGGCATCTGACGCCGAGCATAGGCCAGACCGTTCGCCCCAAGCGAACGAGGCCCAGCGGCTAGCGCTGAGCAGTCGCTACTGGTGAGGTCGCTACCCGAGCTACCACACCTGGGCCAGTAACCGCAGGTTCATAACCGACACCAAAAAGCTTATAGTCCGTGCGGTCGTCCATAGCCTCGTCGCTGTCGGGTGCAATGTACTCGAAGTAGTTGAGCGCAGCGTCGACGTCGCCGCTCCAGACCTCTGCCGGGAGGTTGTACAGCACCTCGATGCCATTGCCGTCGGGATCGGTCACGTACGCCGAGTGGGTCATGCCGTGGTTACCCCGAACATGCACCGTCACATCGAGCGCTTTCATATGTGCGAGCTGACTCAACCAGCTGTCACGATCGGGATACCCGATGGCAATGTGGTTGATCCCCGGCGGCATGTCGCGCATGTTCCACTCAGGCGGTGCTGCGTACCGCGAAGGCTCTGCCGTTTCGGCAAGCGCAAGGTCGTGATGGCTCTCGGGACTACCCCGGTAGAACCGCATCTTCATCGTATGAGTAAGTTCGCCGCACTGCTCGAAGCCCAACACTTCGGTATAGAAGCGATGCGATTCGTCGATGTCTCGGACACTCAGAACGAGGTGGTTGACACTGGCCCCGATCGACGGCCGAGTAGTTGATTGCTTCGACATGTAACCTCCCTTTTGTTTTCTGACGCTAACTCCAAGGTCAATTGGTGCCATAGCCGACGTACAGGTTCTTTTTCCACGAACGGTTAGTATCACACTGTGATCGTTCGTCGCGATGCCGTAACTGCCCTCGCCACGCTTACAGCCGCTGCCCACGACGGACGACTCGATGCGGTGTGCGAGCGGTTTTCCGTGCGAGTGATGTCGGCGTTCGGGAGCGCTGTGCACAATTCGATCCGAATTCCCCAAGATCTCGACATCGGAGTGAGCTTTCGGCGTGACCTGGCCGACAATGCCAAACTCACCACTCGACTCGGTCTGTGGGCTGCATTGGTAGACCTCACTGGCTACGAGGCCATCGACCTTGTTGTGTTGGATATAGACAATCCGGTTCTAAGGGCCGAAGCTCTCACGGGCGTCGCTCTCTACGAATCCGTGAGCGGGGAGTTCGCCGAAGCTCAGATAGCCGCCATTGGAGAACAACGCGATACCGCTCATCTGCGACGCCGGAACCTGGAACTGATGGCCAAGTGACACCCGTTGCGCCCAATCCGAACGTTGTCGAACGGCGACTCGCGCTTCAGCGAGGGCTCCTCCACGAGATGCGAAAACTGCAACCGTTGAGTGTCGAACGGCTGGCGAGCGAGCCAGTGATCAGGGCGGCGATCGAACGGATGATGCAATCAATCGTCGACCTAGCACTCGATATCAATAGTCACATTGCTAGCAGCGTGCTTGAACGCGCACCGTCGACCGGCCGCGAATCCTTCGACCTAATGGTAACCATGGGCATCATCGAGACCGAACACGCCGACCGACTCAAACCGGCCGTCGGGCTTCGCAATGTACTGGTACACATGTACGCCGATATCGATGTGGCGCTGATCGCAGACTCGATCGATGCCTTCGAAGCTATGTTCTCGAGCTATGTGCGCGTCGTCGCACAATGGCTCCTTCGTCGCGTCGAGTAGCAGGTGTCGCCGGTGGGAAACGGCTTGCTTGCAACTCGGCGAAAAAGTCCGATACTTCACCCCATGGCCACCGAACCGTTCCGCTTCTTCGACAACCGCGAGAAGTACCTGTTGTTCGTCAGTACCACGAGCGAGAAGGCCGAAGTTGCGGCGCGGATTGGCCGAGAACTGGCACTGGTCCATCCGCGACCCCTGCTCTTCGCCTGTTCGACGCTGGCACCGGCAACGGGGTCGTGCTCAGCCATGTGCTACGCCACCTCCACTCCCGGCTGCCGTCAGTGCCGTTCCTGGTCGTCGGGAAAGAGGCAAGCATGGAAGACGCCCGCCTCACTCTCAGCCAGCTGCCCGACCGGTTCGCCGAGCATCCAAATACCGTGGTCGTCCTTACCAATATGTTCTATTCCGAAGCACCATGGCTCTGGCCCAAAAGACCCGAACACCAGGCAAACATTCAATGATGGGATGTGCCACTGACCGGCTCGACCGCCCATGACTTCTCACAACAGGTCCATCACTTCGACTCGATCTTGGCCGATGGCTGGCAGACGGGTACCAGCTCCACATCGGGCGGCACCGTCTACCAGCGACCAACGGTTCTCGTTCTATACCGATCCGATCAAGCATTTGCTCTTGCCGACGTCATTCCCACAAAGACCGGCGCCGCCCAGCCTGCGGGGTACGACCTGATCCTTGCCGCCCAGCCGTATCGCAGCCGAACTTCGGCGGTTGCAAAGGTCAAGACGGTGCTCGGCCCGCTCGCACAAGCACTGCGGGTCGGTGGTCGTCTGATCGTGGTTCAGTCAACCGGACACGATCCCGGCATGGACATCATCCGCAAAATTTGGCCCGATGGGGACCCGTTCGTCACCCCCCGGCACCAGCTCATTCGAGAACTAGACGCCCAACTCAACTCGGCCGCACCTGGCCAATTCCGCTTCGAGAGCACCAGCGACTCGGCCTCCCTCTTCATGTACCGGCGCCACGCCATGCCAAACGAGGTAACGAACCGCATCACCACCTCGACCACCTTGGCCGCGTGGAATGCAGCCGTGTATGTCGCCCAGATCGGCGACTGTCACGACGTTGCGTCGATAAGCGCCGCGGTATCGCGCACCGTGCGCGTGAGGACACCTTCGCAGTTCATACCCACAGGTCGATCGGACACGGTGCTGGACATAACTCGCCCACGCGTCGGCTTCAGGCCAACGAGCCCGCACATCGCGGCTGGGATGCGAATACAGCCCGAGATGTCGTTGCCGTGGGCAGCGGGAACGATACCGGCCGCTACCGCAGCAGCCGACCCGCCCGATGAACCACCCGGGGTACGGTTGAGATCCCACGGGTTTCGAGTTGGTCCATACAGCTCGGGTTCGGTCGTACCATAAGCGCCATTTGTGGCACGTTCGTTCGCCCGATCGGGATGAGTCCAGCAGCCCGAAACCTGAGGGCCAGGCCACTCGACGTACGAGGGCGGTAATCGATGTCGCGCAACGCCCGCACCCCCATGTGATAGGGCTCGCCCGCTTCACGACCCTTGTAGTCCTTGAGAAGAAACGGCACCCCCGACAGTGGGGCGCCGCTAACCGGACGTTCAGCGTCGGCCAAGGCTCGCTCGAATTGGCAATGAATGATGGCATTAAGCGACGGATTCCGGGCCTCGGCACACTCAATAGCGGCCGACACAAGCTCACGGGGATGCACCTAGCCGGCGCGAACGAGTTCGGCCAACCCTACGGCGTCGTAGTCCTCGAACGATTCCATGTCAGTACGGGATACGCCCGCCATTTACCAGCGTGGTTTGGCCCGAGACAAAAGCCGAGTCGTCCGAAAGCAGCCAGCAAAACGTGCCGAGAAGATCGTTAGGGGCCATAACCCGCCCGAGCGGAGTTCGGGTGGGGTCGTAGGTGCCAAGGGCCGAGGAGCCCGGCGTGGGCGTGAAGCCCGGGGCAACACAGTTGACCCGAATACTGCGGCTGCCGTATTCGTTGGCCAACGCCCTTGTGAGCGACACCACTGCACCCTTCGCTGCCACGTAATGGGTGAACCCGTGGCTACCCGTGAAGGCCGTTTCGGACGCGACATTGACGATGCTCCCACCGCCCGGCATGTTGGCCGCGGCAGCACGAGCACAGAGAAAAGTGCCCCGTACGTTAACCGCGAACATTCGATCCCATTCTTCGACCGACAGCTCGTCAGACGCTTTTCGAGCCACGAGTAAAGCTGCGTTGTTGACCAAACCGTCGAGGGCACCAATGGCGGCGAACGAGGCTGTTACCTGCTCGATGTCGCTGACATCGCACCGTAAATCGGCACCCTCGGCAACATCAAGCGTTACGACAATGGCCGAACGGGCCCGAAGCTCGGTGGCCAACTCGGCACCAATGCCTCGGGCTACGCCCGTTACGACAATTCGCTTACCGGCGAGCGTCGCGTTGGACTCAGGCTTCACTCGCACGTTTGATGATGGTGACGACACCTCGAGTGCCATCGACTTCGATGATGTCGCCGGTCTTGATGCGCAAGGTGGCTACCGACGTGCCAACGACACACGGGATGCCGTACTCACGTGAGACGGTGGCTGCGTGCGTGAGGGAGCCGCCGCCGTCGCAAACACACGCCGAAATGATGGCGAAGGCAGGGGTCCAGTTGGGCGACGTGGCCTCGGTAACGAGAATGTCTCCCTCTTCGAGATCGAACAGTTCATGGGCGGCGAGCATCACCCGGGCCGGACCGGTGTACACCCCAGCCGATGCCGGGAAACCCTTGAGTTCGGTGGCGTGGATATCGGACTTGAGGCCCTCGAAATAGTGGGTATGCATACCAAAGATTTCGATGAGAACAGGATCCTCGATCTTGTCGGGGAGCGTACCAATCACCTTGGGCACGGTTGGCCGTTGCGCCTGATAGCCGTCGTAATACTCGTGACGGGCTGTCGCGATTGACTGCAAACCCTTCCAGGTCTTGCGGCCTTCGCATACATCGTCCAATTCGGGGAAGAACAGGAACGTTGTGTCGTCGTACACGTCGGCATCGACGGCGCGAGCAACGGCCAACGCACCTTCACGCATAGGAATAGAGGCCCGAAGGTCGATGTAATAGTTGTGGTCTTCGTTCCACCACGCGAAGTTGGCCACGGTGCAGATACCGAGTAGCTCGTTGAACCCGCCGAGAGCCTCGCCGGACAGCTTGGTACGAGCCAGTTCAATCGCCTCGTCGCGCTCCTTGTGCGAGGTTGCCAACGCTGCATCGAAGTCGTGGCGCCGCGGAACCTGAATGAAGTTGCGGAGCTGCCCGAGGGGCGACTCTTGGTTCTCGATCCACGACGGAATGTTCATGTCGGAGATGCCTTCGGTGCGATGCCCGTAGACCTTCAAAAAGTCGTCGAACTTTGTGAGCCACACCGACGCATTGCCGCCAGCCTTAGCAAGCGAATTGCGGATCTCACCCGGCTCACGATCGAACAGATGGGCAATGCCAAGTCGCTTCGCTTCATCGGCGAGGTCCCACATAGCGCGGTCGGTCTCCATGATCTTGGAATCCCGGCCCTGCAGCATTTTGGCGATGTCACCCGGGTCGACACCGTTGGAGGCGCACAGCCCATACAGCTGCAGATAGATGGCTAGCAGCGGGTACATGATTTCAAAGTGGATTTCCCACGCACGCTTTTGGAACGAACGGGCATCACGCATGAACTGGCCGAGGTCGACCAACGACCTGCCGTCGAACTCGTAGTTCTCGAAGTAGTTGAGGGCAAGGTCGAGTTCCCACTTGCGTTCTTCCCAGATGGCCTCGAAGTTCTGGAGGAACGGCGGCATGTTGCGTTCGATGCGGGCGCCGCGATAGCCGATCTCCCACTGCGAGGTAACCGACACCTCGCCCTCGTACAAGAACGGGCCACCCATGCGCTGGACGAGTCCACCGGCCGGTGGGAGCGGTAGTTGGTGCGCAGCCAACTGCGTGCCCCATGCCGCGTCGGTGACAAAGGAATATCCGAGAGGTGAGAACCCGCGAGGCCAGTGGAAGTCGACAAACCAAAACTTCGATTCATCTTCCTTGGTGAAGGGGCCCGATTTCGCCCGAAGCCACGGATTATCGATGTGTTCCGGCTTCCATCCTGGATACCAACCATCGAGAAACTGGTCAACGGAAACAACTTCAGCCATGACTCAAAGCCCCTACAAGATGCGCTCTGCCGAACCCCTCGGCTTGCAGAACATTAGCCGATTCATTCCCTCGCACCGTCGACTTCGGCCACCAGATTTGCGAGCTCATCATGAACCAGTCCGTTGGTCCCGAGCACGTTCGAGAGCCCGCGGCCAAGGTTCAGCGCTCCCCCATCGAGATCGTTGCACCGGCCTCCGTCCTCGGCAATCATCAACGACCCAGCCGCTACATTCCAGGCGTACGTGGCGTCTCGTTCGAAGAATGCGTCGATACGACCGGCCGCCACGTAGGCCAGGCACAAGGCCGGAGAGCCAAGCCATGGTGCCCCACGCGAGTGGGTATGGAGCGCCACGATGCGACGCCCGTACCGAGCGATCTGGTCGGGATCGTCGGATTACAGCCCGGTGCAGATCAGCGCTTGCGCGACGACAAGCGGGTAACTGCCGACATGATTCGAACCGGAAACGCCGGGTTCTGGAGCGCTGCCGTCGGTACACCCGACGACGTGATCGCTGCATTGCAACCGCTGGCCCGCGGTGCCATGGGACGCATCACGCAGTTCTTACTCCAGTTCCGCCACGCCGGGATGAACAACGCCGACACGCACCGTTCAATGCGTTTGTTTGCCGACCACGTTCTGCCTGCGCTGGCCTAATGGCGTATCCCACAATATATGCACTGGCTGATATATTGGCCTTATGGAAGCAGCCACGCTGATCCGGACAGCACGATCAACTGAACAGATCACCCAAGCCGACCTGGCTCGGCGTGCGGGCACCACACAGTCCGCAGTCGCCGCCTACGAAAATGGTTCACGCAAACCCACGCCTTTGACTCTTCGTCGTCTTCTCGACGCAAGCGGGTTCCGGCCATCACACCTTCTAGCTCAGCGACGAGACGAAATCTGTCAAATTGTCGAAGCGCACAACGGCCGTACTGTTCGGGTGTTCGGTTCCATCGCCCGTCAGGAAGATACGCCTCAGAGCGACATTGATCTGCTGGTACGATTTGAGCCGGGTACCTCTCTCCTCGATCTCATTGGGCTGGAACAAGAACTGACCGAGGTTCTCGGGCTCGACGTCGATGTGGTGTCCGAAGGTGGCCTGAGGTTACCCAAACACCAATCGATACTCGACGAGGCTCGCCCGGTGTGAACCGACCGGCGTCGGATCGTCTTGCTCGATGGTGGACCGACCGAAAGGTACGCCAGACGCTCGAAGACCTCATCGACTTCGTCACTATTGCTGACGATCTTGTATCTCGCGGAGCCGACAACTTCTTGGCGGACCGGGTCCTGCAGGTGGCGGCCGAAGCCATCATCACTCGCATTGGCGAAGCCGCAAACCGACTTCCATCGGCGTTCACCAACGACTTCCCCGAAATACCGTGGAGTCGGATCATCGATATGCGAAACCGACTCGTTCATCACTACGAGGCCACAGACCCTCAACAGGTGTGGGTAGCACTGCAGCGATCTGTTCCCGAATTCGCCGCGGCCCTTGGCCTCAATGACATCCCTCGCTAGGCCACACCTTCGGTACCAGCGGCGATTGCATTCCAGACTCGTTCGGGCGTGGCGGGCCCATCGATGTGGCGAACGCCATAGGGCGATAGTGCATCGACAACCGCGTTGAGAACCGCTGGAATGGACCCAATTGTTCCGGACTCCCCCGCCCCTTTAGCGCCAAGCGGATTCGTCCACGTTGGCGTTTCCATGTGAACGAGTTCGAAGCTCGGCAACTCGGTCGCCGAAATCACCGGATAGTCAGCGAAGTTCGACGTAAGCGGATTCCCGGCATCGTCGACAATCATTTCCTCCAAGAGGGCCTGCGCTACCCCTTGAGCTATGCCGCCATGCACCTGTCCGTCAACCAAAAGCGGGTTGATCAACCGGCCTGCATCGTCAAGGGCGATGATTCGCCGGAGTGTCACTTTCCCGGTGTCGATATCGACATCGACCACGCCAACGTGAGCTCCGAACGGGAACGTCGGCTGAGCCGCCGTGAAATCAGAGACGCCCACCAGAGACTCGCCGCCGTGGGCAGCTACCTCGGCCCAAGCAATCGACTTCGCAGGGCTGCCCACCACATGGAAGTGTCCCAAGTCGGCATCGAGTACAACATCGTGGATTGCTGCTTCGAAAAGACCGGCGGCGCGTTGCCGAGCAAGTTCGACCAACTTGTCGGCCGCAACCGACAGCGACGCGCCAGCCACCTGCACCGACCGTGACCCAACCGTCAACCCGCTGATCGGCACGAGATCACTGTCGCCCAAGATGATGTCGATGGATTCCATCGGCACACCGGTCGATGCGCTCACAATCATTTTCCATGTGGTTTCGTGGCCTTGCCCGTATGGCGTGGAGCCCGAAACAGCCCGCAGCCGGCCGTTAGCCAAGAGTTCGACCGTGCCATGTTCACTGTTACCGGCAGCGGCGGTGATCTCGACATACACCGCAACGCCAATACCCATTTCGATGCGGCTACCCGACGCCCGGCGAGCAACTTGCTCGGCTCGCAATCCGTCGTAGTCGGCCGCCGCAAGTACGCGCCTTAACGCTTCGGGATAGTCACCAACGTCATACGTGGTGCCAATTCCGGTGGTATATGGCTCAAGGAACTTGGGCACCATGTTGCGGCGCCGTACGTCGACTGGGTCGAGACCGATCTCGGCCGCATACACGTCGATTGCCCGTTCGATGGCCAATGCTGCTTCTGGCCGACCGGCACCGCGATACGCCGTCACCGAGATACGGTTAGTCGCCACCGACACAGCTGTAACCCCACAATTGGGAATGTCGTAGACGCCTGGCGCCATTCGCATTGTCATCATCGGCAAGAAGGCACCCATCAACGGGTACGCCCCCGCGTCTTGAACGACGTTGAGCTGATAGGCGGTGACCTTTCCATCACGGGTGCCGCCGAGGGTGACGTCGCAGCGTTGACCCCTTCCTTGGGGCATGGCTTGCATCGATTCGGTTCGGGTTTCGGTGAAGCGAACGGGACGGCCGACAGCGCGAGCAAGCCAACCAAGCGTGAGTTCCTCACCAATGGTTCTGGACTTGACTCCAAAGCCGCCACCCATGTCGGGCACAACAGCGCGTACCCGCTCAGGAGGCAGGCCATAGAGGCGACAGAGCATGTCTTTGGTGGGCTGTTGTCCCTGACAGGCCGAGAAGTGCACGAGCCGAAGTTCGCCGTCGTCGCCTGCCTCCCAGTAGGCAAGGCCCGAACGCGTTTCGAGCGGAGCCGCGCTGAGCCGCTGGTTAACGACGCGAAGCTTCACGATTACTTCGCACTCGGCAAAGTCGGCCTGCGACGCGGAGTTGAAACGGCCATACACATTGGTGCCGACGACCGTATGGATGAGTATCGCGTCGGACAACGCGTCGTCGACGTCGATGACGGCGGGCAATGGGTCGATCTCGATGATTACCGTGGCAGCCGCGTCAGCGGCTTGATAGCGGTTCTCGGCGACGATGGCAACGATCGGCTCGCCCGCGAAACGAACCGTTTCCTTGGCAATAAGAGGGCGCTCGCATCCGGCGGGCAGGAACGGCTGACCGTGAGGGAAAGGGGGCAGATCTATGTCGTCGCTCGTGAACACACCAAGCACGCCGGGCATGGCGGCGGCCTCGGAGGTATCTATTGAGACGATGGTGCCGTGGGCGAACTCTGATCGGACGAAATGCACGTGGGTGACCCCAGGCGGATCCATATTTTCCACATATGTACCTGCTCCGGTGAGAAAGCGAGGATCCTCCACGCGAACAACACGATTGCCAAGAATGCTGGTACCCATAAGCCGTCACCTTAGTGAACGAGGGTGCCTTTCCTACGTAGGATCTCGACATGCGGACACAGGTAGCCATTGTGGGAGCCGGCCCATCGGGCATGCTCTTGTCGCGGCTCCTCAAACGAGCCGGAATCGAATCGGTGGTTGTCGAGCAACGCAGCCGCGACTACGTGGCGGCACGGGTGCGCGCCGGGGTTCTTGAGCAGGGTAGCGTCGAGCTCCTGAGAGAACTTGGCCTCGGCGATCGAATGAATCGCGAGGGCTTTGTTCACGACGGAACGTTGATTTCGAACGGCGGCCATGGATTCCGAGTCGACTTCGCCGCTGCCACTGGGAAGTCGGTCATGGTCTATGGCCAAACCGAGGTGCAAAAAGACCTGTACGACGACGCCGACGCCGACGGTCAAACCATGGTGTTCGAGGCCCAAGACGTGGCAGTGCACAACGTTACCGACGCTCCCACCGTGACGTACACCGTCGACGGGCACGCTCACAGTGTTCGCGCCGATTTCATCGCTGGCTGCGATGGGTTCCACGGGGTGTGCCGAACCGCGTTTCCCACTGGCTTGCTCACAGAGTTCGAGAGGGTCTATCCGTTTGGCTGGTTAGGTGTGCTCTCCGAGACCCCACCTGTTTCACACGAACTCATCTACGCGCGTCACGACCGCGGGTTCGCCCTGTGTTCCATGCGCAACCCGATGCTAAGCCGCTACTACATCCAATGCACAGCCGACACCGAAGCGTCCTCGTGGTCCGACACGGCGTTCTGGGATGAACTACGCCGCCGACTTCCCACCGACGCGGCCGACACACTGGTCACCGGCCCAACCATCGACAAGGGCGTCACCCCGTTACGCAGTTATGTCAGCGAACCAATGCAGTACGGACGCTTGCTATTAGCGGGCGACGCCTCGCATATCGTGCCGCCAACCGGCGCGAAGGGTCTCAACCTCGCATTCTCCGACGTGTGGTATCTGTCCGAAGCATTGCGGCGTCACTATGGTGACCACGACTCGGCCCAGCTCGACGGGTACTCGGCAACCGCCATCAAAAGGGTGTGGAAAGCCGTACGGTTCTCGTGGTGGATGACCACCATGCTGCATACTTTCTCCGAGCAAGGAGCTTTCAACCTTCGTATGCAAGAGACCGAACTTGACTACCTAGCTACCTCGGTCGCCGCGCAAGCGTCCATGGCCGAGAACTACGTCGGGTTGCCATTCTGATGGGGAATCGCGACGAGGGCATGAAGGTTCGCCGCCAGGTGCTCGGCGACGCACATGTCGATCGATCCATCGCGAACGCAACCGATCTCGACCGCCCATTTATTGACTGGATCACCGAGAACGTGTGGGGGCATCTGTGGAACGATTCCACCCTCGATCACCACACTCGTAGCCTCATAACTATCGCCATTCTCGCCGCTCTTGGCCGTGATGAATTAGCCCCTCATCTCAAGGCGTCCACGAACACCGGCGTCACCGATGCCGAACTCGCCCAAGTACTCCAGCACGTTGCGGTGTATGCCGGGGTGCCCGCGGCAAACCATGCGTTCGGCGTTGCCAAGGCGGTACGTGGGTGAACCACAGCGAACATCCACCATTTCGCTATGCCGACTACAAGTCCACCGTGAAGCGCTCACCCGACATGGACCTTGTGCAGATTGTGCGAACCGTGTCCGAACTCAGCGGACCTGGGCCACGGTGGGCCGATCTGCAACCCAACGACGCCGACCTCACCACCAACGCCGGCACGGGGTCAGAAGCAATTGGGCAACGGTCGATTGTGACCGGCACCGTCTACGACAACCACGGCGAACCTCTGCCAAATACGCTCATCGAACTCTGGCAAGCCAACGCCTGCGGACGCTATGCGCACTGGCGTGAGACAGCGTTTCCCGCACCGCTCGATCCGAACTTCCTTGGCGCCGGCCAATGCAGGACCGACAACGACGGTCAGTACCGTTTCACCACTATCAAACCCGGTCCGTACCCCTGGGGCAACCACCCAAACGCGTGGCGGCCAGCACATATCCATTTCTCACTGTTGGGACCACGATTGGGTTCTCGTCTCGTGACGCAGATGTACTTCCCCGACGATCCACTGTTCCCGCTCGATCCAATCTTCCAGTCCGTACCCGAGCATGCCCGTCACCGACTCGTGGCCAGCTACGACCACCAAGTCACCACCCCAAACTGGGCCATCGGGTACCGCTGGGACATCGTTCTGGCATCAGGCGACGGCTCATGAGCGGCGTTAGAGGCGTTACCCCATCTCAAACTGTTGGCCCCTACTTCACGATGCGGCTTTCGGGCGAGGGCGACAACAACCTGTTCCTACCCGGAACGCCAGGCCAGCCAATTCGTATCGAAGGCCAGGTCCAAGATGGCGATCGCACACCCATCGAAGATGCACTTGTCGAGCTGTGGCAGGCCGACGCCGCCGGCAGGTACAACGGCGATTCCGACTTCTTCGGCTTTGGCCGTTCGGCTACCGACTTCGCAACGGGCGGCTACTGCTTCCACACCATCAAACCGGGCCGGGTGCCCCTTGGCGACGACCACTTTCAAGCACCGCACCTCACGCTCATTATTCAGGCCCGCGGCATGTTGAAGGCCACCTACACCAGGGTGTACTTCGACGACGAGGTCGCAGCCAACGCGCTGGATCCGGTGCTCGCGTCGGTTCCCGCGCATCGTCGTTCAACGCTCATTGCCATCGGTGTTGGCTCCACCTACCGTTTCGATATTCGCTACCAAGGCGACGACGAGACGGTCTTCTTCGATCTGTGAGGACACATGATTGATCCGGGTTTCACGACCGAGGCAATGAGCTCGGTGTTCAGCGCCGAGTCACGTGTCTCGACGATGGTG
The DNA here is from genome assembly GCA_031415695.1 of Actinomycetes bacterium. Lineage (GTDB taxonomy): Bacteria > Actinomycetota > Acidimicrobiia > Acidimicrobiales > Ilumatobacteraceae > JANOSH01. Next base: position 109,316 of record JANOSH010000015.1, read on the forward strand.
CAAGTCGAGTCGATGTTGGCCGCAACGCAGGCATCATGTGGTGTCATCCCGCAAGTAGCGGCAGCCGACATCGTCGCCGAACTTCTCGGTCCGGTTGGTGACCCCGACGCGGTACTAGCCGACGGGTGGACCCTCGGCTCCCCAGTCGTGGCGCTTCTGGACCGCCTACGTGCTCGGTTGCCGAGCGAGTCGGCCCCATGGCTGCACTACGGCGCGACATCTCAAGACATCATCGACACGGCCATGATGCTGCAAGTCGGCCGAGCCAACAAGCTCATCGTCAAAGTCGCTCGCAGTGTCACCGACCGGCTTGCCGAGCATCGAATTGATTTCGGCGACGCTGCATCGGTCACTCGAACATTGATGCAACCGGCCGAGCCTCACACCTTCGCCTATCGAATTGACCGATGGCGCGATCCGCTTCTGAATCGCATCGCGGCGTTGGAGGCGCAGCAACGTTTCCTGCAACTCGGCGGGGCTAGTGGCGACCGGCAGGTCGACGATGTCGCCAAGCAAATGGCAGCTGAACTGGGTCTTTGCACCCGGACCACCTGGCACACCGACCGCGAACCGATCGTTGCCATGGTCTTTCGTGTCAACCAGCTTGTCCAGTGGGCCGCCAAAATTGCGGGCGACCTCATTGTGCTCGGCCAGCCCGAACTGGGCGAAGTGAGCATGCGCGCAGGCGGCTCAACCGCCATGGCCCACAAGCGCAACCCAATTGACGCTATCCGTGCTCGGGCCGCGGCGGCAGCAAACGATGGCGTGGCGTCGATCGTTTTGCGCTCCCCCACCCATGAATTCGAACGCGCCGCTGGGGCATGGCAGGCCGAATGGTTTGCCGTTCCGCTCGTCTACCAGACCGCGGCGGCCAGCCTGTACGCACTCGACGCCGCCGTGCAATCCCTCACCGTTCCTCCCGGGAGACGTCGTGACTAGCCCGCCAGGATGTAGGCGGTGACGTCGCATTGCACCTTGCCGACACCGGCCATTGACGTGAGCTGCGAATGACGGGCTGGCCGATGACCTACGTCGGGAAACCGCTCGACCCACGGGCTATTGATAGCGGCACGAAGATCGAGTGAGGCGACAAAAAAGTTCATCTTGATCACGTCGGCCCACGTGCCACCGGCGGCGGTGAGGATCGCTTCGACGTGAATGAACAGGTTTTCGATCTGCTCGCTAACGTCCTCAGGGACATGAGTGGAACCGGGCGTCATAGGCCCAATAATGCTCGACATCAACAACGGCCCGATGCGGCTTGCACACGGAATCGGGTTGGAATGACCAAACGTTGCGGCTTCGATGGAATGTCGGCTCATGAGTCCTGCCTATCAGATGGATGCGGCGTGTAGATGGGGAACTACGGCGGTGGCGAACATTTCGTGGACCTCGGCAATTCACCCGCACGATAGCCCGATGGGTGCCGCACTTCTCCTCGACGGTTCCTCAACACTTCATCTTGCCGAGGTTGAGCTCAGCCACTTGCGTGCGCGCGAGGTGCTGGTTCGAACCCTCGCTGTCGGTCTCTGCCATAGCGACTATCACGCTATTGATGGAACGCTCGACCGGCCACGGCCGTTGCTGCCTGGCCACGAGGGCATGGGTGTTGTCGAAGCGGTCGGCACCGATGTCACCTCCGTCGCCGTTGGCGACCATGTCGTCACGTGTCTTGTCGTTGGCTGTGGCGACTGCGCTCGCTGCCACCTCGGAGAGCCGAATTGCTGCCTGCAACCGCTGGCCTCTCGTCGTGCGTCGGGCGATGCACCGCGCCTATCGCACGAGGGCAAAGCTGTCGGGCAGATGGCTCATATCGGAGCGCTCAGCGACAAGATGCTGGTCGACGAACGGGCGCTGGTCATCATCCCGAAGTCGATGCCACCCGAACTCGCTGCTCTGCTTGGCTGTTCTGTTGTTACCGGACTTGGTGCGGTCGCCAAAGTTGCTCGCGTTCAGTCGGGCGACACCGTTGCCGTGATTGGCTGTGGTGGGGTGGGCCTCAACGTCGTGCAGGGGGCACGCATCGCTGGGGCATCACGAATCATCGCCATCGACCTGTCGGACCACAAGCTCCAAACCGCCCTGGGCTTGGGTGCGACCGACGCTGTAAACAGTTCAACCAACGATATCGCTGCTGCGGTGCAGGCCCTCACCAACGGCGGTGTCGATCATGCATTCGAGGTGGTTGGCCGAGAGGGCACTGTGCTATAGGCCTTCGAGATTGCTGCCCCCGGCCGACATGCGTACGCCGTCGGCGTTCAAGCCGATGCCGCCATTATTCGACTACCTGCCATGGGACTGCGGCGGGGTAAGTCGCTGGTAGGCGTATTCATGGGTGACGCCAACCCGACGGTCGACATTCCTTGGTGGTCGACATTCCTCGGTACATAGCGTTGTGGGGGGCGGGCCAACTCGATCTTGCCGGTATGGGTCAGCCAGTTATTACCGCTTGACGACGTTAACGAAGGTTTCGCACTTATGGCCCGAGGCGAATCGGCCCGCTCTGTCGTGGTGTTCTAAAAGTAACTAGCGGCGCACAGCCTCGACCCAGCGCGATGCCAGATCGAGATGCTCAGCGGGTGACGAACACCCCGCTGCTATCAGCTTCACGTGGGTTGCACCTCGGCGATCCCACTCATCCACCGTGGCCGCCCACGTACCCGGCTCGTCGGTGGCACGCACCGTAGCCACCCCTTCCACTGCAACGGCCAGCGGGTCGCGTCCGGTGTCTGCGGTGTAGCTTCGGATTCGATCGAGTACGGCCGAGAACGCGTCGTTCGGTGGCATCTGTGCCATCCAGCCGTCGGCCATGCGTCCGATTCGGTTCAGGACCTTGTCGACCACCTTGCCAACATAGGACCCCATCCAAATCGGAATTGGCTGTTGCACGGGCATCGGGTTCAGGCCCATTCGGTCGAGATGATGCCAGCGGCCCTCGAACGTCACGAGTTCCTCGGTCCACAGGCGTCGCATGACAGCGATCTGTTCCTCGATCCGTTCGCCGCGATCGGTGAACGATTCGTTCAGCGCCTCGTACTCCATCCAGTTACGACCAACGCCCACCCCGAGGCGGACCCTACCCCTACTGAGTAGATCAAGCTCGGCCGCTTGCTTGGCGACGAGCGCAGTCTGGCGTTGAGGTAGAACGAGAATTGATGTGACTAACTGCAGCCTTTCGGTGGCCGCCGCGATGAATCCGAACAATACGAACGGCTCGTGATACGCCTTATCGTACGTGTGCACGGCCTCGCCACGCATGCGGTCGGGATGGCCGCCAATGACGTGCTCTGGTGCCGACACATAGTCAAACCCCACCGCTTCAATCCCACGTACGAAGTTCTTGATATCGCCAGGATCGTTTCCGATACCGGCATGGCTGAACATGACCCCAAGTTCCATTTGCGGCAAGGTAGTGGGGTCCGCGCCGACGTGCTAGAACCAATCTCGACCAAGGAGCCCCGATCCATGCAACTGACCTCGACCGACCACGCGAACGCCGCCGCCGCTCTCTACAAGGCGCAACTCACCGGCGTGCCAATCCCCTCGATCTCGTCGACGTATCCCACCTCCGACATCGAAGATGCCTACGCCATCGCGAACGCGGTCACAGCACTCAAGTTGGCAGCAGGACACACTATTCGCGGACACAAAGTCGGCCTCACGTCAAAGGCTATGCAGTCCATCGCGGCGGCGAAGGAGCCCGACTACGGCACCATGACCGACGACTATTTCGTGGCGGAGTCGAGCACCGTGAAACGAAGCTCGATGAACAACCCCCTCGTCGAAGTCGAGATCGCGTTCGTGCTCAAGTACGACCTTCGGGGTCCGGCCGTAAATGCCGCCGATGTCATCCGCGCCACCGATTTTATCCTTCCGTGCCTCGAGATCGTCGACAGTCGCCAGAGCGGGCGCGGCCCTACGCCACTGGTCGACACCGTGGCCGACGCGGCCTCGTGTGGCTTTGTGGTACTTGGCGGCAATCCTCGCCTGCTCACAGAGGTCGACATCCGCCGTATCGGTGCCACGCTGTTCATAAACGGCACCGCCGAAGAGAGCGGCGTTGCGGCGGCGGTCATGGGCAACCCCATCAACTCGGTTGCTTGGCTTGCCAACAAGATGCACACCTTTGAGGTCGACCTGTTGGCGGGGCAAGTCATCTTGTCGGGCTCGTTTGTGAAGGCCATTCGGTTCGGCGCGGGCGACACGCTTACGGCCCTGTTCGACACGTTGGGCGAGGTGTCTCTCAGCGTGGCAAAGGACGAGGTGGCGTGAGCCGCACCGACGTTGCGCCGGCCGTCGAACGGATACTCAAGCCGATTCAGCAGTTCGTGCGTGGATGGATGACAACCCCGTTGTCTGACGCCCGCGCTCGTGAACTTGGGCTTCGTTCCGGTCACGACTTTTGGATCATCGGGCGCGCCGGCGTCATGGGCGACGGCGACGCCGAGGTCGCCGTAGCCGTCTGTGCCGCCTGGGGTACGGCCAAGTTGTCTCGATTCGATCCAGACCGAATGACCCGCCTCGACGGTTACGGGCGCCGTATCGCCAATGCCGCGTCCCCCGCACTCGGGCCGGTCTTTGCCGGGTGGCGTGCGCTGCCCCAACCCGACGACATCCGCGCTCGGGTCTCGCTCACGGTGCAGGTCCTTCGCGAGATGCGTGGCGCAGCCCACATTTCGGCCATCAACGCCTGCGCACTCACACCACTAGATGCCATCCTGGCGTCTACTGCAGCCCCGCCGCGAACCGGGCCGGAGTACGCAGCCAAGATGGGTTGACCCGGACCATTTCGCAATCCCGACGAGGTGCGGGGCGCTCGCACCGAGGCCGAGGCAATCACGTCGAGGATTATGGCGCGCTACGTTGGCGAACTCGACGAAGCCGACCTCGCAGACTTTGCCGAGCTCATAGAAACCACCCGCAACGCCATCGATTATGTGATTCACCACATACGATTCTGGCCATGACCACCGGCCACACAATCCCTATGAACAGCCTGTCGTTCGCTGCCGCCCGAAGCGTTCTCGATACCGCGATCGCCAAAGCAACCGACATGGGATTTGCGGTCTGCGTCACCGTGTGTGACCCCGCCGGAGAGCCGATCATCTCGGGTCGAATGAACGGCGCGGCCCGGATGTCGGCCGGCATCGCTGCCAATAAGGCCTACACCGTCGCGTCGTTTCTGGGCCTACCCACCAACCTGTGGTGGGGAGCCATCGAGAGCCAACCAGCGTTGGTGCAATGGCCTAACCCACACCCCGCGGCTTGTGGTCTTCGGCGGTGGCGTGCCAATGCGAGTGAATGGTGAGCTTGTCGGGGCCGTGGGCGTTTCGGGCGGCTCAGCCGACCAAGACACCGAGGTGGCCGAGGCTGCAGCCATCAGCCTCGCCTAACCCACCACATCCGCAACTGTTGCGCCAACCGCCGACCCCGGAGCCACCAGATGCGCAACTGTTGCGCAAAGGGTGAGCGTGCGCTTCGAGCCGTCGGGTTCAACAGTCGGCCACGGCGTTGAGCGCGCCACACAACTCGTGAATCCTCGGGCCGAGGGAGCCGATTTTACGAGTCAACGTTGAGCGGTCGACAACCGTCAGGTCGTCGAAATTCGCAACGCATTCCACCCGAAGACCGTCATCGGGTCCCAAGCTCAGTTGTGTGGGTCCTCGCCGTAGTGTCGTCGTGATTCCGGCCACTGTGACACGTTGCATGACCGCAAGTGCGTGAGGCCGAGTAACGATCAGCGCAGGCCGCGCTTTGAGCTCGGGCGATTCGCATAGCCAGATCTCGCCTTGATTCATTGCGCGGGGCCGGTCCGCTCTGGCGGATACAGCGAACTCCAATCTTCGGCAGCGCAGTATGTGATGGCATTCGCACGTGAACGTTCCAGCTCATCGAGCGTCTCTGGGAACTCGGCCCACATCGCTGCTTCCGCTGCGGCCGCCTGGCGGCGACGCTCGTCGCCTACAAAGCGAGCCAGCGCCAAACGGACAATCTCGGTACGGCTCGCCCCAACACCGGCCGCGACCATGTCGTCGAGCATTCGGACGTCTTCGTCGGCAAATCGAATCGCCATCTGTGTTGACATCTACGGAGTGTACCCGCAATGCGGTGCAGCTGTGCATCCCGTACCGGGATGCACAGCTAGCGAGACGGGCGCTGGCCTCGGAAGGCTGCGGACAACAGCAGCTCAAGTCCATCTGATCTATCGGAACAGGGTTCGCTGTTATCTCGACGACAGCACGCTCTGCGGCTTCGGCCAAGTTGTGCTCGTGTAAACCAAGTTACTCCAACGACGTTGGGACGCCGCATGCAAGCGCAAGGTCCCAGATTCCACCAGCGGCATCGTCGGCATCGACCCCGAGGGCGGTTGGAAGGCGCGGCAGGGTGTCGGTGATAGCCCGGGCATTAAACGCATGCGCATGGGGCAAGATCACCGAGTGAGCGTCGGCGTGCACAAGGTTGAACGTGCCACCGAGTACATGGCATAGCTTGTGATGCAAGCCGGTGCCTGTGTGCGCCAAAGCCATGCCAGCCAAACAGGCACCGTATTGCAGTTCGCCGCGAGCAAGCGCATTGTCGGGCTCGCGAATAGCTGTGTCAAGGTTGTTGCGAATGGCACGGATGCCGTCGATGGCGAGCGCTGCGGTTATGGGATTGGCCTGGGGCATCCACAACGCTTCGACACAGTGGGCAATTGCATTGAACGCCGAAGGCCCCGTTACGGCGGCGGGCAAACTCAGGGTGAGCAGGGGGTCATAGATGACCGTGCGCGGCAGCACGTCGATGCTGCGCCCGACCCGTTTATGTCGGTTCCCGGTAGACCCGTAAATCGGCGTCATTTCGCTACCTGCGTACGTTGTGGGAATGGCAACGATGGGCAGCTTCAAATCGAGGGCAAGGATCTTGGCCAAACCCGTTGCCGATCCGCCTCCCACGCACACCAACGCAGCGGCCCGTGCGGTTGTGGCGGCGGCGAGCGCACGTTCGGCGAGTTCGGTCGGCACGTGCTGAATTGCCTCATTCCACCGTACCGCTAGACGACCGCCCAGTTGTTGACCGATGCGGTCGCCGTACCCCTGTGCGGACGGGTCGGCAATGAGGAAGACCCGCTCGGCACCCAAGCGCCCGACTTCGTCACCGACCTGGGCGAGCGCCCCGGGCACCATGACCACGCGCCCAGGAAGCGCTTCGTCGGAAAAGTTCACGTAGCTGCTCGGAGCAACCCGAGCGCAGTCAGTTCACGTTTGGTCGGCTCGGCAGTTTCATGACAATTGGCGGCGAAGCCGAGCGGCCAACCGGTTGCCGCGATTGCCTGCTCGCGGGTGACGCCGGGATGTAGCGCAGCCATTTCGAGGACACATGTAGTTGGGTTGGGTTGCAACAGACCGAGGTCGGTAACTACAAGTTGCACACCACCCCCGCGAAGCCCCAACCGTTGACGGTGGCCCGGCCCATCGCCAAAACCGATAGACGAACGAAAGTCGCATGTATCGACGAACGCCCGGTTGGTTTGGCGCATGATGACATACACCGCCTGTGCCGATGCCGCGATCTCTGGCGCCCCGCCCGCGCCCGGCAGTCGAGTCTTCGGCGCGTCGTATGGCCCAATGACCGTGGAATTGATATTGCCGTACTTGTCGAGTTGCGCACCGCCCAGAAACCCCACGTTTACTCGCCCCGCCTGCAGCCAGTAGGCAAAAATCTCAGGCACGCTAACAACAGCGTCGGAGGTTTCCGCGAGCTCGCCGTCGCCTATGGAAAGCGGCAGTTTGGTGGGTTTAGAACCAATGCATCCCGACTCGTAGATCAGCACGCACTCGGGAGCGTGAAGGCGGCGCGCCAGGTTCGCGGCGGTGGACGGCAGGCCGATACCGACAAAGCACACGGTGTCGTTGTCGAGGGCACGGGCCGCGTTGACAATCATCACGTCGTCAGCGGAATAGTGGCTCATAACGACTGTTGGTACTCGGCGAAATCGGCGGTGCTTAGCACATGATCCGACATCCACTGGAGGAACGTATTGCGATCAGCCGACACCGCATCCCACGCCTTGTAAAACTCGTTGTCTCGTTCGCTGTATCCCATCGCAAAGCTGGGATGCGCTCCGCCAGGAACTTCGCACACAGCAGTGACAACCCAGTTGGGTAGTACGACGGCACCCGGTGTTGGCGAAAGTTCGTCGACAATTTCCTCGACCGTGACAATCGACCGCTGGGCGGCGAGTACCGCTTCTTTTTGAACGCCGACCAACCCGCAAATCTGCACATTGCCGACGCGGTCGGCTCGTTGCGCGTGGATAACCGTGACATCGGGGTTGAGGGCCGGAACCGCAGTCAGTGTCTCGCCGGTGAACGGGCACACGATGGGTTTGATAGCAAACGCTGTGTGCTCGACAAGGTCGGTACCGACGTAGCCGCGCAACACCCCAAACGGCAGTCCCGATGCACCGGCGGCGTAACGAGTGGCCATGCCAGCATGGCTGTGCTCCTCAAGTTCCAGTGCGTGGGGCCACTGGCGTTCAACGGCATCACGAAAGCGGTGTAGCGACCCAACACCAGGGTTTCCGCCCCAGGAAAACACCAATCTGTCGGCGCAACCAGCGCCAATGAGCCAGTCATATGCAATGTCGGGCGTCATGCGGACCAGTGTGAGGTGACGGCGACCCTGTCGGATGATTTCTTGCGCAGCAGCATGCGGGATGAGGTGCGTGAAGCCTTCCATCGCCACTGTATCGCCGTCGTGAATGTTGGCGGCGACAGCCTCGCGAAGCGACGTGATTACTGCTCGGGGCATGTTGATTGCTTCGTAGTGTCGGCGCTAGAACGTAACGGGAACAGTGGGGGCTTTACCGGTACGAATCATCTCGGGAAGATCTCCCGAAGCGTTCTCCCACACCAACAACATGGACCGCTTGGGTGAGTAACCCTGGTGGCGGATGTCGGCTGGCATGGCCGCGATATCGCCTGCCTTCATGGTGACAGTGGCCCGCTTGGAGCCGGTATCGCGATCTTGAACGTCCCAAACAATGTGGTCGGACATTTGCAAGAACCACTCGACACGATCGTTGCCGTGAATGACGGGGAGAATGTATTCCTCACTGGTTGGGCAGTACAAGCTCGCCTTGCATTGGGAAACAACCGATGGGTTCCACGTGACGTCGGAACGACTGATGTAGCCAAAGAGGTTGAATGCGGCCACCTGATCCTCGAAACCGGGTTCGGCTTCGATAACCGGTTGATCCTGGGGAACGTCGGCAAACATCCGGTTTACCGGGTGTGTTGCGTCGGTACGCACTTCCTCGTCGCCGGGAACGCCCACCATGCGCGCCGCAGCAACACGGCGCCGTGTGACGGCGGCGGTGTTGTTGCCGTTCTTTACACCGAAGGGTTTGCCGGTCTCAGATGGGCTGGCAAAGGGATCGAACTCGGCCGATGTCCAGTCGTCGAGGATGGCTTTGAATGTCGCCATGATCTCGGGCGATTCAAAGTTCTCGACATGATCGAGTTCGGCTTTGCGGTATGCCTCGTTGAACCGGCCAGTGCACATATCGACGTTGCCGTAATGGTTCACCGTGGCGATGACAGCGTCGAAGTTGACAGTGCCATAGAAAAAGTCCCAGGCCACGTCTCGCTGCATGGCACGTAAGAAGATATCGACCGACATGGTGTGGTTGCCGGTGGGCCACGAGAAGTACACAAAGAACTCGTCTCGGCTGAACGTGAAACCGCCGAGCTTGTAGGTTCGGTATCCCTCGGCGTTGGCTTCGGTAGTGCGAACGGTGATGATGTCAGTCACGGTGTGCCTCTCGGTGTGAATTTCACGGGCGGGTCGAGTTATTTCAGGCAGATATCCGACCAGCGCTCGATGGTGTCATCGCCCTGGATTGTTTGCAGCAAAATGACCGACACCTGCTCGGCAACAAACTGGTACGCAGCGTTGGCGGGGAGCAGCGCCATGTGGCCCTTGCCGAGATGGATACGGCCCATTTTCGTACCAACCGGATCTCCAGTGATGGCAACCGATCCGTTCTTTTCGGCGGGGACCGCTGGAGTCGCAAGTTGCACCAGGTTGACCGTTACGTTGCCGTCCATCACGAGCGGAAACTCGTCGTGGGCGCAGGTGCGCCAGCCGCTCGTACCCTCGGCGCGGATTACTTCCAGGACGTATTCTTGGTTCTTGCCAACGGCGACCTTCTCCCACGGTTGCGCGCCATTGGCAACCTCGAAAATGTTCGAGAAAACGTAGTTCTTGGGGTCGTCGTCGACAATGTCGATTCCACCCTTGTCGTAGTCGTTGAGCGAACCGAATCGCGTTGTGTATTCCACGCATCCCCCTCGAGGCGAACGTTCGCTCTGCGAACTACTGTACGCTTACCGAACTTCAGCGTAGAAACCTCAGGCATCGATGTCAAGCGTGGCCACCGACACCAACAGCTTCATCCAATCTCTCGACCGTGGGTTGGCAGTGCTGCGCGTCTTTGGCGCAGACACACCATCACTGACACTGTCAGAAGCCTCGCGACTGGCGGGACTAACACGGGCAACGACACGCCGCATTCTCCACACGCTCCACATACTCGGCTACGTCAGTTTCGACGGGAAGCACTTTGCGCTCACACCCAAAGTCCTCGACCTCGGCTACTCCTACGTGTCGTCGCTGCATGTTGCCGATATTGCGCAGCCAGCAATGGAAGCTCTGTCGGACAAGGTGCGCGAGTCGGTCTCCATGGCGCTCCTCGATGGCGACGACATTGTGTACGTGGCGCGGGTACCAACCAAACGAATCATGACCATCTCACTTGGGCTCGGCTCTCGACTACCCGCATATTGCTCGTCGCTCGGGCGTGTCCTTCTGAGCGATCTGTCGGAGTCCGACCTCGACCTGTACCTCGCCCGTACCACCCGGGTTGCCCGCACAAGTCGCACGGTAACCGACGCCGACGAACTACGCACTGCAATCCACGAGGTACGAGAACGTGGCTGGGCGTTGCTTGATCAGGAACTCGAAGATGGGGTCCGATCCGTCGCTGCACCATTGCGCAACCGACATGGCCGAGCGGTGGCCGCCATCAACATCGGGACCCAAGTTGCCCATGTCGGACTGCCCCGGCTTCGCAATGAACTGGTTCCCGCTCTCCTTGCGACCGCCGCCGAGATCACCGAACAACTCCGCAAGCGCTAAGTGGCGGACAACTTGCGTATGAACGACGACTTGCTCGACCGACTTGTCTTGCTCACGCATGGTCTACAGGCCGCGGGTATACCAGCCGGCTTGTCAGAGACTGTCGACGCCGCCGAGGCTCTCGGGGTCATCGATCTTTTGGATCGATCGTCGGTTCGGACTGCCCTTCGGGCAACGCTCGTCAAGCAGCGAGATGACTACGGCGCCTTCGCCCTGCTCTTCGATCGCTACTTCGCCCTCACCCGTGCCGTCGCCGATCGCGACCAGAGTTCGCTCGACCGGCAAGAACCCGCTGGGGCAGGCAACCCTGCTGACGACGGCGGCGGCGGTCAACCAAGCGACTTGCTCGCAGAGTTCCTCGATGCAGTTCTTGCAGGCGATTCCGCCAGACTGCGCCGACTGGCGAGCAGCCTTGTCGATGCGCACGCTGGCATGGAAGCACAGCTCCTCGGTGAGCGCTACCACCTCAACCGCGTGCTCCGTGCGGTTGATTTGTCGCGGCTACTGGCCGACGCCACCCGGCAACTGCGGACCAATGCAGATCACACCGACTCGCTCGCAGCCCGAGTGACAGCCAGCGAACAGAGCCACCTCATGGATGATTTTCGGCGCTTTCTTGCCGACGACATCCGCAGTCGGCTTGCAGCTGCTGGCGACGTAACCGAGATCATTCGTTCGACCCGCATTGATGAGCTGGAGGTGCTGCGCGCTTCCACCACTAACCTGCGCGCCCTGCGCGAGGCAGTACGGCCATTGGCGCGCACCTTGGCGTCACGTATGGCTCAATGCCGTCGATTGAAACAGCGCGGCAAGCTCGACGTGCGCCGCACCATGCGCCGCTCGCTACAGGTGGGCGGCGTGCCGATGCAGCCAGCTTTCAAGGATCGGCATGCATCGAAGCCCGACGTCGTGGTGTTGTGCGACGTGTCGGAATCGGTAGCCGAGTTCGCGAACTTCACACTCCAGATGCTCACCGCACTGCATTCCGAAATGCATCGGCTCCGCAGCTTCGTCTTTGTCGATGGTATTGCCGAAGTCACCGAGCTGATCGAAACGTCCGAGTTCGCAATCGATCCGCGGTTTCTCATCAGCCGCCCCGGCGTTGTGGTCGCCGACGGTCACAGCGACTATGCATGCGTGTTCAAGACCTTTCACGACCGTCACCTCGACGCTATTCGCCCATCGACAAACATCATCATCGCCGGCGACGCCCGAACCAACCATCGACCCTCGGGTGAGGAGACGTTACGTGTGATCGCTGGCCGGGCCAAGCGCGTCCTGTGGTTCAACCCCGAACCGAGCGAGGTGTGGAATAGCTGCGACAGCCAGCTGTCGGCCTACCGACCGCACTGCACCAACGTCTTCGAAATACGAACCCTGCGCCAGCTAGCCGATGCGGTCGCAACCTTGGTGTAGCGCTCCGGTCTGCGCTTTCGAGCGGATCGGTGTCGTCACGGAACATCGATCCGCTCCGAAGTAAGCAGCGCTGCGGGACACACGATACGGTCAATGTCGTGCATCTGAGACTCGACGGCAAGGCCGCAATTGTTACTGGTGGATCACAAGGAATCGGCAAGGGCATCGCCAAGGCGTTTGCTGACTCCGGCGCCAACGTGCTTATCACGGCTCGCAAACCCGATGCCCTGGAAGCAGCCGCTGTCGAGCTTGGCCCGAATGTCTCGTGGATGTCCGCGCACTCGGGCCGGCCCGAAGATGGCGATGCCGCCGTCGCCGCATGTATCGAACGTTACGGGTCGTGCGACATCCTCGTTAACAATGCCGCCACCAATCCCTACGCGGGCCCGCTAATTGATGCACCGTTATCGGCTTGGGACAAGACTCACGAAGTGAATCTTCGTGGTCCGCTGGCCTGGTCACAGGCAGCGTGGCGAGGCTGGATGCAGGACCACGCCGGTTGCAGCATCATCAACATCGCTTCAGTAGGCGGATACAAGACATCGTCAAATCTTGGTGTCTACGCCGTTCTGAAGGCAGCTCTCATTCACATGACCCAGCAGCTTGCTGCCGAACTCGGACCTAATGTTCGGGTCAACGCCCTCGCCCCAGCTGTCGTGCGCACCGATTTCGCACGCATCTTGTGGGAGGGCGAACGGGGCAATCAGGTCGCTCAGGCGTACCCCCTCAAGCGGCTCGGCGAGCCGTCCGACATTGGTGAAGCCGCGGTCTTCCTCGCGGCCGGCGCCAGTTGGATGACCGGTCAGACTCTGGTGCTCGACGGCGGGAACCTCGTCGCTTTCCCCACAAGTCCTGACTAGTGAGTGCTCAACAGGTCGGAGTCGCTGTTATTACCGGCGCAAGCCGCGGCATTGGTGCAGCGATCGCCGAGCGTTGTGCCGCCGACGGGATGGCGGTCGCTTGCGCGGCGACGTCGGCGTCGAACGTAGAGGCGATAGTCGAGCGCATCAGGTCCACGTACGCGGTAAAGGCCATCGGTGTTGAGATGCGTGTCGAGAACGCTGCATCAGTGGCCGAAGGAATAGCACGAGTCGAGCGTGAACTTGGCCCCGTGTCGGTAATGGTCAACAACGCTGGCATCTCAGGCGTGGCGTCGTTTCTTGACATGAGCGTCGAGGACTTTGATCGCGTCATTGCCATCAACCTTCGGGGCGTCTTCAACGGCGCCCAGGTCGCTGCCCGTCACATGGTGGCGTCAGGCACGAAGGGTGCCATCGTGAACATCGGCTCCATTGCCGGCGTCAGCGGCTTCCCAAAACGGCTGGGATACGCGGCATCGAAGGCAGCGGTCCACCAGATGACCAAGGTCATGGCTATCGACCTGGCCGAGCACGGAATCCGGGTGAACTGCATCGCTCCGGGATATATCCGAACCGACATGGTGCAAGGGCTGATCGACCAGGGCACCATCGACGTTGATCAACTTGAGCGACGTATCCCCATGCATGAACTGGGCACAGTTGACGACATCGCCGCCGCAGTGGCTTGGGTTGCGTCGAGTCAAGCCCGATACGTCACTGGCGAGACGATACAAGTCGACGGCGGCTGGGTTGCCTACGGCCACGTGTAGCCCGAGGTCGTGGAGCAAAACTACGCCATGAAGTCGCGGGCTACGTCGATCCAGAACTGGGTTGTGAGCCGTAACGACTCGACGTCGATTCGTTCGTCGTTGCCGTGGAACCGGTAGCCGAAATCGACAGGTCGTAGGTCGGGACTCAACAATCCTGCGCCATACGCGATAGCACCCATCTCCCGATAGATCCGCGAGTCGGTGAACCCCACACTCAACTGCGGCGACAACCGAGCGGCCGGAAACGGTCGGCCAACAGCACGAGCAACCGAGTCCCAGAGGGGCGTGTCGGTGCGGCTGATGGTGGACGCATCGTTCATAATCACCTCGATCTCGACCTGGTCGTACAGATCGCCCAACGCAGTACGCAAGTGCGCGTCAACCGATGCTGCGTCCTCGCCCGGCAGGGTTCGAATGTCGACATTGAGATCAACGCTGTCGGGGATCACATTGGTCTTCATTCGGCCTTCGATCACGTTGCACGAAAACGTCGTGTGGCAACACGCGTGCAGTGCAGCGCCGCTGCGACCCGGCAGCGTTGCTAACACCGCGTCGATTTGGTTCGGGTCGGCCAACATGGCCCGAACGTCACCCGGAAGCTCGAGCGTATCGATTCGCTCGCGCCACAGCTCATGGACACGCGGCGCCGGCGCATACTCGGTCAACCGATTGATCACGCCAGCCGCTCGCACCAGAGCATTGTCGGATCGGTAGGGCATGGAGCCGTGTCCGGGGGTACCACGCATTCGCAGCCGGCGCCACGCCACACCCTTCTCGCCCACCGTGACCGTGATGGCTGGCGTATCGGCTGAGCCCATGTGTAGGCCGCCGTTCTCGGTCAAGACATAATCGGCTCGAATGGCGTCACGGGCATTATCGGCCATCCAGCGCATGCCGTACGCGCTGCCGGATTCTTCGTCGGCTACACCGAAGAAGATCAGGTCGCCGCGAGGTCGAAAGCCCGTGTTGGCGAGGTGCCGAAATGCAACCGCCATGGTCGATGTGAGGTTCAGCATGTCGACGGCACCGCGCCCCCACACTTCGCCATCTACAAGTTCACCGCCAAATGGATCTCTCGTCCATCCCGCCGCGTTGACGGGCACAACGTCGGTGTGGCCCATCAGACACAGGCTTGGCGCAGAAGGGTCGCTACCTTCGATGCGGGCGACGATAGATCGCCTACCCGGTGCGGCGTCGAAATGCTCGATGTCCAGGCCTGTGCCCACCAAGAACGCTGAAAGCGTGTCGGCGTTTCGTATCTCGTCACCCGACGCGGGCGTCCCATCATTCACACAACGATTCCGAATCATCTGCTGCAACAGCTCTACCGATGTCGACGTCAACTGATCAGGCACAGCGTGGAGTCTTGCATCACGTATCACACGCTGCATCGACGGCTCTGTAGGACAGGCCGACCACGGCCGGTATCGACCCCCCCAAGGAGCTCTACATGAACATGCGTCGGGTAACCCACGCGTTGCTTGCTCTGACGATGACCGCATCCGCTGCAGTCATACTCACCGCTAACAGCAGCACGGCCAACGTCGTTGGCCCCAAGAAGGTTTTAGTCATGCGTGTCGCCGCCTCCGACGACACGACAACTGTCGCGAATCGGTGGTCGAAAACAGACGCCGAGAATATTTTCGCCAAGGTCGACGATCTCTTCCAGAAAACAAGTTACGGCAAGATGAGCCTCGACATCACCGTCACCGATCAATTCTCGCTACCCAGTCCCGAGAACTCCTATCGAAATGGCAACATCAGTAGCACCGCACAATGGAACAAGGCTTGGACCGACGCGGTTGCAAATGCCCCTGCCGGCCTCGATTGGGATGGGCTTGAGGGGGTCGTCATCCTGGTGAAAGATGACACCGCGAGCGGGTTCCATCGTGGGCTCGGCACATCGAGTTGCAACATCAAGAAGGGACCGGGTTCGACCCAAAATATCAACCAGGGTTGTGTGCTCGTCTGGGAGAACAAGCAGGAAACCGAGACAGCGGCGTGGGGCCGGATCGCCCACGAGATCGGTCACGCGTTCCAAGAGAACGCCACCCCTGCGCATCCAAGCAACTACAACAACGAATTCGAGCTGATGGATTCAAACTATCCGGGCCACACCGGCGCATTTGAGAAGCAGGCAGGTAAGGCCTTCACCGGATGGTTGCCCGACAGTCAGTATCAGAACGTGGTCCCTAACGTGAGCGGGGCAGCCCCAAGTTGGGCCCCGCCGGCGAGTGCTGTTGGTGGAGGCGACTTTGACCTTCGCGCTATCGAGCACGACCCGGCGACCGAAGCCACTGCTCAAGTCGTAAAGGCATACACCTCGAGCCAGGCGCTCTACTACCTCATCAGCGTGCATCGAAAGATCAATGGCGACGAGCTCAACCCAATCCCCGACGAGGGCGTACTCATTGAACGAGTCATGGAGGGTGGCAACACCGCGTTGAACGATTGCCCCGCTGAACCAACCGCTTGTAATCGGTGGGTGGAAGTGAAAGGGCCAGGTGGCGACCGCAACGAACTGTGGGACGGAACAACTGGTAAGTCATCGATGTTCGCCGACGGCGTGTCCATCTCGGTGAGGAAGCACGACGACGACCACTACGCCATCACCATCAAGTACGACTTGAACACCCGACCCGACGTGATGATTACTCCGTGGCGCTCAGCGCCTCAGTACCGCTGGGAAACTCAAGACATCTGGGTCGATAGCCCGGTAAATGGCTACGGCACCTACCGGTACGGCTCGCTCACCTCAACGTACGGCGACAGCGTTCCGGCCGGAAATGGCGATGACCCAGCCGTGGCGCAGATCAACCGGCTGTACGCCCGAATCCGCAACGTCGGCACACAGAACGCCGCCAACGTGGTGGTGCATATCGATCGAACCGATCCTGAGGGCCGCGGTATCAATGGAGCCAACGGGTTCGTAAACGTCGGCTCGACCACTATCGCCAACATTCCCGCTGGCGGCTTTGTCGACACGTTCGTGAACTACACACCAGCGTTCACCCCAACTCCGGAGCAGATTGCGGCTGGCACCTTTGGTTACCACACCTGCCTGAGGGTGCGAATCGAAACCGTGAGCGGTGAAGCAGTTCTCGGAAACCAGGACGGCGATGGAGAGCAAGAGAACATCGACACGTTCCAGGCCGTTGCCGATCCCAGTGCGCCCACCCCTGGTAGCTACGACGAGGTCATCCGACTTCGCAACGACGACAGCATCAACAAGAAGCAATTTGAGCTGTCGTACGACGGGAACCTTCCGAGCGACTGGACTGTCAAGGTCAACGGAGGCGACACGACTGTCGAACTCGCTGGTGGCGAAGTGCGCGACATTCCAATTGTGCTCATCCCCGGCACTCCCCTAGCGGTCGGTGAAAAGGTGACTCTCGATGTTCAGGCATCGATGCGTCACAGCTTCGTTGATCCAACGCAAGCACCTCATGACCAAGTTCACGATGAGGTACGCCCACTCGGTGGCGTAACCGTCGAGGCCCGAGGCATGCGGCCATCGAAGTTGGAATGCGTCGCCACCAGAACAACCGATGCTACCGGGAAGCCCGTTGTACACATCAAGGGGCAGCTGTCGGGACCCGAGGGCAAAGAACGTCGCGGCCAACGGGTATTCATTGAAGCGGTCCGCAAGGGCTCCGAGTCGTTCGAGTACCTGACCCGCACGGGAGTTACCAAAACGGTGAATTCTCGAGGAAGGTTCTCGGCCACACTGACAAACGGCCAGTGGCTTGAAGCGGATCACGTGATCTGCCTCTATGCAGGAACCGAAACCGTTGCGTCAGCCGGATTCGGACCAAGTGAAATAGTTCAGTAACCGGTTGTGGGGGGGCCCCGAAGTGGCCCCCCCACCCCCCCGCCCGGAGATTTTTAAACAACGCGGCCGCGGGCGGGATTGGACAGGGGGG
>JANOSH010000016.1:0-168160 GCA_031415695.1 Actinomycetes bacterium
CGTCGACACGCTGCTACAACCAGCCAGCGTCACGCACGCCGCAATGATGAACGCGGAACGGGATCGCACAGTCTCAGTACACCGCAACCACCCTGTTGGTTCCGAGGCCGCAGCCTTGCCCCAGGCTCCAGCCACCCAGCGCCATCGACGGCGGCGGCGAAAGTGTCACCGAATGTGTCACCGAATGTGTCACCGAATGTGCGCCGATCAGCGATCACCAACGTCTCCCGGACGGTCGGCTCGGGGTGCAGCAGTCCGCTCACGACCGACTATCGCGCGACGCGCTCGGAAACCGGCGAAGCGGTGCGCCGAAGCCCGGTAACGCCCGGCCCCCGATCCGCACAGTTCAGCCACGATGCAGCGCTAGGTGCCCACGCCAACTACCACGAACAGCCGCGCAGGGAGCGAACCGTCGAGGAGCCTTGTCTGTTTCGTAAGGCCGTCGGTCAGGCCGCGATGATCAGGCTTGGAAAACGATTAAAGCCGGGATACGAAGAAACAACAGCCTGAGCTGGGGTTTCTGGGGGAGCGGGTGACGGGAATCGAACCCGCATGGCCAGCTTGGAAGGCTGGGCTGGCCGCATGCCGGAGCCATGGCCAGCTTGGCTAGCTGTCGCGGGCTACACCGGCTAGTTCGGCGGCGCGTGAGACTGCTGGGGCCACGCGTGCCACCACTGTTCGGTCGAACACCGACGGCATGACAAAAGTGGGGGAGAGTTCGTCGTCACTCACCGATTCGGCGATGGCGACCGCGGCAGCAATCTTCATGCTCTCGGTAATGTCGGTGGCATTGACGTCGAGAGCACCTCGAAAGATGCCGGGGAAGGCCAGCACATTGTTGATCTGGTTCGGATAATCGCTGCGTCCGGTGGCCATCACGGCGGCAATGCCGTCGGCCACCTCGGGCCTGATTTCGGGCTCGGGGTTCGCCAGCGCGAAGACAATGGGAGCCGGCGCCATGGTGCGCAACTCGCTGGCGGTGAGAAGGTTGCCACCACTGACCCCAATGAACACATCGGCTCCCCGCAACACGTCGGCGAGGTCGCCGGATTTTCGATTCTGATTCGTGTTGTTGGCGAACCATTCGTGGGCGGGGCTGAGATGGCCGTCGCCCCTGACCAGACTGCCGAATCGATCGACGCCCACAATCTCGCCCACGCCAGCGGTCAACAGAATTTTGCCGATGGCGGTGCCTGCAGCGCCGATGCCGGTGATGACGACCGACGTATCGCCAATGGAACGCCCGGTCACCTTGAGTGAGTTCCACAATGCCGCGAGCACCACAACCGCGGTTCCGTGTTGATCGTCGTGAAACACCGGGATATCGAGGCTGGCTTTGAGTCGTTGCTCGACCTCGAAGCACACGGGCGCGGCTATGTCTTCAAGGTTGATGCCACCAAATGTGGGGGCGATACGCTCGACCACGTCGACTATCTCGTCGGCGGTACGGGCACGAATGCACATCGGGAACGCGTCGACTCCGGCGAAATCCTTGAACAGCAACGCCTTACCTTCCATAACAGGTAACGCGGCTTCTGGACCGATGTCGCCGAGACCCAACACTGCCGTGCCGTTGCTGACAATGGCGATGGTGTTCTTGCGAATGGTGTACTTGCGAGACAGCGCCGGGTCGTTGTGTATGGCCATGCAGATACGTGCGACGCCTGGGGTGTAGGCCATGGACAGATCGTCTCGGTCGTTAACCGGAGCGAGCGAACGCACTTCGATCTTTCCGCCTTCGTGCATATCGAAGGTTCGATCCCACCAGTTTTCCAGCCGCACGCTGTCGAGTGCCTTGACTGCCGCCACCACTCGCAGTTGATGAGCCTCGTCGCGGCAGTGCACCACAAGTGAACGCCGTAGCTCGGGGCCACGGACGTCGAACCCATCGAGCGCTCCGATGTTTCCTCCGGCCTCACCTATCGCAAGAGCCAGCCGTCCGAGGGTGCCAGGTACATTTTCAAGCACGCAGTCGAGGGTTATCGAATAGGCGGCAGTGGTCGCAGTTGGCACGGGCGGTAAGGCTACGCCACGCCGTGCGGGAACTACCCCAACTTATCGCTCCGCTACTAGAATACCGAAGCCCTGTCGTGCCGTTGTTAGGAGAATCTGTTGGCTACCCCCACTGAAATCACTGCGTTCCAAGCTGCCGTCGATGCCATTCGGATCGTCGAACCAACCATTGCCGATGCAATCGTGGGCGAGCTTGGCAATCAGCGCCGCCAGCTCAAGCTCATAGCTTCCGAGAACTACGCGTCGCCGGCGGTGCTTCTCGCCATGGGTAACTGGTTCTCCGACAAGTACGCAGAAGGCACACCAGGCCACCGCTTCTACGCCGGCTGTGAGTTTGTCGACATCGTGGAGCGCTTGGCCGCCGACCACGCCAAGGCGCTCTTCGGCGCCGATCACGCGTACGTGCAGCCACATTCGGGTATCGACGCCAACCTCGTGGCGTTCTGGGCCATTTTGTCGGCCCGGGTTGAAAAGCGTGAGCTGGCAGCCGTGGGTCTCAAGCACATCAACGACTTGTCGCCACAGGGTTGGGAGGCTATGCGCCAAACCCTCAACTCGCAGCGGATGATTGGAATGTCGCTCGATTCAGGCGGTCACCTCACGCATGGTTTCCGCCCGAACATCTCGGGCAAATTGTTCGATCAGCGGTCGTATGGCACCGACCCGACAACGGGCATCCTCAACTACGACACCGTTCGCGCGCTCGCTCATGACTTTAAACCATTGGTGATTATCGCCGGTTATTCCGCCTACCCGCGCCGAATCAACTTCGCCAAGATGCGCGACATTGCCGACGAGGTCGGGGCCACGCTCATGGTCGACATGGCACATTTCGCCGGTCTCGTCGCTGGCAAGGTTTTTGTTGGCGAGGAAAACCCGGTTCCATACGCGCATGTTGTCACCACCACGACGCACAAGTCACTGCGTGGACCTCGGGGCGGCATGGTCATGTGTACCCAGGAGTATGCTGAGTTTGTCGACAAGGGTTGCCCCATGGTTCTCGGCGGTCCTATCAGCAACATGATGGCGGCCAAGGCAGTGGCGTTCGCCGAGGCCCGCCAGCCGTCGTTCCAAACCTATGCCCAACGCATTGTCGACAATGCGAAGGCATTGGCCGAGGGTTTCATGAAGCGTGGAGCGAAGCTTGTCACCGACGGCACCGATAACCATTTAGTGCTGCTCGATGTGGCCGCGAGCTTCGGTCTCACGGGTCGTCAAGCCGAGTCAGCGTTGCTCGAGTCGGGCGTGGTTACCAACCGCAACTCCATCCCGAACGACCCGAACGGTGCCTGGTACTCCAGCGGAGTCCGCATGGGAACCCCGGCGCTTACAACGCTAGGCCTCGGGCCCGACGAACACGACGAGGTGGCCGACATCATCGTCACCATCCTGAAAGGTGCTACACCCGCCGCCGCATCAACGGGGCCCTCGAAGGCTAAGTACATCCTCGACGCTTCGGTAGCGTCGGCCGGCCGTTCGCGATCGGCCGAGCTTCTTGCACGCTTCCCGCTCTACGACGGAGTCAATCTCACCTGATTGCTCACCGGGCGCGATACTGGCTGTCATGTCTGACACCAAGGTCGTAACCGATGCCGAGACTACCCAAGTCGTTGCTGCAATCGATCAATTCCTAGCGACGCACGATCCGCGCACCATGGACAACGTTGCGTTCCGCGGCGCTCGATACGACGCGGGGCTGGCGTGGGTCCACTTTCCCGTGGGCTTTGGTGGACTCGGGCTCCGGCCGGCGCTCAACAAAATTGTCGAGCGAGCCGTGCGCGACGCCGGAGCCAAGCCGCAAGACGCCAAGACGTTCTTTATCGCCCTTGCAGGTCCAACCATTGTTACCCACGGCGGCGACGAGCAGCGGCGGCGATTCTTGCGTCCAATGTTCACTGGCGAAGAAGTCTGGTGCCAGCTGTTCTCCGAACCGAATGCAGGGTCCGACTTTGCCGGGTTGGGAACGCGTGCGGTGCGTGACGGCGACGAGTGGGTCGTCAATGGCCAGAAGGTGTGGAACACCCTTGCCCATCTGGCTGATTTCGGCATGCTGGTCACCCGCACAGATCCCGATGCCCCGAAGCACAAAGGCATGACCTATTTCGCGCTCGACATGCGGTCGCTAGGCGTCGAGGTTCGGCCGCTTCGACAGATCACCGGCGAGGCGGAATTCAACGAGGTCTACATGACCGACGTACACGTGCCCGACGTCAATCGCATCGGCGCTGTAGGCGAAGGCTGGCGCGCCGCTCTGACGACGTTGATGAACGAACGCACTGCGATCGGCGGTAGTGGCGGCAGTGATGTGCCACGAACCGGGGCGCTTACGGCCGAAATGGGCCGAATCTGGAAGGATCTGCCGCCCGACCGAAAAGGTGCAGTGCAGCGTGACCAGTACATGAAGTTGTGGATTCGTGGCGAGACGCTGCGGCTCACAAATGTTCGCGCTTCGCAGGTGATGCGCGCTGGAAACCCCGGTCCCGAGGGATCGGTCGCCAAGGCCATCCATGCCGAGTTGAACAAAGATCTCTTCGAGTTTTGTGTGGATTTGCTCGGTATGGACGGACAGGTCGACTACGACTACACGTTCCGTCGCCCCGGTGATCTGGCTGCCGCCGATGGGCACGGAGCGAGGTATGCGTTCTTGCGAGTGCGGGCCAACTCGATCGAGGGTGGAACGTCAGAAATAATGCGAAACATCCTCGGTGAGCAGGTGCTTGGTCTTCCCGGCGAGCCGCGGGTCGATAAGGACATACCGTGGTCCAAGGTGCCCCGCTAGCCAGCCAGGACGAGCTGGTCCAATTCGACCAATGTTGGTCAGTTCTGGCAGGGTTGACCAGATGTTTGGGCGGGCCGTGCTGACGTGAAACAGATTGTGCTTTTCGCTCTCCTTGGTCTCGGTCAGGGCGCCATGTACGCCGGTCTGGCCACCGGGCTTGTGGTCACCTACCGCGGATCAGGCGTCGTCAATCTTGCCTATACGACCATGGCTGCATATCCCGCTATGGCATACCACGCCCTCACCTCTCAAGGGAGGCTGATCTTGCCGTGGGTCATCGTGCCGGCCGACTTCAAGGTGGCGGAACGTGTGGCACCGATCGTTGCCTTTCCGCTCGCTGTGGCCCTCGGAGTCTTGCTTGGCGTCATCGTGCAATTCGGGATTTTCCGACCGTTGCGGTATTCCTCTGCTCTTAGTCGGCTGGTCGTCACGGTTGGACTCACCGTCGTGCTTCAGGCTATCGGTGTGTTCAGATTCGGACGGTTGACTCGTCGTCCAAGGTCACTCTTTCCAGAAAGTGTCATGAATGTTCTCGGCGGCAAGGTGCCAAAAGATCGCCTCTGGCTCGCGTTGATAACCGTTGTCATGGTGGCCGTCGTGTGGCTTATCCTGAATAGGACCGTGTTCGGCTTGGCCACCCGCGCCGCAGCCGAAAGTGAGAAAGGGGCGGTACTTCTCGGCTTGTCGCCCGACAGTCTCGCTTTCGCCAACGCGGTTTTGGCGGCCGTGATCGGGGCGATTAGCGGCATTTTGCTGTCGTCGATTGCTGGTGTGTCGCCGTTCAGTTTCTCGTTCTTCGTCGTACCTGCCTTGGCTGGAGCGCTTTCCGGTCGTCTTCGGTCCTTGGGAGTCACTGCGCTAGTGGCGATGACGTTGGGAATGTTTCAGGCGGTGCTTGTAAGGATCAAGTCGTACGACTGGATTCCGAGTTCGATGGCGTCGGGATTCGACGAAGGGCTGCCATTCCTGGTCATCGTGGTTGTTCTGGCGGCAGTCGGAAAGAACCTTCCAACTCGAGGAACCCTGGTCGAGGCAGCCCACACACGGGCCGTGATGCCTCGCAACATTGGTCGTTGGGCACTGGTCGGCCTGGTCAGTGGCGCGGCCGTCCTGCTGTTCGCGGATCGAACGCTGCGGCTGCCACTCATAATCAGCCTCGGTGCCACTGTTGTGCTTCTTGCCCAGGTGGTGTTGTCGGGCTATCTCGGCCAAATCTCGCTGGCGCAGCTCACGTTCGCTGGCGTCGGGGCGTATACCCTGGCCAAGCTCACCACCGAGGCTGGCTGGTCACCTTTGGTTGCCGCTCCGGTGTCGGTCCTTGTGCCTACCGTCGTCGGCTTTTTGGTCAGTATCCCGGCGTTGCGCATTCGAGGGGTGCAGCTTGCCTTGGTAACCTTGGCTTTCGCCATCGCAGCCGAACAGTTGGTATTCCGCAACAGTTGGTTCAGCGGTCCGGCAGCCACTGCCATTGTGGCCTCGCCAAAAGTCCGTGGCATCGATTTCGGGATTCTCGGTGAGGGCGAATTTCCGCAGCGCCCATTTGGTCTAATCGTTCTTGTCGTGAGCATTGCCTGCATGGTGTTGGTTTCCAATGTTCGGCGGTCGGGCACCGGTCGCCGATTCCTGGCGGTGCGGGCCAACGAGCGTGCAGCAGCCGCGGCCGGAATCAACGTTGCCGGCACCAAGTTGACTGCCAGTGTTATCGCTTCGTTTCTGGCTGGGGTGTCGGGTGTGTTGCTGGGTTACACCTACACGATCCTGTCGCCAACAGGATTTGAATCCCGGTTCTCGTTGTCGATCTTGGCCATTGGCTTCCTCGGAGGCATCGGCCGGGTTTCGGGTGCGTTGCTGGCCGGCGGGCTCGTGAGCGGTGGGATTGTTTTTGCGCTCGTGGAGAGCATCACAAACTCGTCAACAGTCGACCTTCAGTTTCTTTTGTCGGGGGTGGGTCTGTTGGTCGTGGCCCGCTGGTTCCCCGAGGGATTGAGCGCCGGATTGGCACCTGTCTTGCGGTCCATCGCGAGGTGGGGAGGACGAATAGTTCGCCCTCAAAATCTTGTTTCTTGATCCAACATCGCCGACGCCCAAATCTTGACAGTTATTGCCCGTAACACGGCGTGGTTGGCTTATCCGCTGCAGTGGACTGCCGATAGCTCAGTGTGCGATCGACCCGGGACATTCAGCGATGACGCCGGCTCTACCGGTCGGGCCTGCCCGACGCGCCGAGATGTTGGTTCGCCTCGCACGCGAATCGTTGTCCGTTCATCCTGAGGAAGCAGCGCAATTGGCCTTGCGTGCCCTGGAGCGGGCACGGGCCGAACACGACGAGCGGGGGACGGCCCACGCAATGCTCGTTCTGGCTCAGGCCTGTTACGCCGCCGGTCATGATCCGAGCGAAATATTCGCGCCTATAAACGTGGCCATCGAAGGCCTGCAAAATACCGATGATTACTATGGCCTGGCCGAGGCCAAGCTTCTACAAGCAAACCTGCTGTTCGATCGTTGCATACTCGACGAATCGGCCGTCGCCGCTCAAGAAGCTCTTGACAGCGCCGAGCGCGCTGGCGCCGGAGCGCTCGCGGCCGAGGCATTGCTTCGACTCGCGACGATCTTTTGCGATCTCACTATGGGCGGGCAGAGCGAATACCGCAAGTACTTCGAGGAGGCTGCGAATCGTTTCATTGAACTTGGTGACAACGCGCGGGCTGCTACTGCCCTCTACAACCTTGCAGTCAGCTCCTTTCTGCTGAAAGCCGACCCTGAATTGGCCTACCGGGATTCTCAACGAGTGCTCGACCTGGAACAGGGCCGGTCGACGCCGCAGACGACGTCGGCGTTCATCCTTCGCGCGGTAGTGGCATCTCGGCTTGGATGGGTTGAGATAGCCGAGAAAGAACTGGCCTGCGCCGAGGCGGGTGCTGCCTTGCTGCCCGTAGCGGGAAACGTTCAACTTGAACTGAGTTTCGCACGGGGCGTCGTCTACCAGACCTCAGGTCGGCTCATTGAGGCTCAGCACGAATTGGCCAATGGAGCCGATCGTTGCCTTGCTGCTGGCGACGCGTTTCGAGCCATCGACTGTTACCGCGAACTGTCGACGGTCCGCGAGCTTCGCGGCGACTACGCGGGGGCGTTGGCGGCGGCGCGAGCTCACCACGCCACCTACGTGTCGGTTCAGGCCGGGGACAAGGAACGTCGCCGACAGGCCGTCATTCGATCGGCGCAGTTTGAACTCAACCGTCGAGAGATTCTTGCGCTGCAGGCCTCACGTCAGCAGCTTGAAGTAGTGGTCGAGGACGCACGGCTTGGCCTTGCCCGAGCCGAGCAGATGCTGGAATGGGAGCGGTCACGTCGTGCGTTGGTGGAGCTTCGAGCGCATCGAGCGCCAGGGTCCGAGACACTCACCGGCCTGCCAGACCTGCCGACAATTGGCCAACGAGTCAATGCACTTCTCGCTCAATGCGCGGAGTTGGCCATTGTGGTGATCACAATCGACCACGACCGGATTGTTGCGCCATTACCTGACCTGCGTCAGGTTCTCGTGCAGGAGATGGCGGCGCGGACATATGCATTTGTGCGATCGATTCCTGGTGCGTTCGCCGGCTCGATTGGTTCAGAAGATCTGGTGGCGGTGATTCCCTTGACTGATGCCAGCGCCAAGGACACGATTGCGCGACAAATGGCGCAGCTTCACGGCCTTCTGGTCCGGCCACTCACGCTTGATGGGCATTCCACCTGTGTTGACGCTCAATTTGGAGTGGTCCTGGCTCCGCAGGACGGCATTCGCCCGAATGGGTTGTTGTCACGGGCCCGTTTGGCTGCTCAGTCCGCCCAATCGAGCCGTCCAACCGGCCCAGTCGTTGCGTTTTTTGAACCCGGGGTCGAAGCCCAACAAAAGCTCCGAAACTTTGTGCGCGAGCGGCTGCCGATTGCCCTGTCGGAGCGTCGGCTCAAGGTCGTGTTCCAACCAATTGTTGACGGAACTACCTATGAGGTGCAGTCAGCCGAGGCCTTGGTTCGCTGGGACGAGCCTGGACATGGACCAATTTCACCTGTTGATTTCATACCGTATGCCGAGGAATCCGAGCTCATCGTCGAGCTAGGAGGGTATGTCTTGCGTGAAGCATGCGGAGAAGCGACACGGTGGCCGAAGTCCCACGGCAAGGAGCTAACGGTCAGCGTCAATGTCGCCGCTGCCCAGTTGGTTGACGAAATGCTGATTCGACAGGTCGATGCTGCTCTGTTGGTGTCGGGCCTTGACCCGAGACGCCTCGTTCTCGAATTGACCGAGACCAGCATTGCTCGGGCCACCGATGCCTTGGGTGTGATCGAGACGCTGCGCGCTCGTGGCATAAAATTCGAAATCGACGACTTTGGCACCGGCTATTCGAGCTTCAGTTATCTGTCCAAGCTACCGGTCGATGGGGTAAAGATAGACAAGTCGTTTATTGATCGAATTGCCACGAATAGTGACGATGCCGCCATTACCAAGGCAATCATCGCTATGGCCCATTCATTGCGACTGTTCGTGGTCGCCGAAGGGGTCGAATACGATGAACAGGCCATTGTCCTTCGCGCTCAGGGGTGCGACGCGTTGCAGGGCTACCTGTTCTCGAGGCCGCTTGCCGCCGACGATCTCGTAGCCTTTTTGTCAGCCCGGGTGAGCGTCGATGTGTCGGGCTAGAAATTTTACGTGACGGCCTGCGGGTCCGGCGCGGTAACCTGAACGCACACATGCGAACGCTACGTCTCTTCCCGTGACTCCACACGGTCTCAGCGCCGACTCCATCGAGTTGGTCATCCCAGCAAATCAGATGATGGTGCCGTTACTCGGGCCTAACGATGCGCACCTGCGCATCATCGAACAGGCGTTTCCAGCTACCAGTATCCGGGTGCGAGGCAATGAAGTAAGCATTGTCGGACCCAAGGCCGCCGACATCGAGCGATTGTTTGGCGAGCTCATCTTGGTTCTTCAAAAAGGTGAACGCTTGGACGAGTCGAGCCTGCGCCGATCGATTTCGATGGTCGAAGCCCAGGAGCGTCCGAGCGAGGTGCTCACTGACGACGTATTGCGCGGCGCTAAAGGACGTGTCGTGCGGCCCAAGACGACCGGTCAGAAGCGGTACGTCGATGCCATTCGTAACAACATCATTACCTTCGGCCTCGGCCCGGCCGGCACGGGAAAGAGTTGGTTGGCAGTTGCGTTGGCGGTACAGGCATTGCAGGCCAAACAGGTGCAGCGAATCATTCTCACCCGCCCCGCTGTCGAGGCCGGCGAACGCCTCGGCTTCCTACCCGGCGACCTCATGGCCAAAGTCGATCCCTATTTGCGTCCGCTCTATGACGCGCTCAATGACATGCTCGATACCGAGGGCGTCGCCCGGCTAATGGAGCGCCAACTTATCGAGGTGGCGCCTTTGGCATTCATGCGAGGCAGAACGCTCAACAACAGCTTTATCATCCTCGACGAGGCCCAAAACACCACCCCAGAGCAAATGAAAATGTTCCTTACCCGCATCGGGTTTGGTTCGCGAGTGGTGGTCACTGGCGATACGACACAGGTCGACATCATTGGTGGTCGAAGCGGCCTCGTGAATCTTGAGCGGGTACTTGCCGGTATCGAAGGTCTTGCCTTCGTCCATCTCACCGGTGCCGACGTCGTGAGGCATCGCATCGTGGCCGACATCGTCGCGGCGTATGAACGGCTGGTCGTCGATGGCTGAACGATCCAGACCATCACTTGGTCGCCGACCAAAAATCGGTGGAGACGGATACCTAGAGGTGTTTGTCGCGGACGAACAGACGCTACCCATTGATGTCGAACGCTGGTCATTGCTCGTTCGTGAGGTGTTGGTCGAAGAAGGCATCCGCGGGAACGCCGAGATGAGCCTCATATTCGTCGACGAGGCCTCGATCGCCGAGCTCAATGAGCAGTTCTTGGGAAAGTCGACGCCAACCGACGTTCTGGCATTCCCCATCGATGGTGAACTTGAAATGGCTGCAGGGTCAGAGGGGCCGTCGACTGGACCGTCGCGATCTCCGCTCGACCTTGGCGATCTCCCACTCCTGCTGGGCGACGTCGTTGTGTGCCCCGCTGTAGCTGCCGAACAAGCGCCTACGCACGCTGGCACCTTCGACGATGAGTTGGCGTTGCTCATCGTGCACGGAGTCCTCCACATTCTCGGTCACGATCATGCCGAAGCCGATGAGACCGCGGTCATGCGAGCGCGCGAAGTTGCCTTACTCGAGGCATATCACTGGCACGGACCAACACCTGTCGGGTTCCGTCAGGACCAGGAGTAGTTTTGGCTGAGCTCAAGGAGCCGTTTCGGTCCGGATTTGTGAGCCTTGTTGGCCGCCCCAACGTCGGAAAATCCAGCCTTGTCAATGCCATTTGTGGCAGCAAGGTGTCCATTGTGTCCGACAAGCCTCAGACCACCCGAGGTGTGGTGCGCGGCATCTACAACCGGCAGAACCTTCAGGTCGTTTTCGTCGATACTCCGGGGCTTCACAAACCGGTCACGGCGCTGGGGGTCCAACTCAACAGCACAGCAACCCAGGCGATCAATGACGTTGATGTTGTGTGTTTTGTTATTGATGCCACGAAGCCGTTCGGCAAAGGTGATCAATGGGTCGCCAATCGCCTGCCGCCCGACGCAATAATGATTGTCAACAAGGTCGATATCGCCAGCAAAAAGGCAATTCTGCGTCAACTTGGCCAAATATCGGGCCTTACTGCCGACGCATTCTTCCCCGTGTCGGCTACGTCGGGCGAGGGGCTCGACGCCTTGGTCGAGCGCATGATTGAGCGCATGCCCGAAGGTCCAATGTACTTCCCGAGCTACATGACGTCAGATCAAGACGAAGGCGTGCGCGTCGCCGAACTCGTACGAGAGCAGCTGTTTGCACTGCTCGGCGAGGAGCTGCCGTACTCGGTTGCCACTCGAATTACGGAGTGGGCATGGCCCCGCATATCTTGCGAGATTCTCGTGGAGCGTGAGAGCCAAAAAGGGATGGTTATCGGGAAGGGCGGGCTGCTGCTCAAAGATGTCGGCATCGCCGTGCGTGCTCAGTTACCCGAGGGTGCGTATCTCGAACTGCGGGTGAAGGTCGACAAAAATTGGCAGCATCGACCCGACCGGGTTGAGCGGTTGCTGCCCGGAGCCGACGCCACCAGCTAAGTCAGCACGTTGACTCTCGATTCCGTCATGGAATCGTAACCATGTCGTCAACGTGATCGCATAGGGCGTTGCGACAGTCAGGCCTACGAAGTCTTGAGTAACCGAGGGGGACGACATGGCTTTTTACATGGATATCAGTGGTAGCGGCAGCGTTATCAATATCCAGCCTCAGGGGATCATCGACCTTGATGGCGCTCGTGCGCTCATCGAGGCAGTAAAGGCCCTCACAAGACGCGCGCAGATGTCGCTGGTCGAGATCGACCTGGCGGGGGTTCGCGGTCTCACCAAGGCCGCTTGGCGACTGCTGGCCGCAAGCGACATCCCTGTCGAAATGGTCGCTCTTGCTGGCTACCTCGGTGGCGCAAGCAAGGCGGCGTAGTCAATCTGGCGTGGGTCGCGCTCCAAGACCTCACCGTTCAGACCAACTAGCTGGTACGGCTCGCCTTGCGAAACGAAATGAAGATCGGCCACGCCGCTCAGGCGTGCCATCGACATGATCAACTGTCCAACCACCCGTTGTTGCTGCGCGATGTCGAGAAAGCCAAAGGTCTGCGCCAATTCGACCGACGGCGGATCGCCCCCGCTGATCGAAACGACCTGGTCCATTCGGCTAGGTATCAAATCAGTTTCCTGCGGTGTAGGCCCTTGACGAAGCAGCACGAGTATCTCGTTGAGCCCGTATGGGCTGGGCTGGGGGCGAAATGTCGGCTGCAGCTGACCGAGTTTGTTGACAAAGAACACCACTACTACTGGAGTCGCAGCTGCGGTTGTCGATGTCGTTGTGGTGGTCACTGGCCTGGCTGTCAGAGGCGGAGTTGTCGTTGTAGTGGCGAGAGGTTGGAACGCTTTTTGAACATCGGAGTCTGGGATTGTGCGGTACTGCTCGTCGGTAATCGGCCCGCACGCGGCCAGAGTCAACACACCGGCGACAAGCCAGCTTCGACGCGTCATTGCACATCGACCGGAAGTTCAACCACAAACCGGGCTCCGGCCACGCCATTCGGCCGGTCCTCGACCCAAACGCGTCCATTCAGCAAGGCCATGTGCTCGTGAACCAGCGACAATCCGAGCCCAGTGCCGGAGGTGCCTGGTCGTTGCCGCGCGCCGGCGCCTCGAGCGAATCGTTCGAAGATTCGTTCGCGATCGCTCGGCCCAACGCCGGGACCGGCATCTTCGACCCCAACCCGAGCAACGGGTTTGCCCGTTGGCGACTGGCCGCCTTCAATGGTCACTTTCACCATGCCGCCGCCATGGTTTCTGGCATTTACGAACAGGTTTGCCAAAACCTGTTCAAATCGTCGACGATCGGCCAGTACCGGAGTATGTTGCCACGCCGACTCGGTGATGACTGGAACGTCGGAGACCTCGTACTTGTTGGCAACTTTCACGATGAACTGGTCGAGCAAGAACGGTTCGGTGTGAAGATCGGCGGCACCCGCATCGAGTCGCGACATCTCCAGAAGGTCGCCGACCATGCCGTTGAATCGCCGGGTTTGACTCGCCAGTGTTGTGAGCGCGGTGCGCGACCGCTCAGGCAGGTCGTCCTTGCGGTTCTCGAGCACCCCAATCGACGTGAGCATGGCCTGTAGTGGCGTGCGCAGTTCATGGCTCACGTCGGAGGCAAAGCGTTGCTCACGTCGAATACGGTTCTGCACTGCGTCGACCATGTGGTTGAACGCAGACGCCAGTCGTTGCAGTTCACGGTCGGACTCGTCGAGTCGCGCTTCGAGGCCGTCACTTTCGGGTTTGCTCGTTTCGGCCGCACGGGCAAGCTGGCTCGCAGCCTCGGTAACGCGCGCCAGTGGGCTCAGCACCCGCCGGCTAGCCCACAACCCGATGCCGGCACCGCCGAGGGTTGCAATGGCAGCGCCGATCGCCAACGACGTCCCCAGAAACCTGAGCGTGTTGTTGACCTCGCGCAGTGGTGTTCCTTGGATGTATGTGGCTTGCCCGAGATCTCCGGGCAGGGTTACGACGCCTACTACAAATGGCTGGCCCCCCAACTCAATGCGTTGGCGACCATTACTGCCTTGGGCAATTGCCTCGCGAAGCGACAGCGAAAGCACTGTGCCCAACGGTTGGGTTCCTATCGGTGTGGAGTCGATTGGTTCGCGCGACTCGACGCCGTTGTGCACCACTATGACAAAGCCACCTTGGGGCGGGCGCAGCGGACCATCGAGCAGTGCGTCAACATCGGGTGCTGGCGAGCGCAACGACGTCGCCGCGATGCCAGCGCCAAGCAACAGACCTTTGACAGATGTGGCCTCGGTGTTGTCGAGGAGCCGGGTTCGTGCCAGCGAGTACGCACTCACACCCAGGCCAACCGACACAAGCAAGGCAAGCAGCGAGAAGGCGACGGTGATTCGAGCTCTCAAGCTCAAACGCCACGGCCGTTTCATCCTGGTCACCTTAGGGCAGGCTCCATCAGTGCGGTGCGCGTTGGGCGGATTTCCACGAGTTGGTGGGGCACCAGGGGGAGACGGCACCCCACCAAGCAGCGTGGACCCACCAGGAGTATCGACAACGAATATGACGAGATGACCGTAAGACTTTGCGTTTTGTGTAACAGAATGGACGGTGGAGGCTGTGTTGAATCATTTACTACTGATAGAGGACGACGACGATGTCCGGCTCGTACTGCGGCTCGCCCTCGAGGACGAGGGCTACCAGGTTGTCGAAGCGAGGGACGGCAAGGCCGGACTTGCGGCTTTCGAACGTGACGAACCCGATCTGGTGCTTCTCGACTTGCGGTTGCCCGACATCCAAGGATTCGAAGTCTGCCGCACAATTCGATCCAGCAGCATCGTGCCCATCATCATCGTCACGGGAAACACCGACACCTACGACCTTGTTGTGGGGCTCGAAGCCGGTGCCGACGACTACGTCACGAAACCGGTCAACCCCAAAGAGCTCGCTGCCCGAATCCGAGCCTTGCTGCGTCGGGTCCAACTGCATGGCGCCAGCCTTCCTAAGGCGGTGACGCTTGGCGATATCGAGCTTCGCCGCGAACAGGGCGTTGTACTCAAAGCCGGGGTCGAACTGCAACTCACCAAGACCGAGTTCAACCTCTTGTGCGAGTTCGCCGACCACCCGGGCCTCGTCCTAAGTCGAGACCAACTACTGGAGCGGGTCTGGGGGTACGACTATCTCGGCGATAGTCGCCTAGTCGATGCCCATATTCGCCGCCTGCGTGTGAAGGTTGAAGATCAGCCCGAGGAGCCGAGGTTGATCTTGACCGTGCGGGGTATCGGCTACAAGCTCATCACGTAGTAGATCGTTCGGCTGACGTGAGACGGTCAACTCCCGCTGAACACTTTCTCGCCCGACCACGGAGTCGCTTTTCGTTCCTGTAGCCGGGCGAGATCGTGCTCAGGAGGGTTGTGGTGCGGCGAGAAACGCTTCCACGTCGCTTCGATGGCGTGTGCGCTTCATCGGCGGTAGCGAATTCACCAGGTCCTGGGCATAACGAGCGGTGCTCAACCGCCGATCGAATACAGCCACGACCCCTCGGTCAGTCGACGTACGAATGAGCCGCCCGGCTGCCTGAGCCAGCAACGTTGCGGCGCGTGGAAGGTCGATTAGGCGAAAGGCGTCAGGCCCCGCGGCATCTCGCCGAGCTTCGAGCAGCGGATCGTCAGGGCGCGGGAACGGCAATTTGTCGATGGTGACCAGGGCCAGCGTGGACCCGGGAACATCGATACCTTGAAACAGTCCGGCCGTCGCGAACAAGCAGGTCTCCTCACTGGCAGCGAAGGTTTGAATCAAGGTGGTCTTGGGAAGGTCGCGTTGCCCCAGAATTGGAAAGGGGAGTCGCTCCCGCATAGCTATGAGAGCGGCGTCCATTGCTTTCCAGCTCGTAAAGAGCGACAGTGTTCGGCCTCCAGCGGCCCGAATAAGGGCCTCGAGCTCGTCGTGCATCTGGGCTTCGAAGTTGGCATGCCGCGGTTCTGGCAAATGGCGGGCGCAATACAAAAGCCCGTTGGTCGAGTAGTCGAAGGGACTTCCAACGTCGATCTGGTCGGTGCGGTTCGGCGGAAGTCCGACCCGTGCGGCTAGACCCGACGGAACTGTTGCGCTCGTCAAGATGGCCGTACGTTGCTCCCAGACGCCGGCTGCGAGCACGGGCGCAACATTGATCGGTGCCACCGCCAAGTGTGGATTATGAGCTGGACCCTCGACCCAACTCACCGTTCCTTGGGCACCAGCCATCGCCGCGTCGATGTCGGCCATGACGGTTGTCGCGGCTTTCTGAGCTCGGAGTTTGCGTTGGGCTGTGTCGCCCACATCGCTGGTGATAGAGCGCAATGCGTCCTGGGCTCGGTCGATGCGAGCGCGGATCGCCATGAGCGCGTCGGCAATAGCGTCAGGGAGCGGGTGGGCGAGGCGCCTACCTTCGAACGGTGCTATTGCATTCATGAGCTGCGTGCCTCCGCCTGCAACTTCGGCCACCAAGGCCTCGTCGGCGAGAACCTGGCGCAACGTGCGCGACAGAGCGAGGAAACGCCCTGGGCCAAGTGAGACGCCCGCCGTGTCTGAAATGGTGTCTTCGAGTTGGTGCGCTTCGTCGAACACGACGACCTCGTGCTCGGGCAGTACCACGCCGCCGCTAGCGAGATGCATGCCGTACAGGTGAGTGTTGACCACGATGATGTCGGCCGCGGCGGCATGACGGCGCGCTGACTCGGCAAAGCACGGTTCGCCCATCGGGCATCGGGTAGCGCCGGGGCATTCCTCGGCCGAGATCGACACCATCTGCCATGCCTTAGGCGTCGGCATCCAGTCGAGCTCGGCATTGTCGCCCGTCTCGGTGACGCCCGCCCAACTGGTCAGCTTTCGAATCTCCTCACGTACCGTTGGACAGACATCGTCAAGGCCAAGCTGGATCTGTTCGGTGTTCTGGAGCTCGCGGACGCGTTGAAGGCACAAATAGTTGCTGCGACCTTTGAGAACTGCGTACGCGAAGTCGGTGTCGAGGTGCGCGGCCACAAACGGCAAGTCTTTCTTCGCCAACTGATCCTGCAACGCCTTGGTAGCAGTGGCGATGACTGTCCGACGGCCCGACAGCACCAAGGGAACCAAGTACGCGAGCGACTTGCCGGTGCCGGTGCCTGCCTGTACGACGAGGTGACGGTTTGACTTCACGGCCGCATCAATGCGCCGCACCATGTCGGCCTGGCCCTCTCGTGCCTCGCCCCCATGTTCGAGGTGCCCAACGATTGATTTGAGCGCTGCAACGGGTTCCATGGTGTTGTCCACGGTAACGTCGTCGACGATGGGGTTCCTGGATGGCATTGATCTCGCCCGCGTTCCGAGGCATGTTGCGTGCGTTATGGACGGAAATGGACGCTGGGCGCAACGCCGCGGCCTCAAACGCACCGATGGGCACGCGGCTGGCGAAGAAGCGCTCTTCGACACTGTCCAGGGTGCACTCGACCTCGGGATCAGATGGCTAACGGTGTATGCGTTCTCTACCGAGAACTGGCGGCGCCCCGTCGACGAGGTGCGGTTCCTCATGCGGTTCAACGAGGACATCTTGCTGCGGCGGCGTGACATGCTTAATGCGCAAGGTGTGCGTATTCGGTTCTCGGGCCGCCGCGACTGGCGAGTGCCCAAACGGCTCATCAAACAGCAAGACGAGGCCATCGAGCTCACGAGGAAGAATTCCACCCTCACGTTGACCTTCGCGTTCAACTACGGCGGTCGAGCCGAGATAATCGACGCCATCAAAGCCCTGGTCGATTCGGGAATTTCGTCATCGCAAATCGACGAAAAGGCTTTGCGCCGCCACCTGTACCACCCCGATATGCCCGACCCCGACCTGGTGGTGCGAACCTCGGGCGAGTACCGAATCTCCAATTTCTTGCTGTGGGAACTGGCGTATTCCGAACTGGTCTTCACCGATGTGCTGTGGCCCGACTTCCGTCGCGATCACCTGGCGGCGGCAATCCTCGAGTTTCAGCAGCGTGAGCGCCGTTTCGGAGGCGTCGAATCGGCGGGTGGTTGACCTTTGAGCAAGCTCTACCGCGACTCGGGCGTCGTGCTGCGCACCCACAAGTTCGGTGAGGCCGACCGAATCATCGTGGTACTTACCGAGCATCACGGCAAGGTGCGCTGTGTCGCGAAAGGTGTCCGCAAAGGATCGAGCAAGTTCGGTGGTCGACTTGAGCCTCTGTCGAACGTTGCCCTGCTCCTTCGCGAAGGGCGACAGCTCGATCAAATCTCACAGGTCGAAACGGTTGATCATTTTCGTGCGTTGCGAAATGACCTGTCATTGTTGGCTGCCGGTTCGGCACTCGTTGAAGCCATCGACCTT
Organism: Actinomycetes bacterium; assembly: GCA_031415695.1. Taxonomy (GTDB): domain Bacteria; phylum Actinomycetota; class Acidimicrobiia; order Acidimicrobiales; family Ilumatobacteraceae; genus JANOSH01. Next base: position 18,284 of record JANOSH010000016.1, read on the forward strand.
GTCAGCGAGGAACGTCAACCCAATCAGCGGCTGTATCAGATGGCGGTTGGAGCACTTCGAACGCTCAGCGCTGGACTGTCGCCGCTGTTCCTGCCGTCATTTCATCTCAAGTTGTTGGCGGCCGATGGCGTCCAGCCTCGTATTGACGAATGCGTGAGCTGTGCATCTTTGGGCCCACTGGTTGCCTTCGATGTCTCCCAAGGCGGCGCGTTGTGCCAATCGTGTCGCCGCGGCTTGCCGTTGTCCAGCAACGCGCTGGCGCTGCTTCGTCGGGTCCTTGGCGGCGACCTCGTTGGTGCGCTCAGCGAAGCTGAGTCGCCCGCAACGCACGAAGTGGAGTTGATTGCGCTGCGGTCCTTCGAGCACCATGTCGAACGGCGTTTGCGTGTTGTCCCGTCGCTCATCACCGAGCACTGACCACTGACCACCCCACCCCTTTGCGCAACAGTTGCGGAAATGGCCGGTCCAGGATCGATCGTTTCCGCAACAGTTGCGAATATGGCTGGTGCGGAAATGGTGGCGGCCTGGCTCGGCGTGGTCATCTAGCCTTGAGGACCTATGCCAGCCACCGACCTCGACCAGATCGTCAACCTGTGCAAGCGACGCGGGTTCGTCTTCCAATCGGCCGAGATCTACGGCGGTTTCCGGTCCACCTACGATTATGGCCCCCTCGGGGTGTTGTTGCTTAAGAACGTCAAAGAAGCGTGGTGGCGATCGATGGTGCAGCTACGCCACGACGTCGTGGGTCTAGACGCCGCAATTCTTGGACCGCCCCAGGTCTTCGAGGCATCAGGACATTTGGCGAACTTCAGCGACCCGCTCGTGGACTGCACCAGTTGCAAGACTCGGTGGCGGCTCGACAAGCTCGACGACCCCGAACAGTGCCCTTCGTGCGGCAAGCGCAACACATTCACCGAGCCCCGCCAGTTCAACTTGATGTTCAAAACTCACGCAGGCCCCCTGGAAGATTCAGCCGCCGTCGCGTACCTGCGTCCCGAGACGGCGCAGGGCATGTTCGTCAACTTTTCCAACGTGCTGAACTCCACGCGCAAGAAGCCACCATTCGGTATTGCGCAGATCGGCAAGAGCTTCCGCAACGAAATCACGCCGCAGAACTGGATCTTTCGAACGCGCGAATTTGAACAAATGGAGATGGAATTCTTCGTCCCTCCGGCCGAGAGCCAGCAGTGGTACGAGTACTGGTGCACCGAGCGGCTGAACTGGTACTCAGAATTGGGTATCCCGTCGTCAATGCTGCGACTGCGGGCCCACGACCCCGACGAACTGTCGCACTATTCGTCGGGCACGAGCGACGTCGAGTTTGCTTTCCCGTGGGGTTTCGACGAGTTGGAGGGTATTGCTAACCGAGGTAACTTCGACCTCACGCAGCACGCCAACCATTCGGGCGAAAAGCTCGACTACTTCGATCAGACCACGAACGAGCGGTACATCCCTCACGTCATTGAACCAGCCGCCGGTGCTACCCGCACTATGGCGGCGTTCTTGCTGGCTGCGTACGACGAAGCCGAGGTTAACGGCGAGAAGCGAACCGTTCTTCGGTTGCATCCGCGGCTCGCTCCGTACAAGGTCGCGGTACTTCCGCTCTCGAAGAAAGACACCCTGACACCCACTGCCATCGAGGTGTACCGACTGTTGTCGGCCCGTTATATGTGTGACTACGACGAGACTCAGTCGATTGGCCGCCGGTATGCGCGTCAGGACGAAGTTGGCACGCCCTTGTGCGTAACGGTCGACTTCGACACGCTTGAAGATGGCGCAGTCACCATTCGCGAGCGCGATTCCATGGAGCAGATTCGCGTTCCTATCAGCGATGTACTGGCAGCTGTGTCGGAGAAGCTCGGCTTCTAACGATGGCGCGCCGGGTGACACCTCTCGACATGCTGAGGCAGTTCGCTCTGGCACTGCCGGAAGCAACCGAGGAACTCACGTGGAACGACATCAACTTTCGGGTGCGCGCCAAGATTTTCTGTTTCCCGGGCGAGCAAACGGTCACCGTTAAGGCACATCCCGATGAGTTCGAGGCGCTACTGGGCGACCCTCGATTCGTTCGAGCTGCCTATGTGGGCCGGTTTGGTTGGGTGACCATGACGTTCGGGTCCCGGCCGGATTGGGACGAGATCAACGAACTGATCATGACGAGCTACTGCCTGGTGGCCCCCAAGAAGCTGGCGGCGTTGGTGGAGGGATCATCATCCGACTCGTAGCGTTTGTCGAATGCCCGCGGCCTAACCACAGCTTCGACTCAGCCTCGTAGCCGAGCAGCCGGAGTTGTTCGGCAACTAACAATGCAGTCGATTCGCGACCATGTCGCTGGTGGAGTCGAGCCCCATAGTCGGCGGCACGACGAAGGTATCCAAGGTGGTGTAGCGCAAGGTGGAAACCTTCGCCGGCCTCGGCCGACTCGACGGGTGCAGGGTCGGCAACGAGAGTGAGCACCCGATCCACGTCGGCGTGGCTAATGTCGATTGGACCCAGTGTGCTGCCAGGGGTCGATAGTGCATCGACAACTGTACGGCGCGCCGCACCAGGCTCGCCCGACGTGGCGAGCAGCGCCGCCGCCGCCCATCCGCTTTGAGCAGATGCAGGTGGAGTCACGGATCGTCTCGCCGCGCCCATCGCCATGACATTCATCACCGCGAGCATGCCGAACGTGAAGGCCAAGAACCGAAGCTGATTGGACCGTAGCGTGGCGACAATGGCCACGACACACACTGCAAGGCTGATGTATGAATACCACAGACGACCGCGACCGGGCACAAGCGAATCGACGCCGAGGGACACGATATGGCCACCATCGAGAGGGAGAATAGGTAACAGGTTGAAGAGACCAAGTAGGGGACCGAGGAAAAAGACCGCCCATCGCAGTGGCGACTCGGAAACACTGTCGAGTGAAAAAGGATTGGCCCCAAGCGCGAGCAGGATGGCGACTCCAACAGCTATTTCGACCGCAGGTCCCGCAACGCTGATGACGGCTCGGCGACCGCGGCTCAGACCGGGTGGCGGTACAAACGACGCGTAGCCGACGAGGAAGTCGAGCGAGATCGAGATGTGCTGAGCGCCGTACCGGCGCGCAGCAAATGCGTGGCCGAGTTCGTGAATGATCATGAAACCGGCGTAACTGACCACCCATGGCATTGCATCGGCAGGCTTTCCGCCTCGCTGAAACATGATGAGGATGGCAAAAGCGAACCCGGCACCAAATCGAACCGGAAACCCAAAGAGACGCACGACACAAGGCTATCTGGGACTCGTAGTTGATGGTCGTCGGACCCATTCCGACCGGTTGGTCCACAGCTATTATCCGGCCGTGTACACGTACCCGTTCAATCACAAACATCGGCGTCCACCGATGGAGCTGCGCGACCTTCTCGGTGGCAAGGGCGCCAACATCGCCGAAATGACGAGCGTGCTGAAACTTCCGGTGCCGCCCGGGTTCACTATCTCGACTGACGCATGCAGGGCGTATCTTTCGGCGGGTTGGCCAAAGGTACTGACCGTCGAGATTGCGGCCGAGATCGCCAAACTTGAACAGGCAATGGGTCGCACGCTTGGCGATCCGGCCGACCCGTTGCTGGTATCGGTACGCTCAGGTGCCAAATTTTCTATGCCGGGAATGATGGATACCGTGTTGAACCTGGGGCTCAACGACAAGAGTGTGAAAGGCCTCGCTGCGGTCACCGGCGACGAGCGGTTTGCCTACGACAGCTACCGCCGTTTCATCGCAATGTACGGGCGCATCGTGCTCGACATCGACGGTCATCTTTTCGACGTTCTGCTGGAGAACGAAAAGCGCGAGCGAAAGGTTGTTCACGATGCCGACCTACCGGCAAAGGCGTTGCGCGAGCTGTGCGCCGAGTACAAGGCCATTGTGAAGCACGCTACCGGCAAGCCATTTCCCCAGGATCCAACGAAGCAACTGGGCGGCGCCGTCGAAGCAGTATTCGGAAGCTGGAACGGGGCCCGAGCAATTTCGTACCGCGTGCGTGAAGGCATCGACCACCACCTCGGCACGGCCGTCAATGTCCAAGCGATGGTTTTTGGTAATCGTGATAACAACTCAGGTACCGGCGTTGCGTTTACACGTGACGCAGCCACCGGCGAGAACACGCCGTACGGTGATTTCTTGGTGAATGCCCAGGGGGAAGATGTCGTCGCCGGCATTCGAAATACCGAAGATCTCGCCGCTCTCAAGGCCAAATTCCCCGCGGCCCACGCCGACCTCACCTCGATGTTCATTCGGCTTGAACATCACTACCGCGACATGTGCGACACCGAGTTCACCATTGAGCAGGGCAAGTTGTGGATGTTGCAAACACGGGTCGGCAAACGCACCGGTGCTGCCGCGCTGAAGATGGCTGTCGACATGACCAAGGGCACGGGCACGGGAGTCGCTCGCTGGAAGATCAGCCGCAACGAGGCGCTCATGCGGGTCTCGGGCGACCACCTCGATCAGGTGCTACACCCTCAGTTCGCGGGCTCCGGAACCGTGCTGTGCAAGGGTCTTGGTGCGTCTCCCGGTGCGGCGGTTGGCAAGGTCTATTTCAGTGCAGACGACGCCGTCGACGCGGCCGATCGCGGCGAGAAGATTGTGCTGGTTCGCAACGAGACCAGCCCCGAAGACGTGCATGGCATGATGGTGGCCGAGGGTATCCTCACCGCTCGCGGCGGGTTGGTTAGTCACGCGGCAGTTGTAGCCCGAGGCTGGGGTACACCCGCAGTGGTCGGAGCCGACGCTGTGAAGATCGATGGAAAGTCGTTCTCGGTTGGTGGCATCGTGGTCAATGAGGGCGACATCATTTCGCTCGACGGTGCCACCGGCGACGTGGTGCTCGGTGCGCTCAAACTCGAAGCTTCGGAGCCGCCAGCCGAGTTCAAGATCATTCTCGACTGGGCCGACGCGGTACGAAAGGGTAAGCTGACGGTTCGGGCCAATGCCGACAATGGTCCTGACGCCCGCAATGCTCGCAACTTTGGTGCCGAAGGCATTGGCTTGTGTCGGACCGAGCATATGTTCCTCGGTGAAGACCGGCTGCCGGTCGTTCGAGCCATGATCCTGGCCAGTACGCCTGAAGCCGAGACCACTGCGCTCGAACAGCTTCGTAGTGTACAAAAGGCTGACTTTCGCGAGATCCTTGAAGAAATGGACGGGCTGCCGGTAACGATTCGTCTGCTCGACCCGCCGCTGCACGAATTCTTGCCGCACGTTGGCGAGTTGCACGTCAAGAAGGCAACTGTTGGTCTGACATCCGACGAAGAGGCGCTGTTGGCTGCAGCGGAGAGCTGGGCCGAGGTCAATCCGATGCTCGGTACGCGTGGCGTGCGCCTCGGAGTCGTCAAGCCCGGGTTGTACGCCATGCAGGTTCGAGCGCTCATGGAAGCTGCCGTCGAGTTGCGGGCCGAGGGCAAGAACCCCGTCGTCGAAGTCATGATTCCTCTCACGGTCACCCGCGACGAGTTGGCCCTAGCACGCTCGTGGGCACAGGCTGCGATCGACGAGGTAACGGCCAACCTCGTGAACCCGCCAGATGTGACTATTGGGACGATGATCGAAACGCCTCGGGCTGCGCTTCGTGCCGACGAACTTGCCGAGGAGGCCGACTTCTTCAGCTTCGGCACGAACGACCTGACACAGATGACTTTTGGGTTCAGCCGCGACGACGTCGAGAGTCGCATGATGCCTGCGTATCTCGAGCAGGGCTTACTGAAGCGCAACCCGTTCGAAACCATTGATCAAGACGGCGTGGGCGACCTAGTGCGTCTCGGTGTGCAACGCGGTCGCAGCGTCAAGAAAGGCCTGAAGATCGGCGTCTGCGGCGAGCATGGCGGCGATCCCGAATCCATCGCGTTGTTCTATGCGGCTGGCCTCAACTATGTGAGCTGTTCCCCCTTTCGCGTGCCTATCGCACGTCTCGCCGCTGCGCAGGCCATACTTGGTGGAGCAAAAATCCAATCCAAGTAACAGCGAGGGTGTCCCATGCAGACTGCAATTCGTCACAATCCAAGTTTCGCGGTTGCGCGCGTGGCTCTCGCCAGCGGTGAGACCGTTCGGGTCGAGTCTGGGGCCATGATGGCCATGTCGCAAGGCATGACGTTGCAATCCAAGATGGAAGGCGGTCTTCTCAAGGCGGCCAAACGAGCAATGCTCGGTGGTGAGTCGTTCTTCCAGACCACCTATACCGCACCGGGTCAAGGAGGCTGGCTCGACGTTGCACCTCGGCTTCCTGGTGACCTCATGTCGATCGAACTTGCGGGCAATGGATTGGTCATCTCGAAGGGCTCATGGATCGCGTCGGCGCAGTCCATTACGCTCGACACCAAGTGGGGCGGCTTCAAGAACTTCTTCGGTGCCGAGGGCGGCTTCATCGTGCGCGCATCGGGCAACGGGCCAGTTCTCGTGTCGTGCTATGGCGCGCTCGAGACGTGGAACCTTGCGGCGGGCGAATCAATCACGGTCGATACTGGCCATATGGTCGCCTACGACGACTCGGTGTCGATGACCCTGCGAAAGGTCACCGGCGGGTTGGTACAGTCGGTGAAATCCGGCGAAGGACTTGTGTTTGACTTTGTGGGCCCCGGCCGGGTCATGACCCAAACCCGCAATCCGAATGAGTTGATTGGCTGGTTAGCCTCGGTGCTACCAGGTAACGACAGTCCGGGCGGCGCCGTTGGAGGCATCGTTGGGGGGCTAATAGGTCGCAACTGATGTACCTCGTCGCCGCCGAGTCGTCTGCAACCGATCTCAATTTGAGCGTGCCATCGTGGGTATGGCTTGCGACCGGTGCCGTGGTCATGGCGTTGTTGCTTTTCGACCTACTGGTCCTGCACCGCGAGGCGCACGTCACGACGATGAAGCGGGCCGGTATCGAAGTTGTGTGCTGGACCGTCGTGGCGGTCGCCTTCGGAGTCGTAGTAACGACCGGGTTTGGCGGCGACGCCGGAGGTCAATGGTTTGCCGGCTACCTCATCGAACTCTCGCTCAGTATCGACAATGTTTTCGTATGGGCGTTGATTCTGTCGTTCTTCGCCGTGCCACGGCAGTATCAGCATCGGGTGCTGTTCTGGGGAATTTTTGGCGCAGTGATTCTTCGGGCCATCTTCGTGTTTGCCGGCGTGGCGCTGATCGACAAGTTTGAGTGGCTGCTCATCGCCTTTGGCGTGTTCTTGCTGTACACGGCCTACAAACTGGTGACGCAAGATGAAAGCCACGAGATAGCTCCCGATGCCAATATCGCGCTTCGCATCCTTCGAAAAATTGTGCCGTCCACGACTGAGTACGACGGACAAAAGCTGTTCACAAGGATCGACGGCAAGCGGTTCGCTACGCCGCTGTTGGCGGTGCTTGTGCTTGTCGAGACAACCGACGTGGTGTTCGCCGTTGACTCAGTTCCCGCCGTGCTCGCGGTGTCTCGTGAGCAGTTCATCGTGCTGACCTCCAACGCGTTCGCCATACTTGGCCTGCGGGCCCTGTACTTCTTGTTTGCCGACTTGCACAGCAAGTTCGAATTCTTGGAGTACGGCCTGGCCATCATTCTGGCGTTCGTGGGCATCAAGATGATTATCGATCGATGGCTTCATATTCCTACGCCCGGCTCGCTTGGTTTCATCGTGGTGGTGCTCGGTGGTGCCGTAGCGCTGTCGATACGTCAACAACGCGCCAAATCCTGACGACCATTGAGGCCCAGGGTAGGTAGCCTTCCTACATGGGGATCTTGGATGAGGACGTGGAACGGGTACGCAACGCCCTGCCCATCCTCGAAGTCATCCAACCCTATGTTGGGTCGCTGCGAAAGACCGGTCACAACTGGGTAGGGCTCTGCCCATTCCATGCCGAAAAGTCCGGAAGCTTCAATGTGCGCGAGTCGACAGGGCGGTACAAATGCTTCGGCTGCCAAGCCGCAGGCGATGCCATTTCGTTTATCCGAGAAATCGAGCATCTTGACTTCGTCGGTGCAGTCGAACGACTAGCCACCAAAGCTGGCATCGAGTTGCGGTACGACTCGGGCGGCGAGAACACCGAACGTCATGCTCGTAAGGGTCTCATCGAGGCCATGGAATCGGCGGTTGGCTGGTATCACGACCGGCTTCTAACAGCCCCCGATGCGCGAGCCGCCCGTGACTATCTGCGAGCACGGGGTATCTCGGGCGACATTGCGCGACAGTTTCAAATCGGATGGGCGCCTGACGGCTGGGACGCACTTGCGAAAGGTCTCGGCAAACCGGGCGACACTTTGCGCGAGTGCGGGCTGGCGTTCACCAACAAGAGCGGCCGGCTACAAGACTCGTTTCGGGCCCGATTGTTGTTCCCTATCCGAAACGAAAATGGCGAGGCGGTCGCGTTCGGCGGGCGAATTCTTCCGGGATCAACCGACCCGGCCAAGTACAAGAACTCATCGGAAACAAAGATCTATGCCAAGTCGCGCACCCTGTACGGGTTGTCGCTTGCCAAGACCACAATCGCCACGAGCGGTCGAGTAGTCGTCTGCGAGGGATACACCGACGTCATTGGCTTTCATCGTGTGGGGGTCACACAGGCGGTCGCCACGTGTGGCACCGCCCTTACCGAAGAGCACGTTCGTTTGTTGAAACGTTTTGCGTCCAAGGTGGTCTTGGCGTTCGATGCCGACGCTGCGGGCCAAGGTGCCGCCGAACGGTTCTACGAGTGGGAACGCAAACACCAGGTTGAAGTGAGTGTGGTGCATCTTCCCGACGGCATGGATCCGGGCGAGATGGCACAACGAGACCCCGACGCGCTCCGGCGCGCAGTCGACAACGCCGAGCCGTTCCTTGGTTTTCGGGTGCATCGAACACTGCGTTCTCGAACACTAACGACGCCAGAGTCACGAGCGAAGCTGGCCCAGGAGGCCATGTCGGTCATCAACGAACATCCCGACGTTAACGTGCGCAGCATCTACGCCGGCGAAGTAGCTAGCCACGTCGGCCTGCCTGCTATCGAACTTGTCGCCATTGCTAAACGAGGTGGGGGACACGTGGTGGCGGCGTCCAACGCCATCCGAAATCGTCGGGCCAACCGCCAAGAGTCAGCCGAAGTCGTGGCGCTAGCCCTTTTGGTTCATCGCTGGGACGACATGGCGCCATGGCTTGTACCCGAGTTGTTCACCGACGACGTTGCTGGCGCCGCGTTTCAGGCGCTCGGCGCTACCGGCGGCGACATCACCGCAGCGATCGAGCTTGCCGATGCCGAGCCGCGCGAACTTCTAGAGCGCATCGCCGTACTCGATGTCGATGCCGAGCCCGAGGCCGAGGCCAGAAATCTCATCGCTGCTACTACCCGGCGGTGCATTGATCGGTTGGTGAAAAAGGGCGACATGGCCCTCATGGCGACGATCTTCGAGGCGAAACACAGGCTTGAGTTGCTCGACGACCCGGTGACCGGAACCGAATCGGCCGACGCATTGCTAGCCTGGATATCTCAACTACCGACGGAGCCGCAGCTGTGACTAACACGAATCCCGTGCCGCCGCCGATCGACCCGCCTCTTGACGGCATCGTGCCACAAGAGTGGGACGGATTGGTAGCCAAGGGGCTTGCAGTTGGCATGGTTCATGCCGACGAGGTTGCAGTCGTTCTTCGCGATGTTGAACTGTCGGCTGACGTTCTTGTCACGGTGAGCACCGCGCTGAACCAGCACGGTATCGGCGTCGACGACACGGTCGACGTCATCGACGTGATCGATGTCATCGACGACGACCCCGTTCCCGTAGCGCAAGCCACGCCGCTCACGGGTGCCCGATCCCGTAAACGGCTCGATGTCGACGACGGCCCAGTCGTGCGCGAGTTGCGCTCGCTGTCGCCGGACCGGGGAGAATCATCCACCAGTGATACCGTGCGAATGTACCTGAAAGAAATTGGCCGGGTGAGCCTGTTGTCGGGTGACGACGAGCGCGATCTGGCCGTGCGTTTCGAGGCGGGTGTCAATGCGTCGCTCGAACTGGCCCGTGTCGACGATGAACTCGATGTTGCTCAGCGCCGTCGCCTCAATCGGCTGGTCGGCGATGGTGAGGTTGCCAAAGCACAATTGATCCAAGCCAACCTGCGGCTCGTTGTGTCTATTGCCAAGCGTTATGTAGGTCGCGGAATGCAATTCCTCGACCTGATTCAAGAAGGCAATCTTGGTCTCATGCGGGCTGTCGAAAAGTTCGACTACACCAAAGGCTTCAAGTTCTCGACATACGCGACGTGGTGGATCCGTCAGGCCATCACGCGGGCTATTGCCGACCAGGCACGAACCATCCGCATCCCGGTGCATATGGTCGAGCACATGAACCGGGTGCTGCGCATTCAACGCACCTTGGCTCAGGAACTCGAACGAGAACCCAGCGTCGAAGAAATTGCCGAGAAAGCGGGCATGACGCCTGACCGTGTGCGTGAAATCCAGCGAATTGCCCTCGACCCGCTGAGCCTCGACTCGCCCGTTGGCGAAGAGGACGACCTTAACCTTGGCGACTTCATCGAAGACAGCGGTGCCGACGCTCCGGCCGACGTTGCTACTCGGCGAATGTTGGCGCAGGCGGTAGAGGAAGCGCTTGGCGATCTTGGCGAGCGTGAAAAGGAAGTCGTTCGGCTGCGTTTCGGGCTGGTCGACGGCCAGGCTCGCACGCTCGAAGAGGTGGGCAAGGAGTTCAACGTCACCCGCGAACGCATACGCCAGATCGAGGCAAAAACGCTGGCCAAACTGCGCCATCCGCAACGCAGCCAGAAACTCAAGGAATTCCTCGAGAACGAATAGGAAGCATGACCGGCATCGCGCCGTATAGTCTGTAGGTTGCCTTCCGAGATAGCTCAGCTGGCAGAGCAGCTGACTGTTAATCAGCATGTCGCAGGTTCGAGCCCTGCTCTCGGAGCCGACCTGAAAGCGGGCCCCTCGGGGTCCGCTTTCAGAGTTTCACGGGCCAGTAGCTCAGCGGTTAGAGCACGGGACTCATAATCCCTCGGTCGTGGGTTCGAACCCCACCTGGCCCACCACATCAGCCGCGGTCGCGGGGCCAACGGGCACGCGTGTGCCCGTTGTCTCGAGCATGGCGGTGAAGTCGTCGCCTGGCAGGGCCGCGGCGAACAAGAAGCCCTGCCCGACCGGGCACCCGAGCCGCCGCAGCACCGCAACTTCGATGTCGGTTTCGACTCCTTCGGCAACGACGTGTTGGCCAAGTGACTGCGCGATGTGAATGATCGACGTAACAAGTCCTTCGGCCTCGGTGTCCCGACCGAGTCGGTTGACGAGTGTGCGGTCAATCTTGAGTTCGGTTACTGGAAGCTGGTGAAGACGTAGCAGCGACGATTGGCCGGTGCCGAAGTCGTCGATCGCCAGCCCGACTCCGCTATCGCGCAGCGCCTCGGCAGTCCGTACGAAACCGACCCGGTCGTCCATGATCTCGCGTTCGGTCACCTCGACAATCAGGAGTCCCGAAGGAACCGAGAACGTCGCCAGCGCCTGCTGCACCAGCCGGACAAACCCGGCTTCGAGGAATTCTTGAACCGACACGTTGACCGCTATCGGGAGCTGAAAACCCAGCATTCTTGCTCGCGCTGCGAACGCGGCACCCTGGTGGATGACCTGTCGGGTCAGTAACGCCCGGTGACGAGAGAGCTCGATCATCTGGAGAAACTCTGATGGCATCAACACGCCGCGAACGGGGTGGTGCCATCGGATGAGTCCTTCGGCACCGACGACCCGGTTTGTTAGAAGATCGATTTTGGGCTGGAACCAGAGCTGCAGATGCCCTGCCTGCAGCGCTGACTCGGCGTCGGCGCTGAGTGTCAGTCGGTTGACGTTAACTTCGTCTGATGCAAAGTCAAACAGGTGGACCCGAAAGCCGTTGCGTTTTGAAACATACATGGCTAGGTCGGCACGTCGCAGCAGATCCTCGCCGTTCGCTGCGTGCAACACAGAGATGGCGACCCCGCACGAAGACGTCGCAACATACTCGAGTCCCGCAAGAACGACGCATCGTTCAAGCTCCGAGACGAGAGCGGCGCTCTGAGCCATCACCTCGACAAGGCCGCCATGGACGGGAAGAACGATGGCGAATTCGTCGCCACCCATTCGGGCCACTGTGCTACCGGCGGGCACTGTGGCTTCCAACCGGCGTGCCATCTCCTTGAGAAACTCATCTCCAGCTTGGTGGCCGAGCGTGTCGTTGAGCTCCTTAAAGTCGTTGACGTCGAGGACGAGCAACGCGAATTCGGCTTCGTTATTGAAGTGCTCTTCGATGCTTCGCACCAGAACCGAGCGGTTTGCCAGGCCGGTCAGGGCATCGGTTTCCGCTTGGATTCGAGCGATCTCTCGCGCCTCGACGAGTTCGGTGATGTCGAACGCGATGCCTTTGAGCGTGCCGTTGCCACCGCCAGGAATCGTGCCGAGATGCAGCCGAAGCCACACGATCGAGCCATCACGATGCAAGAACCGGCAATCGAGGATGGTGTTGGAACCCTGGGCGCTGTTGCCGACGTCGAGAAGGCGACGGTGGTCTCGTCGATCTACATGGTCGAGCAAGGTAGGAGCTAGTTCTTCCGGGTGGTAGCCAAGAACCTTCACTATCTGATTGCTGACTGAGAGCATCCGTCCCGTTGCTGGATCAATTTCCCAGAACACCGCCGACGACGATTGAGCCACCGCATCGAGATGGGCCGACGTTTCGAGATGCTGAACGAAAATGAAGCGCAACTGGATGGCGACCACCGGTACAAGAGCAGCAGCGACCGCGAGTTGCAACGACCAACCCGCGATGTCGCGAGTCGCGCCAAGCACGCCCATGCCAACGAGTCCTGCAAACTGAATGGCGTAGAAAACCCGTCGTTCGAGCATCGCAGCGTTGGCCGCCATCTAGGCCGACATGATGATCAGGGCCGAACTCCAACCGTTGGGTATGAAACACAGGAGTGTTAGAACTGCGAGTAGGTCAAACATTGCCTGGGCCAACATGTTTCGACGATCAGTTACGTACCGTGCGATGAGCAGCGGTACGGGCAACATGAGCGCCAAGATCCCGGCCACCAACTGTCGGTTTGGCCCGATCGACGAGAAGGTCAGGCACCCGCAAATAAGCCCGACGAGACCCAGGACTCGTACGAGGGCTCGCTGAGTCTGGCGTGCACCCTTCAGCAAGACAACGTGCACCGGTCGACTTCGCACTTCAAAACTGGTCGGCCTGAGACACCTCATTTCAAGCTGGCGGCCACTAATGAACGGTTATCAAACACCCCGCCGGTTGGGCGCTACTCTGAAACGCCTATGACTCTCCGTATCGCGGCTGCCGCCCTCTGCGTGGCCGTTTCCTTTGCGCCGTTGTCGTCGGCCCAGGCCCAACAACCTGAGCCAACGCCGAAGGGCGCAACCATAACGATCGGTACGAAGCCACTTGAACCATTTGTTGTCAAGAAGGCCGACGGACAGTTGTCCGGATTCTCTATCGATCTTTGGTCAGAGATTGCCAAGCTCAACGGCTGGGAAACGAAATGGGAGTATCGCGAAACCGTCAAGGAAGTCCTCGCCGACGCTGAGGCATCCAAGGTCGATGCGGGAATTGCCGGTATTTCAATGACCAAAGAACGCGAAGCGGTTCTGGACTTTTCGTACCCGATGTTCAACTCTGGCTTACAGGTGATGGTTGGTCCGTCGAGTAGCTCAAAGCTGCGAGAAACGCTCGGCGAATTGCTGCCCCTATTTCTCACCATCACCGGCGCCGTTGCCGCTATCGCCTTCGTAGCGGGCCACGTGATGTGGCTGTTCAACCGCAAGGACGAGGAGTGGCCTGACGGGTACTTGCGGGGCGCCGGGCACGGAATGTGGCTGGCAGCGTCGACGTTGCTCGCCAACGACCCCGGTACGCCACGACGACTTTTCGGTCGGCTCGTTTCGCTGCTGTGGGTACTCACCGGGATTTTGTTCGTAGCGACCTTTACCGCGAACCTCTCGTCGGATCGAACGGTTGCGTCCATCGAAGGCAAGATCAAGAGCATTGATGATCTTCCGGGGAAACTTGTGGTCACCGTGGAAAACACCACTGCCTCCAAGGAACTCGATGTGCGGGGCATTCAATACACGGCTGTCAAGAACATCACCGACGCCTATCCACTGCTGTGGAACAAACAAGCCGATGCGATTGTGTACGACGCTCCGGTGCTTTTGTACCACGCAAGTAAGCAGGGCAAGGGTCGCGAACAGATCGTCGGCAGCATCTTCAAGCCTGAGCCCTACGGAATAGCGTTGCCTACGGGGTCGGCTAACCGAGAAAAGATCAACGACGCGCTTCTCACGTTGCAGTCGAACGGTACGTACCAACAGTTGTACGACAAGTACTTCGGGCAAGGTGCGCGCTGAAACGGCTTGCTCTACTAGTTGTGGGCGGCCTGCTGGCCGGTTGTCAGGCGCCAACGAGCGCTCCGGCCACCTCGACGACGTCGACCACGTCGACCACTGTCGTTCCGTCGACCACTGTCGTTCCGTCGACCACTCCGTCGTCCGCCGTGGTGGCGTCCACAACTGTCGCCGTGCCCGCTAACGAGTTGGCTGGCGCGTATCGTGCCATCCTCGATACAGCGCTGTCGGGCGAGGAACGTGGGCGTGCGGGTCGACGCATGCAGCGACTCGTCCGACAACTCTCGAGGCAGCCCGATGAGGGTGAGAGCGTACTGAGCGCGTTGCCGCCAGATCTTCAACCGCTCGCTCGTAACGATGTTGGGATCGCCCTTGCACCCCGCCTGACTACCCTGCGTCCATCGGCGATCGTACCGGTGTGGACTATTCGAGCGCCGCTACCGTCAGCCACATTGCTGTCGTACTATCGGGAGGCTGCCGAGTCGAGTGGGGTGCCGTGGGGCGTCCTTGCTGGAATCAACCTGCAAGAAACGCGACTCGGCCGCGTCGTGGGCCCGTCGTCGGCTAATGCACAGGGGCCCATGCAATTCCTTCCGTCCACCTGGGCTGGTTGTTGTGAGGGCGACATTTTGAACGACCGCGACGCTATTCGAGGGGCCGCCAAGTATCTCGTTCAACGAGGTGCGCGCGCCGACCTCACGAAGGCCATTAATGGCTACAACCCGAACGCCACATATGTCGACATCATTTCCCGATTTAACGACAACCTGCAGCGCGCACCCGAGCTTTTCGCGGGCTATTACGGATGGCCAGTGGTGCTCAATTCGATCGTCGGCCGACTACTGCTGCCCGAAGGCTTTACCACCTCCGAGGCGATACCGGCCGAGATCTACGCGCTCAACTTTCCAGATCGGGTCCTGTCCGACTAAACCTCTGCCATGACGCAAACGCTTGACTCCGTATCGCTCCGCCGGCTTCGTGATCGGGCCCGCCGTGAAGTCGAAGCCGGTTTGTTGCCCTCAGCTCAGATTGCGGTTGGTTACCGGAGTGAGGTTGTGATGTTCGAAGCGTTTGGAGACGCCAATCTTGACACCCGGTATTCGGTGTTTTCGGCCACGAAAGCATTCGTTGCAGCAACGATCTGGTCGCTCATTGGTGACGGACTCATCGACGTGTCCTTGCCGGTTGCGCACTACATTGCCGAATTCGGCACCAACGGCAAAGAGACAATCACCGTCGAGCAGGTGATGCTACATACGAGCGGATTTCCCCATGCGCCGATTGACCTTTTGGACGGCGCAACCAGCGCGGGGCGGTGTGCCGCGTTCGCCAGATGGCGCACCACGTTCGAGCCAGGAAGTACCTGGGAGTATCACGCAGGAACTGCCCATTGGGTACTGGCCGAGATCATCGAGCGGGTAACGGGTTCAGACTACCGCGACGTCGTTCAGTCACGGGTAGCGCACCCGGTGGGCCTGCCTAGAGTGCTCGGCTTACCTGCCGACCAACAAGACGGCATCGCGACTTTGGAATCAGTAGGCGAACTAGCCAGCAAAGAAGAAATCGTTGCCACCTTCGGACGTGAGCTTCCCGTGACTGAGGTGACCACCGACGCGCTCCTTCGATTTAATGACCCTGCGGTTCGCTCCGTGGGTGTTCCCGGCGGCGGTGGAGTGATGCGCGCCTGCGACCTTGCCGTGTTCTATCAGGCGCTCCTTCACAACCCGGGTGAGGTGTGGCGGCCCGAGGTGCTCGCCGACGGAACCGGAGCGGTTCGAAACCGGCTCTTGGAACGAACCGCGGGCTATCCGGCCAACCGAAGCCTCGGGCTCATACTCGCGGGTGACGATGGTTTCAGTAATGTCCGTGGACTCGGCCGAACGGTATCGGCCGGCGCCTTTGGCCATAACGGCGCCGGCGGTCAACTGGCCTGGGCCGATCCGGTTACAGGCATCTCGCTTGGATACTGCACGAACGGCCTCGACCAGCATGCCGTGCGAGAGCCGCGGCGTGGCACTGCCATCGCTAGCCTCGCCGGGACCCTAGTGTCGCAGTAATGGAATTTCGAACACTTGGTCACAGCGGCCTCAAAGTCTCAGCAATCTCCTATGGCAACTGGCTAACCCACGGGTCCCAAATCGAAGCCGATCAAGCAACGGCGTGCGTGCGGGCCGCGCTCGATGCTGGAATCACAACGTTCGACACGGCCGATGCGTACGCCGGTACCAAGGCCGAGCGGGTGTTGGGTGACGCTCTCAAGGGAGTGCGGCGTAGCGATCTTGAAATCTGCAGCAAGGTGTACTGGCCAACTGGTCGCAGCCAAAACGCTCGAGGTCTGTCGCGTAAGCACCTCATGGAAGGTTGTGAAGGTTCGCTCAAACGCCTGCAAATGGACTACCTCGACCTGTACCAAGCACATCGTTATGACGTTGAGACCCCGCTCGAAGAGACCATGCGAGTGTTCGACGATCTCGTGCGCCAAGGCAAGGTTCTCTACATTGGCGTGTCGGAATGGACGGCCGCGCAAATAGCCGACGCGCAACGCATCGCGCGCGAAATGGGATTCAACAAACTCATCTCGAATCAGCCGCAGTACTCGATGTTGTGGCGAGTCATCGAGGCCGAAGTCGTGCCTACTAGCATTGAGGAGGGCGTTGGCCAGATCGTGTGGTCGCCCATCGCCCAGGGTGTCCTAACCGGCAAGTACCTGCCCGGTCAACCGCCGCCGGCCGACACCCGAGCGACGCACGAATCGACCCAAGGCATGATTGCTCGGTGGCTGGATGACGATGTGTTGTCGGCCGTGCAACGCCTGAAGCCGCTCGCCGCCGAGGCCGGTTTAACCATGGCGCAACTGGCTGTGGCGTGGGTGCTTAACAATCCCAATGTTGCGTCGGCGATCGTTGGAGCAACGAAACCCGAACAGGTCCTCGACAACGTGGGTGCCGCCGACGTAACGCTCGACGCAGACCTCTTGGCCAAGATCGACGAGGTGCTGGCCGAGGTCATCACTACCGACCCACGAAAGACGCAAACCCCCGAACGACGCCCCTAGCCTTAGTTTGTTAGCTCTTGCCGGGTAGCCCGGCAACGCCACCTGCAGCGGCACGCCTACGTGCTGCCATGCCGCCGAGGGCCTCGAAGACGACACGGTGGGCATTGTTGACGGTGCCATCGGCCACGTCGTAGGCGGGGGCGACTTCGACGATGTCCATAGCCACCACGTTGCAGTCAAGAGCGAGCCGACGCACGGTGCGCAACAGGTCGGCCGGGTTCAGCCCACCTGGTTCTGGTGTGCCGGTGCCAGGAGCGAAACCCGGGTCGAGGACGTCGATATCGACGCTGATGTAGAGACAATCGGCTCCGTCGAGCGCTTCGGCAACGGCATCCTCGATCACGGCTTGAATACCGCGTTCCCACACCTCGTTCATGAGATGCCAACGGAAGCCTTGCTCCTTCATCCACTCAAAGGTGTCTTGCGGCGGCCAGTAGCCACGCAGGCCAACCTGGACAAAGTTTTTGCCCAATACCGCGCCCGACTCGATAAGCCGACGCATTGGCGTGCCGTGGCTGGCGAGGTGGCCGTCGATGCTGTGAGCGGTATCGGCGTGCGCGTCGAAATGAACAATGCCGACATTGCCGTAGCCATGGTGCTCGGCAACAGCGGTAGCGGCTGGCCACGTGATGGAATGGTCGCCGCCAAGAATGACGGGGATAATGCCCCGCCGAGCTACCTCGCCGACCTTGGCTTTGATGTTGGCATGCCCAACCTCGGGTTGGTTGTGCGGGCAATATGCGTCGCCGAAATCGATTACGTCGAGCCAGTCGAAGATCTCGATGCCCAGATCAAGATGATAGGTGCCGCTTTCGTATGCCTGAGTTCGAATGGCTCGGGGGCCGAAGCGCGCACCCGGTCGGTGTGTGACTAGAAGATCGAATGGTGCACCGACAATGGCGACGTCGGGCTGCCATTCGTCGAGTTGGGAGACCTCGGTGAGGAACGGGCGCTGCCCGAACGTGGACAGCCCCGCACCTGAGTACCCGAGATCGAGTTGTTCTTGCATTCCCGGCGCGATGTGGCGACGAGGCTGAAGGTGTTCGTGCTCGGTGGCGGGGCCGTCGTGCGGGCCGTGCCCTGCGCTCACTCGACCTCGTCGCCCTCGTCGGCTGCATCGACTGCGTCCATAAATGCGTCGACGTCGTCGTCTTCGCCGCCGATAAGCCAGAGCGTCACGACTTCGTCACCGGTCTCTTCGTCTTCCTCGTCCCATGGAAGTACCCCAGCGATTTCGAACCGATCGACAGCAACGGGTTCGTCACCGACGATTGGGCACACAATGGCGAGTTCTATCTCGTGGTCGGGTGGGTAGTCCTTGAGAATGTCGATCAATTCGCGGGCGTTCATGTTCGTAGTCTGTCAGTTTCGTAGCGGTGGTGTTAGCTGTCGAGCCAGATGCTGGATCGCTCGAGCAGGAACAGGCTGACGTCACGGCACCGATCGAGCACGTCACACAATTGGTCCTCGCCGTTGTACACCCGCACCAGGCTGACGTCGACTTTCGCAGTCAGGGTGAGGCGCCGTTCGGCCGCGTCGGTAACCGATGCGAACGAGTCAATAGCGCTGACCTCGACTGGCAACGTGAGCCCGCCGATGGCGGCAACTTCGGTAGCGAGCACCAGAAGATCGGGGGGTCGAGTCAGCGGAGGGAGCGCCCAGTTGAAGACCAACGGGAAGCGGTACTGGTCGTCGGGTGCGGCGTCGGGATCATCGAGAACGTCGACAGCATCCTCGAACGCGAGCATGACCCGTGGATCTACCTCCAAGGTGAGATGCAGGTCGATCGGGCCGCTGCAGGCTTCCTCGGGATGCAGGTCGACCTCCCAGGCCTGCTGTAACGAGTAGGTCTCAACGAAATGGCGTTCGTCGTGCACGTGGAAGCCATGTTCCTCGGCGTGCTCCTTCAAATCGGCGATGAAACCGGGCACGTCAATAGCGGCCAAAGTGGGGTTACTCCTGTTGAAACGGGTGAATCGACCCATAGCCTGCCACCTGGATGAGCACAACGTGGACCACTCGTACGGCAATGACCTTGGTCAGCGATGTCGCTCACGCCGTCGAGACGGCTCTGGCCACGCAGAGTGAGTGGGGCGAAAGCGGCCTGCGGCCCGGCCAGTACCGCTCGGATCTTGTTGCCGACCATGCCGCGCTGGGGGTACTCGAACGCGCAGGCGTGGGAGTGCTTTCCGAGGAAAGTGGTCTGCGCCGTGCCGACCATCCGCTTCTTGTCGTCGTAGATCCCCTCGACGGATCCACCAACGCCAGCATGGGGCTGGCGTGGTACGCCACGTCGGTGTGCGCAGTTGACCAACACGGTCCACTCGCTGCGATCGTCGTCAACCTGGCTACCGGCACTCGCTACGAGGCGACCAGGGGCGGGGGAGCGCGGCGTGACGGGCGGTCCATCTCGCCGAGCGGTTGCGGTTCGCTCTCGTCAGCCATTGTCGGCCTGTCGGGACTACCGCTGCATCACTATGGCTGGCGTCAGTATCGGGCGCTCGGCGCGGCTGCGCTCGACCTGTGCGCGGTCGCCGATGGCACGCTCGACGGCTTCGTCGATTGTAGCGACGATGCACACGGTGTCTGGGACTATCTCGGCGGATGGTTGGTGTGTCGCGAAGCTGGGGTTCGTGTGATCGATGCGTTTGATCGCGAGCTTGTGGTGAAGGACCCCGCGCTGCGACGAACACCTATTGCAGCGGGCAGTGAGCCGCTGCTCGATGCGCTCATTGCGGCTCGCCGCGGACCCACGCCGTGATAGCAAAAGCCTACCTATTGCAGGTTTTTCAACGACTTCCCTGGCGTGCTCAACGATTTGCGACGCATCGCATGGCGCCGCTGTATTCGCTTGGCGCGTTGGCCGTTGTTTTGGATAATGACCACATTCTGCTGGTTCGCCACAGCTATCGCGACGGATGGGGGTTGCCGGGAGGTTTGTCGAAACGTGGTGAAGCACCCGAAGACACCGCTCGGCGAGAAACGCTCGAAGAGGTTGGATTGCGAATTGAATTGATCGGCGAACCAAGCGTCGATGTTGGGCCGTATATGCGCAAGGTCGACGTGTTGTATCTGGCCAAGTTGGCACCTGGGGTGCAGCCCTCCGATATGCGTCCGGTGCCTCCCGAGATCAGCGAATGCCGATGGTTTGCGCTCGATTCGCTCCCCGATATGCAGGACGAGGTGGCGCTTGCTATTGCCCGGTTTACTCGCCTTGGGGTGTACCCCGGCTGAGCTTCCACACCTTGGCAACACTGGGATGGCGCAGTTTAGCGAACGCTTTTTCCTCGGCGTGGGAGTCGATGATCGCTATGTCTTCGGCCGGGGTCGCTATCGGAGCAAGGTGCAGCCGAGCCCGGACGATGCGCTGATCGCGAGGGTTCAATCGCGCTAGTTGGGCGTCGAACATGGCAGATTCGAGACCGGCTGCGGTGATGTCGTACGGCGACTGATCATCGCTCCCATCACCCGCGCCCAGCCCGAATCTCACGCCACGTACGGTAGTCCCGTCGTCCATCGGCATCGTGGATGTTCGCAAAAAGTACAGGCAGCGTCGAGTTGCAGTCGCCACATCGTCCGGATTAATCGCAGCTCACAGGCCTCAGAGTCGAAATCATGCCCAAAAGCACCCAAGTTCTCGACTCTAAGTCGTGTGGGTGGTGGGTCGAGGCGGCGGCGGGACCTGCCGCGCTAGAGTGGAGAACTGCGGGCGCATAGCTCAGTTGGTTAGAGCACCTGGTTTACATCCAGGGTGTCGGGGGTTCGAGTCCCTCTGTGCCCACCATCAACGTCACAGTCCCGGCGTTTTGAGGCATCCGGTAGGGACGGACCGATATCGGGCGTTGGTGATGGTGGTCGTGGTGCATACTTTCCCGATGGCTGGGCTGAGAGTGGAGGCTGTTGCGTCGATTCCCGAGGAGCTTCGCCGTGCGTACTTGGCGGCGCTCGCCGAGCCTCAGGAGCTGTACGTCGAGCAACTCGTTGCGATCGGGCAGGCGTACGTTGTCTTTTGTGGACCCGAACTGCAGGGCTACGTCGTTGTCGCAGGCGAGACGATAGTGGAGCTCCATGTTGACGACGCGGGCCTTGAGACATTGCCCGCGCTCTTTGCGGCAACGCTCGCCGAGTCTGGCGCTACCCGAGCGCTGTGCAAGACCTTCGACACCACCATGGTGACAGCGGCTGCGAGCCGTCCAGCGACCACGAGGACCGTCGGGTTCTTGTTCCGTAGTGTGCGGGACCGAAGTTCTATTTCTGATGCGCGGTTGCGGCCACGATTGGGGACAGCCGCCGACGCGGACTCGCTTTGGTCAATGCACGACGGGTTCTTCGAGGACCGCGACGAGATTGATCGCTACGCAGCTGACGATAGGTTGTTCGTATACGGGACGACGGCCGACGAGTTGGTCGGTTGTGGCATCCTTACCCGTGTCATCGCCGCTCAGAGAGCGGTCGACGTCGGCATGGTCGTGGCCAAGGCGCACCGTCAGAGAGGCTTCGGAGCTTACCTTGTCGCCCATCTCAAGCATCATTGTTTGCAGCGCGGTGACCGGCCAATCTGTGGCTGCAGCGCCGACAACCAGAGTTCGCGCCGCGCGCTGGAGAACGCCGGATTTGTGACGGCGCACAGCCTCATCGAGTTCACCTACTGACCTTGCAGCAACGGTCAATCCCCTCGTACGACTCGGCCGTTCAGGAAGTCGACGGAGCGGGCTACGGTTGCAGCGACGAATCGTTCGAGCCGCGGCTCGCGCATGAATCGGGCCGCCGCTTGCAGGGGCAGCAAGCTGTTTGACCGGGTCGCCTCCTCGGTGGCCGCGACGCTCATCTTTACTGCGTGAGCGAACACGATGAACTGCGAGGTCCGATCACTGAGGGCCTCATCTTGTAACGCCAACCCGGCCGTGCGCGGGTCAGTACTTCCGACATCGACATGGTGGCGAGGGCCAACCTGCGAGTGCCACTCGTGTCGACCAGTCCAGAGGGCCTGGAAAACCGTGAACAAAGCCAGCCGCGCTGTTTCGGGACCCGGCGCGTGTTGATGATGCCAGCGGGCTGCGTTCGCGTAGGTGAGGCCATGCGTTATGTCGAGCCAGCCGAAGTCGTCGCGGAAGTCGAACTCGCCGGTAACGTCGTAACGCAGCAGTCGCTCACTCACCGCCGTGACTACCGCATCGAGCACCCGATCGACGCCCGCTCCCGCGTGTAACGCCGCAATCGCAGCGTTGCACGCAGCCACCCGGTCCGACGTGTCGAGCATGGCACGAACTAGGCAGCCGTCATCGTCCCACTCCGAGACAGGCGCGACGTCTGCGAGCTGGAAAAGATCTGCGCCGCCGAGGGCGCGCATGAAGGGGCGCATGTAGGGCAGTTTGTCCTCGCGGGTTCCGTACACCAACGTCGGGACCAGGTGGGGTAGCACCGTGTCGGCTCGCTCCCAACCAATCCGATCGAGCAGTTGGAACGCCTTATGGGCATAGATGGCACCGTGCCCGTACGAGAGATGGTGGGCGCTGACAACCGAGGTAAACCATGGCCGAAGTTCGTTGGCAGTCATTCCGTTTGCAATCGCCCCCCGAACCAATGCTTGGGCCTGGGTGAGGTCCTCACTCTCTACGGCGTTGCAGAACTCGGCAAGCGGTTGGCGTGGCATCGATGCGACGGGCACGGGTAGTGGATTGATGGGCCTATCGCGTTCGACTTCTGCGATACCCGCAATGGCTTGCACGATCGGCAGCGCCCGAGCGTCGTGCTGATAGTTGTCGACCATCGCAAGGCAGTCAGCCGCCGAGGCAATCGAATGTCCCCAACCGAACTCACCTCGGGGGGCGCCGAACGCCACGGCCTCCCACACCAGTTCGCCCGGGTTCACATCGTTCTTCAACAACCGGATGACGTCTCGCGACATTTGTCCGACGTAGTCGTGAGCGATACCTCGACGGAGGCTGACGAGCAACGTGGGCGTTGTCTCGTGCGGGTCGTGGTCAGCCAACGTTACGGTTATTGCGCCGTCTTCGGCGATGTCGACCCGGTGACTCACAACATCCTCCTCGCCGACAAGGCAGCGCCCAGTGGATACCTGGAACTTCCAGTTGTGCCACTCGCAGGTGAGCACATCGCCGGCCAGCCCGCCCTGGGTGAGGCCGTAACCCTCGTGTGGGCAGGCATTGTCAATGGCGTGTACACCCGAGGCGCTATGCACGAGACACACTCGGTGCTGGCCGACACGCACCATACGTAACGTGTCGACGGGGAGGTCGGCGAGATGGGCAACTATTGCGGATCGTGTCGTTGTTGCGGTCATGAGTTCCAAACGTAAGACTTCAACCATGGTTGAAGTCAAGACCCTTTCGGTCGGAGAGCTTGCTAAGCGTGCTGGTGTTGCGACATCGGCCTTGCGGTTCTACGAGGACAATGGCCTTATCGCTAGCGAGCGCACCGCTGTGGGTCATCGGCGCTACAGCGCCGATGTCTTGCGACGGGTGGCATTTATACGTGTTGCGCAACGAGTTGGTTTGAGCCTCGGCGAGATTCGCGCTGCCCTTGATACGTTGCCCGATAAGCGCACGCCAACCCGCCGGGATTGGAGTCGGCTGGCCACGCGCTGGCGGCCGCTACTCGACGAACACCTGGCGTTACTGCAACGCACGCGCGACCAACTCGACTCGTGTATCGGGTGCGGTTGCTTGTCGCTCGCCACGTGTGCTCTTTACAACCCCGATGATGCTGCTTCGTTACTCGGTGATGGTCCGAGGTACCTCTTGAGCGACGACCGCCCGTAACGAGACTAGAAATGGCTCAGCACTGATCCACGCAGGACTTCGTTCTTGCTGTTCACCAGCCACACTGTGGCGTTGGATCCGACATCTGCCGCTCGGACTGACGAGTAGCCGAGGTCGTTCCAGGTTCCGTTAGCGGACCGCTGGATGACTCGCCCATCCTTCGTGACATAGACCACTATGCCCGACGGCCCGGTTGCCACCCATCGTGCATCGGAACGTTCGGTGGTCCAGCGCGCCCCGTCGTACCGACGTAGCGATCCGTTGCTCGTGACCGCCCACATGTCTGTGGCGTTGCGTACAGCGACCTGGCTAGCGGAAAGGCCCAGATCGTTCAATTTGCCCCAAAAGTCGCGCTTTCGCAGCCTCCCCTTGTCGTCGACGATAACGACTGTGCGGTCGTCGCCGATCGCCACAAACTTGGCACGTTGCGAGTCACGCATCCACGATCGACCGTTGTATCGGTAGAGCCGGCCGTCGGTGCCGACGCCCCACATCTCGGTTCCGTTTCGCACCGCAACGTGTTTCATCCGACCGGATAGTCGACGCCAGTAATTGTCTCGCAAGAACAGGTCTACGTTGTTGCTCGGATCAACACACACGACCGTGGCGTCGTCACCAACCGACACGGTTACGAGGTCGCGCCCAACTCTGGTGGCGGTCGGCTTCGGCACCGTGGTGGTCGTTGTTGTCGGTCGAGTCGTGGTGGTGGTTGGTCGGGTCGTGGTTGTCGTCGCCAGAGTCGTTGTTGTTGTTGGTCGAATGGTCGTGGTCGTCGTCGCTGGGGTCGTGGGAGGCGTGATCGTGGTGAACACTGCCGTGAATTGGGCCGGGCCGCTCACACGAACGCTGTGACTCGGCGCGCCACCGTCCGACCACGACGCGAAGTTGTTGACGCCTTGGGGCGAGACCGTCGCAATCTGTAGTGACGATCCGATGATGGCCTGTTCGGTGTACGGCGTCGAACGAGGGGTTCCGTTGATTCCGACAGTCAATCCCGATGGTTGCGAGAGCACTGAAACGGCGACCTTGCGAGGTGTCAACACTCGACAAACAGGATTTGATGGCAGACCGGTTGAATCGGTGGCGCCCGCACAGACTTCGTAGAACGTGTTGTTGTCGCCATGATCCGCTGCGGTGATCGAAGCCGATCCGTTCGCAGTTGGCAGGTCGTTCGGATGCGAATGGTCGTTGTGGCGTAACGCCAATCGCCACAGGACGCTCGCGGTCACATCACCGTCGTCGGCGTCTTGCGCTGTCGCCCTCAATTGAATCTGATCGCCCACTGCGTAGGTCGAGCCAACGCCGGGTTGCGTGATCGTTACAACTGGGCCGGAATTTCCAACGGTGATGTTGACCGACGCAGTGCTCGATTGACCAGCGGCATCGGTGACACGCGCGGATGCGACGTATCGTCCAGTCGAATAGGTGTGAGACGGGCGGGCACCCGTGCCGGTGGTCCCATCACCAAAGGTCCACGCGTAGGTGAGAGGCGTGCCCTCGGGGTCGCTCGAGTCAGAAGCGTCGAACTGAGTAATGAGCGGAGATGACCCCGACGTTGGTGACGCAGTTACTACGGCGGAAGGCGGCGCGTTCGTTCCGGCGTATCGCAGTCGGCTCAAAGCACCACGAATTTCGATGGCGTACAAATCGTTGTTGGGGCCGAGCGCAAAGTGAACGGGTCCTTCGAACTGGTTCGTCAAAGGTGTCGCAAAATCCGAAGGCGTCGCTCGTTCGCCCGACACTGTCAAGGTCCGTAGCCACGAGGCGTCGTAGTCAAAAACGAACACCCGACCGTTGTAGGCACCAGGGTATTGCCCACCGGGGTAACGGGGACCAACAATGATGGCGGCACCGCCGCCATCATGCGAGTACGACCACATCGGGGCGGTGATGGCCCCCGGGTTGTTGGCGATCTGAGCGCACCTCGATGCGGTGGCGGGGAAGTTCGGATAGTCAATCTGGGGCTCGTTGCCAGCATTGGCACCCTCGTAGCAGGGCCACCCGAAGTTTCTGCCGCGTCCGCTGTTGAGTTCTTCGTACGCGGTCTGGCCGACATCCCCAATGAACAGTCGGCCGTCGTCTCCGAACTCCATCGAGAATGGGTTGCGCAGACCAAAGTTGTAGACCTTGGAACGATTGCTTTGTGGGTTGCCGTCAAAGAACGGATTGTCCGACGGTGCCGCCCCCGTTATCGGGTCGATTCGCCAGATTTTCCCGGCCGGGCTGTCGAGGTCCTGGACGCGCAATGCGCGAGCCCTAGGCGACGGCACCGTGCCGTCGCCCAGACCCACGTAGAGCTTGCCGTCGGGGCCGAACCGCAATCCACCGCCCGCGTGGTTGTCGGCATCCACGGGTATGCAGTCGGGCACGTAGGCATTCGTGGGCGCGCCCTGACAGGCCCAATTGATGTCGCTGTCGTTGCTCTCGACATCGCCAGAATTGGCACGCGTACTGTTTCGGCCTGCGATGACCTCGATGGCGTTCGCGCCGGAGTCGACGACATTCAGATTCGCTGCGTTGAGCCGAACTTTGAGTACCTGAGTCGCCCGGGCTCCCGAGAAGTTCGTCGGTGACGGGTTGGTCCACTCACGAACTTGCAGCAGGTACATGAACGGCGACTGCGGAAAGTTCGGGTGAATGGCGATTCCGATGAGCCCACGATCGCCCGCGCTGTTGGTGCTCGGTCGAATGTCGAGCACTGGCGTCGGTACCAGGGCTCCGTTCTGTACGACCCGGACAATCCCCGACTTTTGGGTGACGTACACGCGGGTCTTGTCGGGTGTGAAGGCGAGGTCGGTGCCGCGGGGAAGTTCGGCGGTAATGGTCTCCCAGACGAAACCGCTTGGTAGCGTTACGGCGTCAGCATCGGAGCGTGTTCGCAGAGCATTGGGCACGACAAGTCCGATAGCTATAGCAAGAACTGCGGCAGGTCGAAGCAGACGGCCAGAACGGGGTGAGTTCAGCATTAGTTGAGCATTCGTCAACGAATGAGCGCTGCGTGGCAAGCACCAGCGGCGAGTGTTGATTCGATCTTGATCGCATCTGACACGAATCTCTCTAATCCAGAGTCACTTCGCGCTGTGGGTGGGGCTCCGGTTCGGCCATGTTGCGATAGACTCTGCGTGCGTAGGCTGTGCGAATGTCTTCAACGCCAAACGATCCGGCCTGCGAATTCCAGGGTCGAGTAGCCCTCATCACCGGCTCGTCGAGCGGTATCGGGGAGCAGACGGCGCGCCGGCTTTCGGCGTTGGGTGCGAGTGTCGTCGTGAACTCGTCGTCGTCGGTCGAGGCTGGTCGAGCGGTCGCCGACTCGCTACCCAGCGACTCGTTGTATGTTCAAGCAGACATTAGTGATCAGGCGCAAGGCCATGCGCTGCTCGATGCCACCATCGCACAATTCGGTCGGCTTGACTACCTCATAAACAACGCCGGTTGGACGACTGTTGTGCCCCACGATCAGCTCGATGACCTGACGGACGAGATCTTTCTTAAGACCTTCCAGGTAAACGTTTTCGGCACATGGTGGCTGACCAAAGCTGCGATTCCTTTGTTGCGGCAGTCCAGTGATCCCAACGTCGTCAACATCACCTCCATTGCGGGGGTTCGGCCCGTCGGCAGTTCGATGGCCTATTCGATGACCAAAGCAGCTCTCAACCATATGACCCGGCTCTTGGCGAAGTCGTATGCGCCAATTCGGGTCAACGCCGTGGCACCAGGTCTCGTGGCGACGCCCTGGACCCAGGATTGGGATGCCCAACACGCGGCAGTGGCCAAGGCTGCGCCGCTGCGCCGCTCGGCGACGCCCGACGATTGCGCCGAGGCGGTGCTGGCGTGCCTGCGTAACCGTTATGCCACTGGTCAGATCATGGTCGTAGACGGAGGCCTGACGCTGTAAGCGTTGTACACTTCAACTCGCGAACGTATCGGCCGATAACACGCGTGTGTCCATCTGTTCCCGTCAGAGAACAGTGGCATTCGTCGGAGTCGTCTTGACGCTACTGGCCGTTGCGCTTCCCGCGGGAGCTCGAACCAACATACTCAACTATCTGCGGGCCAACGCCACGACGGCAGGAAATTTCAGCCTGTACGACTACACCCAGGGAAGCCAAGTGACCTTCTCGACGCAAACGCAGTTTTCGGATGGTGTGCTGACGTCGGCCTCGGCAACCGCAGTGCCTGACAGTGTCGTTCTGGCGTCATCGGGTCTGGGCGGATGGTGGAACTCGTCGTGGCAGAGGCGACGGTGCTACACGGTTACACATACCGGGGTCGGCGCATCGACCGTGACGGAGTACCAGGTGAAAATCACCCTCGACACTGCCGCACTTATCGCTGCAGGGTCGATGCGCTCTGACGCCGGCGATTTGCGAGCCATCAGCGCAACGAACGCGACTATCCCGTTGTGGCTTGAAGGACCGATAAATTCAACTACGTCTGCCGTGTAGGTTCAGGTTCCAACCATTACCGCTGGCTCGGCCACATCGTTTTGTTTCTACTACTCGAACGCGGTAGCCACGACAGTGTCGGACCAGATGGCCGTGTTTAGCTATATGACCTCGAAGTCTGTGTATTACCCCGTGTCTCCTCGGTACACCACGAACCCATCGATTCTGGACGTTGCCTCGTATACAGCTGGAAATGTCATCACGACAGGAACTCCCGCGACCAGTATTACGCTGGCCGCGAACGCCATCGGAAATTTCGCCAGCGGGGTCACCAAACCGAATGTGCCGGTCAGCGTTCGTGGGCCCATCTCGAGCCGGGGTGCCAACAATGACTTTGACACGCTGATTCCCATATCGTTTGCGGGCACGGCCTTTTCGTTGCCAATCGACACTATCTCGAACTCATCCGTGACCGTATTTTCGCCGTTTGCCACAGCCACGGTGACCATTCTCAAGGGCACAGTCCCGGTGCCCGGATCACCGTTCACTATTGCCGCCAACGCCTCGACGTCGATTACTACCACCACGTTAGAGCACCCAGGCCGTGGTTGGCGATGACGGTTGGTTCGTAGTCCAGCGCCAGTCCACCGCGGGTGCGTCGCAGCGTCGCCACATGCTCGCTCGCCACACACAAGGAGGGTGTCGTCACGCCCTATCGTGGTCACCCCGACGCTCGTCCACCAGAACATGGCTTCCACGAGGCACGATCACGATTTCGAAGCCGAGCACGGAAAAGGCATCGACGAGTCGACGCAGCGCGGCAGGCCGAGCCTTTTCCATGTCAATCACCGTCGTTCAGGTCACCTGGAGTCGCGCCGCAAGCTCTGCCTGGGTGAGAGCAGCCTGCCCGCGCGTCTGCTCAAGCGCCTCGCCGAGGCTCGTACCACCCTTCACCCGCAACCACATCGTGTCTTCTGTTGGTTTTTTCGATCATTCGATGCTCTGCTCGGAATGTCGGTAAATGACCTCATTAGCAGAGGAGCCATTGGAAGTTGGAAAAGTCCGACGTCGCTGCCGACGCCTGAAGCAGACCCGCCAACGACGATTGTGGCCTTGGGCCCACGACCGGCTGTTGACTGTCCAGCAACGGGCGGGACGTGTTTTGGGCATAGTTGGGCGATCCGTCGAAGCGATCCGTCGTGCAGGTGGATCTTTTGCTCTACCAAGACCACGGTAGCGATGAGCACGTGACGCGGCGTACCGATGTCGGGTTCCTCGAACCGTGGGACGCCGAGTTTTACCTCATCCTCGGGCACGCTGACGAATCCGCCACGATCGGGCGGTGGCCGCTACGCATAGGTCACCCGCACCTTCACCGAGTCGAGGTCGAAGGTCTTGTTGCCCTGGTCCGACACGTCGATGAGGCGCACCCGGAAGTTGGCGTTGGTGAACTCGCTGCCGGTCCAGGTGCGTCCCCAGGTGTTGCCCACACCGCCGAGGGTGTACAAGGTGAGCCCGGTGTTGGTGAGTACCGCCGAGTTGATGACGGGAGACCAGGTGATGCCGCCATCGCCGGACAGCTGGGCACACACGAGTGAGACGCCGGCGTTGTTGTTGGTACCCACCTTCACCTGCACCTCGATGCCCAGGATGGTGGCCGTGGCCGGAACCCCGAGACCGAAGGTGGAGAAGCGGTGCCGGTCCTTGGCGGCGCTGGTGCACAGCAAGGATGTGCCGGTGCCGGACCTCACGTCCTGGGCCACCAATGCGTCCTCGGAGCACGCATTGGCCGGGGTCACCTCGTAGCCGTTGTCGTCTCCGCCCGTGTCGGCCGCCTGTGAGGTGCACGCGGAGAGCGCGGTGGCCGAACCGAGGGACACGGTGGCGGCGACCTCGGTGGAGTTCGCACTGAACCAGTTCTGGACGATGGCACGGACCACGTAGTAATAGGTGCCGGACGCCGCCACGGTGTCGACGTAGGTGGTGGTGGTGGTGGGGGTCACCGTGGCGATCAGGGTGTACGGACCTCCTGGTGTGGCCGAGCGGTAGACCTCGGTGGCTGCGGCGATGCCGCTCACCGATGCGTTCCATCCGATGGTGACCGTCGGTCCGCTCACCGTGGCTGTGGGGGAGGTGGGCGGCTGCAGCCACGACGTGCTGAACGCGTTCGTGCCCTTCTCGGACGTGTCGCTGAACCGCGCGGCAGCGCCCCCCGACGCCTGGGCGCACACGGTGAGCACGATCATGGTGACGATGAGGCGCGCTGCGCGCGACGTCCGCGTCGCCCGCCGAGCGTGGTTCCCGGTGCGAGGGGCGCAGGTGCTCGTGTCACTGCCCCTGCGGCTTGCGATGTCGCTCACGTCGAGGAGTCCGACGGGGCGACCGCGGATGCGGTGAGGGTAGCGGTGCTCTTGTCGCGAACGGGCCAGAGCCAGAGCAGCGCCAGGGGGGCGAACAGGAACAGGATGAATCTGGCGTTGTTTGCCAATGCGGCGAACAGATAGCCCAGAAATGGGATGTGGTATTGGACCACCGACCCGGATCGGTCCATCGCCACCGGGGTGGTGTCCTCAGTTGCGTTGGAGTCTCCCTTTGTGACGGCCACCCGCTTCCCGTCAACGGTCTCGAAGCGGATCACGCGGTGCAGTGTGGGGACACCTCCGCGAGCGGAGGAGAATAGGATCACGTCAGCGGTACGGATGCGATCCGCCGGTACTTTCTTGGTGACGGCGACGCTGCCGACCGGCAGATCGCGGCCCATGCTCGAGCCGAGCACCGTGATGCTGCTCCAGCCGAAGAGGGCGGGCACCGTCGCCGCCAGGACCGCCATCAGCAAGATGGCGCCGACACCCAGCCCGAGACCTGCGCCAAGGCGTTGCCACCATGTTGCAGGAGCGGATGCCGCGTCGCGGTGATCGCTCGGAGCGACCTGGACCTGGCTGGCATTGGCGATGTGGGTGCAGCAGTGGGGACAGCACACGTGGGTTCCTCGGGGAGGGTGGGGGTGAGTCGGTGGGTGATGATCGGTGATCGGCCGTGCCTGCGGCCGATCACCGATCATCTGTGTGCCTACGGGTTGTTGATGACCTGTTCGGCGTTGAATGTGAAGGTAGCTGTGGTGGATGCCGCCTGGAGGGTGTTCGCCGCCGTGAGGGGCAGGGACACCCGCAGGCACAGGTTTTCCTGTACTGCTGATGCCAGCACCCGGTCTCCGGCCTGGGCGCCCTGGATGCTGTTGCCGAAGATCAGCCCGGGGACGGCGACACTGGCGCCGCCATTGTCGAGATCACCGGTGTAGAGCTGGGCACCGGAGAACGCTGCGCAACCACCGCCTCCGTCCTCGGTCTTCACCGTGAACACGAGGGCGTCCTTCAGTGCTTTCGTGTCGGCGTTGGTGGCGCCGCTCGTCATCGCGTATCGAAATGCGAGGTTGCCCTGGTTCCTCACCAGCACGGGGGCCGTCACCACGTCGCCAGGTGCCATGTTGGTGAACGTGATGGCGGTGGCGGCGGGTCCCTCCGGTGTCAGCACGATGTCAAGCGTGCCGCTGGTGAAGGAGTTCAACCCGACGACGGCCTGGTCGGTGAAGAAGGCGGTGGCGGCCTCGCTGTTCAGTGCCGCGATGGTGACCGCGATGCCTCCGAGCACGACGGCCCGCCGGCGCACGCTGCGATGTGATCCACGCTGGATAGAAGTCCTAAAGGCACGCATGGCTTAGGGGTTGTTGGTGGTCTGTTCGGCGTCGAAGGTGAACGTCGCCGTCGTGGTCGCAGACTGGTAGATGTTGCCGGCGGTGGTGGGCAGCGCCCCCCGGAAGCAGAGCGTCTCGGTGAGCGGCGTTGCGACGTTGCGGTCGCCCGCTTGTGCGCCCGTGGCGGGGTCGCCGAGGATCTTGCCGGTGGTGCTGTCGAGATCACCCGTATAGACGGTGGTACCGGTGAATGCGGCGCAGCCCCCGCCCACGTCGGCCGTCTTGACGGTGAACACCAACTGGTCCTTCAGGGCGCGGCCGTCGGTGTTGGTCGCGATGCTCGTCATCGAGTACCGAAAGTCGACGCTGCCGACGTTGGCCACGACGACCGGTTGGGTCACGCTGTCGCCCGGCACCATGTTGGTGAACGAAATGGCGGCGGCGGCGGGGCCCTCCGGGGTGAGGGCGATGTCGAGGGAGCCGGCGGTGAAAATGTTGTTGCCGATCACGGCGTTGGCCGTGAAGAAGGCGGTGGCGCCGCTGCTGAGGAAGGCACCGGCGACGACTGCGGTGATCCCTCCGACTAGTGCGAGGCGCTTGGTTTTATGGGCGATCTTCATGGAGTTCCTTTGGGGGGAGTCGGCTGGGGGGTGGCCCGGAGGCGCAAATTTCTATCGACAGGGGAGTGCCCGAACTTGAGTTCCTTGTCGAAAGTTGTTGGAAAGTTGTGCTTCCAGAGAGCGTGTGTAGCCACCAGCCGTTGCCGTGGGTGTCCCCAGCGACGAGGAGGTGCGAGTCGCGCGTCGGTGGCCCGGGAACCTCGTCGATCGGCATTGTGTTCATACCGACGATTGTCGGCAATCGACCCGTCGGGGCGTCGCGCAATTGGCGCCGAACGTCAGATTCATGGGTGTCGGCTGGTTCGCTGGTTCGGGCCCGAACGTCGGTGCCCGTCGCGTCGATGGCCCGATCGCTCTACCCGCCGACGCGTTCACATCGAGCAGATCGCCGGCAGTCGTGGTGTTGGCGGGATCTCTGGACCGCCGCAGCCACGGTCCTCCGACCGCAACCCGTGCGAACGCCTGGCCCTCGAACGCCCCTTCGTGGATCAACTGACGTGCCGCGGTCCTGATTAGGTCACGATCGATTGGTCGATGCCCAGCCGGTCGACTACCGGCGTGTCGTCGGCTTGGTCGGAACCGGCGTAGGGCTGGATGCACTGCGGAAACGTGAACACATGCTTCGGGTCATACTTCTTGCGGATCGCGATCAACGTGACGAGATCGAAGTAGCCGGCCAGCCACTGCTTCGCCGGAGCTTCGTGGTTGTCGTTCACCCAGAAAACGTCGACAAAGAAGTCCATGTCGACGTTGCGGTGGAAGAACGAGCTGTCGTGCGGCCCGTACGCGCTGATGGCACCTCCGTACGGCTGGATCATCGCAGTCTGGAACGGAAGATGCGTCGTGTTCACGTAGTAGTCGATGATGCTCTGCCACTCGGCCGGGGTCAGCGTCCGGTCGATGTAACCGGCTTGCTTGGCCTCCTTCGTTCCCTGGTTCGGCACATCCGGAATCAAGAAGGGGTGGTCATCGAGGTAGTCGTCCATCTCGGCGTAGGAACCGACGTGGTCGACGAGCAACGGCCGGTTGCCCATCTGCTGCAAACGGTGCGATCGCTGCGAGCCCGTCGGCCCGCGACCCGACATACATGCGCTGCAACACCATGAGTTGCTGGTTCTTGTTGGTGCACGGTTCGCCATGTAGCCGAGTCGGGGCGACGCGCCTCTGCGCATGAATCCGGCCTGCAATGCAGACAGCACGGGCCGGGGCCCGGATTGAGCGGCCAGCCACGCAAGCGTCCATCCCCAGACGGGCGGGATCACATACACGCGGTACGTCACCTTGAGCAGTACACCGAAGTTACCACCGATTCCTCCACGGACGGCCCAGAAGAGATCACGATTCGTCGACGAGTTCGCCGTGATGATCGTGCCGTCGTGCAGCATCATCTGAAACGACAGCCGCTGTCGCAGTTCATGCCGAACATCCGCGACGTGTACCCCAACCACCTCCCTGCATGTACCCGCCAACGCACACGTCTCCGCACAGCCCGCCGGGAATATGGACGCCCTGGGTGTCGAGGTAGGAGTTCAGGTAGCTGAAGTTCGTGCCCGCGCCGACTTGGGCGGTCATTGTCGACTTGTCGACCACGACGTACTTGGGTCCGCTGACGTCGATCACGATCCCATCGCACACTGAGTAGCCCGTGGTGCTGTGACCACCGCTGCGTACACAGAACACGCCGGAACTCTGAACTGCCAGCTTCAGAATGATTCGGACGTCGTTCGGTGCCAAGCAGTACGCGATGATCTCCGGTGCGGCCTTGAACGCCGGGTTCGACTCCTGCCGATCGTCGTTGTAGGCCGGATCCGACGGAAAGATGGGGGTGCCCTGGAAGCCGACTTCGAGTTCCGCAAGTTCGTGGCGAAGATGATCGAGTTTCCCGAATGCTCCCGAAGGACGGTCGTGAAAGGTGGCGGCAATCGTGGTCGATGTTGCGGCGTCGGCTCTTCCGGCCAGCGTCGGTACTTTCCGCTACACTGCGCAGGCCTCTGCCTAACCCACTGTCAGGCTCGTAGCAAGGCCCCTGGGCGGATGCCTGGGGGGTTTTGCTGTTAACGGCAACACGATGGACTTAGCGACGGCGACGGGGACGGCGACGGTGTTTGACCTGTTCGGGCAGTGGCGCAAGTTTTCCAGTCATGACGACCGTATCGCCGATGGTCACGCGAATGCCCTCCTCGTCGAGATCGACAGGCTCGGTAGGTGCCGCCACCACAATTGCAACCTCGGTTTTCTTGGGACCTTCGAGGATGTCACGCAGCCCGAGCATGGCACCGGCGAGAATGGCCCCGCCACTCCCCGTTTTTTGACGAGCACGCCGTATGACTGCGGCATCGTCACTCATTGGTTCGACCGGCGGGTACTCAGACACTGCCACCCAGCCTATGAGTTGTAGGCAGGCTTGCATCGTTCATGTTCGCTACATTCGTGCATCATGAGAAGCGGTGAACCCGACCACCCCGCCGCCAGCCTTGCGGCCCGGCTTCGGTCAACCACCGAGATGCTCGAGTCGATCGTGGCCGATCGTTCCCTTTTGCGCGACCTGTCGGTCGAAGACCGCACACGGCTCTTGAACGCGGCCGGAACCTTGTTCAACCCGAATGCCGAGGAACGGCGGTTGCAAGGCCGGGCCCAACGGCGTAAGGAAAAGGCCGACAAGCTAGAACGACAGCAGGGTACCCTGAACGAGACCGGTATCCGCGTTCTGCGTGACAAACCGGTGTTCACAACACCAAATGTTTTTGTTCCCGAATCGTTCAGCCAGTCCACCGTCGATGACGACGAATTCCGTGAAGCACTTGAGCCGCAGCACTGCTACGTCTGTAAGCGCAAGTACGTGTCCATCCACCCGTTCTACGATCAGATGTGCCCACCGTGCGGCGACTTCAACTACGCCAAGCGATCCGAAACTGCCGACCTTTCGGGTCGTGTGGCGCTGCTGACCGGCGGACGGGTGAAGATTGGATATCAGGCGGGCATCAAGCTCTTACGCGCCGGGGCCCATCTCATTGTCACTACCAGGTTCCCGCGTGATTCGGCCGCTCGGTACTCGGCCGAGGCCGACTTTGGCGATTGGGGTGACCGCCTCGAGATCTTCGGGCTCGATCTGCGGCACACCCCCAGTGTCGAAGCGTTCTGTCGGCATCTCTTGAGTTCCCGCGATCGACTCGATTACATCATTAGCAACGCTTGCCAAACCGTGCGGCGACCCCCTGAGTTCTATCGACACATGATCGAGCGAGAGACGGCGTCGTCGGCGACGCTTTCGCACGATGCGCGAACGTTGCTGGGTGAATACGAGGCGATGCCGGTGGTTGCTGGCACCGCCGATCCACTCGTCGGGCTGTCACGAGCGGCCGAGCTATCGCAGGCCGTGCTGCTTCCCGACGACATTGTGGGCCAATCCCACCTTTTCCCGGCCGGACAACTCGATCAAGATTTGCAGCAGGTTGATCTTCGGGGCCGTAACTCGTGGCGATTGCTGCTCGACGAGGTGTCGTCGGTGGAACTTTTGGAAACCCAGTTGGTGAACGCGATTGCACCGTTCGTACTGAATGCTCGGCTGAAACCGTTGATGATGCGCACCACTAATCGGGACAAGCACATCGTTAATGTCTCGGCGGTTGAGGGCCAATTCTACCGCCGGTTCAAAACCACGAGGCATCCCCACACCAATATGGCAAAGGCCGCCTTGAACATGATGACCCGCACCTCGGCCGCCGACTACTACGCCGACGGAATCCACATGAACAGTGTGGACACCGGTTGGGTCACCGACGAGGACCCGGCTCACATTGCCGAACAAAAGGTGCGAGAGCATCAGTTTCGACCGCCCCTCGATATCGTTGACGGTGCCGCTCGGATAGTCGACCCCATCATCGACGGCACTCTCACGGGAATCCACATCTGGGGCCAGTTCCTGAAGGACTACCGGCCGACCGATTGGTAGCGGAGTTCGCTCGCGACGATGCCAGGCAATCCGACGACGCGTGTGAACTCATCGAAAGCAACAACCTGGTCGAGATGGTTGCGTAGGGTGCCGTGCTCGTGAAGGGTTCCGTATGTGGTCTGCAACGCTTTGGTGGCGGCGAAGATGGCGCCAACGGGCGAGACAACAAGCAGAAAGCCAAGCTCGGCCAGTTCGCCCGGTGTGAGGAGCGGGGTCTTGCCGGCCTCGACCATATTGGCGACTAGCACGCATCCATCGAGCGCGGTAGCGATCTGTTCCATTTCGTCGATGGACGCCGGAGCTTCGACAAAGATTGCATCGACGCCGAGATCCCTTGCCATCCGCGCCCGTTCAAGTGCTTCATCGAGCCCGAGCACAGCCCGTGCGTCGGTGCGTGCTGTGATCAATAGCGACGACCGGTGATCGAGGGCGGCCTGGAGTTTGCTCAGCCAATCGGCCCGCGATACCACCTCTTTGCCGGCCATATGACCGCACTTCTTCGGCCAGAGTTGGTCCTCCAGAAACAAGCCTGTTGCGCCGGCTTGCTCCCACAATTCAACCGTGCGAATCGTGTTGATTGCGTTGCCGTAGCCCGTGTCGGCATCAACGACCAGTTCGAGGGCTGGTACCGCGACCTTCACCCGCCGGGCAACATCGGCCACCTCGGCTTGGGTGAGTAATCCAACGTCGGGCTTGCCGAGATAGGCACCGGCCACGGCAAAGCCCGACAGGAAGGCGACCTCGAATCCTGTTTGGTAGGCAACCAGAGCAGAGAGGGGATCCCAAACGCCTGGCATCAGAACGGTCGCCTTGGCGGCCATGCAGTCGGCAAAGTGTGACATAGTCCGACTGTATGACCGTTGGCCGCCGTTCGATTGACTGAGGCCGACGGAACTAGGCGCACATGCACCAGCCCCGCTTGACAACGATCTAGCCCGAGTGGAGTATCGAAAAACGACCTGGCAGTCGGGCGAGAAAGTGTTCAGTTGTGTCGTTGGGTTCTCGATTGGTCGATGGCCGTTCGCCTTGGACTGCGTGGTTGAACTAGATGGTGTGCAAGGCCTCGTTGGCGAGTTGAGCTGACGTCACTGGTGTTTGGCGATTGCGAAGGTCGGCATAGTTCACGACCATGGCGGCGGCCGAAATAGACCCGAGAACCGCAGTTTGAAGCGACGAGAAAATGGTGCTGGCAAAGTCGCCGGCTTGGCCAAAGAGCACGCCGATGATTCCAAGCGGAATGAGAATCACTATGCCGATAAGGAGTCCGATGCACGCACGGCCAATGGTCTCCATGAGCCGAGGTTTGGTCAGTTCCCAACCCCGCGAGATGACGTTGGTATCGCGTTCGAAGGTCACAACGCCGGCTTGAGTGCCGGTGAAAACAATGGCGGCGATGATACCCGGGATGATGCACAGGATCGTGCCAGCCAAACATACGGCAGCAACCATCAGGGCAGCGATGACGGCGCGGCCAATCCGTTTCTTTCCTGCTTCGAGGCCCTGTTGCCAGGTGGTAGTTGCCGAGCCGTTGGCTGCGTCGCCGGCAATGATGGCGCTCGCGGCGACCGCCCCGACGGCGTTGCAAACGAATGAAGCGATCAACACCAGCAGCCCGACACCTAGGATGCCACCGAGGGCTGTGCCGTCGCTTCCGTTGAAAGTTCCGTCGGTGAACGTCGTCGAGCTCGTGCCGATCGCCCTCAGTAACAAACTGAGAATGAGCACCGGTATGTTCACGAGTAGCTGAACGATTACGATGTTTTTCCAGCTTCTCTTGAGAGCGTCGACCGTTTTGCTGATCCAACTGCCAAGGTCGGTCGAGACCAGCGGATCGTTACCGAAATTTTGGACTTCCCATTGACCCGGTGGATACGCGGGCGGAGTCGGCGGCTGACCCGGCCCTTGCGGACCCCAAGGCGGCGGTGGCGGCGGTGGCGGAGTACTCATATTGCAACTCTATGTGGTTGTTTCGTGGCGCAGGTCGATCCTGCATTAAATATGCTGTAGCTATGAATACACCACTAACACCTCGTGAACTAGCGGCTCCGGCCGCGGCCTACTCGTTGGCCGTGCTGTCGCACAATCCAAACCGGATACTGCATACGTCAGGAATTGTGGGCGCGCGTCCTGACGGCGCGGTGCCCGACGATATCGGCGAACAGGCTGCCGTGGTGTGGGATTCGATAGCGGTACTTTTGGCCGAGGCGCATATGAGCGTCACCGACATTGTGAGCTATCACACCTACGTGGTTCATGGTCACGACTTGGCCGCCGTAATGGCGGCGCGCGACGCGTTCTTGCAGGGGCATCGGCCGTGCTCCACCCTTGTGCCAGTTCCGGCTCTCGCTCGGCCGGATTGGAAAGTCGAGATTGCGGTAATAGCTATCGCTGAATGAGCCCCTTGCGTCGTCTGACGCCCGATTTGCTCTGGTGAATGTTCACCGAACAGGGTGTACACATGTCGATCCCTCGTGAGTTCACTGCGTTTGTTGCCACCAAGGTTCTCGACGACGCTGGTAAGGACGTGGGCGTCGATCGATCCGTTGGGCTGCTTGCCGCGTCTGACCTTCCCGACGGTGAAGTAACAATCCGCGTTCGGTATTCCTGCGTCAACTACAAAGACGCGTTGGCCACGCTTCCCAACACCGGCGTGGCACGCCTGAGCCCGTTGGTTCCAGGCGTCGATCTTGCGGGTGAAGTCGTGGCTAGTACCGTCGCCGAGTTCGCAGTTGGCGATGATGTCGTTGTCAACGGTGGAGACATTGGTACCGGGCGTCACGGTGGCTACGCGACGTATGCGCGGGTGCCCGCCGCCCGTATAGTTCGGATGCCGGTGGGGCTCACACCGCGCCAGGCAATGGGTATTGGCACAGCGGGATTCACCGCAGCCCAGTCGGTCATGGCGTTGGAAGCTATCGGCGGACTTACGCCCGGTAACGGGCCTGTTCTGGTCACCGGGGCCACCGGCGGCGTCGGATCAACTGCGGTTGGCATTCTGGCTACGCGAGGGTACGAGGTTGTCGCTTCGACCGGTAAGGCCGACAAAGCCGACTTTCTGCTATCGCTCGGCGCTTCGCAAGTTATCGATCGTGCCGACACCAGCGCCGAGTCGAAGCGTGTGCTCGAGGGTGAGCGTTGGGCTGGTGTGGTCGATTGCGTTGGCGGGTCGACGCTTGCCTACGCGTTGCGAACCGCACAGTACGGAGCGAGTGTTGCCGCTAGCGGACTCACGGGTGGTTCGGCGCTGAACACCAGCGTGCTCCCGTTCATTCTGCGAGGTGTCAACCTGCTCGGTATCGACTCGGTCAGCATTCCAATGGCGCAGCGTGTAGCTATCTGGGAGCGGTGCGCCACGGATCTTCGACCGGTCGGTATCGACGGCGAACTGTTGACCGAAATTGGGCTCGACGGTCTCGACCACGCCCTCACCATGATCCGGGCCGGCGATGTGTCCGGACGCATCGTCGTTCGTCTTGACTGAGGTTTCCGCCAAGCAGCGAGCCGAAAGTGCCCGTGGATGGAAGCTGTTACGGGTCTCGCTGCGAGGTCAGCGGCGCGGCATCTCGTCGGGCATCGGCGTCGGGTTGTTGTGGAGCCTCGCCAAGTCGGTGTCGCCACTCCTGGTTCAACGGGCTATCGACAATGGTGTGAGTCAGCCCAATGGTCGCCTCGCTCGGTGGGTGGTGATGATTCTGCTCGCGGGAGTTGTGGCGTCGGTGTGTACGGGCTGGCGTCGCTACGTGGCGTTTCGCGAATCGCGTTGGGCCGAGACGGCGCTACGAGAACAACTTTTTGCCCATCTACAACGGCTTCATTTCGCGTTTCACGACAGTTCCCAGACGGGAAACCTTATGAGTCGTGCCGCCGCCGACCTGCAACAGTTGCAAGCATTTGTGGTCATGATTCCGATGACGGTCTCCAATGTGCTCACGGTTGTTTTGGCGGCCATCGCTCTACTGAGTCTTCACCCTGTTCTGGCCGCCATCGCGCTTGCCCCGTTGCCGCTGGTAAACGTCGTTGCGCGCCGATTTGCGCAGTCGATTCACCCTGCGGCGCTGGCAATTCAACGTGAATCGGGTGAGTTGTCGGTCGTTGTCGAGGAGACTGTTTCGGGTATTCGTGCCGTGAAGGGTTTCGGTGCCGAGGCGCGGCAGGCGGCGTTATTGCAAGGCGCGGCCGCCGGTGTCATGCGGGCGTCGCTGGCCACGGCCGAGGTACGTGCCCGATACCTCCCGCTCAACGATGCTCTACCAACGGTAAGCCTCGTCTTGGTCCTGGCCGTTGGCGGTGACATGGTGCTCAATGGCCGCCTGACGGTTGGGGAGCTTGTTGCCTTCAACGCGTACGTAGCGTTGTTGCTGTGGCCGCTGCGCAACATCGGGCAGATCGTTGCGCTCGGGCAACGCGCAGCAGTTGCGCTGTCGCGCGTCGATGAGGTCCTCTCGACCGCTCCGGCAGTAGTGGATCCGGCGCAACCGGTCCGCCTCCCGCCCGACGCCCACGGAGCGGTGACCTTCGACAACGTGAGTTTCGGCTATGGCCTCGAACGTGCAGTGCTCGACCGCTTCACGTTACACATCGCAGCGGGCGAATCGGTGGCGTTGGTGGGCGGCACCGGTTCGGGAAAAACCACCGTGGCCCGTTTGTTGCCTCGATTCTACGACGTCGAGGCAGGTGCCATACTCATTGACGGCATCGATATTCGTGAGGTGCGGCTCGCTGAGCTTCGACGTGCTGTTGGCATCGTTTTCGAAGAGACGTTCTTGTTTGCCGACACCGTTGCCAACAACGTGGCGTTCGCTGTTCCCGAAGCGACTCGCAAACAGATTGAGGAGGCGGCGCGTCTTGCTGGTGCTCACGAGTTCATCATGCAGCTGCCCCACGATTACGCCACGGTCATTGGCGAGCGAGGGTTTTCGCTATCGGGCGGTCAGCGTCAGCGAATCGCCATCGCTCGCACATTGCTGGCAAACCCGCGTGTATTGATCCTTGACGATGCAACAAGTGCAGTCGATGCGTCGAAGGAGGACGAAATTCGTGATGCGATGGAAACGATGATGCGGGACCGCACGACAATCGTCATCGCACACCGTCCGGCAACCATAGCTCTTGCTAGCCGCATCGTTCTGATCGACGAAGGACGCGTTGCGGCGGTCGGCACGCATGCCGAGTTGCTGGCGAGCAGCGCTCGATACCGGGCGATTCTTACGTGACGGCAGCCAACAACGCGCTCGGGCGAACCGAGTCGCGCCGCGTCCTTGGACGAGCTTTTCAAGATCTGCGACAGCAGGGCCGTCTGTTGGTTTGGGCCGGGCTGGTCATTGTCGTGAACACAATGTCTCACGTCGCGGGCCCGGTCCTGGTGCGCTACGGCATCGACCAAGGTTTGCGGCAATCCAATCGCGGCGCGCTGCGGTTGTCGGTGGCTGGCTACGCAGCTGTGGCAATCGTGGCGTTTGTGTCGAGCCGGTTGCAGATCACTGCGATCTCACGTCTCGGCGAACGGTACCTGCGTGAGTTGAGGGTGCGCGTTTTTGGTCATCTCCTTCGTTTGTCGATGAGTTTCTACGACCGGGAAAGGACCGGCGTGCTCGTTGCTCGAATGACCAGCGACATCGATTCGATGGGCGAACTTGTGCAATACGGCCTGCTGCAATTCATCGCCAGCGCGATGTTGCTGGTGATCTCCATCGTGTTACTCGCGGCGTTGTCGCCGTTATTGCTTGTGTTGTGCCTGGTGCCAGTCCCGTTTGTCATAGCTGCTTCGGTGGTGTTCCAACGGCAGTCCACACGGGCGTATCTGACGGTACGAGAACGCGTTGGTGTTAACCTCAGCCGGTTGCAGGAAGGTATTCGGGGGGTCCGACTTATTCAAGCGTTTGATCGAACCGATGATCAGATCGACACGTTTGTCCAGTCGAACCGCGCACTGTATGACGCGCACCTCGATTCGGTGCGTATCTCGGCGTGGTACTTCCCAGTCATCGAGTTTGCTGGTGCGGCCACAACTGCCATGGTGGTCGGCGTTGGAGGAGTCCTGGTTCACAAGGGGACCGTCAGTCTTGGCACCGTTGCGGCATTCATCTTGTTGATCGCCAACCTGTTCGAACCAATTTCGCAGCTCAGCCAACTTTTCAACTCGCTGCAGGCAGCGGCAGCGTCGCTACACAAACTGTATGGGCTGATCGACACGCCGGTCGATGTGGTCGAGAACTTGGATGCTGTCGAACTCGTTGCCGGTGGCCCGATAGTGCTGTGCGACGTTGGGTTCAGTTACGGCGATCAACGCTCGGTGCTGTCGGGTGTTTCGATGACGATCAACCGCGGGGAACGGGTGGCCTTCGTAGGTCCGACGGGAGCGGGAAAATCGACGTTAGCCAAATTGATCGCCCGCATGTATGACCCGACGATAGGTTCGATCAGCATTGCTGGCACTGACCTTCGGATGGTCAGCCGTTCGTCGTTGCGTCAACGCGTGGCCGTGGTACCGCAGGAGGGCTTCTTGTTCCAGGGATCGGTTCGTGACAACGTACGGATCTCTCGGCCTGAAGCAAGCGATGCCGAAGTTGACACTATTCTCCAACGACTCGGTCTTGCGGACCGGTTCTCCCCGCAGCCCGATGATCTCGACACCAGCGCAGGCAAGCTCTCGGCCGGGGAGCGCCAACTTGTGTCGCTCGCCCGCGCCGCGTTGGCCGATCCCGACCTCCTAATCCTCGACGAGGCAACGTCGAATCTCGACCCCGGTACCGAAGCGCTCGTCGAACGGGCCTTGGAAACTCTGTTGATCGGTCGCACGGTCATTGTCATTGCCCACCGTTTGACCACTGCGTCTCGTTGCGACCGAATTGCGGTCATCGAAAATGGCCGTTTGGCAGAATGGGGGAGCCACGCTGAGCTCTTGGCGATGAACGGACAGTACTCGGCGCTGTTCTCGGCTTGGTTGGGTGCGCACAAGCCCTGACCAGTTATGGTCTGTCGCCATGGGAACTACCATCACGCTCTCGTCTGCTGACGGCCATGCTTTCTCCGCGTATCGGGCCACGCCACCGGGCGCAAACCCCACAGCTGGCATCGTTGTCGTTCAGGAAATTTTCGGCGTCAATGGCCATATCCGCGAGGTCTGCGACTGGTATGCCGCCCACGGCTATCTTGCTCTCGCTCCGGCTATGTACGACCGCGTCGAGCGGGGTTACGAGCGGGGCTACACACCTGAAACTATTGCTGAAGGTGCTGGCATTGCTGGCAAGCTCAATCCGACAAACTCGCTTGCTGATATCGCTGCGGCGGGTGCTGCGGTTCGTTCGGCCGGCAAGGTTGCGGTTGTGGGCTACTGCTTCGGCGGTTCGATGGCTGCGGCCTCGGCCATCAACCTGCCCGATGTGTTCGATGCTGCGGTGAGCTATTACGGCGGTGGCACCGTTGCCATGGCCGACCAGGCTCCCAAGATGCCGTTGATGTGTCACTACGGCGATATGGATGCCTACATCCCGCTCGATCAGGTAGACACCATCCGTGCGAAGTGGCCCATGGCACTGGTGCACTCGTATCACGCCGACCATGGCTTCAACTGCGACCACCGTGAAAGCTACGACGACCGAGCGGCCAAGTTGGCTCAGGCACGCACGCTGTCATTCTTGAGTATCACGCTTTAACGGCACCTGGCAGTCAGCGCCCCGAGAGTTCGGCAACGACCGGAGCAAAACTTTCGATGTCGTCGGCACCGACAATGACATAGCTGAACCCCCACCGGTCGCGGCGAGCGAGCAGATCGTCGACCATCTGTGCTGGTGTGCCGATGAGCGCGAATGGTGTTTCGAGTATCTGCTCTGACGTGAACCCGACCAAGCTCGCAACCTCGGCTGCTTTGGCGGCGCGTTCGTTGGT
The DNA here is from genome assembly GCA_031415695.1 of Actinomycetes bacterium. Classification (GTDB taxonomy): domain Bacteria; phylum Actinomycetota; class Acidimicrobiia; order Acidimicrobiales; family Ilumatobacteraceae; genus JANOSH01. Next base: position 63,012 of record JANOSH010000016.1, read on the forward strand.
GACATTCACGAAGAAGGTTCGCACGTTGAGCTCGTAGTGGCGGTCGCCGGCGGCAGTTTTGACTACGGCTACCTTGTCGTCGACTGCGGTTGCGGTCATCGACGCCAGGGCAGTCGATTCGACGGCACCATGGCCCATGGTGCCGTTGATGCCGATGATATCGGCCTCACGGCCAGCTATTGCCAGCACTCGCGGGCCACCGCCACCCACTAGGAACGGCGGCCAGGGGCGCTGGGTCGGCTTGGGCATGCCGTCGTAATTCGTGATGGTGTAGTGCTCACCCGCGAAGCTGAAGGTCCCGTCAGAAAAAGCGCCCTTCATCACCTTGAGGCCTTCTTCGAAACGCGAGACCCGAACACCATTCGAGTCGAACGGCATGCCGGCAGCCTCGTAGTCGGTACGCATCCAGCCGGCTCCAAGCCCGACTTCGAGTCGCCCGTCGGACAAAAGGTCCATCGTTGCTAATTCCTTTGCCAGCACCACGGGGTGCTTGTAGTCGTTGTCCCAGACGAGGGCACCCACCCGGAGGCGGTCGGTAGCTTCAGCTGCAGCCATGAGCGCTGGAACCGGGGCTAGCTGATCGGTGAAGTGATCGGGCATGGTCAGCACGTCGTAGCCGTTTGCTTCCACCTGGCGGGCCAGCTCTCGCCATGCGCCACCCGTCGGCGCGGATGACGCTTGTATACCGAAACGAAATGGGTTGTTTCTCATGCCGGCCGACAGTACCGGATACGCCATTTGCGCAACAGTTGCGGTTCTGGTGGGTTCTGGGGCTGCCGTTTTCGCAACTGTTGCGGATTTGGTGGGTGGGCGTGCCACCGCTCGTTGGGCTCGGGCCAGTAGCTTGGGGGGTCGTGCGGTCTCTGCTTCGCCTCTTTGCTGTGGTTTTGGTTGCAGCTATCGGCACGGCTGCCATTGGTGCGGCGGCCACCCCGGAAATTTCCAATATTGCTACGGCATTCGACAGTGAAGCCGGGCAGCTCCCGCCGCTCATCGAGTTGTCTCAGTCAAGCGTCGTGTTCGACGCATTCGGGTCGCCGATCGATGAGTTGCGGGTCGAGAATCGCGAGTCGCTCAAGTTTGCCGACATGCCCCAAACCGTCATCGACGCTGTACTTGCCACCGAAGACGCTTCGTTTTACGAACACAAAGGGGTGAGCGCTAGGGGTGTCGCTCGGGCTGCGCTCAACAATCTCGATGAAACCGCCAACCCTCAAGGTGGCTCAACAATCACGCAACAGTTAATCAAAAATGCGCTTGTTGGGTCCGCTCGTGACGCCAACAGAAAGTTGCTCGAAGCGTCATACGCGATCCGGCTGGAACGGGAGTGGACGAAGAACGAGATATTGGAGCGCTATCTCAACACCGTTTATTTCGGCAACAATGCCTACGGGTTACAGTCGGCGGCATTGACCTACTTCGGTAAACCTGCAGCTGAGCTCGATTTGTATCAAGCCGGGTTTCTTGCGGGACTTATTCGTAACCCGGTCGGCTTTGACCCTATTAGCCGTAGCGAGCTGGCCAAACGTCGATTCGACGAGGTGATTGACAGGCTTGTCGACGTCGAACGCATTACTCAAGACGAGGGTGCCCTTCACAAGAAAACTTTTGTGATACCTCCTCGACTGCTGCAATCGGTGACACCGCCCAAAGCCACTAACTTCTTCACCGCTGAAGTTCGCCAGCAACTGCTGAACCGTACTGCCATTTTGGGTGCCGACTACCAGGAGCGTTATCAGAAATTGTTCCGCGGTGGGTTGCGCATTTACACCACCTACGACCCGAATATTCAAGCGCAGGCCGAACGGGCTCGCGATGAACAGCTGCCGTCAACCGGTGGACGTTTTCAGGCTGCGATCGTCACACTCGACACCAATTCGGGTGCCGTGCGCGCCATGGTTGGTGGCGACGACTTCAAAACCTCCGAGGTCAACTTGGCCTTGACTCCCCGGCAAACAGGTTCGTCGGTCAAGGGATTCATCACCGCAGCTGCCATTAACTCGGGCATTCAGAACAACGATTTCATCGACGGTACACTTCCGTGCACCTGGACGTTTCCCGATAAGAGTCAACCCGACTATAAGGTCGACGATGGTGTTTCTAAACCCACAGGAACCATCGAACAGATGACATGGGATTCGATTAACTGCGCCTATGTCCGAATGTATCTAGCGGTCGGTGGGCCTCGTGTCATCGAAACGATGAAGCAACTTGGCGTACGGTCTGAATTTCAAGACATCTTCAGCTTCGCCGTGGGTGGTAACGAGATAAGCCCATTGCGAATGGCAGTTGGCTACGCATCCATTGCCAACCAGGGTCTAAAGCACGAACCGTATTATATTGATCGGATCGAGGACAGATCAGGTCGGGTGCTTTTCCAACGTCAGGACGACGGCGTTCAGGTTCTCGACCCCGGTGTTGCTAACCGAACCGTCGACATTCTTAAGGGCGTTATTCGACAAGGCACGGCCACCCGGGCACGGCTGGCGAATGGTCGACCGGCGGCGGGCAAGACAGGCACGTACGATAAGAACAAACACTCATGGTTTATTGGGTTTACACCGCAGTACACCACGGCCGTGTACATGGGCAATCCCCGTGATCCGAATGATCAGATGAACGGCGTTCCGCAGTACAAGCAGTTCTATTCGGTGCAGGGCGGCACGTATCCATCACTTATTTGGAAGCAGCTGATGGACAGCATCCACGAAACGTTCCCGGTTGAAGATTGGCCTAAACCGCCCAACAACCCAAGGCAGCCCGCTCGGGTGTATGCACCGGGCCAGGACTGCTTTGCCACCTATGTACGGGGCGCTCCGGTCGAAGGCGACGAAGAACCGCCACCTGTAGTGTTGCAGCGCACGACGGCCAAGACCACGCCCCTAGCGAGTGATGCAACCGACCTCGTGGGTCCGTCTGCCACAGTACCGAACTATTTGGCGACCTACTCGTGCGCCAAGGGGATTCCCGCGGCTCCACGTCCAGTCACGCCCGTGTCTGCGGTAACGACTGCCAAACCCGGCAGTTCCTCCACGCCAGCAACGACTTCGGGGTCTGGGTCGACAACAACGACGAAGCCCACCGCCGTGAAGCCCACCACAACTGTGAAAGCGGGAACAACAACCAAGCCATGACGTCCCAACGCAGCCTTCTCGCACTGCAAGACCTCGACACGTTCGTCGATCAAGCCCGCTACCGACGCAGTCACCTGCCTGAATCGGTGGCACTGAAGGCTGTGAACGAAGCGCTGGCAACACTTGACGCTGAGGCGGCGAGGCTCACTGCGCAACGCCAAGAACTGGCCGCTCAACAAGACGGGCAGGAAGCTGACATCAGCCGTATCGTTGCCAAGCAGGTCGATCTGACCGCCAAGCTGAAGAAATCGAGCGTCCCAAAAGAAGCCGAGGCCCTCCAGCACGAGATGGCGACGCTCGGAGACCTCCGCCGAACCATCGAGGATGCTGAACTCGAGGTCATGGAACTGCTTGAGCCGATCGAGGCCAGGTTGGCCGAGTTGGCCGCAACGCGCGCCGACCTGGTCGAGTCGAGAGATGCGCATGTCGACGCTCTTGCCTCGGCGACAGCCAACATCGACGCCGAGCTCGGCGACTTGACGGGTCGTCGCAACGAGGCGGCTGCGGGCTTAGCGGTTGACACGTTGGCACGGTACGACAAACATCGCTCCCACCTTGGTGGCGTCGCCATTGCAAGGATTGAGCACGGTGTCTGCGGCGGCTGTCACGTGAAACTGGCCCAGACCTTTCTCGAGCGGGTACGAGGCTCGTTGCCCGATGTCGAGCACGAATGCGACGAGTGCGGTCGGATCCTTGTACTGCCCTAACCATGTCGTTGCGTAGCCGTGATCTCGCCGCGTTTGTCGGCTTGGTCTTCCTGGTGATCTCCGCATGGTCTGTGGGGTTGCCACGCCTGTCGGGTCCTGACGAGTGGGATCACGTCGCTCGGGCGGCATCGGCGTCACGAGGGCACATCTTGCCCGGGCCAGCAATCGCTGGTTCCAATGGCCAACGAGTACTCACCGTTCCGGCAGTGCTGGTCGCCGCCGATGTTGCGTGTTTCGCATTCAAGCCGTCTCAAACCGCCGATTGTCAACCATTCGAGCCCGTCGCGGGTGAGGTCGAACTAGCGTCGTCGACGGCTCGGTATCCGCCGGCATTTTACCTGCTGACGGGATCGGCGACCCTGGTGCGACCATCGTTCGCCACGTTGTGGCTGGCTCGTCTGGTGAGCGCAGCATTGTGCGCCCTGCTCGCTGGTGCCGCGTTGTGGCTGGCTGCGAGCGTGTCGCCTTGGATGGGCATCGCTGCATTAGGTGCATTAACGCCGATGACCTTGTACGTCGGGTCCATCGTGAATCCGAGCGGCGTCGAGGTCATGGCGGCGGTGCTGCTTTGGTTGACCATCGCTCGTGGAACGCCCGACCGCGCCGGCCGCGCCTCGGCGATTGTCGGTGCGTCGACGCTAGCTGTTGCTCGGCCAATCTCGTTCGTGTGGGTCCTGGCTATAGTGGCTATCGCCGCTGCAGCGTGGGGTGGGCGTCGGGTGGTTGCCCTGTTCGGACGGGTACTGGGCCCGTGCGTAGTCGGGGTGACCATGGTGGCATCACTCGTATGGTTCGCTGTGTCGGGCGTCGCTGGCTACACCGATGCTCGGCTGGCTCGCAACGAATCGACGGGCGAGCTTGTAGGCGAACTGCTTGGTAACATTGGTTGGCTTGGCCGCCAGATGGTTGGTGTGTTCGGATACCTCGACACCAGCCTTCCGGCCGCGATGTATTGGGCATGGGCAATCTTCATTGCCGCTCTTGTCGTTGGAGGGCTGTTCACTGGTTCGGGCCGGTTGCGTATCGCGCTCGTCGTGGTTGTTGTCTCAACGGTGCTGGTACCGATTCTCGCCGATCTGCAAGCGGCGCGCACTCTGGGGTTTTTCTGGCAGGGGCGATACACCCTGCCGCTGGCCGTGGGCATTCCAGTTCTGGCTGGGGCGGCGTTATCAGGCCGTGGTGTTGTCATTTCGCCCGTCGTAGTAGCGCTGGTGCGTGGGCTTGTACCCATGGCTCACGGTGCAGCCCTGTACGTGGCCATCAGACGGTTCGCCCTTGGCACGACAGGTTCGTGGCGTGTTTGGGGATCAATGCCATGGTCACCGCCGGTGCCCGCCCTCATTGTGGTCGGCATCGAGATCGCTGCCGCCGCCGGAGTGGCATTCCTGCTCACGGTCCGCTGCGTCGCACGTACCCGCGTTGTCGATACGGCGCAGCCATGACCATCGAGACTTCTGGTCGTGGGCGACTTTTCGTAATCATCCCGGCCCTGAACGAAGCGGAAACCATTGCCGATGTCGTTGCTAATTGTCGCCGTGAACTCTGTGACACGGTCGTCGTCATCAACGACGGGTCGAACGACGACACCGCATCAATGGCTCGGTCGGCAGGTGCCGATGTTATCGATCATCCATTCAACCTCGGCGTTGGTGCCGCTGTGCGCACGGGCCTGACATACGCAGTGACACACGGAGCGACCGAGGTGCTCGTTGTCGACGCCGACGGTCAGCACGACGGCGCTCAAGCTCGTGCGCTTCTCGTGGCCCTTCGAACTGCCGAGGCCGACATCGTGGTCGGTAGCCGCTTCGCATCGGGATATACCGTTGGCCTGAGTCGACGCTTCGTGATGAGGCGGCTTTCGGCGGTTGTGTCCAAGCGCCTAGGCACGACAATCAACGACACAACCAGCGGTTTTAGGGCATTCGGTCCGCGAGCATTGGCGGTTCTGCCGAAGCGGTACCCAACCGAGTACCTCTCCGACACAGTGGAGACATTGCTCATTGCGGGACAGTTGGGTCTGCGAGTGTGCGAAGTCGATATCGAGATGAACACCCGTCAGGGTGGCAAGCCATCGCAAAGCTCGGTTGGTTCGGTCTACCACCTCGCCCGGATGTTTACCGTGGTGTTGTCGCATGCCTTTACTACGGCCGGGAAGAAGTCGCACAACGTATGAGTCGGTTGGGTGTGTTCCTCATCGCGGTTGCAATTGTCAACGCGCTTGTCATGCTTGGTCTGGTGCGTCGGCATCGCTTGCGGGCGGGCTATGCGCTGCTGTGGATCGTTGTTGCCCTCGCGGGTGTCGCCGGAGCAGTTGCGGTGCCGGCGATTGATCGGATTGCGGAGGCGATTGGTGTCACCGGGCCGTCGTTGTTTTTCCTGGGTGCAGTGTTGTTCTTGATGATCGTTGCGATGTTGTTCATGATGCGGCTCACCGAACTCGAACGGCGAAGTGAGATCCTGGCTCAAGAAGTTGCTCTCTTGCGGCATTCGATCGATCTCGGTGTCGAGGGTTCAGGGTCGTCGTCGAACGACGTAGTGTGATGTGGTGCTGTATCTGATTCGTCACGGTCGAACTGCAGCCAACGCGTCAGGCCTGCTGCAGGGGCATCTCGATATCGTGCTCGACGAGGTTGGGCTTCGACAGGCAGCGGCGGTTGCTGCCGCGGTTGGACGAGTCGACCGTGTCGTCAGCAGCCCGCTCGCTCGAGCCCGGCAAACCGCCGAGGCCTTCGGAGTGTCGGTGGAGACAGACGACCGGTGGATCGAACTCAACTACGGCGACTTCGACGGAAAGCCACTGTCCTCGGTGTCCGACGAGATGTGGCTGGCGTGGGCCGCCGACCCCGATTTTCGACTCTCGGGCGGCGAGACGTTGCATGAGCTGGCCGATCGGGTGCGTCCGGCATTGGCCGAGCTGATCGAGGCTTCCCAGCGCTGCGACATCGTTGTTGTGAGCCATGTGTCACCCATCAAGGCCGCGGTCGTGGAATGCCTGGAGGCACCGGCGCAGGCCTCGTGGAGAATGTTCCTTGAGCCGGCCTCCATCTGTCGGATTGGTATTGGTCGTCGTGGTGCGCCTGTGCTGCGTTCATGGAACGAGACTGTCCGCCTCGCGTGAAGTATCGCCACTCAACGACAGCCATCCACCGCCGAGTGGAGCATTCGGGTTGCGAAAGGCAGGTTCGCGGTAGATTCGTTGCCGCAGGCTCTGTTCTGCGTCTACCGTCGATCGGGCTATATACTCACCCCTAGTCCGTGCCGCACGCGAACTTCGATACCTTGTCGTTTTTCGCCCTCTTGTTACTGCCGTAGCGACCGTTTGTGTCCTCGGCGCATTGTCCTTCGTTGTGTCCTCAGCCGCGTTAGCCGCAACCCCGTCCTCATCGGTTTTCGTTGATTCCGTTGGTATCGGATGGTCGAACTGGTCATACAACTCGAACATTCAACTCGACGCTCCCTCGCCGGGGCGTCCGGGTGTGGCGATTTCCGCCCAGATTACAGGGCAATGGGGCGCGTTGTCGTTACGCGCCGACTCGCCCATTGCGGTGACGCCTGCAACCGTCGTGACCCTGTCCGTGCACGGAGGAGCCTCGGGCGTCGCCCTGGAACTGCTGCTCGGCAGCGATAATTTCTCAACACGGTCCACGCCCCTCGTGGTTACGGCGTCGGCCAACGTGTGGGTTCCCATCACGGTTACCGCCGCACAACTTGGTGCACTCAAGTCATTCAGGCGGCTGCAGCTCAGCCCGGTTGGTGGAGCACCTACGGGTGTTTTCAGCGTCGATGACCTCTCGATCATCTCGACCGTCGCCACACCGATTCCGGTGCCGCCGCCACCTGTGCCAGCGACGCCGAACCCGACGATCCCCGCACCGCCACGCGGTGCCGCCAACGGGTCCATCACCATCAACACGTCGCAGCTCACGCCGTTCTCATCGGCCATGCGCGGCACCAACGCCGGCTCATGGGAGAAAGCCTGGTCGTTTGCGGACCCAACCATTGTCGCTAGGACCGCCGGGCTGTTCGGCAATATGCGGTTCCCGGGGGGGCAGGTCTCACAACATGTCGGCTGGGCGAGCTGCCAGCTCGGCTTCGACATACCCGGCGCACACCCGTGCAATGTGCCTGCGGCTTCAGGCTTCGCTGTTGGATCGGACTTCATCAAACTGGTACGCAGCACGGGTACCCCCGATGCAATCATCACGATGAATATCAACGCCTCCGCTAAGGAGAACGCCGCCCTGGTGGCCTTCTTCAATGGTGCCGTGGGCGATGCCCGAGTGCTAGGCGTCGACCAAAAGGGTGCCGATTGGAAGACGGTTGGGTACTGGGCGAAGGTACGTAGCGACTCGGGTTCTCCCGATCCGCCGAACCTCACCATCTTCGAGTTCGGTAACGAAACATACGGCGGCAAGGGCGGCCCGCGTTGCATGGCTGATGGTTGGGAAGTCGCCTATTCGTGCGACCCGTCCCACTACCTCTTTGGACTCGGAACAGGTGCACAACGCTATGACGGCTATGTCGCGACCAAGGCGCTCGTGCGCTCACTGTTCCCGTCGGTGCTGCTCGGTGTACCGATAGTCGACCCCGTCCACACATGGACACCGACCTATTTACCGTACGATCGGGAGATTTTGCAGCTCGGAGGCGCCAGTATCGACTTCCTCGCCGTACACGAATACATGATCAACGGCCCCACCAACGATGCCGCCATGCTGGCCTACCCGCAAACGCATTGGACGGGCATGCGCGACCGGCTCAACGCGCTGATGGATCAGTTCGCAGGTCGACGAATTCCGATGTATGAGAGCGAGTACGGCCTGTATCCTGTTCTCAATAACGACACGGAGTCGCGGACGAATTGGGCGATGAATGGGTTGGTCATGACCGACTCGATCGGCATGCTGCATTCGCTGGGATTCGTCGGTGCTAACCAGTTCAACCTATTCAGTACCGGTCAGGGGCCGAACGGGAACCGGTACTACGGTCAGCTACGAAATGATCCGTCGTTCACGCGGTCGCCAACGTATTGGGGCACGGTGCTGTGGTCGAAATTCGGCAACCAAATGGCGGCAACCACGTCGACGTTTGACAACGCCACCACGTTGTCGTCGTACGGAGGGCGTACTGCTGATGGCCAGATCAGCCTACTGGTGATCAACAAGACCACGAGCGCACAGACTGCCAATATCCACTTCCAAGGTATCGCAGGCGTCAATCGCTCGGTGGTCGACGTGGCAACCTCGACGTCGTTGTCGGACTGGAACATGTCGTTCAACGGCGTGACGAATCCACTCAACAATCTGAGTGATGCACCGTCAGCAGTCGGTACGTTCGCGGCCACCACAGCGGTGTCGTGGTCGTTCCCACCAGGCTCAATGACACTCCTGCGGTTTACTCCGTCAGGCTGAACGGTGATGGTGAGTCGGTCTATAAGCGGGATTCTGTCCAGCGCCGAAGCGCCTGTGTGACCATCCATCTTTGCAGTCGACCCGAAGGTTGCCTTGCGGCGGACGGGCAGCCCATACCTTCTGCTTGACCTTGCTCCCCATGGGGGTTGCCAGCCGCCCGGGTCACCCCGGACGCTGGTGCGCTCTTACCGCACCGTTTCACCCTTACCTGTGACCAACGACCCGAAAGCCCTCGACCCATCGGCGGTTTGTTTTCTGTTGCCCTCAACCGGCAGGTTGCCCCACCCTGACTCTCGTCAGCACGGTACCCTACGGAGTCCCGACTTTCCTCGACACGGTCACACCGAAATGCGCCGCGCCGCGGTCACCCGACCAACTCACCATCACATGGTGACCCTACTGCAAACCCGTTGGCGACTTAGGGCTTCTTGACTTCGTAGTACATAAACGAGTTAGGGCCAGGAATGTCGACATCGACCTTGGTTCCGTTGAGCACAATGCTTGTGGCGGCCAAGGAACCAAAGGCACCCGGTACCTGATACACGGGGATAACGACGGCGGCGGGACCATTGGTGGCCGCGGCCACGGTGGTGGATGCCGTGCTCGGCGTGATAAGCCCAACAACCGGCTCGCCGCCGAGTGCTTTGGCGAGAATGGCCGCATGGCGGGCCTCGACCGAGCCGACCGTCATGGCCTTTTGGCGCAGCGTAGGCTTTGTAAGTGATGCAACGAGTTGCTGATACGTGCCTGCAGCCAAGTTCTCGAGCCCGTGGGCGAAGCGCATCAGATCTCCCTGGGGATCCTTGCTCACGCCTATCAGTTCAAGGACCGGCTTCAAGACTGACTCGGCCAACACCGGGTTGGCCTTTGTGAACGCCTCGCCCCCAGCGCTTTTCGTTGCGGCATCGAAGAATGCAGCGTGCTCACCGTGATGGTTGCGAAACAGCTTGGCGATGCTGGCCTGCACCTCGTTGAGCGCACCCGAGTCGATCGCCTTGGTGTAGGCGTCGATTGCGGTGTACTCCAAGGAACTGGCAGTACGAAGCAGCACAATGTCATCGATGACGCGTTCGGGTAACCCGAGGGTCGTTGGCACCAAACCGGCCTGCGGAATGCCGCCCGACTCGGACCCACCGCACGCCGCGATGACAGCAGCGGTGGCCACCGAGAATCCCCCGAGGCGTAGGAACCGGCGGCGGCCGAGCCCACCGAGCAGCACATCGGCACGCTCGGGGCTGCTGAGGCGGGCGTCGCCCGACAGAACTGCGTCGAGGAGCGCGCCTGAGTCGCGCACCGCGGCTTCCTGCACCTGGTTGATGGCTCGAAGGTCGCGGCGGATGTCGTCGTTAGAGAGGTTCATAGCCGTCACTTTCCTGCGATTGGAAACTTGGCCGGGTCGAGCGCTTTTCGGTCGTACAGATCGAACGCACCAACGAGTTCGCCAACGTTGAGTTCGAGAACTTGGCCGAGCACCGTTGCATGGCGAGCTTCGATTGGCTGAATCGATGCCACTGCGGCGGCACCATTCGTTCCGGTGAGCACCCCGAGCGCCGATAGGTAGGTTGCTGCTGCGATGTTCTCGAGGTCGTAGGCGGCTTTGAGAACCTCGCGGGCCGATGACGCCTTGGTAAAGCTGGGAGCGACAGCATCGACAACGGCTTGGTTCGCCGTGCCCACCGACTGCTTACCGGCGAGGGCGCCCATCGCAGCGGCATGCTGGCGGTGGTGATCTTGGAACAAGGCGGCCACAGCGCCGGTGGCAGCGTCGAGCTTCTTAGAGTCGATGGCGATGCCGTACGCCGCCACGGCAGCCAGTTCGAGTGACTGTGCCCAGGCCAGAAGCGAAACATCGTCGGCGGTGGGAGCCGACGGGGGAGCAGCGTCGGCGGCGCCGAGCGGTCGAGCGCCGATGACCACGGCACCAAGTGCTCCCAGAGCGCCAATCGTCCCGATCCGCTGGAGGAATCCGCGTCGATGCTCAGCGTGAACTACGGCATCGCGACCGAAAAACGTTTCTCCGAGTTCGTCGGAAATACCCTTCATCGACTCGCGGTGCTCGTCATCGACTTCGTGGGCGAGGCACCTAAGCTGTTGGCCGTCCACTCAATTCTCCTTGGGTCTGCCGGAGGCCACATGGCTCCGGACGTTCTCAGCCTTTACCGCGCCGCGGTGGCCTCTCAAATCTAGGCGTTCCGTGCAGAAAAAGCGTAGACCGCTATCGGGCTTTGTCGGCGGCCCGGCCTCCCAGCACGGCTCCGACCGAGCCAGCAATGATGGTCAACAACAGATTCGACAAGGTTCGCGACCACTGCAGGCCATCATCGGCGAGTGCTTGGCGCACCAGACGTATCACCTGGAGAACGACGAACACGATGAGAACGGCAACGAGCCCATGGGTAAGTGGCCGTCCGCGATTTTGGTGCCTGGCAGCCACGTACGCGCCGCCAACGAGTGCGGCAAGGACGGCAAGCGTGAAGAGAGCCACAGCTCCACCACCAGGTTCGCTACTGGAACCATTGACAAGCCATGACAGCACAGCGATTGGAACGCCTAGCCCGCCAGCGATCGCCACTCCTCGACGAAGGGCATCGCGGTCGAGGTCACCCGTTGCGTCGGACCACAGTGTCATCTCAGGATCCCGCCAGAGCAGTGGCGAGCAGCACGTCGGGTAACTCGTCGGCCGCACGTTCCTCGTGTACTGACCGGACGTACATAGTGACCTGGCGGCGGGTTTCCTCGGCATCCCAGCCCAATTCGATGCCAACCAGTTCGGCCACCGAACCAGCGAGAGCCACCGTGTCGGTGCGAGCCTGCAGGCGTGAGCGCGTGCGTCTGGAGAGGATGTCGTCGAGCGTTACCACCATCTCGTGACGGCAGGCATGGATAGCTTCGGCGCGCAAGTAGGGCAAGCCGGGGATGAGGGGCTGGCCAAGCGAAGGGTCACCAGCAATGAGCGCGTCGATAGATGAACGCTCAACGCCATACCGTTCATCGAGGTGGGTTCGTTCGGTGTGCATGTCTGGCCGCTCGTAGCCTTGGGCGCCCACGAGCCCAAGGTTGGCCGTTTGTGACTTTGCGTCTCGATTGAGCCGCTTGACCACTTCATCGACCGTGTCCTCGGCCATTTCGCGGTACGTAGTGAGTTTGCCGCCCGTTACCGTGATAAGCCCATTCGGGCGAGAAGCGACCTTGTGGCGGCGCGACAGGTCGGCCGTGCGGCCCGACGAATCCGCCTTCACTAACGGCCGCAGCCCAGCCCAGGCACCGACAACGTCGTTGGTGGTAATCGTGGTCGTGATAGCGGCATTGAGGGCCCGCAACACGTAGGCGACATCGTCGGGTGTGCATTGTGGATCATCGACCGGCCCGGTGTAATCGGTATCGGTGGTGCCTATGTAGGTGAACGTGAAGGTGCCATCGGGCTTCGACAACCAGGGCACCACGAACAGGGTTCGCTTTTCGCCCGGAACCGGTATCACCGCGGCGATGTCATTGCGTACGAGATGCCACGGCACCGTGATGTGAATGCCCTTCGCCGGACGAATTGAGTCGGGGTCCGAGCCCTCGTCCATGGCGCGCAGGGTGTCGCTCCACACACCAGCGGCATTGACGATGACACTGGCCCGAACAGTGAACTCGCGAATCTTGGCGCCCAAGTCGGCTCGAACGGTGACGCCGTCGAGCTGTCCCGCCTGATTATGGAGCAGGCCAACAACACTCGTGTAGTTGGCCACAACCGCCCCGTGGGCTGCGGCGGTTTGGGCGACAGCGAGGCACAATCGGGCGTCGTCGACCGTGGCGTCGTAGTACACATAGCCATACGACAGCGTGTCGCTTGGCATGGTGGGGAAGTGACGAAGGGTTTCGGCGGCTGAAATCTTCTTATGGAACTTTCCGATTCGGGCGCCGCCGGTGAGGTCGTACAACCACATCGCCTTGCCGAGGGCCCACCCTGTCTTTCGATTGACCGTGCCGCCTTTTCCTGACGTAACTGGGATGAGGAACGGCAACAACCGAACCAGGTGCGGGGCGGTGCGAAGCATCCGTTGACGCTCTCGCAAGGCCTCGTAGACCAGACCGATGTCGCCCTGTTGCAGGTAGCGCAAGCCACCATGGGCGAGTTTGGATGACTTGGACGATGTACCGGACGCAAAGTCGGTTTTTTCGATGAGGGCGACCTTCAGACCGCGGCTAGCCGCGTCGAGCGCAACGCCCGAGCCGGTGATGCCTGCGCCGATGACTATGAGGTCGAAACGTTCGTTCTGGAGCCGTTCCAACATCGTGGAACGCTCGAAACTGGGAAGAGACATGGTGCCCCATTCTACGGGAGGCCCCTGTGTTAATCCCTCGCTCGCATCGCCGGCGCGACGTCGGAGGCAAATCGTCGCAGCGAGCGCCGAGTGCGCCCCGGGTCCATGCCGGGCAGCACGCCAAGCGCAAGATGCGTCGTGCGGACCTGTCCCATGGACGCCTGAAGTGTGGCGCTAACATGCTCTGCGCCACCAAACACCGGTTGAAACATGAGTCGGCGGGTGGGATTGCGAAGCTGGTCGACAGTGGGCACGTCGGTTTTCTGGCCGCCTTTGTCGGCATCGCCAGAATCATTGGCCCACTGGGCGTACACACTCAAAAGATGATGGAAATGCGGTGCCGCCTCACTCCATGCCTCGTTGTCATTGTCGCCCACGTGGGTCCAGTGGAGTTGTAGAACCCGCGCCGTGTCTAGCTCAAAGCCAGCGGCGATTCGTGCTTCGTCGTACACCGATTGCAGGTGGCGGCTGGACAACCCGAGCAAATTCGCGCCGACCCGCCCGGCGCGTCGAACGCCTGGCACGCTGGTGGCCCCAATCCACAGGGGCATGGGCTCTTGCACCGGTTTGGGCATGAGCCGAGCGCCGTCTAGCTGATAGTGGCGTCCTGCGTACGAGAACGTGTCGTTGTCCCACATACCGCGCAGGACATCGAGCCCTTCGGTGAAGCGAGACAGCCGCTCGGAACGATCGATGCCATACCCGGCGAACTCGTGAACGGCGTAGCCCTGGCCCAGCCCCACATCGATTCGACCGTTGGACAAAACATCGAGCGTAGCGATGTCCTCGGCAACTCGGATGGCGTTGTGCAGCGGTAGCAACAAGAGATTGAAGCCGATACGTACCCTTGTGGTGATAGCGGCGACCGCGGCTGCAATTGTGACGACCGAGGGGGAGTAGCCATCGTCTGCGAAGTGGTGTTCGGTCAACCAGATGGTGTCGAATCCTAGTTCTTCGGCCTCTTGGATGAGCTGGAGTTCGTCGGCGTACACATCGGCGAACGGTCGACGCCACGCCGCCGGGTTCCGAAAGCTAAACATCACCCCAAGGTTGAGCGCATCAGTCGACATCGACTGATGCTACGTCGGGAAGGACCGGAGAACCTTTCCGAAGTCTTGACAGATCTCCACGGAGAATTCGTAAGAAAGGTCTTTCCGTGGGCCATTTGGCCCCCTAACATCAACCTTGTTGTCGCCGGGGGGCGTAGCTGAAGGGGTGTGTGATTATGGCCAGTGCCGTTGGTCGGACCACAAAGTTAGCTGAGCTTGAATCGGAGCCAGCGTGGCTGGAATCCGGGGCATGTCGCGGGCTCGACCCAGCTCTGTTCTATCCGGACGACGACCTCGACGAGGCGATCGAGGCCAAGCAGGTGTGCGCGTCGTGCCCTGCACAGGTGCTCTGCCTCGAGTACGCGTTGCAGGCTCGTGAGAAGCAAGGTATTTGGGGAGGGTTTACCGAGCGTGAACGGCGGCGAATCATTCGGCAACGCCGCCGCGTCGCTAGCTAACCGACAACGTATAACCAGCTATTCGCAAACCACATGGTCAGCTCGTCACGTATCCTGATCGGTCCATGATCGAAACTCTTGACGCCTTCGGCGGTTGGCCAGCGCTCATCGGCCCCCTTTTGCGGGGCCAATCCCTCCAACGTGACCACGCAGCGGCTGGCATGGCTGCAATCCTGGCCGGAGAGGCTACGCCCGCGCAGATCGCCGGATTCGCGGTCGGACTTCGCCAAAAGGGCGAAACCGTCGAGGAACTCTCGGGCCTACTCGACGCAATTTTGCTCGCAGCCGACCGCGTCGAATTGCCGTCTCCGCTCAACGACACAGCTGTCGACATTGTGGGAACCGGTGGCGACATGAGCCACTCCATCAACGTGTCTACGACATCCATGTTCGTTCTGGCTGGTGCCGGGGTTGTTATCTGTAAGCATGGAGGGCGTGCTGCGTCGTCGGCGTGCGGTGCCGGTGATCTACTTGCTGCACTCGGTGTGGCAATCGAATTGTCGCCGTTAGGCGTGCGTCGGTGCGTGGTCGACGCAGGTCTCGGCTTTTGTTTCGCCCCCCGCTTCCATCCAGGCTTTCGACATGCCGCCCCAGTTCGCCGAGAACTCGGGGTACAAACCGTGTTCAACATTCTTGGCCCGATGGCCAATCCGGCCCGGGTGAAACGAACTGTCCTGGGTGTTGCCGACCCAACAATGGTCGAGCGCATGCTCGGCGTCATGGGCGAGCATGGCAGCACCCGGGTACTTATGGTGCACGGTGGTGACGGGCTCGACGAGATCACTACCACCGGCCCGACCCGCACGTGGGAGCTGCGTGACGGACGTGTTGTTACCGGCGTTATTGACCCAGCGGCGTTAGGGCTCAGACTCGCCACAGCCGACCAATTACTCGGCGGCAGCCCTGAACTGAACGCAGCGTTATCCACAGCGATCCTGTCGGGCGAACCAGGCCCTCATCGAGACATCATCACGCTCAACGCCGCAGCCGGACTACTTATAGCCGACAAGGTCGACACACTCGCTGATGGCCTCGAGCTTGCTCGCGCTGTCATCGACGATGGACGGGCACTGGCAGCGCTCGATCGTCTCGTAACGGTGTCGCAACTGGCTGCGGCCGACGAACGCTCGTGATCGTTCGAGTACCGGCTTCGTCGGCCAATATCGGACCTGGCTTCGACGCGCTTGGCATGGCCTTGTCTCTGCATCTCGAGCTTGAAATCGGGGACACCGTCACCGAATCGAACATCGACGAGCGTCATCCGGCCAGTGTTGCCTTCCGGGCGGCTGGAGGCACCGGTCCCTTAGCGGTGCGTTGCCCCATTCCGTCGGGTCGTGGCCTCGGATTCTCGGGAGCGGCGAGGGTGGCCGGATTGGTGGGCGCCGTCGCCCAACGCCGGAAGGCTGTCGTTCTCGACGACGACGAACTGGCCGAGGTCTTGGCCACCGCAACTACGCTGGAAGGTCATGCCGACAATGTAGCGGCCTCGCTGATTGGCGGAGTCGTTGCCACCGGGTCCGGCCTAGTGGTTTCGGTGCCACTTGGTCTCGACCCGGTTGTTTTGGTGTGGGTACCGCAAGCCCACACGTCCACCGACTCAAGCCGCGCCGGGTTAGCCACGCACGTCCAACGTTCAGACGCGGTGTTCAATATTGCCCACACGGCAATGTTGGTGGCTGCGCTTGCCGCCGGCGACGTGCGCGTATTGCGAACCGTTACCCAAGATCGTCTGCATCAACACGAGCGATTCGCAAGATCGCCAACGAGTCGGGCGGCTTTCGAGGCCGGTCTTGAGGCCGGGGCGTGGTGCGGCTGGCTGTCGGGTTCCGGACCAACCGTGGCATTCCTGTGCAGCTCCGACATGGTCGAGGCCGTGTCGGCGGCGCTGCCAGATGAGGGTCACGTGAAAGAGCTTCGGATCGACCATGCCGGTGCGGTGATCGAGGAATGAGCCGCATCGCGCTTGTTCGTCGGCCCAGCCGTCGACTGGCCGATGGCCTGCTCACCCACATGGAACGCGTGCCCGTCGATTACCAACTGGCTGTGCGTCAATGGCACGGGTATGTCGATGCGATGCGGGCGGAGGGCTGGCGAATAGTCGAGGTCCCTCGTGCCGACGAACATCCTGATTCTGTGTTCATCGAAGACACCATGGTGGCATCGTCTGAGCTCGTCATTATGGCGTTACCTGGCGCGCCGAGCAGGCGGGGCGAAGTTGCGCCCGCCGAAGCTGTGGTGCGCTCGCTCGGGCACGCGATTGGCCGTATTGTTGCCCCAGGAACCCTTGATGGTGGCGACATCTTGAAGGTGGGCACTACCTGGTATCTCGGGCTGAGCCTGCGTACCAACGCCGAAGCGGCCCGCCAGTTGGCCGAGCTGTTGCGGCCATCGGGGGTGCGAATTGTGAAGGTTCCGCTCACCAAAGTGTTACATCTCAAGTCGGCTGTAACCGCACTGCCCGATGGCACCATCGTTGGCTACGAGCCCCTGGTCGACGACGTCTCGCTCTTCGCGCCGTTCTTGGCGGTTCCCGAAGAGTCGGGCTCCCATGTTGTGATTCTGGGCGAACATCGGCTCTTGATCGCGGCGGACTGCCCCGAAACCGCAGCGGTCCTGCGGTCACGAGGGTACGAACTAGTTCAGGTCGACATCAGCGAGTTTCAAAAACTCGAAGGCTGTGTTACGTGTCTGTCGGTGCGGCTACGAGGCGAGTAGACGCATGCCTGGCTTGAACTGGGGGAGTGGCCGACGAGGTGACGCCAACCCCATGTCGCTGTACTCAAGACGAATCCGCGATGATTCCTTGTCGAGCCACGCGGCAACGCATAACACTTCGTCGGCCATATTGGTGGGTACCGGTCCGGTGTCGGGCATGACCTGAGGGTCGTCGAGCAGCAGCGCGCTAGCGCCATCGGGCCCCCACGACCGGCGCAGGAGTCCACCGACCAGTTCGGCCCCGCTGCCATCACGAAACGCCAACCGAACCGCCCCGGCCCGCCGCAATGTATCGAGGCGTTCCTGGCGACGCAACGCCGAAGCGAGCGCGTCGGCGCGGTCTCGGGCGTCGGCGGCTTCTTCATAACGGCCATGGGCGGCTAGGTCGGACATGCGTTCCTGTAACGGTCGTAACAGCAGATCGGGTTCGCCCGACAGCGCCCGGCGAACGGTATCGACAAACGGCAGATAGCCATCGGCTGAAAGCTCGCCTGTGCAGGGGCATGATGAAACGCCGAGCTGTGCTGCGGTACAGGGAGCCGCCGATCTCATGCGGGCGCGAGATGACGACGCGCCCCCGCATCGGCGCAACGGCACCACCGTGTGAATAGCGTCGATGACAAGCCGTGCTGTTGTCATAGACGCCAGTGGACCCACGTACAGTGCGCCGTCGTCGACCACTTTCTTGGTGACCAGCAACCGGGGAAGTGATTCACCCAGCGTGAGCTTCACGTAGCTATAGGCCGCCGAGGTGCGGCCTTGCTTGTTGTAGCGCGGCTGATGTTGGTGAATGAGCCGAAGTTCAACGACAGCTGCATCGAGTGTGGTGGGGCACGTGAGGTGATCGATGCGCTGTACCTCGCGAAGCAACGTGCCGACCTTGCGACGCTCGTCTCCGGAGAAGTAGGAACGAACGCGTTGGCGCAGGTTAGTGGCCTTACCAATGTACAGAACCTCGTTGCTTGCACCCCGAAACAGATAGACACCGGGCGACCGGGGAAGCTGATTCGTGAGCGTGAGTTTCCCGGCTTGGGGATGGTTGGCCAACTTCGGAAGGGCAATGAGGTCGTCGAGCCCCAATACGCCTAGACCCGCGGCGCGTTCGAGGAACAGATGCAGCAGGTCGTTAGTGGCCAACGCATCATCGAGCGCTCGGTGGCTGGGCTGGTGAACGAGACGGAAGTGGCTGGCCAATGTTCCGAGCTTGCAATTGGGGACTTCGTCGCGAACAAGGCGCCGCGCCAACGCAACCGTGTCAATGACCTGGTTAGAGAACCGTGGCCACCCGGCTCGCTCGAATGCGGCGTTGAGATACCCGGTGTCGTATCGAACGTTGTGGCCCACGAGAACGGTACCTGCGGTGAACTCGACGAGGCTCGGTAACACCGACTCGATTCGTGGTGCTGGGAGCACCATGGCCTGCGTGATGCCGGTGAGCATGGTGATTACCGGTGGAACCAGCATTCCCGGGTTGATCAAGGTTTGAAATGTGGCAAGCACTTCACCGCCACGCACCTTGACGGCACCGATTTCCGTGATGCCGCCATCGGCCGCGGTGCCGCCCGTTGTTTCGATGTCTATGACGCAAAAGGTGACATCGCATAGCGGTGTTCCCAGATCATCGAACGAGCGTTGCACCCGAGTCACTGTAGGTGAACATGTGTTCGTACACAAGAACAAACGTTCTGCTGGCTATACTTGGCGTGCATGGCGCCACGCACTGAGCCTCTCCGCGCGGCCCTGGAGTTTGCGTTCCTTGTCGCCGTCATCGGTTCGCAGCGCAAGCCACCTATTGCCGCACCTGTGGGGCTCCGGCAGTTTTTGCGGTTTCAGAAACTGCCGCCGGCGGCACGTGAACCGGTGAGATCGGCAGTCGACAACGACGACGAGTTTCGGCTTCGGCTTGCGAATGCCGCAGACGAAGCGGTGCTTGGGCGGGCGGGTTGGTTGTGGTTGACAAGACCTGAGGGGTGGCAGGCAGAACTTACCGAGCTTACCGGCGAACCGTCATCGGGAGTAGTGGGTGACTCCTCGGTCTCCCGTCAGGCAACGGCCGCCGGGTCGGCAAAGGCCGAGTTGGCGACGGTTAAGACCGTCGTTGCCCGGTTGACCGCAGAACGCGACTCACTTGTGGCAACGAACGTCAAACTCCAGCGTGTTGTGGCTGAGTCCGATGCGGCAGTAGCCAACCTGCGCAAGAAAGTGGCGTCGCTAACGAAAAGACTGGCTGACAAACCGGCGTTGCCAGGCCCAGGGCTTCCACATCCAGTACCTGTGCCGACCCCGCTGTCGACCCTCTTGCCGATTGCTCTGCCAGACCCAGAGCCAACCATCGATATTGCTCGGGTGAGGTCGTCGATTACTCAAGCGGCCCGTGCGCTCGCCGACATCGAGATGCTGCTCACTACGGCCAAGCCAACCACTGGCCCCAGCGCCGACAGGCCACGCAAATCTGCGCAACGGCGGGTGCCCGTGGTCGTGGCCGCCGGAGTGCTGGTCGACTCCGTTGAAGGCGCCGTGCAGCTATTGCAGGCCGGAGTGCTGGTAATTATCGATGGATACAACGTGGCCAAGCAGGCCTGGCCGAAGGCCACGTTGCTCGAACAACGCGAACAGCTACTCGATGTGGTCACCGAGGTTTCGGCGCGGCATCACACATCGGTCAATGTGGTGTTCGACGGTGCGGCCATACCCGGGGGCGCTCGACGCAACAAGCGATTGCCCGTGACGTTCTCGCCCGCGGGGGTGTCGGCGGACGAGGTCATCATCGAAATGGTTCGTGGACTGCCGTATGAACATGGCGTTGTCGTTGTCACGAGCGACCGCGAAGTGCGCGAGGCCGGCGAGCGGCTTGGAGCCCGGTTGATGCACAGCCGAACGTTCATGGCGGCGGCCGCACGTCAACGTGGCCAATCATTCGGTGTATGAACGTACTGAATATCGCGTTCCAAGGCATCTTAGGCCCATCGCCGAACAATTTCGGTTCGAGCGTGCTGAAAAGTGGGTGGGAGATTCCGGAGACGACAGGTGATGGCCTGAACATCGTTTGGGAACTCTGTCACACCGTCTCTGCATACTGATGGTGGGTGGAGCCCGCACCTCAACTTGAACGGATGTACCCCAATGAACCAATCAACCGCAACCATGACCATCAGCTGCGATACGTGTGTCATGCGGGCAACCGCAGCCTGCGACGACTGTGTCGTCACCTACCTCTGCGACCGAGAATCGGGTACCGATGTGGTCTTCAACCTCGACGAAATGCGAGCCGTTCGCTTGCTGTCGTCGGCCGGTCTGGTCCCACGGCTGCGTCATCGCGCCAGCTAACACCACGCTCGCGCGTGGCTTGGCCGGTATCGTTGGTGGTGTGGATCCCGTCTCGCGCCGCTACACCGACGAGATCCTCGACATCGGCACGTGCGCTGGCCTCGACAGCGTTGGTGTGGCACCAGCAACGACACTATGGCGAACCAGAGCTGCGTTAATCGAGCGTCGAGCCGCCGGCTTGCATGCCGACATGAAGTTCACGTACCTCAATCCGGAACGCTCAACCGAGCCAACACGGGTCGCGGCCGGCGCCCGCGCCATCGTCGTGGGAGCGCGAAGTTATCTGGAAGCCGACCCTGTCGTTGCGGAGTCGACACGAGCGCACGGCGAGGTGGCTCGCTACGCCTGGCGCGATCACTACGCACCGTTGCGTGACTCGCTACGAACGGTCGCTCGCCAGCTCAAAGCCGATGGCTATAAGGCCGTCGTGATAGCCGACGACAACGGTCTCGTTGACCGTGAAGTGGCGTACCTCGCCGGCATTGGCTGGTATGGCAAGAACGCCAATCTGCTACTGCCCGGGCGCGGTTCGTGGTACGTACTAGGAGCCGTTGTCACCACCGCGCCGTTAGTACCCGCGCCCGAACCGGTGGCCGACGGCTGCGGCGCGTGTCGGCGTTGTCTCGACGCATGCCCTACCGCTGCCATCATTGCGCCGGGCGTCATCGACGCCAATCGCTGCCTAGCCTGGATTGTGCAACGGCCGGGTACCGTGCCCCTGGAGTACCGAACGGCCATTGGAACTCGCGTGTACGGCTGTGACGATTGCCAGGATGTATGCCCTCCCAACGTGCGGTTCGGCCGGCCACGGCGAAGCCATCCCGACACTATGTCGCATATCGATCTGGTGTGGCTCCTCGATGCGCCCGATACCGAGATTCTCGACCGTGTCGGCCAGTGGTACATCGCAGATCGTGATCTCCGATGGTTACGACGCAATGCCTTAGTGGCCCTCGGTAACGTCGGCAACAAGTCGGTCGAGGCGATTGCCGCGCTGGAACGCTACCGATTGGGCCCGGACGAACTGCTGGCCGAACATGCTGCATGGGCACTAGGTCAATGAAGCATCTTTTAGTCACCAACGACTTTCCACCAAAGCACGGAGGCATACAGAACTATCTGTGGGAGCTGTGGCGACGTTTGCCTCCTGACAGTTTCGCTGTGCTCACCAGCCCCTTCGCCGGGGCTGCGGAGTGGGATGCCGATCAGCCCTACCGCATCGAACGCGTTCGCGAACCGTTCCTACTGCCGCATCCACTCATGATCAAACGCGTCAATGCCCTCGCCGCAGAATTCGGAGCCGGGTTGGTAATGCTCGACCCGGCAATACCACTCGGCCAGATTGGCCCGTCGTTGAATCAGCCGTACGGCGTAGTTCTTCACGGGGCAGAAGTAACGATCCCCGGACGAATTCCCGGCACGAAACAGGCTTTGGCGTGCACACTCCGGCGGGCGCAAACCGTCATTGCCGCCGGCGGCTATCCCGCAGCGGAAGCTGAACGCACCGCAGGCCGTTCCTTGCCCATCACGATTATTCCACCGGGGGTCGATACAGCCCGATTTCATCCATTCGACTCCACTAGGCGCCGCGCCGAGGTTCGAAGTCGACTCGGCCTACCGCATGCCGGTCGGCTGATCCTGGGCCAGTCGCGTCTGGTGCCACGTAAGGGATTCGATACGGTCATTCGCGCAGCGGCCCTTTTGGCGCCGTCCCGGCCCGACCTGCATGTTGCTATCGGAGGTGCCGGGCGAGACGCCGACCGCCTGTCGAGGATCGCTCGTGAGCATCACGCTCCCGTGACATTTTTGGGCCGTGTGCCCGAGCCCGACCTCGCCGACCTTTTCGCGTGCGCCGACGTCTTTGCCATGTTGTGTCGAAGTCGTTGGGGTGGGCTCGAGCAGGAGGGCTTTGGCATCGTGTTCATCGAGGCTGCTGCGGCTGGGGTGCCCCAGGTGGCAGGGCGTTCAGGCGGGTCGCACGAAGCGGTTGTCGACGGCGAAACCGGTTTCGTCGTCAACCCCGATTCGGTCGATGATACTGCCGCCGCCCTAGCGCGGTTGCTCGACGATGAAGGTCTCCGTCGACAGTTCTCGGCCGCGGGGAGAGCCCGTGTCGAGCAACACCTCACCTACGATGCGTTGGCGGCACGACTTGGTCATGCGCTAGGAGTACACGGGTGAAGCTCGTCAAATTCAACGCATTCGGAACCGGGCTGTTCCTCATCGCCACCACGATGGGAGCCCTGTTCTTCGGACATTGGAAGCTGGTTTCGGCCTGGGTAGCAGGCCTGTTGTTCGCAACTGGTTTCGTAACTATGCTCATGGCGTTCGCCACGGCTGTGACGAGAAGCAGAACCGATACCATCGGAATCGGCGGGTTGTATTTTCTGGCGGGCAAGGTTGCGCCGGGATTTGTTCGCCGACCAATGCTCGTGCTCTTGGCCATCCAGGTTGTAGTTGGCCTGGCCGGAGCCATTGCCCGCCCGTTCACACCCTTGGCCTACGGGGTGTTGGCACCACTGTTTGGGCTTGGGCTCAACGGCTTGTGGGGCGCACGATTTGGCAGCTTTGAGCCAAGAAGCAACGCAGGAACCGCTCCGATGGGACAGAATAAGAACCATGGTTGATGCCGCGTCGCAAACGACGACAATCAATGCGAGCCCGGACCACTGTTATTCGGTGATCCTCGATTTCGCCCGCTATCCCGAATGGGCCGACGACATCAAGGAAGCCACGGTGCGGGCTCGAGACAGCGAGGGTCGGGCTACCGAGGTTGAGTTCCGCGCAAGTGCGCTCGGGCGCAGTACCCATTACATCTTGCGCTACGACCATTCTCAGGCTCCCACCCGCGTTGGGTGGAGCATGTTGCGTGGCGACATCATGCGCACTATCGACGGCGCGTACGAGTTGGCGCCGTCGGCCACGCCCGGTGCAACTGACGTAAAGTACGACTTGTCTATCGAGTTGCTGGTGCCAATCCCGGGTTTCGTCAAGCGCCGCGCCGAGGTACGAATTCTCGACGACGCGCTCAAGCATCTGAAGGCTCGCGCCGAATCCAAGTAGTAGGACGAGCGAGCGAAGCTACAGGTCCGCTAGGCGGTCTCTGGATCCATGGCGCCGATGAGCGCCGCGCCCACGGCCCCAGCCTGCTCGCCGAGTTGAGCAGGCCGTAACTGGATGCGGGGCCGGGCATGATCGGCGTACCGCAACTGGCCGAGATAGTGCCGTGTGCGCTCGAGGTAATGCTGGGCTGAATTCACCAACCCGCCACCGATCACGGACACCTCGGGGTCGAGCAGGTTGATGAGGTTGACGAGCCCGTAGGCGAGCCAATACGCCAGACGATCGAACGCGGCTATAGCTGCAGGGTCGCCTAACTCGACAGCCTCGCCGACATCGATACCGCGGATTGGGCGGCCTGTTTTCGCCAGAAGCGATGGCACACCCATCTTGATGGCCTGTTCGGCATGCCAGGCAAGCCCCGCACCGGATGCGAATCGTTCCCAGCAGCCATTCTGGCCGCAGACACAACGCGGCCCATTCGGGTCGACCATCATGTGCCCAGGTTCGCCCGCAAAGCCGTGGGAGCCCCGCTGCACTCGACCACCGATAATGAGACCACCACCAAGGCCGGTTCCAAGGGTGATGAGCGCAACATCGTTCGCGCCTCGTGCCGCGCCGAATTGCCACTCGGCCACGGCTGCGCACGTAGCATCGTTGTCGACTGAGACTCGGTGCCCGAACTCGGCGGCGAGCCGATTGCCGACAGGTACAAGCGTCAGACCCCCGAGGTTTGGCGCACTTTGCAATACCCCGCTCGTTGACACGAGACCGGGAACACCAACACCGAGCGATGACCACGGCCCAAGGTCACGAGCAACTGCGACGATATCGTCGATCAAGAAATCGGCGTCGTAGCGCGAGGGTCGACGCGATTCGTGCAGTATGCGGCCATCATCATCGACGACAACTCCGAGAATTTTTGTACCGCCAACATCAATGCCAGCACGGCTCACTGCAACGCTCGCTGGCGTGACTCCTCGATCTCGATCCACGCAGCCTCGCGCCCGCCAACCGTGCCAGGCGCCGACGATTTACCCGGCTCCAAATCCTTGTATACCTCGAAGAAGTGTCGGATCTCAGCCACGAGCGAACCGGGTAGGTCGGCCAATTCGTGCACGTTTTCCCAGCGCGGCTCAGTAGGCGGAACGCAGATGATCTTGGCGTCGTCTCCCGCTTCGTCGGTCATGCTCAGCATTCCAATAGGTCGGGCCTCGACCCAGACCCCTGGATAGACAGCGTCTTCCAGCAGAACGAGCGCATCGAGTGGATCGCCATCTCCGCCGAGGGTGTCGGGGATAAATCCGTAGTCGGCCGGGTACGTGGTAGCCGTGAACAGGCGACGGTCGAGGAAGACCTGGCCGGTGTGGTGATCGATTTCGTACTTGTTACGGCTACCTCGAGGAATCTCGATAACAACATGGATACAGCCTGGGCGGGGAACTCGCGACATGGCTAGAGCGTAAGTCAATAGTGCAAGCCGCGTGGTTTCGCTAGCGTAGGCCGATGGAATTCCGTCGGATCACCAACCTGCCGCCGTATGTTTTTGCGATCATCAACAACTTGAAGATCGAGGCTCGCCGCGCTGGTGCCGATGTCATCGACCTCGGTTTTGGCAACCCCGACATTCCGTCGCCAACTATTGCGGTCGACAAACTTGCTGAAGCGGCGCACGTAGCTCGAAACCATCGGTACTCCCAATCCAAAGGCATCCCCAAACTGCGCGAGGCCTTAGCGGCGTTGTACCTGCGTAAATGGGGCGTGGAACTCGATGTC
The DNA here is from genome assembly GCA_031415695.1 of Actinomycetes bacterium. Taxonomy (GTDB): domain Bacteria; phylum Actinomycetota; class Acidimicrobiia; order Acidimicrobiales; family Ilumatobacteraceae; genus JANOSH01. The sequence continues at coordinate 88,959 of JANOSH010000016.1, forward strand.
GATACCGAGATAACGAACACCATTGGATCCAAAGAAGGTTTCAGCCACCTGATGTGGGTGCTGTTACAAAACGGCGACGCGGCCATCGTGCCCAGCCCGAGCTACCCAATCCACATCTATGGCCCATTGTTCGCCGGTGCCGACCTGCGTCAGGTGCCCATGCGGGCACTCTCCGATCCACGGGTCAAAGACGACTTCGCCGGTGATTTCTTTGCCAGCCTTGAAAACGCATGGAACGTTGGCTGGCCCAAACCGCGCGTTCTAATCATCTCGTTCCCGCACAATCCCACTGGCGCATGCGTCGACCTTGCGTTCATGCAGCGTGTTGTCGATTTCTGCCGTGAGCGAGAGATGATTGTCGTGCACGACTTCGCGTACGCCGACGTGGGGTTCGACGGCTACGACCCACCATCGATCCTTCAGGCCGAAGGCGCCAAGGAATGTGCTGTCGAATTGTATTCGATGACCAAAAGTTTCTCGATGGCTGGTTGGCGTGTCGGCTTCCTCGCGGGCAACAAAGAGGTGGTTGCGGCGTTGGTCAAGCTCAAGAGCTACCTCGACTACGGAACGTTCCAGCCGGTTCAAATCGCAGCGACGGTCACGATGAACGAAGCCCCCGACTATCCGGCGGAGGTTCGTGATATCTACCAATCCCGCCGAGATGTGCTGCTCGATGGCCTCGAACGCATTGGTTGGAGCATCCCGAAACCGAAAGGCTCCATGTTCGTCTGGGCTCCTATCCCCGAGCCCTATGCCGAGATGAACTCGGTTGAATTCGCGTCGATGCTGGTGCGCGACTGCGACGTTGCCATGTCTCCCGGCAGCGGGTTCGGGCCTGGAGGCGAGGGTTTCGTACGCTTCGCACTGATCGAGAACGAGCAGCGGATCAACCAGGCCCTTCGCAACCTGCGGCGCGGGCTCGTGAAACTCCGTTGAGTTTCACACAAGCTGGCGCTTTCTTCGTACTACGGGTGTGGTTGCCCGACCGGCCAGGAACCCTAGGGCAAGTAGCGGGTCGAGTCGGGGCCGTCGATGGTGACGTTGTCGGGCTCGAGATCATGGAACGCGGCGGTGGCACCGCTATCGACGACATCACGGTCCTATTGTCCACTGCCGACGACTTACCCCGGTTGATACGCGAGATCGAGCGTGTCGAGAACGTGCGGGTTGAAGACGCTCGCCGGGTCACGGCGCCGGTCGACACAGAACTCGCGGTCCTCGGTCTGGCCGGCGATATCTCCGAAGCCCGTAGCGGTGCGATCGCTGCGTTAGTCGATGGGCTCAAGACCCTCTTCAACGCCGATTGGGCGGCGGCCCTTCGACTCCAGCCCATCGGGTTTCACCATGTCGCTGGCGAAACTCCGAACATCGGCTGGCTTGCCGCGTACGTGGAAGGTACCCGTCACCTGCCTGAAAACACCGACATCGCCCCCGACGACATCAGCTGGACCCGGCTGGCGAGCAGCGGTCTGACTATTGCGATTGGTCGTGACGGCCGACCGTTGCGCTGGCGTGAGCGGCGACACTTGGCCGAACTTGCCCGAATTGCCGACTCGGTGTCGAGCCAAACCCGTCGACCTGGTGGATGACGCGGCCCAACTCTTAGCATCCGAATTCTCGGCATGTGGAGTACGGCCAGGCGACCTTGTTGCGGTAGCGCTCACGGGTCACGGGGTTGGTCTCGCATCGGACAAAGTGTCGATAGGCATCGACACGCAGCATCCGATCGAGTTGTGTCGACAACTCGAAATTTCGCTGTCGCCCCGTTGGGTGTGGTGGTCAAAAGTAACCGCCACGACATTGTGTGCTGGCGGCCTCCGGGTGTCCAAATGCTGGGATCTCGCCGCCGTCCATCGGCTCGTGCACGGCGGGTGGGTAGCCGAGGTGCCCGATGTTTGGGCGTCGGCTTACGGCCTGGACCGTCGGTCGACACCCGAACTTGGACAACTCGATTTGCTAGCCAACAACGGCGATGATGGCGAGGATCCCAACAACCCGGTGCGGCCCGACGGGTATCTGCGACCTGAATGGGTAGCTGGTGGCTGGTCGCTATCGGCCCAGCGCATGCGGCAATGGGCTGGGCTGGTGCTCGACTGTTCGGTGCGTCAGAACACCGAGCTAGCCAGGAATATCGCAACGGGCGACCCGTTCGCCACAGCCCGATCGGAATCAGCCGCCGAATTGTTGTGCAGCGAACTGGAACGCGATGGGTTGCCAATTCATCGAGAAACGATCGAAACACTCATCCGGGCGTCGGCCGGACCCCGCACCCGCAGCCATGCAGATGCCGAAGCCGTCCGCAAGCAACGCGACGAAGCGGTGCTGCAACACGCTCCGGTGTCGGGAGAACGCGACCTGCGAAATCCGTTGCAGGTCAAAGCGCTCCTGAGACGAGTCGGCATCGACCTACCCGACACCAGAGCGTGGAGGCTCGAACCGCATCGCAACGACCATCCGATGGTTGAGGCACTGCTCGCATGGCGTAAAGCCGAACGAATAGCCACCACATACGGCTACGAGTGGCTCGACGCGCACGTAAGCGACGATGGGCGTCTGCGGGGCGGTTGGAGCGGATCCGACGGTGCCGCCGGTCGCATGACTGCGCAAGCCGGGCTCCACAACCTTCCTGCTGAGCTACGACCAGCCGTGATCGCCGAACCTGGGTTCCTGTTCGTTCGAGCCGACCTCGGCCAAATCGAACCGCGAGTGCTCGCCGCAATCTCGAGTGACCCGGCGCTCAGTCGGGCCACCCAAGATGATGACCTCTACGCCCCCGTGGCGGCGCGACTAGGCGTCGAGCGACCGATTGCCAAGGTGGCGGTTCTCGCCGCCATGTATGGCCAGACGTCGGGAGCGGCTGGCGAAGCATTACGAGGGATGGACGCGGCCTACCCCGTCGCAATGCGATACCTGCGCGATGCCGATGAAGCCGGGCAGTTGGGTCGAAACCTGCGAACGTTCGGTGGCCGTTTGCTGACGATGGGGGAACCGTCCAAGGAACTCGATGATCGCCAGTACCGGGCTATGACCGCAGGTCGAGGACGGTTTGCGCGCAACGCCATGGTGCAAGGCGCAGCCGCCGAGTTCTTCAAGGTTTGGGCCGTGCTCGTACGCGCTCGAACAGGTTCGCACGGTGCTCGGGTCGTGCTGTGCCTCCATGATGAGTTGCTGGTGCATGCTCCTGTTGACACCGCTCCCGAGGTCGCAGATTTGCTGACCAGCTGTTTGGACGAGGCAGCCGGCCGGTGGGCCAGAAACCGCGACGTGCGTTTCGTAGCTGACGTGTCGATCATCGAACGGTGGAGCGACGCGAAGGGTTAGCAGCCCAGTTAGCGCTCGGTAACCCACCCTCGTGAGCGTTCGACTGCACGCAACCAGTCGGTATGCAATGCATCGGCCACGGTTCGGTTCACGTCGGGGGTGACCGCCACATCGAGCTGCCATGTGGCCTCGATCGCGTCGAGCGATGGCCACACGCCTTCGGCCAACCCGGCGAGGTATGCAGCCCCAAGCGCTGTTGTCTCCTGCACCCTTGGGCGGCTGACCGTTACACCAAGCTGGTCGGCCTGGAACTGCAGTAGGAGGTTCATCACCGAGGCTCCACCGTCGACGCGCAAGGCGGCGACGCTGCGGCCCGAGGCGGCGGTCATGGCCGACACCGCGTCTCGGGTTTGGTAGGCCATTGCCTCTACAACGGCTCGGGCCAAATGCGCCTTGGTAGTACCCCGCGTCAGGCCCACCAACGTGCCGCGGGCGTACGGGTCCCACCACGGGCTTCCAAGGCCCGTAAACGCGGGAACAAGATAGGCGCCACCCGTATCGGGTACCGACTCGGCGAGCGGTCCAATCTCTGACGCATCACTAATGAGACCGAGGCCATCTCGCAGCCATTGAATGGCGGCGCCGGTGACGAAGATGGCGCCTTCGAGGGCGTAGACGGGAGCAGCGTCGCCGATCTGCCACGCAACGGTCGTGAGCATTCCATCGGTTGGCTCGGGACAGGTTTCCCCAATATTCATCAGCACGAAGCTGCCGGTGCCGTAGGTGTTCTTTGTCATGCCGGGACGAAAACATGCTTGGCCGAAAAGGGCCGCCTGTTGATCGCCGGCAACACCGGATATGGGTATACCGGACGGCACGCCGCAGTTGGGTTCCGTGACGCCCAGTCGACCCGACGACGTTACCAGTGACGCAAGTACATGGGCAGGCACACCGAGCAGCTCGCAGAGTTCGCTGCTCCATTCGCCCGAGCGGATGTCGTACAACATGGTGCGACTGGCATTGGATCTGTCGGTGGCGTGCACCTTCCCGCCCGTGAGATTCCACAGCACCCAACTATCGACGGTTCCAACCAGGGTGTCGGGCCCCCGCGACACCCCACCGGGCCCAAAGAGCCACTCGAATTTCGTACCCGAAAAGTAAGGATCAAGGACGAGGCCCGTGGCATTTCGAACGAGGGGAAGATGGCCCTGGACGGCTAGGGCGTCGCACCGTGGCGCAGTACGGCGGTCTTGCCACACAACGGCCCGATGTAGCGGCGTACCGGTTCGCCGATCCCAAGCAACGACGGTTTCGCGTTGGTTCGTGATGCCGATGGCAACGATAGACCGATCAAGTTCAGCGACGAGCTGATTCAGCGTGACTTTGACAGCGTTCCAGATCTCGGCCGCGTCGTGTTCTACCCATCCGGGTTGCGGAAAGTACTGGGTGAATTCCTGATACCGCCAGCCGACAATGGTGCCGTCAGGGGCAACGGCCATACTGCGAACGCCGGTGGTTCCAGCGTCGATGGCGATAACGACGGGGTCCCTGCCCACAGTTATCGCTTTCGGGCAGGCTTGCGCACTTGTGGGTTCGTAGCATTGGTGCGTCGAGTGGCGGCCGGGCCAGTGGGAACCACCGCGGTGCGGCGTGAACGTCGACCACGCGTTGGCGCTGCGGAACCAGCGTCGCTGCTACTGGCGGCAAGTCGACGCGCCGCGGCTGCGTCCATGCGACGTTGACGCATGGACACAGGATCGAGCCCAAACTTAGCGAGCACCACCGAGAACGCTAGGTACAGGGCGCCGAAGGCCAGCGTTGCCGCGATGGTTGGAACACCGAAGTCTTCTTTCGACATCAACGCGAAAGCGACGTTGGCCACGATGAGGTAGAGGCCGGTGAGCCGCAGAAGTGACTTCCACGGAATTGGTCGGTTCTTGTCGTATGCCATCAACCGATCCTGCCACAACTGAGGTGCGAGCCGGAAAGGCTCCGCTAGTGTCAGTACACGTGCGAGTCGGAGTCCTCACAGGCGGTGGCGATAGCCCCGGCCTCAATGCCGTTCTACGAGCGATAGTTCGCAAAGGCGAGCAGGTGTACGGCGACCAGATCATCGGGTTCCGCAACGCGTGGCATGGAATGGTCGATGACGACACAATGCCGTTGAAAGTCAAGACGCTTCGAGGCATGTTGCCACGTGGTGGAACCCTTCTGGGTACACGTCGTGGAGGCCCATGGGATCTCCCCGATGGCGTCAACCGGGTTACCGGTGCATTCGAACGCCACTCGCTCGATGCGCTCGTTGTCATTGGTGGCAACGGCTCGCTCACTGTGGCGTCGCGGCTGTTTGTTGAGTTTGGTCTGCCGATCATCGGCGTGCCAAAAACGATCGACAATGACGTTGTCGGTACCGACACCACCTTTGGTTTTCACACGGCAGTGCAGATTGCCACAGACGCAATCGACCGTTTGCACACTACCGCCGAAGCCCACGATCGCGTGATGCTGGTGGAAGTGATGGGGCGCCACGCAGGATGGATCGCCACCTACGCGGGAATCGCGGGCGGGGCAACAGTCGTGTTGGTACCCGAGGTTCCGTTTCGGGTCGACGACGTGTGCGAGGTCATTCGCAAGCGACACGAGCGAGACCGGTATGCGTCGATTGTTGTGGTCGCCGAGGGGGCTCGTCCGGTTCCCGGCGAACTCGATCTGCCCGATGCTGCCACCGGTATTCATGGTCATCAACTGCTCGGCGGTAGTGACGCCATCAGCTACCGCCTAGCGCCCGAGATCGAGCGTCGCACGGGCTACGAAACCCGGGTGACGTTGCTTGGGCATGTCCAACGGGGCGGTACCCCCACTGCGTACGACCGGGTACTCGCCACCCGCTACGGACTCGCGGCAATCGATGCGGTTCACGAACAGGCATGGGGCGACATGATTGCGTTCCGAAGCCCAGGACGTATGGAACGCTGCGCTCTTGTCGACGTCGCCGGCGTAACCCGCACACTCGACCCGGCCATGTACGAGGTAGCCGAAACCTTCTTTGGCTAGCTGTGTCCGGAACGCGACGTCGAGTTACGGCTCGATGGTTGGGACCGAGACTGCGGTTGTCGTCGACGGTGCCGGAACGCTGGTGGCAGGCGACGGTATCGACAAGTAGTCAGGCTGGTTCGTTGGGTCATATGCAACGTAATCGAGTGCGGTGAGCGGGCCGTTTACCGTTGTTCCATCGTCACGAGCCCAATCCTTGACCTCGCCTAAAACCAATATTTGCACCCGGCGTATGCCATCGAACTGCAACATCGTAAAAACCACCTGTGCAATGGCCTGGCGTTGTTGTTCGCCCCGGACCTTGAAGATGCTGTTATCGAGATCGACAATCGCTAAGCCGTCGCCGATGGTCAACTTGTTGACCTGACTGCCGGCTGGAATTGCTGTCGACAAGTTGCGTTGCCGATCGCCGGCGTCGAGTCCGGCGAACAGGAATCGAAGTGTCGTGAGCGGGTCTCGGCCAAGGCGAAGTGACGGTGCGAGATGCTTGACGCCGCCGGGACTGGCAGCGAGAAAATAGACTTTGCTCGACTGGTTAGTGGGTGTGGCAGCCCGCTCAGTTGTACGCCGGTTCCCGGATGTGGGGGGTGCCAATGCCACTGGCGTGCCATCGATTGGAGCCGAGCAGCCGACTAGTGCGCTGACCAGCACCGATACGGCCCATGTTGTTCGAGGCTGCAATAAACGGCTCATACAGGCTCGGCCGGCAACTCGATAACGAACCGGGCACCGCTTTCGCCGTCGGGTCGGTCGACGACGCGAACGGTCCCTCCGTGCAACTTCACATGTTCATCGACGAGCGCTAATCCCAGGCCAGCGCCGTCGGCCACGCCTCTGCGCCCAGACGACAATCCCCGTGCGAATCGTTGAAAGATGAGGTTGCGCTCCTCGGGTGCGACGCCCGGCCCGGAGTCTTGGACGATGATCAGAACATGTGTGGCAGGAAATTCATCGGGTACTTCTTCCACAAGCACTCTGAGAACGCCGCCGCCGTAGTTGCGTCCATTGTCGATGAGGTTGGCTAGAACACGCGCTAGTCGCCGCTTGTCGCCTCTGATGATCATCGACTCCGCTGCATCACTTACTTCGACCGGCGTGTCGGGAGCCGATGACACGCTTACCGCCTGGCGAACAAATTCGGCGACGAGTAGCTCGTCGAGATTAAGCCGGACCGCTCCGGCATCGAATCGGCTGATCTCCAAAAGATCTTCGACGAGCCCCCGAAACCGCGTAACGTCGGCGGTCATGAGATCGAGTGCCGATTGGGCGCGCTCGGGCATCTCGGCTCGGCGAGCCTGCATAACCTCGATGGATGCTGACAACGTCGTGAGTGGCGACCGAAGCTCGTGACTGACGTCGGACGCAAACCTGGCGTCGCGCTCGACGCGTTCTTCGAGTGATCGGGCCATGTCGTTGAACGCGCTGGCGAGTACCCTCATGTCTCGGTCATCGGTGAGATCGAGACGGGTATCGAGTCGGCCGTTGGCAAGGGCGTTGGCGGCCTGGGCTGCTGCGGTGATTGGCCGGGTGACCCGCGCTGCCGCCCAGACGCCGAGCAGAACGCTCAGTGTCGTGGTGATGGCCGAGCCGGCGACAAGTGACAGGGTGATGCTGCGTAACGTTCGCGACGAATCACTCATGTCGACCACTTCGAAAAAGCTGGAACCGACGCTGGGAAGTGGAATTCCGAGGGTCAGTAGGTATCGGTTGTCGAACCGACTCAACATTCGTGTGCGCTCAAATCGTGTGATGACGCTCTCGACCAGAGGCGGAGGAAGCTGGCGGGAACTCGCCTCGCCTGACACGACAATCCATTCGCCTTTGACGAAAACGACCACGCTGGTTCCGGCAGGCGGTTGCAAACCAGCGATGACATCCTGAGGTCGAGATGGGTCTCGTTGCAGGCTGTTCTCGAAACTGACGGCGTCTCGATATAACTGCTGCTCGGCAACGCCGACGCGTTGGCGCACCAGGCTTGATTGGCTGAGAAGGATGGTGACAAGTGACAGCAGCGTGGAGACGAGAAAGCCTCCAAACGCAAACGACAGCATCACGCGTCGCCGAAGGCCAATGCGTTCTGGACGCAACCGGTTCAGCCAGTGCAGCCGACGAACGAGGTCGTGCCATCGACTTGCCCACGTCGATGTGGCCGCTACGGCGACATCAGGCGTACCGGTCATCCTTGCAGTCGGTAGCCGAGCCCTCGCACGGTAACGACATGACGGGGATTGGCGGGGTCGGCTTCGACCTTCATTCGTAGGCGACGAATGTGCACATCGACCAAGCGACCGTCGCCAAAGTAGCCGTAGCCCCACACCCGATCGAGTAACGACTCTCGGCTAAATACCCGCCCCGGGCTTGAGGCCAGCTCGCACAGTAAACGGAACTCGGTCTTGGTAAGGCTGAGTTCCTTGTGCTCGAGTAATACCTTTCCCTCGTCCGGAATGATGTCGAGATCACCAAAGGTCAGCTTGTGATGGCCAGGGGCCGCAGGGCGAACACGGCGCAACAACGCCCGAATTCGAGCCGACAGTTCCTTGGGCGCGAACGGCTTGGTGAGGTAGTCGTCGGCTCCAGCCTCGAGCCCAGCTACGACATCGTGCGTGTCGGCTCGGGCTGTGACCATGACGATGGGCACGTCGCTGTCGTGACGGATTGCCCGGCACAACTCGAAGCCGTCCATGCCGGGCAGCATGATGTCTATCAGTACAACATCGGCAGGAGCGGCGGTGAATGCCCGAATTGCTTCCTCGCCGCTTGATGTCTCGACGACGGTCCAACCCTCGTCTTCGAGCGCCATGGTGACGGCAGCGCGGATACGCTCGTCGTCCTCAACAGTCAGAATTCGCGTTCCCATCTCCTCCAGTCTGGCCTATCGGGGAGGGCGCTTGCGCTCCCGTGGCTGTTTGGAGCGCCTGAGCAAGCAACAACCCGAAGGATCCGTGCACCAGCGGTGTTGCCGCGAGCACCTCTTCAGGCCGAACGGCGTGGCCGGAAAAGTCGGTGACTACGGCACCGGCTTCCTGCGCAATGAGACCGCCAGCAGCAATATCCCATGGTCCAAGTCCAGTTTCAAAGTACACGTCGAGTCGTCCGCAACCTACGTAGCACAGGTCGAGCGCAGCGGAACCGAAGCGTCGAATGTCGCGCACGGATGCCAACAGATTGGCAACGGTGTGACCTTGCCCGGCCCGCCGTTTCGGCTCGTAGCTAAAGCCGGTAGCAACTAAGGACGTATCGAGCTCGCCGGTGCTGCTCGGCGAGATTGGCTGTCCGTTGCAGAAGGCACCTCGGCCTCGAACAGCGGTGAAGAGCTCGCCTAAACGCGGCGCGAACACCACTGCGACCAAGGGTCCGTGAAGGTCGGCGGCCGCGATCGAGACGGAAAAAAACGGGAGGTCGTAGAGGAAATTCGTGGTTCCATCGATTGGATCGATCAGCCACGAAACAGCAGAAGTTCCTAGGCGAGATGCACCTTCTTCGCCCACGATGGCGTCGTTCGGCCGAACTGAGAGGATTCCGTTGACGATGTGATGTTCGGATAACCGATCGAACTCGGTGACCATGTCGGTTCTCGATGACTTCGTGGAAACACTACTGAGACCACGGCGCCGACCAGTGCTCACGAGTTCGCCAGCCTCAGTGGCAAGACGTACAGCGAGGTCAAGAAGTTCGTCGTCCAGAGTGGTCATTATCGACAGGGTATCGGTTGAAAGTTTGCAGCCAGACTGTCGCATGCGCGAACTTGCTGTGATGTCCGAGCTGCCATTATCTGCTTTGCCGTCCCGCGCGGCCAGGGTCCTGGCCTTCGTTGCGGTCCTCATCGGCGGCCTGGCCGGAGGGCTCATCGGCGCGGGGTTCGTCGGCTTGCAGTGCACAGGTTCGTGTGCAACGCCCCAGGCCATCGGCGCGCTCATCGCCGCTGTCCCGGCCGCCGCCGGTACGTCGGTCATAGCGGTACTTGTCCTACGGGCTATGGGGGAGTGGAAGGCGGGTGGGATACGACGAGACTGGTAGCCCGTAGGGGTATCGTGTGCTTCCGTGCGCGTCTGTATCGTCGTTCCTACGTATAACGAGGCTGAGAATCTCGCCGAGCTTGTAGAGCGCGTTTTGCTCGCCGTACCAACGGCGCACATCCTCGTTGTCGATGACGATAGCCCCGACGGCACCGCACTCAAGGCCGAGGAGTTGGGCCGCTCGACCGGCGCGGTCGAGGTGCTCCGACGACCGGCAAAGTCCGGCTTAGGATCGGCCTACTGCGACGGGTTTCGTAAGGCGCTCGACGATGGATTCGATGTCATAGTCGAGATGGACGCCGACCTGTCCCACGACCCGGCGAGCCTTCCCGCTCTGTTGGCCGTTGTTGGGGTAGCCGCCGACTTGGTCGTGGGCTCGCGCTACATCCCGGGCGGGTCCATTCCTTCGTGGAGCCGGTCCCGTTCGGCTATCAGTCGATGGGGAAATCGGTATGCCGCATTGGTTCTAGGACTGGCAATCAACGATGCAACGTCGGGATATCGAGCCTTTACCGCCGAGGCACTTCGGTCTATCAACTTCGCTTCGATTCGGGCCGACGGCTACGCATTTCAAATCGAAATGGCCTACCGACTTATTCGCAACGGCGGTCGCGTCGTCGAGGTGCCGATTCGATTTGTTGAACGAACCCGGGGTGAATCGAAGATGTCGGGCCGCATCGTGATCGAGGCGCTCGGCCTTGTCACGGGTTGGGGTGTACGTGACCGACTGGTTCGCCGCAAGATTCATCGAGCACCGTTGACCGAGGATCTCCACTGAAGGCCCGAACGATCATCCATGTCGATATGGATGCATTCTTCGTCGCGTGTGAGGTCCGACGTCGCCCCGAACTCCGCGGTAAGGCCGTCGTGGTGGGGGGGACCGGATCACGCGGAGTAGTGGCCGCGGCAAGCTATGAGGCTCGCCAGTTCGGAGTGTTTTCGGCCATGCCATCGGTGCGGGCCGCGAAACTGTGTCCGCAAGCGATCTTCATCACTGGCGATCACGCGTTGTACGACGAGGTCAGCCGGCACGTGCTCGGCATCTTTTCGAGCTTCACGCCACTCGTTGAACCGTTGTCGCTTGACGAAGCGTTCTTGGACGTCACCGGTGTGGCGCGCCTGTTTGGCGATGGGCCGTCGATCGCCGCCGCGATCCGCCAACGGGTCCTTGATGAACTGGGATTGTCGTGTTCGGTAGGCGTCGCCCCGACCAAATTTCTCGCGAAACTGGCGAGTGAAGCGGCCAAACCGAAGGCAACAGCCACCGCAATTTTGCCCGGTGCGGGGGTAACTGTGGTACGGGTGGGAGCGGAGCTGGCGTTCTTGCACCCGCTGCCCGTGCAAGCCCTGTGGGGGGTTGGTCCAAAGACACTGGAGAAACTGCAGCGATTAGGCATTTCTTCAGTAGGTGAACTGGCCTCGCTGCCCCTGGCCACACTGGTGTCGACGCTTGGTCGAGCGTCCGGCCAGCATCTGCACGGGTTGGCTCAGGGCCGCGACGAGCGACACGTAGAACCCGACCGAGTCTCAAAGTCGGTTGGTCACGAACAGACCTTCGCCACCGATCTTGACGACCCGGTACGGCTCGACCACGAACTGGTCCGAATGTCCGATGCGGTTGCCTCTCGCCTTCGACGCGCCGCAATGATGGCTCGAACCGTTCAACTCAAGGTGCGGTTCAGCGACTTCAGTACCATTACTCGTTCCCATACCCTGGCCGATGGCGTGTCGTCAGCACACGCGATTCTAACGGCCGCTCGATTGCTGCTCGCCCAGGTCGACCCTTCGGCTGGCGTACGGCTGTTGGGCGTGAGCGTGTCCCAACTCAACGACGGCACCAAACAACTCAGCCTCGATGTCGATGAGTCCGATGAAGGACCTGCGTGGGATGAGGCGAGCCGCACTATCGACGATATTCGTCGGCGCTTCGGTGACTCGTCTATCGGCCCTGCGTCGTTGGTTCAGCCTGAAGGGCTCCGCCTTCTCCGACGGGGTCAGCAGCAATGGGGTCCGAATGCACTGGAATGAACGATGCGTCTGCGGTTGTGAACGCAGCTCTTGTTGATGTGAACGCTGCTCCTGCAGTTATTAACGCATCGTCAAACTGTGCTGCCGCGTTGTGGGATGGGCATTGGTGTGTCAAACTGAAATCCGTCACTGCTGACGGCGCTACTACAGGAGTTCCCCGCATGCCGCTCTCTGAGGAAGAACAGCGAATCCTCCACCAGATAGAGCAGCAGTTTTATGAGAGCGATCCCCAGTTCGCGCAATCGGTTCGTCAGACGTCGCTGTATCGCCACGCTTTTCGGCGGCTGCAGTTCGCAGTGTTCGGCGTCGTAGGTGGTCTGGCGTTTCTTGTCGCCGCATTACAGGTGCACGTAGCCCTTGCATTCCTTGGTTTTATCGTCATGCTGGCTTGCGCGTTCGCAATAGACAAGTACCTGCGGGCCATGGGCCGCGCAGGAATCCAGCAGGTGAGCTCAAGCCTTAAGGCTGGTCAGATCACCGGTGCACTCGGCGAGATGCGCGGCCGCTTTCGTCGTGAGCGTCCGACGAGCGACAGCTAGCCCAACAGCTAGCCCTGCCTTCGCTCCCTACGAACGCTCGCCAACCTCGAATCGGGCCTGCCGGTGATCCCCGGGTAAGGACTTGACGACGGGTCGTGGGTCGTATTTCCAACGGATTTTCGTGCGGCGATCGGCGTGTGCCTCAAGGTCGGCGGCCACTTTCAACCCCATGAGTTCCGCGTCGCGAACATGGCGTTCAGTCACTTCGCCGTCGCCAAAGGTGCTGGCGGTCACCAGCAGCGCCAGATCGCGAACGTTCTGAGCATCCACCGGCGTTTTGTGTGCCGCTCGTTCAGCAAACTCGGCTGCAGTTTCGGACGGGTCGGTGTTGAGCCCTGACCGTTCAAACGAGTGCGTGGCCCGGTTCCAGACCACCCGAATCTCGTCGGAGATCGATGGTGCTTGTGTTCGACGTTTGCGCCAGCGTCGGTTGACCAACGTACGCACAAGGCGAGGGTACAATACGGCCACGCCCGCGAAAACTACGAGACCGACTAGCCAGGGAACCAGCCGTGACGACGACTTCTGGACTTGGACGTCGTTGATCAGCCCCTCGGTGTCGTCAAAGCTAGGAATGTCGGCACCACGAGGCACGGCGGCCGACGTTGAAACGTTTGGATTGATTGTCGTGGTCGAGCTCAAGGCATTTGGATCGGCGGCTGGGTCGCCAGCCTGGGCCCCCGATACTCCGGTGTAATTCTCGGAGGTGGGATTACCACGGCCGGGCGTTGGTTCGAAGCCGATCCACCCCAAACCCGTAACGTAGATCTCGGGCCAAGCGTGAGCGTGTTTGGCCTGAACGTGATAGCGACCATCAGGCCCGAGTTGCCCCGATGTGAACCCGACAGCCACGCGAGCCGGAATACCAAGCGAGCGGGCCATCGCTGCGAACGTGCCGCTGAACTGCTCGCAGTAGCCTCGGCGCGATTCCAAGAAACCTTCGATGTCGTCGGTCTCCTGGCCGCTCGACACGCCGAGGTCGTACACGAACTCGGTGCGGAACCAGTCCTGCAGCAAGCGGGCTTTATCGAACGGGTTGTCGCCAGCCGCCGTGACCTCGCGTGCGAGTGTCACCAAGCCAGCGGGATAGTCGGCGGGAAGCGCAAGGTAGGTTGGCGGCAACGCTCGCGCGGGTCGATTGCTGAGCACGCGCGCTACCGCCGGATCGATGCGGGAGACGACAGCCGATACCCGATATATGTCGTTCTTTTTCAGGGAACCCGGTACCAACAAGGTGCCGGTTCCAGCATCCCAACGAGGCTCGTTTTTCATAGTGGCCGAGATGAGCGCTGTTGGCACAAACGGGCTCGGCATCCACACGTCGGTTAACGCGGCGATAGTGAACTCTGCGACGATCTTGTCGCCATTGGGGATACGACTCGTAGTGAGCGCGTCTCGAGCGTCTTGCTGCTCGAGGTCGCTTGTCCATTGCCGACCGTCGAAGTCGGGAAGCGCTGTGGCCCGCCAGTAGGTTCCGATGGGGCTTTGCACGCTGAACAATTCGGTGTCGCTACGACTGGAAACACGTTTCTTGATATCGACCAAGGGGCTGAGCACAAAGACCGTGTCTGGCCCCGTTCGTTTGGTATCGACAAGCGCTTCGGCCCGAGCGCCCGGGAACCTTGGAGTAACCACAACGGCAGCCAGAACCCCAAGTGCACCTATGAGCACTCCGGAGCGCACAAGGGAACGACCAGCACCCCGGCTGTGATCTGACAGCCAACCGCCGTTGTCGATACGGCGCCATGCCCGGTGAACAACGACGAAAGCCAGCACCGAGCCAATCCAGGCAGCTGCCATGGGGGTGCGCAACCGGTCAGAAGCAACGGCTGATGCGAATAGGAAGAGCACCCCGGTCGGCAAAGCTGTCTCGGGGGTTGCCCGGGCGCGGAACGCGAAGCTGTCAGCAAGAAACACGGCTAACCACAAGGCGGCGGCCGCCGCCAAAAGGTAACCGCCTGTCGCGGTTACTGGAGGCACCTCGGTCGGGAACGAGGTGAGAGCGGCGCGCAGTTCGACGCCAGCAATATCCCACGTGCGTCGCGAGGGCAACGCCCACGTGGTAGTCGACCGGTAGAACAGGTTGCTCAAGACAACGGCGCCAACAACGACACTCACGGGAAACGACGCCAACAAACCGAACCGGATTCGCCGGGCGACCGCAGCGACGGCATGCGACCCGAGCACGCTTGTGGTCAAGATTCGCAGAAAGCCCCAACCGTCGAAGGTGCGACAAAACGCCGCAGCCGTAACCAGGCTGACGACCACAAGGCACAGCTCGGCCAAAACGCCAACGCCCGTTGGCGTGAAATTTTCTCGTTTCGGCGGTGAGTTTGCCCCGCTCATGCCGGTACCACCCTTCGACCCATGCGCACCGCTGCGCTCCATCGCTCGCTGAGTTCACCGGCATCGCCCAAGGCAATAACAGTCATTCGTTGTACCGAGGCGCGCTGCGGGGTTTGTCCGTTGTGCACCACAACGACAAGTTGGCGAAATCGATGAGCCATGGCAGCGAGCGCTGCCAACTCGGTGCTGTCGACCCGGCCAAGCACTACAACACCCAAGCCGCCTTCGCCGGTTTGCCGCAATGTTTCAACCATCGAACGCAACGATGCCGACGGCCCTACGCAAACCGTGGCCAGCGTGGACATGAGGGCGTCTTCGTGACTGGACCCCGAGCCTGAGCCGGTGTCGAGGTCGGCCGACGTCAGGAGCCGAACGATATGGCGGTCGGCGAATGCCGAGGTGACAATGCTGGCCGCGGCTGACACGGCCCGTTCGAAACTCTCGGCATCGTGGGCACCTACCCGCACGTCGAGTGCGACCGTGGTGCAGTCCTGCCAGGCTGATTCGTCTTGGCGAACAATCAGCTCGCCGGTGCGTGCGGTCGACTTCCAGTGGACTCGGCGCAGGTCGTCGCCAAGTTGGTACGGTCGAAGCGAGAACGTCTCGTCGGCGGCGGGCGCGAGCCGGTTGACATTCATGGCCGAGCCGTGCGGGTCGAGGTCGCCACCCATCCGAGGCATGCCGAGAGCCTCGACCTTCGGGAACACCAGAACATCGACCCGCTCTGCCGCAATAGCGCGTCGCCGAGCAATTCCGAATGGGTCGGTGAGTTCAAGCGTCAGAGGGCCGACCGATAACACCCCCCGATGATTGGTAGGCATCCGGTACGCGGCCTCGGCAGCCTTGTCGAGCCCGAGCGGTGCGAGCTGTAATTGGGCGCCTCGCGTTCCGGCAACCGGGTCGGAGAGTTGCACTACCGGGGTCACGTTTCGTCCGACATTGGTAGCCACGATGGTTACTCGCGCTACGTCGTCGGTGTGGATACGCGACGGTGAAACCGACCGGTGTAGTCGGATGCGGACCGTGGTCGAGCGTACCCAAAGTACGCAGACCACAACCAACACGACGAGAGCGCCGGTGATAATCCACAGCTCCGCAATTGCGAACACGCGCGCAAATCCGGCGGCCACCAGTGCTCCCAGCAACGTGAGCCAACCCGACCGGGTAAGCATGTCAGCCGGCGGTTGGTACCGGCACGGAAGCCAGAATGTCGGAGATCATGCTGCTGTTGGCACCGCTTCGATTCGTAGCACTACCGAGCCCGAGCCGGTGACCGAGTACTGGTTCGGCCAAGGCTTTAACATCGTCGGGCGTGACGTATCCTCGCCCGGAGGCAGCCGCTCGCGCCCGGCTGGCGCGCAGCAACGACAAGGTTGCCCTTGGCGACATGCCAAGCGCTAGCCCCGAATGTCGGCGGGTGGCCGAGGCGATGTCGACGAGGTAGGCCTTCAGGGCTGGAGCAACGTGAACGCCCTTCACTGCGGTGACCATCGCTCGCACCTGGGCCAACGATGCAACCGGCTGCAGGTTGGCCATGACACGGCTATCGGCATGTGTGTCGAGAATGTCGAGCTCGGCCTGACGGTCGGGATAGCCGAGCGAAACACGCATCAAGAATCGGTCGAGTTGGCTCTCAGGCAGCGGATAGGTGCCTTCGTGTTCGATGGGATTTTGGGTGGCGATCACGAGGAACGGCTGCTCCAACGTATGGGTTTCCCCGTCGACGGTAACTTGCCCTTCCTCCATTGCTTCGAGGAGCGCTGATTGCGTCTTGGGTGATGCCCGGTTGATCTCGTCGGCTAGCACGATGTTGGCGAAAACCGGACCGGGTCGAAACTCGAACTGTTCGGAATTGCGATTCCAGACGCTCACACCGACTACGTCGGTTGGCAAAACATCGGGTGTGAACTGCACACGCTTCCAGCCGGCATTTACCGACCCTGCAATAGCTTTTGCCAGGCTGGTTTTGCCAACACCTGGCACGTCTTCGAGCAAAAGGTGCCCTTCGGCCAACAGACAAATCAGGGCCAATTCTATGACTTCAGGTTTACCGCGAACCACCTGCCCGACATTGGTGACTATGGCGCTAAAAAGGTCTCCAAAAGAAACCGAGGCGTCAGGGGCGGGTCCGTTGTTCGAGGCTAGAGCCGTCACAACCCAGCAGGCTAGGCGACTGAACCGAACTCATGGTGTCGCCCACTTGCAACACGACTGGTTACCAGCCGGTACGATCACGTCATGGAACCGTTCTTCAGTGACGAAGCCGAAGCATTTCGCGAGAAGACCCAAGCATTTCTCGCCGAACACTTGCCTGCCGACTGGGTCGGGATTGGTAAGGTCGACCATGACGACGTTAACGCGTGGACCCTCAACTGGCGCAGCATTCTTCACAAGAACGAATTGCTTGCCCCCGGATGGCCGAAAGAATATGGCGGTGGTGGCCTGAGTCCCGTCGAACAGGTCATCATCGCCGAGGAATTCACGAAAGCCGGAGTCCCAACTGGAGGTTCCAACGATGCGTTCGGTATTGGCATGCTCGGAAACACGCTTCTCCAGTGGGGTTCCGAGGAACAAAAATCCCACTACATCCCACGAATTTTGTCGAACGACGACGTGTGGTGCCAGGGGTATTCCGAACCCAACGCTGGCTCGGACCTTGGCAGCCTTGGCTGTCGCGCTGTACTCGACGGCGACCAGTGGATCATTAATGGTCAAAAGATTTGGACCTCGGCCGGGCATCTCGCCGATCACATATTCCTCCTGACCCGTACCGATACCGATGCGCCCAAGCACAAGGGCATAACATTCCTCCTCGTCGACATGCGACAACCCGGTGTCGAGGTGCGGCCCATCAAAATGATCTCGGGCGACAGCGAGTTCAACGAGGTGTTCTTTACCGACGCTGTCTGCGCCAAAGAAAACGTCGTCGGGGGAGTCAACAACGGCTGGGCGGTTGCCATGACTCTGCTCGGATACGAGCGCGGCGAAGCAGCCGCCACTGTGCCGGTACGTTTCCGGGCTGAACTCGACCGCCTTGTCGCCATGGCTGTCGAGCGCGGTGTCAACAACGATCCGGTCATCCGTCAGCGGCTGGCATGGTGTCACTCGAAGGTCGAGATCATGCGATTCCTGGGTATGCGCACACTTTCCAAGTTTCTTGCCGGGCATCACCCAGGCCCCGATGGCTCGACGTTTAAGCTCTACTGGAGCGAATATCACCGAGTCGTCACCGAGCTAGCGGTCGACATTCTTGGCCCGGACGCCATGGTCATCGACGGGCGCCCACCGTCGAGCGCCTTCCAAACCGACGACGTTGGTGCGCCCAACTCGTCGGGCTCGTGGGGCAACGTGTTCCTCAACGCTCGTGCCGGCACCATCTACGCGGGTACCAGCCAGATTCAGCGAAACATCATTGGTGAAATGGTTCTGGGTCTGCCCAAAGAGCCCATCGCCAAGTAATGGTTACCGCGGCAGTCGTGTGGGCTGTGGTGCGGCGACCTGGCCTGTGGCGGGCCGCCCTTCGGCTCGCTCCCGCGCGCTGGTGGTTGCGTCACCCGTATCTCCCTGTGCCCGAGGCTGGTTATCTGCAGTTTCGGGCGATCACGCACACGGGAACCACCGACGGCATCGCTCCGGCCGACCTGGTGCAGTATTTGCGTTGGTCGCGCAATTACCTGCGCGGGCGCTAGTTGAACCGGTATTGTGTGCAAATGTTCGGCGGTAGGCGCAAACCGGGTTGCAGGAACGCTTAGCCATGTCAGGGGCTCTCGTGCTGAATGCCACGTACGAGCCCCTTGGTGTAGTTGCCACACGGCGAGCGCTGTGTTTGGTTCTGGCCGGTCGTGCCGACATGCTTGATCACGACGGCGGCCTTGTGCGGTCCGAGCGTGCAGTGTTTGCGTCGCCGTCGGTTATCCGGTTGCGTAAGGTTGTTCGCGTGCCGTACCGATGTCGAACATCACTGTCGCGGCGTGCATTGTTTCTTCGCGACGAGCACTGCTGCCAGTACTGCGGTGATCACGCCGACTCTGTCGATCATGTGGTACCTCGCAGTCGCGGTGGTCGCAACGAGTGGGAGAACCTGGTGGCAGCGTGTCGTCCGTGCAACCTGCGCAAACGAGATCGTACCCCCGAGGAAGCAAACATGGCGCTCGCCCGCCTGCCGGTTCAGCCTCGAGAGAGTTCGTGGGTGTCATTGAGTGTGGCATGTGTTCCCGACGCGTGGAAGCCCTATCTGGCCGTTGCATCGTGACGTCCCACGCACGTGGGGGTTGGCTGTTCGAGCGTCGGTCGGGCACCGCTCAGGCACTCCACGACATTGTTGAAAATCCAGCGAGGCTCGTTCGACGCTGCGACGTGACCGGTCCCGCTCTGGTGCTCGGCTCTACACAGTCAGACACCATTGTCGACCCGCTGCGTCTTCATTCAACAGAATTGGCGCGTCGGCGAAGCGGTGGGGGATTGGTGCCGCTACACCCCGATGCGTCGGTATGGATCGATGTGATCGTGCCGTTTGGCGATCCGCTGTGGCAGGTCGATATCGGGCGGTCCTTCGAGTGGCTCGGCGACCTTTTCGCCCGGGTCGTTGGTGGTGGTTCCGAGCCGCATCGCGGCGCGCTCGTGGCGGCCGACGGATCGAACCTCGTTTGTTTTCTCGGCACGGGGCCTGGCGAGTTGGTCAGCGACGGACGCAAGTTGGTGGGTGTCAGCCAGCGGCGTACTCGCGAATGGTGCCGATTCCAATGTGTTGCCTACATGGCACCGATTCATGCACTTGTTGTTGACGCGTTGGTCATCGACGAGTCCCGACGCTCAGCGCTGGCGGCCCAGTGTGATTCGCGTGTTGGCGTCGTCGAGATGTCGGCCGACGATTTCTGGCTAGGCGTCGTCGGTGCGCTGAGCACCTAACGCTCGGGCGAACCCCACCCACTCGGGTGAACCCCACCCACTCGGGTGAACCCCACCCACTCGGGCGAACCCCACCCACTCGGGCGAACCCCACCCGTGAGCCCTCAGAGTCGAAACTGTCGGCAGTCGCGGGCACCTTTTCGACTCTGAGTCGAGATCTGGCGGGTTTCCCGAGGCTGTCGGACCTGGGTCGAATGGCCGGTTGTGGCGCGATGTGGTGGAAAGTGGGTTGACGAGGGGAGAAGTGAGGGGTACGGTGGGGTTCCAGTGGGGAACGCCCCCATGCCGACGCAGGCAGGCAGCCCCTCGGGGACGGCAAGGAGAAGTAGTCGAGTGTTCGTTGGACGGCACGAGCGTCAGCTCGATCCCAAGGGCCGTGTGGCTCTGCCGTCAGCTTTTCGCCCGCGTTTCGAACCGTCCTGCTTTCTTGCGTTTGGAAACGATGGATGCCTCGACGTCTTCACCCATGAAGATTTCGAAAACATGGCCCAAGAAGCCACCGACAAGATGAAACGGGGCGAGCTCAGCCGGGATGCCTGGCGAGCGCTCGCCCACAACACCTTCGAAGTGCCGGTGGATGGACAGGGCCGAATCAATGTGGATCGAGACCTACGCGAGTTCGCCGGGCTTGAGGTTGAAACCAAAGTGATTGTCGCTGGGTCATTCGACCGAGTCGAAATCTGGAATCAAGAACTCTACGGCAACCTGCGTGATCGTGGAGCCTTAGAGCTCAGAGGCTCGTAGCTAACAGACCAGGAAAGGAGAGTCGAGGAATTCGAACAACACGCTGTGTGAATCGCTCATCTGCAGTCTTCCGGACGGCAAGATGGACAGCCCCAACTCCGCCCGCTCCCGTCTCGTCAGTCGGGGAGACATCCCGACGACAACGCCGGCCGGAGGGCTGCAGATGAGCGATAACGAAGACACAGAGCGGACAGGTTCCCAAACCGAAACGACCACCGGCGGATTTCATCATCTGCCGGTGATGGTGGAAGAAATAGTGGAACTTGTTCTCCCGGTGCCGCCTGGGACAATTGTTGACGCCACCCTTGGAGGGGGCGGGCATTCCGCCCGTTTACTGCAAGCTCGGCCAGACTGTCGTCTAGTCGGCATCGACCGAGATCAGCACGCCCTCGCCGCTGCCGGCGACCGGCTAGCCGAGTTCGGGGACAGGGTCCGCCTAGTACACAGCCGGTTCGACAACCTTGCCAAGATCATGACCGATCTACAGGTGAACGACGTCAGCGCGGTGGTATTCGATCTTGGAGTCTCCTCACCGCAGCTCGACCGTGCCGATCGTGGCTTTTCGTACCGTAATGATGGCCCACTCGACATGCGCATGGACACGACCCGGTCGTGGGCAGCGACCGATGTCGTCAACGGCTACGAGGTCAGCGAACTCGCCGAGGTGCTGCGCGTAAATGGTGACGAGCGTTTCGCCGACCGTATTGCACGGGCCATTGTGGCGAACCGGCCGATCGAATCAACCGCTCAGCTTGCGTCGGTTGTTCGCGATGCCATTCCTGCCGCAGCGCGACGTAAAGGCGGGCATCCAGCCAAGCGCACGTTCCAAGCGATCCGCATCGAAGTCAACGACGAACTGTCGCTACTTCCTGCCGCGGTCGACGCTGCCATCGCTGTTACCCAACCGGGTGGCCGTGTCCTTGCGCTCTCCTATCACTCGGGCGAGGACCGAATCCTCAAAGAACGCTTCCGTCTGGCCTCCACCGGTGGATGCGCTTGCCCGCCGCAACTTCCGTGCGTTTGCGACGCGGTGCAAACCGTTCGGGTGGTTCGCCCCATGACCCGTCGTCCTTCCGCCAGCGAACTTGCTCGCAACCGCCGAGCTGAATCGGCGCGCCTTCGAGTTGTTGAACGTATCGGTTCGTTCGTCCGTCCGGCAGCGGGCTGAACACGTGGCTACTAGCCAGCACTCGCATCAGGTGCCACTCGCCGATGTGGCTGTGGCACCTCGCCGCGAACGGCCTCGGCCTCAACTGTCGATTGTTCCCGACGCGGTACGCCGACGACGTCGCGCTGGAGTTCTGGCGAGTGTGTTGTTCGGGCTGTTATTCACTGCAATGGTGAGCCTTGTTGCGTTCCAAGCCCAACTAGCTGCTAACCAGCTACAGCTCGACCAGGTCGAAAAAGACATAAGGGACTCGCAGCTGCGTTTCGACCGGAACCGCCTGCAATTGGCGCTTGCCCAATCTCCGCAGGTCATTCTGGAACGGGCCTCGGCCCTTGGAATGGTTGACGCTGGCCGAACCACCTATGCCTCATCAACTCCCGACGCCGTGACGGCGGTGCTCAAATCGGTTGGTGCGCAAGCGGCAGAGGGTGTCTCACAAACGCGGGCCGATTGGTCGGAGTTCAAGAGAATCATGGGCTCGTAGCGATGACAGCTACGATTGTAGGTCCCCAGGTTCGCCCCACTGCACCCCGAAGCGGCAGGACGCATCGGCGGCTCGTGTTGTTCTTCGTCGTGATGGCCATCGCCTTCATTCTCATCACGGTTCGGGTGGCATGGCTACAGACGGCGCAGTCGGCCAACTACGCCACCTACGGTGCCTCGCAGCGTGTTCGAAGCGTCATATTGCCTGCCAGCCGCGGCACGATATTTGACCGAAACGGTATTGAGCTTGCTGTGTCGGTGCCCCACACGACGGTCTGGGCCGATCCTCGGCTCATGAAGGACAAGTCGTTCGCTCTCGGGGAACTCGTGCGCGTCCTTGGTCTCGATGCCGTCAAGGCCACCGAGTTGGCCATCAAGTTCAACTCTGCCACCGAGTTTGTCTATATCCGTCGTCAAGTTGCCGACGATGCAGCCCAAATGGTGCGAGACCTCAAGCTGCCAGGGGTGTTTTTCTTGACGGAGCCGAAACGCTTCGCGCCTGCTGGCGAGAGCGGCCGCAGCATCATCGGCTACACCGATCTTGACGGTAACGGCACCGCTGGAATCGAAATGACGAACGATGCGCTGCTCACCGGCACGCCTGGTGAGCTCATTCGAGAACGCGACAGCCAAGGCCGTTCAATCGCATCGGGCCAACATGCCACAACCCCGCCCAAGCCTGGGCAGGACGTCATTTTGACCATCGATCGTCGGCTGCAATATCGAACCGAACAGATGCTAGTTGAACAAGTTAACGACACTCGGGCACGGGGTGGCATGGTGGTTGTTCTCGACGCGAAGTCGGGCGATGTGTTGGCGATGGCATCGGTGCGACGATCCGATTCCACCGGTGACGTCCAGGTGACGAGCGCCAACCTTGCAGTCGTCGATACGTATGAACCCGGTTCGGTTGCCAAGATCATTGCTGCGTCGGGTGCGTTGGAGGAAGGCACCACCGACCTCACGAAGTCTTGGGAAATTCCTTCCTCGCTCAAGGTGTTCGATGCCGTCATTACCGACGATGATCCGCACGGAACTATCTCGCTCACCGTTCCTCAGATCATCGCCGAGTCATCCAACATTGGCACCGTCAAGCTTGCCCAATCCATCGGCTCGCTCAACGTCGAGAAGTATTTGCGCTCCTTTGGTTTCGGCGCCACTTCCGGCCTGGACTTCCCGGGCGAATCAGCAGGGCTACTGCCCCCGTACCAAAAGTGGAGCGGCACGCAACGAGCAACCATCGCGTATGGGCAGGGCATTGGCGTTACCGGCATCCAGATGGCGGCAGCGATGAACGTCATCGCCAACAAGGGCGTATACGTTGCCCCTCGCCTTGTCATGGGCACCATCGACGACGCTGGAGTCGAACGGTCGGCCGAGCCGTCCGCAACGCACCAGGTAATTCGTCCTGATACTGCTGAGTTGATGAACAGCGTTCTGCGAGGCGTTGTGTGTTTCGGTACTGCGCGCGAGACCGCCCGTATAGAGGGGTACCCGGTTGCGGGTAAAACGGGCACCGCCTTCAAGGCACAGCCTTGGTTCAAAGGCCAGACCGACGGGTACCTCGACAAGGATGGCAAACGCCACTATTACGCATCGTTCGCCGGATTTGTTCCGGCCGATGATCCACAGCTCACCATCTTGGTGTCGATCGACGAACCCGACTCGTCAGGCGACTTGCGCTACGGTCGTAC
Organism: Actinomycetes bacterium; assembly: GCA_031415695.1. Taxonomy (GTDB): domain Bacteria; phylum Actinomycetota; class Acidimicrobiia; order Acidimicrobiales; family Ilumatobacteraceae; genus JANOSH01. The sequence goes on from JANOSH010000016.1 coordinate 113,200, forward strand.
GGCTGCCGCACCGCTGTTTACTACCGTTGCGTCCGAAGCGCTTCGTTCGATGAAAATTCCTCCACGGGCTGAAGGGACCGGCTGCGCGAAGGCACCAAAATGAGCGCATCGTTGATAGTTCTGGCCACTTTCGCGCCAGACGGAGCATCGATAGTTGGGGGTGACGCACTGGTCAGTTCCATCTCGCACGACTCGCGCCGTATCCAACCTGGAGGACTGTTTTGCTGCGCACCTGGCGACAATTTTGACGGCCACGACTTCGCCAGAACGGCGAGCGAGAGAGGTGCGTCTGCTTTGCTGGTCGAGCGCCTGGTAGGCACCGGTGTCCCTGAATTGCTCGTGCCGAACGTGCGGCGCGCCATGGGTCCCCTCGCGGCGCAAATCTTCGATAATCCGTCGCATCACATGGATGTGGTTGGTGTTACCGGCACCAACGGGAAGACAACAACGAGCTGGTTGCTGCATGCCATTCTCGAGTCGGCTGGCCGTCGGTGCGGCCTGCTCGGCACGCTGTCGGGCAGCCACACCACGCCGGAGGCCCCTGACTTCCAAGAGCGGCTAGCGGAATTCTTCGCCGCTGGCTGTGTCGCCGTGTCGCTCGAAGCGTCGTCACATGGCCTAGCCCTCGGACGCGTTGACGGAACTAAATTTGCTGTTGGAATCTTCACGAACTTCAGCCAGGATCATCTGGACCTCCATGGCGACGAGGACCAGTACTTTGCCGCAAAAGCCCGCCTGTTCGACGCGAATCGCTGCGCCCTAGCAGTAGTAAACGTCGACGATGAACGTGGCGCATGGCTCCAAGAGCATCTCGACATTCCCGTGCGACCGTTCTCGCTTGCGGACGCGACCGACCGAGTGCTCACGGCTAGTACTGCGAGCTACACGTGGCGCGGCCAGCGCGTACACCTTTCATTTGGGGGTGAGTTCACCATCGCGAACGCCCTCGCCGCGTCCGAGGCCGCGCTGGCGTTAGGTCTACATCCAAGCGACATAGCGCGTGGATTGGAGATGGCGACCCCCGTTCCTGGCCGCTTCGAACCTGTACAGGTCGGCCAGCCGTTCGAGGTAATTGTCGACTATGCCCACACCCCCGATGGGCTCGCCAACGCAATCCGAGCAGCCCGTCAGGTCACGTCGGGTGATGTTTGCGTGGTGTTCGGCTGTGGTGGTGACCGGGACCGAACAAAGCGGGCGGCAATGGGCGCCGTGGCGTCGGAGCTTGGCGATCGACTAGTCCTAACGTCGGATAACCCGCGAACAGAGGACCCGGCTGCCATCATTTCAGATGTGCGTGCCGGAATTCCTCCATCTCGACTGTCCACCGTGATCATCGAAGTCGATCGACGCACGGCGATTCGCCGTGCCCTGCAGTCGGCCAGAGCAAACGATTGCGTGCTTATCGCCGGCAAGGGACACGAAACGACTCAAACGATAGGGACCACCCGAGTTCCGTTCGACGACCGGGTTGTTGCCCGTGAGTTGTTGGCCGCGATGCCATACACGAATGAGGCAAGCCCATGACCGCCATGTTTATCTCCGCCGCGATTTCGTTGCTTGCGTCGTTGGCCGGGACGAAGTTTCTCATTCGATTCTTCCGTGATCGCGGCAAAGGCCAGCCGATCCTCGGCAAAGAGGATCGTGGGCCGGAACATCAACACAAGCAGGGCACACCCACCATGGGTGGCCTCGCCATTGTCGGGGCCGCGTTCGTGGGTTATGTGGTGCCCCACCTGTTCATGAAGGGCGTGCCGTTCTCGAACCAGGCACTGTGGATGTTCGTCGCCGTGTTTGTCATGGCTGGGCTCGGCTTCATCGACGACTACCTAAAGGTTCGCCGACAGCATAACCGAGGCGTGTTGTGGAAACTCAAGGGGTACATCACTATCCTCCTCGCCGCAGCCGTTGCTGCGCCTCTCGTGTTTATCGAGGGAATAAGCACCCGTTTGGCGTTTACACGATATGACCTGCCCGGCTGGAACCTCGGCCGGTTTGGTTGGCTGATCTTTGCGACCATTGTGATCTTTTCGACGGTGAATGCTGTCAACGTCACCGACGGCCTCGATGGATTGGCCGGGGGTTCGGCCTTGTTCGGGTTCTTCGCCCTGACCATCATCGCGTTCTGGAACTTTCGTAACCGAGAGGTCTACGGCGTCGAGAGCGGCGGAACCATCAACCCGCTCGACCTCGCGATCTTCGCTATCGCCTTTGCGGGCGCCTGCGCGGGCTTTTTGTGGTGGAACGCAGCTCCGGCCAAGATCTTCATGGGAGACGTCGGTGCTCTCGGACTCGGCGCGGCTTTGGCCATGTTGGCGCTCACCACCAACACGCACCTGCTCCTCCCGATCATTGCGGGCCTCAACCTCATGGAGATCGGCTCGGTGGCCCTGCAAATGCTTGTGTACAAAGCGTCGGGACGCACCCGCCGATTGTTCCGCTTGTCGCCGATTCATCATCATTTCGAACTTGTCGGATGGCCGGAAACTACGGTCATCATTCGGTTCTGGATCATCTCGGGCATGTGCGTTGCTGCTGCCCTCGGCCTGTTCTATGCCGACTTTGCTCGACTGCCAGGCAAGTAATGGCCAAAGAACGCGCACTCGTGTACGGCCTGGCTGTTGCCGGGCAGGCCACCGCCAGAGCCTTGATTCAGCGCGGATACAAGGTGCTAGCGGCCGATGATTACCCGACCGACGAGGGCTTGTCTTTTGCCAGCGACATGGGGATCGACCTGTTCGAATCGCCACCGCTCGAACGAATGGACCGACTCGCCGAGCGCGTCGACTTGGTCGTGCCCAGCCCGGGAATTCCCGAGCGGCATCCCATCATCGCGTCGGCGCGCCGCGTTGGTGTGCCTCTTCGCACCGAACTCGACCTTGCCTTCGAATGGGAACAAAACCGTGCCGACGGGCCGCGGCCGATGCTTGCGGTCACCGGGACCGACGGCAAGACCACCACAACGCTCATGGCCGTGGCGATGATTGAAGCGAGTGGCCAGTCGGCGGTCGCTGCAGGCAACACCGACGTTCCGCTGGTAAGTGCTTTGGACCTCGATGTCGACGTCTTCGTAGTGGAATGCGCCAGCTTCCGACTCGCTTACCTCACATGCTTTCGACCAGAAGCGGCAGCGTGGCTCAACCTTGCGCCTGATCACCTCGATTGGCACACAACACTTGACTCGTACGCGGCGGCAAAGGCTCGCATGTGGGAGTTTCAAAACGCCGACGACACCGCCATTGGGTTTGTCAACGATTCAACCGTGATGGCACACCTCAAGAACGCGCCCGCTCGCCATCTCACCTTCGGATCAACCGGCGCCAACTACTTCGTCGACGAGGGTTGGCTTGTCGGTCCAGGTGGTCGCCTCGCCCAAATTGCATCGATGTCTCGCAGCCTTCCTCACGACATCACCAACGCGTTAGCAGCGTCGGCGCTAACGCTCGAAGCGGGGGTCTCGACGCCCGAGGCTATCGCCGACGCCCTCGCTAACTTTGCAGGGGTTGCCCATCGCATCAGCCTCGTTGGTGACTACGACGGCGTGCAGTGGTACGACGATTCAAAGGCAACAACACCCCACGCCGCGCTTACTGCTATCCGCGGGTTTTCATCGGTAGTATTGATAGCTGGGGGTCGCAACAAGAATCTCGACCTCGCTGCCATGGCTGGCGAGCCGTCTCGCATGCGTGGTGTGGTCGCTATCGGCGACGCAGCCGACGAGATCGCAGCCGCATTCGATGGCGTTTGCACAGTGGTGACCGCGTTGTCGATGGACGAAGCAGTCGAAGCTGCCGGACGTCTAGCCCACAATGACGATGTTGTGCTGCTCTCGCCTGGCTGCACGAGCTACGACTGGTATGGCGGTTACAGCGAGCGCGGCGACGATTTTGTGGCATGCGTTCACGAGCGTTTCGGAAAGGGTCGGTAATGGCAACTACCACCACAGTCGGTCGCGACGGGCTACGGCCACGGACCGGCCCGCGTGACGCGGGACGGGCAAACCATCCTTCAAGTCGCCCGACGAACAAACGTCAAGAGCGTCGGGGCAAGCGACTGACCCGCGCCGTACAAGAACGGTTCGTGGCCAACGAGCAGCGGGCACAACCCTTGGCGTTCTATGTCCTCGCGCTTGTGGTCGCCATCCTAACGCTTCTTGGATTAGTGATGGTCCTGTCAGCCTCGTCGATCGCTGCAATCCATCGAGAACAGTCCGGTTGGATGTACTTCCAACGACAGGTCATCTGGGCTCTGCTTGGTTTTGGGGCCTTCATGCTCGCCCTGAAGTTGCGGTACGACTGGTGGCGCAGCTTTTTCCGGATCGGACTTTTCGCGTCGTTCATCTTGATGCTACTCACGTTCGTACCAGGCATCGGACGTACCACCAACGGCGCTCGGGCTTGGATCGACCTCGGTCCCGTTGGCTTCCAGCCATCCGAGTTTATGAAGCTGGCATTGCTCGTCTATACGGCCGACCTTTTGTCGCGACGAGCCGACGATATGCATCGACCTGCACGCACGTTACGGCCAGCGATGATCGTGCTGACTGTTGCTTGCACCCTCGTTATGCTGCAGCACGACCTTGGGAACGCCATTGCGATGGCAGCCATCGTGTTTGCCGTGTTGTTTTTCGCGGGTACACCGTTGCGCCCCCTCGCCGGATACGGCGGTGTTATGGGAGGCGCTGCGATTGCATCGATGTTTGCTACTGCGGCACGCAAAGCTCGTTGGGACGCCTTCATCGACCTCACCGCCAATCGTGACGACATTGGCTACCAGGTGTACCAGGCTCGCATAGCAATTGCGTCGGGCGGACTCGCAGGAGCTGGCCTTGGTGCTGGCAAAGCTAAATGGGGATTCCTACCTGAAGCTCACACCGACTTCATCTTTGCCGTGATTGGCGAGGAGATTGGCCTTCTTGGCGTTGTCGTTGTGTGTGGCCTGTTCATCGTACTCGGCTACATGGGTGTGCAGGTTGCGCTGCGCTGCACCGACCGGTTCGGTATGCTCCTGGCCGGTGGCATTACTGCATGGCTTCTCGTGCAAGCGTTGATTAACATCGGCGGTGTGGTCGGGCTCATGCCACTTACCGGCATAACGTTGCCGTTCGTGTCGTTTGGTGGCACCTCGCTGTTGACGACCATGGTCGCGGCTGGACTGTTGCTTAACGTCGCCCGATCGAATCCGTGACCTCAACGAGAACTCGAACATTCGCCGTCATTGCGGGTGGCGGGTCTGGTGGCCATGTGCTTCCAGGCGTCGCGATTGCCGAAGCGCTCGCCGACATTGGCCATTCGCGAGACGAGATCGTGTTTGTTGGCTCTCGACGCGGGATGGAATCGACACTGGTTCCACCCACCGGTTTCGGCCTCGAGACATTCACTCTCACCAGCTTTCCCCGCAAACTTCAGCTGCAACACGCCAAGGCGGTGTGGCATCTTGCTCGCGGGCTGGTGGGCGGCTACCGGCTGCTAGGTCGGTTGCGCCCCAAGGTCGTCATCTCGGTTGGCGGATACGTCAGCATGCCAGCGGTCCTTGCGGCTGTGGTGCGCCGAATCCCGATTGTGGTGGTGTCGTGGGATGCCAAGGCTGGAATCGCCACTCGTTTCGCGGCGCGTTTCGCCCGAATCTGTGCGGTGGGTTTCGACTCAATCGATCTGCCGCGTAAGGTTGTTACCGGTGCACCACTACGCGCCGCGATCGTTGCGGTCGATCGGGCTGGGGGTCGCAGCGCAGCTCGCCTATCGCTCGGTCTGCCGCTCGACAGGCATGTCATAGCTGTGGTGGGCGGCTCGCAGGGGTCCGGCCACATCAATAGCGTCGTTGACGACTTCGTGGAGCAGTTCAGCGGACGAACCGATTTGGCCATCCGCCATGTAGAGGGGCAACGCAATGCCGGCAATGGCCGCCGCCCGCGAACTAGCAGGTCGGGATTGATCTACCAACCGATTGCCTTCGAGGACCAGATGCCGCAGTTGTACGCGGCGATCGATCTGTTTGTCGGGCGGTCAGGTGCCGGCACGGTGGCAGAACTGGGTGCGGTTGGCGTGGCATCGATCCTCGTGCCCTGGGCTGACGCGGCCGAAGACCATCAAACCAACAACGCCCGAGTGCTCGCCGATGTCGGGGGAGCCGTGCTCATCGCCGAGGGCGACTTCACCGCTCAACACCTGGTCGAGGAAATCGACCGACTCATAACCGGGGGGCATCTCCCACGCATGGACGCGGCAGCCCGTAACGTAGGAAGGAGGAACGCCGCTCACGCCATCGCTACGCTCGTTCAGGAACTCGCGAACTCATGACTCCACAGCCTCTACTCGACCTGTCGATTCCCGGCCGATACCACGTCGTTGGTGTCGGGGGTCCGGGCATGAACGCGCTAGCCCTAGTACTACAGGGTATGGGCCATGCGGTGAGTGGCTCCGACGTGCGGGAGTCGGCCGTCGTTGATCGGCTTCGTCAACATGGGGTAGTCGTGACAATTGGTCACGATCCGCAACTCGTTCAAGGAACCGACGCCGTCACTGCCTCGACTGCTATTCCTTGGTCGAACACCGAGATCGCGGCTGCCGTCGATGCAGGAATCCCGATGCTTAGCCGGGCTGGCATGCTCGGATCGATCTGTGCGCAAGCCAAATCGCTGGGAGTTGCGGGCACGCATGGCAAGACCACGACGACGTCGATGCTCACCACAATCTTGCGCGAAGCCGGGTGGGATCCAAGCTTCATCGTTGGTGGGGACGCAGCCGACCTTGGCACCGGCGGGCTGTGGACGTCGGGTGAGTGGCTGGTGGTTGAAGCTGACGAGAGCGATGCCACGTTCCTTGAACTACCCCTTGCGGGCGCAATCGTCACCAACGTCGAAGCCGACCATCTGGAAAATTGGGGCACGTTCGACGCCATAATTGCTGGGTTCGAACGGTTCGTTTTGGGTGTCGACGGCCCGGTTGTAGTCTGCATTGACGATGCGGTTGCCCGGACTCTCACGGCCAGCCGACGGTGCGTAACGTACGGCACCGACCTCGAGGCCGATTATCGGGTCGCCACCACCGTGCTCGGCCCCGGCTTCGCCACCTTCATGCTGGTGCGTCACAGGGTCGAGCTTGGTGAAATCACCGTGCCGCTGAGGGGAATGCACAACGTACGAAACGCCGCAGGTGCCATTGCCCTCGCCATGGAGGTGGGCGTGCCGTTTGCAGACGCGGCCTCGGGATTGGCGCGTTTCGGTGGTGTAGCTCGTCGCTTCGATCACCGGGGGACGGTCAATGGCATTACGTTCATCGACGATTATGCCCACATTCCTACAGAGATCGCTGTGGTGCTCGAAGCGGCACGATCAAGCGGTGATAGCTGGTCGCGAGTTGTCGCCGTTTTCCAACCAAATCGGTTTCGACGCATGGCAGTTCTGTCTCCTGAGTATGCGCATTGTTTCGCCGGTAGCGACCTAGCGGTCATCACCGAGATCTACCCGTCGGGCGACGTCCCGATTCCTGGGGTCACGGGAAAACTCGTCGTCCACGCCATTCTCGACAGTCATCCTTTTCAACGGGTGGCATGGATAGCTGCCCGGTCCGATCTCGTCACATATTTGGCGACCGAGTTACGTGCAGGCGACGTGTGCATTTCGATGGGCTGCGGCGACATTGAAACCCTGCCCGACGAAGTGATCGCACAACTTCAGCTTGGCGTCGCATGAGATCGTTCGTGGATGCCCAACGAATACTTGGTGACATCGCCGAATGCGACGCGCCATTCGGGGAACGCACCACCTATGGCGTCGGCGGACGCGCCGCGTTGCTGGTAACGCCGTCAACGGTCGACGATCTGCACAAAGTCGCCGCCGTGGTTCAGGCAAATCGGTGGGCATGCGTGGTGATTGGAAGAGGTTCGAACACACTGGTCGCGGACGCCGGATTCGACGGCGTGGTCGTAAGCCTCGACAAATGGGACGACATCTCGATCACCGGAAACGCTGTCCGCGCAGGGGCCGGGGCACTGTTGCCGGTCGTCGCCCGCGCCACAGTTGCTGCGGGGCTCTCGGGTTTCGAGTGGGCAGTTGGCGTGCCTGGAACGATTGGCGGCGGAGTCCGGATGAACGCTGGTGGCCACGGTAACGACATGGTGAACTCGCTGGTTGGGGTCCGCGTGTTTGACGTCTTGAGCGGCGAAGATACTTGGATGCCTGCAGCATCGCTTGGCTTGCGGTTTCGCGGCTCGTCACTACCCGATCATCACATCGTCATCGAAGCAGCGCTGCGGCTTTTTGCTGGCGATGTTGAAAAGAGTCGGTCCGAATTGCGTGAGGTTGTGCGATGGCGTCGAGCCCATCAGCCGGGCGGTCAGAACGCCGGATCGGTGTTTGTGAATCCTGTTCCGGGGGTCTTGTCGGCCGGTCAGGTTATCGACGAGGTTGGGCTTCGCGGTGTGCGCCTTGGGTCGGCTGAGGTGTCACCAAAGCACGCCAACTTCATTCAGGCCGACCCAGGTGGATCAGCCGACGATGTCTTCGCGCTGATGGCCCACGTGCGCGATCGCGTACTAATAGAGCGAGGCATCGCCCTTCGGTCCGAGAATCGGCTGCTCGGATTCAGTACGGTGGCCTGGGCATCGGAGGGACGCTGATGTCGAATTCACCTGATGGAAATGGCCCCGAGGAATCGGTCCGCATCGTTCCCAGGCCCAAGGCTGTTCCCGCAGCCCCGAAGTCCGAGCTTTTTCCTTCCGAGCCCGACCTTGCTGAACCCGACCTGCCCGAGATCGACCTCGTGTCCGTACTCACTGCCGACGGGTGGCCCGAATCGACCACGAAACCGTCGCTGCCGACCGAGACGAGTCGCCGAGCCACCATTGTTATTGACGATGCGAGCCCACTCGACGAAAGCGGTCACTCGACGAAGGATGTGTCGCTCGACCCACGCCTCAAGGCTCGGCGTCGGCAGGTGGCCAAAGCTGCTGGCCGGGCCCGTTTCAAACGTGGTGCCGTCCTTTTGGTCCTGGTGGGGGTGCTGACTGCGCTCGTTCTTTTCTTCACGTCGTCCGTCTTCACCGTGAAGTCCATTGAGGTTACCGGGTTGCAGTACACGCCGACCGAGGCAGTCGACGAGGCGCTCGCGGGCGTCAAAGGCTCGTCGTTGTGGAAGGTTGACCTCGAGAATGTCCGCACAATTCTTGGGGCCGAGCCATGGGTCCGTCGAGTGAGCGCCCGGCGAGACTGGCCATCGGCGCTTATCATCGACATCGCCGAGCGACGACCCGTAGCGAGCTATCCCGGTAGCGATGGCAACTGGAGGGTGTTCGATTCTGAAGGTCGGGTCCTTGCGATCCTGGCTGATTTCCCGGTCGACTTCCCCTCGGTGGTGGGTAATCAGGAGCCGGTAGCTATTGGTTCGGTGTTGTCCGACGACCTCTTGGCTGGCGGCCGGGTTGCCCAAGCGCTACCCCCTCAGATCAAGTCTCGACTCAAAGAGATTCGGGTGTCGGCGACTGGATCAGTTGATGTGCGGCTCACCCCATCGGGTTCCGTTCTCGTGGGGTCAGCCGAAGGTCTCCGCGAGAAGTTGATCAGCGCCATTACGGGTTTGGATCGTTGTGGCTCGGGTCTCTTTGAGTCCATTGACGTGCGTGCCGCACCCGACATCGTCATAGCGCCATCCACAGCCTGCAAAACAAAGGGTTCCACAACACCAGGGTCAACAGTTAAGCCCTGAACGAGAAGCGCAATTCGGCGCTGCGGGCCGACTACGCTCTTGCCTAACGTCAATCGGAGCCTCAGGCTTGCGAACGGCATGTCAAAGTTGGGAGCACAATGGCTGGTCTACCGCAAAATTATCTCGCCGTCATCAAGGTGATCGGTGTGGGCGGCGGCGGGGTAAATGCCGTTAACCGCATGATTGATGCTGGTTTGAAAGGTGTCGAGTTCGTCGCAGTGAACACCGACGCGCAAGCACTGTTGATGAGCGACGCCGACGTCAAACTCGACATTGGCCGTGAGCTCACCCGCGGTCTCGGCGCGGGCAGTGACCCCGAAGTGGGTCGTGCCGCTGCGGAGGCCCATCGTGAGGAAATCGAAGAGGTCGTCAAGGGCGCCGATATGGTGTTCATCACGGCGGGCAAGGGCGGCGGAACCGGAACCGGTGGTGCCCCGTGTATCGCCGACATCGCCAAGAGCATGGGGGCTCTCACCATTGGTGTGGTCACCCGTCCGTTTAGCTTCGAGGGGCGGCGCAGAGCCGTTCAGGCCGAACAGGGCATTCAGCGTCTGAAAGAAAAGGTCGACACGCTCATTGTTATCCCGAATGACCGTCTGCTCACCGTCGCCAATGAGAAGACATCTGTTCTCAATGCGTTCAAGATGGCCGACGAAGTCTTGCTCCAAGGCGTGTCTGGTATCACGAACCTCATCACGACGCCTGGCCTCATCAACACCGACTTCGCCGACGTACGAATGATCATGCAAAACGCAGGTACTGCCCTCATGGGAATCGGCCAGGCAAGCGGCGAGAACCGTGCTGTGGTCGCAGCCAAGTCGGCTATTTCCAGCCCCTTGCTCGAAGCATCGATCGACGGTGCGCGCGGCATCCTGCTGAATATCACTGGCCCATCGAACCTTGGCCTGTTCGAGGTCAATGCTGCTGCCGAGATCATCCAGGCGGTTGCTCACCCCGAGTGCAACATCATTTTCGGTACAGTCATCGACGACGAACTTGGCGACGAGGTCAAAGTTACTGTTATCGCAGCCGGGTTCGACCGTTGGGATCGTGTCGGCGACGACCGACCGCTGCAGCCTGTGAGTACCATCACGGCGGTGCCTTCTGAGCCGACTGCCGCCCGAGATATCTTCGCCACGGAATCAACCGACCGCTTCGACGACGACGATGATTTCGACGTCCCCGATTTCTTGAAGTAGTTCGCCGCTGTAATGGTCACGGCATCCGACGTTGCCAACCGTCTGGCTGTCGTGCGTGAGCGCATCGAGCGGGTCTCCAGCCACGAGGTCACCATCGTGGCCGTGACCAAAGGCTGGGGTGTCGATGCTGTTTTGGCGGCCGCTGAGGTTGGTCTGACTGACTTCGGCGAGAATCGTGCCCAGGAAGTTATCGCCAAGTTTTGCGAGATCGACCCGGCGACGCTGGCTGGTCGGACTATCCATTTTATTGGTCAGCTGCAAACCAACAAGATTGCCGCCTTGTCTCGGTACGTGAACCTCTGGCAAAGCATCGACCGTCGTGAACTGGTCGAGGTTCTGGCCCGTCGATGCCCTGGCGCTCCCATCTTGGTCCAAGTGAACGTCACCCAGGAACCTCAAAAAGGTGGCTGCGAGCCCGACCAAACCGCTGGTCTGGTCGAGTTGGCCACACGCCTGGGACTTGTTCCAAAAGGCCTCATGGCTATTGGCAAAGCAGACGACGAGCGGGTGACTTGCAACGGATTTGCCCAACTTCGGCGGTTGTGCGACGGGCTGCAACTCCCCATTTGTTCGATGGGAATGACCGATGATCTGGAGCTTGCCGTGGCTGCCGGCTCCACCATGATCCGAGTAGGCGGGGCTTTGTTTGGCGACCGTCCCGGATTTGTGGCTCGCGGCGGCTAATGTCTGGGTGTCGACGAGCATGACACTCCTCGGTGCCGATGCAGAGCGGAGCGAGCAAAGCCGATATGACTGGATGGAAGAAAGCAATGAGTTACCTCGGGCTAGGCCCCGAGGACGCATACGACGACTACGACGCGCCCGCAGAACCCGAGCGCCCGGTTGGTCGTCGTAGCACACTCAACGAGGAAAGCGGAGCCATCCGTACGGTGCCGACCCGGCCATCGGGGTCGTCGCCAGCCGCTCGGTCCGACCGCGATCCGTTTCGACCAGCACCTGTGCCGACCGACGATTCTGGGGCTATACCCATCCGTCGCCCCGGCACGCAAGGATCCGCGGTGCGCACGTTGCCCGCAGGTGCCGCGGGTCGCCCGCACACTGTCAAGCCTCGCTCGTTCGAGCAAGCCAAAGAGGTGGGCGATCGCTTCAAGGAGGGGCAGGCCGTAATCGTCAACCTCGAAGGGGTCAGCCGGGAACTGTCGCGTCGCCTCATCGACTTTGGTGCCGGGCTCTGTTACGGCCTCGGTGGCACGATGGAAAGAGTTGCGTCCGGTGTGTACCTTTTGACGCCGCCAAACGTGCAAGTGCAGGCCGAGGACCGTCGTCACCTCCGTGACGACTCTGGTTTCGAGCTCTAGCACTTCGTTCGCGTTCGCGTCGGCCAGCGGGTATCACACCCTGTCGGGTGAAAACGCTCATACGATAGCGGTATGGAACTCAGCTCCCAGGCTATTCAAGATGTCGAGTTCACCGTCGTGCGTCGCGGCTACGACCCGGAAGAAGTGCGCTCGTTTCTGTCGCGGCTAGCGGCAGGGCTCGATGAGATGCGGTCGCATCTTGTTGCCAGTGATGCCAGGGCTCGCGCCGCTATGGCTCGGGTGCAGGAACTCTCGGCGAAGGACTCGAGCGGCGACGCCGACACTATTTCCAAGGCGCTCGTCATGGCCCAGCGAGCGGCCGACGCTGCCATCAGCGACGCTCAACGCCAGGCGTCATCGATGGTCGCCGCAGCCGAACAACAATCTCAAGGGCTGCTCGCCGATGCTCATGCGCAGGCGCAAGATGTCCTACAAACAGCGGAAATCGACGCCAAGGTGCGCCTTGAGCAAGATCTCGCGGTGCTAGCCGAACGCCGCTTGGCCTTGTCGAACGAGGTCGATCACTTGGGCGGCCAAGTTGTGTCTTCCCGAGACCGAGTCGCCGAGGCAATCGAACTGTTACAGGGTGCCCTCCGTTCGGCATTGGTCGTATCGGGGCCAGGGCCCTCGCTTTCGTCGCTGCCGCCCCTCGATGACCGACCGTCGCCCGCTCCCGACCCGTTCGCGACCTATGCGGCCATGGCCCGACCAACTGACGCAGTTGGTGAGACAGTGCGCGTCTCGATGCCGGGGGCCGACACCGGACCATTGACAATCGTTGTCGACCCGTGGGAAGCGCAGCAACAGCAACAATTGCGCGACGCCGATCAATAGGTCGTTGAGGGTTCTCGCCGACCCGCTACACTAAGAACACGGCTTTGACGGGGCAATCACCCCTGAGCCGCCGGAAGAACGGGCAGGCAACTGTCTCAGTAGAACCGGCCGCCGCTGGCCCGATACCGCCAGAAGTACAAGTGGTCGTTTCCCTCCGAGGTTGGACGGTTGCGGCAAGCGAGGTGGTACCGCGGGCCTCACGGCTCGTCCTCGTACGGAGATATTCTGTCGAGGAGCCGTCATGATGACCCAGCGCGAAACACCGTATCCAGAGGTACCGTCACAGCCGTCGTTTCCTGACATCGAGGCACGTGTCCTGGACCGCTGGCGTAGCGACGGCGTCTTCAACGCGTCGGTTGCCAACCGACCTGCGGGTGAGAATGGGTCTAACGAGTACGTCTTTTACGACGGCCCGCCGTTCGCTAACGGCCTACCTCACTACGGTCACATCCTCACTGGCTTCGTGAAGGATGTGATACCTCGCTATCAGACCATGCGAGGTCGCAGGGTAGAACGTCGATTCGGTTGGGATTGCCACGGGTTACCGGCCGAGGTCGAGGCTGAAAAGCAGCTTGGCCTGTCGAACCGAAATGAAATCCTCGCCCTTGGTGTGGCGACATTCAACGAGACGTGTCGAACCAGCGTGCTTCGCTACACCAGCGAATGGGAACGCTATGTTCACCGCCAAGGCCGGTGGGTCGATTTCGACAACGACTACAAGACGCTCGACCTCCCATACATGGAGAGCGTTATGTGGGCGTTCAGAACCCTGTGGGACAAAGGGCTCATCTACGAAGGTTTCAAGGTTTTGCCCTACTGCTGGCGGTGTGAAACCCCACTGTCGAACACCGAAACCCGCATGGACGACGTGTATCGCCAACGCCAGGATCCGGCCGTGACCGTAGCGTTTCCGCTGGTCGACGAACCCGAAACCTCATTATGGATCTGGACTACTACCCCTTGGACGTTGCCGTCGAACCTGGCGGTCGCTGTCGGTCCCGACATCACCTACGTCGTCATGCAGCGTGCCGATGGCACCAAGGTCATCGTGGCGGAGAGCCGCCTCGGCTCGTATGCCAAAGAACTCGCCGACGCCACCATGGTTACCCAGGTTGTCGGCAAGGATCTGGCCGGCCGACGTTACAGCCCGCCGTTCTCGTACTTTGCCGGCTCCGACAACGCGCATCAGGTACTCACTGGCGATTTCGTAACGACCCAAGATGGTACCGGCATTGTCCACGTGGCTCCGGGATTCGGCGAGGATGACCAAATAGCGTGTGCTGCTGCGGGTATCTCCGTAGTGTGCCCCGTCGATTCGCACTGCAACTTCACGTCAGAAGTACCCGATTTCGTGGGCATGCATGTGTTCGAGGCCAACACCCCTGTGATCCGTGAGCTGCGATCGCGGGGGCTGCTGGTACGCCAAGACAGCTACGACCATCCGTATCCGCATTGCTGGCGGTGCCATCAGCCGCTTGTGTACCGGGCGGTGTCGTCGTGGTTCGTGCAGGTCACAGCATTCCGCGATCGAATGGTCGAACTCAACCAGTCCATCAATTGGATTCCTGATCACGTACAAGATGGCAGTTTCGGCAAGTGGCTCGCCAATGCCCGCGATTGGTCCATCAGCCGGAATCGGTTCTGGGGCTCTCCTATCCCGGTTTGGAAAAGCGATGATTCCGTCTACCCACGCCTCGATGTGTACGGCAGCGTCGCCGACCTCGAACGTGACTTTGGCGTGCAGGTAACCGACCTGCACCGGCCACACGTCGACGATCTCGTTCGCCCCAATCCCGACGACCCAACCGGTCAGTCGATGATGCGCCGTGTACCCGAAGTGCTCGATTGCTGGTTCGAGTCGGGTTCCATGCCATTCGCCCAAGTCCACTACCCGTTCGAGAACCGTGACTGGTTCGATCACCACTATCCCGGCGACTTCATCGTCGAGTATCTAGCGCAAACCCGCGGCTGGTTCTACACCTTGCACGTGTTGGCGACGGCGTTGTTCGACGGCCCGGCCTTCCGTAACTGCGTGGCTCACGGCGTGGTATTAGGTAACGACGGTCAGAAGATGTCAAAGAGCTTGCGGAACTATCCTGATCCGTTCGAGATGTTCGATTCGTATGGTGCCGATGCCATGCGCTGGTTCCTGATGAGCTCGCCTATCCTGCGCGGAGGTGACCTTGTGGTGACCGAGCAAGGCATCCGAGACTCGGTTCGCCAGGTGATTCTTCCGTTGTGGAACGCCTGGTACTTCTTTGCGTTGTATGCCCGCACGGATCAGTACGTGGCTTCTCACCGAACCGATCAGACCGACCCTCTCGACCGGTACCTGTTGGCCAAGATCCACGATCTTGTCCAAGACACAACTGCGTCCATGGACACCTACGACCTGTTCGCGGTCTGTGGCACAGTTCGATCGTTCCTCGACACGCTGACGAACTGGTATATCCGCCGTAGCCGCAGCCGATTCTGGAGCGGTGACGCCGATGCTTTCGACACGTTATTTACCGCTCTCGAGGCCGTGTGCCGGGTGGCTGCACCGCTCCTTCCCCTTATCACCGAGGAGATCTATTCAGGCCTCGTTGGGTACGGCAGCGTGCACCTCACCGACTGGCCCGACGGTGATGAGTACCCGAACGATCCAGCGCTCGTTGTAGCAATGGACCGCGTCCGTGATGTGTGTTCATCAACATCGTCAATCCGCAAGGCCAATGGTTTGCGGGTTCGGTTGCCGTTGGCCGAGGTGACGGTGGCGGCCGCTGACGCCGAGGCGCTTGCGCCATACGTGTCGATCATCGCCGACGAGGTTAACGTCAAGTCGGTTCGGCTCACACCCGACCTCGCGTCGGCAGGTGAATTTGTTTTGCAGGTTGTTCCCGGCCAACTCGGTCCCCGGATCGGGCAGGCGGTGCAACAGGTCATCAAGGCGGTGAAAGCCGGTGATTGGACTCGCTCCAACAGTCAAGTCATGGCTGGAGGAGTCGAACTGTTCGATGGCGAATACAGCCTCAAGTTGGTGCCCACGCATGCCTCGCGTTCGGCTGCGTTGTCCGGCGACGCCGGTGTAGTGGTGTTGGACACAACGGTCACCCCCGAACTGGAAGCCGAAGGCTTGGCCCGTGACCTAGTGCGTCAGGTACAAGTGGCCCGCAGGGAAGCTGGTCTCGAGGTCAGTGATCGAATCTCGCTTAAGGTTACCGTTCCTTCCGACTGGTATTACGCAGTGTCTACCCATGACGCCTTTATCCGTACCGAAACACTTGCCACATCGCTCGTGCTCGTTGTTGACGAGGCGCTTACTGAGCCTGTCGTCAGCGCGGAGATTGACCCAAGATCATAAAGACGTTGGCAGAACCGTTATCGCCAGGTAGCGTCTGTCCGCCCGAACCGCTAGGAGAGATTCAGTTGCCCAAAGAATCTACAAGTAAGCCAGCTTCCGCAGCCAAGAAAACTGCCAAAGAGGCCGCGCCTGCACCTTCGTCCAAATCAGCACCTGTGAAGGTCGTCACAGCGGCGGCCAAAGCCAAGGCGGTCGTTACCCCGGTGGTACCGGCTAAGGTGCCCCTTCGGGCATTTAACAGTGTCCCCGAGCCGATCCGGTCGCCGAAGGGTGACTTCGACACGAAGTTTCTTGCTGCCCAGCGGCAGCACCTACTGGGCGAACGCGCATCCTTGGTGAGCCAGGCCGAGTCGCTGGAGCACGAAGCAGCAAGCCTCATGGAAGACCTCGACCCGGGCGACGTTCAGTTCGACGAGGAGTCGGGCGAGGGCGACAGCCTCGTGGTCGAGCGTGGGCGCGACCTGGCGTTGTCGGCTCAGGCCCGTCAACTTGTGATCGATATCGATGCCGCGCTAGCCCGAATCGATGCCGGAACGTACGGGTACTCGCTGAAATCCGGTCGGCCAATTCCACGTGAGCGGCTCGAGGCAATTCCTTGGGCCAATGAGCTTGTTGAGGAAAAGGTCGGCGGTCTCGGATCACGGTGAAGGTTTCGCCGCGCTTGGCGTGGGGCTTAACTCTCGGCGTTTCGTTAGCGATTGTCGTTGCCGATCAGGTCACTAAATCGTGGGCGCTGAACGCGCTTGGCGACGGCAGGCCGCGCCCGGTGATCTGGACGTTGCGGTTCAATCTGCACTTCAACAGTGGCATGGCGTTCTCTCGCGGGCGAGGTATGGGTCCGGTCATCGGCGTGTTCGCTATCGCCATCGTTGTCGGCTTACTTGCCACAATGAAGCGTCGTGACACCGCGCTGGCAACTGCCGCCGTTGGATTGGTTGTTGGTGGAGCGCTTGGGAACCTTATCGATCGAGCATTTCGTGCCGGTACGGGTTTTCTTGGCGGCCGCGTTGTCGACTTCATCGATCTGCAGTGGTGGCCGGTGTTCAACATTGCTGACGCGGGCATCGTTGTCGGCGCAGTGATGCTCATTCTCGTTTCGTCGCGAAGCCCTGCCAAACTGGTGAGCACATGATCGAGACTATTCCTACGTCGCTCGCCGGGGAACGCCTCGACCGTGTCGTAGCCATGCTTACGGGGTGCAGCCGTGCTCAGGCGGCCGAATTGATAGCGGCTGGCAGCGTGCTGCTCGATGGTGTCGTTGCTCGTGGCAAGGACAAAGTGGACGAGGGCCAAGTTGTCGATGTGGCCCAAACACCCGACGTCGGCCCGGTGTTGCCCGAAGCGCAAGCCGACATCGTCGTGCCGGTAGTGTACGCCGACGAGCATCTCATTGTGATTAACAAGCCGGCCGGTTTGGTCGTTCATCCGGCGCACGGTCACGACAATGGCACCGTGGTAAATGGATTGTTGGCGATGTTCCCTGAGCTTGCCGACGTTGGTTCGCCCCAGCGTCCAGGCATCGTTCACCGGCTCGATAGCGGAACCACTGGTTTGTTGGTCGTCGCCCGTCGCCAAGATGCCTACGAGTCGCTCACCGCCCAACTTGCTGGTCGCACCATGACCCGCACATATCTCGCCCTCGTGTGGGGTTGGTTCGAACATCGTTCAGGAACCATCGATGCGCCTATTGGTCGTGATCCGAAAAAGCCGCTGCGCCGAGGTATCGTCCCCGATGGCAAGCCGGCCCGTACCGGCTACGACGTGGTTGAAACGTTCTCGCATCCCGCCGAGGTAAGTTCGTTGCGGTGCAAGTTGGAAACCGGCCGCACCCACCAGATCCGCGTGCATCTCGAAGCCGTCGGCCATCCAGTTATTGGCGACCCGGTGTATCGGAATCGTCGGCGACGTCAAGAAATTCTGGCCGACCGACCGCTGCTCCATGCCGCTGAATTGGCCATGCAGCATCCGGCTACTGGTGAACTGATCGCATTTTCGGCACCGCTGCCGTTCGACATGCAAACAGTGATGATGTCGTTGTCGTAATGGCGCAGCGTGAGAGAGCGGTAGCGAACCAGCGGTGCCGAAGGCAAGCCCGTTAGTCGACAGTGTTCGGCCACGGCATGACGCCGAGGGCTTGGTCGCGGACCGTAGCCAGCGTGACCCCGTCGAGTAGCCGACGCATATGACAGCCAGCATCGGCCCAAATCGCCAGGAGCACGCATTGTCCCTCGTGGTCGCATGCGCCGTCTTTGTGTGGTTCGCCGAAGTCGCCGACGGTGATGGGGCCATCGACAGCTGAGACGATGTCGGAGAGCCGGATGTCTTCAGGGGAGCGTGCGAGCACATAGCCGCCCCCCACTCCACGCTTGGACCGCACAAGACCCGCGCCTTTGAGGGCGAGCAATATTTGTTCGAGATACGGCTGGGGGAGGCCGGTACGATCGGCGATGTCGCGTACCGATGTTGGGTGGATTGCAGCGGCAGTTTGGTTATGAAGCGACAGTGACAACAGCGCCCTACAGGCGTAGTCACCTCTGGTCGAAACGCGCACCCGTTCATCGTATCTCCAGCTGACGGCCTAACACGGTGTACAACCCACCATCTAGTCCTGTCTTCGGTGTCACTTGCTCGCTACCGTTCGCTTTATCGTGCCACCATCTAGTCTAGAGCGGTGCGACCAACTCCGATTTTGCCTGATGTCGGGGGAGTCAACGTTGCTGGAATCATGCCCGGATTGCTTGGTCCGAACCGGCCGTCATGGTTTCCGGCCCCGGTGGTTGGAACTCGGGCTGTGGTCGTGCTTGTGCTCGATGGGCTCGGCTGGGATCAGCTTCAAGCACGCCTGACGTTGGCACCAACGCTGTCGGCAATGGAGGGCCGCGCAATTACCACGGTGGCGCCATCAACGACAGCTACAGCGCTGGCATCGATTACCACCGGCACGATGCCTGGAGAGCATGGCCTAGTCGGGTACCGGTTCGAGATTCGGGGAGAGATCCTCAACGTGTTGCGCTGGAACACCCCAGCGGGCGACGCTCGTACCCGCATCAGCCCCGACGATGTGCAGATGGTGCCCCCGTTTTGGGGCGAATCCGTGCCGGTGGTAACGAAGGCCGAGTTCGAAGGAAGCGGGTTCACGCTGGCCCACCTACGCGGCGGTCGGCTGAAGGGTTGGCGCACTCCATCGGTGTTGGTTTCGCAGGTGGCCCATCTGGTTCAAAAGGGTGCGCCGGTGGTCTACGCGTACTACGAGGGAATTGACAAGATCGCCCACGAGTTCGGGCTGGGGTCCTTTTATGACCGCGAACTTGGCTTTGCCGACTATCTCGTCGACCAGCTTCTCGGCGTGCTTCCCGACGATGTGGCCTTGCTCGTTACCGCCGATCACGGTCAGGTCGACGTTGGGTCGCGTCTGGTTCGCCCCTCCCCCGACCTGTTGCGTTTGGTGCGTGTGCAGTCGGGCGAGGCACGCTTCCGCTGGTTTCATGCGCGGCAAGGAGCGGAGGCCGACGTGCTGCAGGCCGCTACCGACGAGTTCGCGTCCCGGTGCTGGGTCGTGAGCGTTGCTCAGATCATCGACGAGCAGTGGTTTGGTCCACGGCTAGGTCCATCGATTCGTCGTCGGCTCGGCGACGTTGCAGTCGTGCCGTTTGAGCCGATCGGCATAGACGACCCGGCGGACGGAGGCCTGTTCGAACTTGTATCACGTCATGGGTCGCTCACTTCGGCCGAAATGTTTGTGCCACTTCTGGCCGCCCGCGGTCGGCAATGATAGGGAACCGATTTGTCATGGAGGACAGATGACGCAACGTAAGAGCACGGCGGCACAACCAAACGTAACTAAGGGCGAAAAAGCGGAGCTACTGGTACCGGCCCCACCGGCGGCCGCTCACAACGATCTGCCGGCCGAGTCTGTGGGCTCGCCTGGCAAGGTGATGCGGATTGGCTCAATGGTGAAGCAATTGCTCGATGAAGTTCGAGCGGCACCGCTCGACGATGCCAGCCGTCAGAGGCTTGCGTCTATCTATGAGCGGTCGGTTGAGGAGTTGTCAAGTGCGCTCTCACCTGACTTGCAATCCGAGTTGCGGTCGCTGGCCCATCCGTTTTCGGATGACAAGCCCCCAACCGATGCCGAGTTGCGCATTGCCCAGGCACAGCTAGTTGGTTGGCTTGAAGGTTTGTTCCATGGCATCCAGGCCACGCTTTTTGCGCAGCAGATGGCCGCGAAGCAACAATTTGAGCAGATGCGCGGCGAGTTGCCAAGCGGTCCTGCCCCAGTTTCAGATGAGGCTCGTGTCCGACCTGGCACCTACTTGTAGGTCTGCTAGGTTCGTCAAACCACATGGGTGAGATTTAGCTGGCGATGGAGGAGGTGTGCACGTGGGCGACTCATTTACACACCTTCACGTTCACACCGAATACTCCATGCTGGATGGCGCGGCTCGTCTCAGCCAGCTCGTAGCTGCGGCTGTTGCCGATGGGCAACCGGCCCTTGGCATTACTGATCACGGGAATATGTACGGTGTCTTGGAGTTCTACTCCGAGTGCCGAAAGCAAGGTATTAAGCCCATTATCGGCACCGAGGCCTACATGGCTCATGAAACCCGCCACGAGCGCCCAAGTAGGCGTGGTCGGGTCGACGATTCGGGAGGCGAGGCGGAAGGCGGCAAAAAGCTGTACTACCACCTCACGCTTTTGGCTGAAACGAATCAGGGGTACCGCAATCTGATCCAGTTGTCGAGCCTGGCATTCATGGAGGGGTACTACTACAAGCCTCGCATGGACTGGGAGCTCCTCGAGAAGTACCACCATGGGCTCATCGCCACCAGCGGTTGCCTTGGTGGCCATGTGTTGCAATCGCTGCTCAACGGCGACGAGAAGGGCGCGCTTGCCCACGCAGGCCGTCTGAAAGACATCTTTGGTCGAGACAACTTTTTCATCGAATTGCAAGACCATGGCCTTCTTGCGCAGAAAGAAACCAATCCGAAACTGATGGACATCGCCCGCAAGATCAATGCGCCGGTGATGTCCACGAACGATTCGCACTACACCCATCGAGACGACCACCTTGCTCACGACGCGTTGTTGTGCGTGCAAACCAGTTCGTTGATGAGCGATCCCAAGCGGTTCAAGTTCGAGGGGCAAGAGCACTATCTGAAGTCGGCGAATGAAATGCGGTATCTGTTTCGGGAGGTGCCAGCGGCGTGCGACAACACGTTGTGGATCGCCGAGCGCGCCAATGTCGATATCGAGTTCGGCAACGCTCAACTCCCGGAGTTTCCCATCCCCGAAGGTTTCGCCGATGATGCTGCGTACCTTGCTCACCTCGCATGGGAGGGAGCAGCAATGCGTTGGGGGGCAACGCTGTCAACCGATGCGGTCGAGCGGCTGGCGTATGAACTCAAAGTCATCGCCGACATGGGTTTTAGTTCGTACTTCCTCATTGTTTGGGACCTCATCAAACATGCCCGTGATAGAGATATTCGGGTCGGGCCGGGTCGCGGTTCGGCGGCCGGGTGTGCTGTTGCGTACTGCCTACGTATCACCGATCTCGACCCGATCAAGTACGACTTGTTGTTCGAACGGTTCCTCAATCCGAGCCGTGTGTCGATGCCCGATATCGATATGGACTTCGACTCGCGGTATCGAGACGAAATGATCCGGTACGCGGCCGAAAAATATGGCCGGGATCACGTGGCGCAGATTGTCACCTTTTCAACTATCAAGGCTCGGGCAGCGGTGCGCGATGCGGCCCGGGTGTTGGGTTACCCGTACGGGGTCGGCGACAAGGTTGCCAAGGCTATGCCCCCGCTAGTTATGGGTCGCGATACGCCGCTGTATGCATGTCTTGAGCCTCACCCCAAGTTCGAGGACGGGTACAAGTCGGCCTCGGAGCTACGTGATATGTATATCACTGACCCCGACGTCAAGAAGGTTGTCGACGTCGCCAAGGGCCTCGAAGGTCTTCGTCGTCAAGATGGAATTCACGCCGCCGCAGTAGTCATCACGCGCGGACCGCTCACCGACTACCTTCCAATCCAACGCAAGCCGGCCCCTGGCGTCGATCTCCAAAACGCGCCAGTAGTTACCCAGTACGAAATGCACGGCGTTGAAGACCTCGGGTTGTTGAAGATGGACTTCCTTGGATTGCGCAACCTCGACGTCATCTCCGACGCCGTCGCGCTTATCCGACGCACCCGCACTCCCAATTTCGACATCGACACTATTCATCTCGACGACAAGGCCACGTTCGATCTGTTGTCACGCGGCGATACCATTGGGGTGTTTCAGCTTGAATCGTCGCCGATGCGAGCGTTGTTGCGTTCGTTGGCTCCCAACAGTTTCGAGGACGTCTCGGCAGTGCTTGCGCTCTATCGGCCGGGGCCGATGAGCGTCAACATGCATTACGACTACGCCGACCGAAAGAACAACCGCAAGCCCGTCGAATACTTCCATCCCGACGCCGAGGAGGTGTTGGGCGATACATACGGCCTGATGATCTATCAGGAGTCGGTCATGAGGGTCAGCCAACGGTTCGCCGGCTATTCGTTGGCCGAAGCCGACAACCTGCGCAAAGCGTGCGGCAAAAAGATCCGTGAACTCATGGCCCAAGAGCGCGACAAGTTCGAATTGGGTTGCGAGACCGCAGGGTATGGCCAAGCGCTGGGCAAGCAGCTGTTCGACATTATCGAGAAGTTCGCCGATTACGCGTTTAACAAGAGCCACACCTTCGGGTACGGCCTCATTACGTACCAAACGGCGTTTCTCAAAGCGCACTACCCGGTTGAATATCTGGCCTGCCTACTCACCTCTGTCAAGGCAAACCTCGACAAAGCGGCGGTCTATTTGTCGGATTGTCGGGCCATGGGTGTCAAGGTGCTGACACCCGACATCAACTTGTCGGTTGCAGATTTCACGGCCCTGATGCCCGAGAACGTGCCTGCTGGTGTCGACTTGCCGTATGGGTCGCCCGGATGCATTCCGTTCGGATTGTCGGCGGTTCGCAACGTTGGCGAAGGGCTCGTCGAACAGCTTGTCAATGAACGTAACGCCAACGGCCCGTTTGTCGACTTTTACGACTTCGCCAATCGTGTGCCGGAGCAGGTGCTGAACAAGCGCGCCATCGAATCGCTCATCAAGGCCGGTGCTTTCGACACGTTCGGTCTGCCTCGAAAAGGTCTGCTGCAGGTGTTCGAACCCATCATCGATTCGGCAGTTGTTCGGCGTCGTGAACGTGATCAGGGTGTTATGAGCCTTTTCGGTGATATCGAAAAGTCCGATATCGGGTTCGACGAGCGGGTGGCAATCCCACAAATCGAGTTCGACAAGAGCCTTCGGCTGCGATTCGAAAAAGAAATGCTAGGGCTGTATGTGTCGGATCATCCGTTGTTGGGAGTCGAATCGGCGCTGAAGAAACGAACCGACGGTCTTATTAGCGAAGTGATCGAGCGTCCCGAGGGTGGCATGGTGGTGGTCGGCGGCGTCATCACCAGCCTGCAACGCAAGTTCACCAAAAAAGGTGATCCCATGGCCATTTTCGTTCTCGAGGATCTGCAGTCCACAATCGAGGTCACGATGTTTTCTCGGGGGATGGCCGAGCATGGTCACAAGCTTGTTGAAGACGCCATCGTCATTGTGCGGGGTCGTCTCGACAGCCGTGACGACACGCCAAAGATTTTGTGTCAAGACCTCGAGGTTGTCGAAGGTTTGTTGTCCGACGCGCCACCGTTACGTCTGCGATTGGGTGCAGCGACGTTATCGGCCGACCGCATCGCGGCGTTGAAACAGATCCTCGTCGAACGCCCCGGTGACTCGCCGGTTCACTTGTTGATCGGCTCGGGCAAGATACTGCGGCTTGCCAACGAATTCAATGTCGACCTCGATCGCGTGGTCGGCGAGCTACGCGTTGCATTTGGGCATGACGCCGTTCTGCTCTGATTCCGAGCGCCGAGAGGTGTGCCTAGTGTCACGTTGAGCTCAAGTGCAGCCTCCCGTTTTCTGTCCTGCTCGAAAATCTGGCAGAATGGTGGCTGTCCACAGCTCGGGGCAGTGGCAATGAGCTAACAGTTGTTGGGCGTTCCCGAGGCGCCGAACGTGACATTGCGGAGCGATCTATCTGATGTCAATTGAGGTCGAGACTAAAGACTGTACGGCCCTGACCGACGCCGAACTGGCCGAGGTCGCCGATGCACTCACCGGCCATTCGGCCGATTTTGGTGTTGGGCACCTGTCCAAGGCCAAAGAAGATTGGGTGTTGGCCACGCTGGCCCGCTCCGAGGGCAGGCTCCAAGGAATCCTGTTCTCGACCCTTGAACGTATCGGTGGCACGCCGTGTGTTCTGCTTGGTCTGGTCAGTGTTCGGCGTGGTGCTAAACGTGACGCGGTGCTAAAGGGCTTGATGTCCGAGGCGTTCCATCGTGCGCTCATGGCTTTTCCCGATGAAGACGTGCTGGTTGGCGGTCGGTTTGTGGTCGCCGACGGGCTTGAGTCGTTCAAGCAACTCGTCGACGTTGTGCCTCGCCCTGGCCACAAGGCTGTCGGTGAAGAGCGGGCCTGGGGCCGACGCTTGTTTAAGCGTTTCAACTTCGACGGCACCTACGATGAGCAAACCTTCAGGGTCAAAGGTGGCGGCAGCCTGTCGAGTCACGTCGACCATGAAAGTTTGAAGCCCGAAAAACTCGACGCCGATGTGGTCGCCCAGTTCGACGGCCTCAAAGTTGCCAAGGGCGACTGCCTCATTGCGTGCGGGTGGGTAATGGCCGAGAGCCTGGTTAAGCTCGGCAGTCACTAGGTTGGTCGAGTTCGCCGACGTCGTTCGCCGCAGGCGGATGACCCGAGCCTTCTCGACCCAACCAATTGAGCCCGCGGTTCTCGACCGCATCGTCGACCTGGCAGCACGGGCTCCGAGTGCCGGAAAGTCCCAAGGCTGGGATCTGGTCGTGCTGGAGGGTGAGGTTACCCAGCGTTTCTGGGATGTGACGCTGCCAGCTGAACGTCGTGCGTCGTTTCGGTGGCCGCTATTGCTGGTTGCGCCGGTCATTGTCCTGCCGCTGGCTGACCCGGGTGCGTACACGAGCCGTTATGGCGAGCCCGACAAGGCTCGTACAGGCCTGGCCGACGAGGCACGGTGGACCGCGCCGTATTGGACGATCGATGCGTCGTTTATGACGATGACGTTGTTGTTGGCCGCCGAGGCCGAAGGGCTGGGGGCGCTGTTCTTTGGTGTGTTCGATAACACGGCTGCGGTACTCGCCGAGTTTGGAATCCCTAACGACCGCCAGCTTTTAGGGGCAATTGCGCTCGGCTGGCCGATTCCATCGGACCCGGGCCGATCAGCTAGCCGCCGTCGTAGGACGTCCGCGGACATGGTTCACCGCGGCGCTTGGTAGCGCCCGTTGACGGATGGTCGCCTGGGTCCGGACGGGTCGGCTGTGGAAGGTGCTTTCCCGTTCAATCCCGTGGCGCCGATTCGCTGTCGATTCGGCGCCACGTCGGCGGGAATCTTCAACGGGGTGGAAGCTTCGGTGAGTCGCGGCCGGGGCGGTCACTTTGTCGGTCGTCGAGCGGTTCGAAGTTGTTCGGCTTGAGATCCGCTAACGCGGTGATCGGCGGGGGCCAGCCACGTGGCCTACCGCATCGTGTGGAATCCCAAGTAGTTGAGCCGCAATGGCAACGTCACCGTCGGCTACTTCAAGCCGCCGCCGCCCGTCGGAGAGCCGATTGTCGTGCACTACCGTTGTTGGTCTACTAATAATGGCGCGTCGGTATGCGTCGCATTGTTCTTGGCTGACAAACATGGCCGACCCGGAGCAACAGCTGACGTTACGCTTCGTTCATGACTCGGCCACTGCCTCTACGCGGAGAACAAGCGCCAGACGAGGCCGTCGTCGTCTTGCGCGCTGGAGTCATGAGCGAGCCGAGCGTCGTCCAGACCTCAGGCCGAATGTTCGAACTGTACGGCTTGTACGGCATCTCGGTGGAGGCAGCGCTCGATGAAACGGTGTTGGAGGCGTGCCGACGAAGCGAGCGACTCGCGAACTACCGCCAGATCCGTCTCTCGACATTCGGGCGGCTTCGCAGTTCGGGTTTCGCGCTTCTCGCCACGTTTGACACGCCGCACTTCACGATCGTGCTCCCCGATCTGGCCGAGTTGACGGTAGTCCGACTCAACCGATGCTTTGACGATCCGATCCCGAACCCAGGTCGAGAACATCCCGGCTAGCATAGAGATGGAGAAAGCATGAGCTACGACGTTGCAGTTGACTTCATGGATATGACCGACGACCGATGTCTGTGGACGCGGGTCGTTGACGCACGCCCGGGTTTCGTGCCAATTGCCGGCCAATTCGTGGTCGTCGGATGCGACGACGCGGACCCAGCCGTCGCCCGAATCCTTAGCGTCGATGCCGACGGACGCATCGAGCTTCAGATCCTCCGTGGCCCAGCCGAGTCGCACCGCCACCTTCTCGCTTCAGCCTGATTCGACAGCGCTGCATTGCGCACACCCGTCCCAATGGGACAAGAAACCCGGCCATTGTTTTCACCATTCGGCCATTGGGCCATTCTCCGAGGATCCTGGATGACCTCGAACCCATCGACTCCTACAGGCTTACCGATGGCAGGGATACGTCGTTGTATCGAGTCGATTCAGGCCCGCACTGTAGTGTCGTCGGATGGATATTCGACTCGACGGAAAAGTTGCACTGGTTGTTGGGGCATCGCGAGGCATCGGTGCAGCGATGGCGAAGACAATGGCCGAATCAGGCGCGCGGGTGATGCTTACGTCGCGCAAGATCGATTCGCTCGAGGAAACCGCCACCGGCATCGATGGAGAGACCGCCGTTTTCGCCGCTCACGCCGGCAAGATCGATGACGCTCGGGCCTGTATCGCGGCCACCATTGCCCAGTTCGGCGGCCTCGACATTTTGGTGAACAACGCGGCGACGAATCCGTACTACGGAGCCACACTCGGTGTCGACGAGAGCCGCTTCGACAAGACCTTCGAGGTAAACCTGCGTGGTCCGCTGTTCTGGAGCCAGATCGCGTACGAATCGGCGTTGAAGGCCAAGCCGGGGGTCATTTTGAACATTGCGTCGGTGGGCGGGTTACGGACCGACGGTGGTGGGCTCGGCGTCTACAACCTCACGAAAGCGGCGCTCATCCACCTGACTCGGCAGTTGGCCAGTGAAATTGGTCCAAACCGCGTCGTGGGAATTGCCCCAGGGCTCGTGAAGACCGACTTTGCCAAGGTGCTTGTCGAGAACTTCGGTGACAAGTTGGCGGCCTCAATGCCCGTGGGTCGCCTTGGTGAGCCGCAAGACATTGCCAATCTGGCGTTGTTTCTGGTCAGCGATGCCGCCAGTTGGATTACCGGCGAGACCTTCGTCATCGATGGTGGCGCTGGGGTTCGCGGCGTCGCGTAACTTGCCAGCCCGCGTTTGCGCTAACTCTCGGCTAGGTGGTCGAACAGGCGGGGATACCGGCCGGTTTGAGCACCGCCGTCGATGTGGTGGACCGCACCGGTGATAAAGCTGGCCTCGTCACTGGCTAGGAACAGTGCCAAGTTCGCGATGTCGCCCGGCTGGCCGTAGCGTCCGATCGGTGTGTTGGCTACAAAGTCGTCGACGATGCCGGGCGCGGAAAAGAATCCGCCAGTAGCTGGCGTTTCGATCAAGCCAGGGGCGATGGTGTTGACTCGAATGCTCCGAGGTCCAAGTTCCAGCGCAGCTATCTGGCTCAGCATCACCACGCCGGCTTTGGCTGCCCCGTAGGCCGCCATGCCTTGGGCGGGCTGAACAGCATTGAGCGACGCAATGGTGATGATGGAACCGGGTGCGCCGAGATCAAGCATGGTTGCCGACGCGTGCTTCACCGTAATGAATACACCCGTGAGACACAGGTCGATGATGCGCTGCCATTCCGACAACGGATGTTCGTGGATGGGGCTGAACGCACCCCCGCCCGCGTTGGCGACCGCAATGTCGAGTCGGCCAAACACTTGCACGGCGTAGCTCATGGCGTGCTGCATCTCGGCCTCGATGGTCACGTTAGCCACGACAGTTCGACATACTTCGCCGAGGTCGCTGTGTAGCGTTGCGAGGGCAGCGACATCGACATCGACCGCTACGACTAGCGCGCCTTCTTCGACGAAGCGGTGGCTGATGGCGCGACCTATGCCCGATGCTGCCCCGGTAACGACGGCGACCCGCCCTGCTAATCGATTACTCATCGCTGGTCCTCAATTGGTTTCGTTGGATCTTTCCCAGCGCAGTGCGGGGGATGGTGCTGCACACAATGAGCTCATGAGGAGCGCAGTACGCGGGAAGCAGACCGCGTACATGGTCGCGAACGTCGGCCAAGGCGACGGTGGCGTCGTCGCGGGTGACAACCCAGGCCACGACCCGGTTACCCCACATGGGATCGGGCCGACCGGCCACGCCAGCCTCGACGACGTCGGGGTGGGAACCGAGCGCGGCTTCTACTGATTCTGGCCACACGTTTTCACCGCCCGTAATGATCAAGTCGTCGGCGCGCCCAAACACTTGCAGTGTTGTGCCATCGAAGGATCCGAGGTCTCCGGTTGGAAACCAACCATCGGCGTCAAGGGGTACGGTTTCGTCGCGATAGCAGCGCAGCAGCATCGGCCCACGCACATGTATCTGTTGGTTGTCGTCGACGCGTAGCTCCACACCGGGTAGCGCGATGCCGTTGTAGACGATGCCGCTGCCGGTTTCGGTCATGCCATATGTGGCCAGCACATTGGCGGGGCGATCCGGCGGGGGACGGCTGCCACCCAACACGATGACTCGAAATCGTTCGGTCCTCACCCGGCTCAGGGTGGCCACGACAAGGGATACCAAGGTGGCCCCACGGTCGACGGCCGCATCGACGGCCGTATCATCGAACCGGGGCAACACCGTGAGCGGCACACCGAGGCACAGTGCCCGGGTCACGACAGACAACCCGCCGATATGCGCCAACGGCAGGCAAGCAAGCCAGTGATCGTCGGGCCGAACACCAATACGCTGGCTCGTGGCCCGAGCCGATGCCTCGACCGCGGCGTGGGTGAGCACAATGCCCTTCGGCGTCCCAGTCGTGCCGCTCGACGCCACGACCAGTGCATCGTCGTGCTCGACTGGTCGACCCGGATGCGAATGTGACGTGCCGGTTGCGTCAACGATGATGTCGGGTGCCAAGGCGCTCAAGATGCGCTGTTTGGTCGGCAGTGGCCACCGCTGATCGACGGGCAGGACCGCATTGCCAGCATCCCAGGCATGTCGCAACGCAGCCACGAACCCGGGTCCGCCGGGCATGTCGAGCGCGATGAGTTTGGGCACACCCCTGACGGTAGTGCGAGGCTGAGGGAGATGAACCGATGGGTGCTAGGGAGTAGGCCAAGAACGTTGCCAGCAGCGGTCGTTCCGGTCGTGGTGGGAACCGCCGCAGCCGTAGGTGACGCGTCGATTATTTGGTGGCGTGCCGCGGCAGCCCTTGTGGTGTCGCTCGCCCTTCAGATTGGCACAAACTTCAGTAACGATTACAGCGACGGTGTGCGCGGGACCGACGATAATCGGGTTGGTCCGACCCGTCTTGTTGCCAGCGGGCTGGCATCGGCCAGAGCAACGAAACGAGCGGCGATGCTGAGCTTTGCGGTCGCCGCAGTGGTTGGACTCGCCCTTGCGCTTACCGTTGCCTGGTGGTTGGTGTTCGTCGGCGCTGCCAGTGTGGCGGCCGGTTGGCTGTATACCGGAGGCCCGCGCCCATATGGCTACGCCGGTTTGGGTGAGGTCTTCGTGTTCGTGTTCTTCGGATTGGTGGCCACGGTTGGTTCAACGTTCGTGCAAACCGAAGCGATCAGTGCGGTGGCGGTGATTGCTGCCGCAGGTGTTGGATGTCTTGCAGTAGCGATCCTTGTGGTGAACAACCTGCGTGATATCCCGACCGACTCGACTACCGCAAAGCGAACGTTGGCAGTTCGCATTGGTGACGCTCGTACACGCTTGCTGTACGCCTTGTTGTTGGGTGGCGCAGGGTTGTGTGTGCTGGGTTGCGCGGTGTGGCGTCCGTGGGCGCTTCTTGGCCTTTTGGCCGCTGTGGCGGCAGTGCGTCCCCTGGCGACGGTTCGCTCAGGAGCCACTGCACATGCGCTCATCTCGGTGCTGGGAGGCACGGGGAAGTTGCAAACGATGTATGGAGTTCTGTTGGCCGTCGGCCTCGCGGTTTCCGGCTAACCCCCCGGATCGTAGGACTGTGGTGTGGGCGCTACAAGCGCTCGAACAAGCCGTCCTGGTCGGAGTCGTATTCGAACTTCTCTCGCCGTACGCGGGCGGTGACCGGCGAATCGGTGGTGACTGTGTCGACAACCAGACGCAGCCGCTCTTTGGGTACGAACTCGGTGGTGACAATGGCACGCTCTTCGTGCAGCACGACCTCGGTTTCCATGCCAGCCAGTTCGGTTGGGTGTGCGCCAGAATATTCGCCTTCGATGATGGGCTCGATGATGATGCGAGCGACCTCGCGGCGAACGGGGATGGTGAGGTGCAGGTCTTCTTGGATGATGATTTTGCGAACACGAACCCGGCCGCGTTCAACCCTGGCCACATCGAGGATTACTTCTTCTTCCCAACGGATGATCTCGTCGATGAGACCGTCGGCCGGACGTTCGACCACTACACGGCGCGCTGTTACTGGCGTGTCTGACGGAACCTCTGTGACGGTGATCTTGTCGGCTGGAACGTCGACAAGATCGATGATTTCGTGTGTGCCAGGGGCGGGGGCGTCGACGACGAACGATTGGACGGTTGGAGTTTCGAGGGCAGGGGCGGTTTCTACGACCGCAGCAGCCTCGCCGACGGGTTCCGTGTCGACGACTGGAGCAGCATCGACAACTGGCGCCGGCGGGGCGGGTGGTAGGGGAGCAGCGACCGGCGGAGCGACGATGGTCGCCACCCGGTCCACGGTGACGCCGTAATAGCGGGCGAGAGCAGTCTCGTCGAAGTCGTCGGCGGGAGCCCGCATGATCAATTCGGTTGAATACGGAACATGAACTGCCCCGCCGTGGGCTTGTGCCAGAGTGGCCGGAATATAGGTGGTTCCTGCGGTACTGTCGGCCACTACAAGCCACCCTGCGTCGCCTGCGGTACCAAAGACGCTCTCGAGCGACCCAAGATGTTTTCCATCCAAGTCAACAACTGGACGGCCAATCCAAGGGTTGGAAACCTTATTTTCGGTGGTAGTCATGGACGCTCCTTGATTGCTGCTTGTTAACAAAGTATCTCAAAGCGGCAATTTTCACCATCGGTGATTCCTAACTTCCGCTCAAATTCTTGTGAACTGAGGAACGCACGGTGTCGGGTCGCTCGCTATGTGCGCCATGTCCGGCCCCGCCGACAACCGTGAACGTGGCGTTTGCACCGATGGTCGCCGCTAGCCGACGGCCAGCCTCAATGAACTTGTGATCGTACTCACCGGCGTACACGTGTACGGGCATTGTCAGCTGATGGAGCTCGGACCAGAGGGGCCGTTGCGATCCTGTACCAGCGTGAAGCAATGAGGCGGCCAACCCACCGGCGGTGTTGGTGAGGCGGTCGGCAAGGTCGTCGGCATCGTCGGGACGGTGCTCGAACAGTGGTTGGGAAAGCCACTCGCGTACAAACGCCTCGACACCGATGGTCTCGACACGTGCGGCTAGTTGGGCATCGTTCTTGCGTCGAGCGCGACGATCAAGGTCTCCGTCGAGGCCGGCAGTGGCGCCAATGAGAATTAGGCGTTCAACGAATTGGGGGTGCTGGAGCGCCAGGTGCAAACAGACTCGACCCCCGAGCGAGTACCCAATATACGTAGCCGTCTGGCCGACTTGGGCGAGAAGGTCGGCAGTGGTAACAAGGTCGCCGACGACATCGTGGGAGCGACCATGCCCCGGCAGATCGGGCAGGACAATCTGGTAGGAATCGGCGAACTGGGTCGCGATTGATCGCCACGAGTTTGCGGTCTGTGTGAAGCCGTGGACGAAAACGAGGCGCGACGTGCCGCCACCAAACGTGGTCGATGCCAGTTTCAGATGTCGCACCCTTCGCCGACCGACGCGGTGTCGCAACACGCTGCGTCGGACGAGGTGCTGGCGTCGAGGGCAGCCTGTGCCTCGAGTTCGTGAAGTCGGGTAAGGGCGCGAACAAAGAACTCTGGCTCCTGTGCTCCGGGTACCGTCCACTGTCCATTAAAGACGTACGTCGGTACAGCCGTGATGCCGGCAGCCGCCGAGTTTTGAAGGTCGATTGCAAGTTCGTTGAGCCCAGCGTCGCTATCGAGAAACTCGGCCGTTAGGACCGCGTCGAGCCCGACCTCGGCACCAAGCTCGATCAACGTGGCGTGATCGCCCACGTTTCTGCCTTCCATGAAGTAGGCCCGCAGCAGCCGTTCTTTGAGCGCATTTTGCATGGCATTGCCGTACTGACGTTCGGCGAGCCACAGCAGACGATGCGCTTCGCGCGTGTTTGCACGCAAGGCGATGTCCATATTGAAATCGAGCCCCGACTCGGCCGCGACCGCGGTGACCTTGTTGATGATGGCGGTTGCCTGTTCGGTTCCGCCGAACTTGCGGGCATAGGCCTCTTTTACCGGGGTGGCGCCGTCTCGCGGCGCGCTGGGGTCAAGTTGGTAGGGCCGCCAGATAACTGTTACCTCGTCGGCGCGGGCGTAGTTGGCCAACGCCTTCTCGAATCGTCTTTTGCCGATGTAGCACCACGGGCATACAACGTCGGACCAGATCTCAACGAGCATGACGCGAATCCTACGACAACGGGCAAACTAGTGGTATGGCTGAGAACCACAATGCGGGGGCGACCTTTTGCGCGACGTTGGTCGATGAATGGATCCGGCTTGGCGTAACCCAAGTCGTCATCGCCCCCGGGTCCCGGTCGACGCCGTTGGCGTTGGCGTTCGCCACGCGTTCCGAATTGGAACTACACGTTTTCCACGACGAACGATCGGCGGCATTCGCGGCGTTAGGCATCGCTCGTTCGACAGGAATGTGCGTGCCACTGCTCAGCACAAGCGGAACTGCCGCCGCTCATTTCCACGCAGCCGTTATCGAGGCGCGACAAGACGATGTGCCGATGTTGGTACTGACGGCTGACCGCCCCCCCGAGTTGCACGACGTGGGCGCACCGCAGACTATCGACCAGACGCATCTGTATGGGCGTGCCGCTCACTGGTACCACGACCCCGGTGTGGCCGACTTCGAGCAGGCGGCCACATGGCGGCCGCTGGCGCGTCGTGCCGTCGACGAATCCCGAATCGGGCCGGTGCACCTCAACCTTGCATTCCGTGAGCCACTCGTCGGCGATGTTGGCCCGTTGCCCACACCACTGGCCGGAGCCGCGGTAGGTACCCGGGTGTTGCCAACCAACATCGATTCGCTCGTGTACCACCTACGACATCCCCGTGGCCTGATCATGACGGGAGGAACCGATCCGGACCTCGACGTGTCGCGTCTGGCCGAGGTATCGGGGTGGCCCGTTTTGGCTGATCCACGAAGCCGGCGCGACCACACCCACACGGTGTGTGCGTTCGAAGATTTACTGCGTGACGAGCAGTTCGCGACCGAGTACCAACCCGACGTGGTTGTTCGTTTCGGTCCGACGCCGGCATCACGAACGTTGGGCGAATGGCAGTCTCGTTCGGGTGCTTTACAGGTCCAGGTGAACCGTCCCGGTCGTCGCATCGATCCTCGCCACGATGTGGCTTTCACAGTGCAGGCCGAACCCCAAGCAGTGGCCGACGCACTTGCAGGCGCTCTCGGCCGCATCACCGATTTGGCGTGGACCAACGGATGGCGAGAGGCCGAAACAGCGGCGCAACAGGTGTTCGATGACATGCTCGGTGTCGATTCGCCTGTGAGCGAGCCCGGCGTGTCCCGGACGTTGGTGGCGGCGGTGCCAGTCGGGTCACAGTTGATGGTGTCGTCATCGATGCCGATACGGGATGTCGAGTGGTACTCGCAAGGTCGTAACGACATGACGATTCACGCCAATCGGGGCGCGAACGGCATCGACGGAGTGATCGCCACAGCCATTGGGCTTGGGCTTGCACTCGGACAGCGTCGCCCCACGACGCTGCTCATTGGCGACATCGCGTTTCTGCACGACTCGTCGTCGCTGACCGCTCTTCGTACCCGGAACCTTGATCTGA
This sequence comes from Actinomycetes bacterium, assembly GCA_031415695.1. Classification (GTDB taxonomy): domain Bacteria; phylum Actinomycetota; class Acidimicrobiia; order Acidimicrobiales; family Ilumatobacteraceae; genus JANOSH01. The sequence goes on from JANOSH010000016.1 coordinate 147,785, forward strand.
CCATCGTGGTGGTCGACAACGATGGGGGAGCGATCTTCTCGTTCTTACCGCAGGCAACGCTGCTTCCACCACAACGATTCGAGCAACTCTTCGGGACTCCGCACGGCACCGATGTAACGGCACTGGCGCGCGCTCATGGTTTGCCGTGTACCGAAATCGTTAGCCTGGCGCAGTTGGCAGCCGAAGTTTCGCATCCCACGGGAACGCCGCGAGTGTTGCATGTGACGACATCGAGAGTCGACAACGTGGCTGTCCACACGGCCCTACACGCGGCAGTATCTGCTGCCCTTCAATCTGCCCGCTAGACAGCACCGTTAGGGACGCACGATAGCCGCCAGCATCGCTTGAAACTTGGCCTGCGTTTCAGCTAGTTCCGCAAGCGGGTCGCTGTCAGCAACGATGCCTCCGCCGGCAAATAAACGAGCACGGTTACCGTCGATCTCGGCGCACCGAATCGACACCGCCCAGGTGCCATCGCCTTCGCTGTCGACCCATCCAACCGCGCCGCCGTACCGGCCGCGGTCCATACCTTCGACCGACGCAATGAGCGCTAGAGCGTCGGCTTGGGGATGGCCGCCCAGTGCCGGAGTTGGACTGAGCGCCCGTGCCAAGGTGAGCACTGATGGTTCGGGTTTCGAGAGCCGGCCCTCCATTGCAGTGGCCAGGTGTTGCACGTTGGCTACAGCAAGAACCGTGGCTTCGGCCTCCCAGTCGAGGTAGCTGCACCACGGCAGGAGTGTGTCGCGAACGACATCGATGACTATGCGGTGCTCGACTTGATCCTTCATCGACGCGATGAGTTGTTTCGCCAGTAGGGCATCGGCGGCGGGATCACCGGTTCGGGGCAGGGTACCGGCGAGTGGATGTGAGCGCACGATGTCACCGACTCGTTCGACCAAAAGCTCGGGGCTGGCGCCAACCAAACCGTCGACGCTGTACCGATAGCTTGAACCGAAGCCAGCGCGTAACCGCCGGAGTACTCCGCGCACATCGATGTCCTGATCTGACTGCACCAAAATGTCACGGGCGATGACTGCTTTAGTAACTTGGTGGGCTCGAACTGCGTCTCGTACCGCGCCGACCGCACTGAGGTAGAGGTCGACAGGAACGCCTGGTCGAACGCTGAACGACGCCGCCTGGGGGCGAGGTGGGCGGACCGGAGCGCACACCTGGGTTGCGGCGATATCCCAGTCGACGTCGATTGCGGTTAGCCATCGGCTGCCGTTCGCCGCTTTGCCCACGACGATGTTCGGGACCACAAGCTGACACGGTGCGCCCGGTCGGAACGGCAACGCACCAATGGCTAGTGGTCGGCCGGGCCCGCCGTGGTGATCGATGCTTGTGAGTACCGCGTCGACATCATCGAGGTTGACCTTGGCGGCAACGCCACGAGCGGCAACACCTACCCCGTCTCGCACAAAAAGGTAGCCGTCATGGGCGGCGACATCGTTGAGATCGGGGTTCGGTTCAAGGGGTCGGGTTACGGCCCGCAGCGTCACCGGCTTCATGGTCTCGTGCCGGTGAGAAGTTGGGTTATGCCTCCCGACAGTTGCCGATGTTCAGCGTGATCAAATCCGGCTTGGCGGAAGCTCCGGAGCATTTGATCGGCGGGCGGAAGGTACGCGACTGACTTGGGTAGGTAGCGGTATGCCGCTGCGTCGGACAGCAGGGCGCCGACCTTGGGCACGACTTTGCCGAAGTACACGCCGTGCCCAAACCGTACGAGGGGATTGCGCGGGATGCCCACATCGAGCAGCGCCACACGTCCGCCGGGCCGTACGACGCGCCCAAGTTCGACAAAGAACGCATCGAGATCGACCAGATTTCGCAGCGCAAACCCGCACATGACACCGTCGAGCGAGTTGTCGTGGAGCGGTAACCGGAGAATGTCGGCTTGTACCCGCGGCGCACCCGACCGGTCGGCCGCCAACATGCCGTAACTGAGGTCGAACGACAACGCCTTGAGGCCGACCCGAGCGAGGTCGATGCACATGTCACCCGTTCCGCTTGCCAGGTCAGCGACAACAGATCCTCGGCCGAGTGACAGCGAACGAACTGCGATGCGTCGCCACCTGACGTCGAGGCGAAAGGTCATGATCCGATTGACCAAGTCGTACCGAGGTGCAATGGCATCGAACATGGCTTGCACGGCGTATTGCTTGTCGGCACCGGTCGGCAATTCGCTGGTATCCCACAGACGCTTGTTCACCGTGACAGTCTGCCCCGAACAGCCCACGATGCAAACAATCTCGCCAGCATGCCCCAGCGGCTACCGGCCCCTTGAACACGATCTCGCCCGGCTGCGGTATCGAAAACCGTTACTCGATCCGGGCGAGAACGTGTTCAGTGTGGGCTCGGGTACCATCGTGTCATGAGCGACACACGCGTAGCGATCTCGGAATACGACTGGCCTGCGTTGGTCGATCAGCTCAACCGGCTGGTGCGAATTCGAACGACGCCGATCGGGATGAAGATGTTCGAGACCGTCGAGGCAATGGAAGCAATTCCAAAGATTCGCCGACCGTCCAGCGTTCACACCACCGACCAGATCGTCGGCATGGCCTCACGTCTGAACTGGACAGTGGGTATCACCAACGACGATCTTGTCGGCCCGCAGTGTGGTGCTGTGATTGGTCTTCATCCTCAGGACGATCGTTGGCTGTCGGGTGACCGCATGGCGGGGGTGTGGTTCGAAACGCTTGACGATTCGAGCGCACACCAGCACGCCATGAACTGTGTGCCGTTTGGTCGCTACGCTGCCATGGCGGTTGCCCCGCTCGCCGCCGGTCGTCTGACGCCACCTGACATTGTGATGATCTACGCGACACCAGCGCAGATGATTCTCATGATCAATGGCTTGCAATGGTCGGGCTATAAGAAATTCGACTGGGGCTGCGTGGGTGAATCTGCGTGCGCCGATTCGTGGGGTCGAGCGCTCTCTACCGGAGAACCGTCGGTGTCCATTCCGTGTTTCGCCGAGCGGCGTTACGGCGGGGTCATGGAAGATGAACTGCTACTGGCGATGCCGCCACGGTTCATGGGCAAGATGCTGGCGGGGCTTGAAGCGCTTGCTCGAAACGGGCTTCGGTATCCAATTCCCAACTACGGCGTGCAAAGTGACGCACGCGCTGGGCTAGGCGTCAGCTACGGAGGATAGAGCGACTGGGTATAGCCGTGGGGCTAGCGAATGATGCGGGCGATCGGAACGGTGCGATCGGCAATACCGGTTTGGCGAACCAGCGCCGTCCAGAACGTTGGCGTGACAGTTGGCTGGCCGACGATGGTGGCACCGCTCGCACATCGGTAGCCCGCTGCCTTTGGCACTGTGGTGACACGAGTAGTGGTGGTCTTTGCCACCGTTGTCGTCGGGGTTTGAGCGGCAGTGGTCGAGCTGGTCGACGTGCTGGCGTTGGTCGACGTTGTAGTGGTCGACGTTGTAGTGGTCGATGGTGGTGGAGTCTGGTTCGGTTGAACAGCGGCGACGGCGGAAGCCGTTGCGGCAGCGTCGGCGAACGGCAAGCACTTGTCGCCTCCCTGCAGAACGACCGCAAGGTACGGCGGACCACTAGCCGGCGAAGCCGCGACGAGTGCCGCGTCTACACGCACAAGCTGGACCGGCTTTTCGGGATCGCCGATGCACCCTGCCAGTGTCAGGTCATAGGGGGCCACGACGCATGGGTCGAGCACGGTTGCGCCGTTCACACAACGGACAAAGCCGGCGCGACCGCCAAAGACAACCGATGGCGAAGCGCACACTGCAGGTAGAGGATCACCAGTCGCAACATCGGCCACCGGGGCCGACGAGCCGAACACGACGAAGGTTCGCACCTCAGTGACTGGGGTCGGAGCGGGGGTTCCTTGGCCAGGGGGAGAGCCACCGCCGGTAACGCCGGGGACAGGCGTGGCCGCAGGAGGAGGCGTGGGCAACGTGGCGGCCGAGAACCACCCGCTGGCGGTGTCTTGGGCGAGCGCTTCGAATCGGCCCCCGACGGTACGCAGATATTCCTGGTTGGGGTTGTAGGCCAAGATGGCGCGGGTGACACCATCTTTGGTGTTGAGCGTGAGGTTGCCAGCGGCCACGCACAGGTAACGACCCGCCGCCAACGACTCGTCGTAGATGTTGTTGATATCGACCTTGCCATCGCTGTTTCCGTCGGCGCCGTACAGCTTCCACGTCGATGGAATGAACTGCATTGGCCCAACGGCGTGGTCGCGTTCGGCCGTGCCGTCGATGGCGCCGCCGTCGGTGTCGCGTCCGATCGAGATTCCCAGAATTGGCGGTAATGCGTTGCCGTTCGTATCGAGGCGACCCATGCCGTGTCCGGATTCGGTTCGTCCAATTGCGGCCAGCAATTCCCAGCGCAAACCGCACGTCGAGCGTTCGGCACCAAGGGCAACGGCCGACCGTCGATAGGCGTCGTAGGCAACCGTTGTCATGCCGTCGAGGGTGAGTGGTGCCTGGGCGGCGACCGTAACGGTGAGCTTCGTAGCCACGGTGCCTGCTTGCACCCGAATGGCGGTGGCGTCCTTGGTTGCGTTCACGACGGCGATGCGAGCGAGTTCGCGTTTTGTGAGGGCAGCGGTGAGTTCTTTGCTGGCTTGGGAACCTCGTTGCCGCGCGGCTTTCATGATGTCGATGGTGTGGCGGTTCACGGTTTGCATGAGGCCAAGGCTCCATGCGCCGTCTTGAGTTTTCTCCTGAGCAATGACGGTGGCAAGGGCGTAGATCTCGGCGGTGGCGTCGCTTCGCACGTAGGCGCCAATGGCCTGCTTGCGAGCTTTGACGACTAGCTCGGATGCCAGCGCGCGTTCGCTGCCGATGCTGCCGGTGAGCTTCGCCACCACGGCATCGGCGTCGACAAGGGCCTGAGAAAGCTGCGGCACGCGAGCCTCGGCGGCGGCAGCCTTCGCGTTGAGCGCGTTGATCTCTTGGGCAAGGACCTCGGCGGTAGGTGCGGCACCCGACGACTGCTGTGCCGAGGCAGGCTGGGCAAGCCCGGCCACCACAAAGCACAGAACCGCAAGACATCGACGCATAAGGATCGAAAGTGTATGACAGCCCCTTCGCGTGGAGCGTTCAACGTGGACCGAGCTGCTAGCTTGCCGTCGGCTTCGCTTGCTCCCTACCGCTCGCTGTATCGCTCAGCCACTAGACGTAGTAGCGGAACACGCATTCGGCCACGCACGACGGCTTGGCCACGCCTTCGACCTCGAACGTGAACTCCATGGTGACCTGCGCGCCGCCCGCAATATCGTCGACCGTCAGCAGTTTGGCACCCATGCGAAGGTTGGCGCCCACGGGCACCGGCGACATGAAGCGAACCTTGTTCATGCCGTAGTTGACCCCCATCGAGATGCCCGACACCTGCATGATCTGCGGCGAGAACATGGGTCCCATCGACAGCGTTAGATATCCGTGGGCGATAGGCCCACCGAAGGGGCCGGCCGTAGCACGGTCGACATCGACGTGAATCCACTGGTGATCGCCCGTAGCGTCGGCGAACGTGTTCACCTGTTCTTGGGTGACGCGGTGCCAGGGGCTGAAACCGAGATGGTCGCCAATGCGTGACTTGAGATCGTCGATACCGTTGATGATGGTGGGCATCCAGTCATCATGCCATCACGCGACGTCTGGTAGGAACGTAGGCATGATCGACTTCCTCACGACGTACGCCGAAACCCTGGCCGACAAACCGGCCGTTATCGACGACCGGCCCGATGGCACGGTCGAGATGCTCACGTTCGCCGAGTTGGAAGACCGAGCCAACCGCCTCGGTCACGTGTTACAGGAATTCGGTGCGGGTCCCGGCACCAAAGTCGTATGGTGTGGACAGAACTCGGTCGGCATCGTGGTGGCTATGAACGCATGTCGCAAGATCGGCACGACCGCCGTACCCCTGAATTACCGACTCTCCGACGACGAGGCCGCGTACGTCACCGATCACAGCGACACCACCGTGGTGTACACCGACGCCGAGTTCGCTCCCATGTTCGAACGTATCCGTGCCCACATCCCCAAGGTCGAACATATTTTGGTGTTCGACGGCTACACACCGGGCGGCATGGTCGATGTTGACGCACTGTCCATCGTGGCGTCCTCAGCGCCTCCAACTGCGCCCACGGCCGGGACGGCAGCGGCCACCATGATCTACACGTCGGGTACCACGGGTAAACCCAAAGGTGCGTTGCGCACGGCTGGCAACGATCCGACGCAGGGCAAGGCCCTCATCGACCTCATCGGCTACCACCCGAACGACGTCTATCTCACGACCGGCCCGCTCTATCACTCCGGGCCTGGGGGTTTCATGTCGACCGGCCAGGCAATGGGCCAGACTGTGGTGCTGCAGCGAAAGTTCAATACCGAGGACTGGTTGCGACTTGTCGACAAGTACCGGGTCACGTCAACCTTTTCGGCACCGACACCTATTCGCATGATTTGTGCGCTTCCCGCCGAAGTGAAAGACACGTACGACCGAAGCTCGATGCAGCGCATGATTGCCAACGCGGCACCATGGAGTTTTGCCCTGAAGCAGCAGTACCTCGCCGACTTCCCACACGACTCCCTGTGGGAGGTGTACGGCTCCACCGAACTGGGCGTCAACTGTGTGATGCCGCCCCACGATCAGCTTCGAAAGCCTGGCTCGTGCGGTTTGCCAGCACCGTTAGTCGAGATCAAGTTGTTCGATGACGACGGCATCGAAGTCACAGGCATCGGCCCCGAGTGTCCCGGTGAACTCTATGTCCGTGCCGCATCAGTGTTCAGCGAGTACTACAAACAACGCGACAAGTACGACGCCGATCGACGTGGTGATTTCCAGACCGTGGGCGACATTGCGTATCGCGACGAAGAAGGCTTCCTATACATCTGCGACCGCAAGAAGGACATGATCATCTCGGGTGGGATGAATATCTACCCGGCCGAGATCGAAGCCTCGTTGGAGCAGCATCCCGACATTCTGGAAGCGGCCGTGTTTGGAATTCCGTCCGACGAATGGGGAGAAGCCGTGCACGCCATAGTCGTGTGCCGCGACGGCCGATCCTTGTCGATCGCCGATGTGGTCGACCATGCCCGCGCCCATTTGGCCAATTACAAAATCCCTCGCACAGTCGGCTTCCTCGCTGAACTTCCCAAGACCGGATCGGGCAAAATACTCAAACGCGAACTGCGTGAACCGTTCTGGGCCGGGCGTACCAGCAAGGTCTGAGCGCGTGTTTGCGCCAGCCCGGGTGTAGAGTAAGAACCGGCGTAGTTCTCCCCCCGAGAATTGCGCGGTCGTGTGCAAGCGCTCTCAGCGACATTCGCTTTCAACAAGCGGGTGGCCATGCATCAAACGGCCACCTGTTTTGAAAGGAATTTCCATGACCAATTTTTCACCCTCTGCTGGCGCGCCGCGCCAGAACCGTCGCCGCCGTAAGCCCAACACTGGGCCCGGCCAGTCGGCTCACGGGCATCAAGGCCAGGCCCCTCGCACCCCGAGCGGCCCAGCCGTCGATATGTCGGTGTCGTCCGAACCTGTTGTCGATGCTGCTGATTTCGCCGAGCTTGGCGTACCGGCATCGATCGTGTCGTCCCTTGCGCGTGACGGTGTCGTGAAGCCATTCCCTATTCAGTCCGCAACCCTGCCCGATTCGATTGCAGGCCGAGACGTTCTGGGTCGCGGTAAGACCGGCAGCGGCAAGACCATTGCATTCGCCATTCCTACCGTGATGGCTTTGACCTCGTCGGGCAAGACCCGTCAACCCCGTGCACCCCGATCGCTCATCCTGGTCCCCACGCGTGAACTTGCTAACCAGGTGGCCGAAACGGTTACCCCATTGGCTCGGGCACTCAATCTCACCGTTGCCGTCGTCTTTGGTGGTGTGAGCCAAGGGCCACAGGTCACTGCGCTGCGTAACGGCGTCGATGTTCTGGTGGCCTGCCCTGGCCGCCTCGAAGATCTCATTGGGCAGAAGCACTGTCGTCTCGACAAGGTCGAAGTCACTGTTCTCGACGAGGCCGACCACATGGCCGACCTCGGCTTCTTGCCCGGCGTGAAGCGTTTGCTCGACCAGACTCCAACCGGCACGCAACGCCTGTTGTTCTCGGCAACTCTCGACAACGGTATCGACGTACTGGTGAAGCGATACCTGTCGAACCCAGTTGTCCATTCGGTCGATTCGGGCCAGGCTGAAGTGTCCACCATGACCCACCATGTGCTCGGTGTGTCGGCGGCCGACAAGCCCACCGTCATCCGGGAGTTGGCCGGTGGTCTCGACCGTTCGCTGCTGTTCACCCGCACCAAACATGGTGCCAAGAAGCTGGCCAAGCAGCTCACCATGGGCGGTATCCCAGCTGTTGAACTCCACGGCAACTTGTCGCAGAACGCCCGCGAACGGAACCTGGCGTCGTTCGCCGATGGTTCGACCCGCGTGCTTGTTGCGACCGACATTGCCGCACGCGGTATCCATGTCGACGAGATTGCTCTGGTTGTTCACGTTGATCCGCCGGCCGAGCACAAGGCGTATCTGCATCGCTCTGGTCGTACGGCGCGTGCCGGCGCCGAAGGTGTTGTGGTCACGATCATGACCCCCGATCAGGTTGGCGATGTGAAGGTCTTGGCCCGCGATGCTGGCATCAAGCCAATCATCACCAAGGTCGAGCCGGGCCACTCGCTCGTGAAGTCGCTCGTTGGGCCGACGGCACCGTTCGTGCAGCCATCAGCAGTAGTCGACACGCCTCGCCCCAACCCGCCCCGCCGACCAGGAACCGGTCGCCCGGGTGCCAGCGGCGGTCGTCCAGGGTCAAGTAGCGGTCGCCCCGGTTCTTCCGGAGCAAGTCGTCAAGGTGGTGCCGGACGTAGCTCGTCGGGCCGCTCGGGCCAACGCAGCCGGTAACGGTCAGGCTCCCATCGCGTGGTAGCCGCCGTCGACGTGGATCATCGATCCGGTGGTCATCGGGAACCAGTCGGACAGCAGCGCCACACATGCCTTTGCCACCGCCGACGAGTCGGTTACATCCCAGCCAAGCGGTGCCCGGACATCCCAGATATCCTCGAAAGCCCGGAACCCTGGTATCGACTTAGCGGCCATTGTCTTGACCGGACCAGCAGCTACCAGGTTTGATCGGATGCCTTGGTTGCCGAGCGCTTTGGCCAAATAGCGGTTGCAACTTTCGAGCGCGGCCTTGGCCACACCCATCCAGTTATAGGCGGGCCATGCGACGGTGGCATCGAACGTGAGGCCCACGATGGAACCGCCGTTCGTCATCAGCGGCACGAACGCCTCGGCCAGCGCCTTGAGCGAATAGGCGCTGATATGTACGGCTACGGCCACTTCATCCCAGGTCGCCGCCATGAAATTGTCGCCGAGACAGGCTTCGGGGGCGAAGCCGATCGAATGGAGAACACCATCAACCCGGCCCCATTTTGCGGCGAGTGCGTCACGGACAGCCTCACCGTGGGCAGGCACGGTGACATCGAGTTCGTATACGTCGACAGGTTCAGGGAGCTTGCGGGCGGTGCGTTCGGTAAGGCTGAGCGCACGCCCGGCGCCGGTAAGGATGATGTTCGCCCCCTCCTCCTGGGCCAGCTTCGCTACGCCGAAGGCGAGCGACGCGTCGGTGAGTACGCCAGTGATGACCAAATTCTTGCCAGTGAGTAGACCCATGCCTGGCACGGTAGCCGCGCCAGCGGTGTGCCAAGCTGGATCAATGCGCGTAGGTATTCTTGGTGGCACAGGTCCGGCGGGTCGAGCACTTGGTGCACGACTCGCGTCAGTGGGATACGAAGTAGTGATTGGATCACGTTCGCGATACCGGTCGATGGAGGTGGTCGACACACTCAACGAGAAATGGCCCGACCTCAATCTGCCCATCTCCGCTGGCGATAACGCCATGGCGGCCGATTGTGATCTGATCGTCATAGCAACGCCGTGGGACTCGGCCGGAACCACCGCACAGGAGCAAGAAGCACGCCTTGGCGGCAAGATCGTGATTTCGATGGCCAACGCACTCGTGAAGCTCGGCAACGAGTTCCAGCCGTTGGTTCCTCCCCGTGGTTCGGTGGCCGCTCACGTTCAGGCAGCGGTGCCAGGATGTCGGGTGGTGGCCGCGTTCCACCACTTGCCGGCCGCCGAACTCGGCCACCTCGGCCAGCCGATCGAGTCTGACGTGCTCATCTGCTCCGACGACCCAACGGCCACAATTGCGGTATCCGAGCTGATTCGCAAGATCCCGGGTTGTCGGCCGCTCGATGCCGGAGAACTATCCAACGCCACCGCCATTGAAGCCTTCACCGCCGTGCTGTTGCAGCTCAACGTTCGGTACAAAACCCGTGTGGCTCCAAAGCTGACTGGAATACGCGCATCGTGATTCACCTGTACGACACGGCGCGCCAAGCCGTGGTGCCATTCGAACCTGGACCCACCGTCACGATGTATACGTGTGGCATCACCCCGTACGATGCAACCCATCTTGGCCATGCCTGGGTGTATGTGAACTACGACGTGTTGTCTCGACGCCTCATCGATCTTGGTCACGACGTTCGCTGTGTGCGCAACGTCACCGATGTCGACGATCCGTTGTTCGCCAAGGCTCGACAGCTTGGCGTGCACTACCTCGACCTGGCTGCCCGCGAAGAGCGCCGATTCATTGGTGACATGGAAGCGCTCAACGTCTTGCCGGTGTATGCCGAGCCACGGGCCAGCGGTGCCATCGCCGACATTCGTAAGTTCATCGGCATGGTCATCGACGCCGGCCATGCCTATATGGCCGGCGGGTCGGTCTATTTCGATGTGTCAAAGTCGCCGTCGTTCGGATCACTGAGCCACTGCAGCGAGCAACAGATGCTCGACTTGGCCCGAGAGCGCGGCGGGAATCCCGACGACCCGAACAAACGAAACCCGCTCGACTTCGTGTTGTGGCATCCGAGCTTGCCCGACGAACCGTCGTGGGAAACCAAGTGGGGTGCGGGCCGCCCCGGCTGGCACATCGAGTGTTCAGCCATGGCGCTCCAGTTGTTGGGTACAACCATCGACCTGCACGGTGGTGGCGGCGACCTGATCTTCCCGCACCACGAATGCGAACGGGCCCAGTCCGAAGCGGCAACCGGCGAGGCGTTTGTGCGCCATTGGATGCACGTCGGCCTGGTATGGATGGACGGCGCCAAGATGTCCAAGAGCCTCGGTAACTTGGTGTTTATCGATAAGTTACGTACCGAGTTCGACGCGCGCGCCATTCGGCTCGGGCTGCTCACCCACCCGTATCGGCACGACTGGCACTGGTCTGACGATTTGATGCCCGCAAACGCGGCCCGGCTCGAACGATGGTCTGCCTCCTGCGCCCGTCGGGGTTCGCCATCAGGCGTTCTCGACGCAGTTCGGGCTCGTCTCGACGATGACCTCGATTGCCCGGGATCCATAGAGCTGATCGACGCCGCCGCTGCCGCCGGCCACGACGTCACGGCCGCCGCGGCCCTCCTCGGCATCGACCTCTAACCAGCTTCGGTATGCTGGGAGTCATGCGACCCCTGGATACGACGCCTGAAGCGTTCGCTGTTCAGGCGGCAGCATTGGCTGGGCTTGATGGTTCGCAACGACTGATGCGGTGCGCCGAGTTGTGCGATGCCGCCCGGAACATCAGTTTGGCCGGCATTCGGCAGCGGCACCCCGAATACTCCGATCGAGAGGCATCGCTTGCCCTTTTCCGACTCGTAAACGGGCATGACGTTTTCGTCAAGGCCTGGCCCGACAGCCCCATCCTCGAGTCGTGACGGCCGGCGAATTCCTGGGTGAGCTGATCGGGCTGCTCGACGCCGCACAAATTCGCTACATGGTTGCAGGGTCGTTTGCTAGTTCATTTCACGCCGAACCCCGCACCACCAACGATCTCGACATCGTCATCGAGGTTGACTCGACGGCGTTGAATCGGCTGCTCGGGAGTATCGATCTTGATCGGTACTACGTGAGCGACGAGGCGGCGCATGACGCTCTCCAACGTCAGTCGTCGTTCAACCTGATCGACATTAAGGCGGGATGGAAGGCTGATCTCATCGTGCGGCGTGATCGACGTTTTAGTCACATCGAGTTCGAGCGCCGAATCAGGGTAACGCTCTACGAACGTGACGTGTTTGTGGCGTCAGCCGAGGACACCGTGTTGTCGAAGTTGGAGTGGGCGGCAAAGGGCGGATCCGATCGGCAAGTCCGAGACGCGGCGGCCATTTTGCGAGCCCGGACCAGCCTGGATCATGTCTACCTCAACCGATGGGCACAGGAACTTGGCGTCTCTGTAGGCCTGACTGCCGCTCGGGCTCTCGCTGCCGGGAACTAATCGGCGCGTGGCTGGTGGTTGCCGATGTTCTCCACTCCAACCTCGCAAGTTCGGTGACGGGGCTATGATCAGCCCATGGCAGAGTCGGCTGGCGCAAATGTCTTGCAAGCTCGAACTCGGGCCGTGTTGGCCCCGTTGGGGCGACGGGGCTGGAAATTTACGCTCGAGGGGTACGACCAGCTACCGTCAACCGGCCCGGCAATCTTGTGTCCAAATCATGTGAGTTTTCTCGACTCGGCGTTTTTGATGCTCACCTTGCCTCGCAATATCAGCTTTGTGGGCAAGGCCGAGTACATGGATGACTGGAAGACCAAGTTCCTTTTTCCGGCGATGGGTATGATTCCGATCGACCGCTCCGGTGGCGACAAATCCTCAGCAGCGCTCGACACCGCCGAAGCAGTTTTGCGGCGAGGCGAACTATTCGGGATCTTTCCCGAAGGTACTCGCAGCCGCGACGGCGACCTGTACAAGGGTCATACCGGTGCCGCTCGGTTGGCGTTCAAGGTTGGCTGCCCTATCTTTCCGGTTGGCATTGTGGGCACCCGTGAGATTCAGCCACCCCATGCGAAATTGCCCAAGCTGGGCAAGCCGTGCACCATTCGTATTGGCGCGCCCATTCACCCCGACCGCTACCGCGACCAGGGCGAGTTGCACTTGGCGTTGCGAGCTATGACCGACGAAGTGATGTTCGAGATTCAGGATCTCACGGGGCAGACCTACCGTAACGTGTACGCCACGAAGAAGGCCGAAGCCGTCCCTTCTGGAACCACCAAGGTGCCATCGTTGGCTCCCAGCGCCGCCTGACGAACGCAATTGAACGGTCGAGGCCGGTGAGTTCCCTCTAACCTTGAGTCGTGAACGGCCTATTGAACATTCTACTTCCCGATGGTTCCGAGCGAGAGTTGCCTGCAGGTGCCACCGGTGCCGATCTGGCCGCTTCTATCGGACCCCGTCTCGCCAAGGTAGCCATAGCTGCGACTGTTAACGGCGAACTGGTCGATCTGAACGTTGCTTTGCCCGACCGCGCAACCGTTGGCATCATTACGCCCGAGTCTGACGTCGGGCGCCATGTCTTGCGTCACTCATCTGCCCATGTGCTGGCCCAGGCCGTCACGCAACTGTTCGCGGGAGCCAAATACACGATTGGTCCCGCAATTGAGGACGGCTTTTACTACGACTTCGAGTTGTCTGGTGGCCGTACTTTTTCCGACGACGATCTCCATGCAATCACGGCTCGCATGCGCGAGATTATGAAGGCCGACCAGCCGTTCGTGCGCAGTGCCGTTTCCACGGCCGAAGGTCTGGCGTTGTTTGCCGACCAGCCGTACAAGCGCGAGATCATCGAACGGGTGGCCTCGGGCGGCGCCGAGGATTCTGATGTCGGCGAAGTAGCCGGCGACGGTTCGGTGAGCTTGTATCGAAACACGCCCGACTTCGTCGACCTGTGTCTTGGACCTCACGTGCCGTCAACGTCGAAGCTCGGTCATTTCAAATTGATGAAAGTTGCGGGCGCGTACTGGCGGGGAAATGAAAAAGGTCCGATGCTTCAGCGCATCTATGGCACAGCGTGGGCGACCAAAGCTGAGCTGGAAGAACACCTCAATCGGCTGGACGAAGCGGAAAAGCGCGACCACCGAAAACTGGCGGTCGAACTCGACCTTTTGTCGTTTCCCCGCGAGCTCGGCGGTGGGCTAGCTGTGTGGCACCCTCGCGGGGCCACGGTGCGTCGGCTCATGGAGGACTACAGCCGCGATCGTCACGCCAACGGCGGTTACGAATTTGTCTTTAGCCCGCATCTTGCCAACGGGAACCTGTTCCAGACGTCGGGTCATCTCGACTTCTACAAGGACGGTATGTACCCGCCCATGGAGATGGACAACGGCACGTACTACATGAAGCCGATGAACTGTCCCATGCATTGCCTGATCTACCGGTCACGCCAACGCAGTTATCGCGAGCTGCCATTACGACTGTTCGAATTGGGCACGGTATATCGCTACGAGCGGGCGGGCACGCTGCATGGCCTCATGCGCATCCGTGGCTTCACGCAAGACGACAGCCACATCTTTTGTACGCAAGACCAGTTGCAAGACGAAATCGCGTCGTTGCTCGATTTCGTGCTGTCGGTGCTTCGGGCGTTTGGCTTCACGGACTTTCAGGCGTACCTGTCTACGCGTGATCCCAAGAAGTCGGTCGGCTCCGACGAGATTTGGGACAAAGCCACCGAGGCGTTACGCCAGGCACTCGATCGCCACGGTTTGCCGTATGAAATCAAGCATGGTGATGCCGCGTTCTACGGCCCCAAGATCGATGTGGATGTACGCGACGCCATTGGGCGCCGCTGGCAGCTGTCGACCATCCAATGCGACTTCAACCTGCCCGACCGTTTCGACTTGGAGTATGTGGGGTCCGATAACGCCCGGCACCAACCAATCATGTTGCACCGTGCGTTGTTCGGGTCCGTCGAGCGGTTCTTCGGGGTGCTCGTCGAACACTTCGCCGGAGCGTTCCCCACATGGTTGGCGCCAGTGCAGGTAAGCGTTCTGCCCGTCGCCGAGGCGCACCACGACTACGCCCAACAGGTTGTCGCCGAGCTCAAGGCCGCAGGTAGGCGTGCCGTGTTGGTTGAGGCCAATGAGGGGCTTGGTAAGCGCATCGCGGTCGAGAAATCGGCCAAAGTGCCGTACGTGCTGGTCGTAGGGGAGTCCGATGTTCATGCGGGGTCGGTTGGTGTGAATGCTCGCGGTCGGGATGTAGAACGCGATGTGCCAGTGAGCGAGTTCTTGCGACGCATCGCCGTCGACGTCGACGACGCCATGGCGGCTGCGGTTCACGGGTGACCCCGCTTGGCCATATCTGGAACGGGTGGCGTGCCGCCTATGTTCAAGGCACCGAGGGCACCGTCGGTGTTCCCGACGGTCGGTCGGTGTTCACCCGCATTCTTGCGTCGGGCATGTCCGACGTCGAGGCCAATGTCGTTCATCGTGGCCCATTGTGTTTTGCGATTCTCAACGCGTTTCCGTATACAACGGGTCACACGCTGGTATTGCCGTATCGCGAAGTCGCCGACATTGTCGACCTCACAACCGACGAGGCCACCGAATTGTGGTCGACGGTCACAGCAGCACGTATTGCGTTACAGCGGGCGATGAACTGCAATGGCGTCAATATCGGTATCAACCTCGGTACCGCGGCCGGCGGATCGGTTTCCGAGCACCTGCACGTGCATGTTGTAGCCCGCTGGACCGGCGATTCGAATTTCATGACAGCGGTTGCCAACACACGCACTATCCCTGAAGCGCTGCCGGACACGGCAGCCAAGGTTCGCGCAGCCTGGCCTCGTGTCGACTAGGCGTACTAGCGTCATAGGCGATGAGTAACCCAGCGGCCCGTAGTGACGACGAGATTCGCGACGAGTTACCAAGTGACCTGAACGCGGTCGACTTTGCCGGCGAATACGAGTTCCCCGACAACAGCCGCCGTCGCAAGCCCGGCTTCATCTATCTGGGTCTGGCGATCGCGTGCGTGGTCTTGTGGCTTACCCGTGGTGGCGACGACGCTGTGTTGGTCAACAACGGATTTCTTCTCGCCGCCGCCATCCTTGGCTTTCTTGGCGTGTTTTGTTTGACGTCGGGTTGGAAGCTGGCGTTCGACGAGAAAGAGGCCCTAGCACGGGCCAGTACAGCCATCGGCTTTCCAATCGGGCATGCGTCGGCACAGATGGCCTGGCGTGGGCTTCGGTCTCGGCCGGTGTGGCGTGTGCTGGCCTATTCGAGCGAAGAGCCTCCTCAGCGCCGAGCCTTCGTAGTGCTCGATGCGGTCGATGGTCGCCCGCTCGAACAGCTCGTTGAAGACAACCCCGAGGATTGGGCGGCGCTCGAAGCCGAAATCGACTAGCCGACTAGTCGGCATTTCGCTCGGCGTTTCGGATGGCAGCGGTCTTGCTCGCGACGATGCGGCGAAGCGTCGACAGCACCTCGGTGTTCCATTCGGCTGGTGCGATGGCTTCGATGCGATCAGCTACAGCACGGGCATCGGCCTCAGGGTCAACGGATTCTGCAAGAGCTAACGCTCGGCACGCTTCGCCGACACCGGCAGCTACCTCGCGTCGGGCCTGGCGGGCGGCGATGACCTGTCTGGGGTCATCGGCGTTGGCCTCGACTGCTTGGAGTCGTCGATGCAAGCTACGGAACGTGACGGCAAGGTCAGATGGTGCTGGTTGATCCACGACGACAACGCTACTGCCCGTGAAAGCCATTCGGCCCCGTGATCTGGGTAGGCTGAAGGGGTGTTCGACGGATATCTCAGAAAGCCGGTCGACCGTGCCGTGGTGCCCGTAGGCAACCTGTTACGAAAAACCGGCCTGTCGCCCGACCATCTCACCATCACGGGTATCGTCGTCGCGGTAGCTGCCGCAGTCGTTATCGGCAGTGGGCACCTGGTGTGGGGCCTCGTTCTTGTTGTGCTGGCTGCCCTACCCGATCTGCTCGATGGAGCGCTGGCCAAGGCGTCCAACTCGGCGAGCCAGCGTGGCGCGTTTTTTGATTCGGTCATCGACCGGGTAACCGATGCACTTCTGTTCGGCGGCGTTGCCTGGTACCTAACGGCTGGAGACACGCCGCTTCTCGGCATGATTCCGTTTGCGATTACTGCAGTTTCGTCGGTCATTTCCTATACGCGGGCCAAGGCCGAAAGCTTGGGACTCGATGCGAAAGGCGGGCTCATGGAGCGCGCCGAGCGCATCATCTTCTTGTGTGTGGGTCTCTTGTTCTCGTCGATCTTGGTTCCCATCTTGTGGATCACCTTGGTGCTCACGGTCATTACAGGTGTGCAACGCTTCGTCAAGGTGTGGAAGCAAGCCGGTGTTACGCCGGTTGTGGAGGCAAGGCGTCAGGTTCGGCGAGTTCGTGTGCAGTCGCGTCGAGTGACCCGTGAAAACCTCCGAGCCGAATGGACCGCGCGTCATCGACGTACCCGTTCGTGACGCCCGACAGTTGGCGTGACGACGCCACCGTCATTGCGTACAAGGCGGCGTCGGTTGTGGCAAACCTTACGCCGGGTCCACTGGCCGACTTCGCAGCTGCCAGTTTAGGGTGGACATTCTCGCAGTTGATGGTGAGTAAGCGATCAATGGTGCAGCGGCATATGCGCCGGGCACTGGGGCCTGATGTGTCCGATCTGGCGGTTCGCAGTGCCGCACATCATGCCTTTGAAAGCTACGCCCGCTATTGGGTCGAAAGTTTCCGGCTGCCCCAACTCAGCGCTGAACGAGTCCGCAGCGGCCTCGATGTCACAGGTTGGGAACACATTCAGGCAGGTCTCGATGCCGGCAACGGCGTGATTGTGCTCCTTGCCCATCTCGGCGGCTGGGAGTGGGCTGGGCGCTGGGTAGCTGATCGCGGCATCCCTATTACGGTGGTTGTCGAACCGGTGCAGCCTCCCGAAATGTTCGAATGGTTCCGGTCTCTGCGCACCGAATTGGGTATGAATGTCGTGCCCTTGGGGCCAACAGTCGGCACCGAGGTACTGGCGGCGCTCAAGGCCAACCACATCGTGTGTCTGCTCGCCGACAGAGACCTCGAGGGCAACGGCCTCGAGGTGGAATTCTTCGGCGAACGTACCCGGTTGCCAGCTGGCCCGGCCACCTTGGCGGTGCGCACGGGGGCACCGATTGTGCCCGTCGGTGTGTACTTCAAGAGGGGCACTGATGCTCACGACGGCATCATCCGCCCTGCGATTGACTGCACCCGCCAAGGCAAACTGCGTGAAGACATCGGCCGCATCACGCAACTCGTAGCCAACGAGTTGGAGGTCACCATCCGCCATGCCCCGGAGCAATGGCATTTGTTTCAACCGAACTGGCCATCAGATCCCGGCTACAAGGTGTAGTGCGCTGATTGTCAGGTCAGGGCTTAAGGCCGCCATCGGAGTAGAGCAGTTGTCCGTTGATCCACTGTCCTTCGGGTGACAGTAAGAAGCGAATGAGGTTGGCGCAGTCAGTAGGTAGACCAATGCGCGGCTGCACGTTTCGAGCAACTACGGCGGCCTCGATCTCGGGCGTCATCCAACCGGTGTCCGTGGCGCCAGGATTGATGACATTGGCAGTGATGCCGAGGTGGGCAAGTTCGACGGCAGCCGCAAGAACGATGCGGTCGAGGGCTCCCTTGCTGGCGCCATAAGGCAGGTTGAAGGGCGTGTGATCGCTGGTAATGGCAACAATTCGGCCTGACCCGGCGGTCGTTGCGGTGGCGGGAAACTGTTGGGCGAGGGCCCTAATGAGTAGCCACGTAGCACGGGCGTTAACGTTGAAGTGTCGGTCGAAACTTTCGACCGAAGTAGTCAGGATCGACGAATCAACTGATTCGCAATGGCAGCACACCAATGCGGTTACGACGCCATGGTTGCGGTTGACCGCCTCGAAGAGTTGCGACGGGGCGCCGGGATCGCCAAGGTCGGCTTCGATCGACGAGATGGCCGATGTGTCGGCTCCCCACGGCATTCGTTCGTCGTAGCCGCGCCAGCCCACGGTGACGACGTTCCATCCGTCGGCGTTGAGAGATACGGCAACAGCTGCACCGATGCCCACCGCCCGGCCCACCCCGGTGACAATCACAGTCCCTTGCATCCGGCCGACTCTATCGAGCCCATCCAGCGCCAATGCCCTCGCGGACGACGCAACATTCGGCAAAGGTGATGGCCTTCAGCGGGTTGTTCGTGGCGATGGTGATGCATATGGTTGTTTACTCCTCGCACGCAACGCCGTCGCTGTTTCTGTCGAGCGCAGCGCGGTACCCAGGCTGGTCGCGTTGGAGCGGGGCTTTACCCGCTGCCCGAACAGCATCGCCGTTGGCGTAGTAGATCCCGGTGGGTGGTGGTGTCGGCGGCGATGTGGCTGACGTCACTGCCTTCGCAACTGTTGAACTGATGGTTGTTCACAGCAGCGGTGCGACTGTCGTGCTAGTCGACAGGGAGGGACGAGCGGTCATTGCACTCGGGGTCGTAGCAGCTGCCACGGTCGTCGGCGGCGCAGCAATCGTGGTTGCCGGCTTGATCGTGGTCGGTGCCGGCACGACTGCGGAGCTCGCTGGCACCGTCGTCGGCTCCTTCGGTTTGGACTTGTCTGCCGTCGTTGAGAGTGCACTGGTCACCAGAGTCGTTGGTGGCCCATCAGGTGGCTTCTCGACCTCCTTGGGGACAACGGATCCGATGCCCACCAGTGCAATGAACGCGGTTCCGCCAATTCTCGCTTTCCGAAAGCGCACACCGCGCCTGCGACATGGTTGGCTGATTGGTGTCCAATATTTTTCAAGCTAGAAGTACCCGACGTCAACCTTGGCAACCTGAAAGATAGTCATCTACGTACCAGCGGCTAAGATTACCTGCATATTCGGCAAACGGTTTCCGCTGGCGACCCGGCGATTACCCGAGGAGTGGGTAGTGGTGTCCGGGTGGGTGGCTGACGAGGGTGTTGTTGGTTGGGGTGGTCACGGTGAGTACACCGTCGGGGGTCATGGTCGCGTCCCAGCCGCGCATGTGAAGTAAATGATGATGCCGGCTACATAGAAGGGCGAGGTTGGTGATGTCGGTTGGTCCGTTGTTGGCTCGGTGTTTGATGTGGTGAACTTCTGTCCAGATTCCTGGCCGGTCGCATCCGCGGAATCGGCAGTGCCGGTCACGCACCAACACCCGTTTGTACAAGCTGGGCGGGATGAAATCTTTCCCGCTGCCGTAATGCAACGGTTCGTTACGATGCCAAGCAGTATCGGCGCGATATTCGCGTCGCACATCATCGTTTGAATCGTTGTCTGATCGAACACAGTCCCTGCCGGGGTTTGACCCACATCCTGGTTCAGGTCGTTCAACGTCATAATGACGATCATTTCGGCAGCACGCCTGCCCGGTGGTGGTGAACCCTTGAATGATCATGCGGCACATCTCAACCAACGCGTCAGCCATTTTTTGGCTGTGCACCCGAACAGGTTCACCAGGAAGATCCTGGGTAAGTAGCGACCGTAACGCCGCCTGGACCACATTCCCGGGTTCAGCCGACAAGTGAATGTCACCACGCCAGG
>JANOSH010000017.1:0-6602 GCA_031415695.1 Actinomycetes bacterium
GCGGAACCTGTTCCTGATCGACGCGCCAAGCACCGTCTCCGTCGCTCCCTCGTTGCCTCTTCGCGAAGGCATGGTCGTGTCCGTCGTCCTTCCAGGCTCGGCCGATCCTCAGACTCTGACTTTCTCAGCCGGCGCAGGCCCGCTCAACCCTCACTGGGCCTCAGTCTCTCATCGTCACTCTGCCTCCGAGTCGGTCCTTTCCGATCGGACAAATGTTCAACTTCAACTACTCGCTCGAAGCACCGCCAGCCAGCGGAATGCCGGTCAACATCGACACGAAAAAAAAACCGACCAACGGTTGGGGCTCGCCCCTTCTGGCCATGTCGGCCCGTTCGCATCAATCGAGCGCGCCTCGCTCGCCGCATGCACGTGCATCGGGATGCGCGTCCTCGATTCCCCCTCCTCCTGCAGTCGCAGCGCCTCCGCGCACTCGCTCTCGCAGGCAAGCGG
Source organism: Actinomycetes bacterium (assembly GCA_031415695.1). GTDB lineage: Bacteria > Actinomycetota > Acidimicrobiia > Acidimicrobiales > Ilumatobacteraceae > JANOSH01. The sequence continues at coordinate 451 of JANOSH010000017.1, forward strand.
ACGCTGCAGAGTTAGGCGAGCCACCTCAGCGCGTCACTCGAGCAGCGAGTGATGCATCTGCCCTCACTGAGCCAGCTCCTGTCGTCTCGTTCACTCCCATCGCGTGCCCAACACAGGTGGAGTCGATGGACGATGCAGCGACAGGCAGCTCCTCTGGGAGGCGACAGAGAGCAGCCAACGGTCGAATTTCGACCACAGCCACAGCAGCAGCTGCACACAAGACCAACAAGCCGCGCGTGGCCTCTGCCTCGACCTCTCATGCTCGGGTGCGTGGGCTGCGCGTGGTGCGAGGAGGCGAGACCATCGTGTCCTCGCTTTGCTACACGGAGCACGCGGCGCCCCCTGCCTCGGCAGCAGCGCACCCGCTGTCGCCCAAGGCAGCAGTGATCTCCTGGCCGGCGCTGTCTTGCAGAGCCACTACCAACGCTGCCTGCTCGCACGCCTCGGATGACGAGGAAGATACCTACCGACTGTGCGCTCTGGGGCCCATCGAACCTTCCAGCGACAGTCACTCGCCTCGTATCCTCGTGCACTACAAAGGATGGAGCACTCGCAGGGCGCACTGTGCCTATCACTCTATCGCGGAGATCCGCGATGCCATCGGTGGCAAGGAGCTACTGGCACAATGGATGAAGGATCGTCCTGAACTCCTTTCGACTCCTCCGCTCCCTGCAGCAGAAGCAACCGATGAGGCACAAGAGGTTGTGATCCCGCCCAGTGAAGAAGATTCCACATCGGACTCCGACTCCAGCTATGCCGCCTCGGTCGCCTCCTCCGACTCATCCTCTCAAGCGTCAGAGCTGGCTGCAGTTCCTCTCACTGCGCCCCCTCTCGAGGCAGCCGTGCCCTCCACGCAGGACATCATTTCTATGTTGAAGAGAAATGCCGGAGACGACGAGACCACAGCGACGGAGCTCGCACCAGCAGAGTCCTCAGGCGACCCCGCTCGTGTTCTCCGTACTGCCACTCGCATTCGCATCTCGGGCGAGAACGAGAAGTGTCTCTATCGTTGCCTGACTCGACCCGGCGGATTCATCCCTTCCGAAGACGAACTCTTCGACATCCTGCGTCACACCGTCCAGTCAATCACCGACGCCCCGACACTGTGCAGCTATGGTGTCATGGACAGTCCAGAGGATGACAGCCCCCAAGCTATCGAGCGCGCCAAGCAGGCCTATCTCTCCAGCGCAAATTTCACTCAGCGCAAATGGGGCGGCAGTGTGGAGCTCTACCTGCTGTCCCATGCCAGGGATGGCATGCTGTCCTTCCTCGTTGTCGACACTGAGACGACTCGTTTCCCAGAGCCCCTGCGTCGCTACTGCTCACACGACATCGCACGCGAGACGAGACCGGAGGTGCTCGCTCGACACACTGAGGTCACACTCCACTACTGCTCCTACAGCGGACGCGTTGGTGCATCGCCGAATCACTATGACTGCATCGACTATGAGTTCGCTGATGGTCACACCCAGCAGTCGATCTCGCTTGGCAACGAATCCGCTCACCAGCGGAGCCGAAGAGAGAAGCTACTTCTGCAGGTGGCCAAAGCGGCTGTGCTGCGCAATCGACAAGAGTCTGAGGAGCGCGAGATGCTGGAAGGGCTGGCCGTTGAGAAGATGATGGCTGAGGAGAACAAGCCTGTCACTCGTACTCCCTCCAGACGAGCGGCGCCAGTCAGACCTCCGATTCTTCGCGACTCCAACACCACTCCTGCTCGCAATGCCAGGGCGGCCCTCAACAGCCCCCCGGAACGACCCGGCAGCGCTTGGTCAGGGAGACTCGTCCCACGCTCAATCACGAGCCCAAATCGACCGAGATCTGCTCGTCACTCTTCTGCCGCTGCTCATGCAGCTCCGTCACGCGGGACACAGCTGCAGCCCAAACTGCCGTTCAGACGGTTCAGCACTTCAGCTTCGGCTGCTGCGGCGGCCTCATCCATACCAGCGGCTCGGCCGGATCTGACCGAAAGAGATGAATCCGCTCAACTCGACTGGCGCCAACGCCGCGTCAACGCCGTGAGAGAGCTTACACCCACCATGAAACCGCTCTTTCTCCAGTCTGCTGGAGCACTGTTCGAAGCCTATCACAAATACAGCAGCGCCACTGACTGGTCGACGTGCGAACAGATCCTCCATCTGATCATGGATTATCCTGACCAGGCACTCAGACGAGGCACACATACCCAACAAAAACAAATGATGGACCAGACCACCGAGGAGATTCACGAGAAGCTGAGACGCGTCAACAGTAATGCCAGCGCTGCCTGCCCGGCCAACAGCGGTCACCCTCAGCCGCCCACTACGCAGCCTGCTCCGGAACCGACGCCTCAAATCTCCTCACCGCCAGCCATCCATATCACGACCCCAAATCTCTTCAACACGATCGTGATCCCAGACGATCCTGAGTCGCCTCAGGGCCTGTCGACTTCAGGCGCATCTCATGCAGAGCAGCAGGAAATGAAGGAATCTGCTGCTGCTGTCGCTGAAGCTGACTCGACTAACCCCTTCGATGAGGAGTGGCTGCTCAAGGCAGTCCGTCGAGCTAAATCCATCCTTCGCGCAGGTGGACCGCGTGCACTCTCACGAGCCGCCAAGGCGCTCTCTGAGTCGTCACTCGCACCCATGGACTCGAAGCTCAAACGAACCCTCCGCACGTTGCACCCGAAGGCCAAGGAGAGAATCGGCCCACTGCCAGTCAACAAGGCGCCAGGCACTCACTCACTCGACATCCTCGACAAAGTCCTCCCCAAGCGAATTCACAACGGCAGCTCGCCTGGACCAAGCGGCTGGACCGGCTCTCACATGATGGCCATCTGGACTGAGGGAACTGCCACTGCGAAGGAGGGTCTCCGCCTGCTGATCCGAGACATCGCCAACGGAGTATTCGGTGGGGACACTAAGAAGCGACTGCTTGCATGCAAGCTTATCCCCATCAACAAGAACAGCCACGACTCTTCCAAGGGTGTCCGGCCCGTCGCTGTGGGTGAGGTCTTCGTTAAGGCCGCAGCCCACTGCATGATGGCTCTCATCGAGGACGACCTGCCTTCCTTCTTCCCGGCTATTCAGTACGGAGTGAAGCGATCAGGCGGATCAGAAAGCGCAGCCCATCTCATCCGAAATATCCTCAGCCAGACGAAGAAAGATCATGCCACTCAGGCAATCATCGCTCTGAAGACGGACTTCATGAACGCATTTAATTGTGCAAACCGAAAGCTCGTCTGGGAGGCGCTGCTTCGTCATCCAAAGGCTGCGCCCATCCTCAAAGCTTTCCACTATCAATACGCAGATCCGACTCCTCTGCTAGTCTTCGATTCCACTCATCTGTTCGACAGTCTCGAGTCAGACGAAGGAGTCAGACAAGGCTGCCCCTTCGCTGGCTTCGGATTTGCACTGCTGGTTCAGCCACTCTACGAGCAATCAATCAAAGCCGCCACCCAACTCTTCGGGGTCAGCATTCAGGACGACCTCACTATCATCGGCCCCGCTGACCGAGTCTTCCTCGCGTATCAGTACATCCTCAAGCATGCCATCGACTATGGCCTTCAGCTGAGACCTGAGAAGTGTCAGGTATTCATCCCGCCAGAGACTGCTGCGACATGCGCCGAGGCCACTCTGCAGGCCATCCACGCCGAATGCAAGTCTCGCAACCTGTCTCATCAGTCCAGCATGGAAGCCCTCGGAGTGATGTTCGGCACCGATGCCGACATCGAGAGTCACTGCTCAGACACAGTCGACTCGAGTGAGAACTTCTTCGCTGCGCTCGCTCACCCCGAGATGCCTGCATCGATGGCCTTCTCACTGCTCAGATACTGTGGAGTGACCAAACTCGGATTCGCTGCTCGCACAATCCACCCCGACCGACTCGACACTGCCTCACTCAGATTCGATGCCATGGTGCAGCAGACTCTGCTGAAGATCCTCAAGCTGACTGATGAATCTCTCAGCTCACTCGAATCAGCTCCGACAGAAGAGAAGGACGACGGCGCTCAGCTAGCTGCATGCACTCGAGAGCAGCTGCTGATGCGCATGAGTCTGCCGATCTCAGCTGGCGGACTCGGCATCCGACCCATCCATCGGGTCCGTCACGCTGCATACTACTCCTCTCTCCTGCAGATCCTGCCCGACTTCCTCCGACTCTTCCCTACACTCAGCGTGAATGAGGAGTCCGTGACGGTCTTCGGCGGAATCCCTTCAGCCGTGACCCAGAGTGACATTTTCATCGAGCTGAGTCACTGCCGCAGCAACCTCCTTGAGCAAGGAGCCGGCTGCCGCCGATCACGACGTCAGCTGCAGAGAGCGTCGGCCATCCCTTCACACGTTGCATCCGCTGCGTCAGATCCACCCGACCCACCTGACCCACAAAGAAGTGCGACTGCGACCGCACTCAATTCATCCTCAGCTGCCCCGGCTGTGACTCGCGCCCCCATCCCCATCACCCCCGCTGCTGCTGCTGCTGCCCCCATCGTCCAACCCGCTGCTGCTGTCCTCCTCGCTCCCTTCCCTGACTTCCAACCCTCCTCCCCTATCGCAGCTCTGCAAAAGAGCACCGAGGAAATCTGGCAGTCGGCATCGAGCTCAGCGACGGTAGTCGTCGGTCAACACTTTGTACTAGCGAGCAAGCTGCAGCAGGCGCTCACTGCTGGCATCGAGTCGACACTCTACACTCAGTGCTACAACTCATGTCAGCTGTATCAGCAGACCATCCTCACCTCGCTCAGCGAGAATCCGAACTGCAGTGCATTCCTCACTGTCCTCCCCACCCGACCCGAGTACCGCATGACGGACGATCAGTTCCTCCTCGCATGCCGCCACCGGCTCGGCATGCTTCCCTTTGACGATCTCATCGATGAGGTCTGTGTGAAGTGCCACGGCCGCAACGATGCACTCCCATCCTTCCGAGCCGACCCTGATCACCTGCACGCATGCCTCGCTCAGACGGGCTCATCCATCACAGAGCGCCACCACCGAGTCGTTGATGCACTTGCCGATGCTGCCCGCTCAGTCGGATACCGAGTTCAGGTCGAGCCTCACTTCGAGCCAGTGCCTGTGCAGATCACTGACCCAGACACTGGTGTGACTCGCACCGAGGCCGACTCGACTCTTCTCAGAGGCGACCTGCTGCTGGTCAAAGGCAACGAGCGTCTTCTCATCGACGTCGTCGTCAACCGACCGACGAAGATGACCAACCTGCACGACCGAACCCTGAAGGTCAACTCAGTCCCACTCGCTTCGACTGCGGCTGCTGAGAAGCGGAAACACGACAAGTACGATGCACTCTGCCAGCAGCGCGGTCTCAAGATGATCGCCTTCGGAGTTGAGACCTACGGTGCTCTCGGCAAGGAGGCGATTCAGCTGTTGAATCACCTCGCAGGCAAGTCTGACGAGATCACTGCAGACTCATTCCTCAGTCACAATCGAGCTTGCATCAACGTGGCTCTCCAGTGCGGGAACTCTGAGGTCGCCTCGAGAGGAACTCAGGCCCAGCGCTGTCAGCAGCTGAGATTCGCATCAGACGACACTGCTGGCATGCTGGGTCAGACTCAGGCCGCCTCTCGTCGTCGTCAGACTCGGCACCGCGCTGAGCTCGCCCGCACTCCCGTCGCTATCGGAGGGTATCACTCGTCCTATCATGCGACTGCGCCTCCAGGCCGATACTCAGCTCTCATCGCATGCGAGACTCGATCCCACTCCCACTCCCATCCCCACTCCCGCCCTCATCCTCCCCTCAGCCCTGAGCAGGGCGAGCTGCCTCGAGCTCAGACGACCTCCGCCGGCCGCGCGCTGGATGGCGGGGCTGCCTAAGGAGTCACTCAGCTGAGCCGACTCTGATCGCAGCATCGCATCGCATCGCATCGCATCGCGCATCCACTCAGGCTACCCTTGCCATCGCGCTCTCAGCGTCGCAGCTGCTCGCTAGTTGTCCTTGTAATTGCATAGCATACACAAGATCTGCCGTGGAGCAACTCAGTGTTACGCCTTCGCGCCACATGATCTTTGCCACTCTTGCCAATAAGTCTGATGCGAACACCTGCAAACTGGCTCACAACATCGGCTGGATTCCCACGATCCTGTGTAAGGGTGGCTTTCCTCAGGAGTTGTCCGACCTGCAACCTGTGGCTGTTCAGATGGTCGCACCAGATGTACTGCAGTACT
>JANOSH010000018.1:0-13807 GCA_031415695.1 Actinomycetes bacterium
ACTTGATGAAGCGGGCTGCACTGCCGTACTTGGACGGTATGTATGCGCCTGTTCGAGGGCAGGTTGACGCCGGTACGCTAGAGGTGGCGGGCAAGGTCCCGGAGCTGCTCGAGGGCCTGTTCGTGCAGAACGGCCCGAACCCAGTGTTCGTTCCTGGCCTGGGCCACTCGTGGTTCGATGGCGATGGAATGGTGCATGGGGTCGAGTTCCGTGACGGTGTGGCGTCGTACAGGAACCGGCAGGTGCGCACCGCAGGGCTGGACGACGACTGCGAACTTGGTAGAGCGTCGTTCGTCGGGTCGCTCGCAGGCCCGGGGGCGGGTCGGCGGCACAAGAACGTCTCGAACACGGATGTCGTCTTTCACGCTGGTCGGCTGCTTTCGCTCTGGTGGGAGGGCGGCGCCCCGTATGAGCTGCGCGTGTCGGATCTGGAAACGGTCGGGCCGTGCGATCTCGGAGGCACGCTCGCGATGGGAATGACGTCTCATGTGAAGCTGGATCCGTTGACCCAGGAGCTGTTCTTCTTCGATTGGGGCCGACGAGCGCCCTATCTGACGGTGGGGGTGGTGGGGCCCGACGGTCACGTCGCACGGTCGATGCCGATCGATCTGCCCGGGCCGCGCGTGCAACACGACATCGCGCTCACGTCGCGTTTCGTGATCGTGTTCGACTTGTCGATGTCGATCGATCCTGCCCGGGCAAAGGCTCCGACGATCGGGTTCACCTTCGATCAGGCCGCGCCTTGTCGCATCGGCCTTGTTGACCGGGCGATGTCAGGGCCGGTGCGTTGGTTCGATGTTTCGCCGTGCTGGATCTGGCACACCTTGTGTGCTTGGGACTCGGACGACGAGGTCGTGTTGTACGGTGCTCGGATCGCATCGCCAACCCGAGTCGACATGTCCGGTCGGTCGTTGGAGGATCTGCCGATGGTCGACGACGAGTACCGCTTCGACTCCCGACCGCACGAATGGCGGCTCGATCTGAGGACGGGCGCAGTCCGGGAGCGGCAACTCGATGACGCCCTGGTTGAGTTCCCCCGCGTGAATGACAACTACATCTGTTCGGGGGCTCGATACGGCTACTACGCCGAACTGGCCCGTGACGAACGCACGCTGAAGGCCGAGGCGTTGCTGAAGTATGACCTGTCGACGGGCGTACGAAGCAGGGTCGCGCTTCCGGCCGGCTGGTTCGCCAACGAACCGTGCTTCGCTCCGCGGCCCGGATCCACTCGTGAGGACGATGGCTGGGTGTTGAGCTTCGTCACCGAGGAGTCGTCGGGGAGGTCCGAATTGTGGGTGCTCGATGGTGAAACGTTCGCCGCCGAGCCTGTCGCCCGGGTCGTCCTTCCGCAACGCAAGCCTCAGGGCTTCCACACCCGGTGGATCCCTTTAGCATCGCTGCGGACAGTCGGATCGAGTTCGTGAAGCTTCATTACCATTTTTCTAGTTCGTCCGGCGGCGCGGCCGGAGTCCGGCGATCATCTTGATCACCAGCGAGGCGATGTCGCTGGGCGACGATGACCCCGTCGGGTCGTACCACTCGGGTGTCCAGTTCGCCGCTCCCATGATCAACATCCGGACAGCTCGAAGGTCGAGCGTCGCATCGATGTACCCGTCCGCGGCAGCCTTCTCGATGAGCTCGTGAAAGAGTCGTCCATAGGCGCGATTGCGCTCCCGGACCTGTGCGTTCACGGCTTCTGGGGCCTGCCCGATTAGGCGAACGCCGGCAACAACGTAGTCGCTCTGCTCCAACATGTACCGGATGTGCGCCGTCACGGCCGCTTCGAGTTGACGTCGTGAAGTCGCGCGAGGAGAAAGTTCGTTCAAGGCTGCCCGGACGTAGTTGTCGGCACGGTCGGTGCCGCGACGCATCACCTCGGCCACCAAGGCCTCTCGGCTCTCGAAGTAGTAGTACAGGCTCCCTGCGTGTGTGCCCGCAGCGGAGGCGATGTGGGCAAGTGTGGTGCCGACGTAGCCCTGGCGAGCGAGGAGTCCTGCAGCTGCGTCAAGTACTTGATCGCGTTTGGTTTCACCCTTGGCAGTGAGCGGGGCAGCCGCCATGCGCGGCACTCGTTTCGCAGCGGTGCTAGGTGGCGGGGGCTTCGACACTGGTTGGTTGCCTCGTTGCGACTTCATGGTGCCACCCTAGGTTCGCAGACGACTTGGATTGTGCAATGTGAATTGCATTTTGTACGATCTTGGCTGGGCCGCCATCTTGGTGGCGTAGGAGAGACGAGGACTAGTGCCGGAAACCTGGGACACGGTCGTGATCGGTGCGGGCCCAAGCGGCCTCTTCAGTGCTGCGCTGCTTGCATCGCGCGGCCAGCGGGTGCTGGTGCTCGAGCGCGCCAGCCACATCGGTGGTCGACGTGATGCCTCTCCAGAGGTTATGGGCACCCCCGTCGAGGATGGACCCTTCGCCATCAGTCGGACTGGTGGATGGGAGCGTGTGTATGAGGCGATCGGCAAGCCGGTCCCGACCGGCAGGAATTTCGGTCGAGCCGAGTACTTCCGAGATGGCGATTGGAAGCCGCTCCTTGCCGGACCCGACCGCGACGGGTTGCGGCCCATCCTCGCCGAGATCGCAGCAACGTCCTACGAAGGTTTGACCGCTTTCGACGATGTCCCGCTCGACCGGTGGCTCGCCGAGCGAACCGACAACCAGAATCTCGTCGACTTCTTCTTTGTCATGGCCACGGGCGCGCTGATCGCCAACACTGTGGACCAACTCTCGGCCGGCGAAACGCTCAACCTCGTGAAGCAGTACCTCGACCGGCACGGATCGCTCGGGAACACATTCATCGTCGTGGACGGTGGTTCACCCGTCCTGTACGGCCCGCTTCGAGACGCAATCGAGGCGGCCGGGGGAGAGGTGCGTCTGAACACGGTCGTCAACGACGTGATCGTCGAGGACGGCACGGCAGTCGGTGTGGAGGTCGAAATTGGGAAACGGTGGATCCCCACACATGTCCGCGACGTGCACGAGATCAGAGCTCATGACGTCATCTGCACCGTGCCGCCGTGGAACCTGTTCGATGTCGCGTCGGCTGATCACTTCCCGCCCGACTACGTCGCCGAGGTGACCGAGTTGTCGGCCAAGGTGTCGCACGTTGCCGGGATCACCTACGTCGTGAAAGAGCCAGCCTGGGACCCGGCCCTGATGCGCTGGTATCTCCCCGGGCTCGAAAAGCTCGGCGTCGTCCTCGGTGCCTACTACGAGGGTCCAAGGGTGTTGCAGTTCTACACGCAGCTGCACTGGTACGAGCATCCGTACCTGCTTGACCAACGCAAGGCGACCAATCGCGCGAAGACCCGTGCGTTCCTTCAAGCCTTCGAGGAAGCAGCGTTCGAAATCTTTCCCGAGGTGATGCCGACGATCGTGACCCGTATCCCGAACATCGCGCCGTTCAGCATTGCGCAGGCCCCCGGGCTGGTCGGCCGGATCCGGCCGAGTTGGCGAACGCCGATCGCGAATTTCTGGCTGGTCGGCAACAACGTTCGCGAGGCCCGCGGCATCGGACACGATGCAGCCGCGCACGTGGCACTGCAATGCGCCGACCACATCCTCGCCCCGTAGAAAGCAACTCGGCTCATTTGATGCGTGTTCAGTACATCGGACGGATCCTGCGAACCGCCGAGTGAAGGTTTCGTCGTTGGCGGACCGGGTGGCGGCGGCGTTGGCAGCTGGCGCGGCGGGCACGGGCAACGCCTTCGCGAAAGCAGTAAGCAACGACCGATCGTGATCGGGGGACGACCGGCTTGGTCGTGCGACGCAGGACAGCGAGTTGGGTGATGATCGAGCGGAGCAGTTCGATGGACAGTCCGATCTCACCCGTGGACCCTGCCGGGAGGTGGCAGCACCATGGAGATCCAATTTGACCGCGCCGTCGCCGTCGTGCCCTTGGGTGTGCTCGCCGCGCACTCCGACCGGTACGTCTCCACCGACACGATCGCCAACGTGCTGCGCACTTACCGGAAGTACCTGGAACTGACGGCCGAGGAGAGCGACGTCGTCGGACGTCTCAGCCACGACCTGTTCGAAGCGATGAACGCCGATGCCCGCATGTTGCTCGAGCACGTCTCGTGGGCGCTCGGGTGATCGTCTACGGCTGCATCTGTCAATACATCCCACAATTTGAAAGATCACTGCTGCAGTGATGTATTCGATTTCGTGATGTATTTGAAGTACAGTTGCGACGTGGATTCTCCGTCGCGTGGAGTTCGCGCCCCCATCGGCGTGCTCCCGGCAACGGCGACCATGGAACCGCCGAGGTGACGGCTCGAATGCCGGACGTCGTAGCGGCGCGGAAGATGTCCCCCGGTGCTCAGGCGCTGTTGTCCGACGCAGGCGTCGGATGGGTGGACGAGGCAGGCGCAGCGGAAATTTCATTCGGTGCGATCATCGTCTTGCGATCCGGATCACCTGACCGCCGCGAAGCCCAGATCTACTGGTTGGACCTCATCAGCGGTCGCGGCCGCAGAAGCAATCCTGTGTGGCACCAAGCCGACGGCATCCGTTGTCGCGGACGTGACGGGGCTGTCATTCGGCGCGTGCGTCAAGGCACTCCGGCCCGTCGGCCTCTTGAGGTGCTTGATGCTCATTTGCATACCTCGGCCAGCAGGTCAGCGGCGTCGTGGATGGAGTCGACCGAGTTGATGAGTGGCAGGTTCACGATGATCTCGTCGACACCGGTTGCCCGTAGCGCCGCCAGCTGATCGTGGGCCTGTTGGCGCGTTGCGATGATCATGGCAGCGCGCACATTCTCGTCATCGTCATAGTTCAGCATCGCCCGGATTCCGTCGACCTCGGCCTGTGGGCGGACGAATAACGTCACCATGCAGGTGCGCTTGACATCGCCCCGTTCACGGCCAACGGCGTCGCAGTGCTGGTCGAGTATTGCGAGCTTCGGCCCGACCGCCTCGGCCGTGCCGCTCACGTTGCACATGTCGGCAAGTTCGGCGACCATCCGCAAGGTTTTGGTCGGGCCGCTTCCACCAATCATGAGCGGCACACGACGGACTGGAGCAGGAACGACCCGCGCCTCATCGACGCGGTAGTACTCGCCATGGAACGTGAAGCTCGGGTTGTCGAGCATCCCTCGGCAGATGGTGACGGCTTCGCGAAGTCGGCGGAACCGCTCACCGACGGGCGGGAAGTCCCACCCGTAGGCCGCGTGCTCAACGTCGTACCACGCCGCGCCGATGCCGAGGATCGCCCGGCCGCCCGACAGCGTGTCGAGCGACGCGATCTGCTTCGCAAGGTGGGCCGGGTTCCGGTAGGTCACGCCCGTGACGAGCGTTCCCAGCTCGACTCGTGATGTGACTGCGGCGAGCGCGCCGAGCATGACGTAGCCCTCGATGATTGGCGCGGCAGGGCCACCAAGCGGCGGCAGTTGTAGGACATGGTCCATGACCCACAGCGACGAGAAGCCGGCGGAGTCGGCCGCGACCGCAGCGTCGCGGATACGTGACATCGAGGTGGCCGGCTCGGCACCGACGAGCCACGAGAAGTCAGGAAGTTGAAGCCCGAACGTCGTCACGGGTTCATCACCTTGGCGAAGTCCATCGTTCGCCACGACTCCGGTGTGAGACGAACAACGACCGACTGCGACGTGCTCGGGTTGGTCTCCGCGTACCACTTGCCGAGTTCAGGACCGAGGTACCGGCCAGCCACCTCGAAGTCATCGCGCTGCTCATCGAGGATCACTACTGGGCCCTGCACGCTTACGTACAAGTACGGCGGGGTCTCGGTCTGGACGGTGAGCGTCGCTCGGCCGGCGGCGCGCAAAAGCTGCGCTTTGAGTGATTGACCGTCAATACCGATCTCGATCGCACCGTCGATGTACCGATACCAGACGGGCAGTGCGAGCGGGCCACGGCCCGGTTCATCGACCGCCAGGATTCCAACATGGACCTCGGCCAGATAGGCTTCTCGTTCGTCCTTGGTCATTGCACCACTGGTCATCGCGGACCTCCACTTGTACACTGAGTCTTCCACTTCCGATTCAGAGGCAAGACCCTATCGCCTCGATTTTCGAGGCGCAACAAGCCCATGACGAACGATCACGAACTCGACTCCGACGCACTGTGGGCAACCAAGCTCGTCCCGTTCCTCGACCTGTTCGACACGCTCGGACGTCGGTGGTCCCTTCGTGTGCTGTGGGAACTGCGCGATGGGCCCCTCTCGTTCAGAAGGCTTCGCGATCGCACCGGTGGCATGTCGTCGAGTGTGCTCACCGACAGGCTCCGCGACCTACGGTCGGCCAACGTGATCGCACATGACCCGACCGTCGGCGGGTACCACTTGACAAGGGTCGGCACGGAGGTCGTGTCGCACATCATCGAGCTGTACTGGGCGCTCACCGGACTCGACGATTGGCCACCTTCAGACGACACGTCCTGAATTCGGAGCGGTCTCGTCCGGAGTCCGAACAACGAGCTCGGTCTTAACCTCGATGGGTCTGGCCGCTCGGGGGATAAACCACCTGTCGTTGGTTGCTGCTGACGACGGAACCGTTTAGGCCGCCCCACGAACTGCCATTGGTTCGCGCGGCGTTGCGTATTGAGCTATCCCATTGGTGATTGACAATCGTTGGTTGCTCATCCGCGAGGCCTACGCCCAGAACGACAACGGTGTCCGACCGTTGCGTGATGGAGTGCTCGATTGGGCCGACCGTGGCGCACTCTGACCTCGGTGCAGCAAGCGACCGTCGACGCCATCTCCCAGCATGAGCATGCCGTACTGGTCGCGCCGACCGGGGTCGGGCAAGACAGTGATGGCACGCGCCGTGATCGCCGAGCACAAGGTGCCGACTCTGATCTCGTCGACAGGACTCAACTGTCGACCAGTGGAAGTCGCGACTGGATGGAACATCTCGGCCTCAATCGCCGACAGGTCGGACGAGTCGCCGCCACCGGGGAGATCGGCCCGATCCAAGACGTCTTTCGCTCTCTCGTCGAGGACGACCCTGGCCCGATGTTCGCAAGATGCACACCAAACACCTCACCACCTACAAGCCGCTTGGTTCGACGCACCGTAACGCCGCTGACAACAACCCAAGGTGACCCGAGGCGGGTGTAACCCCGGCCGTTCCCGAAGCAGGGGCTTCAGGGCCTTCGGCGGCACGGATACTCAAGTGATCCCGGATGGCCGTCGTCGGCGAGCGACCCAGCGGTGTCGAGCCCAGCCGCGTGGGCAACCCTGCGCACGGTCGGCATTTGTCCGCAGCGCAACGGGGAGATTGTGACGACCAGCCCGGGTTGACATGGTTACCCCTCCCCTTTTGCGTGCAACCACCCCCTGAAACCCCTCCCTCTCTGTGAGGCAATGAGGCCTACAACCCCTCCCTGTTTGTAAGCTCCACTAGCCCAATACCCCTCCGCATTTGTGAGGTCTGTCTAGACTAGGAGCGTGCGAGATGACGAACTTCGACACCACCTGAACAGCTCGAACCCCTGGTGGCTCGCGGCAGCGCGCAAAGCATCACCAACAGCCTGGACGTCATCACACCGACTCCTCAAAGCCCGCGACCAGAGCGACCTCGGCTACCGCCCGAACACCCTCGCCGACATCGCCAGCGGCCCGATAACCGACCGCCTAGTGGTTCTCACCGGTCCCCGTCGCGTCGGGAAGTCTGTCGCCCTGCTCGACGTCGCCGCCGCCCTGTGCGGACGCAACGAGATCGACCCCCGCCAGGTCATCCACGTCCCATGCGACGAGTTCAGACCCACCGACCTGCGCAGAGCACTGACTCTGGGCCGCGACATGACCAAGGTCGTCGACCGCGCCGAGGTCACTCGCCGCATCTGGCTGCTCGACGAGGTGACCGCCGTCGACGGATGGACAGCCACACTGAAGTCAGCACGAGACGGAACGTTCTTCGGGAACGACACAGTCGTCGTCACAGGAAGCCGATGGGCCGACGCCGCGGACATCGAAGGTCATCTCCTCGCCGGCCGGGCTGGCACCGTTCCCGGCCGCCGCCTCCGTCACTTGCTCCCGATGAACTTCCGAGACTTCCTCGCCGCGACGCGCAGGGAACTCGTACTACCCGAAGCAGTCCACCCATCGGACCTGCAATCACCGATGGTGGCGGCCGCGCTCGACGAAATCGCCTTCGACATCGATGCCTACGACCTCGCATGGCAGGACTACCTCACCGCCGGAGGATTCCCCAGAGCGGTGTTCGAGCACGCGACGAACGGAGCGGTAAGCGACACCTATCTGCGCGATCTCGCCGGATGGCTGCGTCGCGACCTGCACGATGAAGGCCCCGCTGATTCGTTACCGCTACTCCTCGACGCCATCACGTCCCGATCGACGAGTCCACTGAACGTCGCTTCCACGTCTCATGACCTTGGCTACACCGCCGACATCTTCCGGCGCCGCCTTGCGCGTCTCGTATCAAGTTTCGCCGCGATCTGGTGCCCGCTACGCCACGACAACGGCCGAACGATCCCCGGCGCGCAGAGCAAGCTCTACCTCACAGACCCGATCCTCGCCTGGCTGCCGAATCGCCTGCGCGCTGGCTGCGCTGCGCCGGCGTTCACGACGCTCACGGAAGCCGCGCTAGCGGTAGCTCTTGCCCGGCGTGTCGACGACATCCAGGAGGGTCGGTGGACAGTGAACGACACCATCGGCTACTCGCGCACTGCCTCGTCCAACGAGATCGACCTCACGCCAGTGGTTGCCCCGACCCCCGCTGGCATGGCATGGACGACGCCAATCGAGAGCAAATGGGTCGGAACCGGATGGAGATCAGAAGCCCGCGTGCTCGAGGCGAAACACGGCGCTGGAATCATCGCCACGAAGAGCATCCTCGACCTCGAACACCCCACCTGGGCTGTCCCAGCACCACTTGTTGCACTCCTGCTCGGCTGACCGCTGCCTCTCCGAAACCCGAAGAGAGGTCAACGAAATGTCAACGACACTGGCCGCCAACAGCAGCCTGCGAGGGTCTACAGGAGTCTTGACAGCCGTGGCGAAAAAGTACTGTGAGCAGGGTGGATGAATCTGGCGCGGTGCAGATTTCGGGACACGAACGAAGGAATCATGATCCTCACTCGGCGTTGGGACGACGCCGGGATCGCCGGATTCCTTCTGGCCAAATGCGCAGCCACTCGCTCGCGCCGCAAACCCAAAGACTGGTACGACATCGCCTACGTGCTCCTCCACAACGACATCGGCGGTCCTGCGGCCGCGACAGAAGCTGTGCTCGACAAGTTTGAGCAGGACCTGCGCGCAGTCATGACAGCCAGGATTCCCAAACAGGCCGCCGGTCTACGGCGAAGGTCAGCAGGTCGGTGAGGTTCGCAGCGACGGGCCGATACCAGCTAGGCCCTGTGAGCGGTGTCCGGCATAGGTTCGTCAGGCTGCGCGCCAGGACTCGTCGGATGATTCGAGCCTCGAGGGTCGGATCGTCAGCGCGGACCATGCGGTAACCGCGAAGCGCTCGTTCGATCGAACGCATCGGGAGCGACTGGAAGTCGTAGGCCGGATCGCCGAAGCCGGCATCACCCCAGTCGATGAGATGCACATTGCCTGACGAGTCGATCATGACGTTGTCGGGCTTCACGTCACCATGCACGAACACCGTCGGTGGCACGTGTTGGCCGATCAAGCAGTCCAGTCGTTCACACAGCGACGCAATCCACACCGTGCCGGCGCTGTGCAGGAGACCGGACCGGACAACCCGATCAAAGAGCTGTTCAACGTCCGGTTCGTTCGGTTCGCGCAGCCATGGATGGCCCGACGATCCGAGATTGGCGGCGTGCAGTGCGGCGAGCTCGCGGCCGACCTGCTCGTAGGTTGGATCGTCGAACGGTGCCGCCGACAGATCGTTGCCGTGAACGCGAGCCACGATGCTGAAAGGCACGTCGAGAATCGTCAGTGACTCGTCGAACACGTGCAGCGCTGGAGTCCGCACTCCGACGCCGAGCACGAGTGGGATAGCGATTGCTTCGCACCGATGGTCGCCAAGACACATGGTCTCGTTCTTCGGAACGCGCAGCGCCCACCTACTTCCCAACGACCAAAGCGAATGCACGACGCCGGAAGACCTCAGCGACTCAATAGGCCCGTCGAGGTCGATGTGGTGACGTTCGACAATCGCACGCAACTGATCGGTAGTCAGCGATGGCAGCGGCAGCACCTCGTACGCGGCAAGCGGCTCCAGAGATGACGTCACTCCGTCAGTCTCGCCGCTGGCGGCTCGTCGCACGTCCGCAACTCGCAAGCGAGCGCTGGAGTTGGCGATCACCGGGATACGAAACATTCACGGATTCCGTGCTGGCACCGGCCACAACCGAGTATTCGGCAGCCGGCAAAGTGTCGGTCAGGAACGGGCCAGCATGTGCGCGTTGAGTTTGCGGAAGCTCGACTCAAACGCCGCTGTCAGCCGCTTGGCGATTACCTTGCGAAGCGGGCTGGCCCACCGACGAGGGGCGATCGCCACCCGATAGTCGATTCGGGTGCAAGTGCCCTCAAGCTCGGTGAAGGTCGCTCGTTCGATCATGCCGCTGGCGAAGGCGGGGCGCAGGTTGACCACCGTGAATGCCCAGAGCCGCTCCGATTCCCACGCGATGAAGCGTTCATCGACTTTGAGACCGCTCACTCGGATCGTTCTCGTCGACCCGACACCATGAGCGGGCGAACTCGTCGACTCACAGCTGGTGCAGCCGTCGAACCACTTCGCCCACGACGGGTTGTCGGTGAACGTCGCCCATACCCGGTCGACGGGCGCGTCGATGGTGCCCACCATGTCGAGCATCCACGGGGCCGAATCAGCAAACGAGAGTTCTTGGGGTGCGAGCCGAGCCATGCTCATACCGTAGGTCACTGCCCCGAGGATTCGAGCTGAGTCGCAAAGAAGACTGCGCACAGTTCTACCCAGGCACGAAGGACGTCGGCGTCGGCGAGCCCGAGGGGCGTCTCGCCGAATGTCCATCGGGAGCGTCGAACGTTGATCAGTGCTCCGAGTGCCACGACGGCGAACGCGTCTCGCTCGGGCGTGCCTTCGAATCGAAATACTTGTAGAGCGCGCCCGACCGTGGCGACATTCCTGCCTCGGCCTCGATCTGGCCGACGGTTGTAGCCGCGACACCTTGTCGTGCGAACAGTCGCATCGCGGCGGCGGGTCGAGCGAAAGCTCGCTGCGTGGCTCCAAGGAAGAGATCGAACAGGAAGTGACCAACCTGGCCACAGCCATCTCCGCCGCCACCTCGCCATCAGTAAACCCGGACCCGCCCGGAGCAACGGGCCACGCATATCCGGGCACCGAGTGAGGGCTCAGAAGTAGCGCTTCGGGGGCGAGGTGTTCCCGAACTGGCTGAATCGAGGTCGACAGCGACCCGTCGTCGAATCGGTGGATCGAGGTGTACGCGGCGTGAGCGGACCTTTCAGTCCAAACCCAGCACTGTGACGAGTGCAGCGTTGACGGCTCGCATCTCGGCGGCGTCGAGCCGCCCAGCGAACTGGCCCAACCGGGTCTCTGGGTCGATGACCGTGAGCTGCTCTACCATCACACGGGTTTTCACACCGTCGATTTCGATCTCGGGTCGAAACGTTGCCTCGCGACTTGCCGTGGATGTCGGTGCGATGACCCATGTGGACAAGGGGAGGTCGTCGGACTGCATCACGACGGCAAATCTGGCCCCGGCCTGCTCGTGCCCTTGGACATCATTGGGTGCACCGAGCCGGTACAAGTCACCACGCACGAATGGCTTCCATTTCCGCTGCGAGTTCACGCGAGGCGGCGACATCGACAGGATCGTTACGCAGGGCCTCTGCCTCGGCTCGAAGCTGCGCTCGGCGTTGCGTCCGGTCGGCTTCAAGGATTGCTGCCCTGGCAGCTTCCGAACGCGAGAGACCGTCACGTGTCAGCCCCTCCAGAGCGCGCTCAACCTCAGGATCAGTGCGTATTGTAAGCGAACTCATCAGTCAAAATGTAACACATACTGAGCTTCGGCATGGCGTGGCGGCCGATCGGCGACGGTCAACTCGATCATGCCGAGGGTCAGTTCCCTCAACGGTTCGCGAGCCAGTGTCCGACGAGGGCATTGGCGTGGCCGTGGCCAATTCCGTGTTCGGTCTTCAAGATCGTGACGAACTCCATGTGCTTGCGCTCTCCAGCGTTCTCGAGAACGGTAAACCAGTGCGCGACTGGCTGACCGTAGGTGCGTTCGATCGAAGGAAAGTATGACGCTGGCCCCTGAACCTTCGGGATGGCTGGTGTGGTCGATTTCTTGCTGGCCATTGCTGAACCCTCCTGGCTATCTCGGTTTGCCGGCGAGGAAGGTCGCGACAGCCTTGTCGATGCGGCGCTCTCGGGTCTCGTCGGTCTTCGCGCCGTTGATGTTGACGATGTGGAAGCGTTGCAGGCTGTTGGAGAGGCACTCAAAGAACGATTTGGCGGCTGGCGCGTTCGTGAGCGCAACGGCGAAGTCGGCCGGTACATCGACGGGCCGCGGACCCTCGGCAAGGGTGAGCGTCACCCGTATCGGGTCGCCACCGGCCAACCCTGTTTCCTTGCGTATCGCTGTGCTTACGCTGATGAGATATTGGCCGCCCATCACGGCGACGGTGTTGCGGTACTCGTACCCGTTGACGTTCACGAGCACAGCTGGCCGTTTCCCGGCGCCGAGTTTGGCGACCTTGTCGTCGGGAACGACGATCCCGGTGTTGTTGCCGACCGACATCAACGTCGTCTCGAAGCTGACGCTGGTCGATGTGTGGTTTGCTGTCACGCTGCCTCCTCGACCTGAGGCACAGTTCGGTCCGCTGTGGCTGTACGACGGCCGACTATGTCGTTTACCAGTCTTCGTAGGCTGCGATTCCTTAGGCACAGGCCGACGCAGCAGACTTCGATGATTCCGAGGATCGGCGTGATGCTGTCACGGTAGCCGAGCTCGGCCATCGAGGCGCGAATGACCTCCTCGTTGGCGACTTGGATGGTGGCGTCGAACAGCGAGAAGATCGTCTCAACACTAACTGAGCGCCATGCCGACGCGTCGACGTGTTACTGCGGTCATCGCGTCGGGCGTCAACGAAACGCACCGTCATCAGCTTGAGTCGCACCGTGACGCCGTCTGCCAGCTGAAAGAAAATGATGTGTGGCCGATGACCCACGCCGCACGCGAGCCGCACGAGGTTGCCCTGCCCCGCGGCGAGATTCGTCGGCCCTGGGATTCAGGCGGCTTGTTGATCTGGGACAATGGTTACTGTAAGGAGAATAGCCTTGGTCGCGTCGGGTGGTTAGGCGGCGGTTTGGGTGAGTGTGACTTGGTAGCCGAGTTCGTGGAGTTGTTTGATGGCTCGGTCGCGTTGGTGGTTGGTGTTGGTGTTTTTGGTGAAGTAGTCGCCGCCGAGGTCGTTGTAGTCGGTGTTGTTGGCGAGGAGGTGCCAGCAGATCACGAGGATTGAGTGGCCGACCGCGGTGGCTGCTTTCTTCTTGCCTATGCGTCGGGCGAGTCGCCAGTATTGGGCGCAGAGGTAAGTGTTTCTGGAGTGAACGGTTGCCCAGGCGCATTGGTTTAAGATGTCGGCGAGCCAGACGTTGCCTTTGGTGGTTTTGCCTGATCGTTGTTTCCCGCCGGTGATGTTGTTTCCTGGTGCCATCCCAGCCCATGACGCCAGATGGCCAGCGGTTGGGAACCGGGTCATATCGGTCCCGATTTCCGCAATGATGCATTCGGCTGCTCGTTTACCTACCCCGGTGATCGTGTCGAGGTGGTCACGAGCTTCAGCAAAAGGGATCATCACTTCGTCTATCCGTACGTTGAGCGACTCGATGGCTGCTTCTAGATGTGCG
>JANOSH010000019.1:0-7250 GCA_031415695.1 Actinomycetes bacterium
AAGCGCGAAAGCTGCGCCGTGTGCGCGCTCAATCTTGCTTGTTACAATTTGCATGCGATCATACGATAAGCTCATGCTTCACAACACGCCCCCTCAGCGGCGCACGCCGTAGCGTGGCTGATGCATCTGAGAGCATGAGTGACAGACATTGATCGTCTTCTTCACTCCAGCTTACTTACCCATGATTTGGTCACGAAAGCGAGTGAAGGCGTCAGCAGGCAGAGGTTTGGTGAAGATATCTGCGAGCTGCTTGACCGTCTCGATCCATACCGGCTTGATGAGGCCGTCGCGAGCTGCCTCGCGCACGTAGTGGTATCGAACGTTGATGTGTTTTCGGCGAGGGGTCACCGTGTCCTCCTCAACGAAACGAATCGAAGTCTGATTGTCCATGAAGAGGGGAGTAGGCTCCTCTTGAGCCATACCCATTCCAGCGAGAAGAACACGAAGCCACGAGACCTCTCGAGTGGCTTCACTGGCTGCGATGTACTCAGCTTCTGAGCTGGACAGCGCCACGGTCTTCTGCTTTTGACTATTCCAGTCGACTGCAGCTCCTGCGAGCAGCATTACTGCTCCGGAGACTGAGATGGCCGTCTCATGATCATTGGCCCAGTCACTGTCCGTGTACGCGATGAGCTGAGAAGCTCGACCTGCACTGGAGTAAGTCAACTTGAGATCCTGCGTATCCTTGAGATAGCGCAGAAGGAATTTCGCTGCTTCGATCGCAGCGGGGATCGGAGCCGAGTTGAGGCGAGCAAGACTGTTGACTGCATGCGCGATATCAGGGCGCGAGGTGGTGGCGATGTACATCACTGCTCCAACACAGCTTTGGTAATTGTGAGGAGTCAGTGCACCATTGTCGCGGCTGATGGAAGGAGGCTTCTTCTCATCGTCAGTGAGAGCTGAGAGAGGCGGAAGTTTGATGCCCACGCGCATCGGAATTCGCTCAGTACGGCACTCATTGCCGAAGCCGAACTCAGTGAGGACACGACCGATCATTGCTGACAAGTCAAGCGTGATCGTGATCGTTCCATCATCCAACTGAGTGCGGTTGATGCGAAAACCGATCATGTTCTTGCACTCACCGAGATCCTTGATCTCAAGGCGAGAGCCCAACTCGCGGATGAACTCCTCAAGTTCATCCTTGTCCTGAAAGGCAAAGCCGATGCAGATGTCATCGACGTACAGCGCAAGGAGAAGGTATCTTCCCGAGCGACTGATACGGAAGAACATGCAAACGTCGGAGTGCTGAAGCTGAGTGAAACCGAGCTCATTCAGGACTTGAGTAGCGAGTAGATTGAAGTTGCGACCAGCCTGCTTCAGTCCATAGAGCGACTTCTTGAGTTTCAGAATCGATCCGACTGGAAAACGGCGGAAGCCTTGAGGACATCTCACAAACAGTGGTTCCTTCAGCGGCGCATTGAGGTAGGCAGCGACCACATCGCAGGAGCGGATGTAGTACTTCTGACTAGCGCAAGTTGCAAGGAACACCTTGAGTGTCTTCTGCAGAACAGTAGGAGATGAAGTTTCGAAGAAATCGACGAACTGACGCTGATTGAAACCCTGAACGACGAATCGAGCTTTGTGTCGCACGAGCTTGCCGTTCTGGTCGTGCTTGGAGCGATAGACGAAGCGAGCGCCGAGGATTCGAGCTCCTCGAGGAAGAGAAGGTACGAGTTCGAAAACGTCATACTTACAGAGTGAATCTTCTTCTTCCTGCTCAGCCTTTGTCCATTCTTCAGCTTGAGGCGACTTCATGGCCTGCTCATGATTGAAAGGATCGTCGGAGATGACAGAAGCAGCAAAGCCCATAGCGTGCTCAGCGAAGTCCGCCTGCATGAGGTACGTGGCAGGAGTGCCGCCGAAATCTTCATAGCGGATGTCATCGCTTTCCTTCTTCTCTTCTTCGACTTCCTCAGGAGCACGCATGGAAGGAGCACGTCGACTTCCTTTGCGGCCAACTTGAGGAGCCTCTGAGGGCGGAGCAACTTTAGCTTCACGAGCTTCTCGTCGCTTGCCTCGCTCAGAGAGAGCTTCCTCTTCTTTTCTCACTTCCGATTGTCGCTGCCAATATCCCTCGCCGTAAGGAATGTACAATTCCGAACCGGCAGGAATATCGCACTTAGCGACCAAACGGACGATACGTCGAACTCGGTCTGCGACCCATCGAAGGTTGGGAGTGAGCGGGTGCTCTGGAGCGTCGGATGCATTGACAAATCGACCAGGCGCAGTGTTGGTACGCGCTGCATCGATTCCAACCTTATTTGAAATTCCGAATAGGTAATCGCTTCCACCGTAGTCACCACGATTCACTGCTGAACCAACTCCGATGTCGCCAGTATACTTGCACACAGTCTCATTCTTCTTGAATGCACGCGTCGTAAAGAGGCCACGACCCGCTTGAGGGATCGATGACTTCTTGACGCGGAGGCCGTAGCCTTTCGACAAGTGCTGCCAGCAAAAGGCTCCAACGCGAGTTCGACTCATGCACTGAGTTCTCTTTCGACTCGTGCCGATGCAACGCTGAGAAGGCATGACGATTTCGCCTTTGAGGTTGCAACGTGAACGCTCAGCAGGGTTGAAGGGGATATTCTGGTTGAAAGAAATGTTCGCATCTTCATTCGCCTGCCTGAGTTCTTCGAGAGAGAGCTCAACCTTAGCCTTTCGCTTGGACTTGGCTTTCTTCTTCACAACGAGCTGAGGAGCGTTAGGAGGCTGCTGCAACTTGATGCGAGCGAGGGCAACTTCAACCTCATCTCCATCACAGTCCGCGTCCTCATCGACGATATCAGCCAAGTGAGTCAGGAGCACCTGAGCTGCTTCTCGCTCATCCCATTCAGCGTTGAATCCGCTTGCCACGTCTCCCATGTCTACTCGACCATACTGCAAAGTGCGAGTGGTCTTTCGTTTAGCAATGGGTGCAGCCTGGGTTGGAATTTCCCAGCTGCCACGAGCGAGTGATTCAAGCTCTCCTCGACGTCTGCGCGGTGCTTTTTTGACAAGCGGCAGCGCCCCCTGATCTTCGATTGATGGCGAAGGAGAGGGTGAAGGAGAGGGAGAAGGTGAAACCTCAGGAATGGGGGAGAGATTTGGAACAACAGGAAGAGAAGCACGAACCGGAGACGGGAGCTCATCCGCCGGGGCGGGAGCAACAGCTGACTCAGGTCGTCGACTCACTGGAGGGTGAACCGCTCCAGGTTTTCCTTTGTTCAGTTCTTCTTCGACTTGTTGCAAAGAGATGAGCTTTGCGAGAGCGATGTCACCGCGAAGTCCAACCTCTTCGAAGAAGTCAGAGTCAGACATTTCTGGCTCGAGCTCAGATCCGAACAATTCAGTGACAAGCACACGAACCTGGGAATACTCACCAGGGAAAATTACGGCGTGCTTGCTGAGGTGAACCTTCGTTGAGCGAGGATCGAGAAAACGGAATCCGAAGTCGTCTTCGTATCCGACGAAGATGTGATCGATTCCACGCGGATCCATCTTGTCCTTCTCCAGCGCCGGCTCAGAACGCACGATTGCGTCGCTGCCGAACGGCTGGAGGTGCTTGGTGATCGGCTTCTTGCCGAAAAAGCGCTCATAAGGCGACTTCGTTTCACCTTCAGCGATGTGAGTGCGATTGTACGTGAAAGTCACGTATCTGGAGGCTTCAGCCCACGCAGCCTTCGGCAATCCACTCTCAACCAACGCTGCACGCATACCATTTGCAACGAACTGATTGGCCTTCTCGATTCTTCCTGCTTGCGGCGAAGAATAAGGCATCGTTGTCTTGAGAACGATTCCTTTGTTCTTCGCGAAGGCTGACAGCTCACCAAGGAATTCAGTGCCTTGATCAGTGAGCAACTCGGTTGGATACTTGCCGTGTGAGTTGAAGAATACTTTGAAGATCTCAATAAGCTTCGGAGCGGCCTGCGACTTCAACTTGAGTGGAGAAGTGAGCAGGAAGTCAGTTCCTTCATCCTTGACAGTCAGAAGGTAACGAGCACCGCCGAAAGACTCAGTTGCGAATGGCCCCATAAGATCAGCGTGAAAACGATCAAGTGGATTCTTCACGCGAAGTCTGGGATCGATTGCATCAGCATATGGTCTCTTGACCATCTTCGCCTTGTAGCAAACACGGCAACGAGGGAGGTGACGAGGAAGACGGCAATTCTCATAGCCCTCGACCACTCCCTTGCTCACGATTCGCTGGAAATTGACTTGACCTGGGTGATTGAGTCTGGAATGAAGCAGCAAAGCCTCAGAAACCTTCAGTAGTTTCTTCGGAGGCTGCCCAACTTCATTTGATTCCGCTGCAAGGCTTTCAGCTGATTCTTCAATCACATTGAAGCGAACGTGATACAATTTGTCGCTGCAGAGCTCAGCTCGAAGCAGGACAGTGTCATCCATGCTAAGGAGAGATGCTCCCTGAGGATCGAACTTGAGTTCACGCACTCCATCCAGGCTGCAGATCTGAGAGA
This sequence comes from Actinomycetes bacterium, assembly GCA_031415695.1. GTDB lineage: Bacteria > Actinomycetota > Acidimicrobiia > Acidimicrobiales > Ilumatobacteraceae > JANOSH01. The sequence goes on from JANOSH010000019.1 coordinate 4,458, forward strand.
TGCTGATGAGGTTTCGTCGAAGCTGATCGTGCTGAAAAACGCCCTCAAGCTGCAGAGGCTGATCAGTACCCTCGGGTGAGATCACGACAGCTCCAATGGAGGGGTGAAGCAACTGTTCAGCTCCCGCAGTAGTGATGGTTCGACCGCGAGCTGCCTCGAGCTCAGCGAGAGGAACATCAGAAGTGAACATCGAGTGAGTGCATCCGGAATCGAGGATTCCGTCGAAGAAACAATTGGAAGGCACGGGCGAGTCATCGACTCCAGCCACATAAGCACAGACCTCCTTGAGCGAATTGGAGACACGAGAGTCGTTCAATTCAGCGTTCGAGGATTCAGCTTTCTTCACGTATTTAGGTTTTCCTTCTCCTTTCTTTCTGCACTCAGCTTCGACGTGACCTTTTGCATCACACCAGGTACATTTCTGCTTCGGTGGTTTCTGCTGCTGCGGTTTGTCTTGCTTCTCATTCGCACTCTGGCCCTTGCCGTCTTTCGACTTGGGCGGACCGACATCAGGCTTGCCATCGTCTTTGGTGGGACACTTCGGCTTGATGTGGCCTTTCTTGCCGCAATGATAGCACACAGCTTCCTTTTTTCCACGAGCGCGCTTTGCCTCAGCGGCCAAAGCGGCTGCACTCTGCGGCGACTTCATCTTCATTCCGGGATGGTCCATCTGCTCACACTGTCGCGAAAACGCATACATATCTTCGAGCGACTTGTCCCACATGACGTCCTTTGAGTGGGCAGGACCGAGATGAACTCCCTGGAGGAACTGCATTCGAGCTTGTTCGACTCCGGGATGAACGTTGAGAGACTGCATCTTGCAGAGATGAGCCTCAAAACGCGTGATGTAGTCAGTGACCGTCTCGCTCTTCGATTGAACGAGAGTGTGGAATTGCTGAGCTAACAAACTTGCGGTGATGACATTCTGCGGCTCAAAGACTTCGCACAGAAAGTGCCACGCAGCGAATCCATTTCCTCTCATAGCGCGCTGCACTTGGCTAGCCGCTTGAGGGACTGCTTGGACTGAGTTCTGAAGTGCATTGAAGCAAAACTTCAGCTGTCTTGCGATGATCTTGAACTTCTGTGGAAACGTTGCCACGAATTCATTGTCGAGGGGAGAGATTCGATCGTGCGGCGAATACAATTGCTTGGCATTCACTGCAGGAGTCACGCTCTCCAAGACTGCATCCATTCCTTCGACACCCTGAGAGATGATCGAGGTTGGAATGCCAACAGACTCGAGATATGAGAAGAATTGAACCTTCCACATCGGCCATGACTCGGCTGAAGAGAGCACAGGCGCCTTGTACGCGAGCTCAGGCTTCAGACGGAGTTCATCCGAGCGGGTGTCTTTCTCACTCGAGAGGAGGGCCAAGAGCTGATCGAGAGTGACATGTCCAGAAGACGATGACGCTCCAGCCGAGATAGCTGCTGCTCCTCCATCACCAGGCGGCTGACCACCAGCGCCCCCTGCTCCGGCCGCGCCTGAGGCAGCAGCCGAAGCTGCTCCTCCAGACACGCCTTGGGCTGCCTGAGCAGCGCCATCCAAGCTGGCTTGTCCTGCTTGAAGAGAGAGGCCTGATTGCGCCTGAGGCAAACCTTGAGCGTACAAAAACTGCTCCATAGGCTGCTGGAAAACGCCTTGCTGAGGTGCAAAGGGACCCCCTGCTCCGAATCTGCTCTGTGGTTGAGCGCCGTACGATCTGACCGCAGGCTGCATAGAGAGATAACCGGAAGGAGTCATTGGAACCTGCAACGAAGGGAAACTTCCACGGCCGTAGCCACCCTGCGTCAGAGCTTGGTAGCTCGACGGAGCAAAGGTCTGCGGCTGCCAACCAGAGTAGCCTGAGGCGTACTGCTGTTGGACGTTCGCTTGCAATAACTGAGGTGAGGCAAACAGCAACTCTTGACCTGACGAGACTCGACGCGGGATTCGCGGAGGGGTCGAGGTCAGAGCTGCTGCTGCTGCTCCAGTGGCAGAGGGCTGGTGGGCCGATGCATGAAGAGCAAAGGATGCTGGTCGAACCTGAGGTTGCGAAGCATTCTTGTCACCTGGGACCACAGCAGAGACATGCGCAGGAGGAGAGGGAGAAGGCTGGGCAGCTGCCTTAGCAGCTTCAGTCTTGTCTCTCTCGCTCTGCAGTCTCACTGTGTCAGCTTGCGACTTCTTCTCAAGCACTGCAGCCATGGTCTGCTCTACCACATTGCCTGCTTTGAGAGAAGCGATCAACTTGTTGAACTCCTCGTCTGCTTTACTCAACTCGACTTCCTTCGATTCCAACAACGGGACGACAGAGACCTGCACGACCTGAGAAATCGATGCAGGCGGCTGCTGCGGACCTGTTCCTTCAGCACCAACGCCAGCTGCCGACGCTCTTTGTGCACCAGTGTCCGAAGACAACATGGCGAGAGGCTGCACGAACTGGGAGGGCTGAGAGGAACGACGAAGCTCGGCGATCGAGGAGCTTGAAGGCTCAGACTCGACGTGGAGCGGAGGCGATGCGGAAGGAGGAAGAGGAGGGAGAGAGAGGGGAGGAGGGCTTAGGCTCATAACCTGTCGTGCGCGCTGGCAACACGTGATCGATGAGCGAACGCGAGGGAAGATTGATCAAATCCGCTTGAGATTGTGTTGATTGATGATTCGAAAAAGAGAAGCGCGAAAGCTGCGCCGTGTGCGCGCTCAATCTTGCTTGTTACAATTTGCATGCGATCATACGATAAGCTCATGCTTCACAACACGCCCCCTCAGCGGCGCACGCCGTAGCGTGGCTGATGCATCTGAGAGCATGAGTG
>JANOSH010000020.1:0-279369 GCA_031415695.1 Actinomycetes bacterium
CGAACCCGAGCACGACTACTTTAGGGTTAGCCAAAAAGAACTCGCTCGTCTCGGCCCCCAACCGACTATGTGGCGACTGACTGGCGCTCTTCGAAACATCACGGGGGCGTTTGCCGTTTCGGCAGATGACACGATAGCGGTAGCCGTCCTTAACGATTTTCGGCCTGGAACGATGGTAGCTATTCGTTTGAACGCGGCCGGTGCGAGCGGACCGCCAGTATTCGTCGACGCTCAGCCTGGTGACCTGACCGAAGCGCCACCCGTTGCGGCAACGGGTTCGACTGTGTTTGTGCTGGACCACCCGCGCTCTTCAGGGGCGGCCCGAGTGTCCGCCTACGACCTTTAGGTCGCGACGCGAGATCGCCGAAGACCACGGGCGCGTGGTGAAGGCGACGGTCTGCTCACGACGTTCGACTCGCCGTCGGAAATGGTCGATTGTGGTCTTCGCCTACGTGACGAACTTTGCGGCATCGGGATCGATGGCGTCTGTTCGCTGCCAATGGTCGATAGACGGCACAGTAGGTTCTTAGCTCGCCGCGGACCGCTCGGGGGACGACAAGTTCGAAGCGAGATTACCCGGTAGGACATGTACGCAACGCTCAACGACCATGCGCTGCGTCTAGTTTCATTCCATGCGTGTACACATTGGGGACGGGGTCAGGCTCTTCGTCGACGTTGACGGGTTCGGACTCGTCCCAGATGACGATGGACTAACGATGCGAGACCGCCCGACGATCATCGCCATGCATTCGATACCTGGGCCGACGACGTCGTTCGCCTATGCGATGCGCTCGGCATCAAGCATCCGATCGTGCTCGGCAACTCCTTCGGTGGGTTCGTCGCGCAGCGCTATCTGGCCCGTCACCCTGGTCACGCCAGCAAGGTGATCCTCTACGCGACCATGGCTCGGGGTCGCCTTGATGCGATCGTCGACGGTTTCCGAGCGGTTGGTGGAAACGAGGTGGCGCAGGCGGCCCGAGCGTTCTGGTCGGTGCCCTCGGCGAGCACAGGTGCCCGTTTTCGAGAGCTGTGCCGGCCGCTCTACACGACCGGCGATCAACCGATCGAGAGCGACGCCCTCACGTTGCGTAACGATGCCGTCTTCGCGCACTTCCTCGCAGGTGAGATGTGGACAATGGATCACCGAGCCGGTCTCGCCGACGTCGCCTGCCCGGTGCTTGTGCTCAGCGGCGAGCGCGATCCCGTGTGCGGTCCGGCGAGCACCGCGGACCTAGTGGCCGCTCTTCCAGAATCACGTACCACGTGGGTGCGCTTCGAACACAGCGCGCACACACTCGCGGCCGATGAGCCCGATGCGTTCTTAGCCGCGATAAGGACCTTCGTCACGACGTGGCCTTGTGTCGATCGGTTGGTACTGGAAGTCGAGCTGCGCTTGCGGGCCGACGGATTCTCAACGATGGTCGAGGCGACCGCACGCCACCTCAGCGACCTTGCCAGCGACATACCACTCGCGTTTTCTCCTGCGCTGCTCGTTAGCCGCGGTCCCAGATCGACGCTATCGGGACAGCGTAGACACGATCTTCGATTCGAAAAATCCGCGGTCCGGTGTGCAACACGATGCCGATAGTGAACCGGTCACCGAGCTGATCTCGTAACCAAATCAGGTGAGCTGCGTCGTCGCGATCGGGAGCCGCGTTGGCCTTGCACTCGATGCCGGCGATGCGGCCATCACGCGATTCAGCGATGAGGTCAACTTCGTGGGTGCCACCATCGTGGCGGAGGTGGTACAGCCTTGCGCCTGACGATGCCACGGTGAGCTCGGGACGGAGTTGGGACAGTACGTAGGTATCGATCACCCGACCGAGCAGATCGCCGTCGCGCATGAGAGAGCGCTCATCGACGCCGAGCAGTGGACCGAGCATCGCTGGGTCGATCAAATAACGCTTCTCCGACCGCGTGAGCCGGTTGAGCTGATTGGAATGCCATGCTGGGATTCGTTCTGTCGCGAAGAGAGCCTCGAACAGCGAGTCGTACGCGACAGCCGTCATTCTCGACACGCCTGCCGAGTCGTAGATACGCTTGTGTTCGACAACGCCGGCAGTGCTTGCGGCTACGGCTTGGAGGTATCGACGCAGCAGAGCGGGGTCGCGGCTCGTGTCGGCCAAGGTTGCGTCGCGACTAATGAGCTGTTGCACGTAGCTGTCCCACCAGATTGAACGCGCCCGTGCCGAGGATCGAAGGGCGACCTCGGGTGGCATCCCGCGGAGCGCTCGATCGACATAGCCCCGCAGTGTGCATCGCTCGGCGGGTGACCGCAGGCTTTCGATGGCATCATCAAAGAGTAAATCGATGAACGATGGCACTGCGGTATTGCCAACGAGTTCGCGTTCACAGAGCCCCCACTCGGTGAGGATGATCACCCGTCCGGTCGCAGCCCACGTTGGTTGCAGGAGGTCGGCGCGAACGGATCCGGTGAGCAGAAACCTTCCAGGCGAGGAGTCGAGGTCGACTGACCGCTTGATAGCAGGGAGTACCTCGGGAACCAGCTGCCACTCATCGATGAGAAGTGGCGTCTCGAATGCGCGGAGGACTTCATCGGGGTCGGCCCGCAGCGGCCCGGCCTCATTGGGCCGATCGAGTTGTAAGGTCGCGCGGCTAAGCCGCCGGGCGCTGGTTGTCTTGCCTGATGCTCGCGGTCCGACGATCATCAGCGCCGCGAATTCGCCGAGCATCTCGTTCAATAGCGGGTCGATCAACCGAGGAACGTACGTAGCCACATCCACACGATAGCGTTTACAGCGGTCTTTCGATAGCGATTTACGCACCGTGTCACTAGCGTTATAGGCGTCGCTGAATGCCACCGACCGACGGCGACATGGCTCACGACATCGAAACGTTCGGTATCACCCGATTGTTCGACGGTGCCGAACTCGAACGTATCTGAACCGCCAGGCCTACGTCTCACGCTCGATCGACACCGCGCATTGCTTGTAGTTCGGCTCTCGTGAGATGGGTCGCACTCGCTGCTCGTCAGCCGATTGGCGCACGCCTCATCAAAGCGAAACGGGACAAACACTTCGAGTCCTGCAGGCTCATTGTCGTCGTTTCAACTCGACGACCGTCTGAAGGACTCCCTGATAGTCGTCCTCGGCAATCCCTGGGATCACCACTGTCTCGTCAGGCATGTTGTAGTCCTGGCCAGCGATCGCTGTGCCATCAGTCGTAAGCAAACATACCTGGAGCGGGTCGATCGGCGCTGGAAAGAACGAATCGTCAGTTGGCCTGCTTCTCGCGGACAGCGGCGTCCGGGCGGCCGCGATACCGAGCGCTTGTGACGCTCACGGCGTGCGCTGTGTCGCCCGTTGGTACCCGAACGGAACCCGTCACACGGTGACGGCCGACTCGGGCGAGACATTGACGCCGGGTTTGCGCGCCAGGACGGCAAGATTCACCGACGATCGGCCGGCAGGTTCGTTGGGCACGTTCCACCGATCGAACCAACCTGCGATCCGTATCGCAACCGACACGGGATTCCATCGGCCGCCCTGCCCCGCCCCCAACACGTGTCGATCCGCGCCACGGGTCAGTTGTTTCGGAAGCAGGCTGCGCTCCAGGATGGGCTTGCCGAAGCCGTACACCAGGTTGTGCGAGAAGGGCATGCAGTGATGGGTGAACGACCGTTCGTCCACGATCTCGAACTCGGCCGACTGCACGATCGACCGAAGTCGTTCCGCCGAGTACAGCCGCACGTGCCCCGCCCAGATTCCCGCGAACGGGCCGCGACGTATGTGGCGACCGGTCGTTACCTCCAGCAACTTGTTGATCGGATCCCACCAGAACGGGTAGTTCGCGTGCGGAACCGTGATGGCAACGAGGCCGCCCGGACGCAGGATTCGACGGACCTCGCGCAGGCCTGCCACATCGTCGTCAAGGTGTTCGAGGACCTCGGAACAGATAGCAGCGTCGAACGAATTTGCGGCGAAGGGAAGCGCAGTGAGGCTGGAGCGCGTGAGCGGAACATCGACGTCGGACAGCGATCGGCGAGCCAGATCGATGATCTCCGGATCGACGTCGGTGCCCACGATGCGGCATCGGGGCTCGACGAATCGGTAACGGCGCAGGTAGAAACCCCTTCCGCACGGAACGTCGAGCATGGCACGATCGGGCGACGGTGGAATCCATCGCATGATCGTCCTCACGCGTCGACGGAACGCAATGTCGGCGTCACCGCCGCTGAGCATCTCCAGCATGTCGTCGGTGAGCCGGTGACCGGTCGGTCGGTCATCGGTGGGCTGCACCACGGAGCACCTCCTCGTAACGCGCAAGGGTGTGACTCAGCCCCAGCGCGTCGTCGATCTCCTGACGGCTGCGCAGGTACACCTCGGGTCGAGCGAGCACCCGCAGAACAGCCCGGCCAACGGCCACCGGATCACCTGGCACCGCAAGTTCCCCCATGCCCGTGCGTTGGACGGGCACCCGTCCGCCCGGGATGTCGGTCATGACGACGGGAGTACCGCACAGCATCGCCTCGACCTGGACGAGACCGAAGCACTCGGTGTCGCTGGTGAGGAGGAGGACGTCGCAGGCGCCATAGAAGTCGGCGAGTCGTTGCGGGTCTTCGATCAAGCCGAGGAAGTTGACGTGGTGCGCGTGCCGGTCGACCACCCCGGCGAGTTGTTGCCAGGTGTCCTCATAGCGGATCTGGTGCTCGCCCGCGAACGTCAGGACCGCTTCGGGATGCTCCTGCACGATTGTATCCATGGCGTCGAGCGCCACGTCTGGTCGCTTCTCGCGCACGAATCGCCCTGCAAAACCGATGAGGGGTCCGCCGCCAGGGGACAGCGAAGCGCGTGTTGCCGCCACACCGGCGGGATCGGGTTCGGGAATGGAGATGGGCGGCGTGATGACAGATGTTCGGTCGAGAAACCCGGCAAGGAACGTGGAGTGCTGCGCGTAGTCGTCGCTGTACGCGATCGCCGCCGTCGTGAGGCGCATCGCGAACCGGTGCAGTCGGCGGACGAACGCTTCGATGAACCGGCCGGCGCGATCGGGCGGGAGCACGAGATCGCCGTGGTGAGTGATGACGCATGGAACCCGGCGCAGTCGGGCGATCACCGCGACGATCGCCGTCTCGAGCATCGGTGTGTGCACGCTCACCACGTCGGCCTTGCCCAGCGCAGCGAACACGGCGAACGGGTGGAACGGCATGATCATGCCACGGCTCACGCGGATCGGTGCCCACAGGCGACGTACGAACACGCCGCGTTCGGTCGCTCGCCGTGGGAAGTCGGTGTCGTGTCGAGCGGTAATGACGCGAACGGTGCTTCCTTGCGCCGCGAGTGTTTCGGCGAGTTGCTGCGCGTGGCGCGTCAGTCCTGTTCGGTGTGGGGCGTAGTACTGCACCAGAACGAGAACACTGAGCGGCCCAGCTTCTGGTCGCCCGTCGACCCTGCGTTCCCCCCGCTTGACCACGGCTGAATGTTAGGCGGACCGTCACGATCCGGTGTGATTCTTCTGGGCCGGCGGCTCGGTCCGACAGCGGCGCGCGAGTTGGGAGATACTGACATCGATGTTGGCGAGCGGAGCGATTGCTGGACTTATCGTCGTGATCGGTGTCGGGCTCACGCTCTGGTTCGCGCCCAAACTGCGCGGCGAGGAGCGGCTGGCGCTCGGCACGGTCGTCGGCGTCGCCGCGGTCTCGGCGGTCAGCTTCGGAGGCTTCGAGCTGTTCGGCATGGGATGGGGGGCGCTCGGGATCGGTCTCGGGTTGCCCGGCGTGGCAGGCGCGCTCGGGTGGTCGCGCCACGCCCGACGCTTCGGCGTCGAGGCGCGCTGGGCGTGGCGGCGGCTGCGGCGGCCCGCCGGCCGATCCGGAAGCCTGCGCCCACTGTTGGTCGTCTGGGCGGCGGCGCTCGCGGTCACGACACGCATCTTTTCGCTCGCCTACCAGACGACCGAGACAGGGGTTCGGGCGGGCAGTCTTGCCATCTGGGGCGATTGGTCGGCTCACCTCGCCTACGCCGGATCGTTTGCGTACGGCGACAACCGCGGCCTCGAGCTCCCGATCGCCGCTGGCACGAGGTTTCGCTACCACTTCCTCGTCGACTTCTTCGGTGCGATCTTCACGGTGGCCGGAGCCACGCTCACTCAATCGATGGTGCTGTCGGCGTGGTTGCTTGCGGCGCCGCTGCCGGTGTTGCTGTGGTGCGGGGTCGAGCGACTGACGCGATCGAGGATGACGGCGGCGCTGACGCTGTTGCTGTTCGTGCTGTCGGGCGGGATCGGTGCGATCTACTTCTTTCGCGATGTGCACAATGAAGGATGGAAGATCATCACTTCGCTGCCTCAGACATATGCCCGAATGCCAGACCAGCACCTGTGGGTCGACAACACGATCTCGGCCTCGTTCTACGCGCAGCGCAGCACGTTGTTGGGGTGGAGCGTTGGTCTGGGCGTGCTCGTCGTCGTGCTGGCATCGCGGCCGGGCTGGCGCAGAAAGGGTTTCGCGGCGTCAGGGCTCATGCTCGGGCTGTTGGGCTTGGGCCATGCCCACATGCTGCTGACCGGGCTGGCCCTCGGTTGTCTCGCATGGCTGTTCGATCGTCGTCGCACATGGCTGTGGTTCATGGTTCCCCTGGCCGTTGTGGGGCTCCCGCTCGCGTGGGCGATCAGTCCGACGCGCAACTCGACGCGCTGGTTGGTCGGGTGGATGGCACCCGATGCAGGTCAGCCGTGGGCGTGGTTCTGGTTCCGCAACGTCGGGTTGCTGCTTCCCCTGTTTACCGGGCTCGCAGTCGTCGGCGGCAGCCTTGCTCGACTGCGTCGACTGACGATGCCACTGTGGCTCTGGTTTCTGGTTCCGAACGTGATCGCCTTCCACCCTGCCGAATGGAACAACACCAAGTTCTTCATGTTTTGGCAGTTCGGCGGTTCCCTGGTGATCGCCTCGTGGCTGAGCACGGTGGTACGACGCCCGATGGCGGTGCCTCATCGATCCTTCGGGACAATGGCGCGCTACGTCGGCGCGGCTGCGTGCGTCGTTGCCATGGTCTCGGCGGGAGCCCTGGACACGATCCGTGCGATGCAGCGATCGACGTCAATCCCGTGGGTCACCGATGCCGAAGTTGGCGCCGCGGCCTGGTTGCGGCGGCACGCATCAACAGACGCGGTCGTTGTCTACGGGATGGCGAACTACTCGGCCGTGATGTCACTCAGCGGACGTGCGGTCGTGAGCGGCTACACCGGGTGGACCTACGACCTTGGCCTGGAGGACTGGGTCGAGCGGTGGAACGATTCCCAAGAGATCCTGCGGGGTGGCCCGGGAACCCAGGCCGCAATCGCCCGATACGGCGTCGACTACGTTGCGATCGGTCCATTCGAGCGTGGCGAGTTCCAGGCGTCCGACGAGTACTGGACGCTGCACGGCGAAACCGTCTTCGCGCAAGGCGACTATCGGCTCTACCGGGTTGGTAAGTGAACGACGTCGCCGCAGTTACGGCGTCGGCGTTGGCGTCGGCGTGTTCGTAGGCGTCGGCGTCGGGGTTGCCGTCGGGGTTGCCGTCGGCGTGTTCGTAGGCGTCGCCGTCGGGGTTGCCGTCGGGGTGTTCGTAGGCGTGTTCGTAGGCGTCGCCGTCGGCGTGTTCGTAGGCGTAGGCGTCGGGGTTGCCGTCGGCGGAATTGGCGTGGGTGTGACGTTCGGGCATGTCGCCCGCTTGGGTTTCTTGGCGCCGCACGAGTACGGCGTACCACTCGGTACCGGGGCAGCAGCAACGGCCCCGCTTGCGCGGCCTGCATGGGAGTAGCTCGCTATGCCCGAGAAGCCAAGGACAAGCGCGCCCACGAAGGCGAGATGAGTGATCTTCGGGTTCAAACCGACCGCCTCCCTCAGAATCTTGAGTACGTGCAGCCTATCTTACACGATAAGGAACCGCGCGTGAACATTCCGCTGTTACCATTTCGCCATGCGGCCGGAGCGGGTGGTCATCGTCGGCGGCGGCCCATGCGGCCTCGCTTGTGCTCGACAGCTGATGCACGTGGGCCACCACGACCTGGCGCTGGTCGAAGCAGCTTCGAAGGTCGGCGGACTTGCTTGCTCGGCGGTCGATCCGGCAGGGTTCACGTGGGACCGCGGTGGCCACGTGGTGTTCTCCCATTACGGTGAGTTCGACCGGCTGCTCAGCGACACCATGGGCGAAGAGGTCGAATATCACGACCGATCGTCGTATGTGCGACTCGGCGGCGAGTGGGTGCCCTACCCGCTGCAGAACAACCTTCATCGGTTGCCGAAGGACATGGCCGAGGAGGCGCTCACAGGCCTCATCGCGGCGCAGCACGAGCCGCATCCTGACGGACCAGGCCCGGGCGACTTCGGTACCTGGATGACCGCAATGTTCGGGCCTGGCATCGTCCGGCACTTCATGGGGCCATACAACGAAAAAGTGTGGGCATACCCGGCCTCCGCTCTGAGCTCACGCTGGATCGCGGAGCGGGTCAGCACCGTCGACTGGCGCCAAGCGGTGCGGTCGCTAGTGCATCAAACGGACGACCGAGCGTGGGGCCCCAACAATCGGTTTGCCTTTCCGAAGCAGGGCGGGACCGGCGAGATCTACCGACGCGCCGCAGTGCCGGTCGCCGAACACCTGCGTCTGTCGACCTCGGTCGTGTCCGTCGATCTCAATGCGCGGAGCCTCCGACTCGACTCTGGCGACAGCATTAGCTTCCAACGTCTTGTCTGGACCGGGCCGCTCGATCAGCTGGTCGCGCGCATCACTTCCCCTGTGCCCGACGCAGTACGAGGGGCCGCACGTTGTCTGGTGCACAACAGTGTGACGGTCGTCGGCCTCGGATACCACTCGCCGCTCACCGACGATCGTTCGTGGCTCTACTTCCCCGAGCCCGACGTGCCGTTCTACCGCGCCACGAACTTCGCCAAGTACGCAGCGGCAAACGTACCGGGCGGCCGCACCGATCGTTACTCCAGCTGGATGACCGAGATCGCCAGTTCGCCGTGGCGGCCCTCGCCAACCGGTGATCTCGCCGTGCAGGTCGACCAAGCACTGCGCCGCCACGGCCTGGTGCCGCCAACCGCCGATATCGCCAGCGTGCACGTCGAGCATCTCGACTACGCGTATCCGGTTCCAACCGTTGACCGTGACGCTCTGCTCGGTGTGGTTCAACCGTGGCTGATGGAGCAGGGGGTTCTGGCTCGTGGCCGTTTCGGGGCCTGGCGGTACGAGTTGGGCAACATGGATCATGCGGTGAAGATGGGTGTCGATGCCGCCCGGCTCATCATCGACGGAACGCCGGAGGAAGCGTGGACGCTCTGACGTCGTGCCCGTTGTCCGTGGTGATGCCGGTCTACAACGAGGCGGCTGGGCTTGAACGAGTGGTCGACGACGTTCGGCGCCACGTACTCGATCGGGTGCCCGGAGCGGAGTTCGTCATTGTCGACGATTGTTCAGTCGACGGCTCGGCGAACCTGCTCGCCCGTTTCGCCGAACAGGACTCCCGTATTCGCGTGCTCGTGAACACGACCAACAGCGGCCACGGTCCGAGTCTGCGGCGGGCGATTGACCAGGCGGCGGGTGCGTGGGTGTTCCATCTCGACAGCGACGGACAAGTCGACGTGTCGGAATTCGTGCGGTTGTGGGAGCTACGCAATGAGGTCGATCTCGTGCTCGGCGGCCGCGTCAGGAGACACGATCCGCGGCATCGACTCGTGCTCACGCGGCTGACGAGGATCGTGGTCTCGCTTGCGGCTCGACGCGGAGTTCGTGACGGAAACGTGCCGTTCAAGCTGTTTCGTCGGTCGCTCTTCGATCACCTCTCCGGCCGCATGCCACCTGATGCCTTCGCACCGTCGCTGATGTTGGCGGTCGGCGCGGTCCGTTGCGGCGCCCGAGTCCTCGAGATCGAGACGACGCACCTGCCTCGGCAGCATGGGCGTTCCTCGCTTCACCTGAAGCGTCTTGCGGCTGCGATCATCCGGAGCACTCGTGAAACCGTTGCGTTCAGTCGGCACCCGTTCCCTCCGTTCAGCGAGCCATAAGTCGGTGCGCGATAACCCGGCCAGCGACAAGCCGGCGCGCTGGTTTGGCGTGCTGGTGGCCGTCGTGTCCGTCGTCGGGCTCGTGCTGCGGCTGTGGAACATCGACTTCGACCAGCGGCAGCACCTTCACCCCGATGAACGGTTCTGGGCCATCACCGCCGATCACCTGGCCCGCGAGCCGGGCCGGGCGCCCCACGGCACGATCGCCGGTCCTTTACTCGACCTGCTCGACGGACAGGGAACCTCGAGCCCGTACCGGGTAACCGACAACTTCCTGTACGGTCCGGTGTCCCTTTCACTGGCGCGATCGGTAGGCGGTTGGCTGCACGACGGTGTCGTGAGCGGCGGCGAACCCGCACATTCCGTGGCTCGCGCCATCGACGCGTTCGGCGTCCCGCTCATCGACGACGCCAGCAAGCCCCGGTTCGATGACCGATATCAAGTCGATCTCATCGGCCGCTTCCTCGGTGCAGTCCTCGACACGCTCACGATCGTGGTCATCGGGTTCGTCGGGCGCCGACTTGGCGGTTCCCTTGCAGGCGTTCTGGCCGCCGGGCTGTACGCCGTGTGTGTCCTTGCCATCCAGCATGCCCACTTCCTCGGCAGCGAACCGCTGGTCGGCCTGGGTTGCGCATTGACCGTGTTCGCGACATTGCGCCTCGACCGCAGCGCGAGCCGTCGCGCCGCGTGGCGCACTGGGTTGACCGTCGGGGCCGCCGCCGGGCTCGCCGTTGCGGCGAAGCTCACCGCAATTGGCCTCATCGCCGTACCCGCGATCGGGGCTGCGCTGCTCGTCTGGCGCCGCCGTCGCCTCAGTGACGTCGTCCGCCTGGCGGGCATGGCGGTCGGACTGATCGTAGCGTTCAGGGTGTTGCAGCCGAGCGCCTTCAACGGTTTGGGTATGTCGCTGTCGGCCGACTTCCTTGACGATGTGCGGCGGGCGGCGGAACTCAGGAACGACGCATCGCCGCCGTCGTTCCAATGGGTTGGCCGGACACCTGTCGTGCAGCCGCTGCTGTGGCTTGGACGGTTCACCCTCGGACCTGGAACGGTCATCGGCGCGGGGCTGGGCATCGCGGCAATGGTGTTGGGTCGGTGGGGGCGTCAATGGGAACGGACCCGGCGGTTGGGCGGGCTCGTGGCATCGGTCGAAACCTGGACGATGTTCGTGATCATGGCTTCGCTCGTCGTACCGTTCGTGTACGTCGTGCGATCGGCCTTCCCATCGGGCAGGTACTTCTATCCGATGTTGCCTGCCGTGTGCGCAACGGCAGGCTTCGGGCTCGCCACGGCATTCGGTGTGGCGCGCCGCAGCGTCGGTGTAAATCGGAGATGCTGTTTCGTGGTGGCCACCGGCGCGCTTGCGCTCTCGGTGGTCTGGGGCTTCGCCTTCGTGCACGGTGTCTACGGACACCCCAACACCCGCGTCGCCGCGTCACGATGGGTCGCCGACCAGGTGCCGGCTGGGAGCGTGCTTACTTCCGAGGCGTGGGACGATGGGCTCCCGTTGTCGCTCCCCGGCATCGATAGTGCGGCGTACAGGTCCGAGCAGTTGCACCTGGTCGAACCCGATAGCGTCGACAAGACGCTCAAGCTCGCCGACCAGCTGACGCGGGTCGATTATGTGGTCGAGTCGTCGCCGCGCATCTGGGGGGTTGTCGGGCGGATGCCCGCCCGTTTTCCTTCGACGATCGCCTTCTTCGCCGCGCTGGACTCGGGTCGCGCCGGTTTCCAGCGGGTTGCAACGTTTCGGAGCGGACTCCGGTTGGGGCCGTGGCGGCTCGGCGAGCGCGCTGCTGAAGAGGCGTTCAGCGTCTACGACCACCCTGAGGTACGCATCTGGAAGAAAGTCCGCACCGTTGAGCGGACCGAGTTGCTGATGGCGCTCGACCTCGATGGCGCCGCGTCGGCGATTGCTGTCGACCCGACGCGAGGAGCCGCCAATGGGCTGATGCTCACGCCCGACGAGCGGGTGCGCAACGAAACCGGCCTGACCTACAACGAGGCGTTCTCGGCCGACGGCACCGGCGCGTTCCATGCCCTCGGGATCCTCGCCCTCGTCGAACTCTTCGGCTTCGCCGCGTTCGTGCTGATCCTTCCGGTGACCCGTCGGCTGCCAGACGCCGGGCTCGGGGTTTCGAAGGTGTTCGGCTTGCTCACCATGGCCTTCGTCACGTTCGTGTGCGTCGTGTGGTTCGGGCGAACTCTCGATCGTTCGCTCATCGCGATAGTCGCCGTCGGATTGGTTTCGTTAGCGGTGTGGCGCGCACGCAAACACCGTTCCGAGTTGAAGCGGCTTTGGCGAGAACGCCGTGATCTGCTGGTCATAGTCGAGATGCTGACGGTGGTGACCTTCGCCGCGTTCGTCATGTTGCGCAGTCTCAATCCAGACCTGTGGCATCCGAGTCGCAGCGGCGAAAAGCCGTTCGAACTCGCTTACCTCACCGCGGTGCTCAGGACCAGGACACTCCCCGTGTACGACCCGTGGTTCTCGGGTGGCGCCATGAACTACTACTACGGAGGCTGGTACCTGCTCGCCGCGCCAGCCCGACTGCTGCGCACGGCACCGGGCCTCGTGCTCAACCTCGGATTGGGTGTGTTCGCGAGTTGCACGGCTGGCGCAGCGTTCACGACCGGAGCCGCGTTGGCTGGTGGACTACGAACTTGTTGGCGTCAGCGCTCCCGTTCATCACGCCTCGCCGGCGTGGCTGGGGTTCTCGCCTCAGGCTTTGCCGTAACGGCAAGCAACGCCGCCATCCTGGCGCCCCTCTGGAGAAAGCTGACCGGCAGCACCCGGGCCGGATCGCTTGATTGGTGGGCACTGAGCAGGGTGATCCCTGAGTCGGTCGCGATCACCGAGTTCCCGGCGTGGTCGCTGCTGTTCTCCGATCTACATCCGCACGTAATGGATCTGCCACTGTTGCTCGCTCTCGGCGCGCTTGCGTGGGTGTGGCATGACGCGGTCATGGAGTCACGCCGGCGCGAAGGTATCGGCCTGGCGGTGATGCTTGCCATCGTCGTCGGTTTCGTCCGGATGACGAACACGTGGGACGTACCGTTGGCTGTCGGCGTGTGTGGGTTGGCGATGGTGCTCGTGTGGTGGCGCACGAGTGATTGGCGCCGCCTTGTTGAGCCCGTCGTCGCGTTCGCCGCGGTGCTGGTCGGCGCGTTCTGGCCCTACGTGTCGCGCGGCGAGGTGTTCGACGCCGGTTTCGATCCCGCCGGACTACGCACGCCGCTGACGAGTTGGTCGCGACAGTTCGGTGTGTTCGCGGTGATCACCGCGGTCGTCGTGATCGGCGCAATGTTCGTCGTGCTCCGACGCGGACATCATCGACGTTTCACGGCGACGATCAGCGCAGCAATTGTCCTCGCCGAGGTGTTGTATCGGCTTGCGCGGCCCGAGTTCGCCGTGTTCCAGGTCACAGCGTCACTCGCAGCAGGATGTGGCTGGCTGGCCTGGTGGCGATCCAAGCATGGTCACGCTGACGGCCGAGCGCTTGCTGCCGTCGGCCCGTTGGTACTCGGGGTCGGCTGGGCGATCCAGGCAGCAGTCGAACTGTTCACCGTTCGTCATGACTCCGGACGCATGAACACGGTGTTCAAGTTCTGGTATCAGTCGTGGCTGGTCCTTTCGGTTGGCGCAGCGGTCGTCGCGGCGGGCGAGTTGGTGCGTCGCGGAGGGCTTCGCCGAACAATGACCGCGGTCGTGGCGTTTGCACTGGGGATGTCCGTTGTCTTTTGGTGGTGGGCGACGCCGGTTCGACTCGACGATCGTCTCAGCCAAGCCGGGCTGTCACTTGCGGGTGAAGCCGTGCTGACACGGGAGCTGACGATGGAGGTCGACGGGAAACGTTTCGTACCGGCCGACGATGTTCAGCTCGCTGACTGGCTGCGTGCGAACGTTCCCGGTATTCGTCCAATCGCGGAGGCTCCGGGTGTCGACTATCGGTGGACGAGCCGAATGTCTTGGATGACCGGTCTGCCATCTCCGATCGGGTGGCCATACCACCAGAGCCAACAACGTCGGCCCTACCAGGCGAGCATCGATCGCCGAGTCAAAGACCTCCGTAACCTGTACACGACCACCGACGAGGTCGAGATGGCGCGTGTACTCGCGACCTACCGCATCGAGTACCTAGTTTTCGGTACCCAGGAGCATCTGCTGGCGACCGATGCCAGCGCCGCAGCGCTCCGCGGGTTCGAGTGCCTGCGGCTTGCCGCCGTCGCCGACCGAACGGCCGACGGCGACGGGGGTGACGGCCAGTTCTATGTGGCGACCGTCGACCGCTCGTGCCTCAGCCGACATCGCCCGGCTTGAAGGTCAGTCCGACATCATTCCGGACGATGAGGAACTGGTCCGAAGAAGCGCGGTCGTTCCAGGTTCGACGGGTGAAAAACCACCGAACGACGTCCGCTGCGCTTGCGGAGTCGTAATCGGGAAGCCACCAGCCACGGAGCGGGAAGCGTGTGATGGTGTAACCGTTCGGAACTGCCGGGGGCGGAGTCGACGCGCTGACGATGATGGCATCGAAACCGTCGGGCAGCGGTTGGGTCGGATCGATCGTCATCCATGCCACGTCATCCCAGCCATGCAGATACCACGCCCACGGCCACGATCCACTGTCGCGCTCGTCAACAAGAACTCGACCGAGTCGGCCGTCCGATCGCGCCGCTCTCATCGCGTCGACGAGATTCGGAACAGCCGCTTGGGTCTGCACGGTCACCAACAGTTCTCTCGTGTCGTCGCCGTCGGTGATGGCGGGCGGCACGGCGATCATCAGCGTGAGCGCTGCGAGGATGAAACCGCCGGCGGCGGCGGCGGCACGTAGTGCATTCGTCGTCGATGTTCGCAGCCGCTCGACGATGGCTTGGCCTCCGATACCGGCGATGAGCACCAGAGGGATGAGCGGGTGCATGGCGAGCCACGCGAACTTTTCGCCCGCCCACGAATACACCGCAAACTGCACGACCGCCATGGTCGACCACCAGCCGCCGACAATGGATCGGCGACGAAACGCGACGATCATCCCGATCGTCCCGAAGAGCAGCACGAGCCATTCGTACGCAACGTAGACGGTCGTGTAGAAGAACCATCGCTGGCTGCCCCGACCGACGTCATGTTGCCCCAACCAGTACTTGATGCCGTCGATCAAACCGCTCCCGAAGCCCTCGCCGTACCGGAAAGCGGCTGTAAACACGACCATCGTTATCGCGACGAATACGACGGTGCCCCACATCCACGGTGCCGTTCCAAGCCGGCGAAGCGCGACAAAGAAGCGCCGCGACGCGCCGTCTCGAAACCGCCAGGCGACGATCGCGAGCACGGCGAAGAAACAGGCACCCGCGAAGCCGACGATGAAGGTCGTCTCTTTCAGCGTGAAGCTCACGGCCAACAACGCGGCGGCACCGACGATGTGCCGTGACCTCAGTTCGAGCAACGCATGGGCGATGACCAGAAGCAGGCCGAGTGAGACGAGACCGGTGAGGGAGTCCTCGCGCCCGGTTCTGGTTACGGTGAGCATGGTTGGGCTGATTGCGAACAAGGCCGCGGCGATGAGTGCGCCTGAGCGCCCGAGCAGGCGTCGCTGGCACGCGATCGTCGCCGTGGCGGCGATACCGGCGAGGGCGGCGAGCGCACGTGTCCATGCCGGAGTCGCGCCGAGGTTGCCGAGTAAGAATCCCTCGAGGTAGAAGCGCAGCGGCCCATGGTAGGTCGGGTCGTACTCGATGAGGTTGGTCGTGTGGGCCTGCCAAGAAAACCAGGCGTCGATAGCTTCGTCGTGAGCGAGCGGTCGCCGACCGAGATCCCACAGGTGGAGCGCCGACGACACGGCCACCACGGCAATCGCCAATCCATCGAGACGCCAACGACGCGATGGGGGCTTCGCCCCCGTCGAAGCGCCGGCTTCGCTCATCGCCATCTCCGCAATCGCGCCGCTACGGTCACGAGCTCAGCGCAGGCGCGAACCGACGCCCGAACGGTTCGACGCGAGTCCCCAACCTCTCGCCAACACCACAGCGGCTCCTCCCAGAACGCCTGAGTTGGTGTGCCCGAGCGAGCCAACCGGCCGAGTAGCTCCACATCGAACGCCCAGCGGCTGGAGAACGGCTCGGCGAGACTCCTGGCCAGAGCGTCGGTAGACCGGAACAGTTTGGCGCCGCATTGAGTGTCGTACACGTCCCAACCGAGCACAGCGCTCGCCAACGTTGCGAACACTCGGCCGGTGTAATGGCGAAACGCCGAGCGCGAAATGTCGCGCCCAAGCATGGCAACACGAGCACCCAGCACCACGTTGACGTGTGGCTTGTCACGGGCAAGCTCGATGAGACGCACGACTTCCGATGGAGGAGTGGCAAAATCGGCGTCGACGAAACCGACCCACCCGACGTCGCCGTCGAGCGCCTTGAGCAGTCCGCGCCGGACCGCCTCGCCCTTGCCAACGTTCTCAGCGAGCTCCACCACTGTGACCAACCGGCGGCCAACGGCCCACGACTCGATCATGGTGCGAGTCGCATCGGTCGACCCGTCATTGACGAGGACGAGCCCGATGCCAACGTCAGCGAGTTCGGTGAGGCAAGCAAGCGGCAGCCGCTTTGCCTCGTTGAAACACGGCACTGCGAGAACCACGGTCCTGTGCCGATCCGCCTGCATAGTGATGACTGTAGCGGCATAATTTCGGTCGGGCCGTCGGGGCTCAGCGGCCCTCAGTACGCCTCGCTTGCGGTTAGCGACGCGCTGCTGATGGGAGGCCGGGATCGTCCGTTCCGACATCGAATGGCTGTAAGTGACGACAGGGCACCGCGGAGGGGCTTCCATTCGACGACGAGTCCTTCGACGCCGCCCTGTGCCAAATGGCGCTCATGTTCTTCCCCGACGGGGCCAGGGCGCTCGGCGAATTGCGCAGGATTGTCCGTGTGTCAACCTTGCTCTACCGGGCGACAGGGTCGGGTGGCATCGGCACCGGCACTGGACCGTCGACCCCGAGATCGTTTCGACCTTCCGGCGAACGATCAGTTCGCGGGCCAACTCGGCGCTCGACCATCGTGACAGCGGCACTCCTGACGTCGCCGGTAACCCGCACGCGAGTTCTTTCACCTCGGCAATAGCCAGAGGGGGAAAATGTTCGGGGTCGACCCGAACGACGCCTGTCACCCAGCGTCTACACCCTTCCCAACGGCGACTGGCGCAAGATGGCCAAGGCCGGCGGGTATAGCTACATCGTCGTCAACGGCGAGATCACCCACGATCACGATACGCCGACGGGCGTCACGCCGGGCCGGATGATCGCTCCGATCGGTTGATCGTTCCGGAACAATGACTCGGGTCTAAGGACCGCCCAAAAACCTGGCGTTGGCCTCCTTTTCGACGACGCATCGTCGCCCACGTCTACACGCTGACCGAGGCTTCGGGCGTGACCGCCGTGTCGTTTGCCTCGCCGCTGTACCGGCTCGCCGGGTACAATCCGAGTCATGATTCCCCGCGCTCAATTCGGTTCCACCGGTCACCTATCGAGCCGGGTGCTCTTTGGCGCAGCAACGCTCGGCGCAATGAGCCAAGAACGTGCCGACGCCACGCTTGCCCTCGTCGCCGACGCCGGCATCAACCACATCGACACCGCAGCCGGGTACGGCAACTCCGAGGAACGACTTCGCCCATGGTTGGCCACCCACCGGGCCGACGTTTTTCTCGCCACCAAAACCGGTGACCGAACCGCGTCCCAAGCGCGCGCCAGTCTCGAACGATCGCTCACCCGGATGGGTGTCGACTCAGTCGACCTCATTCAGCTTCACAACCTGGTCGAGGCCGACGAATGGGACATCGCTCACGCACCCGGCGGGGTCCTCGAGGCACTCGTGCAAGCAAGAGACGAAGGTCTGTGCCGGTTCATCGGCGTGACCGGTCACGGAACCCGCATACCGGGGCGTCATCTTGCCAGCCTGCAGCGTTTCGATTACGACGCCGTTCTCTTCCCGGTGAATGCTGCGCTCATGTTCGATTCCGCCTATGCATACGACGTGCGTGCACTACTCGATGCCTGCGCCGAACGCGGCGTTGCGGTACAAACCATCAAGGCCATCGCTCGAGGGCGATGGGGCGCCGACCAGGACGGGTCACGCTTCAGTTGGTACGAACCGCTTTCCGATGTGGACGCTATTGGTCGCGCCGTTCGCTATGTGCTAGCCAACGAGCAGATGTTTCTCAACTCCACAAGCGACGCACGTCTCTTGCCGCTCGTGTTCGCAGCGGCCAGCGGCCAGCTTGCGCCACCGACCGACAGCGACATGGCTCACGACATCGAAACGTTCGGTATCACCCGATTGTTCGACGGCGCCGACCTCGAACGTATCTAGACCCACCAAAATGCGAACTCTGCCAGGAAGCGCTGCCCCTGTGCCGCAGTTCCTGGCAGACTTCGCGGTTTTTTAGCGCACGCCTCGTCGAAGTGAACGGGATAAACACCCCGCCGTGTGCGCCGAACAGCCCGTAGGCTTAGCGTTGTGGCGGAGACAATCACCAGGCTGATCGGTGTGTACAGCGTGGATCACACGTTGCGGGCCGAGGTTGTCTACTGGGTGGGTGCGCGTCTAGGCGCAACCCATTGCGCGCTCTGCGATATCACGCATGGAACGTTTCGCAAACGGCCCGAATGGAACCGCTGTGCCGCTGGGTTGCCCGTGCCGTTCGACACGTATCACCGAAACGACCAGCCACCCGACGTGCGCTGCGATAGCCTGCCCGCAGTCCTTGCCGCCACCGGCACGGGGGTCGTGGTGCTACTTGGCGGCCAAGCCCTTGAGAGCTGCGCAGGGTCGGCGGCACAGCTCGCCGAAGCCATAGAAGCGGCAGTGATTGTCGCTGGTCTGTCGTGGCCGACCAGCTAAGGGCAAGTTAGGGATGTTGGTGCACGACCAACGGCATCACGTCGCAGCCGAATTGGGCGCGTAACAGCGATGCGGCAACGGTCATCGACCAGCCCGTTCGGTACATTGCATCGACCAAAAGGACAGGTCCGTTGGGCAGCGAAACTCCCGGCACCAGCTGTATCGAGGCCGCCAATGCCTTGACCCGCGCCGCCGACGCAACGTCGCCCACGGGCGCTACATCCGACAGGGTGAGAGCGTGAACTACGTCGAGCTTGCCGACGCGACCCAGGTGGTCGACCACACTGCCGATGAGCCGATGGTGGTTCGCCGATGGCATGGCCACGATGGCAACGGGCCGCTGCCCCCACGACGCACGCCAGCGACCCAGCACAGCGACCATACCGTCGAGCACATCGGATGGGGCTGGACCATTGCCGAGCGTCGCTATCTCGCGGCTCCACCCCGGGTCGTCGGCAAACGCTAGGGCACGACCCTCGCTGCAGCCAGCGATGCGACCCTTGAAACCGCTTCCCGATGGCCACAGCTTGCGGGGTTCGATCACGACGTCGCGACCGCGCACATAGGTACGTGCCGCGTCGAGCGCCTCGGGAGATGGGGCGGCTCCAGGGACGGGAAGCGCGCCCGTACACACCGAGCATCGGCCGCAATCGGCAGGATCGGGATCATCGAGTGCGGCCTGCAAGAAGCGCATCAAGCAGCCCGCACCGGCCGCAAATGACCGCATGAGATTCGCCTCGTCGCTTCGCACCTTCGCTAACGCCTGCCAGCGTTCGGCGTCGTACACCCAGGCTTTCCCGGTCAACGTCCAGGCTGTGCCGGCACGCTCCAAGATGTCGTCGACAAGGAGGATCTTGAGCAAGCCTTCCAATCGGCCGCGTCGAATCGACGTGGCCAGTTCCAATGCCGCAAGAGTGGCCGGGCCGTCGGCCAACGCGTTGAGAATGGCGCCGACACGTTCTTCATCAGGCACACCAGCGGTGGCGAAGTAGTGCCAAATCTGCTCGTCGGATTCCGCCGGTAAAAGAACGGCAATCGCCTCGTCGAGCGCGCGCCCGGCTCGGCCAACTTGCTGGTAGTAGGCAACCGGAGACGACGGCGAGCCCACGTGGATGCAGAAGGCCAAATCGGGCTTGTCGTACCCCATACCAAGGGCCGAGGTGGCCACAACAGCCTTGAGTTCATTGGTGCGCAGCTGGTCCTCGACCCGTTCACGTTCAGCGGGTTCTAACGCCCCCGAATATGGGGCCACCGCATGCCCTTGGGACGATAAGAAGCCGGCCAGCCGATCGGTCTCGGCGACGGTCAGGGTGTACACAATGCCCGAGCCGGGCGTTGCGTCAAGGGCATTGGACACCCAGGCGTACCGCTCAATCGCCGATAACCCAGGCACTACCCCAAGACGCAGCGATGACCGGGCCAGCGACCCTCGGAACGTGACCGTGTCGGCTCCAAGCTGGGCGGCAACATCGAGCGTTACCCTCGTGTTCGCGGTTGCTGTTGTCGCCAAAACCGGGGTGTTGGCGCCAAGACCGGTGAGTGTTCGAGCTAGCCGTTGATAGTCGGGTCGAAAGTCGAAACCCCAATCCGAGATGCAGTGGGCTTCGTCGATGACAATGAGCCCTGCTCTCGCTACCAAATCGCCAACAACCGCAGCAAATCTCGGATTGCCCAGCCGTTCGGGTGACACCAACAAAGCGTCTACCTCGTTGGCCGAAATCTGTCGGAACGTCTCGTCCCAGTCGTCGACATTTGTCGAGTTGATCGTCACGGCGATGAGCCCGGCTCGACAGGCAGCGGCTACCTGGTCACGCATTAACGCAAGCAACGGCGACACGATGAGCGTCGGACCGCGACCTCGGGCTCGCAACGCCGATGTCGCGGCCCAATAGACCGCCGATTTACCCCACCCGGTGGCCTGCACCACCAGTACCCGGGCCGCGTCGTCGACTATGGCGCGAACAGCGCCACGCTGGTCGTCACGCGGTCGGGCCTCGGGTCCTGCCATGGCGGCCAGAACCCGGTCGAGGTGAATGTCGGCGCTTGACTCCAAAGGCGCTATGCGTGACCCGGGATGGTGTTCCACGCCCCGGCGTCGGCGCGTGGTTCCTTGGGCAAGCCCAGGATCATTTCGCCCACGATGTTGCGCTGTACCTGCGACGACCCGGCGTAAATGGTGCCAGCCCGAGCATTAAGGAACGTGCCAACCCAACGCGAGGTTTCGTCGGGGGCGCCCGGGTCGTCGGCACCGAACACCGACGTTGGGGGCGATCCCTCGACTACTAGCGCCTCGGCTCCGAGGATGTCGAGTGATACCTCGGTCATCTGCTGATGCAACTCGGACCAGAACAGTTTCATCGTGGAACTCTGAGCACCGGGCTTGCCGCCGCTAAGCCATTGGGTGAGCGTGCGCAACCCGACGTACCGCATGATTTCGACCTTGGTATGAAACTCGGCCAGATGCTGGCGAATATGCGGTTCACCAATTTTTCCGGTGCGACGGGCTAGTTCCACAATGCGGTCGAGTTCAGTGCGGAACCGAATGGCTTGGGTGGTAGCGCCCGAGCCGCGCTCGAAGCCCAACAGGGTCATGGCTACCGCCCAGCCACCGTTAACCTCGCCGATGTGAGAGTCCTTGGCGCATTTCGCGTCGGTGAAGAACACCTCGTTGAATTCGCTCTCGCCCGAGATCATGCGGATGGGACGCACGTCGACACCGGGTTGGCGCATATCGACAAGCAGGAACGTGATGCCGGCGTGCTTGGGTGATTCGGGCGCTGTGCGAGCCAAGACAAAGATGTGGTCGGCGTACTGTGCGGCCGACGTCCAGATCTTCTGACCGTTAATGACCCACTCGTCGCCATCGAGCGTGGCCCGACAACCAAGGTTGCCGAGGTCGCTGCCAGCATTCGGTTCGGAGTACCCCTGACACCATTTGTCGTCACCATCGAGAATACGCGGGATGTAGTGCTTCTTTTGCTCCTCGGTGCCCCACGTCAGGATGGTGTTGCCAAGCATCGAAATACCAAAGCCGTCGTTCTTACCCTGCATGGGTACGCCGGCGCGGGTGAATTCTTCGGCGATAACCACCTGTTCGATCGACGACAAACCACCGCCGCCATAGGCCGCGGGCCAGCTCACCGCCAACAAGTTGTTACTTCGAAGCGTTTGGCGCCACTCGCTGAAGAACCGGTGCGACTCGTCGGGGCCAAGAGCACCGACACCTTTCCAGTTGGCAGGAAGATGCTCGGCCAAGAACGCCTGAATCTTTTCGCGGAACGCCTGAGCCTCGGGAGGATACGTCATGTCCATGACACGAACGTATCGTGTCTGCGTGTCGTTTGGGTTAGCCGGGGCTACGACAGGATGCGATCCTTTTCGACTACCACCACACCGTCTTGGGAGATGGTGAACCGCTCGGCATCGCCAACGGGATCAAGACCAATCTGGTACCCAGCCGGAATGATGACGTTCTTATCGATCACGCATCTGTGCAGCCGCGCGCCGGCACCGACACGAACGCCGGGAAAAAGGATCGACTCTGTGACTTCGGCGCCAGTTTCGATGAATGTGTCGGGCGACAAAATGGATGTTTGCACCGTGGCCCCCGACACGATGGAACCGTGGCACAGCAAGCTGTTTCCAACCCGAGCCGGCTGCCATTCGACCCCGAGGGCAATCTTCGCGGGAGGGAGCGGAAGCTGCAGGCTGTACACCGGCCACTCGGCGTTGTACAGACTGAACGGAGGGAGTGGCGCAAGTAAATCCATGTTCGCTTCGTAATACGCATCGAGCGACCCAACGTCTCGCCAATATCCCCGCTCGTGGTCGGCCTGGCCCGGAAGGTCATTAGTGGAGAAATCGTATAAACGCGCTTCGCCCGCCGCCGTGAGCATCGGAATAACGTCGCCACCGATGTCAGGCAGGCTCTTGCCCCCGCGAGGCGAGACGGCATCGACCAGCGTGCTCGTTGAGAAGACGTAGTTCCCCATCGATGCCAAGGCACGGGTGGTATCGCCGGGCATGTGGGGTGGATTCGGCGACTTCTCGTGGAAGTTCAAAATGCGACCATCGTCTGACGCTTCGATAACACCGAACTCGCGGGCCTGTTCGAGCGGCACCGGAATAGCTGCAACGGTGACGCCAGCGCCTGTCTCCATATGTTGAGCCACCATTTGGCGTGGATCCATGTGATAGATGTGATCGGCGCCGAACACGCAGACAACGTCAGGCTTTTCGTCGCTGATAAGGTTGAGGTTTTGGTAGATGGCATCGGCTGAACCCGAGAACCAGTGCGGGCCGCGACGCATTTGCGCAGGAACCGGCGTTACATAACTACCGAGGAGCGTGGAAAAGCGCCACGTCTGGCTGATATGACGGTCGAGGCTGTGGCTCTTGTACTGGGTGAGCACAACGATCTTGAGATAGCGAGCATTGGCAAAGTTCGACAGCACAAAATCGATGATTCGATAGCTGCCGCCAAAGGGGACCGCCGGCTTGGCCCGATCGGCCGTAAGCGGCGATAACCGACGACCTTCCCCGCCCGCGAGAACCATGACAAGTACTTTCGGATCGATTGGCACCCTTACACGTTATTGCGTCAGAGCATCCCGCCGCGCACGTCGTGATACAACTCGATGTGCTGGCGGGCTGGTTCGCTCCACGACCAGTCGTGTTGCATGCCTCGCCGCTGCGCTGCCTGGCGCTTCCTCACACTGTTCCAGACCCGCACACCCCGGTGCACGGCGTCGACAAGGGCTGGTGCTGACACGTCGACCGCTACTATACCAGTGCCGTTTTCGGTGTCGGAGTCGAGGTCGATCACCGTGTCGCGTAGGCCGCCGACGGCCGTGACAATCGGCAGCGCCCCGTACCGCATGGCTTGCATCTGCGCGAGGCCGCACGGCTCGAACCGGCTGGGCATCACGAACAGATCGGCTGCACCAAACAACCGGTGGGCCAGAGATTCGTCATAGCCCGAACGGAAGGCCAAATGGTCGGGGTAGCGAGCCGACGCCGCGCTGAGTGCTTCGACCAGCCAACGGTCGCCGTCGCCGAGCACCACCAGTTGTGCCGGCAGTCGCTCCAAACAGTCGACTAGGGGAAGCAGCAGGTCGATACCTTTTTGATCGACCAGTCGGGTGACAACTACCAGCAGCGGTGAAACCGAGTCGGGAAGGCCCAGTTCGTTTCGCACCGTTGCCTTGTTCCGAGCCTTGCCTGCGGTGGCGTTTGCCGTGGCCGAGCCGAACGTTGCCGGTAGATGCTGGTCGATTCTCGGGTCCCAAATTTCGGCGTCGATGCCGTTCAAAATGCCGACGAGAGCCGAGCCTTTCGCGATCAACAGATCGTCGAGCCCTGCACCGCCCTCGGGTGTCACAATCTCCGCCGCGTACGACGGGCTGACAGCAACCACACGATCGGCGAGGGTGATTCCCCCGGCCAGAGGATTGAAGGCACCATGGCGATCGAAGAACTCGGCGCCGCGCGTCAACTGGCGGAGCCATGAACGATCGGCGTGGCCTTGATAGCCGAGCGTATGAACGGTGAGAACGATGGGCCGATGATCGGCCATCAGCCCGATGGTGGCGGCCGTGTGCCAATCGTTGAGATGCACGACATCGGGCTGGGTGTACTGCGCCCAAGCGGCAACGGCTGCGGAGAACCCCATGAACCGGTCGATGTTGTCGATCCATCCCTGGCCGTCGGCCTGGACGTAGGGGTGAGGGCGGGCCATGCCCGGAACCGTTACAAGGGTGAGCCGACCTGCTTGGGCGTGGATGCCACGACGCACCGATGTCGGGCCTACCCAGTCGGGCACGGCAAGTTCAGTGATGATTTCGCCCGACAGTTCAAGACCGCCGTAGTCGGGCAACACAACATCCACCTCGACGCCTTGACGGTGGAGTTCCGCGACAAGCCCAGCGGCCGCCGCTCCCAAGCCGCCAACACGCGCTACCGGGGCAAATTCAGCTGTAGCGAAAAGAACACGCACGGCCGTGCAGCGTAATAGCCCGAGCAACCCTTGACGTGCTGACGTAGCCCACGCCTGATGCCCGTGCCTGTGAAAGGATTCGGCGCATCGCTACTCGACCGTTGATGTTCGCCGTGCTTGCCATGCTGGTTGGGTGTTCGTCGGGCGCGCCGCGAACAGCCTCGCCGTGTCCGCCGAGCCGTTTTCGACAGACAAAGATGCTGGTGATCGCCCATGCTGGTGGCGAAGGCCTTGGCCCTGCCAACACGCTCAACGCGATGGCGGCGTCGATGGCGGCGGGCGCCGACGTGAACGACGCCGACGTACACATCACCAAAGACGGCGTGCTCGTCGCCATCCACGACGACACCGTCGATGCCACCACCAACGGCACCGGATTAGTACAGGACAAGACAGTCGCCGAGCTCACGGCTCTCGACGCGGCCTGGCAGTTCGCGGGACCGAAGGGCGACTACCCGCTTCGGGGCACGGGCATCACGATTCCGACTATCGAAGCAGTGCTGATGGCTCATCCAACAACGCTCACCTCACTCGAGTTCAAGGACAATGCCGGCGACGCACCCAGGGCACTGTGCGCGCTGCTGCGCAGGCTCGGGCGCACCGACTCTGTGTACGTGTCGTCTGACGCCGACCCGGCCATCGACGAGTTCAAGGTGCTCTGTCCCGAAGTGACTACCACAGTGACCGACGCCATGGTACCGATCATGCAGGCGGCACGCGCCTCGGGCGAGGCGTGGTGTTCGCCGGTTCCCATCGGTCAGCCGCCGTACTCGGCTGATCGCAAACCGACCAAGGAGTCCTTGGCGTGGTCCCACGACCATGGACTCGCCAACTTCACGTGGACCATTGACGACCCCGACACCATTGGCTACCTCGCTCGCATCGGCATGGACGCCGTGTACACCCGCCGTCCCGACATCGCCCGAAAGGTCATCGACGAGGTGTCATAATCAAGGCACAGAATCAGACAGTGCGTGACGGATGTCGCACCCGTTGCGGCCAGCAGACACAATCATGCACAAAGCAGCCCAGATCGTTGATCTTGACTTACCGATCCAGCCGATTCGTACGGCTTCGATCAGGTCATGCGGCGGATGGGGTTACTTGTAGGCGGGTTATTCATTTTTGTGGCGATCAATTTGAGTCCAACTCAGGTAGCTCGCGCCGCAGCGGCGAAACCCGTGGCGTACCTCACCTACGACGATGGTCCGCATCCGGTGTACACGCCGCAAATCCTCGACCTTCTCGATCGGTACAACGCCAAAGCGACGTTCTTCGTCATCGGTCAACAGATCGCCGAACAACCAGCGATCTTCGAACGGATCATGCGCTCGGGGCACGCCATTGGCTCCCATAGTTGGGCACACGAGGAACTCACACGTCGGTCAGACGCCCAGATCGCATCGAGCATGGCAGCCACCAACTCTGCGTCGACGCAACGCGGGTATCCGCTGCGGTGTATGCGGCCACCGTACGGAGCCACTAGCGCCAGGGTGAACGGCGTTCTCACATCAGCGGGCTACAGCGTGCACCTGTGGGACGTCGACACCTTCGATTGGAAACGGCCAGGAGCCGACCGCATAGCTGCAACCGTGGAGCGTTTCAACCTGACGAACAAACAGGTTCTCATGCATGACGGTGGCGGAGCTCGCGAGCAAACCGTCGCGGCAACGGCCCGGTTTCTCGCAAAACTCTCGAGCATCTACGACTTCCAACCAATGCCTGATTGTGTGAGCGACAAACCAATCGGGTCCCTGAAAGTTGATGGTGCACCAACCCCCTCTGTCCCCGATGGACAACCCCTCCGGTTCAGCGCCATCGTGCCCACCCGAGCCGTCGATACGCGCCAGGCTCGAGTGCCACTTGCGGCGGCAGAGACCCGCCGCGTTGCCATGCCCGCCAACGCTCAGGCCGCAGCCGCAGCAATCAACCTCACCGCCACCAACGCCACCGCTACCGGCTTCCTCACCGCCTGGAACTGCGACGCTCCGCAACCCGCCACGTCGAATAGCAACTTTGCCGCTGGAACGACACGCGCGGTGAGCAGCGTGGTCCGTGTGAGTGCGACCAATGAACTGTGTGTGTTCGCGTCAGCTCGAACCGACGTGATCGTTGATGTCACCGGCTGGTTCTCAGCGACTGGAATGGGCTTTGAATCTGAGGCGCCGCGTCGTCTGCTCGACACACGAGACACCGCCACGTTGGTGCTACCGGGACGGGTGACCCGCGTTCCAGCGTCGGCCGACGCCGCTGCGCTCGCTGTAAATCTCACCGTCACGGACGCGACCGCAGCCGGCTTCGTCACAGCGTTCTCATGCGACCAACCACCACCCGCCGCGTCAAGTCTCAACTTTGAGGTAGGCCAAACAATCGCCAACAGCGCCTACTTGGCAACTGGTCCCGGCGGGTTGTGTTTCATCACATCGGCGCCCGCACACATCATCGTGGATCGGGTCGGTGCATTCGTTGCCAACGGCGGGCGGGAGTACCAGCCAGCACACCCGCGACGGCTACTCGATACCCGAAATGGCATCGGTGGCTGGATGGGTCCAACCGGGGCTGGCCAAACGCTCTTGCTTGGCCAGGTGCCGGGCGCAGCCGCGGTCGTCATGGTCACATCGACTCGCCCAGACCGAACCGGTTACGTAACGGTATGGAATTGCGATGGCCCAGCACCGGGAACCTCGACCCTCAACACAACCCGCGGTGAGACCACCCCCAACGGCGCTGTGCTGCCGACGAATGCGGCGGGAGCGGCATGCCTTCGAGCAAGCGGAACATCGGACTTGATCATTGATCTGCAAGGGTGGTTCGCGCCGTAGACGGTGCCCCCAAACTCGGCACCGTACCGTCATAGACTGCATGGATGCGTAGCACCACTCGGGCGGGATCTCGTTGGCTCGCGATCACCCTCGTCAGCCCACTTCTCGCCGTCATCATATCGAGTAGTCCAGCCGCCGCCGCGGGCGCGCCCGGGTTTAACCCGATAACCCCGGCCCGGGCGGTCGACACTCGCGCCACTTCGGCGCTTAATCCGTTGGAGACCCGACGCGTTGTTATCGCTGGCATTGGCGGCGTGCCGTCGGCTGCAACGTCGGTCGCTTTGAACGTCACGGTCGTTTCGCCCTTCACGGCGGGTTACCTGACGGTCTTCCCATCGGGTACGCCTCGCCCAAACGCGTCGAACATCAACTTTGTCGATAAGCAACTTATCGCCAATACCGCAATCACTGGGCTCGGTACCGGCGCAGTCGACGTGTACAACGGCTCGGATGGACCGGTCCATGTTTTGGTCGACGTGGCCGGTTGGTACGAATCTGGGTTCACGCCAATCACACCAACCCGAATCATGGACACCCGGTCGGGTCTCGGCGGTCCTGTTCTCAACGCCGCCGCTCCCCGCATCCTTGCGGTCCGCGGTGTCGCTGGCGTGCCTGCGGCTGCTATCGCTGTTGCATTCAACATCACCGCCACCCAGCCCTCGAACGCCAGCTACTTGACCGTCTGGCCAACCGGCGCGCCTCGACCCCTGGCGTCCAACCTGAATATGGTCGCCGGGTACACCGTGGCTAACGCCGTGATGTCGGGCTTAGGCAGCGACGGCTCGATCTCCTTGGCAAATGGCCAAGGCACCACCCATCTCATCGTCGACGTCGCCGGTTGGTTCACCAGCGGCTACCACCCGGTGACCCCCGCCCGCGTTATGGACACCCGGTCGGGACAGTGCCTCACCCGGCTCGGCCCGAAACAAACGCGACTCGTTCAAATTGCCGGGCTAGCGGGTGTGCCCGCCCAAGCCGGGGCCGTCGTCCTGAACGTCACGGCTGTGAACCCCACCGAAACCACCTACCTCTCGGTGTGGCCGTCGGGTCAGAACCAACCACTCGCATCGAACCTCAACCCCATCACAGGCATTGTGCCCAACATGGTCACGGTAGGCCTTGGCACCGACGGCCGCGTCGCGCTCTATAACCAGGCGGGCACCGTCGACGTGATCATCGACGTCAACGGTTGGTACGACGGTACCGGCACCGTCGGTACAGCTTCGGCCTGCGACGCCCTGGGCGCGGTGCCGGTCGCGGCACCCGTCGCGCAGAGCGCTCCGCCAACTCTCGAACCAGTGTCGGCTGTGTCGTTTGGCGCCCGTTCCGAAAATGTGTCGGCGTTGCAACGTCGCCTCCTCGCCGTTGGATACTGGGTGGCCGACGACGATGGTTCCTACGGTCAAGTGACGTCGCAAGCCGTCATGGCGTTCCAGAAGTACAACGGCCTGCCCGCAAGCGGCAACCTCGATGTGTATGCCGCGTTCTTGCTCAGTATGCAGAGTTACAAGCCGCTCGCCGCCTCACGCACCGGGGACCTCTTGGAGGTCGACAAGGGCAAACAACTCGTCCATTTCATTCGCCAAGGAAAAACCGTTCTCACGGTCAACACATCCACCGGGTCCGATATCGCGTACGTCGAAGAAAATCAGCGTGACGGTGGCGAGATCGTCGGTGATGCCCATACCCCGGTTGGTCGATTCCGGGTCAATCGCGTGTACACCGACGGCTGGGAAAAAGGACAGCTCGGTGAGCTCTACCGACCTCGGTACTTCAACGGTGGTATCGCTCTGCACGGTGCGCCAGCTATCCCGAACTACCCGGCATCACATGGTTGCGTGAGGGTGACCACCACATTCATGGACTATGTGTGGGACGCCGAACTCCTACCGGTCAACTCGTCGGTCTGGGTCCACGACTAGGCTCGCCGAATGCGGGTTCTTGTCGTTCAGGCGCATCCCAGTTCATCGAGCTATTGCGCCGCTGTGTGCGACGCCGCCGTTCGGGGGTTGCGCACGGGCGGTCACGACGTTCGCGTTCACCACCTATATGCCGAAGGATTCGCCGGGTTTATGTCGCGAGCTGAGCGCATCGCGTATCACACGACCGAGCCAATCATCTCCGACGAAATCGACGCACACGTTGCCGATCTCAAGTGGGCCGAGGCGTTGGTGTTCGTGTACCCAACGTGGTGGGCAGGTTTGCCGGCCATCCTCAAGAGTTGGTTCGAACGCACCATGCTGCCCGATGTCGCATTCCGTTTCGACGACAACGGCAAGGTCAAACCGGCACTCACCCATATCCGGCGAATAGTCGCAATCACCACCTACGGCGGAACACGACGGGCGTCGTTTCTGGTCGGCGACGGCGGCAAACGAATCATCACCCGAGCGCTGAGGCTCAGTTGCGGGTTTCGGGTGCGGTCAACCTGGCTCGGGCTCTACGGTGTCGACCGGTCCAACAACAACCAGCGATCCACGTTTCTGAAGCGGGTCGAGCAACGACTGGCGCGGCTATGAAAGCGCTTGTTGTCGTGTGCCATCCCGAACCCGAATCTTTCACCCGTGCAGTCCTTGACTCGGTGACCAAAGGCCTCGTCGCGTCGGGTCACGACGTCGACCTAATCGATCTGTACGCCGACGAGTTTGAACCCAAAATCTCCGAAGACGAATGGAACATCGT
The DNA here is from genome assembly GCA_031415695.1 of Actinomycetes bacterium. Taxonomy (GTDB): domain Bacteria; phylum Actinomycetota; class Acidimicrobiia; order Acidimicrobiales; family Ilumatobacteraceae; genus JANOSH01. The sequence goes on from JANOSH010000020.1 coordinate 30,395, forward strand.
GTCGGCCGGGGGATTGCTGGAGTCAACGGCCGACCACGCACGTCGCCTGTCAGCCGCCGACATGCTGGTACTGGTATACCCCACCTTGTGGTCGGCTCAGCCCGCCATGCTCAAAGGCTGGTTTGAACGGGTGTTCATCAATGGCGTCGCCTACTCCGTGACCCCCTCGGGCACGCTACAGCCCGCTCTCACCAACATCTCCAAGGTCATGGTTGCGACGAGCCACGGATCGACCAAGCTGATCAACATGCTCGAAGGTGAGGCCGGCAAGCTAATGGCACAACGCACACTGCGCACGGTGTTCGGCTGGCGTACCAAGGTCACCTGGGTGGCGCTGTACGACATCGATCGTGCCAGCGACGCCAAACGCACAGCCTTCCTCGCGAGGGTCGGGCAAGCGGCGCGACGCCTTTAGCTCGACCGCTCGGCAAGTGCCACTGCAACCTCGGCGGCCACAATGGCGTTGTTCTCGGCTAGGGCAAGATTAGCCGGAATGGAACGCCCCGCGGTGGCTTCGCCAATGCGGCCGAGCACAAAAGGTGTGACCGCTGCACCCACAATGCCAGCCGCGGCGCAGTCGTCGAGAGCGCGCACGAGTACGGAGTCGAGTTCGCAGGCGTCGAGTTCGTCGGCGATCGGAATCGGAGCAGTGAGCAACACCCCGGTGTCGGGGCGCACTCGATGTTTCAGAACGTCTGCGACCTCAGCTGCCGTCTCGACCCTGTGAGCGACCCGTTCGCCTGACGACCGTGTGTAGAACGCGGGAAACCAGTCGTGACGCCACCCGAGTACGGGGACGCCAATGGTCTCGAGGTATTCGAGGGTTCGAGGAAGATCGAGAAATGCTTTGGCGCCCGCGCATACCGTTATGACTGGGTGCCTGGCAATGGCGTCGAGGTCGGCTGAAACGTCGCCAGTGCGCTCGCTCCCGCGATGTACGCCGCCGATGCCTCCGGTCGCAAAGACTGACACACCAGCCAGATGCGCCAACGCCACGGAGGCCGACACCGTGGTGGCACCAAAATCCCAACGTTGCGCCACCGCGACCGACAGATCGCGTTCGGCCACCTTTCGAGCCGCGCCCAAGATCCGCTCGTGCTCAGCCGCATCGAGACCAACCCGAGCCACACCATCGAGTACTGCGGTCACGGCCGGAACCGCACCGCATGCTCGGATGGCCGCAATGCAGCGATTGAGGGCAACGCCGTTGTGCGGACCCGGAAGGCCCAGGTTGGAAAAGATGGTCGATTCCAGGGCGACGATGGCTTGACCCTCGGCGACAGCATGAGCAACTTCGGATGAAACGACGACAGACAAGGGCACGGTCGTAGTTTCTACAGGGTTGGACGGGTTCCCGCCAGCAGACGCCGGGACGCCGCGATTCCCTCAACGGTGGCGGCACGCGGGTCGGCGCCGTTGCACCACGACGCCAGGAAGCCACCGGCGAACGCGTCACCCGCACCAGTGGTGTCGCCAACGTTGTCGAGCACGGGAACAGCCACTGTCATGGCGGTCGACGTTCCCGGCATGAAAACCTGCACGGGGCTGCTCCCGCGTTTCACCACCCGCATCGCCAGTGAAACCGCTGTGCTGCTGAGGCGCTCGTTTTCGGTTTCGTTGGCGAAAATCACGCTCGGGCGCACCCGTTCGAGCCAGGTATGCAACCAGAGCGGCCCGAAGTCGTCCATGACCGCATGGGACGAGCAGTCCACGCTGATGGTCAAGCAGCGCTCGTGGGCCCGTGCAACGGCGCTCCATGTCGTCGACGCAAGCGGCTCACCCTGCCAGGAATACAGCGGGACGTGCAGATGAGTGGCACCTTTGAAGTAGTGCGCGATCGGTGCGTCGAGATGAATGGCCGCCCCCCGATCGCTTAGGAAGCTGCGTTCACCGTCGGGGGAAACCAGAACAATGATGCAGCCGGTTCGTGCGTTCGCTGCCCGCTGGAGCTGCACATCGACACCGTCATTCCTCAGGGCACTCTCCAGTGATTCGCCGACAGCGTCATTGCCGATCGCACCAACGAACCGGGCCTCGCCGCCTGCCTGCACCACGCTGACAGCGACATTCGCGGCGCTGCCCCCGAGCCGACGGGTCACTCTGGCAGCCGTGTCCGATCCCCGGCACACCTCGCCCGCAGTACGCACGACGATGTCTTCAACAAGGTCACCGAGGCAAACAATCACACTGGCCACGATACGTCGTGGGGTCACGAACACGTCAGAGCGACCGGCTGATCAACTGGCCACTGGGCCGCTGCGTTGGGGGCCTGTCGTGTCACGAATGAGTCGGTCGCACAACTACCGTCGTGTTCAATCTGCGCAAAACCGGTTCCTTGCAGCTGCTTCTTGGCAAGCCCATATCTGATGCCAATCACGTTCGCAACGGCCTCGGTCGGTATTGGGGCGGTGCACGCCAACACCACGACGGATCCGGCAGCAACGGGGATTCCTGCAGTAGGTAGTTGTTTGACGACCAGCCACGTGTCGTCGGTGCAACCCGTCGTTTGGAGACCAACACCGCCCAACGCGGATCGCGCCATTGCGTATGTTGGCCGGCCGGTCGATAGATCGGGAACAGCGATTTGGGCCGATGGACTCGAGCCACCGGGCGTGGGAAGTACAGATGACGAGACCGATGACGAAACCGATGACGAAACCGATGACGAGACCGATGACGTCACCAGCGGGTCCAGCGACGGAGGGTCGGACGTCGCATCAGTTGGAAGCTGTGGCTCGCTGTCGACGACCGGTCGGTCGACCATCGGCGCGCTAACAGCGGGCTCCGTTGCCTCAAGATCAGCCGGGCTCCTACTTGTCGAGACGGCTGCGAACAGGCGAGGGAGGCCAGCAATAAGGCCGATTATGAGCATCGCAGCTGCCAAGAGTCCGAGCCAATACGGCACGATCGCCTTGTGAGCCAACACAGTCGACAGCGGCTCGTGTTCAGGGATCGGTTGGGCAGGCGGCGACAAGGATGGCGGCGGGAACGCCGGACCGGTGGTCGAGCTCACCCGGACTGCCAAGCCGCATAGGTGCTGGCGCGCCCATAGGTCATACAATAACCATCGGAGCGGGCCGGCAATCCTTGAGCCGTTGACCGCAGTTACCGCTGTGAGGCTGCTAGATCATCTCGCCGGTGAACATGGCGGGCTCGACAGTTGTGGAGGCTCCGCCGGCGTTTTCAGCAGTGAGTAACAGCGACGACGGCATCATGCCACCACACGCAAACGCCACCGTTTGGGGGCGATTGCCCAGTACGCCGAGGGACACCATCTTGCCGTCGAACATGCCCCAAAGCTGCCAGGACTTTGAGGGGGGCAAATCGGGTAGCGAGCGCCCTGCCATGTACCCAACGCCGTCGTTAAGGAGCACGGCTTGCACCCGCGCCGAACCATCTTTGCCCATCAGTTCTACGTGGTGCGATTGCGGATTGACCATTGCGTCATTGAGAGCTCGGACCAGCGGGTCACCTGCGGCGATTTGCGTTCGAGGCGCAAGCTGGCGGCCAGCCACCAACCCAATAACACCAAACAGCATCGCCGCAGCTACCGGCAGTATCCACCGTGAGTTGCTTGCGCGGTGCCGTTGCCGCGCTGTCGACAAGCTCGACACGACCAGCGGCGGCGCGGCGATACCTTCACCGCCGATCGCTCCCGCGATCTGTCCCCACAGATGGACGGGTGCCGGCGCGCCGGTGAACGCCAGCAGACTGGCCACCTCACGGTGCTGGCGAACTTCGTCTCGAGCCCTGGGATTATCGATCAGGTAGCTTTCAATCTGTGCACGCTCGTCATCGTCGACGGCATCGAGTGCGTACGCACCGAGTAGCTCATCCCACTCACGATCCATTACCGCTCACCTACCAGCACGTCGTTGAGGTCGAGGCGCAATCGTTTGAGCCCAGTGCGGATTCGACTCTTCACGGTTCCTTCGGCTTCGCCCAACAGTGTGGCTACCTGTCGATAGCTGTGGCCCCCGAAGTACGCCAATTCGATTGCATCGCGCTCGCCGTCGGTCAAGCGGCCAACAGCAGAGCGAACTTGGGCGGCCATGGCCATGTCCCACACCTCGTGTTCGAGGTCGTAACCTGCCTCGACGGTCCGTCGGGCGTCTCGTTCTTCGCGATTTCTTCGGGCACCGTCGGATCGCAGCATGTCGACCGCGCGGCTGTGGGTGTTCGACAGTAGAAAGCTGCGCAACGATCCACGCTCGCTGTCGAACCGATCGGGTTGATTCCACAACCGAACGAATACTTCCTGGACCACATCTTCGGCCGCGGTACCCGCCCCGAGCAGACGTCGCGAGAGTCCGAACACTGCTCCTGCGTGCCGTCTATAGATTTCGGCGAGCGCGTCGTCGCGATATCGAGCAACCGCAAGCATCAATGCCGCGTCACTCATCGTTGCCAGGTCGTCACGCACATCAGTTGTACGGAGCCGATGCGACCTTGGATCACGGGAGGTGTGTTCACTATCGGACAAATCGTGTAACCACCTCGACATGGGACGTGTGCGGGAAGAGATCGGCCGTTGTCGAGCCGTCGTGAACAAACCCGAGCTTGGAAAGATCGTAGGCGTCACGAGCAAGCGACACCGGGTCACAGCTCACCAAGATGAGTTCGCTCGTTCCGGTTGCAGCCACCGCTGCGACACCCTCTGACCCGAGCCCACGTCGCGCCGGATCAGCCACGACACGGTCGGCTTGAACTGGCTTCCAACGCTCGACGCGCTGCTCAACCACGGTCGCAACGCGCCCGTGCAGGTTGGTCTCGGCGTCGCGGCAGCTCGATGCCGACGACTCGATCAGTGTCAACCGGCTGCCACTGTCGCTGGTCGCCGCAAAGAGCCCGACCCCGCCGTACGCATCAACGAGGTGATCAACCGGGCTCGGGCCAGCGGCTCTCACGAGATTGGTCAGTTGCTCGGCGCCATCGGTTCGGGTTTGGAAAAACGATTCGGCGCTTACACGGAAATGGTGGCCAGCGACCGCTTCATGCAGCACGGAGCTGAAATCTGGATCCAGGACGCCGTCGACCATAACGGTTCGTTCGCCCGTTGCGACACCAATTCGTATTTCGACATCGTGCCCATGGGGCACCCGGTAATCGGCGACGAGGTCGCCGAGACCCGGATGCGCAACCATGCAATGATCAACGGCCAGAACCTCGTGAGACTTTGCTCTGCGGTAGCCGAGTCGTCCGCTGGCATCGACACCGAGGCGCACCGACGTGCGATAGCCCGATGTCGCCAGCGCTGGTCCTGCGACGACTATCGGGTCCGAAAGTCGTCCGGTTCGTCGAAGAGCATCTTTTACTATGTCGAGCTTGAAGTGCACCTGACCCTCGGGTGAAATGTGCTGCCACGAACAGCCTCCGCACCCGGCGGCCACCATGGGACACGGAGCCTCCTGCCGCCACGGCGACGCCTCAAGGACCTCGACAACCTCGGCCCGGGAAAAATCCTTCTTCTCCTCAACAACGCGCACCGCAACCCGTTCGCCCGGTAACGCCCCACGTACAAAGACGACTCGACCGCTCTTGTCACGGGCTAGCGCGTCGCCTCCAGCCACCATTGTTGTCGGGACCAACTCATCCATACGCGAAATTCTGACCCACATGGAGCCAATACGCCGAATATGCCCAGGGAGACCGGCCCGGACCGATACGGTCGTTGCATGTCTCAAGCGCTCATTGCTCCATCGGTCCTGCCCGCCGATTTCGCCCGATTAGGCGACGAGGTCGCTGCACTCGAAGCGGCCGGGGCAGATCGCATCCAGTGGGATGTGATGGATGGCCAATTTGTTCCGAACCTGACATTTGGGCCTGACATCATCGCTGCTACCCGGCCACACACCATATTGCCATTTGAGGCGCATCTCATGGTGCTCACTCCCGATGTGATGGCCGAGCGCTACATCGCAGCTGGCTGCGAGCGGCTCATTGTTCATGTCGAGGCGTGCGCCCATCTGCACCGCACGCTGGCCAACATTGCATCCCTGGGTGCAAAAGCCGGGGTTGCATTAAACCCGCACACCCCGTTCTCGGCAGTAGAACACGTACTCGATCTTGTCGATCTCGTATTGGTAATGACCGTGAATCCCGGATTCGGCGGCCAGAAATACATTGCGTCGATGGCGACCAAAATCGCGCAGGCGAGAGCCGCCGTCGATCGGGCCGGTCTTGCCATAGACGTCGAAGTCGATGGCGGAATCTCGGCGACCACCATTGGACATGCTGCCGCAGCAGGTGCCAACGTTTTTGTAGCCGGGTCCGCTCTCTACAACGATGCCGAGGGGCTTGGCCATGGGGTCGCTGCGTTAAAGGCCGCTGCCCATCGGGCGATTCAGTAACGGTGCCGCGTATCGAGTTGGTAACCACGGGCTACGGCCGGCGAGCACTCGAGGAGTTGGCGCGCTCGGTCGACCGATTGAAGCAGGGGCGAGCGCTCGCTCCCGTTTGCGTAATTGTGCCATCCGACGCGGCGGGAGTCGCGGCCCGACGCTATCTCGCATCTCGACCCCCCGGCGTCGCAGCTGTCACGTTTACCACAGTGCGTCGTTTGGCCGAACTGCTTGGTGCGGGCGAGCTGGCGACGTCTGGCCGACGCCCGATTTCTCCGCCATTGCTGCTCGCAGCATTGCGCAACGAACTCGTACGCGATCCAGGCACCCTGGCCCCGGTTGCCGACCACCCTGCCACCGACGAGGCGTTACTCCTTGCCGACCGAGACCTGTCTGGACTTGCACCCGCAACCCTCAATCAGCTGGGCGGTTTGTACGGCCAGGCCGGCGACGTTGTTCGGCTCCATCGCGCCGCCCGTCGGAAACTCAACCGCGACTGGTACGACGAGACCGATCTTCTTTCAGCGGCTCGTATTGCGCTGGCCGATGGTGCACTCGACTCACTCGGGCCGCTCGTGGTTCATCTGCCTCAGGCACTTCCACCGCGCTGGCGAGACTTTCTGGCCGCTCTCGCTGACCATGTGCCGACGATTGTCGTCGCGGGTGTAACAACTGCGGCCGAGGCCGACAACGAGGTGCGCACCACGCTTCACGCGCTAGGCCTCGATCTCGGACAACTGTCGTTCGAGGGTTCTCCACAAGCCACCTTGCACGTTGCCAGCGATCCGGATCACGAGGTTCGTATCGCCGTTCGCCATCTCGTCAAAGCCCTCGGCGACGGTGCCAGCGTCTCGCGTTGTGCCGTGTTGTATTCGTCGGCACTCCCGTACCATCGACTGCTTACCAATCGCCTCGACAGCAGCGAACTGACGTGGAACGGACCAGCTGTCGGCTCACTCACTTCAACCGTTACTGGTCGCGCCGCGGTGGGCCTTATTGGCCTGCTAGGCCGTCGAACGTTGCCACGGGTAGTTGTGTTCAACCTGTTGTCGTCGGTTCCGGCCCGTAGCGGCAACGAACGCGCGCCGGTGGCGCAGTGGGAGCGTATTGCTCGGGCGGCGGGAATTCACGACGGTACGGCGGCTCAGTGGCGCGAGCGACTCGATCTTTGGGCCATGCGTGAACGGGCCCGGTCAAGCGTCCGTGGAGTCGACGAGCCGACCACGATCCAACGAATTGATGGCCTGGCCTGGTTCATCAGCGAACTCTCGGCCGGTCTCGACAAGGTGCGTCGAGCGTCGGAGTGGATGGCACGAGTGCGAGCGCTCCAGAGCCTTCTGGTTGCACTAATCGGCAGTGAAGCTACTCGCACCGGTTGGCCGCTCGCCGAACAGCATGCCGCCTACGCGGTCGATGCCGCCTTAGCGTCGGTTGCCAATCTCGATTCGGTCGACGCCAGCCCCAGCCTCGAACGTTTCACGCGCGCTGCACTCCACGTGCTCGATGTTCCTGCGCCTCGCCATGGGCGCCTCGGTAGCGGCGTACTCATTGGCCCGCTGGCATCGGCCGTGGGCCTCGACCTTGATCTCGTCATCGTGTTGGGCGCCGACGAAGGGGTGTTGCCATCGCTTCCTCACGAGGACGCGTTGTTGCCTGACGAGTTCCGCAAGCGTGTTGGCTTGCCGACGTCGGGTGATCTGGTGTGGCGTACCCAACGCGAACTTCTGACCGCTGCGGCCTCGAGTTCCGGGGTGTTGATCCTTTGTCGTTCCCGTGGCGACATGAGGCAGACCACGCAACGCCATCAGTCGCGATGGCTCGGTACCATCATCGATGTCGTTACAACCATCGAACACGCGTCATTCGCAGCGGAAATGGCCGACGCCGCCGCGCCTGCCGACGTCGGCGAGTATCGGCTTGCTTCGGTGCTACGTGGGATCTCGGTCTCCCGGGACGACGTAGCTATACCCAGGGCACTCAAGATGATGGTCGCTCGCCGATCCGATCAGCTCACCGAGTACGACGGCAACGTGTCATCTGCTGCACATTTGTTGGCCGACCCCACCCTCAAAGCAACAGCGCCCACCAGTCTCGAAGCTTGGGTGGCGTGCCCGTTCGACTACTTCTTGACGCGGGTGTTGCGGGTGCGGCCAGTAGACGATCCGGCCTTATCGCTGTCGATGAACCCGCTCGATGAAGGCAGTCTTGTTCACGAGTTTCTTCATCGGTTTGTCGCCGCGACGCTCGGCGAGAATCGTGGACCGGGATGGAACTCGCCCGACGACGATCTCCGGTTCGATTCGCTTTTCGCATCGGTGTGCACAGAAGCCGAACAGGCAGGGCGTCAGGGACGAGCCGTCTACTGGGCATATGACCGAGAACGAATTCGTCGTGACCTCAAGACGTTCATCGCACACGACAGCGAGCGGCTCGCGATTGACCGAGCACACCCAATCGCCTGCGAACTCGATTTCGGTAACGACGACATCCCGGTTGAGTGGGCGCTCGGCCAAGGTCGCTCGATCCCGTTTCGCGGTTCGATCGACCGAGTCGATCTGACCCCATTCAGACATCTCATCGTCACCGATTACAAGACAGGAAACTCCAAAAAGTACGAGAAGCTCAACGCCGATAACCCACACGCCAACGGCAGCCGATTGCAGCTACCTATCTACGCGTTGGCAGCGGCATGGGCGTTTCCCGATCAGAACCCTGCCCCGATTGTTGCCCGCTATGTGTTTGTCAGCGGGCAGTCCGAAAAACGCATAGTAGAACTTGCCGTCACCGCCGATCTCAAAACCTCAATGGACACTGTGTTCGAAGTCATCATCGACGCCATGGCCAGCGGTCTCTTTCCGGCCAAGCCCGTGCCTACAACCCGAGGCGGGTATATTGCGTGCTCATCGTGTGATCCTGACGGTCGAGGTATCACCGAGCTGTACCGCGGTTGGATAGCCAAGCGGATCGACCCTCGGCTCGCGGCCTATCGTTCGCTGGTAGGCGATCCAGTCGATGAAGCCGATCCCGATGCGCTGGCGACACCGGGGTACGACGGATGAACCCTGTCGATCAAGGCGCTCGAGACCGCATCGCAACCGACCTCGGGACCACATTGTTCGTCGAGGCGGGGGCCGGCTCGGGTAAGACCACTGCGCTCGTCAACCGGGTCGTTGGACTAGTCGATTCAGGCGTCTCCATGGAAGCCATTGCCACCATCACCTTCACCGAAAAGGCCGCCATTGAACTGCGGCACCGGATACGCACTGCGCTGCAACTCGAACCGACGCCTCGTCGCAACGAGGCGCTCGGCTCGCTGGATCGGGCCGCGTTGGGCACCCTTCACGGGTTCGCTCGCCGGCTCCTTGCACAGCATGCCATCGCTGCGGGGTTACCCCCGCACGTGGAAGTGCTCGACGAGATCGCGTCGGTGCTGGCCTTCGAGGAACGGTGGCAGATCAATGTCGACGAGCTCCTCACCAAAGCCGAAAGCGATCCGTCGTTGGCGAGCGCACTGATTCTGTTACGAGACGCAGGAATCAAGGCGCTTCATCTGCGTCAGCTAGCCGTCAGGCTCGGCGCCGACTGGGACCGCGTCGAGGATTGGATACCCGCACCGTTGGCCCCGCTTGCGCCCCTTGCATCGCTACGCGTTGACGACCTTGCCTCCGAGTTGGACCAGCTTGTGCAAGCCGCTGACCAGACGGCCGGGCTCGCTCCCGACGACCGACTCGTTAACGCGTTGCAAGACATGCGCGACGTACCGGCGCGTCTACTCGCGGCCGACCTCACCGAACAATGCCGTTTGATTGCCAGCCTCAAACCGCTGAAGAACGCTGGGACGGCCAAGGCTTGGATCAATCCGTCGAAGGACGCCACGGCTCAACGGTGGACCGCTCTTCGCGACACTGCCTTCAGCCGACGCTCCGATGCCGTCGACCTTGCCCTTCGCCACATTGCTGTGACGCTCGGCCAGGCGGCTGTCGCCGCGGCTAGGGACCGTCGCCACGAAGGCCGCCTCGAGTTCCACGATCTTTTGGTACTTGCTCGGCGCATGCTTACGAGTCCAGCCAGCGGCGAAGATATACGTACCGATTTGCACCGGCGTTACCAGCGGCTGCTAGTCGACGAGTTCCAGGATACCGATCCCATCCAGCTCGAGTTGGCACAACTCATTACGGCTCCACCTAGTGAGCCAAAATCGCCCCCGGTTCCTGGGCGACTGTTCGTTGTCGGCGATCCGAAGCAATCCATCTATCGGTTTCGTCGAGCCGATATCGCTACGTACCTGTCGGCGAAAACAACCCTTGGCGCCGAAGTCGTGCAATTGACCGAGAACTTCCGTTCGACGCAGCCAATCATGCAGTGGGTAAATCATGTCTTCGCACAGCTAATCGTCGAAAAGATCGACGCCCAAGCTCCTTACACGCCGCTCTCGACGAGCATGCCGGGAGCAACCAACGGCCCACACGTAGTCCGGTTCGGCGCCGAGGCACCAAGCGCTGTGCTCGCCAACGATATTCGAGTCGCCGAAGCAAACGACGTTGTGCGCGTCATCGCCAATGCCATGCGCTGGCACGTGCGTCGCGACGGACGTTGGCAACCCTCCCGGTACTGCGACATTGCCATTTTGCTGCCGACACGCATCAGTCTGCCCGCGTTGGAAGACGCTCTCTCATCTGCTGGCATTGCCTACCGCGCCGAGTCGAGTTCCCTTGTCTACGCCACTCGTGAGATTCGCGATCTCCTCCTCACATTGCAGGCTATCGATGACCCGAGCGACGAACTCGCCTTCGTCTCCGCGCTTCGCTCACCGCTGTTCGGATGTTCCGATGTCGACTTGCTCCGGTGGCGATCCGCTCGCAACGGTCGTTGGAATCTCAGCGCTCGAACACTTCCCGACCCACTCGACGATGACCCCGTGAGAGACGCCTGTATACAGCTTCGAGAACTTCATGACGCCCGGCACTGGCTCACCCCAGCCGCGCTGCTCGATAGCCTCATTGGAACATGTCGGTCATTCGAGGTCGCCGTGTTGGGCGGTCGGTACCGCGATGTCTGGCGGCGTCTGCGCTTCGTCGTCGATCAGGCACGCGCCTGGTCAGATGCCGGTGGCGTCACGCTTCGCGACTACTTACGTTGGTGCACGCTTCAAGGCCTTGACGGCGCCAACGTTGCCGAGGCTGTCCTTCCTGAAACCGACGACGATGCGGTGCGCATTCTCACTATTCATGCGGCGAAGGGCCTCGAATTCCCCATTGTCATTGTGTCGGGACTTTCCACCGCTCGATCCGGCGGGGGCAAAGGTGTTCAAGTGCGGTGGCGTGGTTCGACCCCGCAGATCAGCCTTCGCAATGGAGTCAGCACAACTGACTACGAAGCAGCCCGCGAGCTCGATGATCAGATGGATCACGAGGAACGACTGCGACTGTTGTATGTGGCCTGTACTCGGGCATCGGACCATCTTGCCATCTCTGTTCACCGCAAAGCTCGTTCGGGAACCGCATCGGTCGAACGATGGTCGAGCGCCGATCTCATTGCCTCGGCATCGGAACGCGCGCCGCACCAACAAGACGGGATTTCCGACGACCTGCTCCCCGACCCATCGTCCTCGCTGGCCCATTTGGCCGACACGACCGTTTGGCTCGACGAGGCCGATTTTCAATCCGCCCGGCGAGCACAATACGAACGGGCAGCGCGGACGACATCGGTCTCACCGTCGGGACTTGCCGCGCTTAGCCACGACGACGAGGCCACTCCCCTGGCCTGGCCACCACCCGGCCTTGTGAAGGACGCTCGCTCGCTAGAGCTCCCGGCGTGGAATCGCGGCCGCTACGGCACCGCCATCGGCCGTGCCGTTCATGCCGTACTGCAGCGGGCCGACCTTGTAACGGGCAACGGGATCGAATCGTTGGCACGGGCCCAAGCTGCAGCGGAAGGGATTTTGGGTACCGAGGAAACCATTAGTCGACTGGCCCGGGTTGCGCTCGAATCACCCACCGTTCGCGTTGCCGCGCACTCGGAACATTGGCGTGAGATGTATGTGGGCACCACCATTAGTGGCCGAGTTCTTGAAGGGTATGTCGACCTCATGTACCGAACGCCCGACGGCTTGGTTGTGGTCGACTACAAAACCGATGCCGTCACACTCGACGACGTCGACGCTCGCGTCGAACGATACCGGCTGCAGGGAGCCGGGTACGCACTTGGGGTCGAGGCCGCGGTGGGCGAGACAGTTGTCGCTGTCGACTTTGTTTTCTGCAGACCCGACGGTGTGATCGAACGCCGTCTACCCCAGCTGGCCGAGGCGTGTGCTGATGCACTTAGTCTGATCGACCGGACCGGACTCGACGACCCACCCACCATACCGATCGCCTAATCATCGACAACGCACCAAGCACCACCACCACAGCGCTCAATGGGTACACGAAAGCAAGGGGCACAGTTCGCCATCTGCCATTCATTCCGCTGAACACCCCGGTATCGACACGCTCACCATTGGGCAACGTGCTGAAGATCGGGTCCTTGGCAACGCAATGCGCCGCAACCCCGCGCAATGCTCGAACCTTCGACACTAGAACCTGTGCCTCGGCGTCCAAACTGGCTGCGACGCGATAGCTAACGCCGTCGCGGATGAACCGCTCGTCACGAGGAAACTCGACCTCGACCGTGTCGTCTACAAATGCTCCGTCAATTCGCTCATCGATGGCGAACGATACGCGGGTGCCCGCACGCACATGTGGTCGCCCGACAAAGGTGGCCGCCAGAGGTGCTGGTGGCTCACATCGCGACAGAGTTGTCGTTGGACGAGCGAGGGTTGTGGAGGTCGTCGTTACCACGCCAACCGTTTCAGGTATGTCGGGCTCGGGTGCCGGTTCTTGTGCGCTTGCCGAGCCGGCCATAGCCAGCACGCACAGGACCGTTACAACGAGCACACGTTTCATGCCAAACAGTTTGGCCTGTCTGGATGCATCAATGTCTATCGACCCGTGAACTTTGGTTGCCGCTTTTCTACGAAAGCAGCCATAGCCTCGAGCGTGTCTGCCGTCGTGAAGTTTACTGTCTGAGCCCAGCCCTCATCTTCTAGCGCCTGCTCGAAGGACGATTCAAAACTGGCATTGAGCATCCGTTTGGTCGAAGCGAGCGCAATAGGCGGCCCGGCCGCAAGTCGGCTGGCCCAGTCATCGACGAACGCGTCGACGCTGTCACGGCTGACCACCCGATTGACCAGGCCCAGACGTTGAGCCTCGGACGCGTCGATAATGTCGCCAAAGAACGCCAGTTCCTTCGCCCTATGCAACCCGATGAGCCGAGGCAACAACCACGAACCGCCGAAGTCGACCGACAAACCGCGTTTGGCAAATATCTCACTAAATCGTGCGTCGTCGGACGCCACAATCAAATCGCACCCAAGCGCCAAGTTGAGGCCGGCACCGGCGGCGACCCCGACCACTTTGGCGATCGTCGGCTGAGGGAGGCGTTGCAGCGCCGTGGCCACGCTGCCAATGTGCTTCATTGCAAACAGCTGATGTCGCCGAGCAGATGCAGGTTCCCCACCAGCCGACAAGTCGGCACCAGAGCAAAACGCTCCGCCGGCGCCCGTGATGACCACCGCCCGATCGTCGCTACGACTTCCAATCTCTGTAAAGGTCGCCAACAACTCGTCCCACATCGTTGCGTTGGCGGCGTTCTTCTTGGCAGGACGGTTGAGAGTGACGGTAACGACGCCGTCCTGGCGATCGATCAGCAGGGTTTCCATAAAAATGGACGATACTTACCTAATGGGCTTCAACCCGCACCGCAAAATGACCCGCCGCCCATCGGACTATCTGTTTGTGGTTGCCGCTACGGCAGCCGCTATTGGTCTAGTTGTCTGGGTGCTGTTGGGCTGACGCGTGGTGCCGCGTTTGATTGGTTAGAACGCAGCTTCAATGACGTCGATCTTGCCGCCCAAGACACTGACAACATCAAAGCGAATGTCGGCCCAATGGCGGTTGTCAGACGCAAGCCACGCCGACGCCAGGCGGCGGATTCGACGTTGCTTGGAAACGGTCACCGCCTCGGCTGGCGAACCGAACGCTGCCGAGGATCGAGTCTTGACCTCGACGAACACAACCAACGAACGGCGGGCAACAATCAGGTCGAGTTCACCGTCAACAATGCGCCAGTTCCGATCGAGCACGTCGAAGCCTTCGCCGAGGTACCAGCGTGCTGCAAGATTTTCCCCGAACGTTCCAAGCGCGTTGTTGCTCGTTGGGGGGCGAGGCAGAGCTACAACTCCTCGCGAGGGGGAAGCGCCTCGACATTCACGTCTTTGAACGTCAGCACGCGCACCGACGGAACGAATCGGGTTCGCCGGTACATATCCCACACCCAGGCGTCGGTGAGGCGCACCTCGACCAGCGGACGATCACTACTTGACAACACGTTCACGTCGACCGCGTTGGCAAGGTAAAATCGTCGCTCGGTCTCGACGGCGTACTTGAACATCTGAGCGACGTCTTGGTACTCCTGCGCAAGTTTGAGTTCGCGATCGGCCTCGAAATTCTCGAGGTCCTCAGTGCTCATCGCCCGCGGACCGCTATCAGCGGTCGCGCTTCTCCTTGATCTTGGCGGCCTTACCCTTGCGATCACGAAGATAGTAGAGCTTGGCTCGACGGATGTCGGCCTTCCTCATCAACTCGATCTTGGCAATTATTGGTGAGTGGAGCGGGAAAATACGCTCAACTCCGACCTGGAAACTCACTTTACGCACAGTAAAGGTTTCGGTCAGTCCCGAACCCTGGCGAGCAATCACGTTCCCCTGGAAGATCTGAATACGTTCGCGGGTGCCCTCAACCACGCGCACGTGTACCTTGAGTTCGTCGCCGGGACCGAAATGCGGAATGTCGGCCTGCATGCTGTCGATATCGATGAGATCTGTGGACTTCATGACGCGGAAACTCCTGGGGGCATCAAAGGAACTCTTGAGGATACGCCACTGGGGTCGTTTCGTCCAAGACACGCTGTTCTGCCGGCGTCAAGCCGCCGCGTCTCTCGATCAGATCGGGGCGATCTCGAACAGTTCGATGCAGCGCCTGACCGAGTCGCCAACGGGCGACTTTGGCGTGGTCACCGGATCGAAGGACCTCGGGAATGCTCCAGCCTCGTGTTTCAGCCGGTCGGGTGTACTGCGGGTGTTCCAGCAACCCCAGATCACCAAATGATTCGTCGCCAGCAGACTGATCGTTACCCATGACGCCGGGCAACAGTCGGGTGACGGCTTCGATAACAACGCATGCGGCCACTTCGCCCCCACCGAGCACGAAATCGCCAATTGACACTTCGGCGTCGACGAGGTGTTCGCGAACTCGATGATCCACGCCTTCGTATCGTCCGCAGAGCAGGCTGAAACCGGGAAGTTCGGCCAGGCGCTTGGCCATGGCCTGATCAAAGGTAACCCCGCCCGGCCCAAGCAGGATCATTGGCCGGGGTGGAGCCGCTCCCTCGACCGCAGCGAATACCGGTTCGGCTTGCAGCACCATTCCGGCTCCGCCGCCAAAGGGAGAGTCATCGACCGTTCGGTGGACGTTCGTGGCATGCGTCCGCAGATCGTGGCAACGCAGGTCGAGTCGCCCATCGCGTCGGGCGCGGCCAAGCAGACTCTCTTGGCAGAACGTGTCGACAAGGTCGGGAAAGATCGTAAAGACATCGATCCGCACCGGCTCAGAGCTCGAACAGCCCCGGAGGGGGGTCGATAGTGGTGACGCCATCGACGCACGATAGAACGAACACCATGGGCACGAGTGCTCCGGATGCCAATTCGAGAAGATCGTGCGCTGGATTCTGAACGACACTCACGCAAGGGCCGTGAACCTCACCCGTGGTATCGACCACCGTTGAGCCGACCAAATCGTGAACCCACAGAGCTTCTGGGTCATCGAGCGGCTCAGCTGACAACACAATGCCAGCCAGCTTCTCGGCAGCTTCACGGGTGTTGACTCCCGTAAACGTGACGAGGTACCGACCTTGGAACGGGCGACTTCGATCGACAACCAACGGGCCGGCCGATGACTGCAATGCAGCACCGGTGGCGACCCGCTCCAGGCGGTCTGTGATGAGTTCGACAACAACTTCACCCTTGAGGCCGTGGACCTTGGCGATACGGCCGATCTCGAGGAGCGGCGCGCTCACGAACTCGACGGTCTAGTCGGCGAAGTCGACGTCGACGTCGACTCCGTCCTTGGATGCCGCGGCGCGTACAACTGCCCGAATGCTCTGCGCAGTTCGGCCGCGACGACCAATAACTCGGCCCATGTCGCCCGGACCGGTATGCACTTCGAGGGTCGGACGACCACGGCGGCCGTCGACAGTCTCGATTTGCACGGCGGCCGGATCGTCGACAAGCGACGTGACCAAATACGACAGCACCGAGGTAGCGGTCGGGGTGGAATTCGTTGCGTCGGCCACAGTCACTTCGCTGTGAACTGAGCCCAAGCGCCGGAAATTTCAAGCAGCTTGCGGACACGATCGGTGGGCTGCGCGCCGGTGCTCAGCCATTTAACGGCCTTGTCGTTGTCGATCTTGATGACTGACGGTTCCGTACGTGGGTTGTACTGGCCCAGAATCTCAAGGAACCGGCCGTCACGAGGGCTGCGGCTATCGGCCGCAACAATGCGATACGAGGGCTGCTTGGTCTTGCCTACCCGCATAAGGCGGAGTTTCACTGACACGTCTTGTTCTCTCTTTTCGTCGTTCTTTGTACTGCGACTAGGACATTCCGGGGAATCCGGGAGGCAACTGCGGCATGGCCATACGACCTTTGCCCTTCTTCTTGCCTCCAAAACCACCCATCTTTTTCATCATCTTTTGCATTTCCTGGAACTGTTTTACCAGCCGGCTGACATCTCCGGGGGTACTGCCGCTGCCATTGGCGATTCGAAGGCGACGACTTCCGGTGATGAGTTCCGGCTGTCGGCGCTCAAGCGGCGTCATGGACCTAATGATTGCTTCGACCGGCTTGAGTGCATCGTCACCGATTTGAGCATTCTTCAGTTCCTTGGGAACGCCGGGAAGCATACCCAACACACTGGACAGAGGCCCCATTTTCTTCAACGCCTGCATTTGATCGAGGAAGTCGTCGAGCGTGAACTCGCCTTCCATGAGCTTGGCGGTGGTCTTTTCGGCCTCGTCCTGATCGAATGCTTGTTCGGCCTTTTCCAGTAGTGTGCGCAAGTCGCCCATGCCAAGAATCCGCTCGGCCATGCGGTCGGGATAAAAGGCCTCGAACGCGTCAAGCTTCTCACCCGTCGACGCGAATGCGATTGGCCGGCCAACCACTTCCTTGACGCTGATAGCAGCGCCGCCGCGGGCGTCGCCGTCGAGCTTGGACAAGATGACGCCGCTGAGTTCAAGCGTTTGGTGGAATGCCTGCGCAGTCTGTACTGCGTCTTGGCCTGTCATGGCGTCGATTACAAGGAACGTGTAGTCGGGACTAGCCGTAACGCTGATCTGGCGAACCTGCTCCATCAGTTCGGCGTCGATCGAGAGCCGACCAGCCGTGTCGACGATGACAACGTCGCGCCCGAGACGCCGAGCCTCGGCTAGACCAGCGGCGACAACCGCCACCGGGTCGCCGTCGCCGCGTCGTGCGGCTTCGTCGTCGGAATACACCGGCACATCGATCTGGCGGGCCAGCGTGCGAAGTTGCTCGACCGCGGCGGGCCGCTGTAGGTCGGCACCGATGAGGAATGGTTGACGACCTTGCGATTTGAACCAGCGGGCCAGTTTGGCCGAGTTGGTGGTCTTACCCGAGCCTTGCAGCCCAGCCATAAGCACGACAGTGGGTGGCCGGGACGCGAAAACGATCTTGAGTGGCTCGCCGCCCAGCGCGGCTTCCAGTTCGGAGTAGACGGCCTTGAGTACTTGCTGGCTGGGATTGATGGACTTCGATAGCGTCACCCCGACGCACTGGGCCTTGATCCGCTCGATCATTCCCCTCACGACTCGAACGTTGACGTCGGCTTCAAGCAGCGCTGTGCGCACTTCGGCCAACATCTCGTCGATGTCGCGATCAGTCAGACGGCCGCGAGTTCGCAGCTTCTTGAAGATCCCATCAAACCGGTCTGAAAGTGAGTCGAACATCGGGGGTGAATTCTAGTCGGCTAGCGACAGATCTAGCTCGCGAAGAGGGCTTCGACGAACTCGACCGGCTCAAAGGGCACGAGATCGTTCAGGCCTTCACCAAGACCAACGAGCTTGACCGGGATACCAAGTTCAGTTTCGATGGCAAACACAATGCCACCTTTGGCGGAACCATCGAGCTTGGTGAGCACTACGCCGGTCACCTCGGTCGCCTCGGCGAACTCGCGGGCTTGGATAAGCCCGTTTTGTCCCGTCGTCGCATCGATGACGAGCAGGACCTCGGTAACTCTGCCAGGCTCACGAGACGCAATGCGTCGAACTTTCGCCAGCTCCTCCATGAGGTTCACCTTGGTATGCAAACGCCCCGCTGTGTCGGCTAACACCAGGTCGTCGCCCCGGGCAGCAGCGCTTTGAATAGCGTCGAAAATGACCGAACTCGGGTCGCCCCCTTCGCTTCCACGTACGAGATGAGCGCCAGATCGGCCCGCCCATGTAGCGAGCTGTTCGGCCGCTGCGGCACGGAACGTGTCGCCGGCCGCCATGGTGACCTTACGGCCGAGAGCTGCCTGTTGTGCGCCGACCTTGCCGATGGTGGTGGTCTTGCCAACACCGTTGACGCCGACGAACAGCCACACATTTGGCGACCCAACCGGCCCGTCAACCAGGTTCAGCTCGCGATTGGCGTCACCAAGTCGGTCCAAGAAGTTCTGCTTCAACGCTTCGACCACGGCGTTAGGAGTGGTGAGTTCCTTGGATTGAACGCGAGCTTTGAGACTGTCAAGCAGGTCATTTGCTCGGTGAACACCCAGGTCGGCAAGCAGCAGCGACTCTTCGAGATCGTCCCAGGTTGTTTGCGTGATAACCGCGCTGCCACGAATCCCAATGGCCGAGGCAAAGGCTGATCGCGCTCGGCCGAGGCGATCTCGAAACCGTGGACGATCAGGCAACAGCTCGAACTCGTCGGGTTTAAGATCAACGTCAACGTCATCGACCTCTACGGGCACCGAGTCAATCTGACGTGTAGACGGCGAGCGCGGTTCGATCGACGGACGTGCCGGGGGTTCCAGTTCGATGCGGTGCCGCGACCGCAATCGGCTGACAACAGGCACCATGAGCCCGAAGATGGCAACGGCAATGATGAGAATCGGAAGAAGCGTCTTCATTATTGAGTAGAGAGTATCGGCATTGTTGGGTAGACCCTAGCGGCTCGCCGAGATCACGATTTGTTGACCTTTTCGCTCACCACGCGACTGGAGCCACCCGGCTGCATAGTAACGCCATACAGACAATCGGCGGCTTCCATGGTGCGCTTTTGGTGGCTCACGATCATGAGCTGCGCCTCGCCTCGGAACTCGTCAACGAGCCCGAGGAAGCGGTGAAGGTTGACGTCATCGAGGGCCGCTTCAACTTCATCCATCACGTAGAACGGGCTCGGGCGGCTACGGAAGACCGCGAACAGATACGCCAATGCCGTCAGGCTGCGCTCGCCACCCGACAGCAGCGACAATTTCTTTACATTCTTGCCCGACGGTTTCGCCTCGACTTCGATGCCTGTGTTCAGCATATCGTCGGGGTTCGTCAGCGTCAGGCGCCCGGTTCCTCCGGGGAACAACATGGCAAAGAGCTTGTCGAAGTTCAGGGCAACGTCGGCAAATGCCGACGCGAAAACACTTTGGATCTCGTCGTCGACCGCCTTGATCACCTGGGCGAGTTCGCGCCGCGAGGAACGCACATCTTCGAGTTGCGTCTCGAGAAACGTATGACGTTCCTCGAGGGCAGTGAACTCCTCGAGCGCAAGTGGGTTAATGGGCCCCATGATGCGCAGCTCTCGTTCGAGCACCTGCGCCCTAGCGAAGGGATCTACTCCTTCAGCCATTTCGGGTGCCTCGGCCAGCACGACCTGATCCGGTTCAAGGTCGAACTCTCGACGAGCCATATCAGTCACCGTTTCGAGCCGTACACGGGACTCACTCTCGTCAACTTCGATCCGGTGCAGACGCTCGCGTGACTCGTTCAACTGGACCTCGAGCTCGGACCGGCGGCGACGAATCCCTTCAAGACCAGCCCCGACGGCCCTGGCTTGTTCACTTTGTCGACGCCGCTGCGCTTGTAGGTCAGCCAACTCGACGTCGAGAATGACTCGGCGACGATCGACCAAGTGCGCCAATTGGTCGATAGTGGCCAAGCTGCGATCGACCCGAACGCGTCGGGTCTCGGCACTCGCCCGTTCGGCGCTGTCGGCTTGCAGCCGCTCCTCGGTCTCGGCCAACCGCTTTCGAAGAAAGAGCTGACGCTCCTCGAGACCGGCGCTGCGTACTTCGAACTCTTTGCGGAGATGACCAACGTCGCCGATCTTGCGGTCGAGGCTGATTCGAGCGACTTGGGCAGCCCGCGCCGATTCAACCTCGGCCGACTCTTGGGCTTCGAGGTCGGGCAACAACGACTCCAGCTCGCCAATGCGATCGCGCTCACGCTGCAGCCGATCGTCGAGCTGGTAGGCAGTGGTCGCTAACGACTCGATCTCGGTTGCAGTCTCGCGTTTTTCTGCCTGCGACCGTTCCAGCCCTTGCGAAGCAGCCGCAAATCGTGAGTCGTGGGCATCGAGCTGTCGCGTCAGGTCATTTTCGACCTGTACCGCAGCCGCGAGGGTAAGTCGCGAGGACCTCGCCATCGCATCGGCATGGGCTAACAGTGTCTCGGCGGTCTGAGCCTCACGCCGAGCTTCATCGAGCGCGGCACCCGTCGCACCCGTCGCGGCTCCACCAACCCGCCAACCCTGGCGACCAAATCGGCCGCCGTCGCGCGTGACCACCACGGACCCGGGATACTTGAGCACCACATCGACAGCAGCGGGCCATCCGCCTTCAACCGCTACGGCGGCACCGACAAGCCCGTCGAGCAGACGATTTACGGCAACCTGTGAGCTGCGAACGTGCCGGCGAACTGGCTCACCGACCGCGGGCGGGGTTGCCGGGGGAAGATCGGCGTCGAGCGCCAGAACAGCCCCGGCTATGTCGCTGTCATGCAAGGTGGTCAAGGCGAGTCGGGCCGCATCAAGTCCATCGACGACTACGGCCGACAATGCCTCGCCCGCAGCTGCTTCGAATGCTGCCTCCCAGCCTTCGTCGACATCGACAAGATCGAGCAGGGTTCCAACGACGCCAGCGACGTCGGCCAAGCGCTCGGCACCGGCTCGCGCTCGTGCAGCATCGAGCGCTAACCCGAGCGCTTCGGCACGAGCCGACCAACGACTGGCGTCAGCCTGGCACGTTCGAAGGGCTTGTTCACAGCGCTCGACGTCGGCTTCGGCGCGGGCGCGACCTTGCTCCGCTTGACCAATAGCTCCGACCAGCGGCGCCTCGGAGGTCTCGCTTTGCTCACACTCGGTCCGGTTACGTTCGACGTCGGACTCAAGCCGGTGGGACCGCTCGGTCAATGACGCCAGACGAGCCGCAAGGCGGGCGCTCTCGCCTGCACCACGTTCGACTGCACCACGTTGCGTTCGCAGCTCGCCACGTATCTCAGCGGCGGCACCGGCTGCTGAAACCACAAGAGCGCCAGCACCTGAATGTTCCAATGCCGCCCGTTCTAGGTCGAGTTCGGCTTGTGCCTGCCTCACCGAATCGGCATCGGGGCCAAGCTGGGCCAGCCCGGCGACTACGTCGGCGAGTTCGGCAACAAGTCGGGCCGCTTCGGCCTCGAGGTTCGCCACGACGCCCTTGTCGAGGAGTCGACCTCGATCGCGTTCGAGACCACGGCGTCGCTCGGCGAGCACAGCTGTGAGCCCGCGAGCCCGCTCAACAAGCTGCTCGGCCCGAACTAGTTGGTCACCGAGATCAAACCCGCCAAGAACGGCCAGCTGCGACTCGGTGGTCATGATCTCGGCGTCGAGCTGCTCGAGTTCGCCCCGTCCGTCAGCGTCACCTTTCTGCAAGGTCGTTCGCTCGGATTCGAATGCCGTCAACCGATCCCGATATCCGGCTATCTCGCGACCTGCAAGGAAGACCCGCAGACCATTGAGTTCGCCCATCACATCGCCGTGCCGTTTGGCTGCTTCGGCTTGGCGTTCCAACGGACGGAGTTGGCGACGCACCTCGCGAAGCAGGTCTTGAACGCGCAGCAGGTTCGCTTCTGTAGCCTCGAGACGGCGCTCGGCGCGTTCTTTGCGCTTGCGATACTTGAGCACCCCAGCGGCCTCTTCGATTATTGCCCGCCGCTCCTCGGGGCGAGCGTTGAGGACAGCATCGATTTGTCCCTGGCTCACGATGACGTGTTGCTGGCGGCCAACACCGGAATCCGACAAGAGATCCTGCACATCGAGCAAGCGGCACGGCGTGCCATTAATTGCATATTCACTTTCGCCGGTTCGGAACAGCGTTCGGGTGATCGTGACTTCGGTGAACTCAATCGGAAGTAATCCAGCCGAGTTGTCGATGGTCAAGCTGACCTCGGCTCGCCCCAGCGCTGGCCGCTTCGCTGTCCCCGCGAAAATGACGTCGTCCATCTTTTGACTTCGCACGGCCGATGGTGCCTGTGCGCCGAGAACCCAGGCAATCGCGTCGACCACATTCGACTTGCCCGACCCATTTGGGCCAACGACAACGGTTACCCCAGGCTCAAGCGTGAGGGTGGTGGTATCGGCGAAGGATTTGAATCCTTTGAGGGTCAGGGCTTTGAGGAACACAGCGAGCGTCGACCCTACTAGCTTGCCTTCGGCGTCGCTTGCTCGCTGCCCGCACCTTCGGTGCCACAGCCTACGGCCTGCATGCGCATCTCGCTACGCTCGACGCGCTCGCTTTAACGCTCCGCCATTAGCGCTGACACCGACGACAGAAATACGTGCCCCGCCCAGCCAAAACCATACGCGTCACTTCGCCACCGCATGACAGGCATCCCCGCCGGGCGTGCACCCGATGCTCGGCCTGAAAAGACCCTGGTCGACCGGTCAAATCGACGTATTGCAGGTCGGACAGACTGCTCCCCCGAGCGACTATTGCAGCTGAAAGCACAGCGTGCGCAGCCTCGCCGAGCCGTACCCGTGCCGGCTTGCTCAGCGTGTCGGACGGACGCTGCGGACGGATAGCGGCACGGTGAACAATCTCGTCGGCGTAGATATTGCCAATGCCTGCCAGCGACCGTTGATCGGTAAGGACCGTCTTGACAGCCCGTCGGGTATTGAACAGTGAGCCCCACTGGTTGGGCGGCAGTTCCAACACGTCGGGGCCCTGACGAGTGATGTCGGCAAGTATCTCCGAGCCCGATAGCACGACAACCTCCCCAAATGTTCGGGGGTCGACAAATCGCAGCTCGTGGCTACCCGACCGTAGAACCATGTGGGTATGGCGCGGCCGGGCCGCAGCAGATGCTGACCACAACAGTTGGCCACTCATCCGAAGATGCACATAGAGCTTTCCAGCCGGTTCCAGGTCGAGCCAGAGCCATTTACCGTGTCGGCCGGTGCCAACAATGGTGCGGCCAAGACTTCCCCACACAACGGCGTCGGCCGAGCTGCGCCGCACGGTTCTCTGCCCCGTCGCCTCGACATGATCGATAACCCGCCCAACGAGCAGCGCGTGGACATCTCGACGAACAGTTTCGACCTCGGGCAGTTCGGGCATTTAGCTGTTGCGCGCGCCGGGGGCGACGGCGTTGGCAATAGACCGGCCTGCGTCCTTCGCCGCCATTTGTTCGGCCTGCTTCTTATTACTGCCCTCGCCTCGGCCAACCACTGCTAAGCCAACCACCACTTCGGCAAAAAAGTGGCGCAGATGATCCGGGCCCTCACCTCTCACGACATAGGTGGGCGGGCCGAGACCCTGACGTGCGGTGAGCTCTTGAAGAACAGTCTTCTGGTCGAGTTCGTCGAGAAACGGCGTTACCTCGGCAATCTTGGGGGCAAGAAACCGAACGACGAAATCAAACGCTGCAGTGACCCCGCCATCGACATACACGGCACCGATCACAGCTTCAAACGCATCGGACAGAATGGAGGTTTTGAGCCGTCCGCCCGCAGCAGCCTCGCCCTTGCCAAGAAGCAGCTCGGGTCCAAGACCAAGGTCTACCGCCAACCGACCAAGGGCGTTGGCATTGACGACTGCTTTGCGTAAGTCGGTGAGTTTGCCCTCAGGCAGGTGTTGGTTACCGGTGAACGCCAGGTCGGCGACTACCCACCCAAGTATGGCGTCGCCAAGAAACTCCAGCCGTTCATTCGATTCGTGCCCAGCGTGTTCAGCACACCAGGACCGGTGCCGCAATGCTCTGAGCAGTAACGATGAATCGTTGAATTCGTAACCAATGCGCTGCGACAGACCAACGAGGTCTGGGGCGCCCGTGGTCACAACCGACCCGAAATCACTTCACTCGGTCGTAGACGTAATCGACTGCATCGCGGACGGTCTTGAGATCTTCCAAGTCTTCGTCCTCGATGCGGAAACCGACCGTGCGCTCGGAGAGGTCTTCTTCGAGCGCTTCTACCAATTCAATAAGCGCCAGGGAATCTGCATCAAGGTCGTCGGCAAAGCTCTGACCTTCGCTGATTGTGCCCGGCTCAATCTCGAGGATATCGGCGAGCCGGTCTCGAACGAGTTCGAACATTTCCTGGCGAGTGATAGGGCTGTGGTTGACGTGCGTCTCCGCGGGCATATCGCCAGCTTACCCGGCGGGACTGACAGCGAGACGCAACGCATCGACAAGTCCGCCGGTGACCATATCGGAACCCACCTGAATTGCGTTGAGTATGGCCCGAGAACTCGATGATCCGTGGCTGATAATGCACACACCATCTACCCCGAGAAGCATGGCACCACCGTAGGTTTCCGGGTCGAGCATCGCATACAGATCGAGCAGCGCAGGCATGAGCGCTGCAGCTGGCTCTTTGTACTCGTCCTTGGAACCGAACGACACCAGCAGCGCCTTCACGATGGCCTTCATGGCCCCCTCTAGCGTTTTGAGCGCAACGTTGCCGGTGAAGCCGTCGGTGACAACAACGTCAACATCGGTGGTCATGATGTCGCGGCCTTCGACGTTGCCGACAAAGTTGATGCCGGAGGCGCTCAGGAGAAGGTCATACGCTACTTTACGCAGGGTGTCGCCCTTGTGCGGTTCCTCACCAATCGACAGCAGCCCGACGCGCGGGTTTGGCACGCCGAAACGATGCTTCGACAACACCGAACCCATCTGGGCAAACTGTACAAGCCACTCGGCCTGCACCTCGGCATTAGCACCAGCGTCCAGCAGCACGGTCGGGGTACTTCCCGGAACTGGAATCGGAGTCGCTATAGCGGGGCGGCTAACACCCTTGATTCGCCCCATTCGCAACAGCGCTGCCGCCATGGTCGCGCCTGTGTTTCCGGCCGACACCATCGCTGATGCCTTGCCGTCGCGGACCGCTTCGGCGGCGCGTACAAGCGATGAATCCTTTTTCCGCCGTACTGCTGACGCCGCCTCTTCGTCCATGGCAATAACCTCGGACGCAGCGATGAGTGGCAGACCTCGGGTGTCACCAATCTCCCCAGCCCGTCCGACCAGGACTACGGGGATGCCAAGATCTCGTGCGAGTAAGGCCCCGGAGACAATTTCGCTCGGCGCCTTGTCTCCCCCCATAGCGTCGACCGCAATTGGGAGCATGGGGCTAGAGGCCACGGAGGTCAGATCAGCTGACGTCAATAGCGACGCGGTCTTTGTACCAGCCGCATCCGCCACATACCGTGTGTGGCAACTTGGCGGCGCCGCAACGCGGGCAAACGCTTCTAGCCGGCGCGGACACAGTCCATGCCGATGCGCGTCCCATGCGGGTCTTTGCCTTGGACTTCTTCTTCTTCGGGACAGCCATCGGGTCTCCTCGTGCGAACCGGTAAATGGTAGCCGATTGCCATGAGCGACTGCTAGTGCGCAGCGGCCGTCCAATCTGGGACCACTCAGTCTGCGAGAATTACAGCGCTCACATCGGCCAGGTAATGTGTGAAGCCCTCGCTGTTAAACGCGTTCACCTGGTTCGTGGCTCCGCCACGACCGAGCGATACAACAGCAAGGTTCGGGATGTTCTGTCCGGCCACCAAGTTCAGATTCGATGTATTTGGTCGGCGTACGTCGGCGGGATACATCGTGAGGTACGACGGCTGGGACGACTGCGTGCTCGTGAGATTCATGACAAGGCCCGACAGATTGCCGACGCCCAAGGTCGAAGCGAAGTCGGCGAAACTCCACGTATCTTCCTCTTGCGGGCCAACTGCCACGCTCGTCGTACGGGTATCGAAGGCGCGGTATGGGGCGCTCAGCGGCACGACCCTGCCTTCAAAAGTGGAGGGAGCTGCGCCGGCTCGATAGAAGCCCACAACGTCAGCCAACAAGTGCACACGCCCGGCAGCGTTGAAGATTCGAATCTTCCCGTCCGAGCCGACTTTCACCATCACCTGATTCGGTCGGGTTTGGCCGGTAACGAGATTCAGATTCGAAGCCGTTGGCACCGAGCCTTCGGGAAAGGCAGTCAAGTAGGTGGCTGCGTTCGGTTCGGTCCCGGTGAGATTCAACACCACCGCAGTGATGCCGCCTGCAGCCGACCCAGAGCGATCCTGGACTCGACCAGCTACCTGTAGCTCGATTGTCTCACCTGGCCCGATCGAGCCCGACCGCCCAACGCCGGTACGGGAGTCCAACAACCGCTGGGGCTGTACAGGATAGAGACGACTACCAACCCCTGCGCCAACAGAACTCGACGAGCTGGCATACCAGCCGACGAGGTCGTAAATAACGTGGGCCGAACCCGAACTGACGAGGGTACTGACCAACCCATTAGGCCCAACGCCAACAACTACGAGGTTCGCAACGGTCTGACCGGCCCCGAAGTTGTGATTCGACGCAAGCGGTGTCCCGGCACCCGCGGGATAGGTCGTGGCGTAACCCGCACTTGACGGTTGAGTGATCGTGACGTTGAGCGCGACGGCGAGCACCCCGCTGACTGGTACCCCAATTGCAGGGAAACCGGTGACTCGGGCTGTGACTGTTCCGGTGACGGGGCCACTCGCCCCGATCGAGTATCGAGTATCGAGTACTCGCAAGGGTGCCACCGGGAAAAACTCACCACCCGGCGTACCCGCTCCGGCGGCACCCGCAAGCTGCGGGGAACCCCGATCGAACGCGCCGGTAACTCCGAGCAGCAAAAGACCAACAAGGCCTACAGCCTGCAGCAATCGTCGACAACTGTTTCGTATCGTCATGAGACGATCCTTTGTTCTGGCCCGTTGGCCAACCTTAGCTCGTGCCGTCAGTCGACAAAGGTCGGGGCAAGGTTGAGCGACACCGTCAGTGCCATCAGTCGTGCATCCTCGGTATCGCTGACCTTCTCA
The DNA here is from genome assembly GCA_031415695.1 of Actinomycetes bacterium. Taxonomy (GTDB): domain Bacteria; phylum Actinomycetota; class Acidimicrobiia; order Acidimicrobiales; family Ilumatobacteraceae; genus JANOSH01. Next base: position 58,200 of record JANOSH010000020.1, read on the forward strand.
GCCTCGTCGATCAACATCACGGGGATACCGTCGCGAACGATATATCGACGCTTCAACCGTGGGTTGTAGAGGCTATTTTCGGACTCGAAGTAGTACAGCGAACCCTTGTCTTCGGGGCATGCGAGAATCTCGAGAAGCTGCTGATCAAGGGCCATACAGCGAATTTAGCCTGCCGTGATCAACGCAAGCATGTCGGCTACGTGTCCGTCGCACTGATCTCGGGTGTCGGCCTCGAGGTTCAGCCGCAAAAGCGGTTCGGTATTCGAGGGTCTGAGGTTGAACCACCACGAACCGAGATCGACCGTTAGCCCATCGAGCCGATCCTGGTCGAATCCCGAGAACTTGCTGGCAATGCGTTCGATCACGTCGAGCGGATCGTCGACTTCGGTGTTGATTTCGCCCGACGCCTCGTACCGCTCGAACGGTTTACGCAACACCGACAATGGCACGTTGGACGCGCAGAGCTGTTCGAGCACAAACATTGCGGCGATGAGCCCCGAGTCGGCTCGATAGTTGTCACGGAAGTAGTAGTGGGCCGAGTGCTCACCGCCAAACGCAGCGTCGGTGTCAGCCATGGTTTGTTTGATGAAGGAATGGCCCACTCGTGTGCGGTAAGGAATTCCTCCGTGTTCTCGAATGATGTCGGGGACCGAGCGCGAACAAATGAGGTTGTGCAAGATGATCGAACCTGGATGCTTCGCGAGTACCCCAGCCGCAAGAATTGCAGTGGTAGTTGACCCCGAAAGGCCTCGCCCAAGTTCGTCGACCAGGAACACCCGATCCGCATCACCGTCGAACGCCAAGCCAATGTCGGCCGACGTGACAATCACTCGAGCCTGCAGGTCGCGCTGATTCGCTGGTTGCAAAGGATCGGCCGGATGGTTCGGGAACGTTCCGTCGAGTTCGCCGTACAGTAGGTCGAGCTTAAACGGCAACCGAGCGAACACGGCAGGAACAACCAGCCCACCCATTCCGTTGGCCGTATCAGCCACGACTTTGAGGGGACGGAACGTACTCACGTCGACGAACGACAAAACGTGGTCACAAAACTCGTCGAGGAGGTCTCGGTGATCAACAGTGCCTCGTCGAACGTGCTTGACCGGACCAGTACCGGCTAACACGGCTGCCGCTATATCGCGCACCTCGGCCAACCCACTATCGAGCCCAACGGGCGCTGCCCCAGCCCGACATAACTTGATGCCATTGTATTGCGCCGGGTTGTGCGACGCCGTGAACATGGCGCCGGGCGCGTTCAATTTGCCCGACGCGAAGTACAGCAGGTCGGTAGAAGCCAAGCCGATCAATGTGACATCGACCCCATGGTCGCGGGCACCGTTGGCGAACGCCTCCACTAGCGCCTCGCCGCTCGGGCGCATGTCTCGAGCGACAAGGATGTGCGGGCTGGCAGCCACTTTGGCGAATCCGACGCCAATGGCATAGGCGATACCAACGTCGAATTGATCAGGGACCGTACCCCTGATGTCATAGGCCTTGAAGATTTTCGTGAGGTCAGCCATTGCGAGGAAAAATGCTATCGGTCATAACCCTCGCTAGGTGTCGGCGGAGGTGGCAGCCAACCAGATTCCACATGAACTCGGGCGGATTCGCCATCAGCGACAGGTTGGCCAACTTCAACAAACTCTTCGTCAGCCTCGTCGGCGTCGGACAACGGCTCCACATCACCCTCACCAACGAGCACCGGAAGGTCGGGAGGACGACGACGCCAGAGAACAATCAACGATCCCAGAGCTGCGAACGTGATGGCATGTGAACCAAGATCGACTCCGGTGAAGCCATAGTTCAGCCTCACTGTCGTTGACGTCGGAACGACCACCATGAAGTTCGGTGCAGCCCGCCACGGCCCGGTGGCGCCGCTCGCCTTCCAGTTCGGGAACGCACTTACTTTCACCATTACCGGCACTCCGATCTTGTCGACGTCGAAGCTGATGAAGTTATCGCCAGTTCGTACGTTGCTCACCGCTACGGGCGCTAGCTCGGTTCGTTCAATGGCGTTGTCGGGGAAGACGACGGCGAGGTTGGAATCGGTGGTGGGTTTGTCGCTCGTTACCCGGACGCCCACACGCTGCCATTGCGGTGGCCCGCCAGCGACCGGAACGGCGTCCCAGTCGGCCTGATGCTGAAACCACGACATACCAACTTCCAACCACTTGTCTCGATCGGTTCCTACACCAGGCACCACAATGGGTTGGGTCTTGAGTGGTACTACCAGCGTCGAGTCAACAAGTTCGTACACTTTCCATGGGCCTGACTGTCGAAGCAATGTAAGGCCCTCGTGCTTGTCGGCTTGCTCGGTGACAGCGTCGTTATACGCCAGGTAGTAACGAACCCCGAGCGTCTTCATGAACTCGACACCACGGTTGAGCTGACGGTCCTCGTACTGCAAGCGACGAACCGGGTTGGAGCTGTGATCAGAGACGGCCGAGGCAGTCATGAAATGGAACGGTGTAGTTCCCGCGGCTTCGAAGAAGAGCCCCTCCATCGAGCCGATACAGCCGTCGGTCCAGAACGGAAGCAGCATCAGCGCCATAGGCGTGCCGTATTTGTCCTGGTCGTTGTTGTTCTCCCACACTGCTCGGCCGCAGCCTCGTTCCTCGCCGATTGATTTCATCGTCGCGACGATGTCGTGATACTCGCCGTAGGCCTTCTTCTTCTCGTAACCCTCGAAGTCCCACGATGCCCACTGAGTCACGAATCCCTTGGCATTGTCGTTTCCGGTGAATTTCGGACCGGGCCAGTCGGGAAACTCGTACACCCAGCGCTTTTTGGCATCGTCGTACCGTTGGGCTCCGCCGGGCAGATCCCACAGATGAAAGCTCTGCCATCCAATTGTGACGATGGCAGTTAATGTACCCACGCCAAGCATGGCGATGCGGCGACCGTCGGTCGAGAATGTGGGACGAATAGCTCCGACAAGATAGGCGACCAGTACGTAAATGCCGTACGCCGCCAGCATGTATCGACACAGGTACATAAAGGGCAACAGCCGAGCGTTCCACAACAGGCTCTGCGGCCACAGGTAGGCCCAAACTCCAAAAGTCGACCCAACAAGGCCGAGCCAGACCGCGCCTCGTTGTCGTCGTTGCACCGCGACAACAAATCCAACGATGGCGGCGACCATGATGAACCGGTCAGCCAACGTGGATTGCGGAAAGAACATCTCCCAGTACGAGTCGGTTCGCTTGTCGTCGGGGGTCTTGCCAACGGGCCGTTTCTCGTAGAACATGTCAGTGCCATACCCTTGGCGGGCCACAAAGGGAATGAGCCAAAACGCAGACAACCCAATGCCGGTTAGGCCTACCCACAACGTCAGCCACAGCCGCTTTACACCCGGGTACAACAAGAAGATCATGAGCCCGCCGATGGCAACAAAGAACATGACGAGGCCGTGGCTGAGCGACGCCAGCGCACACAATGCAGCCGCCAAGGCGCGGTTTTTGCCTGTCTGAATGCTGTGAGCGAAAACAGCGAAGAACGCAAAAGCGAACGACAGCGAGATCGAGAACGAGAATTCGCCCGCCATTGTCGACGCTATGTTGCCGCCATAGATGCGGAATGTGTCATCGAACAAGAACCACACCGCCGCGGCCGCAAACATTTCGGGCGCAGGCCGCGGTATGCGAGTTGCTCGCCCAAACAACCAGGCAAAGAACGGCAGCGTCACAATGCCCAGAACTGTCACGAGTTTGAGTGCGATGCCATACGGCAGGATCAGGTCGAACAGTAAGACGATGAGGGCGGGTACCACCATATAGAAGTGGTACATGGGGAAACCGGCGTACCAATCCGGTGCCCACCCCGACAGCCGACCATGGGGCAAGATGTGATCGCGCAGATAGGCCGGACCCCACACATGGGCACCGAGGTCACCGCCCGACGGCGTCGTATTGGCCAAAATCTGCGACGGGTGCAGCTGTATAAACGTGTACAGCATCAGCCCACCAACGACGAGGATCGAAAACCAGCGTTGGAGCCAGTTCCAGTCGTCGTCGGTGTAGCGAGGCGACGGTGGCTCGGGTTCGGCCGTGTCGAGCGTTAAGTCAGTCGCAGGATCGGCCGAGAGCACATCGATGCTTCGCCAACCTGCAGCGTCCGACTCGTCCAGAAGGTCAGTCATGGTGACCAAATGTTCCCATATCCGAGGTACTCCAATGGTTCAGGCGAAAAGTGGTTCAGGCGAAAAGTGGTTCAGGCGAGCAGGAGCGCAATGGTGGTTGCTGCGTTGAACCCGACATGAATGAACACTGATGCCCCGAGTCGCTTGGTTTTGAGCGCCACGAATCCGACAACCAGTCCAAACATCACGAGCGCAGGAAACTGCAGCGGCTGAAAGTGGCCAAACGCAAAAAGCACCGAGGCCAGGACCAATGCGATGGAGTCCTTGTTCCTGGCCGTAAAGGACCGCAACACCAGACCTCGAAACAACAGCTCCTCGATGAGCGGTGCACCAATGACGAGCAAGATAAAAAGCACCGCAATACTGGCCGGTCCACTTGCTCTATCAGTGATGCCTCGTGCCGGCTCATCGAGCCGGTCGATTTCGAACCAGCTGCTGGACGTTTGTTCGAATAGCCAGCGGTACAACGGCCCCAAGAGCCAGTAGAGCGCATCGACAAACACCACCTGGAGCACAACACCGGCTGGTATGCCAAGCACGTCAATCGCACGGAACCGAAGCCCGTAATCTTGTCGTAACGAACGGGTCCCCCACCATCTACTCGCTCCGAGCACCACGGCAAGGAAACACAGCCACAACACCGATTGCGTGGCGGCGAGCATCCAGATGGGCCAGTTGTCAGGGTCGGTGTTGGCGTACCCGGACACAACCGTAAGCGCGCTTGACGCAATAACCGCACCCGACAGCGCTATGAGATAGCCAAAGAACCCAACCCCAGGATGAAAGTGATGATCCTCGGGAGCCGGCCGCATATCGGGCGGATACTACCGCGCCATGCCGAGATCCTTTCAGCCGTTCAGTGCCCACTGCAGCGTTGGAACAAGGCGAAGCCCTCGACGATCATCAAGCCTCCAGCCGTGAGGCACGCTGATTCGTGAACCGTGACGAGCACACAGGTCATAGCCGTGAGGGTCACGAACCGCACTCAGTTCGTCGAGCCAGGCCACACCCTTTGCGTACTGGTAGGTGAGAGTAGCCGAGGCAGGCTCGGCACAGGTCGGTCGGCAGCACTGGCGCATAACCAAAAACGGTAACTATGCCCGGGCCTCCGATGGTGGATACTCGGCACCGGTAGGTCGGCCGCTCGCGAAATGTGACGCGAGCGCCGTAGCATAGACGCGATGAGTAATCTCCCTCCGCCCCCGCCTCCCCCACCGCCCGCCGGTCGCGGTCCGGTAGTCCCCGCGCCACCGTCGCCCTCGGGCGACAAGCCCCGGCGATCATTCAAGCCGTCCGGAGCGCAGGTTCCCCGATGGATCATGTGGGTTGCCCTCGGCGTTCTCGTTGCCTTGCTCCTCGGCTCTCAGTTTATTCAGACCGGTAAGCCACGAGAGATCTCGTACAGCGAATTCATTGTTCAGGTGCAAGATGGCCGCGTCGAATCCTTCAAATTCAACAATGCCACCAGCACCATCACGGGCACACTGAAGAACGGTGAAGACATCATCACCGGCGGCTACGTGCAATTCTCCGAAGCGGATCTAGCGCTGATTCGAGCCGCAGGTGTGAAAGAAGAGCCGTTCACGCCAACGCCGGGCTTCCTGAGCAGTTGGCTTCCAATTCTGCTGCCGTTTGTCCTCATCATTGGATTCCTTATGTGGATGCAGCGACGAGCTCAGGGTCAAATGGGCAACGTCATGTCCATCGGTAGAAGCAGGGCTAAGGCGTATGTTGCCGACAAGCCGTCGACCACCTTCGCCGACGTCGCCGGATACGAAGGTGTCAAACAGGAAATCCGCGAGGTCGTCGACTTTTTGCGGATGCCCGAGCGATTCAAGGAAATTGGCGCACGAATCCCTAAGGGAATCTTGCTTGTCGGCCCTCCCGGCACGGGCAAGACGTTGTTTGCTCGCGCTGTGGCCGGGGAAGCTGGTGTTGGTTTCTTGTCGGTAACCGGATCTGACTTTATGGAGATGTTCGTCGGCGTCGGCGCGAGCCGTGTCCGCGATCTCTTCCAAACGGCCCGAAAGATGGGCCGCGCTATCATCTTCGTCGACGAGATCGATTCCATCGGGCGCAAACGTGGTGCCGGGTTGGGCGGTGGCCACGACGAACGTGAGCAGACTCTCAACCAGATGCTGTCAGAGATGGACGGGTTCGAGACTAGCGAAGGTATCGTCATTTTGGCGGCCACCAACCGGCCCGACATCCTCGATCCTGCACTGCTCCGGCCCGGCCGTTTCGACCGCATGGTCGTCGTGCCGCTACCCGAGTTCAGCGAGCGGCTAGCTATCCTTCAGGTTCACAGTCGCGACAAACGCATGGGTCCCGACGTCGACCTCGAGATCATGGCCCGAGCCACGCCCGGCATGAGCGGTGCCGACCTCGCCAACCTTGTCAACGAGGCCGCCCTTGTCGCCGTTCGACGCGGCAGCAAGCAGATTGAACGAATGGACTTCGAATCAGCACGAGACCGCGTTGTGCTCGGCGCACGGCGCGAGAGCTTAGTTCTGTCGGCCGAGGAACGTCGGGCTACCGCCTACCACGAGGGAGGGCACGCCATTCTGGCCGTCGTTCTTCCCCACGGCGACCCACTGCACAAGGTCACGATTCTTCCTCGTGGTATGGCCCTCGGTGTCACTTGGAGCCTCCCGCAAGAACGGCACACGTACTCCAAGGAGTACTTCGAGGACACCATTTGCAAGGCCATGGGTGGCCGGGTGGCCGAAAAGCTGGTGTTCGGCAATCTCAACAGTGGAGCAGCCAACGACTTAGAGCAAGCCACCAGCATCGCTCGCCGCATGGTGCGTGAGTGGGGTATGAGCGACAAGGTCGGCCCCATGGCATGGTCCGGACAAGGCCAGGTCTTCTTGGGCGAAGATCTTATGACCAGCGGTCGCGAGTACTCCGACGAGACCGCACGAATGGTCGACACCGAAATCGAACGCATCTTGCGTGACCAAGAAACGCGGGCGTTGGAGCTCATCACCCATCATCGTCACGGTCTCGATCTCATCGCCGAAGCACTTCTCGAACACGAAACGGTCGACGGCAACGATGTTGCGATTCTGATTCAGAGGGCGCTCGACGAAACCACGACGGTTGAGTCGAGTTCGCCAGCCTCAGCCTGATCCGCAGTCGGGGAGGTCAGTGCCCCCACGGGCTGCAGCAACACCCGCCCACAGATCAGTAGCGCTGACAGGCCCTACCCAGTGGGCAACAACTACTCCGTCTGTGCCGGCAACAACTGTTGTCGGCACAGCGTCGATTGCGTATCTACGATGCAGGTCGGGGCGCTGGGCTATCTCGGCAACCTCGACGGCCACATGAGGGGAGGCAAGGACCCGGATCTTGTCGGCCATCGCAGAACATGTGTCGCACGTGGCTGACGAAAACAACACGACAAGCCACGGAAACTCTGGGCTCGTGAAATCGTTTCGGTCGAGTTGGACGGGAACCGACCACGCTGGTTGGGTCGGTGCGTCGGTGCGTCGGCGTCGCTGAAGCAACGCCGCGATGAGCAGCGCCACGACAAGCAGCACCGGGACGATCGCAACGCGAGTCACCCGATCATCGGCAAGCCGAGCGTCGCCGACCAGCCAGCCGGCGAGTTGACCATACGTTCCACGATGAGTGCTCCAGCACCCTCGACCACAAGTGATTGGCCAACAGACAGTCCCGTAATTGGTACCGACACGACAGCACCTGCGGGAAGCTTAACGCTCTCGAAACCAGCGACCGCAACGGGTCCTGCTGCGCCGACCGTCTTGACCGAAAAGGTCGTTGGAACGCCCGTCGAGTTGAGAACATCGATTCGACCCGTTGCTCCTGTCGGCACACCAATGGGGAAGTACCAGGTTTCCGCCGCCAGTCGCGAGCCCAATTGAACTGTCGTGAACACCACGCCCTTGAGCGTGTAGTCGAGCACCCGTTCAGCCACAATCAACTCGTCAGCGGTCACCGAGACATTGAACTGGCCGGCAGGCGCAATCGAGGCGACGTCGGCAATGGCCGACGAATTAGCGGGCACGGTCAAGGTGAGCGGGGTCGGCACCGCTCCCGGGGGCGTACCGGACGTTGCCGCCGTCGCGTCGGACTCCAAGAGCACTGTAATCGCTATTTGGGCTTCGTTGTCCCCCGGATTGAAGATGGCTATGCGTTCAGCTGATGGCACATCAGTTGGGGCAGCGACCGGTCGTTGACCTGCCACGAACCGCCAAGCGCTCGCCCCGGCCGGAGAACCAAGCCCGCTGGTTAGACCCCGGCGACCGCTGTCGCCGCCGGTAAAGCTCTGAAGCCGTCCGGCGATGATCGAACCCTGACGGACACTCGCCTTGACCGAGACCGATGCCTTTCGCTGGATAACTAGCCCAACATCAATTCTGGCAAGAGATCGAGGAGGCACCACGCGACCTTCGAATTTTTTGGAAATTCGAGGTCCGTCCTCGTCGGCGAAGGCCAAATCCACAATGGCTTCCGCTGGATATGGGTTGAAGAGCAGAATGTTGAGCGATGCATCCGAGCGGGTGGACCCGTCCGCGAACAGCCAGAGGTCGGATGGCTCGGTCGTGCACGCTGCAACCGAGGAGCCAGCCGGCGTGACGGATGTCTGTTCTACCGCAATGGATCCACCGGCGACTTCGATCATCGCGGCAGCCACCGCTCCGGGGGCAATGTCGGCAGCGACGAGTTCAATTCGCCCCCGTTGCCCGAGCGCCACAACCTTACGAACCGAGGCACCGCCGACGGGTACAACGGTCACGGACGCGTCGACGGGTGAATCGGTGAGGTTGGCGAGCGTGAACGAACCCGTTTCGCCCGATGCGCCCGATGCTGGTACACCGGGGCAGTACCAGGTGGTGCTGAGCGATTCCCTCGTTGAAATCAATGGTTGGATGGGAGACGGAATGGTGACGAGGCGCGCCGTCGTAGGGCGCACAGCCACGCTATCGAGCGCGAATCCGGCTACAACCGCGCCAGCGAGAACGGCGATGCCTACGGGGCGAGCGAGCCTCATTCTTGGTCACCATCTCGATCAGACACCCAGACCACGTCATCCGGAGCCTCCGTTGGCACCTCGCCGGGAAAGACCCGAGTCAAGTCGAGAACGGGTGCCTCGTCCACGTCGTACAAACCCGAACGGGCCACGTCATCGATCTGTAAGCCGTCGACACCGACCGACTTGGGCTGACGACGATTACGAGCCAGCCACACGGCCCCGCCGCACAACATGAGTTGGGCCAACACGAATAGTCGTCGGTTGGCGTCGGTGCGGTAGCTCAAGCGAGCCGGGCCGCCAACAGCGTCATACGAACTCGCCCAACCGAAGGCCGGCTTGGATACCGCCGTGGCTCCTTTTTGCACGAGCGACCAGCGGGGGTCGGGATTGAGCGACACAAAGAGCTTCCCGGCCTCAAGGCTCCCGCTGAACGACTGGGCGTTAAGCGAAACGTCTAGCAGTGCTGCGGTACTGCCCGATAGGTCTGATCGGACAAGGTCGGCCATGCCGTCGGCGGTACTTGCCTGTGTGGCAGCCGTGCTCAGCTGAGCTCGAACGGGCACAAAGGACAGGTTTTCGAAGATACGGATCGTGTCACTTCCCGAGACAATTTCACGAAGGTCCAACTGGTTGTGCAGAACCGTCTCGAGGCCGTCGGGAATAACCGCGACGTCGCCGTTTGGAAGCGTTCTCGGCAGGATCACATAGCGGATGCCGGCGGGTCCCAACAGCCGTCCAAGCCGGTTGGACAGACCGTCACTCACCGCTCGTAGCGCCTGGGCGACGCTGTCCTCGGCTCGGCCCGGCTGAGATTCCCACGCGTCATCGATCAGTGGTGAGATGCCATAGGTCAAGGAAAACGCGAATCCATCGACTAGGGGCCAGCCACGACCGGGTACTGCTTCGGCTTCGCCGACCCAGAGACTGCGGTAGGTGCTGGGGTCGTCCTCAAAGCGCAACGACCTCAGCGCAGCTCCTGCGTCACGCGTGGGCATACCCCATCGGCCATTTGTCACCGGTGTCAACCCGGGTGCTAAGCCAACTCCGAGCGCCAATGTGGCGCCAACCAGAACCGGTTGGCGCCAGCTGAGCGTGCGCTCACGAATATCACTCGTGAAGGCACAGGCACCGAGCCCAGCGAGCAACGCAACTCCCACCGCCCCGGGCACTAGCAACGCTTCAAGTTCACCGTTGACCAACGGTACGTGCCCTCTGGACCCGGCCCACGCCATGGCGCTGGATGCGATGGCAAGCGCTGCTGCTCGTAAGGCCCAAGCGAGTCGCCAACCATCGGCGATGAGAAGTGTAAGGGCCGCAGCACCAACGACGAGAAGTCCGCCCAGTCGCCACCCCGCAGACGAACTCGACAGCCGTAGCGCGTCGATCCAGCGCAACGACGACGCGAGATGCAACGCACGGTTCGAATGCAAAAGGCCATGGGCTGACAGTGTCCACGGGAGATGTAGCAACACGGCTCCAGCCGCCGCGCCGAGTCCGGTGGTAAGAACTCGCAGGGCCGAGCGCCGCCCTCCGGTGACCGTAATCGCGACGAACAAGGCGATCGTGACGCTCACATCGATAGCCAAAATTACGGGACTAAACGAAGCCACGGCCGCCACAACCAGCGCGATGCGCGCTACGAACGAATATTGGGGTACTGCTGGCCAGGACCGCGAGCCATTGAACGGCACGAGCCCCGAAGCACGCACGAGCCAACTGACAATCCACGGCAGCGCACCGTAGACAAGCGCGCCACCCCAACGTGCAGCTTCGAATCCTTGGGCTGCCAACGGGATGAGGGCGTAAACCACCACGCTGATGAACCGCGCTCGAGCGTCATTGAACGGCCGACAAAGGCGCCACATCCCAAGCCAACCAAACAACAGTGGACCAATCATCAGGACAGTTCGAGCAAGCCCCTCCTTGCCCAAGAAGACCCCAGACACCACTGCTGCCACTCCGACTCCCGATGGCGATGCGGTGGTTTGCCCCATGCCGTGGGTACGCCAACCCGACCAATAACTTGACAGCAGCGCACGGGTAGCGGGTAAAGAAGGTAGTAGGCGTCCAATGACCGGCGCCCGGCCAGTCAGCACATCACGCGCGCCAACTCCCAGGAAAGCGAACAGCAACCCCCATACCGCTAGGTTCGCCCAGTTCGACGTGCGTCGGAGATCGGCGAGAACGGATCGGCTCGATGACGCTAGTTTTTCCGAGAGCGCTTTTCGCGAGCGTCCCCTGATGAATGCCGAAGCGCGAGCGCTACCTCGTTGTTGTAGGCGCCTGACATCGCTATCGCCAACTTGGCGCAGGGCACGGGTCGACGCTCGCTTTCGGGCCAAACTCCCGATTCGCGAACCATTCCAAAGCAACGCCGACAGCAGCGCAAGTGCACGCCGAGGTCGCCCCGCAACGACATTGGCAATGGCCGACACGACCGTGACGACTGCTAGTTGAGGGATGATGCGAACGAGGTGGGCGCCGCTGTAGTTGCCGAGCACAGCGCGGATTCGGTTCCTCTCGGCCCGATGGTCGGTATCAACAGCGGTCCGATCGCGTCCAGATCGGTGCTTGCCCACAGCCGCGGGGACTATCAGGACCCGAGCTCCGGACAGATGGGCTCGCCAACACAGATCGAGGTCGTCGTTCGGTCCAATCATTTCCTCGTCGAAACCACCGAGGGCACGAAAAAGGTCACTACGGATCAGCAGGCAGGCGGACGACACAAAGAAGCGATCAGCCACTGCATCGTGCTGTTCTTGATCGAGTTCACCAGGCTCGAAAGGCAGCATTGAGTCACCAAATTTGTCGACCAGGAATCCGACGTCGCTGAGGAGGTTCGGCTGATCCCAGTCGACCAACTTGGGCGCAGCAACACCCACATTTGAACGGTATGCCTCCTCTAGCAGCAACCGAATCGCATCGGGCGCGAGTGAAATGTCATCGTGAACAAACGCCAGAAAACCTGAGCCGGTGACGAACTTGAGTGCATCGTTACATGCAGCGGCGAAGCTCTCAGACCTTCCTGGACGAACGAACGAACCCGGAATGAGGTGCTCGACTCGGGCGGCTAAGTCGGCGTCGCCCGCGGTGTCGAGCACAAGACACCGCACATTTGGGTAATCCTGCGCAGCGAGGGATGCAAGGGTTTCGTCGAACCAAGGGCCTGGACGGTGCGCAACTACTACAGCAACGACCGGAGGCGCTTGTTGTTGGAGGTCAGTCACGATTGCATGAGGGTACTCGGCGACTGACCCTCATTTCTTGACACCTGGATATCCTGACGAGATGTTCGACGCACCCACTCCTGCCGACGAAGCCAGGCAACGCACGGTCGATGCACTCTACGTGGCGGTCGGCTGCACGATTCTCACGTTTCAGCGGCTGCAGGTGCGCCGCCGCGAGTTCGAGCGTTCCTTTGGCCCCGCCACATTGCCGAACGTTGCAGCTCATCTCGACGTTCTCCTCGACAAGTTCGTGTCACGCCCGCTCGGGGAAAACCCCAAGTAGGTCCACAACCACGTGCGTGGTCTCGCTTGAGTAGAGACACAGATCGTCTCCGCTCACCGCCAACATCACCACGTTGGCAACGTTGCGCTGGGGAGCCAGATTCAGATTCGACGCCAGTGGTCGTGACATCGCACACGGATAGGCGGTTATGTAACCAGGGGTGGTCGACCCGGTTGCCGTGAGGTTAACCGCCACCGCATGGCCTAGCGGAACGTCGACGCGCAAAACCCCCGCAGCTAGAACCTGGCGGCCCGTAGAACGCGTGTCGATTATGCGCTGCGGAACCTGGGGCACGAACACACTTCCCGAGCCAAACGCGCCCAAAAGATCGACCACTACATCTGTCGGTTGTTGCGTAAACACACACACTGTTCGGTGGGCCGAGACTGCAACGCTGACCTGGTTGGCGATGTCGCGGTTCACGACGGTATTGAGATTCGATGTATTCGGACGGCTTTGCCCGCAGGGATACACGGTGACAAACCCGGCGGATTGGGTGCGCGTCGATGTGATGTTCAGTGCCACGGCGGCAGGCGAACCAATGCTCGGCGGCAACGACACAACGACCTCGCCATTAACCGTCGTGGGGCGTAACGCAGCGCCTAGACCAATGCGGGTGTCGACAATTCGTTGCGGAGCCGAACCGACAAAGCCCGATCCCGTTGGACCAAACCACCCAAGCAGGTCGACCACGAGGTCGCTATTCGAGCTAGCAAAGATACAGACCGAACCGCGTGCCCCTAGAGCAACGACCGCGAGATTCGCCACCGGTGGGCCCGGCTGCGAGTTGAGATTCGACGCCAGCGGACGAGCAACACCACAGGGGTAGGCCGTGAAAAACCCAGTACCGCCGGTATTCACGGTCGTAAGGTTGATAGCAACGCCGACCGCATTGTCGGGTACGCCAGCCACACCGCGAATGGGAACCTCAAGTACACACCCGTCGGCTAGGCGAGAGCCGCCGACGTCGATTCGTGTATCCACAAGCCGAACCGGCTCGACAGGATTAAACAAACCTCCGTTGGTGGTTAGCGCTGCACCCGTGTCGCCTGGGCCTTCGCAACTGGAAGGAAACCGGAGCCATGATGATCTGAGCCCAAAGGTGCCCCGAAACTGTTCGCCGGTGACGACGATCGATGCCTGAGCACCTCGAACGCGAATCGTCAGCGCGCGGCCGCCCCAGTCACCCAAACCGTTACGACTCGTGACGTCGATGGATTGTAGGGTGCCAATTGTCGGATACGCACTCTCGATGGCTGCACGAGGGACGGTTGTGGCCCACACATGATTGGCGTTACCCGCCACCTTGTCACCGAGGTCGGCGACGGCGGGAAAGTTCCGGCCCGAGGTGTGGCCGCCGCTGGAGGCATTGAACTGTGTGAAGGCAAGCTCACCAGCGACGGTTCGAAGCACCACACCTGCCGTCTCGACAATTGCCGCGTCGGTTCTCGAGTCTTCAATCGGTTGGAAACTCGCCCCGAGCGACTGGCGGCGCCCTGCCCCTCCGTAGACCTGGCAGTTGGCGGTGTCGCAGGTATTGGCATAGCTGTTACGACGTTCGACCAATCCATATGTTCGGGCCGCCACGGCTTGGGCTCTCAATGCATGCATGCCCGTTCCCCCACCCGATCCGGCCCACGATGGAATAACTTCGAGCGGCAGGACACCTCGAAGGTACGAGTCGACGGGCACGATGTTGACGACATGGTTCACGTTCGAAGTATCGGTGATTATCGAGAACGCTCCTCGATAACTCTTGAGCGAACCGTCGGTCAAGCACACCGCCACTAGCTGGTTGGCCGAAGCGTTCAAGGTCGCCGGGGATGGGACTGGTCCGACAACGAGGGCGTCGGCTGTGGAGGGGGCAGCGATCCCTGGATTCATCAGGCTGAAGCCGTTCGCGACGAACTCTGCGGCCGACGCTGTCGAGGGTGGAGCACAGCCTGGCGTGCTGGTCCGACCCCAAACTTCAAAAGTCCCTACAGCGACACGACGAACGGCAACAGCGTGGTAGCGCCCGACTCCGCCGTCGGCACTCGTAACAAGCTCTCCACTCGGGTCGACAAACGACAGACCGGCAGCACCATCAAACGCCGTGAGGCGTACTCGCACCAGTGTTTCGCTACTGACAACCGACCGCGAGGTTCCCCCGTAGTAGTGGGCCAGGATTTGTTCCCAGGTCCAGCCAAAGTTGACTGCATACCCGAGCGCTCCATACTGACTAAGGCCGTCTCCATGGCCGGACCCGCGGCCCTCTATCGCAACCCGGTCCGGCATTGCGGTGGCTGCGCCTATCGTGGTCACCCAGGGCAATGCCAGCACTGCCAGGCAAAGGGCAACACAACCTCGGCGAAACCTGCGCATCGTGAACCTCCAAAACACCCGGCGACAAAACCTACTGGCGAAGCGTTGAAGCACCGGTAGTTCGAGCAAGCGACGCCGAAGGCAAAACTAGTAGCTGGTGACCGTCGGCGGGATTCAGCGAAGCGAACGCGAACGACAGGTCGAACCGAGCTACCCGGCTAACCTAGGTCGACTTGACCACCGAGACCGACAAACCACGTTTGGCACCGCTTAGCTCGCTGCCTGAGGGCACCCTGCCGGTGGCCCTTGGTTTGGTCATTTCCGGAATTTGTTCGTACGCCTTTATTGCTGTGGCGAGTCGAGCGCTCGACGATGCGAACCAGCGAGCGCTGCAACAACTGTGGTTCGGTACGTTTGCGTTGGCACCCGGCCTCTTCTTGCCACTCGAACAGGAGGTTGGCCGGGCGTTGTCGCACCGGCGAGTCCACGGCCTTGGAGGCCTGCCGGTCATACGACGAGCGGCCATGTTAGGACTATCGATGAGCGGCATCCTTCTGCTTGCGATGCTCGTATTTCGCCGGGTACTCGTCGAGCGGTTCTTTCGCGACAATGAACTGCTGCTCGGTGGGCTCGCGCTAGGTGTTCTCGGCTTCGGCGCTACTCATCTCTGCCGAGGCGTCCTATCGGGCAACAATCGATTCCGCAGTTACGGCTTGGTTCTCGGCGTCGATGGCCTCGTTCGCCTCGTCGCTGCCCTTGGATTCGCCGTTATTGGTGTGACGTCGAGCGCGGCATTCGGGCTGCTGATTGGAACCCCAGCTTTCATTGCACTTGTCCTTGTTATCCGACCTCGACCGTTTCTTGTTGATGGGCCCCCAGCTTTGCTGTCAGAGCTTACGGCCAACCTCGGCTGGCTCCTGGCTGGCTCGTTCTGGTCGGCGCTGCTGATCAATGCGGGCCCGTTATCGGCTGACCTGCTTGCCGATCAAGGGCAAGACAATCTGGTCACTGCGTTTTCGTACGGCGTGTTGGTGTCGCGCGTTCCACTCTTTATGTTTCAGGCAGTCCAGGCTGCGTTGCTACCCAAACTGGCCCGGCTGGCAGCAGGGCACATGTTCGCCGAGTTCAAGGCAGGCTTTCGCCAACTGATGATGGTCGTCAGCGGGGTCGCTCTAGTAGGCAGCGTCGGAGCATTTCTTGTTGGGCCGCTAGCCGTGCGACTCGCCTTCGGCGTGACACTTGGGCGACAGGACATGACGCTGCTTGCTCTCGCCTCGGGCGTGTACATGATGGCAATGGCGTTGTCCCAAGCTGTTATAGCGCTCGAAGGTCACGCGTGGGTAGGCATTGGGTGGACCATTTCTGTCGTGGCATTCGGGCTCACGCTTGTTGCGCCACTCGACTTGTTCCTGCGAGTCGAAAGTGCGCTAATCGTGAGCGCCGCATCAGCGCTCGTCGTGTTCGCGATTGCGTTGAGCTATCGGCTACGCCGACAGCCGACGGAGGTCTAGATCTGTATTCCCGCCTGTTCCAAGGCCAGATCGTGGCGGACCATGCGGGCAACGATGTCGTCGAAGGGAACGGTTGGATGCCAGCCGAGTTCACGACCTGCCTTAGCCGGGTTGCCTGAGAGTACTCCCGTGTCGATTGGTCGAATGAACTGAGGGTCAAGCCGTACGTACCGTTCCCAGTTGTCGATGTTGGCGCTGCCGAACGCACATTCCAGGAAATCTTGGAGCGACCTGGTTTCTCCGGTAGCGATGACATAGTCATCGGGACGTTGGGCTTGAAGCATCTTCCACATCGCAATGACGTAGTCACCGGCATACCCCCAATCGCGGCTGACGTCGAGGCGCCCAAGTACCAACTCATCGTCGAGCCCGAGCGAGATGCGGGCGACCGCTGACGTGATTTTACGCGTTACGAACTCACGGGAGCGGCGCTCGCCCTCGTGATTAAAGAGAATCCCCGAACACGCAAAAACGCCATAGGCATCACGGTAGGTCGAAACAAGGTTGTGCGCGAAGACCTTCGAGCAAGCGTACGGTGAACGGGGAGCCATACGATCCGTCTCGATACGCGCTATCGAACCTTCCTCGCCAAACATCTCTCCAGAACTCGCTTGGAAGAACCGCGACTCGGCGTTTCCAACCGAACGAATCGCTTCGAGGAGGCGCAACGGTCCTATAGCAGTGATGTCCGCCGTGAGTTCCGGCTGATCAAATGACCTAGCTACCGAGGACATACCGCCAAGGTTGTAAATCTCGTCTGGCTGAGCGAACTCGACCGCTGCGAACAGCGAGGCCCGGTCACCCAAATCGCCCTGTACGAGTTCGACAGTTGGAAACTCGGAAGCGAACGCACGCGATGCCCAATCGGTGGCATCGCGCACTATGCCGACAATTCGATAGCCACGGCCGATCAGAAATGCTGTGAGGTGTTGCCCGTCCTGACCGGTGATTCCGGTTATTAATGCGGTTGTCATCATGCTCCCAGTGGCAAGAACTGCGGCAAAGCCGAACCGACCACCGACAAGACGATACCGTGAACAGCCATGACCGGCCGCTTTGCAGTGGGATTGGATGTCGGTCCGTTGTTCGGCCGTCAAACTGGAATCGGTCAATTTGTCGCGATGTTGAGGTCCGAACTCGAGCTTCGTGACGATCTGACCGTGGTTCCCTATGCGCTCTCGGCACGCGCCCAGCTCCCAGACGGGGTTCGTCGACTTCCCTTTCCGGCCCGACCAACCCTCGAGTCGTGGGCGCTCACCGGCCGTCCGCGAGTCGACTGGGCGCTTGGGCGCGTCGATGTCATCCACGGCACGAACTACGTCGTACCTCCAAGCGCTGCCGAGCGCGTAGTCAGCGTGCACGACACCAATATCTTCACAGCACCGCACCTCGTCTCGCCAGTGGCAAGGCGGTTCGCTCCAATCATCCATCGTGCAGTAGCCAGCGGCGCTTGGGTTCACACCATCTCGCATGCAGTAGCCGACCAACTGCAGGAGATCCTGAACACCGATCGGGTACGCGTGGTGTACCTCGCCGCCGGCGCCCAGGTAGGTGCTTCAGCAAATCGTGCGAAGAACACCTTTATACTCGCAGTCGGCACACGCGAAACGCGCAAGAACTACCCACGACTCATCTCGGCATTTGGAATGGTGGCCCAGGACACACCGGATCTCGGCCTTGTCATTGCCGGACAGCCTGGCTCTGATGACCCTGCCATCTCGGTGGCTCTCGACGCGCTCCCGACGGCGATCCGCGCACGAGTGGAACTACTCGGCTTTATCGACGACAAGACGCGCACGCGCCTGTACGCGGAGGCGTCGCTACTTGCGCTGGTCTCCCTCGACGAGGGTTTCGGAATTCCTCTCGTCGAGGCAATGGCTGCCGGGTTGCCGACCGTAGTTGCCGCTGTCGGAGCGCTGTCCGAAGTCGCCGATGGGGCTTCGGCGCTCGTGAATCCCCTAAGCGTCGTGGATATTGCCGATGGTATTCGCTCTGTGTCGAGCGACGATAGGCTTCGCGAATCCATGATCGAACGGGGTCTGGTTCGGTCTGCGGTATTTTCATGGGCGAACACTGCATCTGGCCTCGTGGACCTCTACCGTACGGTGCTTGCGGCGCGGTGACTTCACGCCCGACAGGACGAGAAAGGGGCCCCACTTGATTGTCGTGCTGTGTGGTGGTGTCGGCGCCGCCCGATTGTTGGCGGGACTCATTCAGGTCGTCGATCCGAAAGACATTGTCGCAATCGTCAACACAGGGGACGATCTGCAGCTGCACGGGCTGAGCATTTCACCCGATCTCGACACCATCACGTACACGCTGTCCCACGCAATCGATCGAGAACGCGGTTGGGGACTCGCCAACGAGTCCTGGCGGACTATCGACTCTCTGGCACGTTACGAATCAGTTCGCCCGGCTGACTCGGCTGCGGCGAACACCTGGTTTCGGTTGGGTGATCTCGACATCGCGACACATCTGTACCGATCTCATCGGCTCGCCGAGGGCGCTTCGCTGACCTTGGTCACGGACGAGATCGCTCGCGCTTGGGGGCTACAGCTTCGACTGCTACCCATGACAGATGACCCAGTTCGTACCATGGTCGCGCTCGAGAGCGGCGAGGAGGTCTCGTTCCAGGACTACTTCGTTCGCCTCAGACACAGTGTTCCGGTAGCCGCTGTCCGATTCCAGGGTGCCGACACTGCCCTCGCCAATCCTGCGGCCATAGCGGCAATCGAGCAGGCCGAGCGGGTGATCGTCGCTCCGTCGAATCCGATCGTGTCTCTTGGGCCGCTTCTTGCCGTTCCGGCCTTACGCGGTGCAATCGAGGCACGTCGCCGGGACACCATCGCAGTGTCACCGCTAGTTGGCGGGCGGGCCCTGAAGGGGCCCGCCGACCGGCTGCTCGACGAACTCGGTTTCACAAGCGACAACGTGGGCGTTGCCCGCCAGTACGCGACGATCGCGTCGACGTTGGTAATCGATGAAGCAGACAAGGACGACGTTGCAACGTTAGAAAGGCTTGGTATGGACGTAATCGTTGCGCCCACGATTATGTCCTCACCCGCACGCGCTCAGTCGCTGGCACGTCGGCTTGTAGGTCATCCGGCCTAGCCCCAGGCACTGCTGGCGGCCGGATTCTTGAAATGTCACTCTTAGTGAGAGGTAAAGCACAAAATAACGCGCATATTTAAAGAACAACCAGGATTCCAGATGAAATCTTGATAATTGACCACTACAGTCATCATCAATTACTGCGGAGGTGGAATCGGTGGGAAGGCGGAAGTTCCCGTTCGTCCGATGGGCGACGGTGGTATCGTTGGCATCATTGATCGCGGTCGCGCCCGGTACGGCGCGCGCTGACGAGGTTCCAATACTGCCCGCACCAGCAGCGGCGGCCTCGCGGGTACTGCAGCCCGCACCGGGCGGATACGTACCTATCACCCCATTTCGAGTGATGGACACCCGTGAAGCAGCCAACGTTCCAGCACGTCGTTATTCGGGTGCCCCGTACGTGTCACCGTGGCAAACCCGCCTCGTCCAAGTCACCAATCCGAACGACACGACGTTACCCACCGGAGGCGCCGCAGCCGCCAACATCACGGTTACCGTTTCCGACGCTTGGTCCGGCGGTTTTCTTGCCATTTGGCCAGCAGACCAACCTTGGTCAGGTACGTCGAACGTGAACTTCAACGCGGGCAGGGCGATGTCGAACGCCGTAACGATGCGACTCTCGGCCTCGGGTGCCGTCAATGTGATGGCTAGCACCGGCATCAATCTCATTATCGACGTCAACGGCTGGCACACTGATCAACCGGCCTCGGGACCAGTTGCCGGTGGAGGATTTGTTGGTATCGCCCCCCAGCGGCTTCTCGACACCCGAGCACCAGGTCAAACCAAACCAGGCGACGGCTCAACAAGGATTCTCAGGGTTCCTCGACCCCCTTCGCTGGACACAGCCGGCATCGGTGCTCTCGTGCTCAACGTTACGATCACCGCCCCGACATCCAACGGGTGGGCGGCGGTACTTCCGTATGACGTTCCCCCTGCACCGGCATCGAACCTGAACTATGCGGAGGGGCAAACGATCGCTAACCAGGTCATCGTCCGTCCAGGCGCTCCCGATCATTTCTACGTCTACGTTGCATCCTCGGCTCACATCATTGTCGACCTGATGGGATTCTTCACGGCCGGTCCGGTACGGCCGGGAGGCTTTGTTCCTCTTCGCCCGGCCAGGGTCATGGACAGCCGATACGGATTCGGCAATTATGCCTACGTGGCGCCGCAAGAAGCTCATCTGCTCGTGCTGGGTGGAACGATGGGGGTGCCGAATGGAGCCGGAGCAGTTGCCGTCAACCTCATTGCAATCGCACCATCGAGCAGCGGGTACATCACGGCTTGGCCAGACTCGCAGCCGCGCCCCCTCTCGGCCGCCCTCAATGTTGGCGCTGGAGAAACAACGGCTGGACTAGCTACGGTGGGACTCGGACCATCTGGCGGAGCTATGTTCTTTGGCAGTAGTAAGCCAGCCCTGGTCGTCGATCTGTTCGGCTGGTACGCATCGCCATACGTAACCGTTAACAACTAACAGGCTAAACCCGATCGATCAGTTCGAGCCCTTCGTTCAGGGCGGTCCATGGTGCCCAGGCGAGGTGAATACGAGCCCGCACCGATGACAGCGCGAATCGGCCGATCTCGGTTGGCCGCACAGCGCTGTGTTCGACCTCCGGGCTGTCGTCTCGCCGCATCGAGCCAGCCAGGTCTCGAATGGCGGTCTGGACACCGGTTCCGACGTTGAACATCTGTCCACCACCCCTGCTCGCGGCGCGAACAAACGCATCGACGGCGTCATCAACGAACAACAGATCGCGGGTCTGGCGCCCGTCGCCGTGCACGACGAGCGGAGTACCTGCGGTGCGCGCCCTAAGAAACTCGGCGACGACGCCAACGCGTTGGCGAGGTCCAAAGACGGAGCTCAGTGCTAACGCCGTAAACTCTTGCCCGTGCAGTTGTCGATAGTGGGCGAGCACATCCAATGCCGATCTCTGGGCTAATCCGACTGCACTGACGGGCATAAGTGGATGAGCCTCGCGCAAGGGGAGCTCGCGTTGGGACACAGGACCGAACAACTGACTCGCCTTAAGACCCACGACGACCTTGGCGACCCTGTTCCTTACTGCTGCATCGAGAACGTTGATGACACCCCCAACTGCAAGGTCAAAGGCAGCGCGCATCGAATCCATCGGCTGGACCAACACGTACACAACCTCGGGTGCACGACGAACGACCAAATCCCCGAACTCGGTCGAGCGCACATCGAGGTGGTGAAACCGGAACTCACCTGACAGGCTTGCTCTAGCCGTAGCCAAGTTCGCCAGAGTGCCGGTCGACAGATCGTCTACGACGTCGACCGTCGATCCCTCGGCTAGCAGCCGATCACAAAGGTGGGATCCTATGAATCCGGCTCCTCCAACGACGAGCGCTCTCACGAACGAATCAGACCTGTTGTTCCGGCCGACGAGCTTGATCGAGCTGCTCGCCCGGTTCAGTGCGAGCGCCATCTCCCAGGACGGTATTGTCCACCTGAGACCCTGAAGCGACCACCGCCATTCGACCCACAAGGCTCCGACGAACGACCGCCCCCGGACCAATGCGAGCACCATCGAGCAAAACAGAGTCGATCACCGTTGCGTCGCTGGCTATTGAGCTGCCAGCTGGCAAGGCGGTGCCGATGACGGTTGCGCTTGGAGCAACCGTAACATCCGGATGATCTACAGCCACCACACCGGGTCGGCGCCCGGCGAAGATGTCCTCGTTCGCTTGCAGGAGTGATTCGGGCCGGCCCGTATCAAGCCAGTACACGTCGTGGGCGAAGCCAAATAGTTGGCCGGTGCAAGCTAGGGCCGGGAAGACTTCACGCTCTACCGAACAACGACCGTTGACCGGGATCAAATCGAGAACATCCGCTTCGAGCACGTACGTTCCTGCGTTAATCATCTTCGATGGCTCAGAGCCACGCGCCGGCTTTTCAACAAAGCGTCGAATTCGACTCTGTTCGTCAAGGTCGGCAACACCAAACGAACTCGGGTCCTCGACCGGTACCAGATGCAGGGTGGCACGGGCACCGTTCTGATTGTGGGCAGCGACTAGGTCGACCACATTGAGGTCAGTCAGGATGTCGCCGTTGACAACAACAAACTGCGAGTCGAGCCCGGCCGCTCGAGCGGCAAAGGCGATGGCCCCCGCAGTATCGAGCGGTTCTGGTTCGGTAAAGGCCCGCATAGGCAACCCGGCACAGATTCCTGTCGGGTAGGCCTGACTAAACGCATCGGTCTTGAATCCGAGGGCCAACACGATCTCGCTAATGCCCCCTGCCGCTAGCTGATCGACGATTCGGTCGAGCATGCGCCGCCCTGCGATGGGCAGGAGTGCCTTCGGTGTGGTGAGCGTGAGTGGGCGCAACCGTGTCCCGAACCCGCCGACCAGGACAACGGCGATCATCCCGACGCAGACGAGCTCGTGGTGGCCGCTGTTGTCGCTGTTGTGTCGAGCACCGTGGTTGAAGATGTGTCCACAACGAGCGAGGTTTGCGTCGTCACGTCAGGAACGACCACGTCGGGTTTATCTCGGGCGTACCAGATAAGAAGTGAACCGAGAATCACTGTAGACACGATGGCCACAGGGAACACCCGCCCCTTGGTGTCGCGAACTTTGGTCTTTCGAGACCCCTCGGCGACCTTGGCTACTTTTTTGGCTGACGATGACGGACCCACGAGGGAGACATGCTATCCGAATTCCGCCCCTTCCGACATCTACGGGCTAGGCGAGAGTTCACAAAACAACGCTTCGTAGGCGGCAGCCACGGCGGCGGGTGACATCCAGCGGGTGACCCAGCCTCGACCCGACTCCCCCATTCGCGCACGGGACTCGCCGTTCGCCAACAACTCTCTCAACGCAGCAATGAACAATGCAGGCGAGTCGGGCTGGACAGCGAGGCCCGCTTCAGCCTGGCGCACCACCCGCTCAACCTCGGTTCCCGAATCGACGCTGGCAAGAATTGGCCGACCTGCAGCCAGAATCGAGTACATCTTGGACGGCACACTGGACCGGGCCAGACCGGCTCGCAACGGCACCAGATGTACATCGGCGGTGCCAAGCACCTCGGCAATTCGCGCACGCGGCTGGTACGGGCAGAAGCGAACATTTGGAAGGTTCCTAGCCGATGCCTTGATGACATCAAGGTTGCTTCCGCCCCCATTCACCACAAACACGACGTTGGGATCATCGACTAGTTCCCGGGCGGCAGCGATCAGCAAGTCGAGCGACTGAGACAAGCCAACGTTACCGGCGTACATCACCACCAGTTCATCGCCAATGCCAAGCTCAGCCCGATACGCAGTGAGCCGATCAACGGGAGCTATCACCTCGGCATCGACGAAATTGGGAATGATCCGCACTTTTGATTCGCGGGCTGCCCCAAGTTTTCCAACAACGTTAAGTCGCATGTCCTCCGACAACACCGTTATTGCGTCGGCAGCCCGATAGCTAGCTTTCTCTAGGCCACGAGCGACACGGATGAGATGTGTATTGGTAACGGCACCGAGCTCGATAGCAGCATCAGGAAAGACGTCTTGAACGTTGAAGACGAGCGGCCCACGACGAGCAACATGCACCCCCCAACCCGTGGCACCCAGTGTCAACGGTGGGGACATGGCCAAAACGCCATCGACCCGACCTCCGCGCAGACCGCACATCCCCGACAAAGCACTGAAGCCGATAAAGGCGCTAGCCCTGCGAGCAATCGAACGTTTGTCGGTGGGGAACGGATTAACCCGAGTAATCGAACCCCACTCCGTGCGCTCGACGCGTACCGCCTTACCCTGCCAACCACGTTCGACCCGATGATGGAGATACCACGGCAGAGCTGTCACAACATGCAGCTCGTGACCGAGTTCTGCAAGCTCAAGAACGATGCGCGTGATCACTTCGCCGGTCGGCGCGGTGTCGGGAGCGAAGTGTGGGCACAGGACTGCGAGTTTCATCAGGACGTTGGACAGTACGCGAGTCGGTACGCAGATTCCAACGCCCGAGCCGACTGGGCAGGACTCAGACTCGCTAAACGCACGGCCCCACGACGTCGCAGGTCAGCCGCTACACCGGGATCTCGTACCACCAGATTGATGGCCTCGACCCACCCGTCAACATCGTCAGGGTCGACAAGAATTCCAGCGTCGCCTACCGCCTCGGGAAGCGCAGTGGCGTTGGCAGCAATTACCGGACACCCCAACGCCATGGCCTCGACTACCGGCACACCGAAGCCTTCATACCTCGACGGGAAGACCAACGCATCGGCCATACCAACCAGTCCGTCCCGATCTGCATCTGGCACACGTCCGGGGCGTCGTACGTGATCCCAAACGCCAAGGGACATGGCTGTCGCCCTCACCTCGGCCTCACACGGTCCAACGCCACCGATTAAGACCAGACACGCTCCGGGCAGTTCGGTGAGCACGCGGTTGAATGCGCGCAGCAGCATCGCGTGGTTCTTGTGCCGATAGGTGATGGCCGGGTACACCAGCACCGGCGATCCCAGGTCATAGCGTTTACGCAACACCTCGGGCTCGGTCGTTGCCGTCGGATCGGGAACAAAAGCGTTGGGCACAACAATTGTCCGATCGATGTCGAGCCGATACGCAGCCGTCAATGATTCTGCAACGAACCGGCTGGGAACAGCAACCACCGACGCTCGACGAACCGCAGCGGGGACCGACCGACGCAACCACCTGAGCTTGATCGGACGAAAGGTTTCGGGGAACGTGAGGTACTGAGCGTCGTGCACAGTAACTACCGACGGTACCCGACCCCCAGCGGGCATCGTGCCGCCCGCATGGTGCATCACATCGACGCGGGACCTGCGGCTAGCTCGTGGCAGCCAGACCCGCTCGGCCACTACGCGAACCAGGCGACGCGAGCCGGTAATGGGCGCCACAACCACATCACACGACGCGGCCAAGCCAGGGTGGGCAGCAACGAACCCTTCAACAACAAACAAGGTCAGTGCTATGTCGGGACAGTGCGAGCGCAACGCTACGAGCTGCCTGGTGATGTACTCCTCGGACCCACCCACATCACCTGGTACGAGCCATAACAGGTTCACCCCAACTCTCATCGGCCAGATACCTCGCGGTAGGCCTCCACCGTACGGTCAGCAACGTTGGCCCATGACATGGCCGCCACACGGGCCAGGCCGAGTTCGGACAGCTCAGAGGCCCGCTGCACCGCCAACACGATTCCTTCCGCAATCGACTCAGGTGCGGTTGGATCGATCAAGATGGCCGCTCCCCCAGCCACCTCCTCGGTGCTTACCCCAGCCGAGGTGACAACCGGCGTGCCGTACGACATGGCTTCGAGCACAGGTAATCCGAATCCTTCGAACAGACTCGGATAACAAAACACCAACGCAAGGTCGTACAGAACCGCTAGGTCCTGGTCGCTCACGAAGCCCGTAGCCACCACGCGCGACCGCACCGCCGCTGGCACATCGAGGCTGTCACCCCAGCCGTGCGGCCCAACGATCACGAGCGACAATCCCTGGTCATTGACGCCGCCCACAAGTCGTTCAAATGCCCGCAGAAGACCCACAAGGTTCTTGCGAGGTTCGAGCGTGCCCACGGCAAGCACGAAGCGTTCGGGAAGTCCAAGCCGTTGACGCACCTCCTGGCGTTGCTCGTCCGACACGCTCCGCGCAGTAGCAACGCCTAGGGGCACGAGTCGGAGCCTGTTGGATGGCACGCCGGCATCGAGCGCGTCGGCCAAGGTGGCGCCCGACGAGCACAGCACAAGATCGGCACGATCCCGAACCATACGCAAGCCACGACGAAACATCGACACGCCGCGTGCGCTGAACATGTCGGGGAAACGCAGAAACGCAAGGTCGTGAACCGTCACAACCAAGGGTCGGTGGGTTGCCGGAGGCATGATGGTCGTCGAGTGCACGACGTCGAGGCCGGGCACGAACCACTCGACCGGGGGCCACCTGAATCGAACCCAGCTGTCGTACACGAGACGACTGGGCACAGGAAGCTGACGGACCGGAATCGACGGCACCCACGGGTCGACGGGCGGCTTTCGATGCCAACCTGCCACCCCGATCAGATCAAGGTCAGCATGCGATGACATCTCGTCAAGGACGCGCAAGGCCGCAGTAGCTGTACCTCCCGGGACCCGGTACCAGCACTGCTCGACAGTTACTGCAACACGCATGAATCAGCCAATTAGTCGACGAACAAGTCGCTGGAGCGGCACCCGAAAATCATCGAGCGGCGGTAACCCGGCTAGTCGGGCTACCGCGTTGTCGAGCACACTGTTGACCGGACGAGGGGCAGGTCGCGGTGGACGCAAGTCTTTCGTAGCGACCGGATGGACTCGAGACGGCTCGTGCCCAGCGGCCTCCATAACCGCTTGGGCGAACTCGAACCAGCTCACCGCGCCCTGATTCGTAATGTGATACAACCCGGCGCGACGATCGATAGCCACACGACGCAATGCAGTTGCGAGGTCCTGCGTAAATGTCGGATGTCCACGCTGGTCGTCGACGAAGCTCAGATGATCATGCTCGTTGGCCAGTCGCAAGATGGTTTTCACCATGTTGTTGCCATGCTCGCCACACACCCACGACGTTCGAACGACCCCAGCACCAATGCCCGCCGACAACGCCTCGCGCTCACCGGCAAGTTTCGACCTGCCGTATGCACTCGCCGGATTGGGCTCATCCCACTCGTGATAGGGCCGAGCAAGTGAGCCGTCGAAAACATAATCGGTGGAAACAGTGACGAGATGGGCCGATGTTTGGCGACATGCTTCGGCGATCCATCGAACTGCTAACCCATTCGCTACATAGGCGCGATCGGGGTTCGACTCGCACAGGTCGACGGCTGTCCAGGCCGCGGCGTGAATAACCACGTCTGGGTGCCAAGATGCAACGAGACCAAACACCGCGCTGCGATCGGTAACGTCAAGCTCAGCGTGGCTGCAACCAAGCACGTCATCGCCGCAAGCCTGTGAATGAAGCACGAGATCGCGACCTAGTTGGCCAGCCGCGCCAGTAACGAGCACACGCATCGTCAGAACGAGGCCTTGGCCTTCAGGGGTTCCCACCATGCCCGGTTGTCGGCATACCATCGAACGGTGTGCTCGAGGGCGTCGTCAAGCGAGTGGGCGGTGGCCCAGCCGAGAGCAGCAATTTTGTCGGTCGTAATCGAATATCGACGGTCATGACCAAGCCGATCGGCAACGGGTTTGATGTACGACATATCACGGCCTGTGAGAGCCAAAAGGCGGTGGGTCAGATCGACATTCGTGATCTCGTTGTGGGCACCTATGTTGTAGATCTCGCCGATTACCCCTAATCGCAACACCAAATCGACAGCTCGAACGTTGTCGTGCACGAACAACCAATCACGAACATTGAGTCCGTCGCCGTACAACGGCACCTGATAGCCGTCGAGCAGATTGGTGACAAAGACTGGGATAACCTTCTCAGGGAACTGGTAAGGCCCGAACTGATTCGACGACCGAGTGACGA
Organism: Actinomycetes bacterium; assembly: GCA_031415695.1. Lineage (GTDB taxonomy): Bacteria > Actinomycetota > Acidimicrobiia > Acidimicrobiales > Ilumatobacteraceae > JANOSH01. The sequence continues at coordinate 86,240 of JANOSH010000020.1, forward strand.
CTACCGGCAAGCCGTGGGTAGCGTGATAACTCAGCGCTATGAGATCGCTACCCGCCTTCGCAGCCGAGTACGGCGAGCGGGGATCCAACGGGTCGGTTTCGGCGAAAGACCCAACCTCGATTGAGCCGTACACCTCGTCGGTGCTGATGTGGACAAACCGGCCAACCTCAACTATTCGAGCGACATCGCACAATACGTTTGTGCCTGCACAGTTCGTTTGCACGAAGGCGTGGCCGTTCTTGATAGATCTATCGACATGGCTTTCAGCCGCAAAGTGCACGACGGCGTCGTGGCCATCCATAGTTGACGTGACAATGTCCTGGTCACAAATGTCGCCATGCACGAAGCTGCATCGGCCCCCCTCGAGTAGGTCAGCAATGTTCTCGGTGTTACCTGCGTACGTAAGGGAGTCCAGGATGGTGACCTGGTCGTCGGTAGTTGCCAACACATGGCGAACATAGTTTGATCCGATAAATCCGGCCGCGCCGGTTACAAGCAGTTTCATTAAAACCTCAGGTTCGCATTGGCCAACGAGGCCGCTGATGGTCGGCCAGGGCGAACCGTGACGGGTTGCGTTGATCGCGTTTCGAAAGGATCGGATCGGTTACACCCCAGTCGGCACCAATGTCGGGATCATCGTACGCAACGCCGAGTTCGTCGGCTTCGTTGTAGTACCCGTCGACCAGATACGTGATGGTCATAGCGGTGAGCGCGGCAAACCCATGAGCGACGCCAGGTGGGATGAATACGCCGAGATGTTCGTCACCACTGAGATCGAGGCACCAGGTATTGCCATCGGTGGGGCTGCCAACACGCAGATCGTGGAGCACCACGCGTGCGGTACCAAAGGGCACATACCAGTAGTCCGCTTGGTGTAAGTGGTAGTGCAGGCCAACGACCGCGCCACTCTGGCGGTCGGCCCGGTTCGACTGCACCATTTCACGACCGTCAGGAAACCAATTTCGTCGGTACGTTTCCACAAAGAGGCCGCGAGCGTCTCCGTGGATATCGGGTTTGACAAGGTAGGCACCAGCGATGGTGTCCGAAGGGGTTACAAGGGCCATCCGCTACTCCACATCAACTTGGCAGTGATCTCCGACCATGACCCGAAGCGCCCGAGGCCTAACAGCCGTTCTGACTACTTCGACGTGACGACCTATCAAAGAATCCTCTATCCGCGAAATATCCACTATACGGCTATTCTCCATCACGACGGAGTGTTCGATCTCGGAGCGCACGACCTCACAGTGGCCGGCGATTGCAGTAAACGGCCCGACAAAACTGTCGGTGATGTGCGTACCGGGGCCAATAGCAGCCGGACCACGAATCGTGCTGTTCACAACCACCGCGCCCTCGGCGATAATCACACGCCCATCAATAGTTGAAGCATCGTCGACGCTGCCATCGATTCGTTGCTCAACGCGTTCAAGCAGCAGGCGGTTGGCCTCGAGCAAGGGCGTGAGCTTGCCGGTGTCAATCCACCAGCCGGTGAGTAACTCCATGCGTACTCGGTGACCCGAATCGATCAACCACTGGATGGCGTCGGTTATCTCGAGTTCACCGCGCGGCGACGGCGCAATGGCTCGAACCGCATCGTGAATTATGGGGTCGAAGAGGTAGACGCCTACGAGAGCCAGGTCCGACGGTGGATGCTCGGGCTTTTCTACAAGATGAACAACGTTTCCGTCGGCGTCGAGTTCGGCTACACCAAATCGATGCGGATCGGGCACCTGCTTCAGAAGTATCTGCGCCGCGGGAGGTCGGAACTCGGCTCGTGCATCTGCGAAACCCGACACAAAGCTCGACAAATCCTGTTCCAACAAGTTGTCGCCCAGGTACATAACAAAGTCGTCCTGGCCAAGAAACGGTTCGGCGATCAGCACACAATGGGCCAGGCCGAGCGGTGCGTCTTGAGGGATATAGGTCACCTTTGCTCCGAAGTCCGAACCGTCGCCCACAGCGGACATCACCTCGGCTCGCGTGTCACCGACGATGATGCCGATTTCAACAATGCCTGCAGCCACCATGGCTTCGATGCCATAGAACAGAATTGGTTTGTTGGCCACGGGAACGAGTTGTTTGGCGCTGGTGTGGGTTATCGGCCGCAACCGAGTGCCTGCCCCGCCGGCGAGTATGAGACCTTTCATGTCTGCTTTCTAGCAGGCCCTACCGACACGACGCCGACGGGTCGACCGTGGCGGGCACGCTCGGAGCTGGAGCTGGCGTAGGCGCAGGTGCCGCTGCCGGAGGTGCGGTAGTGGCCGACGCGGCTTCGACCATCGGAGCGATCCCCCGGAAAATGTCGAGAATGGGTTTTGCCGCTACGGCCTCAAGGAGAAGCACCGAGTTACCGGAGATCATTTCCGGACGCGTCGGAAGCTGGAACGACAACGCGGTGTCGCTGGCTGCACCCTTGAACTGTTGTGCAAGACCGTCCAAATCGATACCGTCGTCCTTGCGCACGCTCGAGGCAACGGCCTTGAGCATTTGACCCAGTGACAGCGGGTCACTGGTTACCTTGGAGGCGGCTTTGTTTATGGCGCGCGATATGAAATCGCGCTGACGAGCCATGCGCCCGTAGTCGCTTGTTTCGTCCCGAACCCATTTCCCGTTCCTCAATTCGTCGATTGATCGAGATCGAACGTACTGACGAGCACTTACCCCATCGAGAAGGACGCAGCTTTGGGCTTTGGCAAAAACCTCAAGCCCCGTATGTGTGTCCCGGATCGGATAATCAATCCAAATGTTCACGCCACCGAGGGCGTTGACAAGCGTTTTGAATCCAGCGAAGTTCACTTCGACGTAATGGTGGATGGGAATCTCGAGCGTCTTGGAAATGGTGTCGAGGAGATTCTGCGAACGCACGGTTGGATCGTCGCGATCGAAGGCCTCGTTGACGCGATCCTTCCGGCCTGTATCGGCAAGAACCACCCATAAGTCGCGAGGTACCGACAAGAGCGCCGCCCGCTTGGTGGCTGGGTCGTATCGAAGTACCAGCATGGTGTCGGAACGGTGGCCAGATACCTTCGTTCCGATACCACCAAAGTCGACGTCGGTCGGATCGGCTCCCGTTCGGCTATCGGATCCCACGAGCAAATAGTTTTCGACTGCGGTCGGGCCCTTGGCCACGGCCGGGTTGAGTTGATCGTTCGATGTCTTGAGTTGAATAGAGTCGACCTGGCCAAGGGCTCGACTGCTGTAGTAGTTACCTGACGCCGCAACGGCTCCACCGGTTACAGCCACAATAACGAGACTTGTCGATATTCGGCCAACCCATCGGGGCCGACGGCGGCGCGAAACATCTTTGGACACGGGTGAAACGGTACCAGCGTCGAACAGGTTCGATCGGTCACACGGGTCGAAGGTGTGTCACATCGCCCGCCGAGACAACGAAGTCTTCATCGGCCGCCCGAACCGTGAGCCGTCCATCAGCACCGACGCCTACCGCCGTGCCTTCAATGTCACCGGCGGGCATCGACACCCGAACACGTTGCCCAAGGGTGGCCAGCCGAGCGGTGTAGTCAGCAAGTACGTCGAGGTGCCAACCGGCTTCAAGTTCGTGGAGCCAGACAGACAACAGGTCGTCCACCCCCACACCCGACAGCAACGCAGCCCCGGGCGGAGCCCAGCCAACATTGACACCCACACCGACCACTACCCAGTCGACCCGGCCCGACTGGCCGCCCGACTGGGCGAGGACGCCAGCAAGCTTGTTGGCGTCGACCAGTAAGTCGTTGGGCCATTTGAGCACGACATGACGACCCGACAATTGCGACGCCGCCTGCGCCATTGCTACCGACACTCTCTGCACTAACTCGTGGGGGAAATCGAGGCGATCACGAAAGAGGACAGAAACCAACAGGTTAGAACCTGGCGGCGCAGCCCACGTCCGATCTAACCGACCCCGACCTGCAGTCTGATGCCCGGCGACAAGAACTGACCCATGTGGAGCCCCAGCACTAGCTGCGCGACTCAAATCATCGTTGGTTGACGCAGTTTCATCGACGCGACGTACCGACCACATTATTATAAGGATGTCAGGTTTTTCTCCACGTCATCCGCAAGGGCTCTACACTTACTAGCGTGACTCGGCGGATTTCTACGGCATTCGGCGCGAGCGCAGCTATCGCTGGGGTGTTGTGGTGCGCATCTCCAGCCGGCGCGGCCTCAGCTACTACCGGACCGGTCGAGATTCGGTCGGTCGCGTCGGCGGCAGGTCAATACGAAACGCGGTTTGCCGAAGCATCAGCCGTCAGTACGTGTGACGACGCCGGTTCGGGAGCCTGGCATATCGACTGGAAGGTGGTCTCCGATCACGACAACGCTGCCGTCGTTGTGTCCCCGGTCGCACCGTTCGCCGTCGACGGAATTCCGGCTCTCACACGCCTTTCTGGCCCAATTGGCACTCGGGTCACGGTGTCAGGCCGCACCTCGCACACAGCGCCGGAAGGGGTCGTCGGCCAATTCGCTGTGCATCTGGTGGCCGATGCGGTTGGTCCCTCTCACCAAGACATCAAGTTGCAGCTTCGGGTTGAGCCCGCTTGTCCAGCGGTGCTGTCGGCCCAAATCACACCCGAGGCGGTAAACGAGATGCCGTTCACAGGCGCACCAGCCACGCCGTGGCGGATCACAACTGCCCTTGCATTCTTGGCCATCGGTGTTGTTCTGCGCATTCCGAGAGCACTTTCATCTCGATTACGGTAAACAATCCGGCGCTCCGCTGGCGCTGGTAGGCACTTCGCAACCAGTATTCTCGGGTGCTCAAGAAGATCCTCATCGCCAACCGAGGCGAAATAGCCGTTCGAGTCATTCGCGCTGCCCGCGAACTGGGAATTGCTACCGTGGCTGTCTACTCCGAGGCGGACCGCAACTCGCTCCACGTTCGGCTCGCCGATGAGGCATACGCGCTTGGGGGAACCACGGCAGCCGAGAGTTACCTAAACACCGAGGCGATCCTCGACGCCATCGAAAAGAGTGGGGCCGACGGCGTACATCCCGGGTACGGCTTCTTTTCCGAGAACGCCGATTTCGCTCGGGCGATAACGGCGAGAGGCGTGGCGTTCATCGGGCCTCCCCCATCAGCCATCGACGTCATGGGCGATAAGGTTTCCAGCCGTATCGCAGCCATAGAGGCGGGTGTGCCGTGCGTTCCCGGTACGACTGTGTTTATTCAGTCAGCCGACGAAGTCCGAGCATTCGGAGAAGAATTCGGCTACCCAATTGCGATCAAGGCCGCATACGGAGGGGGCGGGCGTGGCATGAAGGTCGTGCGTTCCGTCGACGAGGTTCAGGCTCAGATGGACTCCGCGCAGCGGGAGGCAAAGGCGTTCTTCGGTCGCGACGAGATCTACATGGAGCGGTACCTCACGTGGCCTCGCCACATCGAAATGCAGGTTGTCGGCGATCAACAAGGCAATGTCGTGTGGGTAGGCGAGCGAGATTGCTCGGCGCAGCGCCGACACCAAAAACTCATCGAGGAAAGTCCCGCACCTTCGTTCAGCGATGAACTGCGCCAAGCCATGGGCGAGGCGGCGGTCAAGGTGTCCAAAGCAGTCGGATATTTTTCGGCCGGCACGGTCGAGTTCATTTTCCAAGATGGCGAGTTCTTCTTTCTTGAAATGAACACCCGGCTGCAAGTTGAACACCCGGTGACCGAGATGGTCACCGGCATCGACCTTGTCGAGTGGATGATCAGGGTCGCGTCGGGCGAAGCCCTTCCCATGACCCAAGCAGAGATCAACGCAGGTCGCCGGGGTCACGCCATTGAGGTGCGGATCAACGCCGAGAATCCTGCGGGCGGCAAGTTCCTGCCATCGCCTGGAAAGATCACCGTTCTCAAGACTCCTGACGGCTTCGGCACGCGCTTCGACGGCGGCTACGAGGCTGGCGACGAGATCAGCCAGTTCTATGACAACTTGGTAGGCAAGCTCATTGTGTGGGGAAAGGACCGACCGACGGCAATTGCTCGGGCATGTCGCGCACTCGACGAAATGGTGGTCGAAGGGATTGCAACTACCATTCCCGCCGATCTCGCCATTCTGCGCCATCCAGACTTTGCTGCAGCCATCCATTCGACCAAATGGGTCGAGGAACGCCTCGACCTGTCAGGAATCGAGGCACCGAAGAAGCCCGAACCAGCTTCAGACGACGCGGTCGAACTCGTTCAGCGCAGCACCACCGTCGAGGTAAACGGCAAGCGGTTCGACGTGAAGCTTTGGGTTCCCGACTTCACCGTCGTTGCACCGACTTCGGCTAAGGCAGCCCGCAAGCCTGCGGCGCGTCCTGCCGGTGGCGCAAGCTCAGGCAGCGGTGAGGTCGCCGTTCCGATGCAAGGAACCATCGTCAAAGTCATGGTCGAGGTTGGTCAAACCGTAACGGTTGGCCAAGGCGTGGTAGTTCTTGAAGCCATGAAGATGGAAAACCAAATCAACGCCGAAAAAGCGGGCGTCGTGAAGACCATCAAGGTGCAACCCGGCGACACAGTCGGTGCCGGCGACGTCGTGGTCATCATCGAATAGCGCGGCCGGCCGGTGTTTACTCAGCGGCCTCCGCTAGGGCCTCAGCGAGCGAAGGGTGAACAAGAAGACTTTCCAGAACGTCGGCCACACGAAGGTTCGCAGTGACTGCTAGAGCCAGAACACTAATGAGCTCGGCCGCATGGCGGCCGACGATTGACCCACCAAGCACGACACCGGTTGCGGGGTCCGACACAATCTTGACGAACCCACGCGCGTCGTTATTAATGAGCGCTTTCGGCGACGCTGAGAACGGCACTTTGGTGGTGCGAATCTTGCGTCCCATGGCGAAGGCTTCTGCCTCGGCCAGACCGACGTCAGCAATCTCGGGTTCGGTAAAGATCGCCGAGGCCGCCTTGTCGTAGTCGAGGTGCCGATGCTCGACGGTATGTAAGCCCATGACATGCTCAGCAACCTTGCGGCCTTGCATGGCAGCGACCGATGACAGCGGAAGCTTGCCGCTGAGGTCGCCAGCGGCGTAAATGGTGCTCACATTGGTCTGACAATGATGGTTGATCGGAACGTAACCACCGTCGGTCATATGAACGCCGGCGGCATCGAGACCCAACTCCTCGCTGTTGGGGACGGACCCGATAGCGAGCAAGGCATGGCTACCGGTGACGGCGCGACCGTCATCGCAGCGCACCACCACGCCCTCGTCTAACCGTTCGATCGCGATGGCTTTCGCTCCCTTGAGCAGAGTGACGCCACGAGCGAGAAACTCAGCTTCCAGGGCCGCAGCGACCTCGGGGTCCTTGTTCGGTAAAACCTGTTGACGACTGACCACCAGCGTCACCTTGGTTCCGAAGGACGTGAACATGTGCACGAACTCCACACCGGTAACCCCTGAACCGACAACAATCAAATGTTTCGGAAGTTCGTTGGGTGGGTAGCAATTACGCGTGACCAGAATGCGGTCTCCGTCAGGGGTGCAGAACGCGGGAATTCTTGGTCGGCTGCCGGTAGCGAGCAAGACCGCATCGGCCGTGACTCTGCCCGTTTCATCTGCGCTGACGTATTCAACCTCGGTCGGCGAAATCATGCGGCCGGTACCCTTGATCATCCGAACCCGCTGGCTTGTGAGCAGCTGCTCGGTTGACGAGTTCAGCTTGCTGACAATGGTGTCGATTCGACTCTTGAGCGCAGCCAAATCGACAGCGGCTGGCGAATCGTCCTGAAGGCCCATTCCCCCGAGTCGGCGCGAGAATCCGAGGGCTCCACCGGTCGCGATCATGGTCTTAGACGGTATGCAATCCCACAGGTTGGCGGCACCGCCAATTACATCTCGCTCTATTACGGTCACCTGCGCGCCTAGGCGCGCCGCGTATGTTGCCGCGAAGTGACCCGCCGGACCTCCACCGATGATGACAAACCTCATAGCCACGATGCACAGGCTATGACATCTAGGCCAGCCTGCATCGGCCAGCGGTAAAACCGTGTGGTCCAAGCCGAGCCAGCGCGCTAGCGTCAACGGCCGCATGGACGAGGACATTGAACTCCGGGGACTTGAAGCAGAGATGGCTCAGCGCCGTGCCAAGATTGCAGGGCTAGCCGCCTCGGGATCCGAGCCGTACCCGTACCGATTCGACCGGTCCCACACCCTCGGCGAGCTGCGAGCGGAACACGGCACGCTGCCTGCCGGTGCCGAGACCGAAGTCGTCGTCACTATCGCCGGACGCATGATGTTGCGCCGAGACACGGGCAAGCTGATCTTCGCCAACCTTCGCGATCGGTCGGGTGATATTCAACTCTTTGTTTCGAAGTCTGTAGTCGGTGCCGACGGATTCGATGCAGCCAAAGATCTCGATCTTGGTGATTGGATAGGCATTAGTGGCACCATCATGACGACGAAAACAGGGGAACTCTCGGTCCGCGTAGCATCTCTGCAATTGTTGGCAAAGGCGATCCGACCCCTGCCTGACAAATGGCACGGCCTCAACGACGTCGACACCAGATTCCGCCAGCGATACGCCGACCTCATCGTCAATGACGAGGCGCGACGTGTCTTCGAGATCCGGCACGGCATCATCGCCAGTTTTCGACGCACCCTCGCTGACGCTGGGTACATCGAGGTTGAGACACCGGTCTTCCATATCGAGCCGGGCGGGGCTCACGCCCGGCCTTTCACAACCCACCACAATGCGCTCAACGTCAACTTGTATCTGAGAATCGCGTTGGAACTCCATCTCAAGCGGCTCATTGTCGGGGGCATGGAACGCGTCTTTGAGATCGGGCGCATTTTCCGTAACGAGGGTCTGAGCACCCGCCATAACCCCGAGTTCACGATGATGGAGCTGTACGAGGCCTTTGCCGACTGGACCGACATCATGGCGCTCACCGAGACATTGATTGTCACAGCCGCACGCGACACGCTCGGAACCACCTGTGTCGACATCGACGGAGTAGCGGTCGATCTCGGGCAGCCATGGCGTCGGGCCAGTATCTACGATCTCATACACGAACATGTGGGTGTCCGAGTGCACCCGTCGATGCACGTCGACTACCTGCGCCAAGTGTGTGATGAAAACGGTGTGAAGTGGGCCGCGCATATGGGCGCTGGGAAGTTGTGTTTCGAGCTCTACGAGTTGGCCGAAAAGCATCTCGTCGCCCCCACCTTCGTCACGCAACATCCGGTCGAGGTATCACCATTGGCTCGTGTGCATCGAGACGACCCATACGTAACCGAGCGATTCGAACTCGTCGTTGCCGGGCGCGAACTGGCCAATGGCTATTCCGAGTTGAACGACCCCGACATTCAACGGCTCCGATTCGATGAGGAACAGGTAGCAAAGCTGGCTGGCGATGCCGAGGCTGGATCCGTCGATGAAGATTACCTACGGGCCCTGGAGTACGGCATGCCTCCCACCGGCGGCCTCGGTGTTGGAATGGACCGGCTCACGATGCTCATTGCCGGGGTGGCCAGTATTCGTGAGGTCATTTTGTTCCCGACTCTGCGACCCGAAACTTTCTAGAACCTCGTGCCCGTCAGCGCCCTGGCACGTACACGCCAAAGACGTCTCGCAAGGCATCACTGACTTCGCCCAGCGTTGCGCCCGCAAGGAGCGCCAGCCGCATTGGATACAACAGGTTATCCGTTCCGCGCGCTGCCGCCTGTACGTCATCTAGGCGGCCAGCTACCTCTACGCTGTTGCGATCGGCCTTGTAGGCCGTCAAACGAGCTATCTGGTTCGCCTGCATCTGCGGGTCGATTGGGAACACATCGGGTTCGGCTTCTGTCTCGCCGCCGAACTTGTTGACGCCAATAATCATGCGCTCGTCGTCATCGATTGATTTGGTGTACTCGTACGCGGCTTGCTCGATTTCGTCCATTTGGAAACCCTCTTCAATGGCGGCAACCGCTCCCCCCAATTCGTCGATCCGGGCGATGTACTCCCACGCCAATCGTTCGACCTCGTTGGTGAGCGATTCGACGTAGTACGAACCGGCAAGCGGATCAGGCGTGTCGACGATGCCCGTCTCGTAACCAATGATCTGTTGCGTTCGAAGCGCAAGCTTGGCTGCTCGTTCGGTTGGCAAACCGAGCGCCTCGTCGAAGCCGTTTGTGTGGAGGCTTTGGGTGCCGCCAAGCACTGCCGCGACCGATTGCATAGCCACTCGGACGATGTTGTTTTCGGGTTGTTGCGCGGTCAGCGTAGAGCCACCCGTTTGAGTATGGAAGCGCAGCAGGGTCGAAGCCTCCTTGGTAGCTCCAAACCGCTCGGTCATTATCCGGTGCCACATTCGCCTCGCTGCCCGGTACTTGGCGACCTCCTCAAACAGATGGTTGTGAGCATTGAAAAAGAACGACAATCGAGGTGCAAAGTCATCGACGTCGAGCCCAGCAGCCAACGCCGCCTCGACATAGGCAATGCCGTTCGCGAGCGTGAACGCCACCTCTTGCACCGCTGTGGATCCGGCCTCGCGGATGTGATAACCGCTTATCGAGATGGTGTTCCACCGAGGGCTACGTTCGTTGCAATACGCAAAAATGTCGGTGATCAACCGCATTGATTGGCGGGGAGGGTACACATAGGTGCCCCGGGCGATGTACTCCTTTAACAAATCATTCTGAATAGTTCCACCGCCGATTGCGTCAGCGGCGACGCCTTGTTCCTCGGCGACAATTTCGTACATCAAAAGCAAGATGGCTGCTGTCGAGTTGATGGTCATGGACGTCGACACCTTGTCGAGCGGAATGCCCGCGAACAGCAGTCGCATATCGTCGAGCGAATCGATGGCTACGCCCACCTTGCCGATCTCACCCTCCGAACGGGCGTGGTCTGAGTCGTAGCCCATTTGTGTCGGCAGATCGAACGCACACGACAGACCTGTTTGGCCTGCGGCTAGAAGAAACTTGAACCGTTCGTTGGTTGCTTCGGCCGTTCCAAAGCCAGCATATTGGCGCATGGTCCACAGTCGACTTCGATGCATCTGGGGGTACACGCCGCGCGTGTAGGGCGCTGCGCCCGGCTGACCTAACCGAGTCGAAGGATCCCAGTCGGCCAAGTCAGCAGCGGTATACAACGCCTTGATAGCGATTCCCGAGTCCGTACACTTTTCGTCGTTCTTACCCATAGCAACAGCGTACGCGCTAGGAACGATGGGTGAGCCGACCAATGTCGGCCGGGCTCCACCGCCGCCCACGAAACCCGAAAACGGTGATGGTCTTGACGAGGATGGCCATGTCTAATCGCAACGACCATGTCGTTACGTACACAAGGTCATACTGCGGCACGTTGCGAATGATTCGGTCGTTGTCCGTGCTGACCTGCCAAAGCCCCGTGAGGCCGGGACGAACAGACGTCCGAGCGTGAAGCACCGATGGCGTCAACGTGGCCAAATCGGCCTCGATCTCCGGACGCGGTCCTACCAGGCTCATCGAACCGGCGACGACCTGGGCAAGTTGAGGCAGTTCGTCAATATGCGAGCGTTCACACCAGTTAAGCGATCGATGCTTAAGCTGGGTCCTGAATCGCCAAAGCACCATTGGTTTTCCGAAGCGGCCAGCGCGCGCTGTTGTAACGAGCACTCGCCACGTTCGAAGTCGGAGCGCAACATACGCGCCGATAAGCACCAAAATCGGCGAGAGGATCACGACGAGCATGACTGCCACCACGAGGTCAATAAGCCGCTTCAACCTGAGGTGGCGTGCCAACCTCAGTTCAGTTTTGGCGAGCGAAACGATCGGCCGAGATGCCGCCGACGCCCGCTCCGACAATTTGAGTACCATCCGCCGAAAATCTCCCAGACTGCTGCGAGCACTGACTGTAGACCCGTGCTCAACATCGACGTTAGGGGCCTCGCTGTCAACAGGAAAGCCTTCTCGTACAGATTGATCCCAAGGGCCTACCGGCTACGTTCGGCCCCCGGATCGGCAAGGGCCGAACGACTCAGGTTCGGCGCACCTGCACCATGGCCCGGTTAAGAACCACATCGAGCAGGGCGAGGATTGTCCACTTCACACTGTCTTTTGATCGAGCGTCAACAGCCACAACCGGCACATCGGTGTCGATGGACAACGCGGTACGAACATCGTCGAGGCTGTGAGCTAGCTGTCCGTCGAACTGATTGACAGCCACGACAACTGGAATGCCCCTATCCTCGAAGTAGTCGAGGGCGGCGAAACAATCGTCCAACCGACGTGAATCGACCAGCACAACTGCGCCAAGTGCTCCAGTGACCAGATCGTCCCACATGAATCCGAATCGATCCTGACCCGGAGTGCCAAAGATATACAGTACCAGGCTCGAGTCAACAGCCACCCGACCAAAGTCCATGGCTACGGTGGTGGTCGTCTTGGTCGAAACCTCGCCTCGGTTGTCTACCCCGCGAGAAACGCTTGTCATCGAAGCTTCTGTCGTCAGCGGCGGGATGTCGGAAATGGAGCTAACGAAGGTTGTCTTGCCGACGCCGAAGCCACCAGAGACAACAATCTTCATCGGTATTGGCGGCCCGGCTTGAACCACTGGTTGCTGTGGCGGTGCCGACGCCGGAACTGGCGCGGGGATCGGCGCAGGAGCCAACGGCGGACCGCTGTGGTACCCGTAGTGCTGCTGCGGAGGCGACTGGGGTGGGTACGCAACAGCTGGCGCTTGACGGCCAGGGGGCGGGCCTACAACGATCGGAGCGTTCGAATAACCGGGATGCTGACCATTTACAGGCTGTTGGTTGGCAGTCGGTGCCGGTCCGGCACCATGAGGACTAAAGGGCACGTACGCCATGGATCAACCTCGTCAAAAGAGTGACATCGCTAGATGTGTTTTCGCTGGAATGAGCGCTCAATAGACCGGCATTGACCAGGTCAGACGCGAGTACTCGCACGACGCCGATCGGTAGCCGCAGTCGGGCAGCGAGCTCGGCCACCGACAGAGCGTCCCCGCTGCGGCAAACCTGCATGATTCGAGCGCGTTCGAACGTTTCAGTCGAGCCGTCAACACGGGACTTGGGTACAAGGATTGTTTCGTAGGCGAGCGGCGCGCTTGCCCGTCCCCCCGTTATCAGATAGGCGCGAACGCCCGAAGGAGCATCCCCCACCTGACGCGAGCCAACATCGTGGTGGACTCGCGGCGCCGTCGGAAGGAAAGGGCGAAACACGTCCCTATTCGGTACGCCTGGGTCGTCCACGAGTGCTACACCGCCACCAGCGAGTGCTTGAGCTCGCTGATCAGCTCAGGTGTGAGGTGGACCCGCATTCGGTCGACAAGCAGCACGAGTTCGTAGCCGACAAGGCCAAGATCACTGGATCGACTAGCCATGACGCCGAATGCTGCTCCACCACCTATTGAGGTGACAAACAAGTAGCCACTCTTCATCTCCACAACAACCTGGTTGAGACCACCTTTACCAAGAAGCCGAGCAGCACCGTCCGAAAGACTTCGCAGACCCGTGACGATCGCGGCGAGCTTGTCGGCACCCCCTCGTTCCAGGTTCGACGAGATTGCAACAAGTAACCCATCGGCCGACACGGCAATGCACTGTTCGACGCCGCTTGTCTGTTCGACGAAAACCGTCAGCATGTTCCGAGCCTCAGTAGCCTGTGCCGAGAGGTGCATGGTCATCGCTCGTCTCCTTGTCCAAGTGGTGGCGTAGTCGTCTGATTTTGGAACGCTGACAATGAGGAGCGGACCTGTTCGGCCTTGCGTTCGGTAAGCTCGGGATCGATTGGTGCAACGTTGGAAGGCTGCGGCACCGATGGCTGATCCCACGACCGACCCGGAGCTCGAAGCGGCAAACCGGCCGTCGTCAACATTGGTTCGTCGGACGTCGTGGGCACCGAACCGTGTGTCTGAGACGCGCCAGAACCGAACTCGATCGCCGACGACTGGAATGCTGCCAGAGATGACCGCACCGTTGTTGCCGACCGATCCACGTCGCCGACGTCGCCGTCTGCAACCACTCTCGTATCCAACTGTGCACCGCGTTGTCGCAACGGAAGGCCCGACTCGGTCATCGCGATGGCCGGTGCCACCTCTGGTGCGACCGGCAAAGTCGTCTCAGCCCAGATGGGCGTTGAAGCGACGAAAGGAGCGACAGGTAGAGGCTCATTGCGATTCGGGACGCCCTGTTGGAACGCCGACAATGACGAACGGGTCTGAGCGGCCGAAGCCACGTCACGCGAAGGCGCAGTCACCGGGTTAGGTTCGACCCAACTTTGCCCCCGCTCGCGTTGCGGCAGTGGGTGAGGCGAAACCGACGCGGCCGAAGCAGGAACCGACGCCCCAAGGACCTCCGGGGCGATCGGGGCTTGCACTCTTACGATGGGTGGAGCTACCGAAACGACAACGGGAGCATCAGGTGCATTTGAACGGGGCGGCAGGATGCGCTGCGTTAGACCACCAGGGCCAACCTCGCCGCGCGTACTTGCTGGAGCGAGAGGTTCCGGAACGAAGCCCGCCGAAAGTGGCCTCGTCTGCGCCGGAGGGCGTTGGCCAGGCAGGGCGTGTTGGCTGGGTCCTACGGGGTCGGCTGTTGCAGGCGACGAAGGACGTTCGGTCGTACGGGCTGGAGGCTGCGGCATCGCTGCGCGCTTAGGCATCGGTGCCACCTCGCCACTGGCGCCAACCAATGCTGGCAGCACCAGGCCATGCGCAAGGACGAGCTCGGCTGTGACCCCAGTACCTTCGATATTGCGCGAGAGCCAGACCCGGATCCCGTGTCGAGCGGCGAGGTGACTGACAACGAAATGGCCGATGACCTTCGACGGGCTTGCATCAAGACCCGCCGGTTGGGCAAGTCGTAAGTTCACTTCGGCGATTTCAGCATCGGACATGCCAATTCCGTGATCGGAAAGGCTGACCAAATAGCCATCGGAGACACTTCGACCCGACACATCGACGCGAGTCGACGGAGGAGAAAAGTTGGTGGCGTTCTCCAACAGTTCGGCAACAAGGTGGGCGACATCGCTTACCGCGGTACCCTTGACCATTGCCGGTTCGAGCCTTCCTAGGTCGACCCGGTCATATGATTCGACTTCACTGAGCGCCGCACGTAGTACGTCACCAATGGCAACTGGCTCCGACCAAGTTCTGGGTGGCTCCGAGCCGGCAAGTACGAGCAATGATTCAGCGTTGCGTCGCATCCGGGTGGTCAGATGGTCGAGCCGAAAGAGGTTTGCGAGCGCCTGAGGGTCGCGCTCGTTCTCCTCAAGCTCGGTGATGAAGCCAAGCGTGCGAGACAGCAGCCCCTGATTACGTCGGCCAAGGTTGACCAAGCTTTCCGACATATTCCGTCGAATTCGAGTCTGCGCAAGCGCCAAACCAACGGCCGTGTCCTGCATGGCATTCAGCGCAGCCGCGAGTTGAGCAAACTCTGTTCCGCCGATTTCGGGGAACGGTGTCGGCTGGGGCGGCGCAGCATTCGATGGCGCATCCTGAACGGCCGCGATGATCTGGGGCAGCTCTACGTTGGCCGCATGTGCTGCCTGCGTGGTGAGCGCATCGACGGGACCAAGCAACGTCTGCACCATACGACGGCTGAGATAGGCAGCCATCGCCGCCAGTGTCAGCATGACAAGTCCAACAATGACGATGCGGGCAGCGGCAAGCCGGCCGGCGGCTTTCTCGGCTACGACGATCTTGGTTTCGATTGCTACTTGCAGTTTCGACGCTGCGTCTTGGTGCCCTACGTACGCGGCGGTCAACGAGTTTAGTTGCACTCTTGTTTGAGCCTCGGGGGCACGACTAGCGGTGAGTTCCAGAATCTCGTCGGCGAGTGCAAAGACCTCATCGGCCGTAGAGATCACTCGGGCAAACGCGTTGGCGTTTTCACCCCCAGCCGCAGCCGATGCCGACCATTTCAATTTCGACGCAGCGAAATCAGTCCGGGCCCGATTGTATTGCGCCTGGGACAGGGCGGCCTCACCGCTATTTGGCCGAGGAACGTAGGTCTCGACATACAGCGACGTAACAGCGCTCTTGGCGTCTGTTACGAGGAGCGACGGAGTCGAGACAGCACCGAGGAGCCCGGCTTGTTCTGACAGCGTGTTGTATTTCGTTCCACCGATCCGGATGGTCTGGAGGGTCGGAACGATTACAAGCATCCCACTGAGCAGCGCAAGAATCGGCACCAACCCAACCAGACCAATTCGTGACTTCAACGACGAGAACCGGGGCATGTCACACACGTCCTAGGTAGATATCCGGACGTGATCTCGCCCAGCTGATTACACGGTCATCGCTCGTCAGGTAAATGATCTGGTTGGATTTTGCGAGCTCGACGAGCGTCTGAAACGCTCCGTCGAGTGCCTCATCATCAAGGTTCACCAGAGCGTCATCGAAAAACAGTGGAGCCATGCCGTTGAGCTGTCGGGCCTGAGCTACCACCCCAACGAGGTGGCTCGGCTTGATAGAATGTTGTGACGCTTGGAGACGCTCAAGTTCGACCCGTCGCTGCCCGAGTACAGCGCGGGCCAACTCCACACTGCGAACAACAGACGCCGTTTCTCTTCGATGCGCTTCGAGCGAGGCCACTGCTCGCATCGCCTCACTTCGCGCCCCGGCCTTGCGTACCGTGGCGTTGAGGCGAGCGCTTTCCATTTCGGCCCGGTTGCGCTGCAGTTCTCCGAGTCCCTCGGACATGTGGTTCAACGTGGCCGTCAATTCGGGATGAAGCGGGTGAAGCACCGCTGGAATAACGCGGGCGCCGATGAGCAGACGCCCAACCTGATCGTCCGGATCACGTCCGAAGAACTCCCTCAGTTCAGCTCGAAGCGCCGCTTCAACAACCGCCAAGTCGACCGAGCCAAGCTGTTCTCGCCGTTGAATCAACTGGCTGAGTTCAAGTTGTACCCGGTCCAGTTCGGCTTTTGCGGCGGCAATTCGCTGGCTCGGCACCTGAGCGCGCGAATGACCCCAGTCGACAAGCGGACCCGGGCCGTCGAGGATTTCTCGTTTCAATTCAAGCGCTGCTTCGCCGCGCTCGTCTGATGCCCGAGACCCTTGCTCGTCCAACACCAGATGTAGCGCCTGTTCTATGATGCTTCCACCAGACCGAGACCCGGAGCTTTCGACCTGGCAAGCCCGGTCATACTCGGCTCGGGCCATCGAGAGGCGTTGCTCGGCTGATCCGATCGCGCCCGACAGACCGGAGTTTCGGTCTAGCGATTTGCGAGAGTTCAGCTCGTTCCATCGACGGCTGAGATCGGCGGCGTAAGGATCAAGCGCCGTTTGCGACGTGACAGCATCGAGAATTTCCGAGAGTCGTCCGACCGTTCCTTGTTGCACAAGCCCAGCCGCTAGCAGTTGGCTGATGAGTGCTCGCCGTCGTGCCAGCGTCGGCTCAAGCTCGTTGGCGTCAACACGCACGAGGTGCTGTGCTTTGGGGTGCCGGTTCGCTCGGTCTATGTCGAGTTCCTTCTCCAGTGTCGCCAGGAGCACGCGGCCGGCCTCGTGACGCAGCGCCGCCTCGCCCGCCCCCTCAATCGGCTCGTCGGCTGCGGGCTCTGGGTCCAGGCTGTCGAGGCGACCGAGCGCCTCGGACGCTGCGGCTTCATGAGCTGCCAGTGTTTGCTCGGCAGCTTCGCGAGTCAGGTTCGCCCGCTGAAGAGCGTCTTCGGCGTCGGCGACGCGCTGCGCAACTTCTTGTCGATACTCCGCAGGTACAAACGCTGACTCATCGAGGTCCTCGGCCGTTTCACTAACGTCCACCGGCTCGAAGATCGCGAGTGTCTCGAGGGCGAGACCGGCAGTGGTGAAACCCGTTGGTCCAATCTCGGACAATCGACCGTTGCTTACTGCACGAACCTGCAGGCCAGCGTCGACGTCCTCAAGGCTGGTACGCCAGCTATCAAGCATGCGGCTTCTATCGCTAGGACCCGTGGAGATCACATTGACTCCATCGCGCAGAGACATTTCGAGACGCGTTGAACCATCGAGCAGAAACCTGCGCAAACGAACGCTCATCGAACGGAACTCACTGCCAACGCCATACCAAAAACACATCGGCTCGCTCGGCCGAGAAATGAGGCTTCTTGACGGCTTCCAGACGCCCGGGTCCTTCGGCTGAGTGTCAGCTGACCACCTGGTGACGAACCTCAGTCAGCAGAGTTAGTAACCAGACGCCGACCTTCCCCACGTAGAGGGCGACCCGCAGCCTTGGACCTATCGGCGTGCTCCTAGATGGCGGAGCGTTAAAGCGAACGGTAGTGAGCAAGCGACGCCGAAGGCAAGCTAGTGACCTCGATGGGGCATGCAGAGTTCGTCGTATTCAGCAATCACAATGTCGTCGCTCGGGATCGAACACGCCGGGCAGTGCGGATCACGATTTACCTTGAAGGTACGGAAACTCTGCTCCAGCGAGTCGTAGGCCATCAGCCTACCCTGCAACGTGTCGCCGATGCGCAGCAGAATCTTGATCGCCTCGAGCGCTTGGATGGACCCGATGATGCCGGGCAGAACGCCAAGCACGCCAGCCTCGGCACAACTCGGTGCCAGCTCAGCCGGCGGGGGCTCGGGGATCATGCAGCGATAGCATGGGCCAACATATGGATTGAAAACAGTGGCCTGCCCCTCAAACCGGAAAATTGAACCGTGTACGACGGGGATCCGTTTCTTTAGCGACGCATCATTCAGTAGGTAACGGCTCGGGAAGTTGTCGGCGCCGTCGATGATGACGTCGTAGCCGTCGATGATGTCGAGCACATTGTCGGCCGACAGCCGCGTGTCGTATGCAACCACGTTTACGTCGGGGTTGAGGAGCGTGAGCGTCTTCTTCGCAGAGTCGACCTTGCGGTCTCCAATTCGATCGACGTTGTGAAGTATTTGACGTTGCAGGTTCGATGAATCGACTTCGTCCATATCGACAATGCCGATGGTTCCAATTCCTGCTGCGGCAAGGTAGAGGGCTGCGGGCGACCCGAGCCCTCCGGCACCCAGCAGAAGAACCCGAGAATTCAGTAACGTAATCTGGCCAGCGACGCCAACCTCCGGCAAGGTCAGATGGCGTTGGTATCGGTTGCGCTGCTCGGCGGTCAAGGTAACGGGAACCCGCCACACTCGGCCCTCGTCCTTCCAACGCCCAAATCCACCCGCCATCGACTCGACAGCGGTGTACCCGAGTTGCCCGAGTGTCTGGGCCGCAAACGCCGAGCGAACACCACCCGCGCAGTACACGACGATGGGCGTGTTCTTGGCCGGGATCAGGCCTTCGATCTGAGCCTCGAGATGCCCCCGCGGCAGATGCAAGGCGTTGACAAGCGCTCCTTGGTCGTATTCGTCGGGCTCGCGCACGTCAAGCAAGACGACATCGGGATTCGCGACATGGGCCTCGGCCGTAGCCGTGCCGACTTCGACAATCTGAGATTTAGCAGCAGCAAGCAACTCTCTGAAACTGGACATACACAAATGCTACCAATTTGGTCGGCAATTGCCGACCCTAAGGATGACGAGCGACTTGAGGCGATCTTCGCACGGAACCAAGTCGTGACTTAATGTTGACAGCGCAGCACTTTTAGTGGCCTCGTCTCGACCGACAGTACTGTCATGGTTCGTCGGTTTCTCGTAGCAGTCAGTGCACTCCTCGTTTTCCTTACGATGTTGCCCGGCACCAGTGCACGGGCAGCAATTGATCCAACTGCGTCCGAAATCGGCTTTCTGCAACTCTTGAACGCAGCCAGAGCCCAAAACGGGCTGGGTTCGCTACAAGCTGATGCTGCGCTCAAGACCGTAGCGCGCGATTGGTCCGGCCAAATGGCTGCGACCTTTTCTCGAACACAGACAGTGATCGATGCCGCCGACCCTGGAAACTGCAACAAGAGCGCATTGTGCCATCGGCCCAATCTTCGCGAAGCAATCGATGGAGCGGTCGACGGTTGGACATCAGCCGGCGAGAATGTTGGAACGGGCGGCACGGTTCAGGTGCTGCACGACGCATTCGTTGCATCTCCAGGCCATTACGCCAACATCATGGGCCGCTACAACCGGGTCGGCATTGGGGCTGTGTTCCAAAACGATCGAATCTGGGTGACCTTCAACTTCGTCTTGGGGCCGGCACTCCCCCCGCAACCGGAAACTGGCGAAAACAGCCTTTTCGCCGCCGGGCTCAAACCCTCGGCAGTGGTCACGGCGCTTGGCTTGCCTACGGCGTACCAGCCAGTAAGTCCGCGACGAATAGTTGACACGCGTAGCGGCCTCGGCGGGGTGGGGCCGCTCACCGCAGGTGGAATCTTCAGGATCAGCCTGAACAGCGAAGCAGGGCGTCCCGCTGCTACGAGCGGAGTCGTTCTGAACCTGACCGCTACACAACCATCGGGGCCAGGATTTATCACCGCCTTTCCTTGCGGCAACGCCCCGCCTCTCGCTTCAAACATCAACGTCACCGCAGATCAAACTGTTCCGAACCTTGTCGCTAGCGCCCTCGGGGCCGACAATACTGTGTGCGTTTTCTCAACTACGTCCGTACATCTCATAGCCGACCTCGCCGGATGGCTGACCACAGGCAACGACGGAGCGCTCCAGGCCAGTAGCCCATTCCGGTTGCTCGATTCCCGATCAGGTGGCGTCAAGGGACAAGTGTTCACCGTATCGCTTCGCGGTCGAGTTCCCGCCGATAGCTCGGCCGTCAGCTTGAACTTGACGGTGACCGAGCCCAACTCGACGGGCTACCTGACTGCATTCGCATGTGGGTCGCCTCAGCCCGTGGTGTCGAATGGCAACTTCACAGCCGGAAAGACCCGTCCGAACATGGCCATTGTGCCGCTGGGAACTAACCAAACCGTGTGCTTCTACTCCCCCGTGCCGGTTCACCTCATCGTTGATCACACGGGATGGATCTCGGCTGGGCCGGCAGTTATTCAGCCAGTTGCTCCCACTCGCCTTCTTGACACTCGCGACGGGACGGGCGAATGGCTTGGCCGCCTCGGTGCCGGTCAGACAATCGATATCGACCTTAACAAGGTTGTGGGTCTCCCTAGTGGTGTCTCGGCAGTGCAGCTCAACCTCACGGCGGCCGACGGTGCCGCGACGGGATTCGCGAGTGTGTTCCCGTGTGGTAGCTCTGTTCCGCTGGCTTCCAGCATCAACTACGAGCGGTCAGATACCCGCGCGAACATGGCCCTCGTTGATGTCTCCGACAACGGCCACATCTGCCTCTACAGCAGCCAGCGCGTGCATCTCCTTGCCGACCTCGCCGCCTACCTGCTTGGCACGCCCTGAACCAACCGCGGTAGGACATCGCTGATCGGGCTGAGAAGAACCTTGTCGGCGAGGTTGTCCATCTTGGTGGACTCGCCGTTTACGATGACTACCCGGCTCCCGGCCGAACGTGCTCGAGGCAGACAGCCAGCAACTGGATACACCTGCAACGACGACCCAACTGCGAGAAACAGATCGGCTGACTCTGCACATTCGAAAGCCAATCGCAGTACATCGGGATCAAGCGCCTGACCGAACGAAATAGTGGCCGACTTGATAATGCCACCACAACGCAGGCAGGGTGGGTCTACCTCGCCGTTACGCACGCGATCGAGCACGATCGACATTGCCTCCTCGTGGCGACACATCCAGCACACGGCGCGGTGCATCGTCCCGTGCACCTCTAGGACCTTGTCGGGAGAGAGGCCGGACCGTTGATGGAGTTCATCAATATTCTGTGTGATGACACCACCAAGACGCCCCGTACGGTCGAGGTCAGCTATGGCTCGATGCCCAGGGCTCGGCGACGCTGACCATACCGGCGAGTGTAGGCGGTTCTTCCATGCCACCTGCCGCAACATCGTGTCGGCAAGATATGCATCGAGTCGCGATGCCTGTTGCGCCGAGGGATTCGTGGTCCACAGGCCGTTCGGTCCGCGGAAATCCGGAATTCCCGAATCGGTCGATATGCCCGCACCTGTGAGGAACACCACGCGCTCGGATTCGATTATCCAGTGCCTGACCGTCTCGATCAGATCGTCAAGATCTCGTGTTGGTGTTTCCGATTGAGGCTCATCGATCTCCACTGTCACATCGTAGGGAATCATCCACCGACACCAAGGACCTTCGATCATGACGCACACACCGAGCGGACACACCGGCCTCGACCTCGATGACCACCTCATCGTAATGCCTTGGGTGGCTCACACTGACGGTGGGTTCGATCCTCGCCACCCCTATGTCGAAGAGTTCTGGTTGGGCATACTTGGGCCAAGCGCTGTTTGGTTGCTCAGGCGGTTCGCCGCGGGTTTCGACAGTTGTCCTACTGGCTTCGAACTTGACCGTCACCTCACAGCAGGGGCCATAGGACTGGTCGGTGAAGGTCGACAATCCCCGATTGCGCGAACCATCTTGAGACTCACGCAGTTCGGACTTGCTCGCTTCGAGGGTCCTGGTCTTCTAGTCCGACGGAACCTGCCGTTACTCACCACGCGCCAGGTTGCCAGGCTTCCCGCGCCACTACGGGTCGCCCATCGCGAGTGGGTTGGCGGCTCAGGCCTGTTGCGGGACCGCCAGCGTGCAGATCGAGTGGCCAAGGCGTTACTTCGCGAAGGCGAATGGCCCCAAGATGTTGTGCGGGCGTTGACAGGTCTCGGCTTGGCAACCTCGGCCGCCTCGGCTGCGGTCGCTCGTGCCCATCGACAGCTACTGGCTCAGGCGTGACCGCTCGCTAGCTTGCCTTCAGCATCTAGCCCAGGCTCTCGAAGCGATCGACAAACTCGACAAAGGTGCGAGCGCCGTAGGCTGTTCCACCGCGAGTCAGCCACTTGTCGTCGCTGTCGACACGCATTGGGCCCGCCATATCGATATGAGCCCATGGCGTAGTGCCGACGAATTCTTGAAGGAATAGGGCCGCAGTGATGGCACCCCCATATGGTCCGCCGATGTTCTTCATGTCAGCGACTTCGCTATCGAGCAGCTTTCGGTATTCGGGAACAAGCGGTAGTCGCCACATCGGTTCGTCGGCCCGGGTTGCGGCCGCCAGCACCTGAGCGGCGAGACCGTCGTGGTTCGATAGCAAACCGGCGTACTTCTGCCCCAAAGCAGCCATACACGCACCTGTGAGCGTGGCAATGTCGACAATGGCATCGACGCCATCTTCAACGGCAAGAGATAATCCGTCGGCGAGGATGAGTCGACCTTCGGCGTCAGTGTTGTGAATTTCGACGGTTTTGCCGTTTCGGATGGTGATGACTTCCCCCATTCGAAGTGCCGAACCTGATGGCATGTTCTCGACACAGCACAGGTAGGCAATGACACGTACCTTGGCCTTGATGACCGGCAAAACAGTCATGGCGGCAAGCACGGCCGCAGCCCCAGACATGTCCATTTTCATCGACGCATGGCTGGCGTCGCTTGGTTTCAGGCTAATGCCACCTGAGTCGTACATGACACCTTTGCCAACGAGGGCGATGGTTCGCTTAGCGTTGCGTGGGTTGTACTCGAGCCGCACAAGCCGAGCCGGTTCGCTCGAACCCCTGTTCACGCTGACGATGCCTCCGAGACGCATATCGCTCAAGGCGTCGGTTTCGTGCACGGTGACTGCCAGCTTGGCTGCCTTGGCGAGTTCGGCGGCTCTGTTGGCGAACTCTGTTGCAGTCATTTGGGCAGGAGACGTGTTGATGAGGTCGCGAGCCTTCGTCACGGCGTTCGCTATGGCCGCGCCACGTTCGAGTCCGCCAGCAATTGCTGCCAACCGCTCAGCAGGCACCACGACCGACACGAGCGCAATAGCAGGCTGCGTTGCGATGTCGACGTTGCTTCGGTGAGCAACAAAGCGATAGGAGGCCAGCACAACGCCCTCGGCGACTGCCTGGCCGAATTGACGCCCCTCGACTGCATCGAGGTCGTTGGTCACAATGGCGACGTGGGCGCATCGGGCCGCGGCACGGGCTGCGTTCGCAGCGGCATCGCGCACACCATTGGCCGACACAGACGCTCGGCTGCCCATTCCAAGAGCGATCGCCACGACGCCCGAGGCAGTTACCACCGAATGCGTCTGGCCGGGTTTGGCGTCGAAACCAACCTTGGCAAGGTGCGCCCTGGACATTCCAAGAGATCGAGGGACCGCACCCTCGGCAAATACCGGATACACCACGGCGTCAGCCTTTGCAGGAGCGGTACGAACTGCGGCAAAAACGATATCCATGAGGGCTGTTCTCCTATCGAATCACGGCTGACGGGCGGCCAGCGATGTGCCTTCACGCCATCGTGCCAGCGTCCAGAGTAGATCGGAAAGACGGTTGAGGTAGGTAACGACGACAGAAGGCGCAGCAGCTGCCGCAAGGGCGTGCCGTTCGGCGCGGCGCACGACAGTGCGGCCAAGGTCGAGGTAGGCAGCCGTGAGGTCCTCCCCCGGCACGACGAACTCAGTGGGCGGAGCAAAGCGCTCGGAGAAACTGTCGATAAGACCTTCGAGATCCTCAGCCATCGCGTCGGTTACACGCGACACACCGTCTATCAGCTTGTGCCGATTGTCAGGGGCGGTAGCGAGTTCAGCCATCAACACGTACAACTCTCGTTGCAGGCGAACCACGAGCTCGCCAAGTTCGATGTCTCCTTCACGTCGAGCAGCCGACCGAGCAACACCGAGAACGGCTTGAGCTTCGTCGACTGCGCCGTACGCGGTGGGAAGTTCGCTGTCTTTGCGAACTCGACCGCCGTAGAACAAGCCGGTCGTGCCGTCGTCGCCTGTTTTGGTATAGATGCGCTCGCGTGCCACGAAGTGAGAGTACGGCATCAGCTGGCGGGAGTTGGAAAACTACCAAAGACATCAATGACAAACACCAAGGTATCGGTGCCGAGGATCGAGGCTTCAGCCTTTCCTGTTGGACCGTAGCCCTGATTCGGGGGCACAACGACCATCAATCGACTGCCAGCCGTGACGCCTGCGAGAGCTTTGTCGAGGCCTGAGATCAACGATCCGTTCCCAATCGCAAGGCGAGCTGGCGCCCCGTCTTCCCACGACGATTCGAATTCTCGACCCGAGGACCAGATCGCGCCGACGTAATGGATGATGGCGGTGTCGCCGTCAGAAACGGCGGACCCATTCCCCTTCGCGATCGTTTGAACAACGAGTTCTTTCGGCGGGGCCTGCTGCGGCATCACAACAATGGGCTTTGAGCCAATTGCTCCCTGCAAGGCAGGAAGACGCGACGTTGCCGACACGACTGCAGTCACCTCAGCCGATCGTGCCGCAGACGACGAGCAACTGGACAGCACGACAAACGCGACGGCTGACAACACCGCACAAACACGCCTAGTACAAACCACGCAGTCGAGCGTATGAGACCCAATGCAACTCTGTCACACCCCCTCTGCATACTGAACACATGACCGATTCACGTCGCCTTTCAACCGCACCTGGGCAGCTGTCGCTTCTCGAGGTATCTAAGGTTCCACGACAGTTAAGAGTGAGCGCACAAACTCGTCAGGTGGGCCAGGTTGGCATCGCTCATGTGCGAGCCATCTTGGCGTTACAGTCGTCACGGCAGCACGACCTCTCCGGTGGCCGTAAACACGCTCGGGCTGCGTAACCGGCCCCGTCCTAGATAGCCAACGGGTCGCGGCGACTCTTGCGTATCCAGCTGAGTAGGCCGAGGCCAAACACAACCGACAGGCCAGCTCCCGCCATCAACGGTTTGTTCGCTGACAGCAGTTCCTGGACCAAGTCGGGACCCTTGATCGTGATCTCTAGTGGGAGGTCTTGGCGCAGTGCGAGTCGGAGGAAGCCATCGGCCTGACGGAAGAATCCAAACCGACTGCCTTCACCCGGGTCGAGAACCCCGCCTGACAACGTGAGGATTGGGTCGCCGCCGCTGACAACGATCGTTACTTTCATTGTTGCCGAGCTGTCCGCCTCAAGGTTCTCAACGGTGCACATGACCATTCGATCGGAGATCTCGCAATCGCCACGCCCGATGCCCGCGCTCAGCGCCCGGTGACCCAAGGGGATGTCCTGGATCAGAACCACCCGCGAGATGGGCTCATCAGTCGGATTCGTCACCGAGGCTTCGGTCACCACCAAGCCGCCGGCCGTCGACAGAATGTTCTCCAAACCAAGCTGGCCAGGAGCCGCTGTTCCAGTGACGTCGAGCCGGCGTTGGGCTCGGTTGTTGCCCGTTGCCCGGTCGTCGGTCGAGGCCACAGCCGAGGCGACAAGCTCAAGCTGTGTTCCTACCCCAATCGTGCTCTTTACCACAGAGTTCACGTGAACAGCAACAGACTGCTTTGCTCCGAGGTACTGCACATTGCATCGAAGTACTAGTTGGCCATCGGGCCGAAAGCAGTCGACGCCGCTTCCGGTAACGACAGTGGCAGCAAGACCTTCAGGTAGTCGAATCTCGGCCGACACACGTCGAGCTACCGACGGACCCTGGTTCGAAATTCGTACCTCGTACTTGGTTTGACCGCCCGATTTCGCCTCGGTCTCGGCACGAATCACGGTATCAAGGTCGGCCGACGTTGCCAGTATCGCCTTACCCGACACGCGGTTGTTAGAGAGGTCTTTATCGAAGACCGAAGCTCCGACGGAGGCGTTGTACTCGATCAGCACTCCCTCGGGCGCATCGCTGCCAGTAGTGAACGAGAACGGCAGCTCAATCTTGGATCCGTTAGCCGCGACCCGGTCGAGTTCGCACCGAAATTGCGTCCCAAGGACCTTGAGGCACTTGGCCCAGGAGACTTGAGGTTCTCGAACATCGACGAGAGATACGCCGCCGACCAGTGAAACGTCGACCACAGCAGTGGGCGCTTCGGAAGGTCCGAGGGACGAGATAACCACCGATGAGTTGTAGGTCCTCCCTGCAATCAACACACCGCCGGGTTCGAGTAGTTCGAGTGGGATGTCGAGGTCGACAACAAGGTTGGCGTTCACCGTGATGGCGACCCGATTCGCCTGATCAATAACACGGGCCGGCTGTGCACTCGATGCCTTGTAAGCGAGTTGCAGCTCCTGGGAGCTCATAGCGGTGGGCACCGACAGCACAAGCCGGACTACAAGCTCACCACCAGCAGCAAGATCAGTACCAATACACTGCAGCGTCGAACCGATCTTCGAGCAGCCACCGATGCTCTCGATCACGAGTCCTGGCGGGATAGCGACCTCAATGCGAGCACCGACAGCCAACGATGGTCCGTCGTTGGTTAGGACGAACACCGCTTCGAACGTCGAGCCCGCCTCGGCCGACCACGGCCCGTTGTCGGCCAGTCGGAGTGCGGCCTGGATTGTGATCCGCGTGGATGACTCGGCTGTAAGAGTAGCTTGCGGTTCAGGGGCATCCATGGACACAGAGGTCAGAACTACGGCCTCAGGACTGGCGGCATCAATTCTGGCCGACAACGAGATGCGAATGGTCGCGCCTGCCGGAATGCGCCCTGTTTCGCATCGCAAACGACTGCCTACGTCGCGCACACAGCCTGCTGCTGACGCGATGTTGGCGAACTGTTGGGGCAGTGTGAACACGACCGTCGTGGAGTCGCTTCGGGTGATGCCAGTGTTGGTTATTACGGCATCGATGCCAATGTCAGTGCCAGCGACGACAGCACCTGGAACAGAAAGCGCTAGCGCTAACGCGGATGATAGCGTCACAGCATCGGAGGTCGTAACAGAGTTGTTACCCTGTGCCGAGTCGGGGGTCTCGGCGGAAGCCGAAACAGTTACCCGTACAACGTCGCCCTCGGCCTGATCGGGGGGCACGCGTCCTGCCACGGTGACCTCGTAGGCCGCGCCCGCTGGCATAAAGCCAGCCCGACCGCAGACGGCCCGACCGTCCACGACTGGGTCGCACGTTAGGCCGGGTAGCGAGACTTGCGGATCAAGGAGTGAGCCACCGATGGCGACCGACACTGTCAGGCCAATGGAACCAGATGGCCCGGCGTTGCGAACCACATATCGGTTCAGGAACGGCTGCCCCGCCAATGCACCACGTGTGCCACCGGCCGATACGACAACGTCGGCGAGCGTAGCAACGAAGCTTGTGGAAATCGCCCGGTTATTGTCGAGCACGGGATCAGGTGACAATGACTCCGCCGCTGACACCGTGGTCAGGGAGGCTGCGTCTAACGCAACGTCGGTAGCCAAAATCGCGTCGAGTGAGATTCCGACACGACCCGCGTCGGTGGCCAACTGACCAACGGTGCACACGACCTTGTGGGCAACGTTGTCAATGACGCACGTGCCCTTCGTGCTCGTGGCCGACGTGAGCGTAAGTGCCGGTGTGACAGTGGTCGTTACTACGAGCCCAGACCCATTCGACGGGCCGACGTTGCCGACCGACAGAGTTGCACTCCATGATTGCCCGGCGATGACGTTGCTCGACACCACCTGGGTAACGTCGACATCACTGCTGATCGTCGACAAAAGCGCATTTGCCGCAACGTTATTGCTCGGTTGAACATCCCTCGACGAGGTGGTCACCCTGCCCGTTAACGCAAGGCTGGTCCCTGACGCGAGATCGGACGCCCAGACGCCAGTAATGGTTACTTCACGTTCAAGACCGACCTCGAGGCTCCCGAGGCCGCAGGTGATGACGTTGGTCTCGAATGCACAGGTTTCATTGCCGTTACTGATACCGCGAACCGCCCGCAACGACGCAGGGACCGTCTCGCTCAACTCGACGTTTTGCGCACGACCCGGCCCCGTGTTGGACACCAAAAGCGTGTACGAGTACAAAGCCCCCGCCAGCGGCACGCCGACATCTCGACGCACCACAGAGATGTCGGCGTCGGCGACCGGTGTCGTGGAGAGGTCCGTGTTGTTCGACAATCGCGGGTCAAACACCGAACCCGAAACTTGAGCACCCACAACAAATGCGCTTGGAACTTGAGTAAGTGGTTGGCGGATGTCGAACGAGGTGATCCATGCCGCACCTGACGTCAGCGATGGCAGCAAGCACTGGACCTCGGTTCCCGAGCGGGTACATGGTGCAGCCGGGGTCAGATTCACGACGTAGTCAGGCTGTGGAACGGTGATAGTCAACACCATGTTCCGCGCCGTTGACGGACCGCCATTGGAGACCGTAGCGAGAGTCACCTGGGCCCCAACCGCAGGCGTCGATGTAGACAACGCTACCGATACGTCGGCAACCCTCTGGGCTATTGGTATGGCTGTCGTAAGGTCGAACACCGACAGGCCTGACGCTGCCCCGACGCCCGAAGCATCGACACGAAGCACAATCTGGGAACTCTCGGACGGCGGTGCTACATACGAACCCACAACCAGAGTGAATGACGCGTCGACTTGGGTGCCGGGCTGAATGGGGTCAAATCGCATAGTGACCTCACCGTCAACTACCTGCCCCGAATCCCCATCAACCCCAATCGACACCGGCCCACCGCCAACCACAAACGACATCGGGTCAAGCACCGTTCCCGAGCCGATTGGGAGCCTAACCGAGGCTCGCGGGGACAAGATTTCGACAAGACCAACCGCACGGAGTCGCACGGCCACGTCAATCCGATCGCCAGCGTCGATTGAGCCCGAGAGATTGGTGTCGAACGCGGTGGATTGAATTGTCGTCGAGAAACAATCCGCCCCGTCGGCCCTGCAGGTCGGCGGAGGCGCAGTTGTCGTGGTTGTTGTCGACGACGTTGATGACGAGGACGACGTTGACGACGACGTGGTCGTTGTTGGCTCGACCGTTGTTTCAGGTGGGACTTGAGCCCGAGCAGGTACCGACGGCAACATGAAAGCGATCAACAACGCAACCGCGACAAACCAAGCCCAGCGGACCCAGTGCCCAAACGCTCGAATTTTTGCCATCTCGCTCACCTCGCATGCGACACACATGAGGCCTGGTGTTGTTCTCGCCGACTTGCCGCCTCTAGCCAGTCTACTCCCGTAGTATTACCGAAAAATCACGGATTGTCGTCTGGCCGCTACTCCTATTAGTCAAGAACAGGCACTTACTCGGCACCTGGTGCCAGCAGACGGACGGCCTCACCGTGGTCGAACGGTGCCAGTTGCATCAATGACAGCGACGACGTTGTCACGCCATGGTCGAAATAGGCTTGGATCTTCTCACGACATTGTGCCGGGGAGCCATGCACCACTAACTCGTCGACCACACTGTCCGGTATGGCTGCGAGCGCGGCTTTGCGGTCACCAGTTGCCCACGCCTCCCACATGCCACCAAGCGCGTCGCCGCGTCCGAGCCATCGATGAAACTCGGCATACACGGGCACGTTGAGATACGCAGCGATCGCGAACTTCGCACCGGCGCGGACCGCCTCTGCGTCCTCACTCGGGCAACAAAACACCCGGCACACGATCTCGCGATCAGCGCCACCCGCCGCATCACGCACAACAGTCGCCACTTTGTCGACGTCGGTTGCCGACAGCCAGTTGATGATGACACCGTCGGCCTCGCGCCCCGCGAGGCGAAGCATGCCTTCACGTAGTGCAGCGACGAGGAGCGTTGGTTGTACCTCGGGGCGAATGCCGAGTCGGAATCCATCGACCTTGAATGTGTCGTACTGCTGTGAAACCTTCCCTCCAGCAAGCGCTTCGCGCAAGAACCGCACCATGTCGCGAACCCGTTTGTACGGATCGACAAAAGGAACGCCATTCCACTTCTCGACGATGACATTGGACGACGACCCGATACCAAAAGCAAACCGGCCAGGGGCAGCATCAGCCATTGTCGCCACCGACTGGGCCATGAGCGCAGGCGATCGAGTAAAGGCGGGAACGATAGCTGTGCCTAGGCGCAATCGGGGTTCCCATGCAGCGGCCAGGGCCAGCGGGACAAATGCGTCGGCTCCGTCGGCTTCGGCCGACCAAATGTCGGTGTATCCAAGATCGGCAAGTTCGCGCAAGCGATCACGTTGG
The DNA here is from genome assembly GCA_031415695.1 of Actinomycetes bacterium. Lineage (GTDB taxonomy): Bacteria > Actinomycetota > Acidimicrobiia > Acidimicrobiales > Ilumatobacteraceae > JANOSH01. Next base: position 116,992 of record JANOSH010000020.1, read on the forward strand.
CTGTGTAAATGCCCGGGTAGAGGAACGGTCATGCCTGGACGGATTGGAAGGCTCATACGTCAACCTTTGCTATAGGAACTGAATCGGAACGATGGAGTCGCACAATGCAACTCTGGCTTGCTGTTGCCAGCAGTGTGCCATCCTCGGCAAACATGTGAACGAGTCCGTGGCCAAACCCGTTGGCCACGCCATGTACTCGGATATCTAAAAGTACCCACTCGGTCGGAACCAGCCGAATGACTCGAAGCGTGTTGTCCAAGCTGTTGCCGCCGGCTTGTGCACCGAGGGCTTGACCAACTCCGCTTGGCACATAGTCGCCAAGCACCGCCAGGGTTGCTGCTGACATATTGTCGATAACACCCGGGATGCGGGCCCACATCATCGAACGACCATCGGAACTAACGGTCCCATCGAGTTGGTCATAGGCCTTTCCGTGCACCATCCGCAGTTCTATTCGAGTATTGATTGAGCCATCGTCGACGGTGCGCCACGCACGACGTGGAACGCTCAACGGATCCGGCAGATCGGCGGGGACTGATTCCCACGTGCCGGCATGTTCGAATTCGCGGCTTCCCAGCGCAGCGTTGACGGTCAGGATCTCACGGTTTCCAACGTGGCCCACCGCACGGGCCTGAGTCATCTGATGTCCGGTGACAGCCAACGTCACATCGATATCGAGAACCTCGCCGGGGCGGGCGTACGAGAGGTACTGCGCCGTTGCCCAGATGCACGGTCGGCCACTCGTTGCCTCCATCGCCGAAATCGCGCCGGCAAGGCCGCACCCTCCGAACAAGAACCCACCACCGTTCGACAACCCCTGCGTGACTTCAAGATGCCATCGGAACGGATTATGGCTTGCTGCCAGGCCGAGAAAACTGCGTACATCCATTGCCATGAGACTCTACGAGGCCTGTATCGTCCCGGCATGACTGCACAGCCTTGGGCCGGAGATGCCTGTTCGCTAGTCGACGCGTTTCGCAACGGTGACCATTCGCCCGTCGCTGAATTGGAGGCAACACTTGACGCTATAGACCGTTCTCGACTGAACGCCTTCGCCTACCTCGACACGGAAACGGCGCGTAGTCGGGCAGCATGCGCCGATGTCAGGTTGCCTTTTGGCGGGGTTCCTGTTGGCATCAAAGAACTCCAGCATGTCGAGGGTTGGCCCGCAACCGAGGCGTCAGTACCGCTTGCCCATCATGTTGCTACCTACACCTCGGTGATGGTCGACCGAATTCGACACGCAGGTGCGGTGCTCGTCGGCCAGACAACCGCCAGCGAATTCGGAGGGGTGAATCTGACCCGCACGGTTCTTCATGGCGCAACACTGAACCCGTGGGACGAGAGCCGCACTCCGGGCGGATCGTCCGGCGGGTCGGCCGCTGCAGTCGCGGGTGGCCTCGTCACCCTGGCGTCCGCTGGCGACGGCGGTGGATCGATTCGTATCCCAGCAGGGTTCTGTGGACTGGTTGGCTTGAAGGCCACGTTTGGTCGTATCCCGCGCGGGCCACATATGGAGTACGGCAATCTCACCGTCACTACCGGATGCGTGTCGAGATCGATTCGTGACACCGCTCGTTGGTTCGACGTAACCAACGGGCATCACGGCACCGATCCCCTCAGCCTGCCTCGGGTCGAGGGTTGGGAGAACGGCCTAGGCAAACAGCAGGAACAGCTACGTGGTCTACGCGTGGCCGTGGTGCCCGATTGGGGAGGTGCTGTTGTTTCCCCGGCGATGTGGCTGGCACTAGAAGCCGCGGCCAACACGGTTATCGACACCGCCGGGCTCACCCGAGTGCACGCTGTCGACACCTCGCTGCCATCAATGGGCGCCGCTTGGTCGATCTCGGGGATGCTGTCGATTCACGGCGCGTTGGCTGGCCTGTGGCCCGATTGCGCCGATCAGCTTACGCCGGAAATCGCCTATGGGCTTCGTAGCACTGAGGGACGGTACTCCATCGAGGCCCGCCTTCGAATCGAGGAGCGTCGCACACGGTTCAACCAACGAATGGCCGAGATTTTTGATCGGGCAACCGGCGTCGACTTGGTAATCACCGCATCGAACCCCGACATCGCCTTCGACGCCCAAGGTCCGCTGCCCGACACGTTTGGTGGAACACATGCGGGTATGGGTAACAACGGCAAGCTGACCTTTCCGTGCAACCTCTACGGGAACCCTGCAATCAGTATCCCTGCTGGCTTCGTCGACTCTCTGCCCATTTCGCTCCAGATCATTGGCCGCCACTTTTCCGAACAACAGTTGCTCGAACTGGGCTGGCAGCACGAACGCGACCAACCGTGGCCGCTCACCGCGCCTCAGAACTAGCCCGGCACTACTTGTTTGAGCGTAGCGACTGGCCCAAAAAGGTCACCCACGTCGGCCACACGGGCCAGTACATCGGCGGCTTCGAACACTAGAAGCGTCGCACCCCGGGCCGCCTGTTCTACCTCGTCCCAGCTCACCGGGGTCGACACGGTGGGGTGCGGCCGAGCTCGTAACGAGTATGGCGCAATAGTAGTTTTGTGACGACTGTTTTGGCTCCAGTCGATGAGCACCTTGCCGGGGCGTTCAGACCGCGTCATGTTGGTGAGGTATCGGCTTGGGTCATTTCGTTCTAGGACCTGGCCCACCGCTAAGGCAAAATTGCTGGCCTGTTCATGGGTACAGGGCCCGTTGACCGGCAAGTACATCTGTAGCCCTTTCGAGCCTGATGTCTTGCACCAGCCTTCAAGACCGACGGCAGCGAGTACCTCGGCAACGTCGAGGGCTGCTTGCGCGCACTCACGAATGTTGGCCGGCTCACCTGGATCGAAATCGAAGACGACAGCCCGAGGGTTCTCGAGATCGACAGCGAGCGCCATCGGGGCATGCAGTTCCAACGCTGCCATGTTGGCTGTCCAAACCAACGCAGCCGGTTCGTCGATAGCGCAGTAGTTGATACCTCCCTTTCGGTCGCCAGGCCCGAGCGCGGTGGCTAGCCAGTCAGGGCGGTGATCGGGGCATCGCTTCTCGAAGAAACCGGGGGTGTGCGACCCGTCGGGAAAACGCTTCAGCGTCATGGCCCTGCCAGCAACGTGGGGCAGCATCACTGCAGCAATGTTTGCGTAGTAGCTGATGACCTCGGCCTTGGTAAAGCCTGTTTCTCGATACAGGACCTTGTCGGGATTCGACAGCGTCAGCGTTCGGTCACCTACCCGTACGACAGTCACGCCGACTTGCGCACCCGGGCCGGTTTCGCGATCTTTGGCGCCTCAGCGACCTCGTGCGTGGTGGGATGTCGCCCGCGCGCTTCCTTAGCTGCCCTCACGCTGGCCTCGAGCGCCGCCATCAAGTCGACAACCTGCGGGGCTGCGGCAGGGCGGTCGGGCATGGTGAGTTCTTCACCTGCGGCCTTGCGTTGAATGAGGTCGAGAACCTGCAGGCGATAGCTGTCTTGGTACTTATCGGGATCAAACTCGCCCGCCATCGAGTCGACAAGTTGCGCAGCCATGGCGGCTTCTTTTTCGCTGATGACGATGTCTTCGACGCCATCGAGTTCGTTGATGTCGGCGGGTGCAACTACTTCATCGGAGTACACCATTGTCGAAAGAAGCAGTCGTCCTTTCACTGGACGTACGGCTGCGATGATCTGCTTGTTGCGCATAACGAACACGCCAACGCCAACGCGCCCGGCTTCCTCCATCGCTCTGGCGAGAAGTGCGTACGGCTTGGGGGCCTTGTCGGGGGCTAGGTAGTACGGGGTGTCGAAAAAGATTGGATCGATGTCGGCCAGAGGTACAAAGTCCTCGAGTTCAATGGCCCGCGATGCCGTTGGCAGGAACTTTTCCAACTCGTCAGGGTCGACCTTGACGTACTGGTCCTTCGAGAGCTCGTACGCCTTGACTATCTCATCGTCAGGCACTTCATCACCAGTGTCGGCCGACACCTTTTTGTACTTGATTCGAGCGTTGGTGCGACCGTCGAGTTGGTTAAACGACACCGACTTTCGACTGACAGCGTTGAACATTTTCACCGGGATGGTCACTAGGCCAAAGCTGACCGTTCCACTCCAAACAGGGCGAGGCATAACACACAGTGTATTGCGTCAGCCGGCAAGTACCGCTCTAGCCACAAGATCGGTGCCGAAACCCGTGAGGATGGCAAGATACAACAGACCGGTTGCCGCCATCACCGCCGAGTACGAGGGCTCCTTGAGCGCCGCTCGGGTGACGAAGGTAAGCGCTAGCGTCGTTACTGCACAGGTGGCCCACATCCAACCGAGGGTGCCATTCCAACCGTCGTCGACAGTCCCTGAAAACACGCTCAACATGCCTGTCGGTATGAGGAGCAGAGCCACCTCGAACGGCCAGACAATTCCGAGTGCTCGGACAAGATCAACCAGGAGCGATCGTGGGAGACCGGGCTGCACCAGATACCAATGACCAAGCAACATTGCATCGCTGACTGCGCCAAGGAACGCCGCACCGGCAATGGTGCGGGCGATCGCCAGCGCCGGGTTTCCACCAGCTCCAAGCCCGCCGGCGACCAAACCCACCAGCCCAAGACAAGGTGCAACGAGGTCTAGTGTCGGCGCAAAGTTCTCCTTACGGCGAACCGATGAAATAAGGGCGTAGCTCGACGCGAGGATGAGACCGACCGATGCTGTCTCACGCACAACGTCAGTGGAAAATCGCAGACCGACAAATAGTCCGAGGGCACCAATAGCTAGATAGATCGAACGCAATAGCCAGCCGTAACCCGGGCCAACTACCTTTCGACGGCTCGTCACCCATAAGAAGGCCAAGCCTCCCGTTGCCCATTGCAGTAACACGGTGGCGGCATCAAGCTGAATCACGACGGGTGAACACTAACAACCGCACGGGCGATTACGACAACGACTCGGCGGCGACACAGCGGCGACACGGCCGGCGGCTAACCACATACGCTGACTGTCGTGAATCGCCCAAGCCGCCTTTTGGTCATAGTTCTCGCGGCAGCTCTTTCGGCGTGCGCACTCGGCGAGCGTCCACGACTCGGCGAGCCGGTCGACAAATCCAAGCCGCTCGACCGACAGGCGTTCGGCGACCCCGTTGTCGACGCCGTATTAGGACCACTCGACAAGGTCGACAGCCTCACGTTCACTGCCGTGTACCGCGTAACCAACCTGTCGACTTCGACCAAGAGCGATGCCGTGGTTGTCCATGAACCAACTCGCCATGTGGTTACCGTTGGCGACACTGTGCTGTATTTCTCGGATCAGACCAAGGTCTGTTCGGTGTTGAAGGCCACCTGTGCTCCCGGCGATCTGAATCAGCCGATCTCGGCACTTATCCCGAGTGGGCACGAATTCTATTCCGCACGAGCCGCACAGCAGTTGCGAGTAAGTGCGCGGCGGGCCGCAGCCAAGCCGTTCGCTTCGGAGATACTCGTCCTCGACCAGACGGCAACGTGTGTTGTTGTTCCGCTAGCGACCGACGGCAGCAAGGACGAAACGTACTGTGTCCTGCCAAATGGCCATCTTGCACGGGTCGAACGAGCCGACGTTGAAATCGACCTGGTCAGCGTGACCCCAACGGCTGATCCGGCCGCATTTGTTCCCATCGGCTAACTGATCCGCCACTGTTTGCACGGTTGTTACGGGCGGCACAACCTCGGCGAACGTCAGTGGCCCGGGTTTGTGGTCGATCGATCCTTCGTATTTGCGGGTAACTTTCGAGGCCTCGAGCTCCGTAAACCGGCCTGTCCAAGGGTCGAAGCGTACGGCGGCTACTGCTGGCCCCGCATCGACACGCACACCAGGTGCGTGGTTTGGTGCACCGGCTCGCTTAACGCGTTACCAGTCCCTGGGTTGCAACTAGCCTCGCACGATGGCTGAAGAGGCTCCGGCAACGGCTCGTTTTACCCGTTACCGCACTATCGTCGTTGCGTTCATGCGAGAGCACCCCGATCGTGATCTCGACTCTGCTCGTAGTGATGTACTCGGTGCACACACTCCGTGTCGCACGCTTCGATCGTGAAGGTGCGGTATCCATCGCTCACGAGCAGCCGCTCCAATTGCTGGTGGCGTGGGTTCCGCAGATTCTGGTCACCGTATCCAAAGTATCTGTGCCACGACTTGTGGCGTTCATGGCGGCTGCAGCTAGCGTTTCCTTCTCGTATCGGAGGCCGAGGAGACTGCGAGATCGACTGCTAGCGACAGTTGTTGTCGTCGGCGCGACGGTTGGGTTGAACGTGGAATGGGAGGGGCCCATCTGGAGGACACTGCCTGCGTTGTGTCTCGGGGCGGTAATCATCTGGAGACCTGACAGATGGAAATCCGGGACGCCGCACGAGGCGCTTAAGAACTGCGGGTTCTGCTTGTTGGCGGGGATGATCTGGGCCATCGTCTGGGCTTCGGACGAGCCATGGGCGCAGCCGGAACTCATCTGGGTCAGCGACGCAAAGGGAAACCGCGGAACGAACATGTATTGCACGGGCTGGGTGCTCGGTGAGCAGGCAAACGGGCGGTGGCTCATCGTGCTGCTCGAGCCCTCGCGCTCGGTCGTGCCGATCGAGACATCGACGATATGGGCCAGGGTGTCATTCTCACAGGCTGAGGCGCACAGGTTTGCGGACCGTGAGAGCACGAAAGAACAAGTGATCTTCGGACCGACTGGCGAAGTCGTGGCGAGGGACACCGATGAGGAAACGTTGGCCGGGAAACCCAACTGCCCAATGTCACTCGTGGATAGCCAAGGATTGATCGACAAGCTACGTCAGGCCCAGTTGGCCACTACGACAACCACGTCCACGGTGCAAGGCAGGGTCAGCGCCTGACCGGAACGAAGCCCCAAGTTACGTCGTACCGATGAGCAACAATGCAACTATTGGGGCAGATACCGCCGACACGTCACCCGAAAGGTCGGTGATGTTCTTCGTCGCCAAGACACCACGGCCGAACTTCGCGGCCATAGTTCGTGCCTCGTTCTTCCAGCCTGACTCGACCCATTTTGATTCCAACGGCGTACTTCGGCTGCGTTGTCCACCGATTGCCATGGGTACAGCCGCAAAGTCGATCTCACTCTTGGAGGTGCGCAAATACATTACAGCGCGCTGTTCAATCAGCCGTTCGGCATGAACGGCGGACACTGCCCGCGCTACCGCAACGCCAAGCGCCGCTTCGCTGCTGCGGGTGAAGTCTGGGGGTTGCGCCGATGGGTCCAGGAGAGAAGGCAGGCGGGCGAGAATCGGATCAATCAGATACAACTTCGACTGGGAACCCACAACACGCCGGCCATCGTCGTCCGCTTGGTGGCACCAGATTGCCCCGAAGGCGGCAACAAGCCGATCGAGGCTGGCCACGCATGCGCTCGCGGGTCAGGTGAAGAGCGTCAGCCGTCGCCGCGACGGACAGCGGGCTGCCCGAACGTCGATGTATCGCCTCAAGCAACAGACTGACCGAGTCACTGAGTTCTCCAGGCGCAACATCAGTTGACAGCCACGCTTGAAAGTCCTGGGCAAATACCGAGCTGATGTCACCGTGGCGGTGCGTCTCTGAGACCGCCTGAGGGAAGCCCCCCGAGTCGAGATAGGCCCGCCATGCGAGATCCAAATCATCGACCGAGGCCGACAACCTTTCGATTATGTCCCGTACTGACTCGGCCTGCAGTTGATCCGGCGAGACCGGCGCAGGGAGAACAGCTTCGAACCCGGATGAAGCCAACACGTCGGCGAAGGTCATCGGCAACAACGTACGAAACGGCTCGGCCGTTCGTGTCCGCCCCGCTCCGACCGCACGAACGGCCTCCTCGAAACCCGATGCCGATGACCTCGTTAGCACCACACCATCGTCGGTCATAGCCGTGTTGTCACGGAGTTCCTTTATTAGCTGCTCCCACCCGGCCACAGAAGTGATTTCATCGACCAACCAAAGCCGCTGGCTCGACGCAGCGGCAAGTGTTAATGCCCGACCGATTGCGAACGCCCGCCGTAAATCCTGAGTACGCATGCCATCGGCCGAGATATAGATGAGGCGGTTCGGGCCCTCGGCATTGCAGGGTCTCCGCCTGCGGCCGCGGCACGCCACCACGGATTGCGTTCTCGCAGGAAGGATCGCAGCTCGTCGTCTCGCAGTACGAATGCATCGTACTACACCAAAGATGGGGTGGTTTTAGTGTAAATACACCCTAAACAAGGGGGGCATTTAGTGTACGGATACACTAAATGCTCCCCGACACGTGATCTGTCGTAACCGTCACCATCCCAATCCCCAGACCGCTCACCGGCCGTCAGCTTAGCGACAGAGCGTCAGCAGCTTGGCGAGCGTGGTAACTCGACCGTGTAAGCGGGCTCGACTCGACATGCCCAATTCCGAGACTCTCGCCGATTCGCTTGTAGTCGACGAACGTGGCGGGTTCGACCCATCGTGCCACAGGCAGGTGGTGGGTCGTAGGCCGTAAATACTGGCCGATGGTGACAATATCGACGCCGATCGAGGCCAGGTCGGCGAGGCAACCAAAGACCTCGGCGTCGGTCTCACCGAGGCCGACGATGAGGCCGCTCTTCACGGTGCCACCTGCCCGTTTCGCCCGGGCCAAGGCCGCCATGCTTCGGCCGTACCCGGCGGACGGTCGCACGGCGCGTTGCAACCTTGCCACCGTTTCGATGTTGTGGTTATAGACGTCGGGATGCGAGGCGAGAACGACGTCGATGGCCGACGCGTTGCCTTTGAAGTCCGAAACCAGTGCCTCGATGGCAGTGGTTGGATTGCGTTGTCGAATTGCCTCGATGGTCGCGGCCACAGCCTGCGCGCCGCCATCGGCAAGATCGTCTCGGGCCACCATCGTGATCACAGCATGTCGCAGCCCTAGTTGCGCAACAGCCTCGGCTACCCGGGTCGGCTCGGCCGCATCGGGAGCCAACGGTTTCGAGGTATCCACAAGGCAGAAACCGCACGCCCGAGTGCAGCGCTCACCCAGGATCATGAAGGTTGCTGTGCCGTCGGACCAGCACTCCGACAGGTTCGGGCAGCCAGCTTCCTCGCAGACCGTGACAAGGCCGAGGCTGCGTACGGTGCGCTTGAGTTCGAGCACGCTGGCGTCAAGCCGTAAGGGTGCTCGCATCCACTCGGGTTTGCGAGACTGGATCGACAGACCTTCGGAGACGCCCGCACGCGCAAGCCGTGCAACGGCGCGAGTTCCGGGACCCTTGCCCTGGCTGAACAGGCTGAGGTCGTCGGCCGATTTCCGCCACGCCACGTCGGCCCGATCGACTACGCCATCGCCCCACCGCTCGGCAGCTAGCGGTATCAGAACGTCGCACACGTCCTTGAGGGAAACGTCGATACCTTCCTCGGCCAGGGATGTAACGCCAAACTGACCGAGCCCGCACGCAACGATGTAGTCGCGCATGTAGCTGAGGTCGGGGGCAACGTTGATGGCGAAGCCATGCATCGTGCGGTTGCGACTGACCTTTACTCCGATGGCACAGACTTTTCGGGGTGCCGACGAGTTCGGTGCGACCCAAACTCCCGGATACCCCACCAGCCGACCGACATCGGTGAGACCGAGCTTGGTGAGCGTGTCGATGATGAGCTGCTCGACGACACACACATAGGCCACCATGTCGGCCATACCCGACGTGCCGCCATATTTCGATGCCACGGTGACTATTGGGTAGCCGACGAGCTGACCAGGTCCGTGGTAGGTGACATCGCCACCGCGTGACACGCGGACAAGTTCGGCACCGACCGACGCCGGATCGACAAGGACATTGCGGACGAGGTCGGCCGATGGTCCGTGTGTGAACACATGGTCGTGCTCGACTAGCAAGAGATGCTGCTCGCGGCCAAGCTCGAAGAGGCCGACCTGCAGATCGAGCGCCTCGCGGTAAGGGACCCTTCCGAGCCATCGTGCCCGCAACGGCATCTAGACCTCGGCACTCCAGTCGCGGGTTTCCAAAATATCTTTAACCTTCACCAAGAAACCGGCCGCGTACGCGCCGTCGAAGGCTCGATGGTCCCAGCTCATGGCGAGGTTTCCAACCGAGTGGATAGCGATTGACTCGCCACCACCGGGCAGGTCGACAACGACCGGGCGACGCTTGATGGCATCGGTGGAGATGATTGCCACCTGAGGCTGGTTGATGATTGCGGCCGTGAGAACTGAACCGGCCGAACCGTTGTTCGAGATGGTGAAGGTTCCACCACTGATCTCGTCGGGCGTGACCTTACGAGCGCGAGCTCGGCTGGCAAGGTCGTAGATCTCTCGCGAGATCGCTCGCAGGCGTTTGGTCTCGGCCGCACGAACAACCGGTACGAGCAAACCCTGGTAGTCGAGGTCGACTGCTATGCCGAGATCGACGTAACGATGAACAACGAGTTGTCCGTCGCTCATGCTGGCGTTCATATGCGGGAACTCGGCAATGGCATCGACAATCGCACGGCTGATGAACGGAAGGTACGTGAGGCTGAAGCCCTCGGCCTTCTTCCAGTCGGCCTTGACCTTGTCGCGGGTAAGGTCGACGTTGGCGTAATCGACCTCGACCACGCTGAAGGCATGGGGCGAGGTGGCAAGCGACATCACCATGTGGTCGCCGGTGAGCTTGCGAATTTTTGGAAGGGCTACGACCTCGTCGCGGCCTGAGGGTGCAGGGGCATTGACAGGAGCAGCGGCAGCCGGAGGCATGGCGGGGGTGGCTGCAAGCGTAGCGGCCGGCTCGGGCACCGGCGCCGAAGCTTCCTCGAACGGCTGGGGACTGTCGACTGCTCGGGCACCGGTGCGCTCGATGTGCTCCATGACGTCGGAACGGGTGATACGCCCGCCCGTGCCGGTGCCGACGATGGCATCGACCGAAAGCGCATATTCATTAACGAGCTTTCGAACGACAGGCGACAGCAGCCGGCCGGTGTCACCATCGGGTTCGGACGGCTGAACGACGGCAGCGGCGACAGGCACTGGTTCGGGAACTGGCTCGAACACTGGAGCCGCCGGTGGTGGCGGCGGGGGTGGGGGAATCGAGATGGTCGGTGCAACGCTAGGCGCGCTAGGCGCCGGGGTCGGCTCGACTGGTACAGGTGCAGCCGCAACCGGCGGTGCCGGGGTAGCTGCGGCGTCGCCTACGACAGCAATTACGCCGCCAACGGGAACGACATCGCCTACCTGTGCGCGGATCTCGAGTAGCACGCCACCCGACGGTGCGGGAACTTCGGTATCGACCTTGTCGGTCGACACCTCGAAGAGCGGCTCGTCGGCCTTCACGGTTTCGCCCACCTGCTTGAACCACTTTGTGATGGTTCCCTCGGTGACCGTCTCACCAAGTTGGGGCATTGTGATTTCAGCCATGAAGGCTCCTTCCGGTAAGCGCCAATACCGACTCGCCGAAGAGCTCAGTAAGCGATGGATGCGGCTGGATGAACTCGGCTACTTCGTCGACCGTTGCTTCCCAGTTGACGGCCAGATAGCCACCTGACAGCTGCTCGGTCACCCAAGGGCCGACCATATGCACGCCGAGAATTCGGCCTCCGTTTCCATCGGGGCGTTTCTCGGCGATGATCTTCACCAACCCGTCGACGTCGCCGATAATAATGGCCCGACTGTTACCTCGGAAATGGTGCTTGCTCACGACGACGTCGAATCCGGCAGCCTTGGCCGATTCCTCGCTATGCCCGGCGAAGGCCACTTCCGGGTGGCAGTAGATTGCCCAGGGAACCTTGTCGTAGGCGACCGGCATTGGACGTTCGCCGAGCATCTGCTTGACAACCAGAATTGCCTCGGCGAACGCTACATGAGCAAGCTGAGGTGTAGCGATGAGATCGCCGATGGCCCACACGCCTGGTTCTCCGGTTCGGCAGAACTCATCGACTTGAACGAACCCGCGATCGGTGACGACGACATCGGTTCCTTGCAAACCAAGAAGATCGGCAAATGGTCGCCGGCCCACCGACACAATGACAACGTCGACGTCGAGCCCGTTCCCCTCGCCGAAGTTGACCGCGGTTCCGCCCGTTGCGTTGGGCGTGTGACCCGTGACCGTTACACCGGTGCGAATGTCGATCTTCTTCTTCTTGAACGACCGCACGACCACATCGGCGGCATCGCTGTCGCACCCGGGAAGGATCTTGGGGAGACCTTCGAGAATCGTGACCGCCGAGCCGAGATCGGCGAACATGGAGGCAAACTCGCAACCAATTGCCCCGCCGCCTATGACGGCGACCCTGGCTGGCACATAGTTGAGGTCGAGCACTTCGTCGGACGTCATGATGGGCCCCCCTGGCTCGAAGCCCGGTAGAACCCGAGGAACCGACCCGCCAGCGAGCACCACATTGGTGCCGGTAACCGTGAGGCGTGAACCATCGCCCACTGTTATGGCAACTATGTGGTCGGCGACAAGCGAGCCGACGCCGCTAAACACCGTTACATTGCGACCTTTCAGCAGGCCGGCAACACCCTTGGCCAGCCCGTCGACCACCCGCTGCTTGCGGGCTTGGCTGACCGAAAAATCGACCGTTGGAGCCGACGAGTTGATGCCGAATTCCGCGGCGTGCAGCACATGACGATAGGTAGCGGCTGTTTCAAGGAATTCTTTTGCCGGTATGCACCCGCGATGTAGACAGGTTCCGCCGATTTTGTCGGCCTCAATAACAGCTACATCGAGCCCCGCCGAAGCACCGTAGAGCGCGGCACCGTACCCGCCCGGGCCACCGCCGATAACGACGAGGTCGAATTTGCCAGTTTCCATGGTCACCGCGACGTGCCTCCTTGAACCTTTGCCACGGTGAAGGTTAGCCGCCGACGGTCCCACACGCGTTGGCCGTGTGGTGGTGGAACGCACACGCAAACTTCGACATAGCCTTGAGCCATGAAATCTTGGTTGCGCCTTGTCGGTGGTGGTCTGATTCTCACTGCGACGACCGTTGGCGCTCCGACTCTGGCTGCCGCCCAGGCCGACAAGGATTTCTCGCTTCCATCACTCACAACCGCCGCCACCATTAATGCCGACGGTTCGATGGACGTCCTAGAACAGATCACATACCGCTTCTCGGGAGGACCATTCAGCCACGGCTACCGAACGTTCCAGCCGGCATGGCTCGACAAGATCCTGGGCTTCGAGGCACGCGACGGCGAGCAACATCTGCCCGTCGTGGCTCCAGCGTTGGCACGTCGACCGAACGCCTGGCAGTTCGACTTCGACCAGCCCGGCAGCGGCACCCGTACATTCACCCTGAAGTACACGGTGCTGGGTGCGGTCGCCGTCGGACCCGACGTCGCCGAATTGTATTGGCAGTTTGCTGGAGATGACCACCCGGGTATCGGTGCGGTGCAGGTTCGGGTGCGGCTTCCGGGCTCATTCGCTGTGGCCCAACCCGATACTCCCGAGACCGACACCACCGTTGTGCGCGCATGGGGACATGGACCGCGCGACGGTCAAGTTCAGCCTAGTCCGGACGCAGTGGATCTACGGGCCACAGAGCTCAACGCTCGAACATTCTTCGAGGGCCGCATCGTCATTCCTCGCGCCGGCTTTACCGTGGCGCCGATGGGCGCGCCGCGCCTTTCCACCATCTTGGCCGAGGAACTTGCATTTCAAGGAAAAACTCAGGCGGATGCCGACAAGGGAGCGTTCGGGCGCCGGTTAAGCTCGTTCCTGGCCCCGATTGCGTCGCTCGGCTCGCTCGGTGCATTGTTTGCTCTGTGGCGACGAAAGGGTAAGGAATACGAGCCATCGTTCCCGATGAGCGATTACTGGCGTGAACCGTTAACCGAGCCACCCGCAATCATCGCTGCTGCACAGAAGTGGGGTGCGACCGATGGGTCGGCGTTGGCTGGAACACTGGTTGATCTTGCCCAACGCGGCTATCTCACGATCGAAGAGCAACGGACTGAACGATTCGGACCGGATACAACCGTGCATGTCTTTCACTCCACCCAGCCTCGTGGACGCCCGGGCTTTCCCCTTGCAACTCCGCTCGAATCGTGGGAGCACGACCTGCTTGCACGAGTGTTTCGGGGTCAGCCAACTGCAACGAGCGACCAGTTCACCCAGGACGCCCGGGACAACCGCTCTGAGGCCACAACATGGTGGACCTCATGGAAGGCTGCAGTCGTCGGTGCGTATGAACAGCGTCAGTTGGCCGAGCGCGACCGACCAATTGTCGGCTTCGTGACTAGCGCCATCGTCGTTGGGCTCGTTGGGCTCGGATTTCTCCTGCGGACCATCTCCAAGGACTACCAGGGCCGGCCATCGCCCTGGCCATGGCTCTGTTTCGGTGCTGCGGCCGCCACCATCGCATCAATCGGGCTGCTTCGGCGGCGCACGCAACGGGGCGCGGATCTCATGGCCAAAGCCAACGGGCTTCGCAAGTTCCTGAAGGACTTCTCCAGCCTCGACGAGGCGCCAATTGCGTCGTTAGCTGTCTGGGAGCGGTTTCTCGTCGATGCCGTTACGCTTGGTGTGGCGGCCGATCTGACGCGCGGCTTGGCGATGAAACTGCCTCAGATCGCCAACGATCCGGGTTTCGCCGGGTGGTACGTTCCGTTACCGGGGAGCGACCTTGGCAGCTCCATGACTCGGTTCCCGACGCAGTGGGGCAGCGAGGCAGAAACAGCCATGAAGCCTGAGTCGTCAAGCTCGTCGTCGGGATCAGGCGGAGGATTTTCCGGCGGAGGTGGCGGAGGTGGCGGAGGCGGAGGCTTCGGCGCTGACTGACACGCCGACCCACTGGCTTCACTCGTTCAGCCTCCACCCCTTGGCTTCACTCGTTCAGCCAACGATCGATCAGCTTGCGAGCAATGGAGATTCCGGGAGGTATAGCGGGAAGGTTGTCACGCGAGTACCAGCCTGCGTCGAGGATCTCGGTGGGGTCGCACACAATGTCGCCGCCCGCATAGTCGGCTTCGAAGCCGAGCATGAGGCTATTGGGGAACGGCCACGGCTGACTGGACACATATCGGATATTCGTGACGGCGATGCCAACTTCCTCGCCAACTTCGCGCGCCACACACTGCTCCAAGGTTTCGCCGGGCTCAACGAATCCCGCCAGTGCGGAATACATCGGCGCACGAAAGTTGACACCACGGGCGAGTAATGCCTCGTCGCCGCGCCGGACAAGGGTGATTATGGCGGGTGACAAGCGCGGGTATGCCTGGAGCAAGCATGCGGGGCATTTCATGGAACGGTCCATGCCGTGGTGCTCGGTGGGCGTACCGCATCGTCCACAGAACCGGTGGGTGCGGGCCCATTCGACGATCTGTACGGCTCGACCAGCGATGCACCATTCGGGTTCCGACAGCCGCCCGAACAGCGAGAACAGATCGAGTTCGGCACCATCGGACTCGGTGTTGTCGCCATCGGCGGCCCAGCACCCTGCGCCATCGAGCACGCCCAGGAAGTGGTGGCCATCGGTATCACCGGGTTCGTCGGTCACGAGAACTTTGCCGCTACGTACGACGAACCAACGGGCGGCTGTGGGCGACAGCTCAGTCGGCGCAAAAGTGAGAGGCACAAAGAAGGAAGCCATGGCGGCACGCTACCCGGCTGGTCCGCGACACGATGAGACGAGGATGCACCTTCTACGCTGCAGCTATGTCCAATGTCGTGATTGTCGATGCAGTTCGTACCCCTGTTGGCCGTCGAAACGGCGGCCTGTCGTCGGTGCATCCGGCCGACCTGTTGGCCACCACGCTCAAGGCGCTGTTTTCCCGGAACGACATTGATCCGGCCGTTGTACAGCAGGTTATTGGTGGCTGCGTCAGCCAGGTTGGCGAGCAGAGTTTCAACATCACCCGTACCGCATGGTTGGCGGCAGGGCTCCCGATTACTACGGCCAACACCACGGTCGACACGCAGTGTGGCTCAAGCCAACAAGCAACCAACCTTGCAACGGCCTTGGTGCAAGCAGGCATTGTCGACGTTGCTGTCGCCACCGGCGTCGAGGTCATGAGCCGCATCCCCATCGGCATCAACTCCTCGAAGAAACTTGGCCTGGGTGTCCCCATTCCGAAGTCGTATTTTGCCGAGCTGGAGATGACGTCTCAGTTCGAAGGGGCCGAGCGAATTGCCGACAAATGGCACATCACCCGCGACGATGCCGATCTTTTCGGACTTCGAAGTCAAGAGCTTGCTGCGCAGGCATGGGCGCAGGGCCGCTTCGATGGGCAGTACATCGAGATCGACGCCCCCGATGTCGACGAAGAGGGCAAGCCCACCGGGACCACGCATCGGGTCTCACGAGACGAAGGCCTTCGCGACACCACAGCCGAGGCGTTGGCGAAACTCAAGCCAGTCGCTCGCGAGAATGGTGTTCATACAGCTGGCAACTCCAGCCAGATCTCTGACGGCGCTTCGGCTGTGCTCATGATGACCGAGGAGCGTGCTGCACAGCTTGGCTTGACAGCGCGTGCCCGCATTGTCGATACCTGCCTTGTGGGCGTAGACCCAGTACTCATGCTCACGGGCCCGATGGACGCAACCAAGCACTTGCTCCACCGAACCGGGCTCACCATCAACGATATCGACACGTTCGAGATCAACGAGGCTTTTGCTTCGGTTGTGCTTGCCTGGGCCAAAGAGGTCGATGCCGACATGGCACGGACCAACCCGAACGGTGGAGCAATAGCACTCGGTCACCCATTGGGTGCCACCGGCGGGTTCTTGTTGACCAAGGCGCTGTACGAGCTCGAGCGAACCTCGGGACGTTACGGCTTGGTATCGATGTGCTGTGGCGGCGGTCTAGGAACGGGCACCATTATCGAACGGCTCTGACACTCACAGGCTGTCTTGACAGCCCTGTGAGACAACCAGTGAGAGTGCGGGTGAGGTGGCCGTTGCACAACGAGGGGCATGTCCCTCCCCCGTGCTCTACGTTACGACCGCGACTGGAATGAGTTCCTGGCGGCGCTGCCGACCGAAGCTGCCCACGACCTGACCCAACGGCTCGCGTCGACTTACGGCCCTGACACTGTTGCCGACGATGCGCTGTACGAGCTGCTCTGCGAGGCAGCGGCAGGCTCGATACCGGCGGCACGCCTGATCCTGCGGCGTTTGCTGCCACCGATTCAGATGATTGCGGCGCGGCGGTCACGACAGGGATGCGGCCGAACACTTGACCTAGTGGATGAACTCGTTTCGACGACGTGGATTCTCATTCGGTGCTACCCGGTTAGCCGGTCACCGCGCCACATTGCGTCTCGAATTGCGAGCGAGGCCGAATACGCTGTGTTTGTGCGCCCCCTTCGATTGAACAGTGCGCGCGAATACCCCGCAACCGTTCTGCCCGAACCAACTAGCCCAGTACGCAATCCCGGGGACGAGGTCCTCGAACTGCTCCGGATTGGCCAAGCAGCACATCTCGACCCTGACGACCTCCGTCTTGTCGGGCAGCTTGCCCTCGGTAGCGAATCGGTGTCTCAGACGGCTGAGCGACTGGGTTGCACATCTCGAACGATTCTCAATCGACGCCGAACCGTCGAGCGTTCGCTGCTGCGGGCGGCCGGCTAGTGCTGCTACGTGTTCTGCTGACGAGCGGTCTGTTGGCCCTCGCAGCGTGTCGTTCCACGCCACTGGGACTAGCGGCCGATCAGGCCGAAGTTCGCTACGTGTACGACGGCGACACGATCCTTGTTCGCGTGTCAGGCCGTGCAGAACGAGTTCGACTTATCGGCATCGACACTCCCGAGAGCGTGTCAAGATCCACGGCCGTGGAGTGTCACGGCCCCGAGGCAGCCGACACCTTGCGGGCGCTCTTGCCGGTCGGTACGGTCGTTCGTCTTGTACGTGATGTGGAACCTCGTGACCCGTACGACCGGTTGTTGGCGTACGTCTTTCGGGTGGATGACGAGCTATTCGTTAACGTCGAGATGGCTCGTCTCGGCGAGGCAACCGAGCTGTTTATTGGTGCCAACATCGCCTATGTCGATTCCGTTCGTTCGGCCGTTGCCGAGGCTCGGCAAGACAATCGCGGCATCTGGGGCGCCTGCCCTGTACCTGGCAGCTAGCTTCATACTCGATGAGCGAACTCGCCCGACGACTCGGATACTCCGCAACCACCCGCCTCGTCATCGTCAACTGCGACGACCTGGGGTCGTCCCACGCGGCCAACATGGGGGTCTACCAAGCGCTACGAGACGGGTACGCATCAAGTGCCGGGTTGATGGTTCCTGCTCCTTGGGCGCGCCACGCTGCTCAGATGTACAGCAGCGAGGACATCGGCGTACATCTGACGTTGAATGCTGAGCACGAGGTCTATCGATGGGGTCCAATCACCCATGCGCCGTCTTTGGTAGCCGGCGATGGTGGTTTTCCACGAACCATCAGTGATTTATGGGAGCACGCCGACCCCGAAGAAGTCTTCCGCGAATGTCGAACCCAGATTGAGCGGGCCATCGCATGGGGAATTGATGTGACACATCTCTCACCACATATCACGGCAATGACGCTTCGTCCCGAATTCTTTGATGTGTATCTCGAACTGGCTGTCGACTTTCGATTACCTCTCCGACTGCCGAGTTCAATTTCTGAAGAAAATGTCGGATTTCCATTCAGAAGACTCGCCCGCGAGGCAGGCATTCTGTTTCCCGACTTCTTCGATCACGACTGGCGCGCGGGAAGCCGGCATCGAGTACTCGATGAATTACGTGATCTTCCCGCTGGTATCACCGAGGTGCATATCCAACCGGTGCTCGACACGCCCGAAATTCGTGCGCTGACCAGTGACGCCGCTGCGTGGGTTGACGATCTGGATTTTGTTTTGAACGACGAACGACTACCCGACAGCATCGCTACATCTGGGGCAAAAATTATCGGATACCGCGAATTGCGTGACGCCATGCGCGCCGAGTGACCAACCTTCTCTAATTGTCAAGAACTCGTCAACAATCAGACCTCAGCCGTTCAACGAACTGAACGTTTCTTGAATATATTTCATGAAACTCGCCTATCGGGCGGAAATATATTCAGTTACAGTCAACTTTGTTCATTTTTGTATTGGCGTGCTTGATACAGACTGAACATGGCCAAGGGCGGGCCGCCGCGATACTCACCCTGCATTCTCACCCCCCGAGGACTCATCAAATGACCCTGCTTGACGACGCGCCCCAAGTTGCCATGTACGCCGCTCCCTATGGTTCGCTTGACCTTTCGACTCCACCACCAACCATCAGTGTTGTCATTCCAACGCTGAATGAGGAAAAGAACATCGTGGCTGTGTTGGCCCGGATCCCGGAGTGGATCGACGAGGTCATCATCGTCGACGGACAGTCGACCGACGACACGATCGCCACTGCCTTGGCTTTCATGCCACGGGCTCGGATCGTTCTCCAAAAGGCCAAGGGCAAAGGCGACGCTCTGTCATGTGGGTTCAATGCCGCGACCTGTGACGTGATCGTGATGCTGGACGCCGACGGTTCCACCAGCCCCGATGAAATACCTCGCTTCATAGCAGCCCTACGGACCGGAGCCGACTTTGCTAAAGGCACCCGGTTTGTCACCGGCGGTGGCAGCTCCGACATCACGCATCTGCGCAGCTTGGGCAACCGCGTGCTCACCACCATCGTGAACCGCTGCTGGGGCGTGAAGTACACCGACCTCTGCTACGGGTACAACGCCTTTTGGCGTCGATGTCTGCCAGCGCTCAGCATCGACTCGAGCGGGTTCGAAGTAGAGACACTTCTAAACATTAAAGCTGCGCGTAATGGGCTCAACGTTGTCGAAGTACCCAGCTACGAAGCAACCAGGACCCACGGCCTGAGCAACTTGAACGCATGGCGTGACGGCTCGCGGGTGTTGCGAACCATTTTCGCTGAACGCATTCGTCCTCGATGAGCCCCAACCTCGATCCCTGCGCTGCCGCTAGCGTCGTTATTTGCGCCCACACACTCCGACGCTGGCCCGCGTTGCGGCGCGCCGTTTCCTCGCTCCACGCGCAGACCCTCAAACCGGAACAGATCATCGTCGTAATCGACGGCAACGACCAGCTACTCGCTAGAGCGCGACACGAGCTCGTCCTCGAGGACATTCCAGTCCACGTGGTACCCAACTCTCGGACCAAAGGCCTCTCCGGTGCCCGAAACACCGGCGTGCTGCTGGCCGATTGCCCTGTTGTCGCATTCCTTGACGATGACGCCATTGCCGAGCCCGGTTGGCTCCAAGCAATCATGAATGGATTCGAAGCCGGAGTGCTCGCCGTCGGCGGCTGGGCGACTCCTCTCGACTCAACCGCCATACCCGCCTGGTGGCCACGCGAGTACGACTGGGTCGTTGGCTGTAGCCATGTGGGGCTGCCAGCACAGGGCGGCTCCGTACGCAACGTTCTCGGTTGCACCATGGCGTTCAAACGCGAAGCCTTCTGCCGGGTGGGCCTGTTTCACGAAGGCATCGGCCGGGCGGGGAACACGGCACTTGGTTGCGAGGAGACCGAGCTGTGCATTCGGCTCACCACAACGGTGGGGGGACAACCTGTTCGCCTTGTTCCCGGCGCGCTCATTCGTCACGATGTCGAGCCCGAACGATTCAGCGCGCGCTACCTGGTGAAGCGATGCTTCGCTGAAGGTAGATCGAAGGCGAAGGTCAAAGCACTCGTCGGTCCGCGTGCTCTGTCGGCTGAATCTGCCCATATTCGATCGACGCTGCCAAAGGCATTTGCACGCGCTCTGGGCGGGGTGCCCCTCGGACGCAAGGGCGCGCTTGGTATGGCCGCGGCAATTGTTGGTGGAGTGGGCGTTGCCGGGGCCGGCTTTATCCAAGAGACACTGGCCGAAAAGCTGCGATGAGTTCCGTTCCGGTTCTCACCTACCATCGCGTCTGCACCGACGCATCGGGCCCCATAGCCGAGTTCAGCGTTACCCCAGCACAGTTCGCGGAGCAGCTCGATCTCATCGAATCTCTGGGATTTCACGTGATCGACGCTAACGACCTGGCACAAGCTCGAACGAAGGGGCTGCCAGTGGCCCCCCAGTCTGTCGTCGTGACCTTCGACGACGGGTTCCGGGACAATCTCGATGCCTTCGAATCACTGGCCAAGCGACAGATGCCCGCCACCCTCTTTGTATCAACGGGCTTGCTCGACGGCATCGACAACGGCGGGCAAAGGCTTGGACCCATGCTACGGCCGAACGATCTGAACGACATTCGCCAGCTTGGAGGGCGGATTGGCTGTCATGGGCACGAACATCTTGAACTCGATGCCTGCTCAACAACTCGAGCCGAGTTCGACATACGAACGAGCCGACGCTGTTTGCAGGATTGGCTCGGTGCACCCGTGACACTGTTTGCCTACCCGTACGGCTACAACTCTGCAGGGGTTCGAGGCTTGGTAGAAAATGCGGGCTTCGACGCTGCATATGCGGTTGGAAACCGGGCCTCGACCACCCGCGACAGCCCGTGGGCCATATCTCGATTCTTGATTCGAGCAGACACGTCGACGTCGCAACTCGTAGCGTGGCTTTCGGGTCGTAGCGACCTCGGCAGTGGCCGTGAGCGCCTGGCAACCAAGGGTTGGCGGCTGGTGCGAAAGACCCGACGACACGCCTACGTAGCCCTTCGCGATCCAACGCTCGATCTTGTGCCGTTGGTCCCGATGCACGTGGCAGCTGTACAGCTAGACAGCGGCACGGTCACGCGCCGACCGTCGACCGCCGAGAACACCGAGGTCGCTGGAGCCCTGTGTCTTGTGCGATCCGGTCGACGACCCGTCGGTATCACCACTGTGATGGGTCGTGCCGCACATGACAATGCCAGTCTTATTGCCCACCTCGAGCGCATCGTCGACACCCCTGCTGCTCTGCCTGCGGTTAGCGACCTCGACCTTGAGTCCGTAACCATTGTCGTGGCCAGCAGAGATCGTGCAGACAGCCTACGAGTCACGCTGCCGTTGCTCTTGTCGCTTGATCACCCGCGCTACGAGGTCATTGTCGTCGACAACGCCCCTTCGACTACCGCAACCCGCGATCTAGTAACCGGGCTTGCGGCAGCAGACTCGCGACTTCGGTACGTCTGTGAACCACTGCCAGGCTTATCGCGAGCACGGAACTGCGGGCTTGACCTGGCGACAACCTCGCTCGTGACCTTTGCCGACGACGACATAGAACCCGAGCCCGACTATTTACGGCAGCTGTGCGAGCCATTCTCGATGCGTCCCGAGGTGTGGTGCGTATCGGGCTTGGTACTGCCCGCCGAGCTGGACACGACCGCCCAGCGGCTGTTCGAGGAATTCGGCGGCTTTAGTGCCGGCGTCGAGCGGCGAGAGTTCCAGATCAATATGCAACCGCGTCCGTCGGCTATCTTTCCCTACTCCCCCGGCCTTTTCGGCACGGGAGGATGTCTGGCGTTTCGAACCCGCGCACTGCGGTCACTCGGCGGATTCGACCCCGTGTTGGGGGCCGGTACCGCGTCCGTAGGCGGCGAGGATCTCGACATAACAATGCGAGTAATCAGGGCCGGGGCGACGCTGATATACCAACCGACCGCGGTTGTTTGGCATCACCACCATCGCGAACTCGACGCCCTGACACGCCAGGTGCACAACTACGGCGCCGGGTTGACCGCCGCGTACACCAAGCTCATGCTCCGGCCGTCGACCGCTCTACAAATTCTTCAGCGATTGCCGGCCGGGCTTGCCATGTTACTGCCAGGGTCCGAGAAGAATTCGAACCGTTCCGGCACCTACCCGACCAGCCTCATTGCCCTTGAGATGCGCGGACTCGTCACCGGTTGGGTCGGATATCTTCGGTCGGCCGTGGGCGGTGGTCGACGAGCTCGAAACCACGCGGCGAGCGCTCAGCATGGTTGAGTCATCACTCGGTAGTAACCGGAGCCAAGACCGCCTACGCCGATCATCGAACGCCTTACTGCTGAATACGGCACTCACCGGAGTACTCGGTCTTGTGTTCTGGCAGATCGCTGCTCATCGGTGGAGTCCCGAAGTCATTGGCCGTGACGGTGTCCTTATCAACTCCGCCGTGGCCATCGCCACATTCAGCTACATGAATCTGCCCTATGCGATCATGACGATCTTTCCGACAGCCCGTAACGTCGTGGGTTTGGCGTGCAAGGCGTACGTTGGCACGGCACTGGTCGCCGCAACCGCCGCAACCGTCGTGTTGGTCACTGGCACGCTTGGGTCGTCTGGGCTCACCCGAGCAACGTCGGCGGTTGCTATCGGGTTCATTGCTCTGGCGGCACTCACCACAACGTTTGCACTCCAAGATTCGATGCTCACCGCTATTGGCCGCTGGGCTGTGGTACCCGCCGAGAATCTGCTTTTCGGCATTGCAAAGATCGTCGTGTTGCTTGCCATACCCGTCGCCGCCATTGATCATCCGATTCTCGCTAGCTGGCTCTTGCCCATTCCTCTGGTGATCATCGGGGCCAACCTCGTTCTGGCTAGAACGGCTCACCGGCTCAAGCGATCATTGCGGCGGCGTACAACGGTACGGTGGCTCGACCAACCACGCTTTATTGCGGGCGACCTGATTGGGTCATTGGCCAACAACCTGCTCCACGGTGCCCTGCCTCTGCTTGTGTTGGCCTCGACCTCGGCACGGCAGAACGGTTTCTTTTATGCCGCTTATGTCATTGGATCTCAACTCTCAAACGTGGGTCTGTTCGTCGGCTTGAGCTTCACCGCCGAGGCGTCGCGCCACCCCGGCGAGACCGCTGCGCTGGCAAGGACAGCGCTGTGGAGAAGCGTCTTGTTGACGACGACTCTGTGCGCAGGGGTAGCACTTTTGGGCCCTATCGTGATGCGGTTCTACGGGCCCGACTATGTCACCAACGCCACGGCAACCCTTCGACTGCTCGGCTTCGCTGCTTTACCAATGCCCTTCCTGGCAGTCTTCATGGCAATTGGCCGCGTGAACCGGCGTAGCGGCCGGGCATTGCTTGTCGAGGTGGCAACAGCGGTCGGCGTGCTGACGCTAGCAACACCACTCATCCGGCGATTCGGAGGACCGGGCGCAGCGCTCGCGATGTTCATCGTTACCACGACCGTGGCAATCGTGATCGCCCCGCGACTGTGGAGCGACCTGGGCGGCCGACGTTTGCAACTCCGCGTTCCAACCGTCGATCGAAAGGTCTGGCCTATAGGCATTCGACAAGGCAAGCCAATTAGTGGCGCGACGGCAGCGCTGATAGCTCTTAGCCTGTGCGGAGTCGTGCTAGTAGCTCTCGATGCCCCAGGTTGGCTTCGAGTGCCGGGTGCTCTCGTCACCATGACCCTGTTACCAGGACTTCTGTGGACGTCCTTCGATCGCTGGGATGACACTCGTATCATTGCTCTCGTGCTGGGGAGCGTGACTGCTTGGATACTTGTCACGCAGCTACTGCTTGCCGTCGGATGGTGGAAGCCACTCGCTCTGGCGGCGATAGCGCCTCTGGTTGTTGCTGGCCGACTTGTTGCACTTGCGCTCGACGGTGCGCTCGCGCCCGATGTGGTCGTTGTGGCGAACGAGTTAGATCGGGTGGCGGCGTGATTCAGCTACCCATCGCGGTCGGCCACATCGACTTAGCCGAATCGGCAGCCGTTGAGGCTGACCCAACGCAAGCCCATCACGTCCGACTTCTTGTGCGATTGCTCCGGCGGCCAATCGGTTTCGTGGACATCACAACGAATGGTGGTTGGGCTGACCGTCCTGCCATCGAACTTGCGGTCACACAGCAACTCGCCGAGCCGCTCGCGCATGCGTTGTCGGCCCTTGGTCTACCATCTGACGCCCACCCCGCTCAGCTACCAATGCTCGTTCGCGAGCATCACCAACCGTTTACGGACAAACCCCACAGTGCACAAGTAAGCGTTGTCGTTTCGACTCGCGAGCGACCCGAATCGCTCCGGCGATGCCTTGTATCAATCGCGGCCTCCACCTACCCCGAGCTCGAGATCATCGTTGTCGACAATGCGCCGGTAACCAATGCAACGCAGGACATTGTAGAAACGTTCATGGCAACCGACCCGCGATTTCGCTACATCGTCGAGCCCCGCAAAGGGTTATCACATGGCCGCAATTGTGGCTTGATGGCCGCCTCCCATGAGCTGGTCGCCTATACCGACGACGACGTCGAGGTTGACGCGTGGTGGGTACATGCATTGGCCGATCGTTTCGAACGAAGCCCCGACGCGGCGTGCGTCACAGGACTTGTGCCTCCGGCGACCATTGAGCGACCCGAGGAGCTGCAGTTCGACCAACGCGTCAACTGGAGTTCGAACTGCAGTCCGCAGCGCTATACGCGAGTTACAAACACGGTCGATAGCCCCGCCTACCCGTTTACCGCAGGCATATTCGGTACCGGCGCGAACTTCGCCGTTCGCCGTTCAGTTATGCAGACAATTGGAGGATTCGACCCCCTACTCGGAGCCGGATCCACAACCAGAGGCGGAGAAGACCTCGACGCATTTCTGCGGATAATTCTGGAGGGCTACGCCCTTGAATACGAACCAGCTGCAATCGTGTGGCATCACCATCGAAGCAGTCCGGAGGAACTATGGACTCAGATGTACGGATACGGCGTGGGTCTTTCCGCCTTCATGGTCAAACACGCACTACAACCAGCTCTCATGGGACGAATGCTGGCCCGGTTACCCAGTGGCCTGGCGTACTTCAGCCGACAGCGAGTCGTGACGGACGGGGCCCGCATGCCGAGAAATCTGGCCGCGGTCGAGCTGTACGGCATCGCAGTGGGCCCACTCTTGTACGCGACGGCGAGAATCCGAAGCCGCTTCACCCGCTAGCGCGCTGGCTACCCACGCTTTTTCTGATTGTAGGCTTGGCCTGTCTCGTAGGCACTGCAGCGCGACTCGACTACACGGCCATGCGCACGTTTGGTCTTGTCGACGTCTTTCCTACCGGGTTCTTCGTAGGTCTCGCGACGCTCATGACGGGTTTCGTGCTCGAGATCTTCACGGGTGTGAGGCGCCGAGTCTTGGCGGCCTATACGGCGAGCGTCGCAGCGTTTCTGTTCGGCATCGCGCCTCTGACCGCGGCGCTACCTCGATACACCTGGACATACAAGCATGTCGGCGTAACGCGACTTTTGTTGGCAAACGATGGCACGCTCGATCGCAGCTTGGACGTGTACAACAATTGGTCTGGACTGTTCGGACTAGCGGGAGCGTTCTCGGAACTCACTGGGCTGGACCCGCTCAGTTATGCGGCGTGGTCCGAGCCGTTATTCGCAATACTGAGCGCACTTGCGGTTACCTTCCTTGCTCGGAGCTTCTTCACAGACGATCGGATAGTTGCAGGTGCCACAATGCTCGGCCTCATCACCAACTGGGTCGGGCAGTTCTACTTCGCTCCGCAGTCAGCGGCGTACCCGTTGTGCATTCTGATGTTGGGTTTGGCGTCACGTCATCTGTGTAACGGGCCCGCGCTGCTCTTTCGAGGCCGACAGTTGGGCGTTTCACCTAGATCGACCTCGTGGCGCGATGTTACCAATGGGCCACGAGGCGCCATTCGTTGGGCGCGAGAGAACATTGCGCTGTACAGCGTCGTTGGTCTTTTCGTAGCGGTGACTGCCACACACCAACTCAGTCCACTACTCGTTCTACTATCGCTGAGCAGCCTGGTTATTGCCGCCGGCCTTCGTCCGCTGTGGCTTCCCATCGCACTTGGCGGCGTTTTTCTCGGCTGGTTCTACCTGTCGCGAGGGCTGCTGCAAGCCAACCCGCAGATGATCGGCTGGGGAGCTTCGACCGACAATGCCGAGAGCGCCATCGACCTGTCGAATCAGACCGCCGAGAGCGCGCTTATTTCTGCCGTGGCGAAAGGGCTGAGCGCCACGATCTGGCTGCTCGCCTTGCTTGCTGCTCTGATCGCCTTTTCCAGGCGTCGCATCGATCTTCGCTTGCCAACGCTGCTTATAGCGCCGTTCCTTGTGCTCGGTGCATCGTCGTACGGGGGCGAGGCCATCTATCGCGTCTATTTGTTCACCATCCCAGCGGCTGCCGTACTGATTTCGTGGCTGTTGTTCGCCGAGCGGCGGTCCTTTCGTATCGTGCGCGCTGGGGCTGCGCTCGCGGTCTGCCTTGGCATTACTGCGGCGTTTGTCGTGCCATACTTTGGGCGCGAACACCTCAACCGGACGTCGATCGAAGAACTTGCGCTGTACGACTATGTGGCTACCGCGACCGAGCCTGGATCAGTCGTCGTCTACTTCTCATTGAACTATCCAAGTCGGTCAACGGCCAACTACGGCGACCACATCAAGGGCCCCCTCGACATTGCGCTGCTAGAGGTGCCCAACACCCCATACCGAACCTTCACCCCCGACGACGCAACCGGGCTGGCGTACAGCCTGTTCAACTTCGGGACAGCTCCCATCTATCTGATTGCATCTGAATCGCAACGGGAGGCCATCGACACCTACGGTCTGGTTACACCGTCGACGTTCGACACCCTCGTCCAACAATTCGATGCGTCCGGCAGCTACCGAGTGGTGTTTGCAAATACCGCCGGCAAGGTGTTCCAGGTTCTCAGGCCCGGTATCGAGTTACCAGCCACGTAGCTAGCGTCAGCTCTCGACAAGGCCTCGGAGATCGGTGGCGATGCGGCCCGACTTGAGCGCCTCGAACAGTAGACCGGTGTTTCCAGTGGCCTTGAGCTTGCCGTTCATAAACAAAACGTTCGGATCCAACGTCAGTGCCGCCGCCTCGACAGCCACGACCAGCTCGGCGTCGTCGGGACCCACGCAACGGCCCACTTTTTTGCCCACAACGATCTGATACTGGATGGTGGTCATGAGGTACCCTTGCCGATTATTTGCCGAGGTTGATGCGGTCGAACAGGTCCGCTTCGTGAGTAC
Source organism: Actinomycetes bacterium (assembly GCA_031415695.1). Lineage (GTDB taxonomy): Bacteria > Actinomycetota > Acidimicrobiia > Acidimicrobiales > Ilumatobacteraceae > JANOSH01. The sequence continues at coordinate 144,740 of JANOSH010000020.1, forward strand.
CGGACTCGGGAAAGCCTACCCGGCTTGCCGCTAGAACCCAGTCGTCGTATGGGTACACGCTTGCCAACTCGTCGTCGGATAATCCAAACCAAAACGGCGTGGACGGATCGACTTGCGTGGCATGAGCAAGCAGCGATTGCGAACGTGCCCAAAGGAACTTTCCAATCTCGAGCCGAGTGGTGATTCGACTGTCTTGAAATGGGCGGTTAAGCCAGTTGTCGTCGTACGGCGACGAACCCCTCAGCGTCAATAATGCGTTGTGTATGGCGTGCATACGCTGCGATGACCAGACCGAGTAGTACATCTTTGAAGGAGCCCACGCCTCGCCGAGCGTTGGATACCAGTCGGGATTTCCGGCGCGTTGCCATGCCAAAACCGAAATGCGATGCACCTGGAGATGATCGGGGTGAGGGTATCCCCGTTGGTCGTCGGAGTAGGTGAGGATAACTTGAGGTCGGGTACGGCGAATGATCTCGACCAGGCGGCCGGTGGCTTCGTCAACATCGGCCTGGTGAAAACAGGCGGGGTTGTCGTTGGCTGGGCTGTCCTTCATGCCCGAATCCCAGTAGCCGAGCATGATCGCTTCGCTAAATCCGATGACCTCGACCGAACGGGCCAACTCCAACGGTCTCAGTGTGATCAAGGTATTTCGGGTCTCGATGTCATCGAGACCGTGGAATGCACCCCCGGGCTCCAGCAACGACTTGTTCGCGACGTCGCCTTCTTCGCCACCGGTGCAACAGACCAGCACTGTCGAGGCACCTTCGGCCCCGTAATATGCGCAGGTGGGCGCACCCTTCGATGCTTCGTCGTCGGGATGCGCATGAATCGTAAGGATGGTTGGATGAGCCATGACGAGCACGAGGATAGCGCTGGGCGTAAGGTTTACCCTTCGTGAGAGTCCGTCTCGTTTTTGCTGCCTTGGTCGTGGTACTTGCATCGTGTAGCCGTGACGGGCGCACCTTGCGACCTGCCGGACCCGATCAGACGCTTACCATCAAGACGGTGGCGACAACAATCGCAAGTGCCGACACAACTGTCGGCACGGCTATCGGGCGCGCCGACCTGATCTTCACCGCGCCATGGGAGGACGGCGGAACCATTCCGCGGATCTACACCTGCGAAGGTCTCGACCAAAGCCCCGACCTACAGTGGTCTGGTATCGGGACCGAGACGGTCGAGATCGTCGTGTCGGTTATCGACCTCGACGCCGACGACGCCGTGCATTGGCTCATTGCTGGGCTCGACCCAGCCACAACCGGCATCACGAAGGGCAAAGTCCCTCGCGGCGCGACACAGGCCATCAATAGCTTCGGCATCGCAGCGTGGAAAGGCCCTTGCCCCAAGGACCGCGAACACAGATATCTCACAACGCTCTACGCCCTAGCTGCGCCGAGCGGTGTCACCAGTTCGATGACTGCAGTGGAAGCCCGCGCCAAACTCGAGACCATCGTCGCCAATCGCACGGCTCTCACGGGCGGATATTCACCCGGTCAGGGCTGATTCACCGCCAACTCGTCGAAGTACGCTGCAAACTTCTCCTCGGCCAACCGACTCCGGGTAGGTACATGTTCGCTGGGCACCTCGTGAGGCCGATACCCCTTGAGTACCTGACGGGCAACAGTGACCTTATGCACCTCGTCGGGCCCGTCGTAGATGCGTGCGGCCCGGGCGTGGCGATACATCGACTCAAGCGGCAGGTCGGTGGTGTATCCGAGGCTTCCATGAATCTGGATGGCGCGATCAATGACGTTATGGAGCACCTTCGCACCCCAGAACTTGATGACGGCGATCTCAACCCGGGCGTCGCTGTAGTGGCGACCTGCTGCGTGAAGCTGGTCCATCTTCCATGCCGCTTGCAAGGTGAGCAGGCGGGCTGCTTGCATCTCGGCGTAGCTTTCGGCGATGGCGTCTTGTGTCATCTGCTTGTCGGCCAAAATTGAGCCGTGGACATACCGGCTAAGCGACCGCTCGCACAGCATGTCGAATGCACGACGAGACTGTCCGAGCCACCGCATTGCATGGTGGATCCGACCGGGGCCCAGTCGTTTTTGTGCCAGAGCGAAGCCTTGACCGAGCCCTTCCATACCGCCAACAATGCTGCCCTTTGGCACGCGAACGTTGTCGTAAAGGATCTCGGCATGTCCGCCGGGTTCGCCGGTCTTGTGGTCGGGTTCGCCCATCGTTGGAACGTCACGCACGATGTTGACTCCCGGTGTGCGTGTTGGCACCAGAAACATCGAATAGTTCTTGTAGGGGCTGGCGTCGGGCTCGAGGTTCGTCTTACACATGACGATGAGCAGATCGCTGATGGAAGCGTTCGACGAGAACCACTTGTGGCCATTGATAACCCATTCGTCGCCGTCGAGCACAGCGCTCGTCGTCAGCAACGTGGGGTCGGCACCGGCACCAGGTTCCGTCATCGAAAAGCAGCTACGGATCTTTCCGTCGAGGAGCGGTTGCATCCATTCGGCCTGCTGTTCTGGCGTGCCACCAACTGCTAGTAGCTCGGCGTTGCCAGAATCAGGAGCGTTGTTGCCGAAGATCGATGGGGCGTAGCTGCACTGGCCCAGGATTTCGTGCATAAGGCCCAACTTCACTTGGCCAAATCCAAGGCCGCCCATATCTGGGGGGAGATGGGCGGCCCATAGCCCTTGTCGACGTACTTCGTCTTTGAGCGGAGCGGTGATTTTCATGAACGTTGCTCGCCCACCCGGTGTTCGCCAACGCTCGGCTAGGCCCTCGAGTGGAATGATCTCGTCGCGTACGAAGGACTGCATCCAATCGAGCTTTTCTTGAAACTCAGGTTCGGTCTGAAAATCCCACGACATGAAACGCACTCCTGGATTTGCTAGGGCGGATACCCGCGAATCTAGCCGTCGAAATCGATCACACCACTGACGAGCCAACGATCCGAACCGTAGAGGTCAAACGAAGACCGCTAGGGCGCATCGGCGAGCGCATCGACTTCTTTTTCGGGACGACTGTCACAACTGGGGCCGGTGCTGTCGGCGTAGCGGACGTCGTAGCCGTTGTGGTCGTCGTGGTCGGCGAGACCGTGGTCGGCGGAGCTTTTGCAGTAGTGACCGGCATGTTGACGATGGTGGTGGCGGTACCGATCTCTGTCTTGATTGGCGACGAACCATCGGCATTCAGAACCGTGATGAATCCACGCTTCGAAACGGTGTTGCGACAGTTGCCCTGGCCAATAACGGTCTGGGTCACGTCGTATACCCCGGGAGTGGAGTAGACAACGGTTGGTTGCGGGTCGGTCGAGACCGCCGGATTGGCACCGGGAAGATCCCACGACCAGTCGTGGGCCCAGTGCGACCGATCCTTGAAAATGACCGTGAGGGGTGCGGTGCCGGCAACGGCCCAAGCGTCGAAGTCGGCCGATGGTTGCGTGCCGGTACAGGCGGGTGTTTCCCTGGCACCATCGGTGCGCTCCACCGCTGTTACCTGTGTGGCGTCGACGGCGTTGTCGGTCTTGTTCGGCGAACCAAACCAGGTGAACGGTGTGGGTCCACCGGTAAAGCTGATACTCGCGATTGCGATGTGAGTGCCCGCGTTACCGGTGTTGAACAAGCCAATGTTCGAGATGTTGTCGAAGGACCCAGAAGGGAAAGCCGTCAGCGGGATCTGCACGTCCTGCCAAGCAGCACCGGGACGGCCGTAGGCAGCAATAGAAACGGCTGCGCTCTCGGCGTTTTGTGGGCGAACAATTATCTTGGACCAGTCTGTTGCGCCACCGAGGTCCTTCAAACGCACCGAGAGTGTCGTTCGTCCTTCGGCCGGGCGGAGTTGAGGAGCCCAAACGTGTGCGGTTCCGTATCCGATTGCGAAGCTGGTGTAGCTCGCCGAGTACGTCACATCCCAGTAGCTGCCCACCGAGTCGGTTGAATCGGCGGCGAGTGCGGCCGAGGCACCGCCGACTGTCGACAACACCACTGCAAGTGCAAGTACCGCTTTGCTGAACCGACCCATTGTTGCTGCTCCTCGTGTGTTGCTCACTCGGCGTGAACTGTTGGGTCCCATCTTCGGGACTTGAGACCTAGAGAAGCAGAAGGATCACTCTCTGTTCTCACAAGTTGGCATCTAGTTCCGCAAACAATTCACGGAGAGAGGTTTCGATGCCGCTCGATGTCGAACATGCTCAGCTCCTATCCGCCGCGATATCGTGGTCCTCATCGCAACGACTGTCTGTTACCGCCATTCCGACCGACCAACCGGGCGTGCCTGCACCCGATGCGGCACGCCGGCGTGCCCCGAGTGCCTTGTGGCCGCCGCCGTCGGGTCGCATTGTCTCGCCTGTGTTCGGGCAGCCCAACCCCCTGCCGCCGAGCGACTCCGGCGGTGGAACGCTGGCAGCAACGGGTTGGTGACCATCACCCTCATTGGAATTTGTGTTGCCGTTGCCGTGGGGGGCGCAGCACGGTACGGCAGCGTGCAGGCCGACGGTACGGTGGGCGACTTCGGCCTCAACATCGAATTCTTGGCGATTGGTGAGTGGTGGCGCCTATTGACGAGCGGGTTTCTACACGCTGGGCTCGTGCATCTGGGTGTCAACATGTTTTCACTGTGGCGGCTAGGAATTGCGCTCGAGCAACGGGTTGGACGCCTCCGTTTCGCGCTCCTGTACCTAGCGTCACTGCTCGCAGGATCCACTGGCGTGGTGCTCCTTCAGCGTTACGGCGTCCAGGCCCGCGGCTTGCATGCCGGAGCGTCAGGAGCCATATTCGGGTTGCTCGGAGCCCTAGCAGTGGATTACCGCATCAGGGGCATTTCCTTGATGCAGTCCGGTATGGGCCCGACACTGATCATGAATATCTTTTTGACCTTCACGTTCGGCTTGTCGATTGGCGGACACCTCGGTGGATTTGTCGGCGGCACATTGTGCGGCCTGGCCTTTTTTGGGCGAGGTCACATCGCCAACCAGTCGATCGTTGGCCCACTAGCGGTCAGTGCCCTCAGCGTCGCCCTCGCCGTTGGCGCTGTGCTCAGCATGTAGATGGCGGAGTGGTAAAGCGAGCGGCCGCGAACAAGCGACGCCGAAGACAAGCTAGAGAAACTCTGTCACACCAGCGATGGGGGTTGACACCCGCGCCTGCGGGGATGAAGTTTATGTGTGGGTTCGGGTGACGTCGATATGGGGATTGGTGCGGTTGTTTAGCCCGTGTCACACCATGACGGCGGGGTCCGGCAGGTGCCTGCGATTGTGCTTCGAGCACGTATAACACCTTCTTTTGATTGATCGGCCCCGACCGAACCCTTTTCAACCTAACCAGGGAGGTAGACGATGGACGTGTTGATTGATCGATGTGCCGGTCTTGACGTGCATAAGAAGACGGTCGTCGCGTGTGTGCGAACGCCGGTGTCGGGTCGTCAGAAACGGGCGGCGGAGGTTCGGACGTTCTCGACGTTCGAGCGGGATCTTCGAGCGTTACGTGTGTGGCTTGTCGAGTGTGGTGTCACGCATGTCGCGATGGAAGCAACCGGGGTGTATTGGAAACCGGTTTGGCATGTCCTCGAGGGCGGTTTCGAAGAGGTGTTGCTGGTCAACCCGGCGCATATCAAGAACGTGCCCGGCCGTAAGACCGACGTGAACGACGCAGCATGGATTGGGCAGTTGTTGGAATGCGGTCTGCTGCGTGGCAGCTTCGTGCCGCCGGTCGAGATCGCCGAGTTGCGTGAGATCACCAGATATCGGCGCCAGTTGACTGAGGAACGCACTCGTGAGGTCCAACGGTTGCAGAAACTGTTGGAAGACGCGAACGTGAAACTGTCCTCGGTCGCGACCGACACGCTGGGTGTGACCGGCCGAATGATCCTGAACGCGTTGTGCGATGGTGAACGTGATCCGAACGTTCTTGCCGGGATGGCGCAACGACGATTGAGAGCCAAAACAGAGCAGTTGGCGTTAGCGGTGCCGGGACGGTTCAACACGTTCCATGCATCGATGACTCGCGAGTTACTCGCCCATATCGACTATCTCAGCACAGCGATCGAACGGCTCGACACGAAGGTCGACGAGTTGATGGTCCCTTTCGTCCCGGCCCGTGATCGGTTCGACACGATCCCGGGCATCGGGAAACGCAACGCCGAGATTGTCGTGGCCGAGATCGGTGTCGATATGACCCGATTCCCGACACCGGCACACCTTGCGTCGTGGGCGGGTCTGTGTCCGGGGAACAACGAATCAGCCGGGAAACACAAATCGACCGCGACCCGTTCCGGAAACCCGTGGCTCACCTCAGCACTCGTCGAGGCCGCCTGGTCAGCGGTACGGACCAAAGATTGCTACCTCGCTGTCCGGTTCCACCGGATCGCACGACGCCGCGGCGAACAACGAGCACTCATCGCTATAGCCCACACGATCCTGGTGATCTGCTGGCATCTCCTCACCGAGGAGACCACCTACACCGAACTCGGCCCCAACTACCTCGCCGGCAAAGACCAACCCGAACGACGCGAACGCCAACTCATCGCCCAACTCAACAAACTCGGATTCAACGTCGAACTCACCAAAGCCGCCTAAAACACCCCAAAAGCTGCCCTCCGGCACGGGTCCAGGAAACTTCATAACATCCCCTTGGTAGAGTGCACATTGCTTCCCCTTGTTGTGGCGCTCGTCGCCCGTTTGCACCAGTGGGGTGGTCTCATGTTTTTCCCATCGTCGCCTATTTCGTTACGAACGCCGGCACGTTCAGCCATATGGCAGCTCAGCGATGCGTTAGCGGTCATCGGGCATGCTCTTGGCGATGCGCCTGAAGCGGTGTGCCTGCTGCTCGACCGATCGCACCACGGGGTCACAGTCCTCATTATCGACAACTCGCCCGACGACATGGCCGATCTTGTCGAGGCCCTAGTCCCGCTTGTGTCCACAGCTGCGGAGGTCACGGCAATCGTTCTGGCCACCGCCGTTGAACGCTTCACTAGCTACCCAACAGCGGCAACGCAGCTGGCGTTCCTCGATGCGCGAGAGCAGTTCAGCGCATGCGGAGTCGACCTCCTGGATTGGGTGGTCAGCGACCACCGCCTCACCGTGTCTTTAGCCGAGGTTACCGACGCCCAACCGCTGTGGCGCGCCGCTGTGAGGCGCTAATGCGTAAGCCCGACCCAACGAGGCGGCCTACAAGCTCGCGGCTGCTCACGGGTATGGCTCCGGCACGCAACGCCATGGCTCGAAGTCCAGCGTGCAGGTCGTAGTGATCGCCGTGAAACGCCCGACTGGAAAGCGCTAGCTGCGCGGCGAACAGATGCAGTTCTTCAAGGCTGGTGTCGCTCACCAAGTGGCACCACTGTCGTCCACGCCACCACCACAAACAATCGTCCACAAGGACCGTCATGGACCCTCAACCAGCAAACTTTGCACACTTCGACCGAATCGTCCGCCAGTGTCGAACAATTCGCTCTCGGCAAATGCCACGCCCTCAGGGCCGACGTGGGATTGGTCCGCATACCGACCCATTCGCTCCAACTCCACCGTCAAACGGGCGACGTGCATGTCGTTGTCGCCACCGTCGACGCTTTCAACCACGCTGGCTAACAAGGCGCTTACGGGTGCGCCGTGCAATGCATTGGGGCTCCATGGTCCGCGAGCAAGATCGGTTGCTACGAATCCTGAGGCCTCCGGCACGAACAAGGCAGTGGTCACCGGGCCAGTCTGTCAGCTAGGACGACCGGCCACCTCAGCCGCGTTACGCTGCGTCGTGTGCCCGGCTTGGTGTCCACTTCCTCATCGGCCCAGACCTTCTCGTCTATTCCCGAGGTCTCCTTGGCCGACTGGCAGGGGCCAGGGGGCGACCGACACGCGTTTGCCAAACGTCTCACCACCATCTGCCACGACGTTGGTTTCTTCTGCCTGATCGACCACGGGGTCGATAAGCATTTTATTGACCAGTACTTCGGCCAGCTAGCTCAGTTCTTCGCATTACCCGAGGCCGTTAAAGCAACCATCGACAAGCAGCTTTCACCCCACTTCCGGGGATGGGAACGCGTCGGTGCCGAACTCACCAACAACCGACCCGACTATCGCGAGCAGCTCGATGTGTCGACAGAAAATCCTGTGTACGGCACCAACGCCACCGCGCCGTATCTGCATCTCGATGGCCCCAACCAGTGGCTCGACGAGTCTGTGCTGCCAGGATTTCGTGCCCTCGTAAACGAGTTCCTCTCTCGTATGGGAGGCGTCGCAAATCAACTCATGGCGGCGATGTCCCTAGGCCTCGGCTTCGACGAGGGATACTTTCATCACCTTTTCGGAGAGCGTCCGCTTTCATTTGTAAAGCTCATCAACTACCCGCAGACGCCCTCTGGCGGGGCCGGGGTTAACCCCCACCACGACGCTGGATTTCTGACGTTGCTCGTACAGAACGGTGTTTGTGGCCTCCAAGCTCAGAACCCACACGGCCAGTGGATCGACATACCTCCGCAAGCCGGGGCGTTCGTTGTCAATCTGGGCGAGATGCTCCAGGCGATGACCGGGAACTATTTCGTCGCCACTACACATCGGGTCATAACCAATGAGCCGCGCTACTCGTCGGGCTATTTCCATGGACCCGATCTTCGTACGCGTCTCGACCCACTCGATCTCGACCCGTCATTTGTGGCCGCCGTGGCCGCCAGCCCACGTCATGCTCATGCCGGTTTCATGGCCAAACGAGACGAGTTGCTGACCGGGAAATCAGGCATTGCTGGCGTAAGTGCTCCTGTGTACGGGCAGCAGCTCTGGAACTACTACGTGCGTAGCTACCCCGACAATGTGCGACGTCACTATCCCGAGCTGATATGAGATGAACTACCGGGCTGAACTCGAGGCATTCTGGTTCGCCGACCTGGGTGATGCGTCGGACTCCGTCGCGGTCCTCACCCGCCTGCTCAAACGATATGACGAATCCCACCGGCACTACCACACGGCGCGCCACGTGCTCGAAGTACGCCGCAGCGTTGGCCGCCTGTCGAGCATAGCTATCGTGTCGGATGTCGTGGCCGTGAACCTTGCTGCCTGGTTTCACGACGCCATCTATGACCCCACATCCACCGACAACGAGCAGCACAGCGCTCAGCTCGCGCGATCAGAATTGGACGGTCTAGTAGCCGAGGCATCGGTTGCCAGGGTCGAACAATTCATACTGGCGACGCAGCGCCACGAAGCAACCTGCGTCGACGAAACAGTTCTCCTCGACGCCGACCTCGCAGTGCTTGGCGCCGACCCGGCAGCGTACGACGCCTATGTACGGGGCGTACGGGCGGAATACCAGCATGTGTCCGACGTCGACTGGTTGCGGGGGCGCACCGCCGTGCTCAGCCAGTTGTTGCAGAGGTCGCAGATCTACTTCATAGACGACCAACGCGAGGCGAACGCCCGCGCCAACCTCAGCGCCGAACTCGCGACACTGTCGGCCACACTGTAGGCACCGCAAACCGTGCCGTTAGCGCCCGCGCCAATTGTGTGTCTAGAGGGAGTTCTGGTGCTCTACGAGGCGGAACTACGCCCGATGTTCGACCTCAAGGTGTACGTCGATACCGATTCCGATGTTCGGTTTATCCGCCGCTTGAAACGTGACATAGCCGAGCGCGGTCGAAGCCTCGACAGCGTCACTACGCAGTACCTTGACACAGTACGGCCCAGCCACGAGCTGTTCATCGAACCCACCAAACGCTACGCCGATGTCATCGTGCCTCATGGCGGCCAAAACGCTGCCGCTTTCGACATGTTGGTGGCGCGCCTTCGAGAACTGGGATGATGGCACCATGAGCGTTGGCACATCCACCGTTATCGAACTCGATGTCGATCGCGATCTCGACACCGCCGAACCCAAGAGCGCCCACATCGTAAAGACCGATCCGGGTGAAAGCGCAGCAGCCAAGGTTCTCGAGGCCCGTATCTACGGCACGCCGATCGAAGCGCTATGCGGTCACGTCTGGGTGCCGTCCCGTGACCCCAAACAGTTGCCGCTGTGCGAGAAATGCAAGGAGATCTACGAAGTCTACCGCGCCTTCAACGACAACTTGAACAACGCGCCCCAGGACTAGCTACTTGCCCAAGCGTTCGAGTTCGTCGGAGGCCCCAACCCATTCGTCGGTGAGCTTGTGAGCCCGCCCTTTCGCTTCGTTGTAGCGGCGGGTGACCGCTGTGACTCGTGCATGATCGTCATACAGCAGCGGGTCGCCTAGTTGACGTTGCAGGTCAGCTACCTGCGTTTCGGCCGTACCGAGTTCTCGTTCGAGCCGCTCGATACGCCTCTTAAGGTCCTTGTTAGAAGCATTCGACGCCGACCGCTTGTCGGCAACAACTCGTTTGGCTGACGGCGCCATTACGGCCGGGGTTCGCTTTTCGTCGTGCGCGGCTGCCTTGGACAGCTTGCCATGCGGCGACAGTATTGCCTCGTCGACGCCGTCGTGGAAGCTTGCTCGTCCGTCGCGTACAGCAACCAAGCAGTCGCATACTTCGCGGATGAGATACCGGTCGTGGGACACGAGCAGCACGGTGCCCGGGTATACCCGCAGGGCATCTTCAAGCAGGTCACAGCTTTGTAAGTCCAGGTGGTTGGTCGGTTCGTCGAGTACCAGAAGATTGACGGGGTGGAGGAAGGCCTTGCACAGCGCCAGCCGGGTTCGCTCGCCTCCCGAGAGGTCACCAACGAGTCGTTCGGCCGCTTCCCCCGAGAAACCGAATGATCCGAGAATAGAGCGAATATTGCGTTTCTCGTTTGGGCTGACAATGCTTTGAATCTCCTGCACCGGTGTTCGGCGAAAGTCGAGCTGATCGACCTGATGCTGGGCGAAGCTGGCAACCGTGACGTTGGTACCCAGTGTTGCGAGGCCTGCGATGGGATCGAGATGGCCAAGCAACATCTTGAGCAGCGTGGTCTTACCGCCGCCATTCGGGCCAACGATGCCCACCTTCTGGCCGCGTTCGATATGGAACGAGATATCGGTAAGGATCGGGATGCCGTCGTATCCGACACTGACCTCGGAGAACTCGGCGACGGTCCTGCTCGAACGGGGAGATTCGGGAAACGCAAACCGCTTGACAAGTTCCGCCGAGGTTGGCACCTCGATGAGATCGAGCTTCTCGAGCGTCTTTATTCGGCTCTGAACCTGGCGGGCTTTGGTAGCCTTGTACCGGAAACGCTCGATGAATTTCTCTACCTGCGCAACCTGTTTTTGCTGTTGTTCACGGGCGGCTTCGAGGCGGGCAAGCCGCTCTTCTCGTTCGACTACGAACTCCGCGAAACCGCCAACAAACTCGGTGGCGGTGCCATAACTGATTTCGACGACGCGCTCGGCGACTGCGTCGATGAAGTCGCGGTCGTGCGACACGAAGAGCAAGGCTCCCGGATAGTTCGACAGTGTGTCTTCGAGCCAGGCAACCGAGTCGGTATCGAGGTGGTTCGTTGGTTCGTCGAGTACCAGCACCTCGGGTTCGGACAGCAGTAATTGGGCCAGGGCAGCGCGCATGCGCCATCCACCCGACATTTCGCGCAACGGACGGTCGGCATCATCAGGTGCGAAGCCTAGGCCCGCGAGAATCCGCCGAGCTTCAGAATCGACGCCGTACCCACCAATCATCTCGAAGCGTGCTTGTGCGGTGCCATAGGCCTGTAGCGCTGCGTCGTTTTGCGCGCCCGAGGTGGAGGCCAAAAGGTCGGCCAGTTCACGCAGTTGATGCTCGAGGTCGCGCACCTCGGTCGCCCCGTCGAGGACGGCGTCGAGCACTGATCCGTGGTGAACCTCGGTGAGTTCTTGGGGAAGATAGCCAACTCGTTGATCTTTGGGGCGATGCACGACGCCGGTGTCGGGTTCGGAGACCCCGACGACGATTTCGAGGAGCGTTGTCTTGCCCGCGCCATTAGAACCCACAAGCGCAATGCGCCGACCGTGAGACAGGGTCATGGTGACATCGCGAAACAACGGCTCGGGTCCGAATGCCTTGCTGACGCCCGAGACTGTGATCACGAACGTGACAGGCTACCGGCTTGCCGTCCTCAGCAACCTAAGTTCCAATTGTTCCAACGGCTTTGGGCGGCCCAGTAGATAGCCCTGGCCATACTCAACGCCAAGTTGTTGCAACACCAAGAGTTGATCGCTCGACTCGATTCCCTCGGCAACGACGTGAATTCCAAGGTTCTTGGCCAGCCCGGCCAGCGACGCCACCAACACCATCGTTCGAGGCTCGTCGAGCATTGTTTGGACGAACGACCGATCGATCTTCACGCCATCCACATGGAGGTCCTTCAGCAAGGTCAACGACGACGAGCCGGTTCCAAAGTCGTCGAGTTCCACATGGCAGCCATGCTGTCGAGCCAGAGCCAGGACCTCGGCCAGTTGATGCGAACGTTCCACCATTGCCGACTCGGTGAACTCCAGACAGATACGACGTGCCGGATAGCCCGTCACTTCTAGATGGGCGAGGAAACGGCGAAATTCGGTTGCTCCCAACGACGCCGCGTCCACGTTGAGGCGTAGGCGAAAATCGCGCGGCAGCGCATCGACATAGTGGGAGACATACTCGACTGCTTTTTCTTGGGCCCGCGCCGTAATGGCTCCTAACATCCCGAGTTCTTCGAGCTGTGGGAAGAAATCATCCGGACACAGAATCCCACGATGGGGATGGTCCCAGCGGGTCAATACCTCGGCTCCAACCAACCGACCATCGAGCGTGAACACCGGTTGTAACCAGGGCACAAACTGATCAGTCTCATGTGCGTGTCGAATGAAGTTCTCGCTGGCGATGCGCGCTTGTGCCAACGATCGTTGCGAGGCTCTCGCTACGACAACGCCGTCACGCCCGTCGTCCTTCGCGGTTCGAACTGCAAGGTCTGCTCGGCGTAGCAAGTCCTCCACCGATTCTCCGGCTGCGCGTACTGCGAGGCCAATGCTGACCGTCAACGACAGTCGCACGGCTCCAAACGCTGTGGTTCCTCGGAGCAATGAACGCACCTGCGTTCCCAACGTTTGGGCTTCGGCCTCGTCGTCGACAGCGACGAATGCCATGAACTCGTCGCCACCGCGGCGACCGACAACGGCGTTCTCACCAAGGCAATGGCGCAACCGATCGGCGACCACGCGCAGCACTCGGTCGCCGATGTCTTGCCCGAAGCTGACATTCACCGATTTGAAATGGTCAATGTCTATGTACATGACGGCGACGTGCTCTCGGGGCAATTCGTTCAACGCCAGCGCGAATCCGTGCCGATTGAGGAGACCAGTCAATTGGTCATGTGCCATTTGATGATGGAGCCGCTCGTTGAGGAACTGAAGCCCTTCGTGCTCACGACGGACGGTGTTGTTGAGCTCGGCGTTTTCTACACCGACGCTGATGGTTTGGGCCCACATGTTGTGAATCATCCGGTTCGCTTGCTCCAAGACGAACCATGACAGCACCATCGTTGCGCAGTAACCAATAGACCCCCGGAGCGCGAAGGCCGCAGCACCGAGCATATGCCCAGGTAGCGACCCCGCCAGATACCACCGGCGGTTGCCCGCGTTCGCGACGACCTCAAGCACCGCGACTGAGAACACGAACAGCATGATGCCCGTGGCCTCATCCACCGACAGCGCTAGCAATGGAAGCGCTCCCCGAGCACAACCCGTGGCGACAACGAGGCAAAGCGTCGATACAGGAAGCCAGCGAGCCTCGTCGAGATCGCCTGCTAGTAGTTTGACTGTTGCGGCGAACGCCCAGATGAGCAACGACCCAAGTACCGCATAAACGACGCCCCAAGCCTGGAATCTCGGCGCTCGAATCGTCGGTCCAACTGTCGACACGACGGCGATGGCAATAAGGGGTCCAACGAGTTGAACAACCTGACCGAGGCGCGCCGACTGAAGTCGCATATCCCGCGGGCTTGCGGGGGCATCAGGTGCCTTTCGGAAGTTCTTCACGTATGAAACTATCGTCCAGACCAAGCCTCACCTTGAGTGGTTGTGGGCCTCAGATCGATCTGGTCGCGGCAGGTTTTGGGCAAGAACTGGCGTTACGCCTGAGTCTACGATGTCTGGGCCAGCCAATGGACCGCTAGGGGGGCTAGATTGATGAAACCGGAGTACTCCTGACCCTGCCACGGCTCACTCTGCGCGTCGGTCACAGCGGGAACCTCAAAACTCGATCCACCGAAATGACCACTATCTGTGTTCATCACGGTGGTCCAACAACCAGATCTCGGCAGCCCAACCCGGTATCGGTCGATCGGAACTGGAGTGAAGTTCGCGATGCACAGCACCTCACCGTGTAGTGAACGACGAACGAAGCCGTACACGCTGTGATCGGCATCGTCGGCGTCGAGCCACGTAAATGAATCGGCACCACCGACATTCGCGAGCGCAGGCAGAGACTCAGCGCCACGATTGATCTCGCGCACCAAGTTTTGAACTCCACGATGACGCTCACCATGCAGCGCGTCCCAGTCGACGCCATGATCCATGTTCCACTCGGAATACTGAGCAATCTCACTACCCATGAACAGCATCTTGGATCCCGGGTACGCCCACATCCAGCCCAACAAAGCCCGCAAAGTTGCAAACTTTTGCCAGTCGTCGCCGGCCATTTTGCCAATTAAGGAACCCTTGCCGTGAACCACTTCGTCGTGGCTGAGCGGCAAAACGAACGTCTCGGTGAACGCGTATAGCAAGCCGAACGTCAGCTCGTTGTGGTGGTACTTGCGATGCGCGGGGTCACGACCGAGATATGTGAGGGTGTCGTGCATCCAACCCATGTTCCACTTGTGGCTGAAGCCAAGCCCGCCAACATGCACCGGCTGGGATACTCCGGGCCACGATGTTGATTCTTCGGCGATGGTAACCACGCCCTTATGGGCACCATGGACCACGGTATTGAGGTCTTGTAAGAACCCGATAGCTTCGAGGTTTTCGCGCCCTCCGTGCTGATTGGGCACCCATTCGTCATCCTCCCGCGAGTAGTCGAGATACAACATCGAGGCCACGGCATCGACCCGCAAACCGTCGACATGGAACTCGTCGATCCAATACAACGCGTTGGCAACGAGGAAGTTGCGTACCTCGTCGCGGCCGTAGTTGAAGATATACGTGCCCCAATCGGGGTGTTCACCCTGGCGTGGATCGGCGTGTTCGTACAGCGCCGTACCATCGAACCGGGCAAGCGCCCAGTCGTCTTTGGGGAAATGGGCTGGCACCCAGTCGAGAATGACCCCGATGCCGCGCTGGTGGAGATGATCGACAAAGTACCGAAAATCGTCGGGTGTGCCGAACCGCGCCGTTGGCGCGTAGTAGCTGGTGATCTGATAGCCCCAACTTGGCGCAAAGGGATGCTCGGCAATCGGCATCAACTCGACGTGAGTGAAGCCCAAGTCGACCACGTAGTCGGCGAGCTGGTGGGCGAGTTCGTGCCAACCCAGGTTGGGCCTCCAGCTTCCCGCGTGCACCTCGTAAATGCGTAGCGCTTGACTGAACGCGACTCCCGTGGCCCGCCGGGCTAACCACTCGTCGTCGGCCCACGCATGGTGCCGAGGCCCGGCAATGACACTGGCGTTAGACGGCGGGAGTTCGGCGCGACGGGCGAGCGGATCGGCCAGGTAGCTGCGGTTGCCGTCGGGACCGTCGACAACGAACTTGTAGCACGCTCCAACGCGGGCACCAGGCGCAAACCCAGCCCAGACCCCCGAGACACCCTGGGGCTCTAAACGGTCTACATCGGCATGCCAATCGTTCCAGTCTCCGACCACGCTGAGAGCGCGGGCATTCGGGGCCCACACCCCAAACGTCGCCCCGTCGACACCGTCGAGTTGGGCGATGTTCGCCCCAAGAACTTCCCAGAGACGCCGATGCGACCCCTCGCCGATGAGATGCAGATCAAGTTCGCCGAGAGAGTAAGGCACGGTTCGTACCGTACTCGCTTACAGCGACGGTCGAATCGGGTTCTTGAAGGTGTCGAGGTACGTGATGTCCTCGACGGGCCCGCGCGCTGCCGGCTTGAAGTCGGTGCCCTTGGTATAGGCCACTGGCAAGAGCCCGGCCTGCGAGAAATGGGCCGGGATGCCAAGCAGGTCTGCAGCTTCCTGTTCCAGCCCCAGATGCAACGTGGTGTAGCAACTACCGAGCCCCCGACTGCGAAGGGCCAACTGGAAGCTCCACATAGCGGGGATGATGGACCCGAGCAGCCCGGCCGCCTCGTTCGGGGTTGTGGCTTTGCCGATGATGATTGGAATCACCATGACCGGAACCTGCGCCAAGTTCTCGGCGAGGAACGTGGCCGAGTCCATGACACGCCCGGTTTGACTGGCCGCATCAACGTCGACCGCGGCAGCTTTCAGGTATGCCCCGCCGGCGCGGTTGTACAGCTCGGCCAGCGCGTCCTTCTTGGCTTGATCTCGAATGACCATCCAACGCCAGCCCTGGCGGTTGGAGCCGGTTGGCGCCTGCACAGCAAGGCGCAGGCAGTCGAGGAGTACATCGTCGGGTACCGGGCGATCGAAGTCGAGGCGCTTGCGGACAGCCCGCGTGGTGGACAATAGGGCGTCGGTCTGGGCAAGGTCGAATTCCATTCGTCGGAGTCTGCCATCTCAGGCAGGCGTGGGTTCAGGCGGACACGTCTACGGCTTGTCGCTTGAGCGACGCGCGACAGTCGGCCAATGCATCCCACGCCCAGTGCGTGAACATGTCGTTGTTGTAGGCAAGCGCGTCGTCAATCACATCGATCCCGATGTCGATGAGCGCCTGCAACTCGGGGATCGCCTCGCTGTAGCGACGTTGTCGTCGATGGTTGACGGCCGCAACCCAATGGATGGTTCGATACCACGGAGCGAGTGTGCGAGCTTCGGTGACAAGGTCACGGACGTCGATCCCCAGGTCGATGAGATGCAGCCCAAGCCCGGCGTAGCACAGCACATCGGTGCGATCTGCTAGTCCGCGAGTTCGCATCAGCGAGATACCCGAACTCCACGCGGCCCGAGCACCTTCAGCATCACCAAGGCCGAGCTTGACGTTGCCAAGGTGATTCCACAGGTAGCAGCGCTCGGGAAACTCTACGACGCGCTGTTCCAGCATCGGCAGGTTGCGGCGGTGCTTACGGGTTTGGTCACCTTCGTAGCCGTAGTGCGTAAGCCGAAAAGCATCGGTGGTCCCAATCACCAGTCCCTCACCGTCGCTAATGCGGCGCAAGTCCGGCACCATGGTCTCGTGAATACGGCCGTGGAAGCGGACGTCGGCACGATGACGCCACAGTCGAAATTCACGGTAGGGCGAAAAGATGGGCCGGGATCGAAACCACAATCGAAGCGCTACCGCGTCGGTGCGGGCGCGCAGTTCGGCTCGGGCCGCTTGAACGTTCGCCATTTCGAGTTGTTCATCGGCATCGATATACAAGATCCACTCACCGGTACACATGTCGAGCGCTCGGTTTCTGGCCGCCGCAAAGTCTCCATCCCACGGCCGAACGTCGGTGACAGCCCCGAACTCGCGCGCGACTTCCACTGATTCATCGACGCTGCCGGTATCGACGACGACTATCTCGTCACAGACCTCGGTGATCGAAGCGAGACACGACCGCAGAAAGTCGGCTTCGTCGCGAACGATAATCGAGGCGCTCAGTAGTGGCTCACCCGTTCCCATGGTTGTCTCCCCTCGTCGGCCGCCGAAGCAGTCAACCTATGAGGCAAGGTACCGTTGTCGGTTGTGTCTGTTGATGTCGTCGTGTTTGATCTTGGTGGCGTGATTGTCGACCTCTCGGGGCTTGAACGGTTCCTGCTTCGCCACAACATCGACCCGACGAGTTTCTGGCCGCGCTGGTTAGGTGCCGGAACCCACGCCGGGTTCGAACGGGGTGACATCGATGCCGACGAATTCGCTGTGGCCTTCGTAGCCGAGTTTCGCTTGTCGATCTCCCCGGACGAATTCATCACCGAGTTCACGCACTGGCCGTCAGGTCTGATGCCAGGAGCGAGAGAACTGGTCAGCAGTATCAACGTGCCGACGGCCACGCTGTCGAACACCAACCCGATCCATTGGCATGGCCCGCTGATGACCGACCTCGCCACCATGTTCGATCGACATTTTCCGTCATATCAATTGGGCCTGGCCAAGCCCGACCCCGCAATCTTCGAGCGCGTGGTCTCCCTGCTCGAGGTGCCCGCGCCGGATGTGGTGTTCTTCGATGACAACGAGATCAATGTCGTAAGCGCCCGTTCTGTAGGACTCCAAGCTCACCGTGTCGACGGGCCAGCAGCAGCCCGCCAGATCCTTGTCGACCTTGGCGTGATAGCCACCGCGGATCTCGGGACCCAGGCGGTGCGGGCTATCGAATAGTTGTCACTGGGAAGAGTTTGAAGGCGGGGTCGACTGTCACAAGAACAGCCTTCTCGATCAGGGCTTGAGCGGCCAACATTCGATCAAACCGATCGCGATGCTCGACGTCGAATCCCCCGGCGGCAATTGCATGCGTCCTCAAAACGGGCAGCTCTGTGGCGACAAGGGAACGAACTGCCTGTTCCCATTCATCAAGAATTGTTTGTCCGCCATCGAGCTTTCCTAGACGCGTTTTAGTCGCAACTTCCCAAGCCGACGCCGCCGACACAAGTACCACATTGCTTCTCTGAGCGAGCAGCTTGCGCGTGTCCTCAGACAACCGGACTGGGTTGCTCGACGCCCAGATGAAGGCATGAGTGTCGAGTAGGAACTTGGTGGTCATTCCCAGCTGTCGAGTTCATCGTCGTCGAGTGGTTCGAGCAGTGCATCTCCGATATCGGGCCATTTCGTTGTGCCTAACATCCGCTCGGTGCCTTCTTGCACCGGCACGAGACGAGCGACGGGTTTACCTGCACGGGCGATCACAACATCGTCACCCGCCAGAGCGAAATCGAGCAGCCGAGAAAGCTGAGTTTTCGCTTCGAGAACATTGACCGTTCGGGTGCTCACCCTCCGATCATAACGCTCGGACCGAAGGTTGGTCAATGCACTTAGTCAAGATCGAGAGCTTCGGCGTCGACGATGTTGTAGGCGTATTCAACCAGTCAAGGAAACTACAAGGAAACAAATCCGAAACCGACGAAACAGAAGAAAGTTGCGATATGGCTTCCATTCGCGGATCGAGAGTCGCTCAATCATCTGATTGACAGGATGCGGCGGTTCGGGAGCGGCCTCCCCGAGATCGAGGTCAAATCGTCGAAGGGCGGACTGCCTCACTCTATCGCGCCCACCTTGTCGGCCTTCGCGAACCAGCGCAGCCTCACAAGCGGTGTCGGATGCGCGCGACGGGGGCAGCGTACCTTCGGTTCGGGGACGGCGACTTTCGGCTCTCCGAACTGGAGATCGGTTCATCGTCAATCGCGGGCAGCCCAGCTTCGATAACGCTGATGGCACCGTCGGCAACACACCGCACATCCCAGCGGCTTGGCATCGACCAGCTGATGTCGGCCCGAAACCTGACGTTAGTGCGGATCAGCCAATACATTCGACTGCGTGACCGCACCGTGATCGAAGCGATGGCAAGCGGAATTCCGCGTGTCCGAACTGCGCTAGATGAGGCCGGTCTTCGCGAACCTGAGTTCCAGGATCAGGGAATACGATGTACGGCAATTGTCCACCGTCGCCCGCCTCAATCCGGCAGTCGTGGCGCGACCTCGATTGCTGGCACCCCGGCCCAAGCTCGCGTCCTTGCTCTTCTCGACTCCGGGCAACGCACTTCAGCTGACCTGGCCGCGGCCCTTGGAATCTCGCCGCAAGCTGTTCGGCGCATGCTGGCCGCCTTGGCTTCTGCGCAGTTGGTCGACCGTCAGGGGCTGATCTACCTGCGCCGATAGTCGCAGAGTTTGGACAACCTATTTAGTCAAGGTAGAGATCCTCGGCGTCGATGATGTCGTAGGCGTAGCCCTGCTCGGTGAGGAACCGCTGGCGGTTGGCGGCGAAGGATTGGTCGACGGTTTCGCGGGTGACGATGCTGTAGAAGAATGCCTGTCCACCATCGGCCTTTGGCCGCAACAGACGTCCGAGACGTTGCGCTTCTTCTTGGCGACTGCCGAATGTGCCCGAGAGCTGTACTGCCACGTTCGCCTCCGGGATGTCGATGGAGAAGTTTGCAACTTTGCTCACGACGAGCACCGGGGTTGTGCCGTTGCGGAATGCTTCGAAGCGTTCATCGCGAACGCTGTTCGCTGTTTGCCCGGTGATGAGCGGTGCGTTGAGCCTGCCCGCCACCAGTTTCAGCTGATCGATGTACTGGCCGATGACAAGCACCCGGTCGTCGCGATGACGTTCCAGTAATCGTTCGAGAATGGGGATCTTGTTGCGGGCCGTAGCGGCAAGGCGGTAACGCTGCGCCGGTTCGGCAACCGCGTATTCCATGCGCTGTTCCTCGGTGAGCCCCACCCGAACTTCGGTACAGATAGCGGGCGCAATCCAGCCCTGCGATTCAAGTTCCTTCCACGGCGCGTCGTAACGCTTGGGGCCGATGAGTGAAAACACATCGGACTCCCGGCCGTCCTCGCGAACCAACGTGGCCGTAAGCCCAAGACGTCGCACCGCCTGGATATGTGCCGTTGCTCGGAAGACGGGCGCTGGAAGTAGGTGCACCTCGTCGTAGATAACCAGACCCCATTGCTGCTGATCGAACAGGGAGAGATGGGGGTGGCGTACGAACAAGTCGGACTCCTCGTGACCAGGCTTGGCCCACGTAAGCACCTGATAGGTGGCCACGGTGATGGGACGAATTTCCTTGTGGTCGCCCGAATACTCCCCCACCATGTTGGCTGTGAGTGTTGTCTTGTCGAGCAGTTCACGAATCCACTGGCGAACAGCGGTGACATTGGTGGCAACGACGAGGGTATGTACGCCGCATTGCGCCATGGCCGCTATTCCAATGACGGTCTTGCCCGCACCGCATGGCAGCACCAGCACCCCGTTGCCGCCGCCGACAGCGCCGCCCGCCCACCACGACGCCACGGCGTCGCCCTGATAGCCGCGTAGCTCGCACGACATTTCGACAGTGAACGCGGTGCCTTCGACGTAGCCGGCCTCGTCGGATGCCGGCCAGCCCAACTTTACGAGCGCCTGCTTGAGCGGGCCGCGGTCGCCGAGGCGAACCGCGAACCGGTTGCCGTCGAGCCGGTCGCCGAGCAGCGCGCCGACAGCCTTGTCGCGCCGTACTTCTTCGAGAAGCGCCGGCTCGGCCGTGGTAAGCGCAAGACCTCCCGAATCGAAGTCACGCACGATGGACAATCGGCCGTAGCGGCTCATCTGGTCGTGTATTTCGGTTAGCACCGACCCCGGCACTGGATACTTCGCCAGGTCGGAGATGGCTGCAGCCACCTCACCGGCGCTCAGACCGGCCGACGCGGCGTTCCAAAGCGACAGCGGCGATATGCGGTAGGTGTGGATGTGCTCGGGTGCCTTTTCCAACTCGGCGAACCGGGCCAGCACCGAACGGGCCTCGCCCGAGCGGGGGCTGGCAATCTCTAGCAGGACCGACAGGTCGGATTGCACAATCAACGGATTCGATGGGTCACTCATTGCGCCTCACTCATCGAACAGGGCCTGGTTCTGGGCAAGGAATGCGGCGCGAGCGGCCTGCATGGCGTCGAAGCGTTCCCGCGCGTGGCTGATTGCCTTAGGCGCAGGTGGAGGCGGGATGGGCGCATCGACAAGGTGCGCGGCGAGAGCGATGCGTTCTTCGGTGGATCCAAGGATCGCCGGACGAAGTACGAGCGTGGCGTGAGTCGTCGTTGCGTACTCGACCGCAGCTTCAGACTGCAGCCGACGCAATAGCTCGGCGTCGCTTACGGGCGAAAGCTTTTTGGCTCGGAGCGCCGCTACCAGGTCGGCCTCGCTCAATGACGACACGGCGGTTGTGGCATTCACCCTCATGAGTTGAGCAACCTTCACGGAAAGGGCCGCGGCAAGCGCAACCGGATCGTCGCTGACAACCCACGACGACGCGCCACCGACCCGTAGAACACCGTGCTGGTTGGCCGCATCGGTGATGGTACGAAGGACGTTCGATGCCACCTTCACGGCGGAATGCCGGGTGAGGAATTCTGTGATGTCGGCTGCGCTCAGGCCAGTGTCGAGAGCTTTCACCACCGAGCTTGCCGTGATCCGGTACAGCCGGGCGCTTCCACTTGATTCAAGGTCGGCCAAGACGTCGAGTCGTGCCTCGATAACCGGGTCAAGGTTGGGCGGAACCACCACGGTGTGATCGGCTTGGACGACAAAGGTGGATTCCTCGTCGCCATCATCGGTGCCGCTCTGCCCAAGCAGCGCTGCCCGCGCTGCCGAAGTGACACCCACAGCACCGGACGGTGGTACGACGCTAAGGAATCGGGCAGCCGCCACTATCGACACCACGTCGCTACTTCGGAACGCGGCACTGGTGCGGTAGAGCAGCGTCGCAATGTCGGTCTCGGCGATGCCCGAACCGGGCGGGAGCGCAGCTAGGTACCCGACGAACGCCCGACGTTGAACTACCCCGCGTGCGGAGATGTCGGGCTGATCGAACCTGTCGGGTAAGGCCTCGCCCGGCAGCAGAAACGACGAGTCGCTCCACGCCTGCACGAGCAGCCGCCACCGGCTCACGGCGTCAAGGGCAGCGTATGCGTCCCAGACAGCGGTTGTAGTCCATGCTTGGTCAACGGTTTGATTTCGGCCACGCCCATTGGTGCGAACGACGACCGATTCGACCAGTCTCATCTCGTTGGCCAGGGTAATGAGTAGACCGACCTCGCCCACCGTGACCCCAGCCTGTTTTGCTAGCGAGCGCATAACGGCGACGCCCATACCACCCGACTTCAACGCAGCAGGGGGCTTGGCGCGAATACTGGCTACCAACTTGTCGAGCGTTCGCACCGACGGTGCCAGACCGCCCTGGTCGGGATCGATGGCCACGGTGGCGGAAGGTGGGGGTGCATCCCACGTGTAGAAGATGGAACCTGTGAGGCCAACGCGGACGTCGAGCCATACCCAGCAGCGATCGCGGCTTGCGTCGACCCCCACGAGGCCGGTGGCGAACAATTGGCCGAACGCGGTGTTCGGGCGCAGATAGCTAGACGAGACGATGGGAAGCCCGACCTGTTGAATGTGGACTTCTTCGTACGCAAGCATCTCGTGAAACATTGCACGCGCTGGGGGTGGCAGCGCCGAGAGCACGCGTGCGATCACCTCGGGGTTCGATAACCCATCGAGTAGCGCTTGGTCACGCGCGTCTTTGCGGTTGACGCCCTCGGGGAGCCCGAGTGCCACCAATTGGCGACCAACGTCGGCTTTGGACATCCAGCTGAGGCTGTGCGCACGGGCATGGCCGGGCACGTGGATATGGCCAATCACTCCCGGCCGCAGGGACACGTCGGTTCGCGTGGGCCGCGCTATCAGGAGGTGTCGTTCAAGCTGATCGAGCGCCTCGAAGAGCTGCGACGATGAGAGCCCGGGCGCAAACCGGGCGAGTCGATCCGCCGTCGTGGTCCCACCGAGCCAACTGATGGTGACAAGCAGCTGCGACGAAACCCGGCTGATGTGCAAGATGGCGAGGTCGATGCCCATCCGTCCAGCGACGTACCCAGCAACGTCTCGCAGATGACTGAATGTGCGCTTGTGGTCCCGACGTGGATACCCGTACTCATCGATCTTGGCGAGCGGGCCAACACCAGCGAGCACATCGGCAATGACGGGAACGGAGGCGAGGAACTCGGCCAGACCCGCCAACCCGATCTGACGTAGCGCGACGAGACGGTCGGTCTTGGGATCGTCGAGCACCCGTTCAAGGCTAATCAAATCTGACCGGCTGCGTTTACCCTGTGAAAGCGACAGTTAAGAGCCTGTGAAAGTGATAGTTCGGATGAGTGGCCATCTGTGCCCAACTCCACCACAGGCCCCGGCCACTAGCCGAGTAATGGGTAGTGGTGTCCGGGTTGGGTGGTGCGCTCCACGTCACGCATTGCTTCACGGCACCGTTCGATCGGGACATGTTGACGACCGAGGAGATACACGACCGTGGCACGCACCCCGTCGACGCCTTCGATTTCAACGCCGCGATCTCGGCCCGTAGTTCAGCGTTTTCCCCCTCAACGATATTGAACCGCTCCGACAACTTGACCAAGAACGCCACCAGATCGCCATGACTCCAACCGGCCACGTCCGGCGACATAACATCGCTCACGCAACACGACACGACCAGACCGGCACACCCCAAACCTACCGAACACACGCTCGCCCACGCGCGATACTTGATGGTTACGGGTGATGGCGAGGCAACTACGGCGTACACTTACACCATGAGCCTTCCGATCCCCTCCGGCACCTACGACATAGACACGGTCCACTCCCAGCTCGGTTTCTCGGTCACGCACCTCGGCATCTCAGTGATCCGCGGCACGTTCGACTCGTTCAGCGGCAGCCTGACGGTCGGCGAGACACTCGCTGACACGTCGGTCACAATCGATGCCGTGATGACTTCGGTGAACAGCGGAAACACGATGCGTGACAATCACCTTCATGGTGCCGATTTCTTCGATACAGCTACCCATCCCGACATGACGTACCGCTCGACGTCGATTAGCGAGTCGGGTTCGGCGTACGAACTCACCGGCGATCTGACGATTAAGGGCGTAACCCTGCCGGTGACGCTGCAGGTGAGCTTCAACGGTTCGAATGTCTTCCCGATGGATCAGTCTACGCATTACGGCTTCGCCGCCGCCGCGACCATCAGCCGAAGTGGCTACAACATCAGCTACGGCGTGCCAATGGTAAGTGACGACGTCAAACTCGTTCTCGACGCGCAGTTCGTCGCTCCCGCCACCGCCGGCTAAAGCCACACCTCACGCCAACAACCACTACCCCTGGGGCTGGGCGTGGGCCGGCAATACGCCGCTCAAGCGCTTCAAACGCGACACCACCAAGGCGGCGTTTGCTACTTGCCCGAGCGCATGGCGTACGACGGCAGCGACGCCACCCGATCCTTCGACGACGACATTTGGGAGTTGAACAAAGTAGCAAACGACTTATCGGAATGCCACGACGTCGCTCGTGAGCATCCCGACAAACTCGCCGAACTTCAGGCACTTTGGTGGACCGAAGCCCACAAACATCAGGTCCTACCGCTCAACAACAAACCCGGGCTGCCGGCGCTTCCGCTCGCAGTATCGCACACCGTGCGCTTTTCGACTTTGAGACCGTCATGGCCAGGGGCCCCATGAGGGTGGAGAATCGTGTTGGGAGTGGAAGACGGCACTGCGCCACCGCCAAGGCAAATTCCACGCCGACCCTGATATCAAAGGCACCTTTTAGGCTTTAGGAGGGCTGTTTTTCGGATCAATCCCCACACGCGACCAGGCCTATTCCCCTCTTAGAGAAAACTCGTTCATGTACTCGTCCGAACGCCACACCTGCTAAGCCTGATCCGAGGCACACCGGCAGCTCTCGATAGGGGAATTCACGCAGATGACGTCGTATCCGAGGCATATCAATCACGAACTCAGCCCAATGGCATGTCCCGTCGACCTAGACGGTGTCGACCTGTTCGGTGTTGGCGCGCAGGAGCACTGGTACGAGGCGTACGAGATCCTGCACCGCGACGCCCCGGTCCTGCGCATCGAAGGCGGCGGCGTGAAACCAGGCACCGATGCGTACGTGCTCACCAAGCACGCCGACGTCACACGCGTCGTCAAGGACCCGGTGCGGTACTTAAGCCTCACACAGGCGCGGGTCGGGGCCTATGCCGATGACGGCTTGTCGGCCGACGAGACGTACGCCACGTACCGCAACTTGATGACGGCAGCGATGGTGACACTGCGCCCCACGCAAGAGCTCTACATCCGCCATCGCAAGGAACTCACCGACCCGTGGGTGGGTACTGGCGCTTTGCGTCATCGGGCCATGATCACCAAACACGCGAACGATTTGGTCGATGAGTGGATCGGGAACGGCGAGGTCGAGTTCATCAGCCGGTTCGCACGGCCATTGCCCCAGCGCGTCATGGCCAGCGTTCTCGGGTTCCCTATCGCCGACATCCCGCAGCTCGCCAAGTGGGGCGATGCCGTCGTCACAGCGTTCGTGCACGGCAGCGGTCTCAAGCACGAGCTCACCCCGGAACAGACCCGGGACATGCTTGCTCGCCTCGAGGGGTTCCAGGACTACATCTACGAACACGTACGGGCCAAGCGGTTAGACCCCCAAGACGACATGGTCAGCTTCCTGTGCGACGTTCGCTACGAGGCACTCGACCGTAAGCTCACCGATCTGGAGATCGCCGGGATTGTCCACGCCATGATTATCGGCGGCCTCGAAACCACGCAGTACGCGCTTGAGGAGCAGGCCCAACTGCTGTGCGAGCGCCCCGGCATGTTCGAAGATTTGCGCCACGACCGAGCCAAGGTGCGCACATTCACCGAAGAAGCAATGCGGATGCGGTCGCCCACACACGGGCTGTCGACCCGCGTCACGACCCGCGACGAAGTCTTCCAGGGCGTCGATGTGCCGGCCGGGTCGCTGTTGCACCTACGGTTCGGTGCGGCCAACGTCGACCCGGAAGAGTTTGCCTGCCCATTCGATCTCGACCTCAACCGAGAAGGCGTCACCCGCCACGTCGCGTTCTCTACCGGCCCACGGGTCTGTCCAGGGGCGAACCTGTCACGCGTCGAGCAGCAGATCGCGTGGGGTGTACTACTCGATCGGCTCGAGTCGATCGAGTACAGCGATGGCAACGACTGGCTACACCAACCCGGAATCATGCTCGGAACGCTTAAGCTCAACCTTCGTTTCACCAGGGCCGAAAAACCGCTGTCACTCGGGACAGGGCGAACAACCGCCACTACCTGAGCTACGACGTCGGGTCGAGACGTCCAGCCAAGAACTGGACCCCGAGGTCCCCGACTTGTTCGTGATGCACACAGCCGGCTGCCATCGTGAAGATGTCACCTGCCGAGTATGTAGTTGCGACCGTGTCGACGGTCAATGTGATCTGGCCCGCCGTCACTAACGCCCGCACATGCCAGTTGTGACTGTGGTCGGTAACTACCGCGTCGGCCGCCATTTCGCGATGTACCGCGACATAGCCATCGGCAGTGAGTGATGTCTCGAATTCGGTAGTGTCCATACGTTCCATCATCGCACGTCTCACCGGCTGCCGACATGAGAAACTGGCGGGGTGCCTGCATGGGTTTGCCCGGACTG
Organism: Actinomycetes bacterium; assembly: GCA_031415695.1. Taxonomy (GTDB): domain Bacteria; phylum Actinomycetota; class Acidimicrobiia; order Acidimicrobiales; family Ilumatobacteraceae; genus JANOSH01. The sequence continues at coordinate 171,872 of JANOSH010000020.1, forward strand.
TTTGCGACAATTTCGACGCCAGGGTCAATCGCACAAGTGCGCGCCAGCGATGACTCTCGACGACTACTTCTCTACTGGCCCGCCACTTGAACGGCCAATGTTCGAAACGGTTATGGCAACACTGCGCGACGTCGGGTCAATCACCGTTGAACCCGTGTCGGTCGGGATCTTTCTCAAACGCGCCCAGACCTTTGCTCAACTGCGCCCGATGCAACAGTGGGTTGCGTTGTCGTTCGGGCTACGCCACCGGGCCACCCATCGAACAATTACTCGCAAGCTCATCGAGTACAACGGCCGCTATCACCACGTTGCCAACCTGCGATCCGTCGCCGACTTCGACTCCACCCTTGCCGACCTCGTCATCGAGGCCTACCTCGACTCACCCGCCGGATGACCAAAGTCCGCAGGCTGAGCCTCACCGGACCACTTCGTATGGTTCGCCTTCAAAGACAGTGGCGAGTACAGCAATGTCACCGATAGCCGACGGATCAACGTCGTAGGGGTCGGCGGCCAGCACGACGAAGTCGGCCTTCTTGCCAACAGCGATGCTGCCAATCTCGTGGTCGAGGCGATACTGCCAGGCCGGTTCGATGGTGATTGCCCGCAACGCCGCGTCGATGTCAATCGCCTGAGCCGGTCCCCGAACGGTCCCCGCCGCGGTTTGGCGTGTGACAGCTGTAGCGACTGCAAGCAACGGGCGAATGGGTGCCATCGGCAAATCGCAATGCATCGAGATACTGACCGAATGGCGTGCGAGTGAACCGTGACGGGTCATCTGGTCGGCACGTTCGGGCCCTATCCCCTGCTCGGCCCACACGTCACCGAAGTAGCGAAGGTAGTAGCCGTTAGTGGACGCCGACGCCCGCAACGCTGCCATTCGACGGATCTGATCCTCACGGCTGATTCCCAGATGGTGCAAGACGAATCGCGGATCGGGCATAGGGTATTCACGCTGGTAGCGCTCGAACACATCCAAAACTGCGTCCAACCCAACGTCGCCATTCACATGGATATGCAGTCCCCAACCCGCCCTCCAATACTCAAACATCTCATCGAAAAGTTCGGCTGGTTGCTGCATCCATTGGCCACCGTGGCCGTCGATGTATCCCGGCGGTGACAAGTGCATGAGTTGGCTGATGAAGGCACCATCGGCAAGTGCTTTGACAGCTGGCAGCCACTGCAACCTGCGCGTGCCACCGTGTAGCACTAGCCCGTCGAGCACACTGAATGTGTCGTTGCCATACTTGCGGCGCCACAACTTGGGCGGAGCGACAAACAACGTGCGGAACGGCACGTCGTCGCTATCAAGGTGTTGATGCGCGAGCACCCATTCACTCACGATTCCGGCCACGCCACCCGCCAACGCGTCGATGGCCGTGGTGACCCCTCCTCGGTGACACAGATCGCGAAACAACCCCAATCCCCGCCCGAGCTTCTCGGCACCGTTGACGGCTTTGCCCAACCCGGCGAGCACGAGACCAATACCGAGTTCGATGAATAACCCGGCCTCGATATCGACATGGTGGGGGTCATGGGCTGCTACGGCCTGATCGGTGAGCGCCATGTGATCAAGGCCACGGCTATTGGTATTGATGGCATGAAACGACCGGTGAATGACGAACAACGCCACGTCGGGCGCAATGGCATCTAGCTCGTCTCGGGTGAACTCACCGTGTACGAACGGCAGGAATCCCCACACCACCAACGGTGCGGCAGGGTCGGTGTGGGCAGTAACCAACTCGGCCAACCGCGTTCGATACGCCGCCGCGTCGGGGACGGCGGGTGCCACCCGGTCGATGAGATCCCATTCCTCGGCGGCCGCCACCTCGAAGGTCAACAACACAGCGCCGAGAAACGGATGCACATGAGGTTCCACGAACCCCGGCATCATCACATGGTTGATGAAGCGGTCGTCGATTCGATGCGGGAACGCCCGCAACCACGGTTGCATCGACTCCATGTGACCCACGGCCACGATGCGATCGCCGTGGACCGCAACCGCATTTGCCTCGGGCAGTCCGGGTTCCATCGTGATGATTCGCCGAGCGATGTACACAACCAACTCGGCTCCGCCGTCTCGGTATCCCAAACGTCGAGGGCCGTGGGTCGAGGCCAAGGCGGCCACTGCCGAGACAGCTTTGTCGCTCTCAGAGCTGACGGCGGTCGGTTGCGACGCAAGCCGCACCGGGTCGGTCGCATGGCCGACGCACGAGCGTCATCGAGGGCAGCAACCGCAATGAGCGCAGTGCACAAACACGACGGCCACTCAGGACCGTGACCCTCAACAACGCGGCTGTCGCACGCGTGATCGCTAAGAGAGGAATTGGGGGTCGTGGTCACCAGTGGAGTCTGTCAGGCGGCGTCTACAGCAACTGGCGCGCCGCGACGATCATTCGGCGCAGCGCCCGAGCCTCGAAGACGGCCCGAAATGCCATCCAACGCACGTTCCCGCTTGTCGATTTCGGCCTTCCGCTCGCTCGGAAGTGAAAGCCGCCATGCCGCATGCGCCTCGGCTTGCTGCCAGAACTGGGCGGCCTCCAACGCATCAAAGTGCGTCGTTGATGGTCTCCTCGATGGTGGCTCCACCAAACGCACGAAGGCCATCGCGGGTATCGGTCGAGACTTTCACAGTCGTAGGAGGCATACTCGTAGTATACCGGCATACGTCAAGGATACCGAGCGTGGGCGCCTCGGGTGCGCATCATCGGACCATGCACCAAGACGCGAGTATGCATGCATGGTACAGTTTGAACATGCACATCTCTCTTACCGAGCTTCGACGTACCCCTGCTGCTGCACTCGACCACGTGCGAGGTGGCGAAGAGGTGACCATTACCGAAGCCGGAATCCCTCTTTGTCGGATGATTCCGGTGGGTCGAGCGAGCCGATATGAGCAGCTGGTCGCCGAGGGTCTCATCCGCCCGCCGGTCAAGCACGCCGATCCTGAAGAGGTCAGGGCGATGAGTCTGGCATCGTGGGTCGTGTCGGCCACGTGACAATCGGCTACCTCGATGGGTCGGCACTCTGCTCGATTTTGTCGCCGGGCATCGGTGGCGCGACCGGAGCAAGGATTTGGAAGTCATTCGACGCCGCCTGTTCGCACAATTTCGTCGAGATCGAGGTTCCGGCCGCTCTTGGCCGCTCGATGAATCGGGTCGCCTGGGTGTTTGCGCTGAACAGCCTGGCAATGATGACGTGGTCTGATGATCTTCGCAGCGAAGCCAGCGAACTGGCGTGGCTGGGCGCACCGGCCATCCCAGCGTTGCATCTCGCATCCGCCAGGAGATCAGGCTGCGACCACTTCGTTACGGCCGACCAGACGTCATTTGACTGGGCCGAACTGCTCGATCTGCAGCCGATTCTGTTGAACTAGCAACCGACCTGCCGCGAGACACTGCTAGACCCATCGGTCGCCCCGGCCTCATGCCGCTACCCGGGCGAAGACAGGAACAGATCCGCTGCGCAATTCGTCCAGCCGGTCGTTCCAGGGTTCAAGCACGAAGAGGTTCACGGCCAGACCGGATCGCGCTTCGAGATCAAGACGATCGGCAGCCAAATCGAAACGCGTGAGCGTCGGCGATACCACGGCAACATCAACGTCGTTGGGCGGTTCGCCAGCCTCCCCGTGGAATCGGCTCGCCCATGATCCAAAGACAAACACTTCGAACACGTCCGAGCGATCACGGAATGCGACGTCAAGCATGGGGATGATTCCAATCGTCTTTGCCGACCCGACCGTAGTGGTGACAACGACACCAGCACGTTCAAGCCTGCCGACCTCGCGTGCCACTGATTGCTGTGGTACTCCCGTGCGTAACTGGGTCACGACCGCCCGGTCCCGCGCGTCAGCCCAGCGAACGGCGCACGGCGGCAAGCATCACGTCGATCGGCGCATCGTGCCCGGTCCACAGCGTGAACTGGCGCGCCGCTTGGTAGACCAGCATGCCGAGGCCATCGAAGGTTCGGCAACCCGTGGTGGCAGCCGCGGCCAGTAGTGGTGTGACGAGCGGCTGATACACCGCATCGACGACGACGTGGTGCGGTTGCAGCAGCGAAACGTCGAACGGCACGCTGCCGGAATCACCCATGCCGAGCGAGGTGGAGTTGACGATAATGTCGGCGGCCGACACGTCGCCAACGGTCCCGACTCGGCCCACGCTACCCGCCAGACCAGCCGCAGTCACGGCAGGGGTAGGCGTTCTGTTGACGATGGCCACGTCGGCCGCTCCCCTACGGCCGAACGCCTCGGCCACCGATCGTCCTGAACCTCCGGCACCGAAGATCACTACCCGTCGACCGGCCACGGGTTGGTTGCCAGCCTCGAGCGAGTCGATCAATCCGTCGCCGTCGGTATTCTCGCCGCGCAAGCGACCATCGGCTGACGAAACAACGGTGTTGCAGGCGCCAAGGGCCTGCACCGACGGTGAGGGATCGTCGACGAGTGACGCAACACCAGCCTTGTGCGGCATGGTGACTGATAGGCCCCCGATGCCGAGCACCCGCACCGACCCGAGGGCCTGAGTAAGGTTTTCGGGGGCAACATCGAAGGCGACATAGGCCCAGTTGAGACCGAGCGCGGCGAAGGCCGCGTTATGGATAGCGGGCGACATCGAATGGCCGACGGGTCGCCCGATCAGTGCGGCTAGCCGCGTTTTTCCATCGAACGCCATGCCTCAAATCCTTGCAGGTGCCTGACCTGTACGTTGGCATCACTGGTACCTCGGCGAACACACCTGTGTCGAAATGCCGACTACGGTGTAGTAGCTCATGGCGAAGCACGTACGTTTTCTGGGCTTTGCGGTCGCGGCCGCCGCCCTAGCTGCGTTACCGGGAACGTCGGCTGCAGGGTCAACGCCACTGGGTTCAGGACGGGTGGCCGCCAGGGGCGTCCTGCGCGTACATGTGCCCGAAGCGGTCGGGGGCAAGACGGTGATTGGTCAGCTCACCGTCGATCAGGTACTCGGTGCCGGTTACGTCACCGCGTATGGCTGCGACGACGGCTTACCAACCGGCACCTCGGGCAACATCACTCGCTCGGATCTGAATGTCGATGGCCGGGTCGCTGGCGTCGCATCAAACCGGTTGATCGTAAAGGCCGACAGTGACGGCGACGTCTGTCTGTTCACCTCGGCGCCCGCCGCGATGATTATCGACCTGAACGCCGTTACGTTCGATACCGGCATCACCTCGTTCCCCAATCGGCGCACCGACACTCGGCTAACTGCGGTGCCGCGCCTCGAAGCCGCGGGAGTGCTGCGCGTTAGCGTGCCGGAGGCTGTCGGTAAACGAACGGTTGTGGGTCAACTGACAGTCGATCGCGTGACCGACGTTGGGTACGTCACTGCGTTTGGGTGTGACGACGGCCTACCGCGCGACCCGTCGGGCGTCGTGACCAGGTCGGATCTGAACTTCAACGGCCGGGTGTCGTCGATAGCGTCGAACCGACTGATTGTGCAAGCCGACAACGATGGCGATGTGTGCCTGTACACCGCGAGGCCAGCGGCGGTCATCGTCGACATCAATGGCGTGTCCGACGTAGGTATTGCCTCGTTCGCAAATCGCCGAACCGACACTCGAGGGCGTGCGACCCCTCGGTTGAACAGCGGCTCAGTGTTAACCGTGCATGTGCCCGAGGCGGTTGGCGCTAAGACCGTCATTGGGCAACTCACGGTCGACCGGGTGGTCGACGCGGGGTATGTCACTGCATACGGTTGCGACGCCGGGTTGCCGCTAGACGCTTCCGGAGCCGTTGCCCGATCTGATCTCAATTACAACGGCACCATCTCGTCGGCGTCGTCGAACCGGCTGATTGTTCAGGCCGACAACGACGGCGATGTATGCCTGTTCACCTTACGGCCAGCCGCGATCATTGTCGATGTCAACGGCGTGGCTGGGGCGGGCATCAACTCGTTTGCCAACCGGCGCGTCGACACGCGGTTCGAAGCCCCCGCAGTCGAAACCCCAACCTCGTCGGGTGACGATGGCGTGCCGGTATGGCCTGCGTACACGACCGTGCCAGCCGTTGTCGGTGTTGCGGCGCTGACGGGTCGACGTGTTGCTCAAGCCGTCGCCGACCGACCGATTGTGGCAGTCAAGATCGACAACTACGCGCGGGCTCGGCCCCAGTGGGCGCTCAACACGGCCGACGCGGTGTTCGAAGTAAACGTCGAAGGAATCAGCCGGTTCGTGGCGCTCTTTCATTCCCAACTGCCCGCCGAGCTTGGCCCCGTTCGTTCAGCACGCACCGGTGACCTCAACCTTCTTGCTGCCATGAACCGCCCCGTGTTCGTGTACTCCGGCGCTAACGACGGAGTGACGCGATGGGTAGCCGCCGCGGCGAACTCGGGTGTAGTCGTCGACTTCGGCGCGCAACATTCGCCGTGCTTCCGCCGCGCTACCGACAAGCCCGGGCCTCACAATCTGCTGCTTGATCCCACATGCGCGCTCGCCACACCATCGGCATTTCGGGCCGGGCCAGCCCGGGCTTTGTGGGCCATAGATGCCCGGTGGAATCCGCCGGCTTCATCTCGTGTGGATGACGAATTCGCGGTAGCGATGGACGGCGTAGTGGTCGAATGGAATTGGAACCCAACTGCCAGCGTGTACGAACGATGGCAGGACGGCGAACCCCATGTGGTGATGACCGGCGCACGGGTAGTAGCGAGCAATGTGGTGGAGATGGCGGTCCGCTATGTGCCGTCGTTGGTCGATGAACGATCGCCCGACCCCATCACGCTCGGCACCGGCATGGCGACCATTCACCGCGACGGCCGGGCGGTGGCAGCTGTGTGGTCACGGGCCACGCCGTACAGCACGTTCGACTTCTTCGACCGAGACACCGGTGCCCCGATTCCGCTCGACGTCGGCACCACCTTCATGGAGCTAACCCGCGACCGCTAGGCACTCTACTTGGCGACGCATGACCCCGATAAGGTGAGCGGGATGTGGTCTGCATCGTCTCGTGAACCTGTCGATGCCGCGCAGCGGCGGGCGCGGCCGCCGCTCGTGTGCTATCGGGTTGATCAGCTGCCGGTCGTTGATCCGATGTTGTTCGAAGCGGTTCGCGAGAGCGCTGTCAAGGTGTCCGAGATCACGGTGCCCCCGCGAGATGCCCGAGCCTTCGAGGTTCCAGCCGGGCATCTGTTTCGCATCGTCAGTGTGGACGGACCGCAGGTGGGTGACCTCAATCTGTGGAATCTGCACGACCTCGACGAACGGTTCTTCAGTGGCAAGACGCGACAGATGCACGCCACGCATGTTGGCACCGGGGACCGACTGTGGAGCTGCATGCCGTATCTGCGGCCGATGGCCACCATCGTGCACGACACGCTCGACTGGTACGGCTACGACGCCGACGGCGCGGGCGTCCACGACGTAATCGGCACGAGGTGCGATCCGTACACCAACCGGATGCTCAACGGAGCCGACTATCACTGGTGCTGCCACTCGAATCTCTCGCGTGCGCTCGCGGCAGCGAGGGAAATGAGCGTGACCGAGGCCGAGCGGTACGTGCACGATGTGATGAACGTTTTCATGTGTACCGGCTTCACGCTCGACACGCACCAGTACTTCATGAAGTCCAGCCCGGTCCGGCCGGGTGATTTCATCGAGTTCTTCGCCGAGATCGATCTGCTCGGCGCGCTCTCCACCTGCCCCGGCGGCGATTGTGGCTCGAGTCACAGCGACGATTCCACGCCATGCCATCCGCTGCGGGTCGAGATCCTGAAACCGTCGGTCCTCCCACTCGCCTGGACTCCGGCGCACCCAAGCGCCTACCCCCGCACCCATGGCCTCTGAGACATTCATGGTCAAGGGCCGCCATGATCGTTGAGAATGATCGCGGGTCCGGCAACTGGATCAACGTAATCGACTGCCCCGAACTTATCGACCAACTTCGACGGGTCAGCGCCGAACTCGTCGCTATGTACGGCACCGTTGCGTCGGCCTGACTACAGCGAAACCAGCGTACCGCTCGGTCTCCGTGATACAGCCGTTTCATGTCAGCAAGTTCGACGTCGGTACGGCTTCGCGCCGCACCGCGAAGCTCGGCGGTGAATCCTGAGCGAGCGACGAGTAGACGTTTCACAGCAGGGGCTGACCGTTCACCAAGGCCGCCCACAACATGGTCGAGTCGACTGAGTTGGTCGAGTCCGATTGGGTCGTTTCCGGCCTTGCACTCGCCGACCAGACAGATTCGATCTATGTCATGGTGGTCAGGCGCAACGGCAACGACATCAAGTTGTGTACGAACATTGCGCCGGCTGAAAACAGCTGGCCCGGCCGAGCGGATCTCGCCACCGGCGGTCGACGCGGACGCGAAAGACAGCAACCATTCGGCTGCCATCCACTCGAGGTGCGGCCCGTAGACCCGTCGAGCGAGCCGCGGTTGCGCGTCATCCCAAACCGCCGCCGACCGCCCGCGCTCGATGCGAGCCCGCTCTGGAGCGATAAGGATTCGTTCCGTTCTGAGCATCGGCTCGGTGGCCACGAAGTTGGTTGCCCGCCTGTTGAACGGGTCCGGTCGTTTCTCGATGAGTGCGGCGGCGACGAGCGTCTCGATGACCACATGTAGCGCCGAGTCGGGACGATCTAGAAGGGCCGCTATCTCGCTGCGTCTCACGGCACCCTCGGCAATTGCATTGAGCACCGCCCAATACAGCGCCTTATCGACAGTCGGGGAACCCGATGGTGCCAAGGCGGAAAGGTGATCGACGAAGCCGTTCCACGTCGGGAACGTTCGTCCATCATTTCGATGAGAACGGCCCCACGCAATGGACAAGTCGGCGAGGTTTTGTGCGCTCATTTGTTGCGCAGCCTCGAAGTAGAAACCGTTAGTCGCTTCGACCATTTGTCGGACCAACATCGACTTTCCTTGGCGTCGGCGACCGAGCACGATGGCTAGGCGGTTCTCGGCGCACCCGCACGCGGACCGATCCGAAACCTCTACGCTCGTGGGCCGTCAGTGCTTCGATCTCGTCGGAGACGTCGTCGGGCACAGTGGCAAAGTGCCAGGCCGAGTCGCCCTTCCACTTCCACAGTGTCGTCTGAAACTGATAACACATGGGTCGAACGCTACGGGCTAGCCCCGGGGCGGTTTCGCGACATGCTGCTACCGCCAAAGATCTGTTTGGTGGGGAGAATCTCGATGGCCGTGAGATCGACATTCGCCGGCAGGTCTAGCGCTGCATTGATGACCGCCGCGATGTCGGCGGGCTGCACGGCCTCGAAGTCGTCATACAGCGCCGCTGCGGCTTGTTCGGTGCCACCAAAAATGCCGTCGTACAACCGGGTTTGCACCCGCCCCGGCATCAGAACGGTGACCCGTATATTCGAGCCGAGCAGATCGCACCGCAACCCTTCGGCAAACGCGTGCAGTGCAGCCTTGGTGGCGCAGTACGCGGCGACATTAGGTGTTGGGTGCTTGCCAGCGATTGATCCGACGAAGAATATGTGACCGTGATCCCGTTCGATCATGCCGGGCAAGACAAGCCTGGTGACGCGCAGGGCGGCACGCAAATTGACGTCGATCATGAGGTCGATGACGTCCATGCTGTTGTCTGCGAACGGCTCCAAACGGGGCAGCACACCGGCGTTGTTGACGACCACATCGAACGCGCTGTCTCCAATCGCCATGGCGAGCGCAGTGGCATCGCGGATGTCGAGGCCGAGGGCATGAGCACCGGTCTTGGCCGCGACATGCTGCAAATCGTCGTCGTCTAATGCAAGAGCGTGGACGTCGAGCCCCCGATCGCGAAGCGAGCACACGATGGCTTTGCCAATGCCGCGCGACCCGCCGGTAACAAGGGCGGTGCGAAACTGGCTCATCGATTCACCGCGTCCGTCGTATGACTGACGAGGAGGTCGACTAGGTCTTCGACGCGTTCGACACAGTGGATGCCGAGGGCTTCAAGGCGTGGACGAGCATCGATGGGTAGTCCACCTCCGGAGTCTTGATTGAGGATGCCACCCATAAAGATCCGGCCGCCCCATGTTGTATGCTGACGGGCAGCGGTGAGACGTTCAGCGAGATCGATGGCGTTGCCGTTGTACGTGCCGAGCACGATGGCATCGGCATCCTCGTCGGCCGCAGCTCGCATGACACCATCGATCGAGGTAGAGGAACCGAGCAGAATGACTTCGGCCCCGTGACGGGGCAACGCTTTGGCCAGCGCGTCTCGCACCAGGTCGTGGACTTCGAGCACGGCCAGCACAACCCTTTTCCCGTCCAAGCGTTGCCCGCCTGTTAGCCGGGCGGAAAGTTCGCGTACCTGCGACGCCTTCCACGGCTCGAGTTGGGCAACGTCGTCCGGCGCTTCCAAATCGACACGTTCTTCAAGTTCGCCCATGACACTGCGCCGCATCGCCAACAACACCTGGGCGGCGTCGGTGATGTCGACGCCGTCGCTGGCGAACACGTGGAACGCCCGATCCCGAAACGTAACCGCGTACTGGGCCACGGTGACGCCGAGCGCTTCCAGTCGGTACCAGTCATACAGGTTCGGAGCCTTACGGACCTCACGTTCCAACTCGCGCGCCAACAGGTGCACCTCGACAATTTCGCTGGCGCTCGGGATTCGTTCGGCCTCCGTAAGTGGCACCGGGTTGATGGCATGACCGGTTGGTCGTCGTAGCTGCAGCGCAATGTCACACATCAGTTGCGCCGTGGTGGTCGCAAGGTTTCGAGCACGATCGCCTGGTCGCTGGTCGACGGTGTTGCCGTACACCATCGAGCCGATCGAGTCTCGGCCGCGCAGGTCGTCGAGAGCGAAGTGAACGATCGCCCGATGCTCGGGGTTTCGAATGGTGTTTCCGTAGCAGTGCGCCAGCCGAGCGCCCATCAACTGTTCGACGACGTAGAGTTCGATGGCCGCCCAGCCCACGTACGAGCCGAAATGGGATGCCTGGGTTCCGGTGCCATCCTCCAGGTTTGAATGGGCAAGTCCGCCCCGGTCCCGCACCGCGGCCAGCGCGGCGAGCGACTGCACGGTGGCTTCGGTGACGGCGATCTCGTCGGACCCGCCGACGAGGTCGTACGCCGAATACTGGCTGACATTTCCAATGGTTGTGACCCCGGCAGCGAGGGCTCGCCGGGTGTTTTCAAACCCGGCCGGGAGCCCGATCATGTAGTCGCCGACGTGGGGTTGGATGGGCACTGATTGACTGAGGCGTTGCCATTGGTCGGCCGCAATGCGCGGCCCGGTCTCCTTCATCGTCAGATGCCGGTCGGCTTCGGGTACCCCCATCGCTCGATCGAACGCCAACCCGAAACGGTCGACGGTGTGGCCGTGCGCCGCGAGCGCGTCGTGCACCGTGCGCAGGGCATCTTCGGTCGCCTTCCACGTCGAAAGTCCAACATGCATGTGGTACATGATCTCGCCCGCGTCACGGCAGCGTTGCTTGTACGCCACCTCGGATATCGCACCCTTCGACCGGAGAAAAGCTGTAGCGGGAATGGAGACCGGTGCCGCGGCCCGACCCTCGGCGATCAACTGTGGGGTGGCCTTCATGGGTGCGGCAGGCATGGTCTAAGAACGGTGGACCGACTTGGTGTTCGTGTCGAGCAAACGCACCTTGTTGAGAGCATCGATGCGGGCCTCGGCGATGCGATCGGCAGCCTTGTAATAGGCAATGCCGTCGCGGTCGGCAATGGCGAACACCTCGAGCGTGCGGTCGTACACCCGCCGGACGTTGGCCCACGCTCGTTCGGGCTGCAAGCCGCCCTTGCGGAATCGGTCGGTGTCAAAAATGGTGCCGCCTGAGTTCGCGATGTAGTCGACGGCGTAGACGATGCCCCGAGCCTGCAAGGCATCGCCGTGTCGGTCTTCGGCGAGAATGTTGTTAGCCGAGCCAGCCACGATCTTCACCTTGAACTGTTCAAGAGTGACGTCGTTGATGACTGCACCCAACGCGTACGGAGCGAAGATGTCAGCCGCGACGTCGTAGATTTCGTCGGGGGCGCAGGCGTCTACGCCATATTCGGCTACGGCCGCGTTCACCTTGTCGGCATCGACATCGGTTACCGTTACCTTGGCCCCTTCGTCGACCAACAGCTTCAACGCTTTGGACCCGCACACCCCGAGGCCTTGCAACGCAACCGTTCGCCCCTTCAGGCTGTCGTCGCCCCATACCCGCAGCGCGCACGCCTTCGTGGCCAGCACCGAGCTAAGCGCGGTGGCCGGGGATATGTCGCCAGCGCCGCCGGCATGAACGGGAAGCGTTACCACGTGATCGGTCTCGCTGTAGAGCGTTTCCATATCATCGAGCGTTGTTCCGACATCTTCGCCGGTGATGTACTCGCCACCGAGTTGGTCGATGAAGCGGCCCATTGCCCGCATCAGCGCCTCGGTTTTGTCGGTCTTCGGGTCACCAATGATGACGGCCTTCCCGCCACCAAGATCGACACCGGCCGCGGCGTACTTGTAGGTCATGCCGCGGGCCAGGCGCATGGCGTCGAAGATTGCGTCTCGCTCGTTGGCGTAGGTCCACATGCGCAGGCCGCCAGTTGCCGGGCCAAGCGCGGTGGAGTGGATAGCGATCACGGCGCGCAGGCCAGAATCGGTGTCGTTGCAGAGCAGCACTTTCTTGAAGCGGTGCTCCTGCATGTAGTCGAGAATGCGTGCGTCCATAGGTAACGATTCTTACAGTCAGGCCGAGGTGTAGCCGCCGTCGACCAGCAAGATGGCCCCGGTCACGTAGCTCGACGCATCGGAGGCCAGAAAGACGACGGGGCCAACCAGCTCGGCGGGCAGCCCGCGACGACCCATCGGCGTGAATTGCAGCACTTGGGAACGCTTCTCCGGGCGCGAGTGTTCGTCGGTAGCGCCGCTCATGATGTTCTCGAAGTATCCGGGAGAGAACGCATTAACACGAACTCCCCTCGACGCCCATTCGACAGCCATGGTCTTGGTCATCTGATTCACGCCACCTTTGGCCGCGGCATACGCCGTGAGCCCCTTGATGCCAACCTCACCCGCGATAGACGAGTTGTTTAAGATCGAACCACCGGTGGCTTGTTTCAGCATCTGTCGGGCTGCGAACTGTGAGCAATTGAAGTAGCCTTTGAGATTAATGGTGACGACTTGATCCCATGCTTCCTCGCTTACGTCCTCGGCTGGCTCAATGATGTCGATGCCAGCGTTGTTGACCAGCACATCAAGGTGCCCGTAGGCGGCGACCGTGTCGTCGATGAGCCGCTGACAACTTGCCCGGTCGGCCGTATCGACACGCAAGGCCATCGCAGTGCCGCCGTTGGCGATGATCTCGTGTGCAGTCGATTCAGCCTCGGCCAGGGTGCGCGAACACACCACCACAGTCGCCCCATGCTCGGCCAGGCCCGCGACGATTGCCTTGCCGAGTCCGCGGCCGGACCCGGTGACAATGGCGACCTTGTCGGTGAGATCAAAGAGTTGGTGCATGGATAGAGGGTACGCCCGATGGGTTGAATGTGCCGAGGCGCGCTGGCATGCCACGACCCGGTGCTGTTAACTACATGTATGACGACAGCACGCCCTGACGACGCCGTCCTGGCATGACCGGGGCCTCGAGCGACCCGCTTCTGCAACCGTTCCAGTTGCGCCACCTTGAGTTACGCAACCGGGTATTTTCATCGGCGCATGAACCGGCGTACTCCGAAAATGGCATGCCGACCGATCGTTACCGCCTCTACCATGTCGAAAAGGCTAAAGGTGGCGTGGCAATGACGATGACCGCCGGGTCAGCGGTCGTGTCGCCTGATTCGCCGGCGGCATTCGGGAACCTGCACGCGTATGACGACGACATCATCCCGTGGATCCGGCGGATGACCGACGGCGTTCACGAGCACGGCGCAGCGTGCATGATTCAGCTCACGCACCTTGGTCGGCGCACCGGGTGGGCGCAGGACGACTGGCTACCGGTTCTGGCGCCGTCGGCATTGCGTGAGCCAGCGCACCGCTCGATTCCGAAAGAAGCCGAGGAGTGGGACATCGAACGTATCGTCGGCCATTACGCCGACGCAGCGCAGCGGATGCAGGCCGGCGGCATGGACGGTATCGAGATCGAAGCGAACGGGCACCTATTCGACCAGTTCTGGTCACCGCTCACCAATCACCGCACCGACGAGTGGGGAGGATCACTCGAGAACCGCCTGCGGTTCGGTTGGGCGGTGCTGAAAGCTATCCGTCAGAGCGTCGGGCCAACGTTCATTATCGGGATTCGCCCGGCGCTCGACGAAACGGTCTCCGACGGCATCGACACCGAGACCGGCCTCGAAATCCTCAAGCGTCTCGAGGCCGACGGGCTGATCGATTTCGTCAACGTCAATCGCGGCCACATCGCGAAGGACCCCGACCTGGTCGACCTGATCCCGATCCAAGGCATGCGCTCCGCGCCCCACCTCGACTTTGCCGGTGAGATCCGCCGTCACACCAACCTTGCCGTGCTCCACGCTGCCAAAATCGACGATGTCGCCACGGCCCGTCATGCCATCGCCGACGGCAAGGTCGACCTCATCGGTATGACCCGTGCCCAGCTCGCCGACCCCCACCTTGTGCGCAAGATTCTCGAAGGACGCGAAGCCGAGATCCGCCCATGCGTCGGCGCAACGTATTGCCTCGACCGAATCTACGCGGCGGGCGAAGCGCTCTGCATTCACAACGCGGCGACATCACGCGAGGCCACTATGCCCCACGTCATCGAACCCGCCGGTGTGCAGCGGCGCATCGTTATCGTCGGTGCCGGACCGGCCGGGCTCGAGGCCGCCCGGGCCGCGGGCGAGCGCGGCCACCAGATCACCGTGCTCGAAGCCATGCCGTGGGCCGGAGGGCAGATCCCGCTTGCGACACGCAACCCTCGCCGACGCGACCTGATTGGCATTGTCGATTGGCGGCTCTCGGAACTGGCGCGCCTGGGTGTGCAGATCCGTTATGACACCTACGCCGAGCCAGACACGGTGCTCGACCTTGGTCCCGATGTCGTCATCATCGCCACCGGCGGGCTGCCACGAACATCGGACCAAGAAGGCATAGTGGTCGAGGATGGAGCTTCAGTCGCGACGTCGTGGGATGTGCTCGGCGGCGACATCACACCGCGCGGCGATGTGTTGTTTTACGACGACAACGGCACCCATTCGGCCCTGTCGGCCGCCGAGATCATCGCCCGCTCCGGCGCCACCCTCGAGCTCGTCACGCCGGAGCGAACGCTCGCTATTGAGGTTGGAGGGATGAACCACGTCCCCTACGCAAGGGCCTTCAACGAGACCGACACCCGCATCACACTCAACCAACGGGTCCTCGCCGTACGCCCCGAACGCGGACGGCTTTGCGTCGAAATTGGTTCCGATCACAGCCCCCACCGCACCACCCGACACGTCGACGCTGTGGTTGCCGACCACGGCACATCGGCGAACGCGGAGCTCTACTTCGCCATGAAACCACAATCGTCGAATCTCGGAGCCGTCGACTACCTTGCACTCACCGAAGGTCGGCCCCAAACACTCGTGCGAAACGCTGATGGCCGCTACCAGTTGTTCCGAATCGGTGATGCGGTCGCCAGCCGCAACATCCACGCAGCCATCTACGACGCCCTGCGACTAGTGAAAGACCTGTAACGGCCCGGGCGAGGCCGCCAGGGTGAGACTCAACCTGGCGCTGGATCCGGTTAGCGCCGGCCAGCTAGCGCAGCAGGCTTATGATCTTGTCGGGGCCGACGAGATCCCACTGCTGGCTGCCGACCGCGTCGTACACCACGTAGCCGTCGGTACCGACGATGAATACAGCGGGCTGCTGGCCGAGCGATGCCAGCCTACTAGTGACGTCGTACGCGTTGAACACAGTGCCGTCGGGATCGGGCAGGATCGCGAACGGGTAGGTATTGGTTTTCAGATGCGACCGGGCATCGTCGACTGAATGCGGTGCAATCGCCACGAGCGTTGCACCGGTGGCGACAATGCGGTCATGCGTGTCTCGCAACTGCGAGAGATGCTTGCGGCAGAAGGGTCAAAAAAAACCACGGAGGAACACCAGGATAACCGGACCCTTGGCTCGTGCATCGCTGAGCCGCCACGTGCCTGCGTCCACCGTACCGAGCGAAATCTCGGGCGCTACCGTTCCCTTGGCTGCTGTGCGACTCTGCCGTGTCCCCATGGTGAAAGGCTAGTGCGGCATTGTCGGCCTGCCACGTTTCTCGACGTGTCATCCGAAGCACCTCAACTCCGCCGCTTGGGGTCGAGGCGTTTGAGTTGGGCCGGTTTGGGGTATCACCCCATCCGATCAAAGGAACTCAAAATGACACACGACTTGAAGGACATGGCGGACTCGACTGCGAAACGCATCGCAGGCTTCGTCGATGACGCCCGGGACCTCGTTGACGAACTGCCGGTTCGCAAGCGGCGGCAATCGCAGCGCAGATCGCGGCTGTTCGGGCGACTCGTCCTCGTAGCCGGCACCTGGTTTGGTGTGGTTATGGCCTATCGGGCCATTCGCCGCCGATCCGCCAGTGACGAAGTCGTGCTTGACAACTCCGCGAACGGAATGGGTGAACGTCTGAGCCACGTCGACTCGTCGGCGGTATGAGCGCCCAACGCTGCTGTGATTTTGCCTAATGACCTTCAGCGGGCGATCTGTCTGACGCCGGCAGCACCCACTCGTGGTATGGCACGACGGAGAGATCGTTATGCCCGTTGAAGTGATGAACCAATGTTTGCTTAGCCTTAGGTCGACGTGTTCAACGCCGAACTACAAGCATCAGGTGGGTTCGTGTTCGGTGGTGGGCTCCAACCACCGCCGCCGCCGTGCTCGGAGGGTTCTGGATCATCACGGCCCTGACCGATTCCACGCGCACGACCTCGCCCGCACCCAGCCAACCGGCGAGGGCATGAAGTTCGGCGTCCACCGTGTCGGTTACGGTTCGCGAAATCGGCGCCTCGAAGTGCAGGGCGCTCACGACAAGGCGTGAACGGTTGGAGTCGAGCGACGCGTCAAGGCGACCAATGAGCCGGTCGTCGTGAAGTATCGGCATGACGAAGTATCCTCATCGCCGAGCGCGCTTGGGTTTATACAACTCGATCACATGCTCAAATTCGAACAGGTCCATAGTTCTGGCCCGATCATGAACCAACCGGTCGAACGGGGACAGTAGGGCAGTGCGACCCTCGTAATCCGCGGCGGTTGCATCCGGATCAAGCCGCCACAATTCAGCGACACCGTCGATTTCCACCGGGATCCCGGCGTCAACCGATCGGCGACAGCTTCAAATCCTGGCGGCCGACACCTATCCAACATCTGCGCCCTTACGGCAAGCCGTCGAGGCGTTTCTCGCTTCTCAGCCACACCATAGTCTCGCGCTCAACAACACAAGCTCGTCCCCGTGCGGCAATGAATGTCACCCTTCGTGACCGGCCGCATTTGCGTAGTGAACCCGATCCCCCGGAGGAGAGAATTTGGTCCTGCTGTTCGTCACATTGTCTCGAATGCCTTGACTATGGCCAAGGGTGCGATACATGATGCACCCGGCGCGGGGGCGCGCTGATTGGCGGAAAAAGGGCGGGAAAATGAATATTTCACGACGGGCAAAGCTCTGTCTCGGAATGACGGCCATGCTGTTGGTTTCGCAGATCGGCACGCTGGGGTCAGCAACGGCTGCGTCGCTCGATGACGGGTTGAATTCCACCCTGAGACGCGAACCGCTTTTGACACCCGAGGCCATCGGCGACGGTTCCATCGATGGTTTGCAGTACGCCGACCCAACCGAGAACCTCGCACTCGTCGACCCGCCAGCGCCGAACAACGGCGGCAGCGCCCAGATCACTTACCCGCTGGTCGTGCCGCACGGTCGCGGACTCACGCCTCAGCTGGAACTGGCATACGACAACGGTGGCGCAAACGGCTGGACGGGTCTTGGTTGGGACGTGTCAGTGGGCAATATCAGCGTCGACACCGAATTCGGTGCGCCGCGCTTCAGCACCACCCAGGAGACCGAGAGTTACCTGATCAACGGCGACATGATGGTGCCCAACGCCCTCGGTGACACTTGGAGCAACCGCGTCACGGGCTCCCGTGCCGACTACACGCGCAAAGTCGAAACCGAGTACGCACAGATCATCCGGCACGAAGCGCCGGGCGGCGGTCCGGCCAACTATTTCTGGGAAGTTCGCGACAAGCTCGGCAACATTTTCTGGTACGGCGGTCAGCCTGACGACGGTGGACCCGACGCCGCGGTGAAGGCCGATGGGCTGCCGTTCACGCCGACCATCGATCGTTCCGCCACCGAAACCGACCAGAACAACAACATCGTCAAGTGGTACCTGTCAGCCGAGCGTGATGTTGGCGTCAACATGATGCGCTACTCATACCAGACCGTGCAGTACCGCTACAGCGCCACCGGATGGCTCGCCGTTGCGTCGTGCACGTCGTCGAGTACGACACTGTGTGCCAAACACACCTACCTCAGCAAAATCGCGTACACCGCAGGGGCGGCCAAATCCGGCCACGCCGAAGATCCGGCATACGAGATCCACTTCTTGCGCGAGTCCACTGTGACGCCTAGCGCGGCGGTGCGATCCGACCCCATCGTCGATGCTATTGGCGGCTATGTTGATCTCACGATCGACCGCCTCGCCCGGGTCGAAGTTCGTTACGGCGCACCAAACCACGTGACGCAGACCGATGGTTCGGTGCTCGAACTCGCCCGCACTTATAACCAGATAGCCATGCGGTACGACCTTCATTACACCAAGGGCCCATACGGCAAATCGCTGCTCACGTCGATAGACCAGATCGGCTCCGATCTCACGACCAAGGAGACCCATCAGTTCGAATACTTCAACGAGGTCACCAACGCGAACGGCGATTATGACGGGTTCGGCCCGACCGAGAGTTGGAACACGGGCAACGACCTACCGGCCCGTCAATTGCTCACCGACGAGGCGGAGAACGGTGCGCTCGGATCGTCGGAAACAAACTCGGGCGAAGGCCATGCTTACATTGGCTTCAACCCGATCTCGCCCACGAAAGTCGGCTCGTTCGGCGGCTCGATCCAGTTGGGCGGCGGTGTCACCGAGGCGCTGGCCGAGTTCATCGACCTCAACGGTGACACCTTGCCCGACAAGGTGTATCGCGATCCAGCCAGCAACGACGTCGACCGCAATGGCCCAATCCGGTTCCGCCTCAACCAGAGCGGCCCGAGTGGGTCGACCACGTTTGGGCCCGAGCAAACCGTCGCCGGGCTAACCAAACTCTCAACCGATGGTGACTTCGCCATCGAGGGCGCGTTCGAGGCGTTCCCCATCGTTACCATTGCTTTCGGCATCGGCCTCGACGTCACGTGGGGCGAGAACTATTTCAGCGACGTGAACAGCGACGGTCTTCCCGATTTCGTGTCGAGCGGCAATGTCTACTTCAACCATCTCAACAACGGCATCCCGACATTTGTGCAGGGCGATAGCTCCGCGACCGCAGTGCCAATTGCTAGTGGCACACCCGCATCCGTCAGCGTGCCCCAACTTGTGGCCACCGAGACGCAGCTCGCCGAGAAGTCACCGCTGGTCGACACGGTCCGGCGCTGGGTCGCCCCGTTCGCCGGGACAATCTCGATCTCGGCACCCGTCACATTGCAACCCGTCGGCGGCAGTTCGGTTGACGGCGTACGTGTTGCCATCCAACACAACACGTCCGAGGTCGCAGCTAGCAACCTTCTCACCACCGGCGCAACTGCATTCACCTCGGCCATCTCGCGCACCGTAGGTGCCGGGGACCGCATCTATTTTCGCGTCGGGTCCATCAACGACGGCGCCAACGACCAGGTCACATGGGCGCCGACGATGACGTACACGGCAATCACCGGCGTCGCCGACATCACCACCGTTCCACTGGACCAAAATGAGCTCTCGCAAAAGGTGTACAGCGCCAACGCCGACTTTACGCTCGCCGGTCGGCCGGGCTCCAAGGTGCTGATGCCGTTGCAAGGCACAACCCGATTCCAGGCCACTGTCCACAAAACCAAGGTCACCACCGACGATCTCAATCTGACGCTCAAGCACAATGGACTGGCCGTGGCTGGCTCGGTGATCAACATTCCGGCGAGCTTCGTCGGTGATCAAGTACTCGACGTCAGCTTCACTGTTGCTCGTCCGATCATCTCAACCCAGGCCGATGTCGAACCAATTTACGACTCGGTCGAGGCGTACCTGTCGGTTGACTCCGCCATCGAACTTACGGCCGTGACTTGGAACCCCACGCTGACGTACACCGCCGCGCAAGACAAGGACGGCAACGCCGTGGCGACCACGGCGCCGAATGGTAGCCCCACGGTCAAAATGGACTTCCCGCCCGAGATCGTGCAGTACCCAACGAGCTCTCCCGCCGGCATTTCCACGCCGTGGCGGGCCGGTGCCGCCGGGGCGTACAGCGCCCGGGTCACGCTCGGTCGGTCGAGTAACAACGCCGGCGGTAGCGGCGTGCTGTCCATCAAAAAGAAGAGTACGCCGAACAACACTCTGGTCTTCCAGCAGGCGTTCACGATCCCGGCCGGTGCTGGCAGTTCTACCTTCGCATTGAGCGGAGTGTCGATCGAAGCCAACGCCGACTATTGGATCGACGTCACGGTCGCCAGTCCTGACGTTTCGGACTTCATCACGTCGAGCAGCGTCGTCCTACGCCCGAATGGTGCGCCGGATGCCGCTACGGATGTGTCGCCGACATCGACCCTACGGGTGTCTGGCCGGCAAGGAATCTTCCCTCTCGCCTATCGCGGCTGGGCCGTCGCCGGGTACAACGGCAATGGTGCCGCCGCCACCGCCGTAATCGACGAGAACGCCTTCGTCATCAACACTGCTGGCCTGTCGAAGGACACACCGGTGCAAGAACCGACCGGATTCAACGACACCAACTTTGATCCTCCGACCCCGGACGGTTCGTACGCGTTCATTCCAGCCATCGTGTCCCAGACCATTCCGGGTCAGCCAACGCCGAACACCTCACCGTCGTGGAAGGGCCAACGCGACAACCTGAGCGCTACAGCCACGGGCGCCCGGTCGTCGCGGCTCGGTTCGGACTCAGTTACGCTCAGCGCAACCGCAGCAGGAGGCGGCCGGGGCGTCACCCGCATCGGCCTTACCGCTCCGAGCGCAGCGCTGGCGTTCGGCATCGGGCCGCTGGGCGCGTCATTTGGCGTGGCCCCGAGCTTCGGCCTCGTCGACTTCGAGGACATGAACGGCGACGGTTATCCCGACATCATCAAGCCAGGTTCGGTGCAATACACGACGCCTCGTGGCGGCCTGGAAGCCACCACTAGGAACCCGTCCGAGGTGGCCGTTACCAACCAGGACCTGACCTTCGCCGTGACTGGTGGTTTCAGTTCCGGACTCGTCGACATCAAGGGCAATACCAAGGGCAAAGCCAACGCCAACCAGGGCAACGCCGCGTCAAAGGGCAGCGACGGCAACGAATCGGGCGCCGGTATCGGACTCGGGCTCGAGGTCAACGCCGAGTGGACGTCACCAAACGCCTCCGGGCCGAGCGACAGCGCACTGCTGTCGGGCGGGACCAACAACCCGGGTTCCACCTACGCCGATCAAGCGTCGCAAACACCCCAGGATCCTGGCGGAAGCACGGCGCCGATCCAGCAGGCGCTGGCCGACGTTAACGGTGACGGTTTGCCGGACCGCGTGTATACGAACCCGAGCGGAGTATGGGCGAAGTACAACCTCGGCTACGACTTTGCCGACGCTCCGGTCAAGCTGGCGACGGGCGGATTCGAATCGCAGGAGTCGTACTCTGGCGGAGTATCGTTTGGGTTCAGCACGCCGTGGGCCGACTTCGGTGGTGGCGTAGCTCTCAACTGGGATGTCGACTTGTCCCGCTACTCATGGCGTGATGTAAACGGCGACGGCATCCTCGACCAGATCCACAAGATCAACAACTCAGATGCACCCACCGTGGCCTTCGGTACCGGTACCGGCATCCTCCCGCCGGTGCAGTACGGCGCGATGTTTAGCACGACGGTGGCCGGCACAGACGCCGGTCAGCAGGTCAGCATGGATCGCACCACCAGCTTGGGCGGCGGCTTCGAGTTCACCATCTCGATCGGCCCTCTGTGTCTCGTGGCGTGTTACCTCATCATCAATCCGGGCGCGAGCTTCCAGAACAGCATCAGCTCGACCGAGATTGATCTGACCGACGTTGACGGCGACGGTTACGCCGACTCGGTGAAGTCCACCGACGACAACGTGATGTCGGTGAAGCGAAACAAGCAGGGTCGTACCAACATGCTAAAGACCGTGCGCAACCCGCTCGGTGGCATGTACTCACTCGACTATCAGCGGTACGGCAACACCATCGACCACCCCGACTCGGTGTGGGCCCTCAAGCAGGTCGACGTCAATGATGGTCGGCCCGGCGATGGTGTCGACGTTTCCCGCACCACCTATACCTTCAGCGGGTTGAAGTACGACCGGCTGCATCGTGAGTCGCTCGGCTTTAGCCAGATCACCGCCGACGAGCGCGACGCCGCCGCCAACAATATCCTGCGCAAGACGCGCTACGAGTACCTCAACGACAACGTGTTCGTCGCCGGTCTGGAAAAGGCCGTCACGGTCATGGATCCGGCCGGTGCGTATTTGCGGTCCAACGAAACGTCATGGGCGCTGCGCAACATTTTGACCAATGGCAGCGCCGTGCCCAGCAACACGGTGGCGAGCCTCACATCGGTCGCGTCCTTGACTGCTTCGTACGCCCCGCTTCTCACCCAGACCCGTGAGCTCTGGCACCTCGGCGACGGAACGACAACGCCCGCTGAGGAGACCCGCATCACGTTTACGTACGACAAGTTCGGCAACGTGCTCACACAGTTCGACGAGGGTGAACTCGAGGACCAGAACGACGATGTGCTAGCCACCTACACGCAGTCGACATGCTCGAACGCCACCGAGTTCTATAACGGAGGTACTACCCCGAGCGGCGACTACATTGGTTGCAACAACGGCACCACACACCCGTCTCCCTTGTGGGATGCCAACCTTTGCTACACATGGGTGCGGCTGCCCGTGCACATCGTCATCACGAACGGCAAAACCGGTGCCGCAATGGTGACCTACCGAGAACGTGACGGCGCGCCGGCCGTATGCAACAACAACTCGGTAACCCACGTCGAGGAATCGATCGGCGGCGGCGCCGTTTCGTTGACTGAGCTGCGATACGACGACTGGGGCAGTTACAACCGCATCGTGTACCCCGACAGTGAGACCGGCAGACGTTATGCCGTGGAATACACATACGACCCCGACAGCCATGGCAACATCGCCCAGGTCCAGGAGTACGAACTCGTGGCCGCCAGCGCCGCCGAGTTCCTCGGTGACGGTTTTAGTCTCACCACACCGCTCGTAGGGATGGTGTCGAGCGCAACGTTCGACCCGATCTCGGGTCGGGTAAGCAAACGCCTAGACGCGAACAACAACGCGACCAGCTATCGCTACGACCCAATTGGTCGCATCGCGGCCATTGGTACACCTCGTCCTGCGGCGGCGGCGAACGTCGACCTCGTGACCTACGAATACCACCCGAGCGCCACATATGGCTATGCCGTGGCCCGTCACAACGATGTGTTCAATGCTGGCAATTCGATCGACACTGCGGTGTTTGTCGATGGCAAGGGTCGCGTAACCCAAACCAAACGAGACGCGTCGCTGTTCGTCGCCGCAGGTTCGCTATCGGTCGAAGGCATCGTGGTCAGTGGCGGATTGAAGTACGACGCGTTGGGTCACCCCGTCGCCGAGTACACCCCGCGCACGGGCACCACCACAATGGCCACCTTCGACCTGGCGGCGTACACCGGTCCGGTCACTACGTCGACCTTCGACTTGTGGGACCTTCCCGGAGATGTCGTCGAGCCGGGCGGACGTACGACGTCCAATGTCTACGACTATCAGCCCGCCGTGCCGGGTGGTCCGGTCCTGATGCAGACCATAAGCACCGCACCAAACGGCCGGGCAACGACTACCTTCACCGACATCCGCGAGGTCATCAAGGCTGTCGATGACCAACCCGACGGTGTGGCCACCGCACTGCGAACGACGTACGAAACCGACGGTCTCGGCCAACTCACGCGAGTTGTCGACTCGGCCGGGAACAGCACCACACATGCCTATGACCAGCAGGGACGTCGTCTATCGACCACGACACCTGACGGCGGATTGGTGACATTCGGCTACGACCCCGAAGGCAAGCAGATCAGCAAGGTCACCGCCAACCTTCAGGCGCTCAACCAGCGGATCCATTACACCTATCAGTTGGACCGCCTTACCGGTATTGACTATCCAGGAACCACGCCAGATGTCACTTACACCTACGGCACGGCGGGTGCGCCGGCCAACGGCGCGGGGCGGGTCGTAAGTCAGGAGGACGGGGCCCGGATAACCACCAACGAGTATTCGGCCGCCGGTGATCTCACCAAGCAGAAAGCCGAGATGAAGACACACCAATGGTACTCCCCGAGTGTCGACCGCTCGAAGTTGCAGTGGACGACCGAGTGGACATACGACGGTCTGAGCCGGATCGCGACGGTGAAGTATCCCGACACGGAACAGTTGACCTACGACTACGACCTCGGCGGTCTCGTGTCGAACGTCGTCGGCTCCGAACTCGGCTTCGTTCGAGTGCAGGTAGGAGTCGATCCCCTGGGCGTTCCGATCTTCGAGAACCAGCCCCACACATGGGAGTACTCCTACTTGAAGGGCCGTCAGTACGACGAGTTCTTCCGGGTGAAGTACGACAAACTCGGCAACAACGCCGCTACGGAACGGTCCTACGACTCCGACACCCGATGGCTCACCACACAACGCACCGTGCTGCCTGGCCGCAAGGGCATCACCAGCGCGGCGTACGAGGAGATCCAAGACCTGCGCTACACGTACGACTCGGTCGGCAATCCCAAGACGTACCTCAACGACTTGCCTGCACCGGTGTCGAGCCTGTTCGGCGGTGCTACCGCGCAGAGTTACACGTACGACAAGTACGAGCGGGTCACCGGGGGGACGGGCAGTTGGCAAATGGCAACGGGCAAGGTGCGCAACTACACCTTCTCGATCGGTTACGACGCCAATGGCAACGTGATATCGAAGAATCAGAGGGACTGGATCCGTCAGAACAACAAGGACAACAACCAGACCGCAACCACCTACTCATTTACTCGGCCTTACACTCGTACGCAACCTCACCAGGCAACGAGTGTCGGCAATACGTCGTATAATTGGGACGCCAATGGCAACTTCCTCGGCATCAAGGACTCGAAGAAGAATTCGTGGATCCGTCAGATTCAGTGGGACGCCACCGACCGCATGCGGGTGGTCACCGATGGCCCGCAGGTTACCGATTACGCCTACGACGATTCCGGCCAACGCGCGATTGAACGCGGGCCAGCGGGTGAGACGTTGTTCGTGAATCCGTGGGTGACCGTGCGTAACACGAACGAGATGTGGAAGCACGTTTGGGCTGGCGCCGATCGACTCGGTATTCAACGTGACGACGGAGGCAATCAAGAACTCAAGCAGTATTTCTTGCACAAAGACCTGCAGGGCAGCACCAACATGGTGACCGATATCACGGGTGATACGTTCCAGCATCACGAGTACTTCCCGACAGGCGAGGTCTGGATCGATGAGAAGAGCACCGTGTTCCGCACGCCGTACCAGTTCGCTGGCGGCTATGTCGACGAGGTGCGAAAGATCGTGTCCATTGGTGCCCGCTTCTACGACCAGAACCGTGAGTTATTCTACTCACCCGACCCGATCCTGACCGACGATCCCAACGCGATGGTGAGTGACCCGGCGTTCCGGGCGGCATACTCGTACGCCGGGGCGAACCCGCTGAAGAACGTCGATCCAACGGGCCTGGCCTTTGGTTCGGTCCACGTGATCACATCGGCCGCGCAAGGCGAACGAGTTGCCGCAGTTGTGTCGGGCTATCGGGCCAACTTGGCCAACAAGCCCGCCATGCGGGCCAGTCTCGAGGGTTCGGTGCAGACACGACTTCCTCGCAGCCTGGTGCGAATGGGGTTGAACTACGAGGTGGCCGAAAAGCGTCAGGAGCGGGCCGATCGTTTCGCTTCCAAGCCACTGGTCGAGATAAACATCAGCGATCGGACGGTGAAATTCAGCTTCGGTATCGGCAAACGGTTGAAGATCGGCGGCGACAAGTCCAGCAACGGCAATGTCGCCAACGCTGGTTCCGCCGTGCCGGGTGCAAACGGGGCCAACGCGCCGGGGGCAAATGCTGCGAACGGCAACGGCGGCCCGAATCTGGGCGCAGCGCCGAACAAACCGTTGCCGCCGATCCCGAACGCGGCACCTCAGGCGCCCAACGCGCCTGGCCAACGACCGAACAAACCGCTGCCCGCCATACCGGCGAATCAATTGCGGCCGAACAAGCCACTGCCACCGGTCCCCCAGGGCCGTGGTGGCACGGGTTCGGCCGCCGTCAATCGACCGGACAACGGCATCTAATCGAACGCGGAGGGGGCCTGGGCAGGGTCCAGGCCCCTGGACGCTCCCAGGCTCACCCAGACACCGGGCTACGCATCTAGCATTCTGGTGTTTCCGCCGCAACGATTGAGGCGACCGGGGACGGTTGGAATGCATCGATGAACGACCGGATCGAAGCGTTGGAGCCTTGGAGTTCGATACTACTCGTGCGGTGGGCGTGGGCGATGGGTACGTGGCCCAGGTAGGTGCGGTACAACGTCGACCGGTCAGTGCGCACCGCAAGGTCGACTTCGAATCGTGGATCGGCTAGACACAGCGACGCGTCGTGATCGACCACGATCCAGTACCGCTTCGGATGGTCGGTGAAGGTCACGGAAATTGTAAACCGACGACCAGGCAGTTTGGTGGGGTCGAGGCGACGGTGCAGCCACCACAGCAACAGGTCCGGGTCGAGTTCGTCCGGTTCTGGTTCGCCAAAGGTCCACCGCGCACCCCAAGTTGCGAGGCCAAACACTACGGGTTCAAGGTCGCGTCCCGATGCGGTGAGTAAATAGCTGCCGTCGTCGTCGTGTTCGATGACCCCGGCGCGGGTCAGTTGTTGGAGCCGTCGGCTCAGTAGGGCACGGGATAGTCCCGGATTGCCGCTGATGAGTTCGTTGAACCGCGACGTGCCGGTCAACAGATCGCGAACGATGTGAATAGTCCAACGATCGCCGAGCAGCTCAGCCGACCGAGAGATCGGGCAGTACTGACCGTAGGTTTTCATGCGCCACCTTCGCACAGTTCAGTAATGGAACTAGACAATCGACCATTTGAGGTCTTGTCTGGACATAGCCAAGACACCCACAACCCGAAGTGAGGATCAATGCGAATCTCCAAAGGTGACATCCCGACAAAGATCGACGTGCCCGGTGCCGTCGCGCGACAAGCCATCGATTTCGGCAAGGCCTCCGGCTACGGATCACTGGCCGCCGAATACTTCTCCCTCGGGGCGGGTACCGACATTGCACCGTTGCTGAAGGGCCTCGATGACGACGCATGCCACGCCCCCCACTGGGGCTTCATGATTTCGGGCGAAGTCGTCATCACGTACACCGACGGACAGGAGGAGTCTTGTTCGGGCGACGACCTTTTCTATTGGCCACCGGGGCACAGCGTGCGCGTAGTCAACGATGCCGAGGTGATTCTGTTTAGCCCGCAGGTCGAACATATCAAGGTCATGAACCACATGCTCGCGACGATGGCCAGCTGAGTTCCCCATGGAAGGCAACGAACAACTCGCAGTAATCATCCCAATGCTCAAGCATGTCGCCCACAACATCCGGCCCGACCAACTCGACGATGCCACACCGTGTGTGGCGTTCACCGTCCGAGGCGTGCTCGAACACATGACCGCTCTCGCATCGGCGTATGCACCCGCGTTCCGCGGCGTGGCGGCCACAATCGACACCGAACCATCACGATCCGCTATCACCGACCTCAGCGCGACGTTTCAGGTGGCCATGGATTCGCTCCTCGCAGCAGTCCAGAGTCCCGGTGCGCTACAACGCACAATCGACACTCCGTTCGGGCCGATGCCCGGGTCAACGTTCGCCCGCCTCGTAGCATTCGATGGCCTGATTCACGGCTGGGATCTGGCCACATCCACCGAACAAGAATGGAACCCACCCGACGACGTCGTGGCCGAAGTCGACGCGTTCGCACGTGAAGCCATCGCACCCGAAATGCGTGACGGTGACACCTTTGCTGCGGAGGTGCACGCACCCATCGACGCCGCGCCGCTACTGCACCTTGTGGCCTTCAGCGGGCGATCTGTCTGACGACGGCACTCCTGAGCCGTATGGACGGCCTTGTGATGCGGACGGCTACAGGAAATAACCCGAGACGTCGAGGATAAAGTGGGCGCTCCCGCCACCGCAGATGACAGTTACCTGACGGGATGCATTGACCGGCACGATGAGACCGTTGGCGACCGTGGCACCCGACGCGGTCCAGTTGATGGCCGATGCCGAGCTGGTGCTGTTACCACCTTCGTTCATGGCAAGGTAACCGCCGCCAATTGTGCTGGTGGCCGTGAGGTTCACGAAGACGGCGGTAGCTCCGGCGCACGGTGTCGGCGGTAACGACTGCACCGGTGCCGAGATCTCGCTTGTCCGCGACGGACACCGTTCGGCTCAATGCCGCGGCGAGGATGCCAGTGGACGGCACCGGTGATCGAGAGTCGTACACACGTGCGGGTGAGATGGCGTGGAATGCTCCCGCCGCCGCTGGCCCCGTAATTTTTTTCCACGTACCCGGCGTACCCGCCGCGACACACATCCACAGATCTCCCGCAACGTTGTCGATTTCGCCGACCAAATGGCTATCGGTCCGCTGCAGAGGCGGAGTCTTCGCGAAAGGAAAGAACAGCACGTTGTTGTTCGGCCGCAAGAACAGGTTCGCCTTGTTGGTGACACCGGACGCGAACGAGAAGTCGCCACCGTTGGCCTGCACCGCGAAGGAACCGCTTGTCAAAACTTGGATACCTACGCCGCGTCCAACCACGTCCAAGCCGACGGTGTCGGTGCTAGGCGATGCACCGGCATCGATTCTCATCATCGCAATGGTGCCGGTGAGATTCGGGCCTCGGTTCCCGTTCACGGGCCCATTGATGGCCCCGCCATAGTTGAGTTGGGTTTGTTGGGTGCCGTTGTTTGCGTGGCCGGTAAGGAGCGCCTCATCGGTCGTCGCGGCGGCTGGTCGTGCAAACGCGACGCTGCTGGCCACGGCCCCAACCGCGGCGGCACCCATGACTTTGAACATTCCTCGTCGCGAGGAATGAGTAGAATCCGAGGATTCCGCGGGCACAACCTCACCAAGCCGTGGTTCGGCCTGCGTCAGCAGTCGCGTGAGTTCCTCGACCTTGGCCTCGAGTTGGGCGATTCGCCGTTCGCTGTCCATATCAATTCTCCCGTCGCTGTGCGTAGCTGATTAGTACATCTTCGTTCTACCCCATCAGAAGCGGTTCGTGGTACGAGGCGGGCGCAAGCGCACTCCCCAATAGCACGCGGCCTGCAGTGGGGTTAGTGGAACCGGATGTGAATGTCGATGAACTTCGTGCCGTCCTTCGTGGCCTTGAGGGTGGCACGACGCGTGCACTACCTGGACGGTTGAACGGGGGTCGGTCGCAGGTACGTGCCCAATGCGATGGGCTGGGCATCGAGGTCAATGGTGAACTTGTGGTCGATGGTGTGGGCTGAACCCCTGATTTGGGCGTCGACGATGTAGGTGCGACCCGCGCCGAACCGTTCGATGTGCAGCAGGCCGAAGGTGCGTTCGGCAACAACGGCGGAGACCTCGGCGACGTATCGGCGACCGAGCGCTGTGTCGAGCGTGAACAGTCCGGGGCGACCGGTGAAGGCCGTCTCGGATTCGAGCGCCGCGGTCGTCGCGTTGAGGGCCTGTTGTTCGACGTTTGCGTAGTCGGCACTGTTGCCGGGTCTCAGCCAACCGTTGAGTACGACATCGTTGAAGAACGACCCGGCTGTGGAGCGTACCACCTGGTCGAGCACGGCGGTCACGTTGATGTGATCGCTCGCCTTTCGCATTGCTTCGACATACACCGAATCAGTCACGGGTGGACGTGAGATCGATGAGCTCGTGAGCTGCAACGCGAGTGGGTTCGCCGCATGTCGCGGATCGAGCGAATGAATTGCGTGCGTCGTGCCGCCGTGGATATCGCCGCCGAGAATGACAACGAGCCGTCGGCGTCCGTCGACCAGGCCGGCACCGAGGTCGAAGAGTTGGTCGAGGACGAACACGAGGTCACGTTGGTTCTCGCGCCGGTCCCACCGTTCGGCGAGGTCCATCTTGAGCAGCAAGGTGTCGTCGCTGGCGACTTGGTCAGCGAATTGCTGGCCAAGCTCGTGCCCGGCGACAGCACCGAGAATCAGGCCAGCACCGCCTCCGATCACCGTTCCGAGCGGTCCGCCGGCGGACCCAACCGCAGCCCCGAGGGCGCCACCAACGAGCATCCCACCCGATGCAGTTCGAGAGGTGATGATGGCGCGCACCTCGGCCGCCGCGGCGCGAATCACCTCTGTGGGGAGTAGAGCCATCGGAACGCCCGCAGCGAACACCACGACATCGGCTGCGGCTACTTCGGGGCTGCGCACCCAGCGTCGAAAATCTTCCGCCTGATCGACACCGAGAATCGGGTGGGTACTTCCGGGCTGCATGTTGGTTCGACAATCGGCGACGAACACGGCCGCTGGTCCACGAGTGAACGTGAAGTGGTAGGGATTGGCCAGACCACCCGGGTTGTGCGATCGCTGAAACAGGTCGAACGCCCGTAACGCCCCGTTGCGCAACGCCGGGTTGAGTTCGATCGCGCCGAAGTCGTCAACGATATCGTGGTCGTCGATTGCCATATAGACGCTATTCGACCGCAGCACCTCACGCACTGGATGGTACGCCCACTGCTGAAGGTAGCGGGCCCGGTACTTTTCCAGCCACGTCGGTGCGTTGAACAGACGCCCGATGCCGTCGCCGTAGATCTGGTCGCCGAGCAGCAGCACGGCGTCGAGATCGTTCATCGCCGCGATCTGGCTCCATCGTCCAAGAATCGAGCCGTTCGGGTCGAGGTTTCGGTCGGCTCGGGCGTTGACAAAGGCCTGGTGGCACGAGCCGAACGCAATGGTGAATTTCGTCGCGGTCGGATCACAGGTGCGAAACGACCCGGATGCGAACGTGAACCAATCAGCTGGTCCACCGGTTCCGGCCGATACCGGGCACACGCGCAGCTCTACGTAGTAGGCCCTGTCGGCCGTCAAGCCCGTGAATGTCGCAGTTGTCGTGTAAGCAGCCGCGCTTGTGAACGTCAGCGCCCGTCGTTCGACCTCGACGATGCGACGACCCGGCGGGGTGAGCGTTTGGGTTCGATGCATGAGGCGGCATTCGTAACGGAACGCCGGATCGGCTGGTTGGGGAAACGCGAACCACACGATGGCAGAGGTGTTGTCGACATGGCCGATAATGCACATGCCGAGATCGACGGCGAGCACGTACGGCTTGCGGGGTGCAGTGGCCTGACGGCGATCGCCGAGCGGCACAGCCAACGCGCGATCCTCGACACCTCGGAAGCGGACGTGAATTGCGAGCGAGGCGCGCGCCTCCGCACCGGGAACGGCCGCCTCCACGCGGTCGAAGAGCCCACCGAGGTCAAACGACGCTGCGGCTGCGCCGTCGCGGCCAGCTGCGACGGTTTGTGTTTCGCGTTGAGCGTGTGCCGGATCCGGCACCTTGCCGGTGAGCCGCACGTCACCACCGTCGTCGACCGGCTGGACGTGCGGAGCCGCTACCCACGGCGTCACCGCAACCGTCATCTCGAGCGCTGCGCGGTGTAACGGGCGTGCCTCGACGAAGTCGACCACGATCACGTCGATTGCGGTTCGACCGAGCAACGCCGGACCGGTTCGACGGCGGCCACGGCCAGGGATCGGATCTGACATCCAACTCACCTCCGCACAAACTGCGCTAGGCGCGGCACGGTACACCCGATCGTCAACAGGCACAAGGTCCCGATGTCGAGTCCACCAGCTCAGACGAACGAGTTGGCGAACAAGTTGTCGAACATGAGGCCCCACGGTGGTCGTAGGAACCCGAGCGCCCGCACGTCCTCGAACCAGGAAGCAAACGGCGACGACTCGGAGTATGTCGCGCCGCCAACGACCCGACCGAGGCGAACCATGATCTGCTCCGATAGTTCGGCAACAGCCGCCTTGCCTCGCAGCGCGGCCCGCAGCGCATCCGGCGCTCCGCCCAATTCGACCGCGCGCAGCACACCCTCGTAGGCCTGCTCGACGAGCCAGTAGTCGGTGGTAACTCGGGCCCACTCGACGCGCTCATAGGCGCGCATGGCGTCGGCGTGCGGCCGGAGGCGCTCGGTGGCCACAGCCACGGCCTCGTCGAGCACGCCCACTATCACCCCTATGAACAGCGACAGGTTCACTGCACCTGCCCCCGCCGCAAGCGCAGCCATGGGCAACGGCCATTCGAGCCGGACGGCGCCACAGCGTTCGAGTCGTACGGCGTGACTCTGCGTCGCCGACATGCCGGCTCCGTCCCACGGTTTCGTAACCGTAAAGCCGCCACAAGGATGGCCCGCTACGAGGGCGCGAGTATCGAGGAAAAAGGCCGCAGGCTCTGACTCGCCGTCGGGAATGGCCGTGGTGAACATGTACGAGCAGATGCCGGTGCCGCTGCCAAAATGTTTGTCACCCGAGACCAGATAACGGCGGCCAGGGACGACAACGTCGTCTAGCCCGTCAAAAGGCACCGCCGTGGACCGCGTTCTCATGATGTCGCCCCCACTTCCCGGCTCTGACGTGAGGGTGCCCCACTGTGCTCCACCTGCAGCGGTTGCGAAAACGGCCGCTCGTTGGGCTTCCCACGCGCCATGCCCCGGGGCCTCGTTCGCCAACCAGAACGACAACACTGCGGGATGCATCGCCGACACGAGCGCCGGCGACGGGTCAGCGGCGCCAAGTAGTCGAAGCGCGTCGGCAATGGGGCGGACAGAGGACTGCCGATCGCGCCATGCGCCTCCGGACTCGACCGGAAGCGAAAGATCGAGGAGTCCCGCGGCCCGGAGTTGCGTGAAGTCGGCCGGATCGAGATGTCGGCGGGCGAGGCGCTCGGCACGTTCGAGTCGCCACATCGCCGCCACCGACCGCAGGGCGTCGGAGGTCATCTCGCAGTCTGACACACCGCCAAAGCTTGCGGACAAACATCGAGCACGACGATTTCCGAAACGAGTAGGCAACTGGACTACCAGCTCCAGCCGACACCGGCCAATCCGTCGTCGCCGTCGACTGGCCGATATGGATGTGACAACCTCCACTTAGAGGCACCATAGTTGAGGTTAATGTATCAACCTCAACTATGAGTCGCTATAGTTGAGGTTGTGACCTCCGATCATCACCGTTCTGAGCACTCCGACGACTCATCGTGGCCTGCCGTCACATCCGAGCCGCGTACGTGGGATTGGCAGGGTGAACGGGCAAGTTCCCGCGCCGATCGTCTTTTTCGAAGTTACGAGTCATCCATTCCGGGTTCAATTGCCGCCGCTCCGCTCGGCGTTTCCAGTGCTACGAGTGCCGCTCTCGAAGCAGCCACCCTCGCCGTCGTCGCCCTCGACCACGAGCCGGTGCTTATCGGCGTCGCCGGAGCGCTGCTTCGTTCGGAATCGGTCGCATCATCAGGGATCGAGCGACTGGACACCGACGCTCAAGCGCTGGCGACGGCGGCCGCCGGCGAAGCGCGCACCAAGTCGGCCGCGGCACAGGTTTGGGCGAACGTTCGTGCCATGGAAACCGCAGTCGCCATCGGTGACACCGACGAGCTTACGGTCGGCTCGATGCTCACCATTCATCGCGTGCTCATGACGAACGACCCGCACGAGCACGAATGGGCCGGGCGAATGCGCGAGATGCAGAACTGGATCGGCGGCTCCGACGGCTGCCCGCGAGACGCGTTGTTCGTGCCGCCCGACCCCGCCAGACTGTCAGACGCCATGGACGACCTCGCCATGTTCTGCCGCCGCTCTGACCTCTCGGCTCTCGCTCAAGCGGCAATCGCGCATGCTCAGTTCGAAACGATCCACCCGTTCACTGATGGGAACGGGCGAACGGGGCGAGCCCTCATCCACACCGTGCTTCGGCGACGCGGCGTTGCTACACGGGTTGTGGCACCGACGTCCTCAGCATTGCTCGCCGACATCGCCGGCTACTTCGGCTCACTCGGCGACTACCGGGCCGGAAATGTCGACAGCTACCTTGTGCACTTCGCCGATGCGACAACTCGGGCTGCACGCGAAGCGGTACGACTCGGGGTCGAATTGTATGAGCTCACCGTCGAGTGGGCTTCGCGAGTAAAGCCGCGCCGGGGCTCGACCGGCGAGGCAATCCTTCGCTCACTCGTGTCACAGCCGGTGATCTCCTCGAGTTTTCACGGTGGCTCGGGCACCGACGCCGCTGCCGTTCATCGCGCTATCGCCCGTCTTGTCGAGACTGACGTACTCACCGAGACAACAGGGGCAAAACGCAATCGCATTTGGGTTGCCAAAGAGGTAACGGCCATCCTCGACGAGTTCGGTCGCCGAATCGGCCGCCGGCAATCAGGCGTGTAACCGGCGACACGTCGGCCTGCCAGAGTCCCTCTGCCCGCCATCGCGCAGCAGACGAGGATCAGCGGTCGGTGGCGACCGAAGCGACGGCCTCTTTGATGCAGGCGAACTCGACCAATTCCTGCTCTAGACGTACGCGAACTCCGATCCGGTTGTCGCGCAGGTCGTCATAGAGCGCCGTCTCGGAGCCGGTGAGATGGGCCAAGTCACGCCGAGTCGGTTTGTCCTCAATCACCCATTGCGCCTCGTGGCGCAGTAGCGTCTCACGGTCCATCAGCATGGACCGCACCGACGGCAAGAGCGAACGGAGATGGTCGAGGATGGCGAAGCCGTAGGTATCGATGTCACCCCAGTAGTGAACCGGCACGCCGTGCAGCCATGGCGCCTGCGAGAGCTTGCCGACGTCGAAGCCCTGACCGAACACAATGATGGCGTCGGTGACGTTCGGGAACGCCAAGAAGTTGACGTAGTTCTCGGTGACAAACACGCGTCGCACGCCCTGAAGCCGCCCGAAGTCATCGAGAGTCATAGCGATGGGCCGGTCGGCGACGCTGACTGGCTCGTTCAGCGCAAGGCGAACCGGCTGGTCGGGGTCAAGCGAACGGAGCGTCACGGTGGCCGGTGGTACGCGAAATCGGTAGCGCCGTGCGAAGTTCGCGGTTGAACTGAACGATGAATCGATGGCATCGGCGGGCAGCATTGCGTCGAGAATCGATCCGATCACGACCCGGTTGATCTCAACGAACTTCGTGTTCACGCGGGGAAGATCGAGTTGACGCACGTAGACGTCACTCGGATCGTTTCGGAGCATCCATGACACCACGGCAAGCAGATCGACCCACCGGTCGGCCACCGACAGGGCAACGAGTGGGTGCACTTTCAGCCACTCGCACAGGTCCGGCATCAACTCGCTCGTACGGGAGACGAC
Source organism: Actinomycetes bacterium (assembly GCA_031415695.1). Classification (GTDB taxonomy): domain Bacteria; phylum Actinomycetota; class Acidimicrobiia; order Acidimicrobiales; family Ilumatobacteraceae; genus JANOSH01. The sequence goes on from JANOSH010000020.1 coordinate 207,413, forward strand.
GAGGCGGAACTGCTGAAGTGAGTCGGTCGTTCCGAGTAGCCGTCCGGCGGCATCGAGATCGTCGAGCCAAACATGCGCGGGAATGTCGTTGCGGCCGATCGAGCGGCCCCCAGCTGACTCCCATTCGATCCGGATCTCGGGTACAGCGCCGAGAGCACGGATCCAGCGGCGCACGTCGTCGTAGCGACTTCCCAGATCTGCGGTTCTCGGCCGGCTCAGACGAAAGCGGTAGGGGAACACGGCCGGGCCCCCTGCGACCTCGCACAGCACTACGCCGCGATCCCAGAGGCGTTGCAACTGGCCGACGATGTCGTTTTTCGTCGTCCATTCTGGGGCACGATCGATCAACGTTCGCCTTTTCGCTTACGGTACTCCTCGATAGTGAGGTTGGCGATGCGAGACCGCTCATCGACCATGCTCACAAAACCGACGCGTCGAACGTACGGTTCGATGATCGAGATGCGTTGGAGCGGCGTGACCACCAGCAGTTGTAGGTGGAACCGGGCGAACAGTTCGAGACCGAACTGGGTGGCTTCGGTATCGGCCCGCCCGAACGCCTCGTCGATAGCGACGAAACGAAACGATCGCGAGCGGGTCTCGCCGAGTTCGAGCCCGAACTGGTAAGCGAGGCTCGCCGCTAGCACCGTATACGCCAGCTTCTCCTTCTGGCCGCCCGACTTTCCAGCCGAGTCGCTGTAGTGCTCATACTCGACGTTGTCGGCGCGCCACCGCTCAGACGCCGCAAATGTGCACCAGTTCCGCACATCTGTGACCTTCGCCGTCCACCGGCGGTCAGCGTCGGCTACATCGGAGCGACCTTTGAAGCGATCGATAATGGCGCGCACCTGAAGGAACTTGGCTTCGGCGAAACCCGGATCGTCGGTACCGGTGAACGTTCCTTCGGTACAGGCCCGGAGGTCATTTTGGAACTCGCGAACGTCAAGATCACGCGATGCCTCGATGACGAGGGCGATGTAGCGCACCCCGTTCGGAGTGGCGTTGTACTCGATCGTTTCGAGCGACGCGTTGATCTTGTCGACCCGCTCGCCGATCTCGGCGCGCTCCTTGTGCAGATGGGCCTGGAAGTTGGCGATCTCGCGCAAGGTGTTCTCGGTGAGCAGTTCGGCAAAGTGGGCCTCGAAGCGGGGAAGATCGTCGGCCCGGAGCTGCTGCAGAAGTTCGCCGTAAGCCGGGGCCGCGTCAAGACTGGCGTCGAGTTCGCTGGTCTCGGTCGGAAACTCGTGCCGGAAGGTCTGCATCTGGCCGACGATTCTTTGGCCGAGGCGTTCGATGCGTTTGGTTGTCGAATCGATCTCGGCCGTCAGCTGGTCACGTACTTTCGATTCGGCCTCGGTGAGCTGCGACGTCTTGCGCAGCTGACCCGCCGTGAGCGGCTCCGCCCGTTCGGCAAGACGAACGCGTTCGGCGTCGCGCAGCTCCGTGACGAACTCGTCGATGACTACAGCTAAGTCGGCGCGCTCCTCGCTGAGCCCGTCGATCGTCGTGTCGACGCGAGCTGCTTCGGCGTTGGCCTGCTGGAACGCATCCTCGGCTGTGGCCAATCGCTGCTCGGCCGCCTCGAGTTGTGTCTCCAAGGCACGCAGCTGGTCGGATGCGGCGAGCAGGGTGGCGCGTTGCTCGTCTCGGCCGGCGATCTCGGCGACGGTGCGACGCCAGTCGAGCGTGCGGAAGTCATCGATCATCGACAACTGCCCAAGCGCGCCGACCCGCTCAGTGTGGGTTCGCCGTTCGCTTTCGGTTTCCGCGAGCCGTTCGGCCGCCTGTTGGATGCTCCTTTCGAATGCAATTGTTTGGGTCCGCAACGAGGCGATCTTCGACTCGTTCGACCAGCCGAGCACAAACCTGGTGCGATCGTCGATGCGCCAACGATCGTCCTTTTCGTGACGATCGTTGCCTCCCTTGATCTGGCCTGCGGCCGTGATAGCCGACCTTTCGCGCTGGAACTGTTCGGGTGTGTCGCAACACACAACGCCGGCCCGCCGCCGCAGTTCCGCTTCGAGCCAGTTCTGCACCCGCCGGTCGAGATCGGTACGCAGCTCCAGCTTGTGGAACAAGGCAGAGCGGTGCAGTTCGTCATCGGTGCGTCGCACGTTCGCCGGGATCCGGTAATACACAACCTTGGCGCGCAGATGGTGCTGGTCGACCCAGCGCTGCACCGCAACGTAGTGATCGTCGGGGACGAGGAGCGACAACCCGAGGTTGCGCAGCAGCCGCTCGGCCGCGCCCTCCCAGATGGCTTCGTGGTCGGCGACGCGCATCAACTCGCCGACGAACGCAACGCTAGCCACCTCGAGTCCGAGGTCAGAACACAGCCGGGCGCGGAGTTCGACCTGGTCGCGCGGAATGTTGCCGCGCTGGGACTGCAGGTTTGTCGATCTCGCCGACAACGGTGGCGTGCTCGCGTCGAAGGTCTTTGAGCACGACTGTGTGATCGGTGACCCGGTCACGCAGTTCGGCATCGGCCTCGGTCTGGGCATCACGTTCGAGCTGCACGTGCGCTTGCAGCGTGGCGAAACCTTCCTCGGTCTCGGGTGCAGCGAACCCGGCCGTTTCGGCGACGACTGCGAACCGCTCGGCCGCCTGACGTCGACGGGTGCGTTCGGTTTCGAGGCCCGCAATCTCATCCGCGATGCGGCGCAGCTCGTCGCCGCCATTAGACCTGATGGCGGCGCGCAACGCGTCTTGCTCGTCGCGGGCCTTCGACCGTTCGTTTCTGCGCCGCTCGATGGCGGCGACGATCTTGTGCAACTGCTGGCGAAGGCTGTCGACCGAGCTGTCGAGGAGCGCCACCTTTTCCAACGCGAAGAACTGCTTGAGCCGATCTCGATCGCCGGATAGCGTCGATCGTTCGGCGTTCGCGTCGGCGTGACGCTCGCAATCGTCGAGCAGCGGCACCAGAAGATTCACCTGCCGTTTCGCCCGAAGAACCGACGTGTGGGCTCGGTTGAGGTCGTCAAAGTGGGCCACGAGGGCATCGATGCGCGGCTTGGGCGCTTCGATGTCGAGCATGTGGGCCCGCACGAACTCCGTGAGGTTGCCGACGGCCTTCATCGAGACGGTCTGGTGGAACAGGTCGAGGGCCTGCTCGCTCTGGATGCCGAGCCGACGGCGAAACCAGGCGCCATACGGGGTGAACGCATCGTGCACCTCGACGCCGGCGGCGCGCAGCTGGGCGGTCAGTTCGCGGACGCCCTTGGTGAAGCTGGTGAACGTCGGGTCGATCGACAGTTCCCTGTCGGCGGTGACGAACCGGCGGTTGGGTTGCCCGGTCTCGGCCGGCCAGAACACCTGGGCCAGGGTGATGGTCTGGTCGAAACCACGGTTGTGGAACACCCCGAGGATGACCGAGTAACTTTTCGCGTCGCGCAGGCCCACCGGTTTCGAGAGTCCGGTTTGCTCGTTGTATTCCGACCGGTAGTGGCCCAGGACGTAGGAGCGAAGGTCGCGCTCGCGGCTGTCGGCGCCGGCCGCACGGTTATAGGCGACACGTCCAGCGGGGACGAGCAAGGTCGTGAGGGCGTCGATAAGGGTCGACTTGCCCGACCCGTTCTCACCGGTCAGCAAGGTGTTCAAACCGTCGAGCCGAAGGCTGGTCACGCGACCGTCGAAGGTTCCCCAGTTGTACACCTCGATGCGGTCGAGCCGGAATCCGGCCTCGTTGTCGTCGGCGGCGAAATCGAGCATGCCGTCGATCATGACTCGTCGTCCTCGTCGTGATCTCGACCGTTTGCCTCGAGCGTGGCGCGGTACTCGGCGAGACGTTTGTCGAACTCGTGCAACCATTGCGCATCGACGAAGGCCTTCAGCACTCGGCGCACCTCGTACGCGGTTCCTCGTTGCGGCGCGCCGTGCCATCGATGCGGTGGAGGAACCCGAGTTCGGCGACCTTGCCGATGTCGGTCTCGACCCGATCGATTACCCGGGCCTCGTTCGATGAGGTGGGCAAAAACACGCTCACCAGATCGACAATGTCAGATCGTGAGAGCACGAGCCGGGTGTCGCCGCCGGCGGCGTCGGCCTCGGCCAATCGGCGACGAAGTAACGCCAGGAGCAGGCTGACCGAGAACGTGAGCGGACGGCGGGCGACGAGCCGGGGGCGCCGGTCGTCGGCAGCGGGTTCAGCGTCGTCGTTGGCGCGCACCGAGCGCACGTAGGCGTACCCCTCGGCCTCGTCGATGACAAGGTCGAGGCCAAGCACCCGCAGGTGGTCGCGGACCGCTTCGACCTCGCGAGAAAGTGCCGACCACCGAGCCTGATCGGGGTTGCGGTACACCACGCCCTTCAGTAGCGGGACAACGACCGAGCCGAGGGCGGCGGCTCGCTCAGTCACCGAGTTAGTCACCGAGTCGGTCGCCGAGTCAGGCACAGTGGTATCGGCGTAGGTCGTAATTGCATCGTTCGTCATCGCACAAACACCAGCCTGGGCATATCGACCGCACGCTCACGAACGGCGTCGTCATCATCATCATCGACACTGTCGATCTGCCAACTGATGCGATCGGTTTGGTCGTCGACGAAGGTGGCCACGAACCGATGATCATCGACATGGAGGTAGCCGACAATTTCGGCCAGGCCGGCGGTGAGCGGGTAGGCGTCGCACACTTCGGCCAAGGTTACCTGGCCGTCGTGACCGAGAGCGCGGTCGACCTGGTCGGCCAGAACGGCCAGGTCGATGGAGGAATCCTCGAAGAGCTTGTCGACGTCGATGTCATCGTCGGCGAGCAACGGCACGGCCGCGATCGTGAGGGGCGCGGCACCCGACGCCAGGCGGCGCTCCATCGGCAGCGACACATCGACTTGGGCGGCCTCGACGTGATGAAACACGCCTGTGGGTCTTGCGTCGCGAACGGCGAGAGCGCCCGACTCGACCGACCGGAGAATGTCGATGATGCGACGGTTCTCGAGCCAAGTCTTGTCGTCGAGGAACCGACGAAGCTGCGATGACAACAGCGCCACGGTGCGCTGCGTCTCCTCGCCAGCCCCAAGCCAGTCGTAGTGGACACGGCGTAGGCGGCGCTCGGGCCGCAGCTCGACGATGGGCGCCAAGGCCATGATGCGATCGAGTCGGCTGGTCAGTTCTTCCTGCCGGGCCAGCGACATAAGGAACTCCCAGAACGCGTTGAAGCTTGCACCCTGATCGGACGAGGTTATGGCGTCGCGGGCGCCGAACACGTCGTCGAGCAGGTCGGCCTTGGAACCCGTCCACTGGGCGATGCGTTCACGGACCGATCGGTCGAGTCGACGAAAGTTCTCTTCGACGGCACTGAAGTCAGCCAGCAACTCGCGAGCCAGCACTGCAAACTGCTGGAACCGCTCCACCACGGCCCGGTCGTCAAGCACGCGGATATCGCCCTGAAGCGTGCGGTTGATTTCCTCGTCGATTGCGTCGCGCCGGCGTCGAAGATCGTCCAACCGATTCTCGACGTTCGGGTCGGTTCCCATGTCGAGTTGGCGAAGCAACTCGACCACGTTCAGCAGGCGCGATTCGGTGCCGACGAAACCCGCCTCGTCGAGCGAGGCAACCATGGCGACGGCCCGCTCTGCGCCCGAGGTGAGCGCAAGATGCGCCTCGTCGGACGTAGCTGGATAGAACCGGCGCAGGAAGCCCCGGTCGTCCGACGACCAGTCCGTGAGGTACTCCCGGGCCGACCGCGGCGCGGCATTGTCGCCGCGCGCTTGGCGCAGCGCAAAGAGCTGATCTTCAAGCAGTTCGGCCGCCTCGTCTTCAGGGCGGGCCCGCACGTTGCCGGAAACGAACGCAGCGTGCAGAAAGGCGATGGCCAGCGGGGCGCGCTCGTAGTAGAGCAGGCGCCAGGCGACGTGCCGGGCCCGCAGGTCTTCCAGTGCAACGACATCAAAGTTCACGTTGGCAATGATTCTTGCCGGTTTGAGACCGGTTCGCGCTCCGAAACCACCCGGCACGCCGCGCGGTGACAGTGCGACACTGGGCCGATGAGCCGGGTACATGGGTCGAACGTGGTCGACCTCGACGAAGTCACGGCGCTCACATCCGAGGGATACCTTAGCGAACAATGGCAGCCAGCTCTGGGCTATCGCATCCTTAACTACTCAACTCGAACCGTGATCGAACAGCGGTGGACGACCACGACCGAACGTTGTCGCGGCCTCGTGCTCGACTCGCATCTTGTCTCCCCTTCACCCCGCAGGCTAGGGACCAATATCTCTCGCCGAGAGGACCTTTGACACTTCCCGACGTCGTCGCCAAGGGTCGATCCTGAAGCCAGAGAAAATCGAGGAGATGCATCGTGCACGATTGGGATGACAACTGGGGCGGGAACTGGTGGTGGATGACCATCATGATGATCGCCTTTTGGGGCGGGCTCATCTGGCTCGCCGTCACACTCATCCGCCGTAGCAACCATCGCCCGGGACCACCACCACCTTTGCCGGCCGTGCAGACACCGCAAGATGTACTCGCCCACCGGCTGGCCCGCGGTGAAATCGGACCCGACGACTATCGCCAACACCTCGACGCGCTCAACCACCGACCGAACGAGTAGGGGCGTTGGCCGCTTCCCTTAGCCCGTAGCCCACAGTGCCGAGACCGTCATGGTGTGAAGAGGTGCGACCGCCACGGCTTCGTTTCAGGCGGTTGCGGTACCGATGATCTGATGACGGGCATACAGGCCGCTAGGCCCGGTGTCGACCTCGACGATATCGATCTGTGAGAAGCCGGCGTTGGCGAGAAGGGCCGCTGTGTCGCGATCGACTTCGCATCCGTTGAACGCCCAGCGGTGCGGGCGTTTCACAACAGCCTGGACCCGGCGGGTCATCGACCCGGCCGGCGCGGCGACGTGTTCGAGGAAGAAGAACGTGCCACCTGGTTTGAGCACCCGCTTCACTTCGGCGACCACCTGGCGTGGATCGTCGACACCACACAGCACGAGGGTGGCGACAACCGCGTCGGCAGTGTGGTCGACAACATCGATCTGTTCGCCACGAAGCGTTCGGACCTCCATGTCGATCGAATACTTGTCGGCCTGACTTCGCAGACGCTCGTGCATGTGCGGGTTCGGTTCGATCGCGATGAGATGGATACCCGACGGGTAGTAACGCATGTTCGCGCCGGTGCCCGCGCCGACCTCAATGACCGTCCCGGTGAGTCCGCCAAGCACTGTGGCTTTGCGTTCGCCGTGTTGCTGATGCACTCGCGCGGCCGAAGCGTCGAGCACTCGCGCCTCGAACCCAGATCGACGACGGGCCTTCGAGAAGGTCAGTGGCTTGCGTGTCACAAGGTTCATTGTGACATCCAACTTGCTGACTAGCCGATGTCACCCAATTCGGGTTCGTAAACGTCTGTACCAACAACGTGATCTACTGGGATCTCGAACCGTCAGGTGCAGGAGTGAAGCAACGAATGGATCGGCAAACGACAACCCGGATTTCGCTCGGCCTGATCGCGGTGTTCATGTCGCCTGCCGCCGTGCAGGCAACCTTCGCGCCGAGGTCGTTCTTCGACGACTTCCCGCTTGGCAGAAACTGGATTTCCGGCACCGGCGACCTATACAACGAACACCTGACCCGCGATGTCGGCGCGTTGTTCACCGCGATGGTCATCGTCACCGCCTGGACCCTGTGGCGTCGACACCCAACCGCACCGATCGCCATTGCCTGGTTGGTCCAAGGCCTCCTGCATTTCGGGTTCCACGTCGGCCGTCTCGACGGATACGAAACGATCGACAAACTTGGACTCATCGCCACGCTCGGGGCGATTCCCGTGCTGGCGGCCGTCGCTTTGTGGGCCGGTCGCAACCCGCACGTCGGGAGCAAGGTGTCATGACCGTCATGACCGATCTTCAGGCCACACCTCGCCTCGATCCGACGCAACGGATAGCCGAAATGATCCGCGTGATCGTTGTGACCGGCATCGTCTACGGCGTCGTTGTCGCTGGCATCGGCAGCCGCCTGGCGATGCTGCTGCTGCGGCTCACCTCGTCCGATCGGGTGATTGGCATCCAAAGCGACGACGACTTCACGATCGGGCGTTTCACCCTCGCCGGTACCTACAACCTTCTGTTGCTCGGCGCGATGTTCGGGATTATCGGGGCCGCGGCCTATCGCCTCGTCGCCCCCCGGTTGATCGGGCCGGTTTGGTTCCGGCGGGTCACCGTCGGCCTCGCATCCGGTGCCGTCGTCGGGTCGATGCTCGTCCACGCCGACGGAATCGACTTCAACCAACTCACTCCGAAATGGCTGGCCATCGGACTGTTCGTCGCCCTCCCCGCTGTCTTCGGAACATTCATCGGTCCCGCCTTCGACATGGTGAGTTCTCCCAGGTCGTGGACCGCAACCCGACGGCGACGATGGCTCATTCCCGTGATCGCCATCGCCTGTTTCCCGCCCACCATCCTCCCGGTTCTCATGATCGCGGTCGTCGTCGCGTTGTTTACCGGCATCGGCGAGATTGTTAAGGTCCGCAAGCTGCGAGCCACTGCGGCTCTCACGCTGATTATCCGCGGTGTCTGGCTGCTGATCGCCGTCGCCGGTCTTAGCGCGCTGATCAGCGACATCGTCGAACTGACCTAATGAGGCAACGAGTTGAGGGCTTCTTCGAGGTCGGCAACGAGGTCGGCTGCGGACTCGATGCCGACAGACAGGCGAACGAGCGACGAAGGGACTTCAAGTGGACTGCCAGCGGCTGAGGCGTGGGTCATGCGGGCCGGGTGCTCGATGAGGCTCTCGACCGCTCCGAGGCTTTCGGCGAGCGTAAACAGTTGTGTTTTTTCGGCGACGTGCAATGCCGCCCGTTCACCTGCTCGCAACGTGAAGCTCACCATGCCGCCGAAGTCGCTCATCTGAGACGTTGCGGCCCGATGGCCGGGGTGGTCGTGAAGCCCCGGATACAAGACGTCTGCGACTTCTCGATGTTTCAAGAGCATTCCGACGATCTCGCGCGCATTGTGACAATGGCGATCCATTCGGACGGCAAGCGTCTTCATGCCGCGCAGAACCATATAGCAGTCGAACGGTGACGGGATTGCGCCAGCAGCGTTCTGGGTGAATCGCAGTCGCTCTGCGAGCGAGTCGTCGTTCACGCCAACGATGCCGCCGACGACATCGCTGTGACCGCCCAGGTACTTGGTCGCGGAGTGCACCACAATGTCAGCTCCCAGCCGCAAGGGCTGCTGCAGGTACGGCGTGGCAAAGGTGTTATCGACAACGCAAAGCGCGCCGTGCTCGTGTGCCAATGCAGCGATGGCTTCGATGTCGAAACACCGCAGCAACGGATTGGTCGGTGTTTCGAGCCACACCAACTTCGTGTCGGACGGCCAGTCGTTTCGCAACTGGTCGATGTCGAGGAGATCAACGGCCGACCATGCCAGGCCGACCGGCGCGTGGACCTTCGCGATGAGTCGGTACGTTCCGCCGTAGGCGTCGTTGCCGAGCAACACGCGATCGCCGGGTGACAGCAACCGCAGGATGTTGTCCTCGGCAGCGAGACCCGATGAGAACGCAAGGCCGTGTCGTGCACCTTCCAGCGACGCGAATGCTGTCTCGTATGCAGTGCGGCTCGGGTTACCCGAACGCGAATACTCGTAGCCTTGGTGTACCCCGACGCTGTGCTGCGCGAACGTGGTGGACAGCGAGATCGGCACTACTACCGCGCCGCTTGCCGGATCAGGGTCCTGCCCGGCATGAATCGCTCGGGTCTCGAAACCCCAACCGGGGTGCTGTGCGTCGTCTTTCATGAGTTCATGCTCTCTGATCGGAGGTTTCGTTGATGTGGATGGTCGACAGGTGTTCGAGCACGTCAGCGCGGGTGAGAACTCGCCTTGGCCGGCCACCGGCGAGAACAAGGACTGCGGGAGCATCTTCCAGGAGCGCAATAACGTCCGACAGTGGTTGGCCGATACCAATCGTGGGAAGACGGGAACCCATGACTTCCTCAACGGGCCGGTCGAGGACGGTGGGGTCGGCAAATGCCGCGGCCATCAGCTGCAACTCGTCAATGGCCCCCATCACTTCGGCGGCCGAGAATGGTGGATCGTTCTTGCACACGGGTATCTGCGACACGCCGTGTTCATGCATTGTCGCGATGGCGTCGCGCGCCGTTTGGACGGGATTTACGTACAGCAGGTCGGCGGCAAAGCGGTCACTCTCGGCCATCGTTCGCACGCATTCGTCGACCTTGCTCGTCAAGAAGCCGTACCCGGCCATCCAGTCGTCGTTGAACACACGCGACAGGTAACCGCGGCCCGAATCGGGGTTCAGAACAACCACGATGTCTTCGGGGCGAGCCAACCGCGCAACTCGCAACGCGGCAGCCACGGCCATGCCACCGGAACCACCGATGAGAATTCCCTCGCTCTTGCTCACCTCGCGGGCCGTGAGGAAGCTCTCCTCGTCGCTGATAGCGATGACCTCGTCAAGCAGACTGCGGTCCCATGCCGCCGGGAAGAAGTCTTCGCCGACACCTTCCACTAGGTACGGGCGTCCGCTCCCGCCAGAAAACACCGACCCGACCGGGTCAGCGGCGATCAGTCGAACATCGGGATTCATTCGTTTGAGGTAGCGCCCCGTGCCCGTCAGCGATCCGCACGTGCCGGCACCAGCGACGAAGTGTGTGATACGCCCGTCGGTCTGACGCCAGAGCTCGGGGCCGGTGGTGCGTTCGTGCGCGGCCGGGTTGTGTGGGTTTGCGTACTGATTTGGACGATAGGCGCCACGTTCGTTGGTCAGTCGCGCCGCAACCGAGTAGTAACTCGTCGGATCATCCGGGCTTACCGCAACCGGACACACAACGACCTCAGCCCCATACGCTCGCAACAGATCGAACTTTTCCGGCGCGACCTTGTCGGTCATCACGAACACACACCTGTACCCACGTTGCGCTGCCACGATCGCCAGGCCGACCCCGGTGTTCCCACTCGTCGGTTCGACGATGGTGCCGCCGGGTCGAAGCTCACCCGATGCTTCGGCCGCCATGATCATTTCCAACGCCGGGCGATCCTTCGCCGAACCACCCGGATTGGTCGTCTCCATCTTCATCGCCAGTGTGCACGAGATGTTGTGGATTTCCGAAACCCGCTTCAACCGCACGAGCGGCGTATTGCCGATCAGATCCAGCACCGACTCGGCAATTTCCATGTCACTCAACCTACCGGTACATCACGGCAAACAGGTTGCGGAGCGACCCGCGGCGTCAGGCTGGCCTGCGTTTATTGAGTCGCAGCGACGTTAGGTCGGCAGCGACACTATTGTCACCACGCCGGTGCCGCCGTCGACCGAAACGGTAGCGCCGTCGGGGATTCGGCGGCTGGCATGGGTGGCTGACACCACGCAGGGCACGCCGAGTTCGCGACTCACGATTGCGGCGTGGCTGAGCGGTGCGCCCACGTCGACCACGACTGCCGACAGGCTGACGAACAGCGGTGTCCATGCCGGGTCGGTGCCGGGGCACACCATCACATCACCGGGCTCGAGGCGGTGACCATCGGATGGGTCGATGATGACACGCGCTCTACCGGTGGCAGCACCGGGGCAGGCACCGATACCGGCAATGACCTCGCCTGCGGTAACCGGGGGCAGGTCTTCGACGACTCGTTTGCGCCACTGCGACGCAGCCAGCGGCAGGCCCACACAGTTGAACGGTGGGTCGAGCTTCCAGAGTTCGTCGTGCCAGCGACGGCGACGGCGGATCTCCGCAGCCATGGCGGCCGGGTTCGCGATGAACGGTTCAAACTCGTCGAGTTTCAGCAATGTGAAGTCGCTGGCCTTGTCGAAGTGACCGGCCGCCGCCATGCGTCGACCGAACTCCTGAAGGGCCTCGCGTGCCTCGTGCAGTTGCAAGATGACGGTGGTCTTCGAACGCTCGCGAGCCGGCAGCCACAGCGCTGCAGCTCGAAGGCCGGCTTGCAGTTGGCCGTGGGTGGCTGGGTCGCCCTCGACCATTGCGAGCAGCTGCGCGCCAGCAGCCTTACGGTCGACCGCGAGTGTTGCATGGCGCAACGTCGGCGACTTCGAATCGGGCATGGCGCGCATCTTGTCGATAGCCGTTATGGGCACGCCTGGGTCGCTCTCCCATGCAAGCACGCCAAGGTCCCATTCACTTACACAGCGCGAACCGAATTGTTTAAGGAAGTCGACAAAGCCGGCCATGAATCGACGGCTGTCGTCGGTACCCAGGGCGCTGACGCGCCCGAGAATTCCGGTGGTGCCCTTGTTGAACTCGGCGGTGATCGCCGGAGACTTCGCCGCGATTCGCGACAGGTCCCACATCGACCACACCGGTGCGGCCGAGTCGACCTCGCCGAGCCCGGCGATAGCGCGAACGCCCAGCCCGGGCTCGCCAACGGCGGCCGCCACGCCCATCACGATGCCGATTGGAATCGAGCCGACTGCGGTGATGAACATGTGCTCGGACATGAGCGTCTTTTGTCGGTCGGTCATGAACGGACGCGAGTACTCGAAAAGCTCGAGGTTCGACAACGTCGTGAAGTCGGGCCGTTCGGCGCGGAACTGCGCGGCTTTGGCCCGATGCTCATCGAGTCGCGGCAGCGCGTCGACGCTCAGCGACCACTCGATGGTCTTCATCATTCGTGCTTCATGCACCGCGCTTTCGTCGTTCGCATGGGCCACATACGGCGGCACATCAGTTGCGCCACCACCGAAGAACGACGCATCGATCACATCGGCGCTGGCGCCCGGCATGCGAACACCGAACACCCGCTGCACCGACAAGTTGAGGTAAATGTAGCCATAAAAAACGCCGACCAACTCTTGCTCGTTCGGGTCGAACTCGTCGAGGTCGAACGCACCGATGCGCACGAGCGCTTCGCGCCACGCTTCCTCGAACGGCCAGCCCGACATGCTCGACGAGGTGAGCGGCGTGGTCGGCCCAGCCCACACCTCACCGACATTCGCCCGGGTATACGCGGGGAACCGTTTGCTCGGTTCGTTCTTCACCACGAACTGCTCGTCAAGGCTGAAGTCGTTCATCAGTGTGCTCCTTGTTCATCGGACATACCGTGCTTGGCGACGTAGTGATCGAGAGTCGAGTGGAAATGCCGCAGTGCGTTCCCCAGTACGGGGTCGGGTGCCTTCTCCATCGGCATACTCACGCCTGCAATGGTAGGGCACTCGACTATTGGAGTGGAATAGTGGCGGTACGTCGGCCAAATGTCGGGCGCTATGGTTCTCGGCATGGGACGCACCGCGCAGGTCAAACGTTCGGTTGATCGGCTCGCCGTAAACGTCCACATGGGTGGAGGGCTCGGACCGGTTGTGTCTGACGTGTGGAACATCGGCGTTGGCGCCTATGCGGGAGTTGGGGAGGTACGCAGCACCGCTCTCAACGCCCATCACATCGGTTAACCAGTTGCGCTACAGCGGCCCGCTCGCCGACGCACTGATGTGGCGAACGTATGAGTCGATGTACACCGCGTCCACGCCGATTTTCGACGGTGTCGATGCCCACCTCGCACCGGCTTTCATCTACTCGATGAACACGGCGCTGAGATTGCATGCCTAATCGCGTGGCAGCCCGACGTGCAGGAGAGCCCAGGCCTCAGCGCGACTTCCATGTCGGTGTACGTTTTTCAAGGAACGCAGAGACGGCCTCGACCATATCGGCCGTGCCGAGCGTAACGGCTTCGAGATAGAAGCCGAGATCGAACGCGTCGTCGATACGCGACCCGGTCACCTTGTTGAGAGCTCGCTTCGTGAGTTGCACGGCTACCGGGGGTAGCGCCGCTACTTGCGCAGCAATTTCCAGGGCCTTCGGTTTCACCTCGTCGGGAGTGTCGACTAGGTCAGTTACCATGCCGACTCGGTACGCATCCTCGGCGAGCATCGCAATGCCCCACAGCAAATGTCGACGCGCTAGCACTCCCGACACGTTGGTCGGCCAGGCCACCACGCCGCCGTCGCCCGCAACGAGACCCATATGCACATGCGGGTCGGCGAACTTCACGCCGCGCGCCGACACGATGGCGTCGGCCGTGAGCACGATGCTGGTCCCAAGTCCGTACACGTCGCCTTGCACCGCGGCGACGAACGGCTTCGGGAAGTCGGCGAACAAGCGGAAAAACTTCCGACCGCCATCGACCGACTTCATCCACTCCAACGGCGACTCGTCGGCTTGGCGCAACATCCGTTCGGTATCACCTCCGGCCGAAAAGACCCTGCCGGTGCTGGTGAGCACCACCACACGAACGTGATCATCAATGGCCGCCGCAGTGAACGCCACTTCCAGCTCATTGTTGAGTTGATCGTCGATGCGGTTCCGCAACTCGGGCCGACACATCTCAATCACGGCAACGCCATCTGCGACGGAAACCGTCAACGCCGAAGTGCTCATGCTCTGACCATAGCCAGCGGGCCTCGGCTGCAGGGCTGCTCCACCGTTTGCGAGCGACGGCACGAAGAACGATCAAGCGGGCAGCGGCCAAGTCGTCATTCGTCAGGCCGGGGTGCCGGACATGAACCAGAAGGTGAAGCGCTCGGGCAGCCACGACAGGATCGGGCGAATGCAATCGATCGCGCAGGGTTCGACGCAAGGCATTGTTCAGGCTTGCTCGTGCGAGCGCGACGACATGCCCTCTCCCACCGTGTCGGGTACCATCCACAAGCCCCACAACCAGCGACCGCACGCTGGCAATCTGCGCAGCGGTCAACGGAACTTGAGCGATCACGCACGCAAGCCAATCGCGGTGGTAGCCGGAACGAAAATAGTAGGGATCGAGCTCCAGCGTGTTGAGGGCCTCGTCAACCGCCTCGGTCGAAGCCGCCACCAGCGGCCAGCGCCTCCTTGGAACCCCAGTAGCTCGGCGTCACGATCCCGGCAAGGTCGAGCATTGCGGGGGCGTTCTTTGCCGTATACGACCAAGGTCGAAGCTCACCGTGCCTGGCCCACACCGGCAACGGAAACTGCGCGTCGCCAACACAACGCCGCACACTGCACGCTCTGTACTCCCGCCTGGCCCTGGAGAACCGCATCACGATTCCCAACGGTGCCGGGTTGAACAACGGCCAGGCCCCGGCCGATGGCGACCCCAACGGCGAATGGGAGACCCTGTACGAAACACCGATCATCCGCGGTGGGGTCGGTGTACCCAACGCCCACCTTCGCCTAGACCGCCCACTGACAACCTCGGTTTCACAATTCGCCTATATCGGGATTTTCACTGCGCTTCCATCGTTTGTATCGACAGCTGGAAGGCCGAATCGGGCGAGCCAGGGCAGGCGTTCACCGACCGGTTCCAGTGGCACGGCTGCGACGAACCCGGAACCAGCCAGACAGCGTGGAATACGTGTGCCACCTGGATCAACAACGCCAAGAGCCGATTCCCCGCACCGGCGTTGGTGACCGCCTCTATCGACGAGTACAACGCGTTCTGGCCGAACACGGTTCCGTCCTTGGCGGCGATGCAGACCTTGGTGGTCAACATCCGACGCATCGAGGACAAGGCCGGCCAGTACGCGGGAAACCAGCGGGCGAAGTACAACGGATTCCTCGGCCAGCCGGGGAATCTCATGTGGCTGTATTCGGGGTGCGACAGGTTCGCGTGCGGCGGCCCCGGGGTCGATGATGCCAGCGCGTACTACGATGGCTGGCCCTGACCGTCACGGGAGCAACCAGCCTTCGTGCAGGCGGAACGGGATGCGGATCGTGGCGACCGGCCCGGCGGCGATATCGAGTGCGTCGAGGACGACGAGGTCGGTGCGATTCTCGGTGCGACGACCAACGATCGAGATCAACCAACCGTCGCCTTCGGGGGCATCGGGCGTTCGGGGGATGAAGAGCGGTTCTTCGGGTACCGAGTGCGGCCCAGCGTAGAAGTAGGCGAGTTCACCGGTGTCGTCGTTGAAATGCCCGAGACACGTGAAGGGCAGGCCCTTCGGCCCGTGTTCCAGCATGGGCCCGAGCGCTTGACTACTCGTACCGAAGTAGTAGTAGTGGTGATGACGACGGGTCGACCGGCGCGGGTCGATCACCGGCATCTCGCCGATGTGCTCAAAGATCTTGGTGATCTCGAACTCACCGTATTCGCTCGTCAGATCAAGCTCCAACGTTGCGCGAACGGTGGCGCCTCACGGGCCTCGGGGTGGTGAAGGTTGGGGAATTGCGACAGCCAGCCCGACGCTGTGACGAAGTGATCGAGATGAAGGTACTGACCGTCGCCCCATGCGTTGAGTTGGCAATGGCGATCTTGTGGATCATCCCGTCGCCATTTATGAAAATGTCGGTGCCGTGAAGCGGGGGATACTGGGGGTCGGCGCACGCACGGAAATAAGTTCCGTTCAACTCCGCAGGGATCGTTCCGTCGACCTCGAGGTCATAGACGCTTGCCTCGATCCTCGATGGTGCCGAGTAGCCGCGGTACACCAAAACGTCGGGGAATCTCAGGCCTTCTGGTGCGCTCATGAGCGGAACTCCACGATTCGACGGAACAAAGGAAACGACAAGCTAACTAAACTGGACTGTAGAGTTCAGTTAGCACGAACGTCAAGGGACTCACAGAGGCCACGCACCCTGATCAATCTCAAGTCGCTCGTGTCGAGCGATCTACGCCCGTCGCGATGAGTTCAGCCGAGGTCTTCGAGCTCCAGACGCGCTGCGTAGGCTATTGTCATTACGGGGAGTTAGAGCATGGGGAATTTGTCGATACGAAGCGTGAGCAAGCAGTTCCGTGCCCCTCACGGCGGCGCAACGCTTGCCCTGGATGATGTGTCGCTTGAGATCGCAGCCAACGAGTGTTTTGTGCTTTTGGGGCCATCAGGCTGCGGCAAGACCACACTGTTGCGGTGTATCGCCGGTCTGGAGAACCCCGACTCGGGCGAGATCTGGTTGTCCGGCGAGCGGTTGGATACCGAACCTCCGTTCAGGCGAAAAGTCAACACCGTTTTCCAGAGCTACGCTCTGTTCCCGCATCTGAATGTGGCCGACAACATTGCCTTTGGCTTGGAAATGGATGGCCGCAAACGTCGTGACTGCGATGCCGCGGTTTCAGAGATGCTGCGCCTCGTCAACCTTGAAGGCATGGACAAGCGCGTGCCGAATCAGCTTTCGGGTGGTCAACAGCAACGTGTCGCGCTGGCTAGAGCGCTGGCTAAACAACCCGATGTCTTGTTACTGGACGAGCCGTTGGCCGCGCTCGACCTCAAGTTGCGACGGTCGATGCAATTCGAACTCAAGGCGCTGCAAGCTCGAACCGGAATCACCTTTGTTTTCGTGACCCATGACCAGGATGAAGCGCTAGCTCTAGGCGACCGCATTGCTGTCTTTTCCGAAGGCACGATCCGCCAAGTCGGCACCCCTCGCCAGATCTACGATGAGCCGGCTTCGAGGTTCGTGGCCGATTTCATTGGTGAGACCAATGTTTTGCCGTTGATTCGTCATGGAGATGCCGTCGAGGTGGCTGGTCAACTTCAACCTGCCTCGTCGGTAATCGGTGCCACCGACAGCGATGCCGTGGCTCTGTGCGTTCGACCGGAAAATGTTCGCATCGATCCGGCCGGTGCCCTGTCCGCTACTGTGTCGAGTGCGGCGTTCCTTGGCTCCATCATGCACTACTCGCTCACCCTGGGCGATGGCACGATGCTGCGGATGAACCTGGCGGCCGACGCCACGGAGCAGCCAACGGTCGGGTCAAGCCTGCACGTCTCCCTACGTCACCTGCGAGCGGTCGGGCCGTGACCTCGCAATCGTTTCCCGGCCGAGGACCACGCTGGGCATCGGCGCCCGCTCTGGCCTTTTTGGTTGTGATCGTCGGCGGTCCGCTCATTTTGATCTTCCTCTACAGTTGGCTCAGCCGAGCCCGGTTCGGGGTAGGCATCTCGTGGACCATCAGCACCGACGGCTATCGAAAGGTGTTCATAGAAGACGCACTTGATGGCACGACGCGGCTCAACGCTCAGTACCTGCGCATTATTGGTAACTCGCTGTTGTTGGCGGCCATTACGACCGTTGCCACGCTGGTTGTGGCGATTCCAATGTCGATTTGGATGGCGACCCGGGCTGCCAGATTCCGCAGTTTGCTGGTGCTGGCCGTAACTATTCCGTTTTGGACGAACACATTGGTGCGCACGTACGCCTGGATGTTGATCCTTCGAGACAACGGCATCGTGAACAACCGCTTGGTCGGCTGGGGAATTTTTGACCAGCCGGTGAAGCTGCTCTACACGAACACCTCCACCCTTATCGGGCTGGTCTACACGTTCCTACCGTTCATGGTGCTCCCCATCTACTCCTCGGCCGAACGCTTTGATTTCCGCCTTGCCGAAGCAGCTGTCGATCTCGGCGCTCGGAAGCGACAGGTAGTCGCACGAGTCATCTGGCCAAACCTTCGTAGTGGCGTGATCGCAGGCGTCGCGCTCGTTTTGGTGCCCGCCACGGGCGCCTTCTTGCAGCCTGAACTACTCGGCGGCGGAAAGTCGCTGATGATCGGAAATCTGATCCAACAGCAGTTCGCGGCATCACGGAACTGGCCTTTCGGCGCCGCGTTGTCAATCATGTTGCTGCTGGTGGTCGGCATTGTGCTCGTGATCTCACGGCTCGTCGGGCACCGGTCGACCGCCCCGTCGCTGGTGGCCTGATGGCACGCGGCTTCGACATCCGTCGATTTCCCGGCTTCGCCGGTGCATCGTGGGCGGTGTTGGCCTTCTTGTACCTTCCGCTCGTCTCGGTCGTCGTTTACTCATTCAACGCCAATCGGCTGGTCACCCAGTGGGCCGGATTTTCGTGGAAGTGGTACGGCGAGGTCGCGCGTCGCCCGGAGATTCGTGATGCTCTGAGCTTGTCCTTGCGTCTCGCCGCCACGGCAACGATCTTCGCAACGCTACTCGCGTTGGGTGGAGCGCTCGGCTTGACCGCAATGAACCGACGCGGTAGCGGCTTGGCGCTGGCCCTCATCGGCGCGCCGCTTGTTATTCCCGAGGTCGTGTCAGCCATAGCGACGTTGGCCTTCTTCGTTCTGATCGACCTGCCGCTCGGCTTCAACGCTTTACTGTTGGCGCACACGGCGTTCTGCATCCCTTTCGCCTTGCTGCCGATCCGCGCCCGGTTGAACGAAATCGATCACCGTATGTTCGAAGCAGCGGTCGACCTTGGCGCTTCGCGCTGGATGACCTTGCGTCGGGTCACGCTCCCGTTGCTCGGACCCGGGATCATGTCAGGGGCGCTATTGAGCTTCATCATCAGCCTGGATGACTATTTGATCTCGGCGTTTCTTGGTGGTCCATCGACCACAACCCTGCCGGTATTCATCTTCGGCATGATTCGTAACGGCATCACCCCGGCCGTGAACGCGCTATCCACATTACTCTTGATTCTCAGTGTTGTAATTACCTCATTCTCGTACTATTTCGGTCAGAAAAGGAGATTGTCATGAAGAAGAAAATCCTTGGTTCCATTGTCATTGCTGCGGCGGTGCTGGCGGGGTGCAGTTCGGCCACCAAAGAGAGTTCGTCGAGCGGTGCTTTTCCAACGAAAGCGAAGGGCCCACTCAACCTCTACAACTGGACCGACTACATCGATCCTGCGATGTTGGAAGAGTTCACGAAGGAGACGGGGATCACCGTGAACCTCTCCACATACGATTCGAACGAAACGCTTCTGGCCAAGCTGCAGGCGGGCGGCGGTGACGGGTATGACGTGATCGTGCCGTCGGATTACATGGTCGTCCAAATGATTGATCTGAAGCTCATCGAGAAGGTTGAGCCAGCCAAATTTCCCAATGGGAAAAATCTCGAGAAGTCCTTTGCAGATGTCTATTGGGATAAGGGGCGGGCCTACACCGTGCCGTACATGTACGGCACGACGGGCATTTCGGTGAACACCAAGCAGGTGAAGACATTGCCGAAGTCGTGGAAGGACTTCTTCAACCCTACGAATGAAGCTGCCGGCAAGATCGGTTTGTTGAATGATCAGGTTGAAGTGTTACATGCCGCCCTGCGTGCTGTTGGGGCGAAAGAGTGCAGCGAGAACAAGGCCGACTACCAAAAGGTGCAAGACATGATGGCCGCGTTCAAACCGAAGCTGCAGGTCATCAACTCCGATGGCGTGATCGAGCGCATGGGTTCAGGTGAGCAGTTCATGCACATGCAGTGGAATGGCGCCACGCATCGTTCCAAGTTGGCCAATGCCGACGTCACCTATGTCTATCCCAGCGATGGCCTTACGTTGTGGGCCGACAACCTGGCGATTCCGACCAAGGCCGCCCATAAAGATGCCGCCAAAATCTTCTTGAACTGGATGATGGACCCCAAGGTCATCGCCAAGGCTTCGAACTTTACGGGCTACAACAACGGCATCGTCGGTGCGGACGCCTTCATGGACGCAGCCCTGAAGTCTGACCCGGCCGTTGTGCCATCGGCGGGCGACAAGGCTTTGGCTCGTGCCGTTGCTCCGTGTTCGAAGGCCGCTGTCGACCTGTATGACCAGGTCTGGACGAAGTTCAAGACCTGATCGATATGAAGGTTGTTTACACACCCGGCCACGCTGGGCATGAATCGACGACCGGTGTGGAATGGGGCGTCACGGTCGGCTCCTTCGAGCGACCCATGCGGGCCGAAGTCATCCGAGCCACGCTCGCTGCGGACCCACGATTCACCATCGTGGGTCCGCAAGTGTACGGCCGTGGAGTAATCGACGCCGTCCATGATCCTCGGCTGGTCGACTTTCTGGAGCGGGCCTGGCGTGACTTTCAGGTCGTTCGCCCCCAGCGTGAGGTCTACCCCGACAGCTTCTTGCACCCGGCGCTTCGAGAGAACATGACGCCCGCGATCGAGCCAACCGAGGTTGCCGCCGCGCTCGGGTACTGGTCGTTCGAAACGATGACGCCGATTTCTGAAGGCAGCTACCTTGCCGCTCGCGGCGCAGTGGATGTTGCTATGAGCACGCTTGCGTTGGTCACCAGCGGCGATCACATCGCGTACGGCCTGTGCCGCCCACCCGGCCACCACGCGCCCCGAGCGGCCTACGGCGGCTTCTGCTTCTTCAACAACGCCGCCGTGGTAGCCAATGCCCATGCCACCGCCACGGGCACCAAGGTGACCGTGCTCGATGTCGACTATCACCACGGCAACGGAACCCAGCAAATCTTTTACGAACGCGACGACGTGCAATACGTGTCGCTCCACGGGGATCCGCATCGAGCGTACCCGTACTTCATCGGGCATGCGGATGAGATCGGATCAGGAAAAGGTCGGCATCACAACATCAACGTGCCGCTGCCGGCTCGAACCAACGACGATGCATACCTTGCCCATTTGACCCGGGTTTGCGAGCACATCGCCGCCTTCAAACCTTCGTTGCTCGTCGTTTCGCTCGGTGTCGATACCTACGAATTGGACCCGATCTCCGACTTGGATATCACCACCGATGGCATGAAGCGGCTCGGCCTCCAGGTGGCTGGGCTGGGATTACCGGCCGTGGTGCTCCAAGAAGGCGGCTACCACATGGGCGATCTCGGGGCGAACGTGCGCCAGTGGCTGGAAGGGCTCGGCGGCATGTAAGACCGTTGTGGCAACCCGCCAAAACGCCATGTGTATCAGGAAATGCCGAGTTGCTCAGCGGCCATGCGGGTGCCGAGGACACGATTGGTGATCTTTTGGAAAGCGATGTCTCGCGCGTAGTCGGGTGAGCCGTGGTTCGGCTTCTCGTCGATGCTGAACGGTGAGAAGCCGCAATCGTCGGTTGATCCGATCCGTTCCTTCGGCATGAAGTTGGCGGCGCGCACCAGTTGGTTGCAGATTTCCTGGGGGCTTTCCGGTCGGGGGCTTTGGGTAACGGTGACCCCGAGATAGCACATTTGGGCGACGCCGTTGGCGTCGTCGCGGCTGTACTTGCCGATCGACTCGTAGACCGGATCCTTGTCGCGTTCGCTGGCAAGTTGGATGAGGAAATAGCCAGCGTTGATTTTGAACATCTCAGGGAGCAGGTTGTTGTACGGCACATCGGCGCTGTGCACCGAATCGCGGTCACCGCCGGGGCAGGTGTGGATACCGATGTTGATGCGTTCGGCGGCGGTGAATCGGGCCATGACCCGGTTGTTCAGCTCGATGAAATGGGGCAGCAAGTCGGCGCCGGTCCAAGGGTTACGCGGATCGGCCCGGGTTGCGAGGCGGCCTTCGGTGAAGTCGACCGAGACCCTGACCGCACCGGCGGCGAACGCTTGTCGGATGTCTTTCTCGCATTCGTCGATCAGGTCGGCCTCGAACTCGTCGCGGCTGTAGCCGGGCACCTCGCTGCTCAGGGGGTACAGCAGCGCCAACATCGACGGGGCGATGACAGCCTGCTTCATGGGCTTGGTCGCCAACACGATCGATTTGGCAAGCGTTTCGGCGGCATAGGTTTTGTAACGGAAAGGACCACCGGTGAGCTTGGGGAGTTGACGCCCGTGGCCATCAGCGAAGATGGCGAAGAACTGGCCACCGCCGCCGAGGTTGTCGGCCAACCCCGTTCCGGCCAAAGTGTCCGCAAGGGCGTAGGTGGCGAAGCTCGACCAGCGCTGCTCACCGTCGGAAATAATGGGTGACCCGGTCGCTTCCAGCCGTTCGATCGAATCCTTGACCGCAGCGTCCTGCTCGACCTCAAGGTCGTCTTTGGTGATCTCGCTGGCGTCGTAAGCCGCGTAAGCCGCCTGCAACGTCGACGGTCGAGGCAATGAGCCCACCGATTCGGTTGGTATCCCGGTTTCAGCGCGCGGGTCGTAGTTGCTCATCGCATTCATCCCCTCAAATGGACAGACAGGTCTGTACCATGAACGTAGGACCATCCGTCTGCGATGTCAACCGTCGACGCGCGAATTGTGCGCCGGTTTGGTACTCTCAGGCGGCGATGGTTATCAGCGGAAATCACCGGCGTGGGCTCACGGCGACGGATCGATCGGCACCGGGACGCTCGGCGGCCCGAGAACGAATCTTGGCGACCGCCTACGAGCTGTTTTGTCAAGAGGGCATTCGCGCCGTTGGCATCGACAGGATTATCGAGCAGGCGGGCGTGGCCAAAATGACGATGTACCGCCACTTCGGCTCGAAGGAGGATCTTGTTTTGGCGGTACTCGACAGACGTGAGCAACTGTGGACGCAGGAATGGTTGGTCGCCGAGGTAACGAGTCGCAACCTGAGCCCACAGGCGAGCCTGATCGCCATCTTCGATGTCTTCGACGGATGGTTCCGACGGCGCACCTTCGAAGGATGCCTGTTCGTCAACGCGTTGATCGAGATCGCCGATGCCAAGAGCCCGATCCACAAAGCGTGCTGCGCGCAGTTGGAGAACATTCGATCATTCATCGGACAACTCGCCACCGACGCAGGCATCACAGATCCCCGGTCGTTCGCCCGCGAATGGCACATCTTGATGAAAGGATCGATCGTTGCCGCGGGCGAAGGCGACGTCGCCGCAGCGCGTCGAGCGCAGCACCTCGGCCGGCTGCTTCTCGCGAACGTGCTCCCGTTCCAGGCACCAGCACCTTAAGCTAACTAAACTGGACTGTAGAGTTCAGTTAGCGCAACTTCAAGGAACCCAGAAAGGAAGCGCGTCGATGCCGAAAGGAAGCGACAACTCCACGTTAATCCTCGACGCGGCCCGGCACCTCTTCCTCGAACACGGGTATATGACAACGAGCATGGATGTCGTCGCCCAACTAGCCGGGGTCAGCAAGGCCACCGTTTACGCACGCTTCGAATCGAAAGACCGACTATTCGCAGCCGTCATCGAACGAGAGGGCCACCATCAACTCGACGCCCTGACTATCGATCCCCTGGTCTCCGTCGAAGCCGTGCTCCGCTCGTTCGGCAGCGAGGTCGCTGCCCTACTACTGAGCCCATCGAATGTAGCGATGACACGAATCGTCGCTAGCGAAGCGACCCGCTCACCGGAGATCGGCGAACTTTTCTACGCCAACGGACCAGCGAAACTGATCGCCCGGCTGGCCGAACTCATAGCCACGGCAATGCGGCGAGGCGAGCTTCGTCCTGCGCCAGCACAACTCGCCGCCGCCCAATTCCTAGCCATCATCGTCGCCGACCTGCAACTGCGCCTCGCCATGGGCTACAAACCGCCGACCAAGGCCAAGCAGAATGAGATCGTCGCCGCCGGAGTCGAGGTGTTTCTTAGAGGCTACGCGCCCTAATTTTAGTTGGCGGGGGCGAATAGTTCGAGAGCAATGTTGTCCGGGTCACGGAATTCGAGCAGCACCGCGACGCCGATGTCTTTCACACCGCTGTGGGCAACACCGAGCGCGTCGAGCGATGCCGCGGCAGCGTCAATTTCGGCGCGACTGGCAACGGCAAAACTGACGTGGTCGAGCCCGACGCGATCTTCGTCGAACCGGTCCCCAGCCGGTGCGACGGGGCGCAGGCCGAGAAGACCATTGCCGACCTGGTAGATCACACCGTTGTACAGGAAGCTGAGCGCCTCGCGGGTAGCGTCGTCGGCATCGGGTGGCAGTTCGTAGGCGACAGGGAACCCGAACACTGCGTCATAAAACGCCCGGGAGCGAGCTATATCGGTGACGGTGAGGCGCACATGTGCGTAACCGGAAGCTGCGATAGCCATTGTGAATTTCCTTTGTGTTGTAGGAAAGAAGAGATCTTGATGTATGCAACACTAGCGCCGAGGTCAGCATGCGAATCACGGTGCGCTCGCTGCGCGGATTCAGTCAGCGACGACGGCATCGACGGTGGCGAGCGAGATGGTGACGTTGTCGGGTATTGAGGGGAGCCTCAGGGTGAGGAGCCAGGTGATCGCGACGAACGTTGTTGAGCCACAGAGCGCTGCGGGGAGTCCGCCCCACAGGTAGAGCAGGCCGGAGAGTAGGGTGCCGATGAAGCGGCCGGCGGCGTTGGCGGAGTAGTAGAAGCCGACGTCGAGTGCCACTTTGTCGTCGTCTGAAAAGGCGAGCACGAGAAATGAGTGCAGCGACGAGTTCATCGCGAAGACGATTCCGAACAGGATCAGCCCGCCGACGACGACGATTGTGGTTGCGATGTGGAACGCGACGCCAACGGCGATCAGTGCCGAGACCGCAGTAAGGATAAACGCCCATCGGCGGGCGGCCGCGACTTCGTCGATCTTGTTCGCGCCGCGGGACACAAGTTTCGGTGCGAACGATTGCACGATGCCGTAGCCGATGACCCAGATAGCGAGGAATCCGCCGACCCCTCGATGTGCCCATCCGAGGCGGTCGGCGAGGAACACCGGTAGTGCGACCACGAACCAGATGTCGCGCGACCCGAACAGGAAGAACCGTGCCGCTGCGAGCCGGTTGATCGCCGTAGATTTGGAGAGCACCGACCGTAGCGGTGGCTTCTTCTTGGATTTCCCGATGTCTTCGTTCAGGAACACGATCAGGCCGACGACCGCGACAGCGAGCCCGGCGGCCATGATCCGAAGGGCAGGGGCATAACCAACGCCGGAAAGTAACGCTGCGCCGAGGAAAAACCCGACGCCTTTGAGCGCGTTCTTCGAACCGGTCAGGATCGCAACAAGCCGGAACAGGGCACCGTCGCCGTTCCCGGCGACAGTTTTCACGGCGCTCTTCGAGCTCATCTTCGTCAGGTCCTTGGCGATTCCCGACAAGGCTTGTATGCCCATTACGAACGTCACGGCGACCCATTTCGTCCACCTAGGCTGTTCGAGGCTGAGCGCGATCAACGCGAAGATCTGCAGGCCAAGTCCGGCGACAAGGGTGCGGTTGAGGCCGCGTCGAGCGCCGACCCATCCGCCGAGCAGGTTGGTGAGAATGCCCATGAACTCGTACGCGAGGAACAGAAAAGCGATCGATACCGCGGAGTAGCCAAGTTCGTTGAAGTGCAACAGGACAAGCATGCGTAGCGCCCCGTCGGTAAGCGTGAACGTCCAATACCCAGCCGTCACGAGCGCATAGTTGCGAAGCTTCACGACTCAGGTCCTGGCCGGAAGGGACGCGGCGACCTTGGCAGCGAGATCGACCATACGGAACGCGTAGCCGTATTCGTTGTCGTACCAGACCAACACTTTGAGCATTCGACCGTCGATCACCATCGTTGACGGGCCGTCCACGATGCCCGAACGGGTGTCGTTGGTGTAGTCGGCCGACACCAACGGACGGTCCTCATACCCGAGTATCCCGAGCAGTGGGCCAGCGCTGGCAGCTGCACGGAACAGGGCATTGACCTCGTCAACGGTGACGTCGCGGGCCATATCGAAGACTGCGTCGGTCAGCGAGGCGTTCAGTAACGGCACGCGAACGGCCATGCCGTTGAGTTTCCCGGTGAGTTCCGGGTAGATCAATGTGATCGCCGTGGCCGACCCCGTTGACGTGGGTATCAACGAGTTCAAGGCAGAACGGGCGCGACGCAGATCCTTGTGCGGCGCGTCGACGACAACTTGGGTGTTGGTGACGTCGTGCATCGTGGTGATCGCCCCACGTTCGATACCGATCGCTTCATGCAACACCTTGACGACCGGTGCGAGGCAGTTTGTCGTGCACGACGCTGCGGTCACGATCCGATGGATGCCCGGTTCATAGAGGTGGTCGTTGCAGCCCATCACGATGTTGAGGACCGAATCATCTTTCACCGGTGCAGCGACGACTACCTTTCGGACACCACGATCGAAATAGGGGTCAAGCAGCGCGGCCGTGCGGAACTTGCCGGTCGATTCGATCACGATGTCGACTCCGTACTTATCCCACCGCACTGCTCCCGGTGTGGGGTGATCGCTGAACGTCACCTCGGATCCGTCGATCACGAGACTCTCGTCTGTCGTAGACACGGTGCCTTGATAGCGGCCGTGGACCGAGTCGAACTCGAGCAGATGAGCCGCAGTGCGGGCTCCGCCTTTGGTCTCGTTGATGTGGACCAACTCCAACTCGGGGTGGTTCGGGAGGGCGCGTACCGCGAGGCGCCCCATCCGCCCGAAACCGTTGATACCCAGTCGAACTGTCATTGCGTTGCCTGTTCTGTTCGAGGATCGGAGTCCAGAATTGTGGAGATACGAGCGTTCAAGTCAGCGACAACAGCATCGAACGCCGCTGCTGTTCTGGTGGCGACCGGGTCCGGGATCGACCAATGCCACCAATCCGACGCAGGCGCGAGTTCCTCATGAGCCTGATCACAGACCGTCACCACCTGCGTTCCGTCCGGGATGACCCCCAACGGCTGGGGCACGCCACCATCGAAGGCCAAGCCAGCGCGACGGGCCGCGGCAATCGCACCTCGATGCACACATTTCGCTGGACGGGTACCCGCCGATCGGGAGGCCAGCCCCGTACGGGCCGACCACAACGCCGCCGCCAACTGCGAACGTGCGGAGTTTTGACTGCACACAAACAGCATCGGACCGGCCGGCGGCCGTACACGCAACGTAGAGATGCGCTGCAACGGCTCACGTACCAACCGGATGTATTTGCGGCGTCGGTCGCCAGAAGACCCGAAACGAACGACCAGCCCGACCTGTTCCAAAACGTCGAGATGGTGGGCTAACACATTCGACGGCAACCCGAGGCGGCTACCGAGTTCTTTCGGGGACCAGTCACTGACCGCCAGATCATCCACGATCGCCAACCGCGCTGGTTCCCCTAACGCGGCGTGCATCGCCGCCCGCAGGATGAGCCCTGTATCGCCCACGATCTGGTGATGATCAACCGACAACACATCCATGGACGTGCTCAACATCACTCCTCGTTTGGTCACCCGTCAATCTCTATCACTCATACTATTTTGAGTCAATTTCATCCGAGTGAACATGCGATGAATGGTGGACGAAGATCGGCGGTGCTCGCGTGAACTGATAGTCAACGGATGGCAGAGCTGCCGCTATAGTTATATATGAACAAATATACAGATATATGCTAACGTGGCCGCTATGACAAACGCAGTCATCACAACCTCGGTATTCCGGGTCGAAGAACTGGATTGCGCCACGGAGGAGAACGAGCTGCGTTCGGCGTTCGGCGAGCTGGATGAGGTGTCTGGATTGGACTTCGATCTCGTTGCGCGGCGTGTCACGGTGCGGCACACATTTGAGTCTCCCGCCCCAGTTGAAGCGTTGATTCGCGAAGCAGGGATGCGGCCCCGATTGATCATCTCCGACGCCGGCGAGCCCGGCACGGGGATGCCTCCCAATCGGCGGTTGCCGCGCGCAATCATCGTCACGGCCGTCGTGGCCGGAGTGTTGGCGATCGGCTCGGAAGGCCTGGTTATCGCCGGGTTGGAAGAGTCATCGGCACCGGTGATTGCGATGGCGGTCGCCGCTATCGCGTTGGGTGGGCGGGAGACACTGCGCAAAGGATTGAAGGCGCTCACGGCGCGGCGACTGACGATGAACCTGCTGATGTCGGTCGCCGCGATCGGGGCAATGGTCATCGGTCAATGGCCAGAGGCTGCGGTAGTGATCTGGTTGTTTGGTGTCGCCGAACTGATCGAAGCGTTGAGCTTGGAACGGGCACGCAACGCGATTCGTTCGCTCGTCGAACTCGCCCCCGAAACCGCGCATGTGAAATCGAGCGATGGCATCGTGTCTGAGGTTGCTGCCGGGGACGTGGCGCTCGGTGCGATCGTGTTGATCCGCCCGGGTGCACGGGTGCCGCTAGACGGCGTTGTTGTCGCCGGATCGTCAAGCGTCAATCAGGCACCTATCACCGGTGAAAGCATCCCGGTGATCAAAGCGGTCGGTGATCACGTGTTTGCCGGCACGGTCAACGAACGCGGCACCCTCGATGTGGAAGTGACAGCAGCGAAAGGGTCGGGCACGCTCGACCGGATCGCCGCGTCGATTCAACAGGCGCAAGGTGAACGGGCACCAGCGCAACGCTTCGTCGACAAGTTCGCCTCTGTCTACACCCCTGTCGTGTTCGTACTGGCGCTCGCCGTTGCGACGATCCCGCCGCTCACAGGGCACGGCTTATTGCGAGACTGGTTCTACCGGGCGCTCGTGCTCCTCGTGTTGGCTTGCCCCTGCGCGCTAGTCATCTCCACCCCCGTCACCGTTGTTTCCGGCCTCGGCGGTGCGGCACGCAGAGGCATCCTGATCAAGGGCGGCGTCCACCTTGAAGGCGCCCGCAAACTCACCACCATCGCCCTCGACAAAACAGGAACCCTCACCCACGGCAAACCAGCACTGACCGACCTACGATCGTTGAGCGAACTGTCCAACGACGCAGTCTTGCGGATCGCCGCGTCCATCGATGCGCTCTCGGAGCATCCTGTCGCCCACGCGATCGTGACCGCCTACGACGGGCCCCGTGATGTCGTCACCGAGTTCGAAGCGATCCCCGGCCGCGGTGTCACTGGCACGATCCACGGTGTCACCTACCTTGTCGGCAACCATCGCCTCGCAGAAGACACCGGTGTATGCGCGCCCGATATCGAAAGGATGCTGGAGGGCTTCGAAGTCGAAGCGAAAACCGCCATCGTGCTGATGACACCCGACCGAGCACTGGCTGTGCTTGCCGTGGCCGACACAATCCGCCCCGAATCTGTCGACGCAATCGCTCAGCTCCGTGCGCTCGGCGTGGAACCGGTGATGCTCACTGGCGACAACACCCGCACCGCAGTCGCGGTCGCACGCCAAGTCGGCATCACCGACGCACGAGGCGACCTGCTGCCGGACGACAAGTTGCGCATCATCGGCGAACTCGCCGTCAACGGACCTGTTGGGATGATTGGCGACGGCGTGAACGACGCACCAGCGCTGGCCAAGGCCTATCTGGGCATCGCCATGGGCGCAGCCGGAACCGACACCGCCATCGAAACCGCCGACGTCGCCTTGATGGACGACGACCCCCGCAAACTCGCGGAACTTATCCGAATTTCGACGCACACCTCGCACGTCCTGTGGCAAAACATCACCGTTGCCCTCGGCGTCAAAGTCTTGTTCTTCGTACTGACCATGACCGGCAACGCATCGCTATGGCTCGCAGTGCTCGCCGACATGGGCGCCAGCCTCGTCGTCATCGCCAACGGACTACGGCTCCTCAAACGTCCATCACATCGCCCATCGGGGCACGCGTCTCACGACAGGACCAGCCGATGAACACCACACCACCCGCCGACATTTCCGTCGAGGCCGACGAATGCGCGGTCCGCTCCGTCGACACCGCCAAAGTCGCCGCAGCCAAAGCCCGTGCATTGCCGCTGGCCGATGTTGAGCGGATCACAGAACTGTTCCGTCTCATCGGCGAACCGACCCGGGTCAGGTTGCTCTACGCCCTTGTCGAGACCGGCGAAATGTGCGTCTGTGACCTTGCGGCCGTCGTCGACGCACCCGAAACATCCGTTTCGCACGCCCTGCGTCTCCTGCGAATGGCTGGCATCGTGCGCACAAGGCGCGACGGACGAATGATCTTCTACTCCCTCACCGACGCCCACGTCCGCCTGCTCCTCGACGTCACCACCGAACACCTCAACCACACCCCCGCCCAATAGTCGACATCACCGGCCCGGAGCATCACATGGCAGCCACAGCGCTCACCCTCTATGTCATCTGGGCGGTCCTCGCATTGGGGTGGCGAACCATCATCCAATATCGGCGCACCGGCGACACAGGGCTGCGACTACACGCCAAGGCGAACACTCCACAATGGTGGGCAAAGCTCGGATTCATCATCGCGATCATCATCGGTTTTGCCGCCCCGATTGCGGCCGTCGCCGGACTCGACAACGTGTCCGCTCTCGACGCCACATGGCTGCACGTCGCCGGCTTGATCATCACGATCATCGGCATCACGCTCACCGTCATCGCCCAGTTCTCGATGGCCGAATCATGGAGAATCGGCGTCGACCCCAACGAACGAACCCTGCTCGTCACCACCGGCATGTTCGCGATCGTCCGCAACCCGATCTTCGCCGCCATGCTCATGACGGCCGCCGGACTGACGACGACGATTCCCAACATCGTCAGCATCGCCGGGTTCATCGCCTTGATCGCAGCGTTGGAAGTACAAGTCAGACTCGTCGAAGAGCCATACCTACTCGCCGCTCACGGCATCGAATATAAGCACTACACCCAGCAAACCGGACGATTCCTCCCCGGCATCGGACGCCCGGGGGGTTCGGCTTGACGTAGTGCAGCACCGTTCGGACGTCAGGAGTGGTCGGGGGTGATGGGCTCGGCGGCGGGGGCGGTGCGAGCTGGGGTTTCCTGGCGTTGGCTGGCCGGTACCAACAACTCGATGTAGTCGGCGACGAGTCGGAGCTCGTTGACCACTTCGGCACCGTCGCGGTACGTGCGGTCCTCGATGCGACCGCGCATGGCGATCGTGTCGCTGACCCACAGCTTCATGCCGAAATCGCCAGCTTGTCCGAATGCGTCGAACTCCAGGCGTTCATGCCGTCCGGACTCGCCATCGCACTTCACCTTTATTACGGTACGTTGACCCGAACCAGGCCGAAACGGCCGGTCGAGCACCTCACCAACTAAGCACACAAGATTCACGCTCTACAGACTAGACAACCACACCCTTGTTCAACCTGTTCGGGCGAGTCGCATCTACATCTCGTTGAACAGCTGCGCGACGAAACAAGAGTGTTGGATTCGGCTCAGCGCTCAAGTCGCCGACCACGCGACGCCTGGTACGGGGCGTTCAAGGCGTCGTAGACAAGGTCAGCGTCTTGGGGTGTTTGCATTTCGACCGCCTCTTGGAGACGGACGAGCGCATCGAGAAGTTGCGCCTGGCGAGCACATGCCGACGGCTTCGAATTCACCGACGGCTCCAAAGTACCGATCGAATCGGGCAGCGACTCCAACGCATCGAACGGAATCACCGCTGCGGCCGGCTTGCCATAACGCTCGATCACGGTGACCTGACCATGCAGCGCAGCCTAGGCAACGATTTCACTCAGTTGTGCCCGGGCCTCAGCAACACCAACAACAGTTCTCATACCCTCAACTGTACGGGCAGACCTTGGCGCGCCGTCGGCCGTGTGCGACTGGCCAGCGACACACGCCGTTGTGCCCGATCTCCTCGACAGTTACGACATCGTAAAGGGTGGCGTGGCCATGGAACTGCGAACCGGAGGATCGGCTCGTGCAACGAGAGACTTCGACAAGACTGTTGGCCATGAGGATCGTCGTGATCGGCACGGATTTGCCAGGGCGTACGTTCTGCGAGCCCGATGGCACCCCGCTCGGAAACGTCCATGTCGGCCTGCAAATCAGGACCGAACCCGAACAGCTCGTGCGAGGCGATGCTCCCGATACCCGTTGGGAGCTTGATATCCGCGTCGTCGACGAAGGCGATGGCGCACTCGACTTTCGTGGGCCTGCCGTTCACGGCAACCGCGGTGAACGGTTCATCTATCTCACATGGGGAAACGTCGATGACACAGGTACTTTCCGGATGTTTCGGCGAGCCAAGATCATGCTGAACCGCGTTGATCCTGGCCTCATGCGCGACGCGTTCAATCATGGAATCCTGACCGCTCGTGTTCGCCTGTCTGACGCCCGGGGCGCGCCTCGATGCGCCCGAGTCGACCCACCAGAGATCACCTGGACCATCGGCTGAACGACAAGGGTCGGCGCGCAACGGCCGTCCACCCTGCTCGCAGATGCCTCGCAGGTACATACAGAACTACGTCAAGCGGGGCTGATGCTTGTCGCCAGTTATGTGAATGAGGGGAGCCGATCAATCGCAACGGCCGATTCATCGGCGTCAGACACTTCGATGAGGGTGACTGTGGAACTGTGCCGCCGACCCTGTTTCTCCGTTGCCGGGACTCGTTGCACGCGATGCACCTCCATGCCGACCAACAATCGACCGTCAAAGTTGGGCAGTGACCTCGACGCACACAACGCGCTCGTTCACCACGTTGGTCGCTCTGGCGAGGGCGGCACCGAGTTCGACCGCGAACGTCGCGGCGTCGGCACCACCGGCACCTGGATGAATGTGTCGGGTCAACGATCCCAACGCAGTCGCAGCGCTGGCGACACGCGTTGCCGATGACGTTGGGTTGTGTGTCGAGAATTCATCGGCTGTCGAGTGCGGTTTGCTGCAACCATGGATGCATGGCCATGATCCGACCAGTCGAGCGTCGACACATTCAACCATTGCCCGAGGAGCAGTCTCGTCACGCCGTCGAGGCCGCCGCCGCTCGTGCAGAAGCCGAGGCCACGAGCGAGGCGCTGAAACCTGCAAAACGTGCGGCTCTCGCGATCGGACCTCCGCTGCGGGACATCGAAGCGGCAGTCGAGTGTCGGTGTTCATGCCACCCAAGTCCAGGACGACCCGACGCACATGGAGCCGGCCAGACCTGCCGGTGTCAACAAACCGAGGCAGAACGAAAAGTCGCCGTCGCCGAGCTGTTCTCGTTCTTCGAACGCGACGGCGAAGCCGAGCAAGAGCACGAGGAGCAATTCGCCACGGAACTGCAGGCCGAAGCAGTTCGGCTCGGAGTAGCTGCGAGGGTGAAATTGGCTGCTGCGCCGTTCGTCATCACCGGCGTCTGCGACGGTCGAGCGTTCTACCTTCGTGAACGCCATGGTTCCTGGACGGTAACGATCGCATCAGACGACGATCCGCTCTGCGACCCGTGGGGCTGGCCGCATGACGGGACCACGATCGACATTGCGTCAGGCGAGGCCGACGAGTTCAATGACGCCGAGGGTCATTTTTCTCACAGCGTCGCGCTCCAGATCGCCGTGAGGGCGGTCCGCGACGCGCTGTTGCGCAACACGTGTCGGCACGAGACTCCCGAAAGTCCTGAGCACCGCTATTGCGGCCGTTGCGGCGTTGCACTTGCCGACGCGGCGCTGTGGGTGTGGTCGTCAACGTCGAGCGACCGATGAAACCATCAGACTACCCGTCTCGAGGTCAAAGATCATCGGTCGGCCGGGGCCTGAGCTCGGTTGCGACCAGCGAGGTCCGCAATGGTGTCGGCCAGCCCGTTGGTGTTGCTGGTCCAGCTGTCAGCGAGATACATCGCGGCCGTCTCGGGAAACCGGTCGGACTCGGCAGCCCCGAGGCGACGCATGCGGATCACGTCAGGAGCAAGGACCGCGGATTGAACAATGGTGGCGAGGTTAACGAGCTCGCGGCGCAGCGATTCTTGCTGTGAGCGTGACCGCATCAGCCACCACCATCATCATCCGCGCCGACCCGAAGGAAGGCACCTCACAAACTGGTGATCAGCGCTGCTCTGCGGTCCAAGATTCTCCGAGGCGGTAAGACTGCACCGGCCGATCGAGGACTACCCGTTCGGACGCACGTACATCAAGGCGCTCGACGACCCTCGCTGCACAGACGGCCCGAACCAGTTCTGGGACGTCGCCGAACGCGTCCGCGCTCATCCGGCGTGGCGGTACCACGAGATCGACACCAACCACATGATCCCCCAGAACCGGGCCGCCGAACTCGTCCGCATCCTGCTCAACCTGGCCTGATACGGCGACCGACCGCCGGTGAGTCACCTTCGCCCGGCGGACCCATCGCAGCCACGCGAGACTCTGGCGATGGCGGACAATGGGGTGCTGATCGAGCGGTTGCTCAGGGTGATCGATGAGGGCAGGCGGACGGCGACGTACAAACTGGCGCTCGTCTCTGGCCTTCTCGATGCGGTCGCCGAGCTGCCCGGCGACTCGGAGATTCCAACGAGACTCATCGCCGAACGGGTCGTCGGGTTGTACTACCCGCAGACGCGCGACTATGTCGATATCGCCGGCGGTACGCGGATGATCCGCCAGATCACGATGAAATCCTCTCCGGTGATCACTGCGGTGGCGCAGCTGCGGGGCAGCGTGCCGACATCGATGGTGTCACTTGCTGCAGCACGGTCGACCAACCCGACCGGGTGGGAACATGCGGTCGATGTCGTCGAGGACACCTTTGTTCGCTACCCGATACCGCTCATGCAGGTCGTCGGCACCCAACTCGTCCCATTCGTGTATGACGTCGACTGGCCACAGGGAACGGCGGTCTCGTCCCTGCGTAGAACGGGCCGCGACCGGGTGCGGCTCCTTAGCGGGGTGTCGGACAGTCTCGTGACACTCGGGCCGATGTTGCGCCCATGGATCGAATTGCACTGGGCGCGAGACGTCGCCCGATGGAGCGGCATCGCAACCGAGGACGAACATCTTCGTCGGCACATGTTCGGCGATGACCGGGAGGCCTGGCCGAAAGGTCTGGTCGGTGGGCTTGTCGAGCTCCAGGGTGGCGAGTGTTTCTACTGCGGTGAGCAGCTCGGCAACCGGCGCGAGGTCGACCACTTTCTCGCCTGGTCGCGGTGGCCGAACAACGCCGTCGAAAACCTCGTCGTCGCCGACCGTTGCAACAGCGCCAAAAGCGACCACCTTGCAGCAACCGAACACCTCGCCCGCTGGCGCCTGCGCAACGAAGCTCGGGGCAGTGATCTCACCGACCTGGCAACAGCAACCCGTTGGGAGTCGTCACCAACTCGCACGTGGGCGCTCACCCGAAGCGTGTACGGCTATCTAACGGCGGGCACGCCGCTGTGGGTGCGAGGCAAGCAGTTCGAACTCCTCGACGAGCCACTCAGCCACCTCGTCACGATCGAATGATCCAACGGCCCGCGGTGTCGGCCGAAGGTGTACGTGCACCGGACGCGCCAACTAGGGAACAGGTCACGGCTAACGAATCAGCGCAACGGGCGATCAGCGGCACCACACATCGACTAGAGCCGCCGCACCCTCGGTGGGAATCGCGCCGCCGCGGATCGTAGTAGAATTGAGCCCGGGGGAAGTAACCAACTCAGGAGGACTGTCATGGAGCGGGACGACAACATCTCGAATCTTTCAACCACGCCGACATTCATGGATGTCGTCGATCAACGTATGAGCCGTCGAGCCTTGATGTTCGCCGGCGCGGGCGTCGCGGCGACTGCATTTCTCGGCGGGTTCGGCGCACGACCTGCAGTCGCCGACCACGGTATCGACCGCGGGAAGCGCCGGCCGATCGGCTTCGCCGGAGTCGCGGCCCCGACGCTGCCGCTGTTCGACGGCGTCACGGTGCCCAACGGCTACGTCGTCGACATTCTGGTGCGCCACGGCGACCCGATCCTCGGCACATTCCCGGCGTACGCGGCCGACGCATCGAACACGTCGTTCGACCAAGAGCAGCAGTTCGGCTCCCACTGCGACGGCATGGTGTTTTTTCCGCTGTCGCACAATCGGGGCATTCTCTGCGTCAACAACGAGTACGCCGACGATGGCCTGCTCCACATCGGGGGCACCGTGCCGTGGACGGCAGAAAAGGTTCGCAAGTCCCAGGCGGCTCACGGCGTCTCGATCGTAACGATCGAGAAGCAAGGAGCCACTTGGGTGGTGGTGCCATCGAAGCACAACCGTCGCGTGTCGACACTCACGCCATCGGTGATCGCTGGGCCAGCCGCAGGTCACGCTCTCGTGCGGACGGCGGCCGACCCAACCGGGCGTTCCGTCATCGGCATCCTGAACCAATGTGCCAGCGGCCCATCGCCATGGGGCACCTACCTCACGTCCGAGGAAAATTTCGACGGCTACTTCGGCGGCGCAACGACACCCACGCCCGATCAAGCTCGCTACTCGATCAACGCCGCAGGCTTCGGCTACCGCTGGTTCGAGCACGACACTCGCTTCAACGCCGCGCTCAACCCGAACGAGCCGCATCGCTTCGGCTGGATCACCGAAATCGACCCGGCGCAACCGGATCAGCCCCCGATCAAGCGCACCGCGCTCGGCCGTATCAAGCACGAGGGCGCAACGGCGCTGACCGCCAAGAACGGAAAGGTCGTCGTCTATTCCGGTGACGATCAGGTCTTCGAGTACATCTACAAGTACGTCTCGGCCGACAAGTGGCGCACCATGCGCGGACGAGGCGAGAGCCCGCTCGACCGAGGCACCCTCTACGTCGCCCGATTCAACGCCGATGGCAGCGGCGAGTGGCTTCCCCTCGTGCACGGTGTCGGACCGCTTACTGCGGCAAATGGGTTTGCCGACCAGGCCACCGTCCTCGTGCGCACCCGCCAGGCCGCCGACGCGGTAGGAGCGACCAAGATGGATCGCCCCGAGTGGATCACCCATGACGAGTTGAGCGGCGACGTCTATGTGACGTGTAGCAACAACTCGGGCCGGGTAACGGTCGACGCCGCCAACCCGCGCCCCGCCAACCAATACGGCCACATCGTGCGTTGGAGCGAACGAGGAGACCACAGCGGAACGGCGTTCGACTGGGAAATCTTCATCCAGGCCGGCGACCCGACCCTCGGTATACCTGCCTACAACGGGACGGTCATCGGCGACTCGTTCGGCTCCCCCGATGGCATCTGGACCGACCCGCTCGGACGACTTTGGATCCAGACCGATGCGTCAACCGGCCAGCAAGTGCGCCCGCAATACGCCAAACTGAGGGCCAACACGATGCTGGTCGCCGACACCGACACGCGCGAGACCCGTCGGTTCCTGATCGGGCCACCGAACTGCGAGATCACCGGCATGGCTATGTCGCCCGACCACCGGGCGATGTTCGTCGGCATCCAGCACCCCGGCGAATCACCGACCTTTGTCAACAACCCGGCCAACCCGACCGCGTTCAGTTCATGGCCGGACGGACCGGGCAACCGCCCGCGTTCGTCAGTGATCATCGTCCGGCGCTCCGACGGTGGCATCATCGGCGACTAAAGCCACCCATTCCGCCATTGGCGGGTCGGTGGCGTCCAACGCCACCGACCCGATGGCGCACGACTAGATGATGGCCCCAGCGGGCTCGCAGGCGGAGGTTCGGCGTCTGCGGCGGGATAATGTCGAGGCCGCAACTACCGGTCGGCCGCGCTGAGCGACGGGTAGTACTGCGCCACGTCCATGACCAGGAGGTGTGCTCGTGGGTTGGATTCCAGTTTGTCGAGAATGCGCTGCTGGCGCGCCTTCCACGCCGATCGGGCGTCACCCATGTGCCAGACACCGTTTCGGTCGCAGGTCGTTCGCATCGACAGGACGGTCTCCGGGAGTCGCCGCGCAGTTGCGGCGGCGCAGGGGCTCACGATGTGCCGGTATGCACGGCGACTCTGCGGAACGCCCGATCGGACGCGATCAGATCTGGATCGCAGAGAAGGCAGACGACGGCGCGTCACGTATCTACAGCCTCGTCGAGTTCAGTCCACGCCAGGACGAAGCCCTCAGCCGCCGATATCTCCAAGGTCGCTACGGCGGGCTACCCGTCATCGACCCCTCAGGTTTCGAACGGGCGGCCGAACCTGTTCGTGAACTCGCGTCGGCGTGAGAAGGCGTCACGCCCCGCCGCCGAAGCGGTCGTCGCTCAGCCAGCCACAGCGGCGACTCGTTCGGATGCTGACCGAAGCCGCCGCACCGAAGTCGAGTACCTCGCGAAGTGGGTTTCACCGAGCACCGATGTCGCTCGTCGAACGCGCCGTAGCCCTGGTCGAGCAACGACGAAACGCTATTCGCCGTGGCCGCGGCGACGCTCCCTTCGATGAGATCTGGTGCGTCTTTGACCGAGACGAGCACCCCTACGTCAGTGACGCCATCGCGCTTGCCAAGCATCACCAGATTGGTGTCGCGTTCACCAACCCGTGTGGTCGCGCGTCGAAAGATTGTTGACTTGCGTCGGCTCCCCGGTCCCGAGACGATGGCGCGCGCGATCGATGCCATTGTTAACGATCAGCCGGGCAGCCGCGTCTATCGAGTGATGACGGCGGTTGCCTACCTATGCAGGACTTCGACCGTCTGAAGTCGCGATGCTTCGCGTGAAGTCAGTCGAACTGCCCGCCGACGGGTGGGGACGTGTCCATGTCACCGAGGCCGACATATGGCATGACCAGCCGGGCGAGCCGAAGACTGGGCCGCGCACCGTTCCGATCCCACCTGTACTTGTCGGGATGCTCCGCACCTGGATCGTTGAGCAAGCCCTCATTGCAGATGACCAGTTGTTGTTCCGAACTACGAGGCACCATGCCGGCGCAGTCGAGCTGGGGACGAGCGTGGCGACGAGCTCTCCGGTCGATCGGGCAACCACCGCCCCGGGTTTACGACTGCCGACACGCAGCGGCCACCACTTGGTTGCGCAGCGGGCTTCCCCTCGGTGAGACTGCGCGCCGCCTGGGGCACAGCGTCGACACGCTCGTGACCAACTATGTCGGTGCCTTGCCGGACGAGGAAGACGTCGACAACCTCAAAATCGAGCGGTTTCGCGATGGTTCGAGCGACCGATGACGCGCCCGTTGAGTCCAATCAGCGCCTTCGCAAAGGAGTTGCACGGTTCACGATCTGCACCGTTCATCGGGGGTCAGCGGCGCGACTGATCGGCTGGCGTGGCCTGAGTGTTTACCGTCCGAAAGGTCACCGACACGCGCCGCTGTCGAATGATCCCGAATCGGGGATCACGCCTTCGCTTCGCTATTGCGTGCGTCCAGTTCGGTCGTGCCTCGCCGGTCAACTCGATGAGTGCCCGACGAGAGAACCTAACGCTCCAGTCGGCACCCGAGCTGAGTTCGACGAAGTCCATCTGGACGTCGCTGGCGAGCCCAACCATCGCAATGGTCGGGCCAAAGCATGGCTCGCAGTCGACGTGCGGAGCGATGCCTTGACCGGGGAGGTACTCGTTGACGATCGCTTGGTTCGCGACGGAGCCGCACTGCTGCGCCACGCGCTCCGCAAGTAGAGGGGCCAGAAACTCGGCGAGCGGGCCGAGGTACTGGTCGGCGCGAACGCTTCGGCTCTTGTAGTCGTAACGCCACCCGAAGTGCTGGACCCGCCGGGTGAGGTCAGCGCTCCAAGCGTGGACGTCGATCGCCTGTATGAAGAGGCGTTCTGTCTCGAAATCGATGAGATCGGGCACGACTTGGACTCCGTTGGGGGAACCGTCGAGCGTGTGGGAAGGTTCGCCAAAGTTCAGTTGTTGCGCTGACATGTCGAAACCTCCTCCTGTGCGACCTCTCTACAGCATGGCGGGATCCCGCCCGATACAATCGTGGTGTGTCCATGGCGCTGGAAGTTCCTACGATGCCGGTCGAAGACTGCGATGAATGGGTAGTACCGACGGTGGCGGTACCCGCCCCGCTGCTTGTTACCGTGAGACAGGCAAGCCAGATGCTCGGCCTGGGAAGAACCTCGGTCTGCCACCTCGTCCGAAGCGGCAAGCTCACGCCGGTCCGTATCGGCGGGGCCGTCCGTTTCAGCGTGGACCATCTTCGAGCGTTCGTCGACGCACACGCAACCGAGTGAGGCCGCGCATGGCGGATGCGCCCCACACGCGCAAATCCCGGCGGCTCCTCAGAACGGGGGAGAACGCCGGGACCACTTTCCTCGCCTACTGGCTTGGACGATCCCCACTATGCCTGACAGATCGGCCAAGGCCAATTGATGGCTGAACAAGACCGTGCCGATTTTCCTGGGGCCGCACGCACCCTGCGTTGGCGCATCAGAGCATCTCCCGCGCCGCCAAGCAGTGTCTACGTCGTTGGCTCAGTATCCGCCCACGCGGGCGAGCAGCCGACGATATTGGTCGATGGTGCCCGGCAGCACCCGTAGGTGAACGACTGTTCCGACAGCCTTGTCGACCAGATCAACAACCTCGCACACGGCAGGCGTCAGAGGCGAACCAGCGACGACGACTTCGCCGGGGCGAATGATCGACGGATCCTCGGCCTCGTCAAGGAACGTCCATACCATGCCGGTCTCATCCTCACTGTTCAGATCTGCTGGGATGTCGATAGTTGTCATGTCAGCCTCCTCTTCGTCCTCAAGCGTACGGGTTGTCGACAAGCTCGCCGAACGCAGTAGCCAGGTCAGCCACGGCGTCGAGATCCGGAGTGATCACAGTGTAGTGGGGGGCGGCGAACGTCGGTAGCAAATTGAGCCCGCTACGAAGAACGACTTCCACCGTCGTTCGGTAGATGGTCGGATAGCCGCGGAGCTTGCCTGAAAGGATTGTCCGCTCAGAGGTCCCCCCGATGTCGCCATATGCAACGAACACGGAGACGCCGAACACAGGACCGCCGTCGAGGACGTACAGGCGGTTGAGACGCCGCGCGTGAGACCGAAGAAGCGAGGCGGTGTCAGGACCGCCCCGGAGGACAACCGATGCGTCAAGGGGCGGGCGCTCATCGCGTACGCGACGGCGGAGTTCCTCCCGATCATCAATCATGACTGGCTTCCTCCACTTGCGTTGATCCAACAGTCTGCGGCTTCACTCGACAGCGAGGCGACTCGTGGCCGATTCAGTTTCTTGCTCATATCTTCCTCAACAATGCTGCAGCGGCCGCCGCTGCATCGGCGCCCCCGGCATGATTCGAACATGCGACGCACGGTTTAGGAAACCGTTGCTCAGTACGTGTGTTCGACCTGGTCAGAGGCTATGAAGCGGTGGCCAACCCGGCAACCTAATCATCTCCTCCCCCGCTCCTCCCCCGATTCGTAACGAATCACCCCACACAGGGGTGGGAGAAGTAGCGGAGGATTCCGATGACCAGACCAGTGCACGACCTACGAGTTCACGGTGCCCAAGATCGCCGAACCGACTCCCGAGTGAAGCGCCCATGGATCGCCCGATGGACAATCGACGGCCTGCGCAAGAGCAAGTCGTTCCGAACCAAGGCCGAGGCTGACCGCTACCTATCCCTGCTTCTGCAAGCCGCACGCGACGACGAGCGCTTCGATCTGACGACCGGCGAACCCGAGTCCTGGAGTGCAGCACCGATCGCCATCTCTGAGCCAGCGTTCGACGAGCCAGCCGTCCCGCTGACGGTGTACGAGTGGGCGCGCCGATGGCTCAGCGAGCAATGGACGGAGTGGCAGCCGCGCACTCGCAGGTCGGCCGTCGAGAGCCTGACGAAGTTGGTGATGCTTGCCGTTGACGCCCCGAAGCTGCCGAAGAAAGCGGACGAACAACTTCGCCACTACCTGACGGCTGCGCTACCGCCGCACGCCGAGGTGACTGATACCCGCTGGGATGCGTGGCTCGACAAACACTCGTTGGAGCTGCCGGCGCTTGACCGTGAGACGGTCGGGCGGATTGATCGTGGACTCGGTCTGCGACTCGACGGCAAGCCGCTCGCGGCGACGACGGCGAACCGCACGCGCATCGTGGCGCGTGCATGTGTGATGGCCGCCGTGCATGACGGGCTGCTCGCCGGCGGCCCGTGGCCACCGCGGTCGAGGACGCGGGCTCGGCGCAAGGTTGCTCGACTTCGTCGGTCCATCGACCTGCGGCGGCTACCTGATCCGGCGACGATGGCGCGCGCGATCGAGGCGCTCACGACCCATCAGCCGGGCAGCGCGAACTACCGCGTCATGACCGCCGTCGCGTACTACGCCGGCCTTCGTCCGTCCGAGGTCGTGATGCTGAGAGTCGGATCACTCGATCTGCCACGCGACGGCTGGGGACGGCTGCACGTTACCGAGGCCGACATCTCGTTCGATGAGCCCGGCGAGCCGAAGACCGGGCCACGGGTCGTGCCGATCCCACCGGTGCTCGTCGACATCCTGAGCGCGTGGATCGATGAACGGCAGCTCGTCACCGACGACCAACTCCTCTTTCGGACACCGTCGGGATCGCGGCCGAACCAGTCGAACTGGGTTCGGGCATGGCATCGTGCGCTGGCGTCGATCGGCCATCCGCCGCTGCGGGTCTACGACTGCCGGCATGCCGCAGCGACCACCTGGCTCCGCAGCGGCCTTCCACTTGGCGAGACAGCGAAGCGACTGGGCCACAGCGTCGACACCCTCGTGAAGACCTACGTCGGCGCACTCGATGACGAGGATGTGGTTGGCAATGCCAAGATCGAGCGCTTCCTCGATGGCTCATCCGCCTGAACTGATGAGGACGATCACACCGAGCGGTTTGACGCTACTTCTGGGAGAGACCCGACCGGAAGGCCGAACTAGCCATCTTCAGATGAGCTGCTTCACTTTCGCCATCACTGCGTTGACCTGGGCTGCATCGAAGCCTCCGATCTCGGTCGTGGTGAACAGGTTCTCGCCCTCAACGAAGCCGTTCTCGGCATACCAGCGCTTCTTGTTTGCCCACCCTTTCGCGTAAGCAGTGTCGTCGAGCATCCCGAGGTGTTCCCAGATGATTGGGTCGCCGGCAGCGTCGGTGAACGTGAAGTCGGGCTCCTTCCACGTGCCATCGCCATTCCGAGATTTCAGCGGAAGCTCGTAGCTCGGGTTCATCCCGGACGCGTCGCAGCTCTCGTAGATGAACAACTCTGACTTGGACCGAACCATGGTGCCATCGGACGTGCGATGAATGAGGTGCTGAGCCCACCGGCTGTTGGAGCCGCCGCGGACGCTCGTGCGAAACAGATTGGTGTTCCGCGCGAACGTGTCGGAGCTCTCCGGTCCGCGCAACCTCAGCACCGCGGCTAGATCGCCACCCTGGATCAACAGGACAAGGGTCCTGCGAGAGCGTGTTAGCGCGGTGTAGATCAGTTCACGGCTTGCAAGTCGGGTGCTGCTCGGCAGGACGACGATGACCGTTCCGAAGTCGGAGCCCTGGGCCTTGTGAATGGTGAGCGCGTACGCGAGGTCGAGGACCCCTTGCCCAGTCTCAGCATCGCCAAATTCGTTTCGCATGAAGCCGAACGCAGTTTCGGGTCGTCCGGCGAATGCGACGTCCATCACGTCGCCGCGGGAGACCTTCCCGAACGTACGGGAGTCGTTCTTGCAAAGTCCGATCTCGCCATTTGCGAGTTCCTCATCGACAGCAGACCTGTCCGCTGCCCACTTTCGCTTCAGATTCTTCGTAAGGATGACCTTATCGAGCCGGATGATCTCCTTCGGGCCGAACG
Organism: Actinomycetes bacterium; assembly: GCA_031415695.1. Taxonomy (GTDB): domain Bacteria; phylum Actinomycetota; class Acidimicrobiia; order Acidimicrobiales; family Ilumatobacteraceae; genus JANOSH01. The sequence continues at coordinate 251,117 of JANOSH010000020.1, forward strand.
GGTCTGTCCAGTTGCCGCCTCGGCGGCGAGCAGACCGAAGCTGCTTTTCTCGCCACGTACCTTGTACCCACCTGTTTAGCTCGTCGACACCCCAGGTGTTCATTCGGACCGGTGACAGCACTTGCCAGGTTTCGGCCTGATCGGCATCGATCACCTTGGGCCAAGTGCCGTCGGGTTCGATGCCAAGCGAGACGTTGAACGCAGAAGTATCGCCGCGACTCAGTCCGAGTGTTTCCTCCATGACCGCACCGAGCGCTGCGTGGAGATCCTTCTCGTCATTCCAGTACCTAACTACAAGATCGTTGAGAGGTTTGTCTGTGATGAGGTCGCCGATGATCGACTCGGCGTCGGCGAGCGAGTCGCCCGAGAACATGCCAGCAAACCGGAGGGTGTCCGACGCTGCCCCCTGAACGTTTCTCACCTCCGTGGTGAGCCTGGCATACGCGCCTTGTCGCAGCCTGACGTTGTCCTCCCGGTCCTCCTCGTCGTCGAAGGTGATCTCACCAGAGAGATGAGCAACAAGGTCGGCGAATGGTCGACCTGGCCCGATTGGCGGGAGTTGGGCAGGGTCGCCAACGAGGATAAGTCGATCAACGTTGGTCGAAAAAGTCGACAGCACGGCGAGCAGAGTGTCCTCGGTGAGCATCGATGCCTCGTCGATGACCACAGTTCGGTGGCCGTCGTAGGTGCCTTTCGACAGAACCTTGGGCAGCTGCCGGTCGGGGTCGTAGGCGCCCTGGGACAGGAGAAATTGGGCGACGGTGCGGACTGAGTTGTGGTCGGCGACGCCGTTTGAGAGACGGACCCGCGCCTTCCCGGTGGGTGCTAGAAACAGGATTGGACCGCCGATTTGGTCCGAGCGAGAAAGCGCACCGAGTACAGTCGTCTTGCCGGTTCCGGCCCGGCCGACGAGAACCGTGAGTTTTCTCGACGTGATGATTCCGAGGGCGACCGCTTGTTCCCGCAATGCCCTCGACGTCCGCTCGTCGGCGGTGTCGAAGGCTCCGCCCTTGCTGCGGAGGGTGCCTTCCAGGAGACGGCGCCAGTCTTCGGTCACGACCGGAGCGTCACGTTTCGCTCTCGCCGCGAGCTTGGTCCTTAACCCGTACGCGACAGTGGCTCGGCTTACGAGCTGAATCCACTCCTCGCTCCCGTTGACGTTGATGAGTCCGTCGAGGTCGTCTGTGTGCGCATGGATCCAGCCGGGTCCGACGTTGACAGGCACAGTGACCGGGAGGAGGGATGCAGCTTCCCGTGCAGGGTCGATGCCGAGCAAGGTGTCGCCGCTCGCCTCAGCGTCGCGAAGGACCGCAGTAAGTGCCGCCCGCAACCGTCGCTCGTCGTTGGCCGATGCCCCCAGGGCAGAGGCGCCATCGCCAACGACGGATCTATCGATAGTCGAAAATCCAACGGCAGGGGAACCATCCCGCTGGACGTCGTATTCTGAAATGATGTACGGATTGCGTTGAATCGTCGCGTTGTCGATGATCATCGGTGCGTTTGTCGGGCGCTGGCCAGGCGAGTACCAACGTTTCGCCTGTTCAACGGTCAGGCCGATCCTGGACAGATCCTTCGCGAACTGAAGCGCCTTTGGATTGTTCTCGAGTGCCAGCCATTCCTTTGCGAACGCCCTGATTTCAGATTTGAATCGAGCGTCCGGGGGTGAAATTCGGTCGTTGAGAACAGCGGCTACGTTCCGCCACGGGTCACGAGCGAAGGCCGGATCGGCGCTATCGAGGAGGTGTACGAGGCTTGTCGCCATAGGCAACCCGGCTGCCTCCAGAACGGGGCCAAGTCCTGGGAAGGCACCGCGCAGCTTCCATGCCGCGGAAAGCTGAGCATTCAACCAGATCTCGGTGGCGGCCCAGTCACCCTTGGCAATGCCGTGTTGGCGGATTTTCGAGACAACCTTTAGCGCTTGCGTCAGAACCGATATCGCAGCGTCGTCGGAGACGTGCTCGGCGCGAAACGAGAATTCGGCAAGATGTTCGGGCTCCGGACTGATTCGGAGATCCTGGGCGAGTCGAAGTCGTTCCCGATCCAACGCTAGGTCCCCGGTGGGGGCGAGGTAATCGTGGAATGGGATTAGGAGTCCGCCTTGCCCACCGGGTCGGAGGGTGTGCGTGATGTCCCGTTGCCAGATTGGATGCTTTGCCTTCGATGAGTCCGACGATTCGTAGTAGCGAGTCGGAGCAACCCCTGAGACCAGCCCGATACCAACGACGAGCCTCTTGACGTCGTCGAAGATTGGCTGGCGAGACTTCGTGTAGAAGATCGCCAACGATCGATCTTGATGAACCGGCGCGAAGAAGGAACCGAGAATTCGTTCCTGAACGTGCGGCTGGAACACCCAGTCGGACGTGTAGATAGAAGGAGCAGTGTCAGTGGGAAGTGGCTCAGCGAGCCGGGGTTGCACGAACGACTCCAACTCACGCCGCGACATCCACCGAAACGGGACGGCATGAGCTGTGAACGCCGGCACGGTCCACGCAGTCGCATCCAGATGCCCGTGACTGTGGGCGAGCTCGTTCCAATGCTTGTAGGGATGCTCGTGCCGGATTCGCCACGAGTTGGGCGACAAAAACCCGCCCGACTCGTCGCTGCATGGTGGAAGTTCACCCTCTCCGGCGCCCGAGAACGGTTGTCCCGCACGTCGGATCTCTACGGCGACATCCCGATTCTTGGCGACGTTGGTCAGTTCGACGCAGTGGCAGTTCGCGCCTGGATTTCGACAAATCGTGCCATTCCACGTCGTGTCATGCCAAGGCACCCGAAGACTGAGGTGGCGGGCGCGTACGGTCACTTTGTCCTCCCGGCGGACGTTTGACGAAGAGTGAATCATTGCACGCCCGAACTTCGCTCCCGTGCCGGAGAATCGAGCTACATGGAGCTTTCCTGATCGGCACCGCGATCAGCGAAGGCTTCGTTCGCGGCAGGCTCACGACAGTGACCCGCTGACGACCAGGATCAGGTTCACAGGGCCCGGCCTCTCCCTGGCTGCTGTCCGGCCTTGAGCGACGACCAGGCCGACATCGTTCGGCTCTTCTCAGAAGTGACCGACGCGGCAGTCACTACGATCATGGATTGCGTCGGCCGCCCACGCCGCGCAGTCAACCCACCTTGGACAGCCTCGCCGGCGTCGGCCGGATCGAGCTTCCGCGGGGCGGGCGTTGCGCCCGTTGGCGCATTAGAACTCATGAGGTACCAGCTTGACCAGGTCTTTCGCGATCGCTGGGCGCATTGTGGCGCATTAGAACTCGAAAATGGTGCTTCTAGCGGGACCGAGCCAGAGTCCGCAGGGGGGCCTGGTCGCGTGGCCGACAAGTCGACCGTCGCTCACTGCTATGCGCGTCACCATGGTAATTCGCGCCGGCGCGAGGTCAGACGATGCCAGCGGCCAGAGCTGCTCGGGTGCGGCGGCGCTCATCGGCATTCGTCGCCGCTCGCCGTGCGTCATTCATGACCTCGCGCGTCTCCGTTTGTAGCGCCGTGTTGCCGCTGGGGCCTGACACCCCGGCGGACCTTGGCAGCGTCAAGAAGTCAGCTGTGCTCACGGCCGGGACGTAGCTGGCTGATTCGGTTCTCAACTATCCATCGGTCGACGTCGTCAGGCTCGAACCTGACGAGGTGGCCAACCTTGATGAACGCGATTCTGCGTTCAGCGACTAGGCGGCGGACGTACCGGGCAGACACGCCGAGACGAGTGGCGAGTTCCTCGATGTCAAGAAGCCCGACCGTCTTGTTCTGAATCACGCCACCCTCCTTCGCGTCATAGCCGTGTACGCATTCACTCGCGCCCGTGAAGTCCGTGCCGTTACAACACAGCAACTGACCCTGACCGCTCTGAAACCGTGTGGCGGGGTCGGACCAGCGCTTGCCCTCAATCTTCGGGAGTGTCACCGCCCTGAACTCAGCGCAGAAGTAGCCTGGACGGGTGGTCGATCCGCCCGAGCAAGATTCCATCTACTCGATGCGCGGACGGCCGATCCTCGAAGGTACCGATCCCTCTACCTGTAGAACCGCCTCGATCGAGACTCTCGATGACGACCGATCAAGCTCCCTTCTCGGCGTACTCGCACCAGCCTGACGTGGCTGGGGTCGGGGACATCTACCTCGCTCGTGGCAAGGCGTCACCGTCGGGCGACGTAGCCGGGCCGTACACCGTCGAGACGAAAGCGATCGAGACGCTCGACAACGATCAAGCAGTCTTGTTCCTGATGCGCTCAGTGATCGCGTCGTGGTGCTCATGACGATGTCGATCATCATCGGATCTCCGCAGGATCCTCACGTAGTTGCTGTCGCTGCGGCAATGGGTCACCGAGTTCCGCTTGTTCTCGATGTCGAGCAGCTGGCTCAGATGCCGTTCGAGGTCGGACCGAACCGGGTTCGGCTCTGGTCGGCGACCGAAGAATTCGACTTGACCTGCGGCTGGCGCGGATGGCTCAGACGCCTCTCTCCCGTCGCATGGGAAGCCGGTGTCGTCATCGGGAGCCACGACGCGGCGTCGAAGGCAGCGTGGCTGTCTCTCCTCGCGTCTCTCTTGCGTTATCCCGGCGGGAACTGGCTGTCGTCGTTGGATGACGTGAATTCGGCTGAGAACAAACTCACCCAGTACACGGCTGCGCTCGACCTGGGTCTGGCGGTGCCAGCGACAGTCGTTACGAATCGCCCGGACGCCGCTCGCCTACATCCAGATCTCGTCGCCAAACCGCTGGGGCCGGGTCACTTCCGAAACGATGCTGGACGCTACCTCACGGTGTTCACAGAATCCTTCGACGTCGACTCACAGGACGACCGCCAGCTACTGGCGGGCCCTCCATTCATCATCCAGCAACGACTTCGCGCCGTCGCCCACCTCCGCGTCGTCACCGTGCTCGATCGAGCGTGGGTCTTTCGCCTCGACGGCCGAGGGCTTCCGATCGATTGGCGCGAGGAGCCCCAGGCGCACCGTAATTGGATTGTTACAGATGACGCCGCTGTCGCTGCCGGGGCACTGAGTTTGGTGTCACGTCTCCGACTTGGCTACTCAAGCCAGGATTGGGTCGAGACCGTTGACGGTCGATTTCTGCTCGATCTGAACCCGTCTGGTCAATGGCTCTTCCTACCCGAACCTGGCGCAGGGCAAATCACGTCTGCGATTGCCGATTGGCTTTCTCTATGAGTGGGCGGCGGCGTCAACCGAGCGAGGTCGCGTTGTATCTGCGCCACATCTTCGCGTTGTTGCGCCCGGGCTACGTCGTACCGCTGCCGAACACGCACAGTGCCGAACCGGGTCAAATGAAATCCTGGAAGGCATCACACCTCGACGTCGTTATCGACGAGGGGCGACGGAGCCTGGTCTCGCATGACGATCATTTCGAGCGAATCCGGGAGCGAGGCAAGTACATGTTCACCACCGTGCTTGGGCTGCTCGTCGTGGTGCTCGGCGTTGCGCCGAAGCTACGTGGCCGCGCTCCCGCATTCATGGTCGGCTGGTATTTGGGACTCGTCTGTCTGGTGCTAGCGCTCCTCGGCGCTGCCGCGGTATTCGCGGTCACTGCGCAACTCGGGTCGGTCGACACAGTGCTGCTCAGCCAGGAGCCAGCGGATGCCGACATAGTCCGCGTCCTGGCAGAGGCGTACCCGAAGGCGGTCAGGTCGAGCGCTATCGCCGTCAACGCTCGATTCACTGTGTTGCGAGACGTCGTCTGGTTCGCCTGCATCGGCGCGCTCATCGAAACAACGACATGGGTGCTGCTCAGCGTCCTGTAGGCACGCTGGACTGGTCGGCTTCGCCGGCCATCGTTTACCCGTAGAGGTAGACCGCAGACCTGGCTCGGCTCAGCCCGACGAAGACAACCCGATCTTCCTCGTTGTCACGGTCGAGGCCAGCGAGCAGCCGCTTCGCTAGGTCATCGGTTCTGACCAGGCCCACGCGTTCCCATTCTCGGCCCTTCGCTGCGTGGATCGAGACGCCGCGAACTCGCCTTGCGCTGTCGCTTCCGACCAGCTTGGCGAAGCCGAGACGATGCTCGACGTCTTCAAGCCAACTCTTGTCGCTCGCCTTCGCCCTGAGCGACGCGGCAAACGATCGCCGAAAGGATTTTCGTGTAACTCCCGCCTCGTCGAACGCATCCTCGACGGCGTCCACAAGACTGTTCATGCTCGGAGCCGCAATCAGGCAATTGCGAACGTCGGGAAAGGATGCTCTGCCAGTGAAGTCGAGAGACATGCCGAGCATGATGGCCAAGTGCGACTCCCCTCCAACGTCTGGTCCACGGAGCAGTTGCTGGTAGCCCAGCTCGACGATGGCGTGCGTGCACGAATGGAGAGCGCCGAGCCGATCCGGACGGACGCCTGGAATCCGGAGGTGCTCCCAATTTCGGCCGAGGACGATGTCGAGCGGCGCATCGATGGTCGTCCACTGCGGAAGCGCAAGTGTCTTCGTCGTGCGTGCTCGATCACACAGCTCTGACATCTCCGGAGAGTGGCGCAGCGAGACGGTCAAGGTCAGTGGCGAGTCGTCGTCGCCGCCCACGCCTGCTGCCCAGGTTGTGAGGGCGCTGGTGTCCGACGATTCTCGAAAGTCGAATATCGCTTGCCAGGGGTCGCCAAGGAGCGAGACCGACGACGCGCCGGCGCGCAGTTGCTTCCAAAGTTTGACGTCTTCCTCATTGGCATCGAAGCACTCATCCACGATGATTTCCCGCCATCGGCTCCTCACATAGTCGACCACGAGATCCCGGCATTTCGGATTCATCCTTGAGCTGATCACGAAGTCGCGAATGTCTTGATGAGTCCATGTGCCGCTGAGTAGCTCGGCGCGCTTGTCTTTGATATCGAAGCAGTTTCCGCGTGTTGGATGAGCGAGCAGGCTGACGGTAGGCCCCTTCTTCCGAAATGTGCCAAGAGCCGCACGCTGGTATCGCCGATCGTCCGCGGGCTTTCGGCGGGATCGCCCATCAGACGGCTTCGCAACCCACACTGCCCTCTCGTGCCCCTGCCAAGAGTCAAGGACCGCACTGATGCCGTCGAGGGCCTTCAGCTCGGGGCCAAGTAGTCCGTGCGAAGCAAGAAGCTCGAACAGGTGTCGCGCGAGTTGGTCGATGGTCCAGCACGCGTGCGGCCATCGCAAAGAATTCGGGCCGAACCGACGGTCGATTCGATCGCGAAGCTCGTTCGTTGCCTCCCTCGTGTACGCGCATACGAGGACACCTCGATCATCGCCTGCACCACCGAACGCCAGTCGCCCGAAGCGTTCAGCGATCGTTGCGGTCTTACCTGCACCGGCGCACGCTTCCACGAGAGCGAACGGCCTGATGTGAGTCGCTACTCGGTGTTGCTCGTCAGTCGGCTTGAATTTGTTCGTCATCCGTACCGTTGTCTTCGAGTCGCAAGCGGTTCGTTCGCTGGTCGAAGCCGTCCCAAAGAAACGAGAAAGCTGCCGAGAGACGATCGGGGACATTGAGGGCCGCACCGTTCGTTTGGGAGATCGCGTCTGCGATCCGCAGGCTCACAATGCCCTTGCGCCGCTTGCCGGCGCCTGACTGGAAGTAGCGGTCCACGGAATCGAGTGTCCATCCGGCATCAGTGACAGCCGGACATTCGAGCGGATCATCGATCTCGTTCTCATCATCGCCATCAAACTCGCCGTTGTCCGCTGCGACGGGTGGCGTCACACCAATCGCAGCCGCCACCAAGTCGGCATTGACTCGCCACAACGCGGGCTCAAGAGTCGGATGAAGCTGGAACACACCGACAGTCTCCGGCTTGTACTGCTTCTGCCACGTCGGATCGCTGGGTGGATTGTCGTTGAGCCACTGTTCGGTCAGCGTCGGCCGAGGGTCACCCTTCTTGGCCGGTTTCGGTCGACGATCGGAATCGCGCACAACCGCTACCCGCCACGCGATTTCATGGCCGGTTGTCGCGAGTAAGCGCACCGGCCATTCGCCAACCTTCTGGTTCATTGGAACGATCGACAGCGCATCAACGAACCTTCGCTTCGCAATGCGGAGCGAAGGTTCTGCATCACCGTCAGCCCATGCAAGTCCGAATCGACGCAAGAGCAGCGCATCGGTCGGACCTTCCACGAGCATCACCTCATCAGCGAAGACCGCCGCTGAACGGGTTGCGTCGAGATGCAGGCGAAGTAGCCGCTGGGTGTCGTCCCACACCTTTTCACCCAAAGCATTGCGCAGCTCGACGAGTGGAACGGGATTGGCGAGGTACGTGGATGCATCGGCGTTGAGCCGCTGACCGGGCATGACGACAATCTCGGCGGGTTCGGCCATCGCAAGAATTTCAGGCGAGTGCGTCGTCACGATGACTTGGAGCGTTGGCATGATCAGGACGAGGCGACGCAATTCTTGAAGGACCCCGGCCTGAAGCTGCGGATGCAGGTGGGCTTCGGGCTCCTCAACCAGCAGCACGAAGAGTGGGGTCCCGAGGGGGAAAACGTCACCATCACCTTGGGCTTCGGCGCTCGCCTCGCTATCGTCCGCCGCGCTAGGCAAAGCGGCTGCAGAGTGATCGAAGTCGTCACCATCAGCATCACCAAACTGGTCTCCCTGGCTGTGACTTGGAGTTGCGTCGGGCACCGACCCATCGCCAGATCGCGGGAGCGCTGTGAGAATGGCCGAAAGGTACAGAAGGTTGGCGTATCCGAGGCCGGAGAGGTCGAGTCGCCGAGCGGTCTCTTTCGCCTCCTCTCCAAGTAGCAGTTCGAGGATTCGCGCGAGTAGCCGCTGGTTCATCGCTGATGTGCCAACGTGCGGCACCTGATTCGCCGTCCCGGCCGACACGCTGGTCATCCGCTCCCGAAGTCTCCGCTCCAACTCGAGGACGAGCGGGTCCTCAACAATGGAGTTGAGAAGCGCTTTCGCCCGGTGGTAGAGGCCGGGGAGATCTGCGGCGACCGCGGGATCTGCGGCGACTGTTCGAAGGAGTTGGACGATGAGGAGCGAGTTCTCCCGGCCGAGTTCGAGCGCCGGCTGGCGGTCCGCAGGCAGGTAAATTGCCATCACGTTCTTGAGTGTGTCGTCGAAGAGCGATCCTGCAGACTCCCGGGTGAACGAAGCTCTGCCCTGCTTACGCGCGACCTTCAGTGCGAGCCGCGGCCCATTCGCTGCAAGCATGTCGGATGCCGCCCCACCGGAGGCCGCAAAAGTCAGCTCGATCCGACCGAAGTTCCCGTGAACGACTTCCGCAATCGGCCGCGGAATCTGCGGAAAGCGGTTCGGGAAGCCTTGGTAGATCGCATCGCAGATCGTTGTCTTGCCTGAGTTGTTGCCGCCGACGATGACCGCCAAGCGCCCCGGCAGCGACAGTCGGAAGGGTGCTTCGGCCGCTCGATAGCGCTCGACCTCAATCTGCGACAGGTACATGTCGAATGCGTCCGTATCGGTGAAAATTCATTTGGGCCCTACTCCCGCTCGAACGACGAGGTGTCGATCTTGAGGGTGCGGGCGTTTTCGCTGACGGTGCGGACGACGGATTCGGTGAAGCCGTCGGCGTGGCGGGCTTGGATCTCGACGGTGACTTCGAGGTCGGTGCCGAGTTGGCCGGCGAGGTTGGTGATGATTTCGGTGGCGATCTTGGCGAAGTCGCGCTGGGCTCGCTCGGGGTCGAGTTTGGCCACGGCGTAGTACCGGCGGACGGCGGTGTCGACAGGGTCAGGGGTCGATCGCGGCTGGCCGACAGGGGCGTCGAGTGGCCGGGTCTGTCCGGCTTCCTCGTGCTTCAGGCGAACGGATTCGAGATCGGCAGCAATTTGCTCGACTGCCGGTCGTGGCTTGACGACGAGGCTGGTCCCGGTGACAGTTCCGGCGAATTCGCCGATGGTGAGCCCGGCGTAGCGGCCAGCGGCATCGACGGCATCGGCGACGGCGAAGCCGTGCTGCTCCCAGGTGATCGAGGCCGGTCCTTGCCTGACGGTCGCTTGGAGTACCTCATTCTTCTGAAGTCTGGGAAGGTAGGGATAGCGAGCGAAAGCGTCCCAGAGCGCGTTGACGGTGGTGTGTCCGCCATCCCACAACGACGCAAGCGCCGCACCGGGGTTGAGTAGCCCGCGGAGCAGCTCTGCTGAGTAGGCGATACCGAGGGCCCCGTCCTTGACCAGCTTGCGCGACGCGGGGAGCGCCAACTGAGCGACGGGTTTGCCAGCGCGAACATCGACTTGCCCTTCGGACCGCATCACTTCCCACTCGATCGGGCCGGTGGGGTCGGGCTGATGTGGGACGAGGAGCCATTGGTAGGTTTCGGCCAGGCGACGCTCAACGGTTCTATCGGCGTCAGATTCCTTCGAGTCGGCTTGATTGCGTTGGAATGCGTCGAGGCCGAGCTGTTCCCAGCGTGCGTGGATGTCGCGCCAGGCGAGGTGCTCAGCAACACCGCGTTCGAGTTCTTCGAGCCGCTTCACGTCCGGGGCGAGGAATACCAGCATGTTGCGGAACTGGCGTTGGCCGCTGCTGCGTTGTTCAAGCAGCGTCCGCGCCGCTGCCAGCGCGGGCGACGCGATGTCGCGGTTGGCGTGAGCTGTGTTCGGGGCCAGCACGACCAGCCGGGTGTCGGCATCATCGGGTACCTCGGCCGGACTGGCGGGGCACACATGGACCCCGACGAACTCGCCTCGTTCCCGGGTGGCAGCGCGGACGCGTTCAAGGATGTGCGCGTGAACTTCGTCGCGCCGCGATGAAAGGAACTGCTCAATGAGGTCGCGGGCTCGGCGAGCCACGGAGGCTTGGGTGCCGTACCAGTAGCGAGCACCTTCGACGTACAGGTAGGACGAGCGATCCGTGAGTCGGCTGAGCGCGTCGCCGTAAGTAGCGACCGACTCGCCGGGCAGAGCACAACCGAGCTTCACCCGCTGGAGTTCCACACCACGGTTGGCTGATGCAGCCCCCTTCGGTGCCGTCGCGAGGAAGACGGTGCGAGCCGATCGGCGGGCCGCTCCGTAGCGACCGAGGTTGGGGAACTCAACGTCAACTTTGTGCGGCACGGAAGTTGGGCCGTCGATGTCGGTGTCGATGATTGCTTGCCATGTGTAGTCGAGGTTGCGGGCGAGTTCGGTCTGCACCGCCGTGTCGTCGAGCGGGATGCTGGCCGGAAGAATCAACGGTGACTGGTCACCGGCTGCCCACAAGGCGGAGATGACTGCGGCCATCAGTCGCAGCACGCCGCGGGTGCGTTGGAATCCTTCGAGCGTTGACCAATCCTCGTAGAGGCGGGCGAACAGCTCGGGATGGATTGGGTACGCAGCTTTCATCCGGTTGATGTAGTCGGCGTCGCGAGTTTCGGCGGGAAATTCTGCGGCCTGCGTTCGATAGAACTCGCCAAACGCTCGGGCAGTGGCGTCACGGAATTTCACCCGATCGACCGGCACCGGTTGGAACAGTCGTCGGCGGACGATCTCGAAGCTTTCCTCGGCAGATGCTGGGCGCCAGGGTGTTTCGGTGCGCCCAATCACGTTGCCGAGACGACGAGCAGCCTCTTGCCCGGCGACTCCACCGACTTCGGATTCCGAGCCGATCGGTGCCGTGCCCGGTCGAGCCGGGTCATCGGAGACCGGCAACGAGACCACGAGCAACGTGCCGGGCACCGTGATGGCGGCGTCTGCGAGCGTCTGGGCAAACGAGAACTGCGTCTCGAACAGTCCGCCCGGGAGTAGCTCGCGGGTCTCGAAAAGTTGGCGGGCGTAGGCGACCCATTCGTCGATCAAGATCAGGCACGGGCCGCACAAGGTGAACACGTCGGCCATGGCGCGGCCGGGGTTCGTGCCGGTGCGGTCCGCCTCGGCGACGAGGTCGAAGGCGTCGGCTCCGCCGAGTTGCCATGCGATCTCGCCCCACAACGTGTTGACGACGGTGCCGTCAGGTTTGGTTTCGGGTTGGCCCGGCGACAGCTCGGTGCCGACGATCACGGCGCGCCGCACCGTTGGGATCGTCACGGTGCCGGCCTCCGCTAGGAGGTCCTGTACCTCCTGAGGGAACTGGCTAATCGCCAGCCCGGAACAAAGGTGGAAGAGCGCGATCATCGAGTGGGTCTTGCCGCCACCGAAGTTCGTCTGGAGGTCGATGACGGGCGCGCCACCGCTACTCGTCATCCGGCGAGCAGCCTGGGTAAGTAGCGCCCGCAGCCCGGTCGTCAGATAGGTACGCCGAAAGAATTCGACTGGGTCCTTGTACTCCGCCAAGCCCTTACCCGCAGCGACCTGGGCGAGGTTCGCGGCGAACTCGGCGACGTCGTACCGGCCCTGGGCAACATCATCGTGGGGTTGAGCGACCTCTCGCCACGGGCGCAGCCCCGCGGCGGGCTCGGTGAACATCGCCTCGGGCTTCGGGGTCACACGACGGGCTTCAGCCTCAAGCTTTTGCCGCATCAACTCAGTCTTTGATGCGCCAACCTCAGATGCCTCGGGCGCGTCGATCAGGACAAGGAACTCTTCGATCCGATCGAGCGCCTTGTACGCCGCGTCGACGCTGAACGGCTGGTTGTGTGCGTAATCATTGCGAGCAGAACGAACGAGGTCGAGCAGGCTGCGGCCCTTCGAACCGATCTCGGCCTTGAACACGTCCTGGTAGCTGTCGAACACAATGGCGATCAAGGCTGACGGGTCAGACTCGACGTTCTGGCCAGCGTACGCCGCTTTCCAATTGCCGCCAGCGGGTGACCGCTTGGTCATCCGCCGATCAACCCACACACCCATCGCCGGACCGAGATGAGCGTCAAGAGCGCGCCCGACCCGGTCCCGATTGTTTACCGCCATGATTCGGCACCTTTCATAACAACGTCCCCTGTCCGGGCGGTGGGGCTGCCGCAACACGCTGCAACTCGGGCCACTCGGCACCGAGCGCGTTGTACGGACCTGCCTCTTTGGCCCACTTTTTCGACTCGCAGATCTGGAACAACCGATACGCCAGATCGCGGGCGGCGTCACCGAGCCCGCCGACGTTGGCGAGCAGCTCCCCCGCAGACGCGGTGCCTTCGTCAAGCCGACGGATCAGTTGCTGGCACACTTCCCACACCGTCACCCGAGTATCGGTCGCCGGGTCCCAATCTCTCGGCAACTCGGCCCGTGACAACAACGACACTTTGCCAGCCGACGACTTGGCCACACCGGCGCGAACTAGGCCGTCTACGCTCACGTTTTTCGCTCGGGCTAGGTCATCGGCTCGGCCGAACTGCCCCTCGTCGTGACCATATTCCGAGAACCATGCGACCGCCCATCGCGTGAACTCGTCAAATTCCCCTTCTTGCTCGGCCGACACCTCATCGAGCACCTGGTTGATGAGGGCAAGTGCCGTTCGCACAGTCATCGCCGACCCGTCGGGCTCGACGACCTTCGCATACGAGGAAAACACCGCCATTCCCGGGCCAATTGCCGCCTGAGCAAGGTCTACCGGGGCAATCCCTCCGGACTGAAGCACTCGAAGATCGCCTCCAAGACGGGCCTTGAGACTCTGCATGAAGGCCCGACGATCAGTAACTCCAGCAGCGACGGAACGCGGCCGGCACACTAGAATTATTGACGAGGCGAGGGCGTTCGTACCTGAAGCAATCATTCGCCCCGCCTTCTCTGTTCTCATTGGCCACGTCCCACTGACGACCAGACGGTTGTCAACGAGTCCTTGCAGCATCTTTTCCCACCCAGTCGACGCCACCGTGCTTCCGTCCCCTCCATCGTCGCTCTCGCTCTGCTTGAAGGCGTAGAAAATCGTGATCGGTGTGTCGCTGCGGCCTTGCTCGGCAGCATGGCGGAAGACGTCGCGAAATCCCGACTCGAAGTGTGCCTCTGCCCGAGGCCTACTGCCGTTGAACCGGTAGGGAGTCGCGATCAGCTCGGATGACTTTGGAGTAAGCATCGTCGACAGGAGGTCGCGATGGGCGGTGGAAAGCGATCGCCGTAGCCAGATGTAGAAGAAGTCAGAGAGGTCTGCATAGCCGATATTGTCGTAATACGGCGGATCGGTAGCTATGGCGAGGCCATCGAATTTTCGATCCACTGCGGAGATCTGCGTCGCAACCCCTGGTTGGCCTAACGGAAGTCTGCCTAACGAGCCGCACACCGCCGCCAGGGCCGACTGGATATCGCCCGCGGCATTGGCGAATGGGTTGCATTCTGTGAAATCCCAGGTCATCGGGATCGCCTGCCGTGAGAACGTCGACCGCGAGGCACCCGTTCCGTGTGACGACCTCCAGCTCACGATCGTCGAGAGGTCGTCGGCGGCATTACTCACACCGAAGGCGAGATACGTCGCGATTGCATCGGAGTACTGGCTGTCTCCCTGGGCGTCTTTGTGGGCTCGTTCGGCAGTTTCTGACACCAGATCGCTAAGAGTGCAGAGCGCAACTAATTGTCGTTCGGTGAACAGGTCGGCGTGGTGTGTCATCCCGTACGCCTGAACACGGAATCCCAGAGCTTGTTCCGGCAACTCGGTGTCGGGGAAGTCGGGCGGCCTGGTTACGTCGGCAGCATCAGTATGCAATTGTGACGGGGATAGATAGAACCGCTGACGATCTCCGTTCGCAACGATCGCCATCAGCTGAGCGGACATTCGCCCGGAGCGTCCCTCACCTCGGATGTGCCCGAACTCGACGGGTACCTCGCAGACGAGGCAGGTCGCACCCGTTCGAAGGACCGACCCTTCAACGGGAGGACCGTCTGGGCCATGCCCAATCTCGAATCGGACGCGTCGGCGGTCTGGCTCGGCGATCGGCCGCACCCACGTTTCCTTCCCCTTCGCCTTGCTGACCCAGAACGAGCGCACGAGCGGCATGGTTGAGCGGCAGGCGGGGTTCGGGCATGTCACCGTGCGGGCCCACAGCCAAGCGACAACTTTTGCCTCACGGCCATCCGGGAGCGTCGCCTTCGGGTACAGATGGCCGATGCGGCGTTCGGCTTCGTCGCGCATCCATTTGCCGTACAGCCGAACATCTTCGGCGAGGCCTTGGGCACCCGTCCACGACTTCAGCCCGCTTGGGTCGGCGTCGGGGTGGACGGGCGGGCGGTTGGCGAACTTCGGCGGGATCTCGATGAGCGCTTTGTTGATGAGCACGGCGACGGGGTTGAGGTCGCTGGCGTGGGCTTCAAGTCCGAGGCGTTGGGCTTCGAGCGGGATCGAACCTCCGCCCGCAAACGGGTCAACGATCGCGGGCGGGCCATCGGGGTAGCAGCGGCGGATCTCGGCGCGGGCTTCTTCGAGGATCTTCTCGTCGTTGGAGGCTTCCCATGGCACGAGCCTTCGGATGATGTCGAAGAGTCGCTCCCGCTCGATCTCCTGTGCCTCGGGAGTCGAGAACTGTTCTGGATGGGCGGAGGGGTCATCCACAAGTTGAGCGAAGAGCACCGCACGGCATGCGGCGAGGGGACGGCGTGCCCACCACAAGTGCAAGGTTGACGGGTGGCCGTGACGGATCGACTTTTCCCGTGCGGCTTCGCGGTTGATGACGTCGAGCGGGAGGGCGACCTCGATGAGCTTGGTCGGGTAGCTGGTCACTTGGTGCTCTCTGCCGTGATGTGGTTTGCCTGCCAGAGCCGGTCGACGGGAATGACGTAGATGCGGTCGTCGTAGCGGTAGGAGGCGTCGCCGGTGGTGAGGATGTAGCCGGCGTTGAACTGGTCGCCAAGAGCGTCGCGTAACGCGATGAGGCCGCTGGCCGCCTTGCGGTCGATCTTGCGGGCGGTCTTCACTTCGAAACCGGTCACGACACCATCGTCGCGTTCGATGACAAGGTCGACTTCTTGTCCATCGTGGGTTCGCCAGTGCCCGAGAGCGGTGACGTTGTCGCTCCACGATGCCTGCTTGAGCAGTTCACCGACGACGAATGTTTCGAGCAGGTGCCCGAACTCGGTCAAGGCGGCAGGATCGCGGCGAGTGAGCCGTTCGGGAGTGATGCGTAACAGGCGGGCAGCGAGGCCGCTGTCGACGACATGGACTTTCGGGTGTGCCGTGGCGCGAGAGCGAAGGTTGCGACCCCATGCCGGGAGTCGGTGGATGAGGAACAGGTTTTCGAGCAGTGTGACGTAGCTGCTTGCCGTCGAGACCTGAATGTCGACGTCGGTGGCTGCGGCGGTGATGTTCAACGGTTGCGCTGTTTGGCCGGCGAGACGGGCGAATAGTGTGGGAAGTTCGGTTCCGCGGCGCAGGCTGCTGATCGCCGCGACATCGCGTTGGAGTGCGGAGGTGGCGTAGTCGTCGAACCATCGGTTGCGGCCCCGGCTGGATCGGATCGCAACGGGCATCCCACCGGCGCAGATCCGCTCGGCATAGTCCTCGTATGACGACCCAGCGCCCAGACCTGTCGGAATGCGTTCAGGTTCGGTGACGGCGACATCGAGAAACGTTTCGCGGGTCCCGGCGAGTTCACCTTGGGAGAACGGCCAGATCGACACGAAGTGGATGCGGCCTGTGAGCGTCTGGGTGGACCTCGGCAACGCGTCGAACCGGGTTGAGCCGGTGAGTACGAACTTGCCGGGGCGGAACTCGGCGTCAACTTCGGCCTTGATGACATCGAGGAGGTCGGGGAGCCGCTGGTACTCGTCGATGAACACTGTGCCCGGTTGACGGATGGCGCGTTGCGGATCGGCCTTCACCGCATCACGGACGTCGGGTAGATCGAGGTTGATGACGGTCGCGCCGTGCTGTCGGGCGATCTGGTTCATCACCGTGGACTTGCCGACCGATCGTGGGCCTTGCAGCGCAACGACTGGCACGTCAGCCATCCGATCAACGACGACCTCGGTCACTCTGCGCTCGATGTGGTCTGGCATCATCCTGCCGAGGGTAGCCGATCCAGTCGAACGATTGGAGGCTTTCGAGTCGAACGATTGGAGACCCTCAAGTCGAACGATTCGAGGCAACTGAATCGAACGATCAGAGAGAACCGAATCGACCAGCTCTGGGTCCCCCAACTGCGAAATATTGGCGCGTGAGTTGCGAAAATTGTGGCCGCGAGTTCGACGCTTCGAAGTGGGCAAGTTCCTTGAGCCGAGGCCGCTTGCGTTCCAGATCGGAGGGGTGTTTCTTTCCAGATCCGAGGGTGGCGGTTCGACGATCGTGGTCACGATGGCTCATCGGAGCGACGCCAGTAGGCCTGCCAGTTGAGGGTGGTGGCGGTGGCGTCGAACGGGAGGCGCACGTCTGACCCGTACGGGCGGCGCAGGTAACGGACCTGGTCGTGGGCTGGGCCGTCGGGGCTGACATCGACAAGCGCAAGTAGGTAGCTGTCGGGGACGTTGCTGGCGAAGCGCAGTTCGTTCTGGGTGACGACGAAGCTGTCGGCACCGCTGATCCGACCTTTGACCTCGATGAACGTCACCGTGCCGTCGCGGTCGGTGGACCGGATGTCGTAGCCGGGATGGTTGTGCGGCATCTCCTTGGTCGAGTGGTCGAGGCGCTCCTCAACGGCGAGTACCGCATCGACGGCTCGGCGTTCCACGATGGTGGTGTCCACGGCGTAGCGGGGCGGCGGCCACGGGCTCGCGCTCGTGAGCTGGTGAAGGAGGCCGATCGGTACGATCAACGCGCCGCCGACGATGACGGGTGTCTGGGGTGCGACCTGGGCTTCGCGTTCGAGTTCCATCAGGCGGATCTGCTTGCGGCGTTGCAGATCATCAGCCCGTCCAGCAGCCCGATCGGGAACCATCCGAGGCGTTCTGCCCGCGTCGGCCTGGAGTTGCAGCTCGTTGGCCCGATGGTCCCAATAGCTGATTTCGTACGTGAGGCGACGGTTGACAGCTGCCTTCACCTTGGCAACACGTTCAAGGGTACGAAGCCGTATCTCGATGAGGTGCTCGGCGGCGAGCACGTCGATGCCGTAGTCGAGGGCGCGTTGGTCGAGATTGCTGCGTAGCCATGCCTGGGTGTCGAGGTAGGTGCGGACGAGTTCGGTTTCGGACTCGGTGGCCGGGCGGTGATCAAGGTACGGCGCGTACCCGCCCGCGATCGGTTCGCCATGTTCCGCAAGCTCAACGAACTCGAACCGCCGTGACACCGTTCGCCTGCCGCCAGTGCTGTCGGTGCGCGCATCGGTAATGGCATGTTCGAGAAGAGCAAGCACCTTTGGCTCGGTACCGGTGTCGGTGGTGTTGACCAGGATCGTTCCCTCGCGGAGCAGATCGCCATGCCGTTCGAGGGTGAGGTCAAGCACGGCTTCGAGCAGTGGGTGACCGGGGGCGACCAGTTCGGCAAGAGGCTTTCCGTCGGAGCGGATGAGGTGCTTGTCGAACGTGACTCGTTGGTACTTGGGGAGCACCGGCGCACCCGAGCCGAGAACGCGGTCACGGTGGCGGATGTCGGCGGGCACGAACGTGATTTCGTGCCGTCCGGGTTCGCGTTCGGTCATCCGCCCGCCGAGCCGGGAGAACGCCTCGGTGAACCAGGCATGGACATAGCCGGGCTGAAGGCGGCGCGCTTCGGCTTCGAGCATGTCAACGCGGATTCGTTCGACGTCGGCGCTCGACATCACTTCCGAGGCCAGGGCATGTTCGCGGACAAGCTCGGCGAGGCCGTCGCCGATCTTGGTGTCGATCACCCGGTCAAGCTGCGCCCGTACCTCGGGCTGGTCGCCGTAGCGGATCGCCTTGATGAGCAGCTCGCGCAGCTCGTGACCGGGCAGTGCGTCGCCGAGCACATCGAACACCTGGTCTTTGCCGAGCGCGATGCGCATCTCGGCGAGCTTGTCGAGCAGCCGTTGGTACACCTGGCCTTCACGTGTTTCGTAAGCGACGAGGTTCCACATGTGGCAGACCTCGGTCTGACCGATGCGGTGGATGCGACCGAATCGTTGCTCGATCCGGTTCGGGTTCCAGGGCAGGTCGTAGTTGACCAGCAGGTGAGCGCGCTGCAAGTTGAGTCCCTCACCAGCCGCGTCGGTGGCGACCAGCACAACACAGTCCGCATCCTGGGTGAAGCGTTCCTGGATGACCTTTCGTTCCTCGCGGACGACACCGCCGTGGATCGACACGACAGCCTCTTGGCGGCCGAGGAAACTCGAAATCCGATCGACGAGGTAGTTGAGCGTGTCTCGGTGCTCGGTGAACACGATCAGCTTGCGGCGGGTCCCGTCGGCT
Organism: Actinomycetes bacterium; assembly: GCA_031415695.1. Lineage (GTDB taxonomy): Bacteria > Actinomycetota > Acidimicrobiia > Acidimicrobiales > Ilumatobacteraceae > JANOSH01. The sequence continues at coordinate 270,165 of JANOSH010000020.1, forward strand.
TCGAACATCTCCGGCGAGTCGCCGAGCAGCCCGAGTAACTCGGTGAGCTTCTTGTCGACGCGTGACGACCGCACCCGATCGGCCTGGTCTTCAAGACCTTTGAGGATGTTGATTTCCAGTTCGAGTTCGGCGAGGGTGCGAGCGCTGCTGGCCTCATCGACCAGCTGCTCCTCGACCTCCTCCAACTCCGAATCATCAAGGTCGTCCAGGTCCTCATCGAAATCGTCGACGTCGATGCGCAACTTCGGTTCAGCGCGCAGGTACTGCTGAGCGCGGCTCTCGGCACGAACGTCGATCGCTTTGTCTTCGAGACGCTTGCGTCGCCGGGCGAGCGACTGGAAGATCGCCTCCGGGCTCGACGCGAGACGTCGTTGAAGCACCGTCACGGCGAAACCCACACGGTTGCCGCGGCGGCCCTCACCCTCGGCAGCCATTCGTTCGGCTCGACCCATTTCGGTCGCCACGTAATCGGTGACGTCGGAATACAGCACCATCTCGGCCGGTGACAGGTCGTAGGCGACGGTCGTCGCGATGCGTTGCGGAAACAGCGGCCGCTTGTCGAACCGAACGAGTTGTTCCTTGACCATGCGTCGCATCAGGTCGGACGTGTCGACGGCATGAACGCCGTCGCGGGCCTTACCCTCGAAGCGATCGCTATCCAACAGCGCCAAGAAGAGCTGGAAGTCCTCCTCCTTGCCGGCGTGCGGGGTGGCTGTCATGAGCAGCAAGTGGCGAGTGGTCGCGCCGAGCGCCTTGCCGAGCCGGTACCGCTTGGTCTCTTTGACCTCGTTGCCGAAGTAGTGCGCCGCCATCCGGTGGGCTTCATCGACCACGACGAGATCCCACTCCAACGCTCCGAGCCGCTCGACGAGATCGTCGTTACGGGCGAGGTGGTCGAGACGAGCGATCATCAGGTTGCGCTCGGCGAACGGATCTCCCGTTCGCGACACCTCGATCAGGTCACGGGTCAGAATCGAGAAGTCGAGCGAGAACTTTTCGGCGAGTTCGTCCTGCCATTGGGAGACCAGGCTGCCTGGAGCGACGATCAGGCAGCGCTGCAGATCGCCCCGCAGCATCAGTTCCTTGATGTAGAGCCCGGCCATGATCGTCTTACCCGCGCCGGGGTCGTCAGCGAGGCAGAACCGCAGCGGTTGGCGGGGCAGCATCTCGCCGTAGACCGCCATGATCTGATGCGGTAGCGGCTCGATCAGGCTCAGGTGGACGGCCAACCGAGGATCGAACAGGTACGCCAGCCGGATGCGGCGTGCCTCGGCCACCAGCCGGAACAGCGCGCCGTCGGCGGTGAACGCCCAGCTGCTGCCTGCCGACTCGATCTCGACGGACCATTCATGGTCGCGGTAGACGATCTGCTCATCGACTCGACCCGTCGGCGTTCGGTAGGTCAACACGAGACTGCGAGTGCCCGCCCAGCGCGCAGCGACGATCTCGACCGACGTGCCGGGCACCAGTCCGACGACACGGCTGCCCGGCGTCAGCTCCTCAAGGCGCGTCAAGGCTGACCTCCTCCGTCCAACGTCGTCCCCGCTTCACCGTTCCGAGCACTCCCCGCCATTCCTACGCATCGTGTATGTCTACACGCTGGGTGTAGCTGAGTTAAGAGCGAACATCCGACATCCAGGGAGCATCTTGACTTGACAAAGGTATTTGTCACTGGGCGAACGAGTCGCGTGGGCTATTTGACCCACGCCAACGGCGCAGGCTTTATTCAATTCGGGTCGCACCGAGTATTCCTAATTTCACTCATCGTAGTCTTCACCCACTATCCGCGATTTGGGTCGGCATCCTCACTAATACTTTGGAGGAAGTTGTAACGCTGAGACTCGCTTGGGGGTGGGTATACGTGTTGTGGAAGTTGCGCACAGAACTACAGCGACTCGGAGCCGCCCGTTCGAGGGCCGTTGCCGGTCCCGTCCCGCCCGCCCGTCGCGTTGGAGTTTTGCGGGACGGTCCGGCGCAGTGATCACCAGCACTGCCACGCAGACATTCCGAGCCAGGAGGGCCGGGTTCGTCGGAGGATGCGTGGGGGTGCTGCTGGTTTGGCGGACCGGCATCCTGTCGGCTGCACCGGCTGCGATCGGTCTGACGATGCTCGCAGCGTCGGACATGGCCACGCGTCGGGTTCCACGAGCGATCGTCGCCCAGACGACCGCGTGGATGCTGGTCGCCGCGCTGGTCGATGCGGTTCGGCTGTCCGAGCCGAAACGGTTCCTCATGGCGCTCGGGGTGGCCACGTTGGTCGGCCTCGTGGCCGCCTTGGTCTGGCTCGTCTCATCTGGCATCGCCTTCGGCGACGTGAAACTCCTCGCCCTTGCCGCATTCGTGCCTGCGTGGATTCGTGGTTCGGCCGTCGTCACTGTCGTCGCCGTGGCGTTCGTTGCAGCGGCGTTCTACGTGCTCATCGAACGTTTACAGCACGGCCGCATCCCGGCGAAGGCGACGATCGCTTTCGGGCCTCCACTGCTGGTCGGCTGGCTGGTGGGAGTGTTGACGGCATGACTCCTCGCCCTCTTGCCGTTCTGTTGGTGTTCCTTGCTGTCGGCTGCTCAAACGGCAACAAGCTGACCGCACCCGAATCGACAACCGTGTTGCCATCAACCTCGACATCGACGGCGGTCGTTGGCACGACGGCCGCGCCGACAACGCAGCCGACAACCAGCACCACTGCTGCACCGACGACCGCAGCGACAACCTTGGAACCGGCGACGACGCTGGCACCCGAGCCCATCGAATCTCAGCTGCAGCGTCTCCTCGATCGTTACGATGCCGTCGCTACTGCAATCTTGGCCGACCCTCGGGTGGCGAGCGACCCGTCAAGTCCGCTGGTGGCGACCTATCTTGCACTCTTTCCGTCGAACAGCACGTTCGCTTCGGGAACGGTTGACTACTGGGCGAGCGAAGGGGCAAAAGGGCGCTTCTACCGGCTCGGACAAGCCGCTGCTCAAGTCAACGCTGTTGAAGGTCACTGCCGCGTCGCCGACGGAAGTGACGGCCTTCGTATGCACCACTCAAAGCATGGCAGTCGTTGATAAGGACGGAACCACCATCGAAGCGGTCGGTGGGATCAACGGCGGCGAGATAGTCGCAGTGCAGGTCAACGGCATTTGGCTGCTGCGCGATCTGACCCAGCTTCCACGTGGAGACTGTCCGAAACCGAGTGTCTCAGGATGAACCTCCGCCGCTGTTCCGTAGCCATCGTTGTCACGCTGCTATCAGCACTGTCGAGCGCGACGCCAGCACTCGCGGGCAGCCCGACGGAGTGCACCCAGCGCGGACCCGGCGGCTATTGCGTCGAGTGGGGAACTGACGACCAAAGCGGCACGCCGGGCGGCAACGGCGGCGGAAATGGACCGCCTCCGATCTGCTATTGGCAGAACGTCCCCATGATCGACGACCCGACGATCTACGCCGACTACGGCCTGCCGTATCCGCCGGACGGAGCCGTGATCCAGTGGCAGACCTGGTTGTGTTCGGACGGTCGGGTCACCGACAACTGGCGATGGTTGTTCACGGTTCCACCCGTGGACCTGGCCTGGAGCGTCCGGGTCCGAGTCTCCGGTCAGCTCGGCGAGCCCGTGATCGAGGCGTCGCCACCGGTCGGCACGCCGTCGATCATCGGTGTTCCGGTCTTCGTGGCCGTGAGCAACTGGACGGGCGTGGTCACCGAGTCCGGCTGCGGCGGAGGGCTGTGCGTAACCGTCACCGCCACTCCGACGCTGTCGTTCTCACCCGGCGAGTCCGGCTCGAACTCGGTCGCGTGCAACGGATCGGGCACCAAGTTCAACCGCTCGCAGCCACTCCCGTCGCAGGTATCGCAGCCAGGCGCGTGCGTGTACACCTACAAGTTGCGCACCAGCGCCGCTGGCCGACCGGCCGAGTGGCCTGGTGCCGTGACGGTCGTGTGGTCGATTTCGTGGACGGCGACGTCGGGCGATTCCGGCACGTTGCCATCGATTACTCGCACGTCGGCGTTGCCGCGTGGGGTGCAGGAAGTCCAAACCGTCGTCGTCGGAGGGAATACACCATGAATACTGCGTTACGCCGCGCCGTGCCATCGGCGGCAAAGGTCAACGGCTCTACCGTGAAGGCTCGGGCCGATGCCGTGATGGCGTTGAAACCGCCGAAGCTTCCGTCTCACCGACGGTGGAGTCGCCTCGGTGCTGGTGTCACCGCCGCTGTGCTCGGTGCCTGGTTCTTCGCTTCGCTCTACACCTCGGCCGGGAATCGGTCCGAGGCAATCGTCCTGCGGGCGACGGTCAACCAGTTCGATGTCGTCGAACGCACCGATTTGAAGGTGGTGCGGATCTCCGCCGATACCGAGGCCGCTCACATTCCTGCGGCGCAGATCGAGCAGATCATCGGGCGCCTCGCAGCGACGGACCTGGTTGAAGGTTCGTTGCTGGTCGACACCCAACTCCTTCCCGCTGGCGACAGTCTGCCGAGGCCCGACGAAGCGATTGTCGGGCTGCTGCTCGGTGCGGGCGAATCGCAGATGCGTCTTCGTAAGGGTGCTCCGGTGGTGATGATCGTGCGTCCGGCGCAAGGTGAAACAACGGCCCCGGTCGAGGTGAAGGGTTGGGTGTTTGACGCTTCCGCCGCGGCGTTGAATTCTCGGGAACGGCCGGTTGAGGTGGCCGTTTCGAGGGCTGAGGCGGCGTTGGTGTCGGCGGCTGGTGCGGACAAGCGGGTCACGCTCGTGATCCTTCCGGGGTAGTGGCGCCATGTTGATCGGTTTGGTGTCTGCGAAAGGTTCTCCCGGCGTTACGACCGCGGCGCTGGTGCTGGCGGCGTGTGCCGGACCGGATGGGTTGATGATCGAGATCGACCCGTCCGGCGGCAGTCTCGAATCTTGGACGGGCGTGTCTGGCGAGCCCGGCCTTGTCCGGGTAGCGAGCGGGTTGCGGCGTTCACTCGACCCGTCCGCCGTTGAGCACGGCGCCGTATCTGTTCCCGCCGGCGTCTCGTCGGTGCTGGCACCGGTGAGCGGGCAGTTGGCGGAATCTACGATCGCTGCGATCGGCGAACGGTTGACGACTGCGATGGACGAATCCGAACGAATCGTGGTGCTTGACGCCGGGCGTTGGTGCCGATCGCAGCCCACGGCCCGAAGGATCGCCGGTTGCGATGCGGTCGCCATCGTGTGTCAGCCGACGATCGGCAGTGTCGAGGCGGCCCGAACACTCTTCGACTCACTCGACGCGACGACCGCCGCGCTGGTGTCGTTGTTGCTCATCGGTGAACGCCCGTACTCGGCCGCCGAGGTTGCGGCAGCAACCGGCCTGCCGGTGATCGGCGTGTTGCCGTGGGCCGGTCGAGAAGTGAACGCGCTGCTCCTCGGCGGTGCCAGCCGAGGGTGGATGCGCACAGGGACCGCTCGTTCGGCCAAGTCGGTCCTGGCCGCGCTGACAACCAGCAGCGCTCTGGCCGCGCAAGGGGTTGTGGCGTGATCAGCGAGTTGGAGTCGAGGTTGCGGCGGGTGGTGGCCGATGAGATCGGTGACTACATGTCGATGGCCGCGGCAGATGGCCGGGCGTTGCCGAGCGAGATGGATCAGCAGCAGATGGCCTCGGCGATCTTGCGTCGCGAACTCGACCAGCGTTCGGTGGCCGCGATGCGCCACGGCGAGCAACCGATGACGCCCGATGAGGAGGACCTGATCAGCGACCAGGTGTTGGAGACAGCGTTCTCCGCCGCTCCCGGACTCGACCGGCTGCTGCAACGCCTCGATGTCACCGACATTCATGTGAACGGTTGCGACGACGTCCGCCTCTCGCTGATCTCGGGTCGGACCGAGTTCGCCGAACCGCTCGCCCGCACCGACGAACACCTCATCGAGATGATCCAAACGTTCGCCCGTCGCGGCGGGCATATGGAACGCGAGTTCACCCCGAACCGCCCGATCCTCGACCTGCAACTACCGGACGGATCACGGTTGGCCGCAGCCGCGTGGGTAACGAAACGGCCGTATCTGACAATCCGCCGGCACCTGCTCGTCGACGCCGACCAGACCGAGTTGGTACGCCGCAGCATGTACGACCGCGGGTTGCAATCGCTGTTCCGCTCACTGGTGAAGGCACACAAGAACGTGCTCGTCGCCGGCGGGCAAGGTGTTGGGAAAACGACCCTCTTGCGAGCCTTGGCCCACGAGTTCGACCCCGATGACCGGGTGATCGTGTTGGAACAGGAACCCGAACTGCATCTCGATTCGATGCCCGGCCGCCACAACCAGGTGCTCGTGTTCATGGAACGCCTGGCGAACACCGAAGGCGTCGGGGCGATCTCGCTCGCCGACCTCGGCCGGGCGATCAAACGGTTCACGCCGCAGCGGATCATCGTTGGCGAAGTCCGTGGCCCCGAAGTGATCGACATGCTCGAGTCGATGACGCAGGGAATTTCCGGATCGATGTGCACCATCCACGCCGACTCGTCGCTATCGGTCTTTCCTCGCCTCCCGGTGTACGCGCGAGCAGGCGGGCGGGATTGGACGACCAGCGACGTGCTGCAACTCGCCGCGTTGGCGCTCGATGTCATCGTGTTCCTCGGGCGGGATCGGGCTGGGAATCGTGTCGTGTCCGAGGTTCGCTACGTGCAGCGTTTCGACAATGACAGCGGGCAGGTCGTGACCGACGAATGGTTCACGCCCGATCGTGACGGGCGTGCTGTCCGGAACCCAACCGCGCCGATTCCCCTCCGGCTGCTCGACGAGCTCGTCGACCACGGCTACGACCCGTCGCTCCACAACATCGGAGGTTTCGCGTGACCGCTCTCGCCGCGTTGTGCGGGCTGCTCATCGTCGGAGGAATCTGGCTGGCGGTGGACTCGATGCGCCCGGTGCCAATCGTCGTCAAACCACCGACCACGCGAACGACCGACCCGATCGTTCGCCGTCGCCTGCTCGTCGCCGCCGGGACGGCGCTGGTCGCCTTTGCGATCACCCGGTGGCCGATCGGTGCGGTCGCCGGGCTGGCGGTCGGCTGGGTCGCCGCAGGGCTGCGAGGCACCAAGGGACGCCAAACGGTCGAACGCCGAACCGAAGCGATCGCGTTGTGGGCCGAGATGCTGCGCGACGCCATCGGCACCGCCCGAGGGATCGAAGGAGTCCTCGTCGCAACCGCGGCGACGTCACCGCTGCCCATCCGGGCCGAGTTGCAGACCATGGCGCAACGGTTACAAAGCGAACCGCTCGACACGGTGCTCGAAGGCCTGGCCGCGGACCTCGATCATGCGCTCGGCGATCTTGTCGTGACCGCGTTGCGGCTGGCGTCAACGACGGGCGGGCATCATCTGCGCGACGTGCTTCACAGTGTCGCCAACGCCGCGTACGCGGAGGCCGAAAGTCATCGGCGGGTCGAGGTCGCTCGTGAACGGCCGAGGGCGGCGATGAAGTACACGGCGTTCATCATCGGCGGGTTCGTGGTGCTGCTGGTGGTGTTCTCGCGCCGTTACCTCGCCCCATATGACTCGGCGCTCGGCCAGGTCGTCCTCGCCCTCGTGGGCTGCTATTGGGCGGCCGGGTTCTGGTGGATGAACCGGATGGGACGCCCCGAACCGGTCGAACGGTTCCTCGCCACAACCCACGAGTTCACGATTCCTGAAGCCTCGGCGTGTCAACGGCCATCGATTTTTCCCCGTGGGCGGACGTGGGTTTTCCCCGGGTATGGCCATCGGAATTCCCCGGGGTGGGGCCATTGTTTTCCCCGGGGATGTGTGGTGGGTTAGTCGAGGGGCTTGACTCCTTTGCCGGTGGTGGCTTGGGTGAGGCGGACCGAATCGCCGGTGGTGACGATGACGTGGGCGTGGTGCATGAGCCTGTCAACGAGCGCGGTGGCGATGGTTCGTGGCATGAGTTCCTCGAACCCGGAGGGGTGCAGGTTTGAGCTGATAGCGACGGCCCGTTTCTCGTATGCGGCGTCGACGAGGCGGTAGAGACCCTCGGCGGCGTCAACTGAAAGCGGGAGGAGCCCGACGTCATCAACGATGATGAGGTCTGATCGCAGGATTGGGGTGATGGCCCGGTTGATGGTGTCATCGATTCGGTGTGCTCTGACGAGGACGCCGAGTTGCTCGACACTGAACCATGCAACGGTGAGGTTGGCGTCGATAGCGGCGTGTCCGAGGGCTTCAAGGAACATCGATTTCCCGGTGCCTGACGGTCCGCAGATCACAAGGTTTTCGTGTCGGGCGATCCATTCCAAGGTCCGTAACCCTGATTGGGTGGCGGGTGTGATCGATGAGATTTTGGGGTCCCATATGTCGAACGTTTTCCCGGTTGGGAGCCGCGCTTTACGCCGTCGGATCGTGGTGGTCGCATGGTCGCGTCCTTGTTCTTCGGCGACGAGTAACGCTCGGACGGTTTCGGCTGGTGCCCATCGTTGTGCTTTCGCGGTTGCGAGCACTTCGGGTGCGACGCCTCGCAGGTAGGGCAGGCGTAGCCGTCGTGAGAGCCGATCCAAGTCGGGGTCGATCGACGCGAGGTCGCCGCTGTTGTTGTTGATCGCGGTCATCGCCCGAACCGTTCCCAACTGCTAGTGCCGGGCTGCAACGAATGTGTCTCGCCCCGCACAATTGTGGTGTCGACACGGCGTGCCAGGATGGAGAGCAGGTCGCGTTCGGCGAACCGGCCGGCGACCGCCGCGACACCCAACGCGGTGTCAACCGCGGGTGTCGTGTAGATCGAGCACAATGCAACGGCGTCAGCCATCTTGAGCTCGATCCCACGAATACCGCTCCCGGCGGCTTCGGTGAGCCACTGAGCGGCGCCGGCACCGATTCGTAGGAACGCGGCCTCGCCGGGTTTGGTGGCGCGTGGCGGGCGGTTCAACGGGTCCCGCCGCGGCGGGAAATGGCTCTCGATGACCGAGATCTGCCCAGCAGGAACAAGGTTATGGCGACTCACCTCGCTCGGGCCGTCCGACCCGACCGCAGTGACGATAACTTCGTTGGCGTGTTCACGAACCCATACCCTGGTATCGGCATGTTCGTGCGGCACGCTGTAACGGGCGTTACGCCACGAAATCATGCATGACCACGTAACCAACCGGGACACACCGAACACCGCCGTGAACGGCTCAACCCGGACCGGGTGTAACACCGCTCGTTCGATCTCCAACCGATCAACCGGCCTGGCACATGTCTCACGATGCACCCGGGCGTTCACCACGCTCATGAACACCGTGCACGCTGTCTC
>JANOSH010000021.1:0-146832 GCA_031415695.1 Actinomycetes bacterium
TACTGAGACTGTGCGATCCCGTTCCGCGTTCATCATTGCGGCGTGCGTGACGCTGGCTGGTTGTAGCAGCGTGTCGACGCCGACATTCCCGGCGAGTCCCGACACCGGCGGGGCTCCCACGACGACACTAGGCCCGGAAGCACTCAACGAGCTGATGGTGGCGAACGGTCGAGCGACGAGAGAGATCTGCCCATTGTTAAGCCCGAAGGCGGTGGCATCCAGCTTCGACGAGAACCGTCCGCTCACCACCCAGCCGATGGTGGAGGCACGCGGTCCGGCCTGTGGCTACCACATCCTCGAAGTGGCGGGTACCTTTTGGTCGTACAGTTCCAGGCATTAGCCGACTGGGACGAGCACCTCGCCCAGGGTCGACGCGTCGACGGTCTGGGATATCCAGCCCGTATCGAGACCGAAGCCGTCGTCTCCCTCTACGTCCTCGACGTCGAACGCCACGTCGTCGTCATGTTCCGGGCGCCCCAGAGCGACAACGCCGTCACAGCGTTGCTTCGCGTCGCCGCACACGTTTACGGCGTCACCGCCAGCGACCTCATCCTCAGCAGTTGAACCAGGGATATATCCGGGCTATCCGGATCCGGACCACAGGGTCTGGATGGGTGGAGATTCAGGTCGCAGTCGTCGCGGTTGATCTCGCAGGCTGGGAGGACAGCTCGGCGCTGTTCGGCAAGGACTCATGTCGGTGCTGACACGCGCCGAAGTCGCCATCCGCCCTAAGGCGTCGACGTGGGTACTTCAACAAAGTAAGTTGTCAAACCGGGGTAGCAACACACCTCGTCGTTGACCTCCTCGGCGGCCGTCTCATGGGACGAGCGATCTGATTCGTGGCCAGACGATGTCGGCCGCTTCTCGGTAGCTTGGCGCGCCGGGAAACAGCTGCGGTACGACGTTGTCGTAGGTCTGCGCTAGTTCGCCAAGGTTGCGTTCGATCCGGTCGATTCGGTTCGTTCGACCCTGCTTTACGAGGTCGAACTTCGTGGCGGCGAACTGTGCGACTGTGTCGTCGTTGACAGCGCCTTGGAGCATCACTGCGAGGTCCGCCAGGTCGGTCTTGTCCTGTCGGAGCAAGCGGTATCGGATCTCGCCGAGCACCCTGACCGTGTTGCTGAGTTGCTGTCGCGGGCTCGCACCGTGACGAACGCGTCGAAGCCGGTGACCGTCGATGATCTCTTCGAGGGAATCTGAACATTCGGCTATGGATGGGGTCCGAAGCCGACAACGATGATTGTGTCCTCGTTCGTCGGGTCGTAGATCCACCAAATGCGCCATGCGCGCGGGGTGTTGTTGGCGACATAAGACTGCCAAACGTCATCGGCGTATCGCTTGGTCCGAAGACCCGGGTGCCGGGGGTCGGCACCGAGTTGATCGAGCGCCTTCCGGACGCGCTTGGCCCACTCGGGGTGACGTCGCAGGAGCTTTTGTCCATCGTCGACCACTACGCGGAACGGGAGGGATTCGAACCCTCGGTGAGTCTCCCCACGTCCGCTTTCAAGGCGGGTGCATTCGTCCGCTCTGCCACCGTTCCGTCCTACACGCTACCGGATCGCAAACGTCGCCGTGGAATCATTGCGGGGGTTATCCCTACCCCTCGGCCACCGGTCTGCCGGACCGACTCGTCGGCGCGCAAGCCTCAGGCTGAGTTCATGCTCTAGTCCTGCCAGTTTCAGTTTCCGTTATCGATGGTTCGTGGTCGTCGCCTGGATTGCCGCGGTCATCGTTCGTTGGCGAATCGATCGGCACCGTCTCGCCCGACCGGCACACGGCAAGGGCTCAAGTCGAATTCGAGCCGGAAGTGGCGTATGACCTGAGCGCTGTCGCTGCTCAAATCGACGCGTTGGCTGAGCCCTTGAGAACCAACGGGACAAGTATGATGATTGGGTATGAGCACGAAGCAGCGTCGCACGGTCACCCTCGATCCCGATACCGTTCGTCGGGTCGACTGCCTACGGCGTGAACGATCGCTGTGGCTTTCGTGAACGAAGCTCTCATCGCATACTCGGCCCAGTTGGAACGAGAGATCTACGAGGCGAAGCCACTGACGACCGACGAGCGAGCTTGGACGGCGGCGGTTGCCGTGGCCTTCGTTGGCGATGACGACGAGGATTGGGACGCCCTGTTCCCCTCCGACTAATGAAGTGTGGAGAGATCTGGCTCGCTGAACTCGACAAGCGCCGGCCAGCGGTCATATTCCGAGTTGTTCCTTGGCTGAACGAGGTGCATCTAGTACCACCTCACGGTCGCCGTGTGCACGGTATTAGGTTGTTGATCGTCACCGACAAGGAGAGTGCCAATGTCTGAACTGGTAGCCGACGAGGCCGTACCGTTCTCGCAGTTCGTCGGCGACAACCCCGCGTCGTTGCTCCCCGACTGGTACATGCCGACGCCCATGAGTGGGGTCGGCAGCGTACGGCGGTGGAGACGCATCGTGGCCATTATCGCGGTAGTGAGTTTTGTGGTTCTCAACGTGTACGGGTTGTGCAGCACCTACGGCTCGATCACCATCGGATGACGAAGATTATTGACCAATGACTATGGTCGCTGGTCAGGTAGAGTCGAGGCATGAGGCGGAAGCTCGGCAGCTATCGCCTACAGCGCTGCGTAGGATCCAGGCTGCCTCGGCGCTCCTCGTTAGCCCGATCTCTTTCTGGGAGTTGGCGATGCTCGTTGAGAAAGGTCGCGTCGCGCTTGATCGTCCAACACAAGAGTGGGTCATCGACTTTCGAGAGAGTAACAAGGTGCATGTCGCAGAACTGTCCTCGGCCATCGCCGTTAGCGCAGGAGAGCTAGCCGATTTTCATGGCGACCCTGCCGACCGGTTGATCGTTGCAACTGCGCGGTCGCTTCGTCTCCCGGTGGTTACCAAGGACGACAAGATTCGGGTGTACGCCAAGTCCACTCGGCTTGTAACGGCTATCTGGTAAACGCTTCTAGCGTCGTCGCCTAAGCGCTGCTACTCGGCGATGATTTTGGCACGGAGGTCCTGCACCCAATCATCGGCCGACCGCCATGCCTGATCGGCGTGAGCGCGAAGTGTGCTGCCGTGGGTGCCAGCCGCAGGATAGCTCCCAAGAAACTTCACGCCGCCCTGCTTGGCATGAAGGTCACGGATTGCATCGGCGAGCACCTCGTCGGCGATATGGCCTTCGGCGTCGATGACAAAACAGTAGTCGCCAAGCCCGCCGGCCTTCGTGGGTCGCGACTCCAACTTTGTGAGGTTGATTCGCCGGGCTGCGAACTCGGCCAGGATCGACATGAGACTCCCCGGCTCATTTGCTCGCTGGTAGACGACAATGGACGTTTTGTCGTGACCGGTCGGCGCCGGAATCCCATCGGGTGCCACAAGCACAAACCGGGTCTGATTACCAGGATGATCGGCAATATCGGCGGCAATGATCTCTAAGCCAAACAGGGTCGCTGCGGCCCGTGGGGCAATGGCGGCCACTCCGACCAAACGTTTCGCGGCAACAATTTCGGCGGCACCCGCAGTGGAATCTGCGGTTCGGCGCACAGCATCGGGCAGGTTGTTTTTCACCCATTCATGGCATTGAGCGGTGGCCACGGGGATGGAAAGTACCTCGCAAATGTCGCCCAAAAGGGTGCCTGGTAACGCCATGAGGCAATGTTCGATGTCGAGCACCACTTCACGTTGGACCAGCAGGGTGTGGTTGAACATCAGCTCGTCTTGCGACAAGTTGACTGTGCCCTCGATTGAATTTTCGATTGCCACGAAGCCGTAGTCGACGTCTCGACTCGCTACCGCAACGAGTACATCAGGCATCGAACGCAGCGGGACGAGGTCGGCCGCGTTTAGATCGGGTTCGGTACGCAACGCCTGTTCGGTAAAGGTTCCGAACGGACCGAGAAATCCAACACGTGAGGCACGAGACAGCACGATGGACCATGCTAGGTGAGGTGGACGCGCTTGACCTTCGAAGATTGCTGGATGACGTGGCGGCCGGTTCGGTTGACGTCGACGATGCCGCGGCGCAGCTCACCCGGTTGCCATGGGCCGATCTCGGCTATGCCCGCGTTGATCATCACCGATCGCTGCGACATGGCCAACCCGAAGCGGTGTACGGGCCAGGCAAAAGCATTGAACACCTGGTCGGGATTGTCGGCGAACTCCTCGACCGAGGGTCAGGCCCAGTACTGGTCACGCGTGTTAGCGACGTCCAGTCCAACGCAACACAAGCGGCTCATCCCGGTGGCGAGCGCCACGGCAACGTGCTGGTCTGGCGGCCACGCGCGTTGAACCGACCAGAACGCGTCGTAGTCGCCGCCGCTGGAACCGCCGACCTGCCCGTAGCCGATGAATGCGCTGCGGTGCTGGCGGCATACGGCCTAATGCCGGTGCGCCTAACCGATGTAGGTGTTGCTGGACTGCACCGACTGTTGCCGCACGTCGACGAACTTGCCGCTGCCGACATTGTTGTCGCTGTGGCGGGCATGGAAGGCGCGCTCGCCAGCGTTGTGGGCGGCATCACCGGCGCGCCAGTCATTGCGGTGCCGACGAGTGTGGGTTACGGCTCGTCGCTTGAAGGCATCACCGCGTTACTTGCCATGCTCAGTAGCTGCGCAAGTGGCGTCACGGTGGTCGGCATAGACAACGGTTTCGGCGCAGCATGCGCGGTGCTGCGCGTCCTCAGCCAGAATGCCCGGCAATGACACGCATTGCTTGGTTCCATTGTTTCTCCGGCGTAGCTGGCGATATGACGTTCGCATCGCTGCTACACGCCGGTGCCGACGAGACCGAGGTCAGGCAAATCCTCGCGCAACTACCTATCGACGGATGGACGATGGACATTGCCACCACCCAGCGCAATGGAATCGCCGGCCGCCATGTGCGAGTCGATGTTCACGACCACCACTCCCATCGCACGTTCGCGGACATTCGAACCATCGTGCAGACCGCGTCACTACCCGCACGTGTGGAACAGCGGGCCCTCGCAACCTTCCGGGCATTGGCCGAGGTTGAAGCAGCAATTCACGGTACAACGGTCGACCATGTGCACTTCCACGAGGTAGGCGGACACGACGCTGTCGTCGATGTGGTCGGGTCATGTGCCGCGCTCGAAGTGCTTGGTATCGACGAGATCTACTGCTCGCCCATCGCCCAGGGCCTCGGCACCGTCAAAGCCGATCACGGCATCCTGCCCGCTCCTGCGCCCGCTACACTTGGGCTACTTGCTCGCCGCAGCGCTCCGACGTACGGCCTCGACATCCCTCACGAGCTCACCACACCGACCGGCGCCGCGCTGATGACGACATTGGCTGTGGCGTTCGGACCCATGCCGGCAATGACCGTGACAGCGGTTGGCTATGGAGCGGGTGGCCGCACCCTGGCCGAGCGGCCGAACCTAGTGCAGGTCGTCGTCGGTGAAGCGGTACACGCCACTGTGGGCGGTGTCGAGGCGGTGCAGCTTTCGGCCAACGTCGACGACGTCACCCCCGAGGTTCTTGCCCACACCGTCACACAGCTCTTGGCTGCGGGGGCCCACGATGCATGGGTGTCGCCCATTGTGATGAAAAAGGGTCGGCCAGCTCACACGATATCGGCGCTGTGCGACCCATCGCACGCCGCTCATGTTCGTGGTGTTCTCGTGGCTGAAACCGGCACACTCGGAGTTCGCGCCGTACGCGTCGAACGCTGGCCTCAGGAACGAGCCGAGACCAGCGTTCGTGTTCGTGGATTCGATATCAGGGCCAAGACCGCCAACGGTCGCGTAAAGGTGGAACATGACGACGCTGTAACTGCGGCCATCGCCCTCGGTGTGCCCCTTCGCGTGGTCATGGACGAGGCGACACATGCCGCACTACAAAGCTCTTGCGACTAGCGCCTCAAGCGCGCTGATTTCGACCTCGCCGGATTGGCGGGCAACAACCGTGCCGTCGGCCTTGATGAGCACGAAATATGGGAACCCGGTGAGGCCATAGGCACTTGAAGCCGTGCGCTTGATATCGTCGGCCATGACTGGCTTGGTCCAGCCTTCCTTGGCCAACCATTTCGACGGCGGATAGTTAGTCGCGGACTTTTCGACTGCGGTTGAAACAGCGACGAGGTCGAGGTTGGCCGGGACCTTGCCGCTCTTGATCCACGCCGTAAGCAACGGCACTTCGCGCTGGCAGTGCGGGCACCAGTGCGCCAGGAACACCAACAGGGTGGCTTTGGAACCGGGCTTGACCTCGACGGGGGTGCCATCAAAGGAGAACCCGCTCAGCGCCGGGGCCTTCTGGCCGAGTGCCGCATCGATACCAGCCTTGGGCAGTTCGATGAGCGGTGAACCAACGGCCGTGACGGCCTGATTCTCCGAAACCTTGCCAGCCGCCACCGTGCCCGCTGCCGACGATCCGGTGCTCGTGTCGACCGGAGCCACGACCTCTTTGTCCTTGGCGCAACCGGCGGCGAGGACAGCCGACAGCACGATGGCGGTGATGAGACGCTTACTCATTGGAATCTCCAAGTGTCATGAGGGTGAAAATTGCTAGGAAACCGGTAAAGGCCGAAAAGGCCAGGGTGACGAAACCAAACCGGTTGTACCAAACCTGGCTACAGGGTACGCCGGTACCGCATGCATCGGTTCCGCCCCACCACGACCGGCCGAGGAAATTCTCGACCGCGCCGCGCCCAACCGGTAGCTCCTGACCGTAGTGATACAGCGAAATACCGAGGCCGAACCCGCATAACGCGATGGCGTACGGGCGAATAGCCAGATCGCGGCGGATGGCCGCAACGACCAGGATGATGGCAAGGCCGTACATGCTGATGCGCTGATACCAGCACAATATGCACGGCGTGTAGTGGGCCACTTCGGAGAAGTAGAGGCTGCCGACCATGGCGGTAGCGGCCACCAATGCGCCGAGTCGCAGCGCCCACGGACGCATGGCCCGACGTAGACGTTTGAGTGGCCCAATTGGTAAAAGCCCTGCCAGCAGGACCAGCGCGCCAAGACCTGCCACCACCGAGAGTACTGAAAAGACAACCTGGAAGAACTGCTGATCCATGGGGCGTTAGTTTGCCCGATAGACGCGCCGCGTAGTGTTCAGGTCACATGATTGACATAGGACCACTACTTGTAGACGCCGATTGGCTGGCCAGTCACCCCGAAGTGGTGCTGGTCGACCTGCGCTGGTACCTCGACGGCCGCTCGGGCCGCGACGCGTTCGTCAATCGGCATCTGCCTGGCGCAATCTTCATTGACCTTGCCGTGGCATTGTCGGCTGCCGGACCAGCTACGCATGGTCGCCACCCACTTCCGACACCCGAAGCATTTAGCGCAACGTTGGCCGCCAACGGCATTGGCGCACACACGCAGGTTGTCGCGTACGACGATAGCGGTGGAGGTACGGCTGGTCGGTTCGTCATCATGCTGCGAAGCATTGGTCGACGCGCCGCATTACTCGACGGTGGCATCAAGTCATGGGCAGGACCGTTTGAAACCGGCCCGGGTTTGCCATCAACGCCTGTCGCAGCGGTGACTCCAATTCCGTGGCCAACGAGCTTCATCGCTACGAACGAAGGGCTCGACACCGCGCTCGAACAACCGGGCGTCGTGCTGGTCGATGCTCGTGCTGTCGAACGGTTCCGAGGCGAGGACGAGCCGATTGATCGTGTCGCCGGCCACATTCCCGGTGCCGTTAACCTTCCGGTGAGCGACGTCATCGATCCCGACACGGGTCGGTATCGAACTCCCGACCAGTTGCGGTCCCGGTTTGCCTCACGTGGCATCGACGAAGCAACGTCGGTCATAGCATCGTGCGGTTCGGGTGTGTCCGCGTGCGCCGATCTTGTTGCCCTCGAGCTTGCGGGGTTCGGTCCGGGGCGGCTGTTCGTGCCGTCATGGTCAGGTTGGTCAGCCGACCACAGTCGACCCGTGGCGCAGGGTGCACAATGACCGGCCTCGAGGCACTCAAGGAATTGCGGGCTCGTCGTCGACAGCAGCGCGTCGCCCAAACCGACTGGTTCGAGGCTCTGTATCGCGCGTACCTCGCTGCCATTGTTGGGTCTATCAGCGCCATAGTTTTGGCAGGTTGGCTCGGTGGCGACCAGGTGTCGGCCACTGAACTTGTCGATGTGCAAGCCCGTGGTCCGGCCGTTATCGGCATCGTGGCTGCTTTGGAGCTCGCCATTGGACTGAGGTCGGGAAGCCGTGGTGGTCCGCTAGCGGTGGAACCGGCCGAAGTTCGACATGTTCTGTTGTCCCCGGTTGATCGGCGCCAAGCCCTGCTGGCTCCCGCTATTCGCCAACTCCGGTTCGCTCTCTTCACTGGTTTGGTGAGCGGTGCCATCATCGGAGTGGTCGCGTCGCGTCGGCTACCCGGACCGCGATGGGAATGGGCAGCGACAGGCGCAGTGTTTGGCTCGTGCGTAGCTGTGTTGTTCGTCGGTGCAGCCTTGTGCTCATCGGGGTTTCGTCTCCCCAGGCCCCTCGCCACAGCCCTCGCTATTGGTCTGCTGGGCGTTGCAGTCGGCACGGTCGCGGCCGAGGTCTGGTCGCCATTCGAGGCTTTTGGCGGTCTTGCCCTGTGGCCATTGCGAATCAAGGCGCTCGAATTAGTAGCACTTGGCGTTGCCGTGGTGTTGGTACTCGTTGGGATCTCGCGACTTGGTCGGCTCGCTCTCGAGTTGGCTGAACGCCGCACCGCGCTTGTCGGCCAACTCCGATTTGCTGCGACGATGCGTGATGTTCGCACGGTCATGGTGCTGCATCGCCAATTGGCAATCGACGAATCGCGTACAAAGCCGTGGACGAAATGGGTACCAATCCGCCAGCCGGTAGCACGCCGAAGCTGGCGCGGGTTGATGCGAATCTCAGCCGGCCGAATCTTGAGAATGCTGCTTCTCGCCGGTGTCGGCGCTGTACTCATCGGCTTGGCCGCACGGGGTAACCGCGTGTTGGTCCTGGCGTCTGGCTTGTGCTTTTGGTTGGTCGGTATGGAACTCGCCGAGCCGCTCGCGCAGACCATCGACCGACCCGATCGATCGTCGTTGCTTCCGCGGGTGCGTGGCGACCTGTTCAACGACTTGCTGTTGGTCCCTGGCATCTTTGGTTCGCTGCTTGGTATACCGGTCGCCTTGCTGGCGGGTGGCGTTGCCGGTGGTGGTGACCTGCAAATCCCCGCCGCTCTTGCCGGCTTCGCAACGGTGCTCGCCGGTGTCGCCGGAGGTGCCGTCACGTTAGTAACGGGTGCGCCTGCGACAACCGAGAAAACGTCGGCGATGATGCTTCCTGAAGTGGCCGGCATTGCAATGGTGGTCAAAACGGCTCGAGCACCCGTGGTGGCCATACTGGGTTGTTTGCCGCTGATTCTCGCCACCAAGGCCGGGGGCCGACCCGCCGCTGGTGTGGCATTGCAGGGCCTCGCTAGCGTTGGATTGATCCTGGCGTTCGTCGCAATGTGGATTCAGCGTCGCGACCGCTGGGCCGAATCGTGGCGTGCCGCCCTCAACCCGACCCCCGCAAGTACGACCCCGACATCTGGCGCTAAGCCGAGGAGAACGTCATGAGCCCAATGTTGTCGGTAAAGAACCTGCAACGTAACTACGGTGATGTGGTTGCGTTAGGCCCGATTAGTATGACGATTAAGTCGGGTTCGGCGGTGGCGTTGCTGGGTCACAATGGATCGGGAAAATCGACGCTTCTGAGGATCATCTCGGGGCTACTTGAACCCACGGACGGTGAAGTCACTGTCGCCGGATTTGAACCCGGCAGTATCGAGGCGCGTCAAGCTGTCTCGTATGTGGCTGACCAACCGGTCTTCTATGACGACCTCAGCGTTTGGGAGCATCTCGAAATGGTAGCCCGGCTGCATGGTGCCACTGATTGGGAGCAGCGAGCCGCGGATTTGCTTGGTGAGTTGGGAATCTATGACCGCGCCGACGACCTGCCGGTTCGCTTCAGCCGAGGCCTCCGTCAGAAGGCCGCCCTTGCTATAGGCCTAGTTCGCCCGTTCCAACTGTTGCTCGTGGATGAGCCTTTTGTTGGCCTCGACTCGCAGGGTAAGCAAGCCTTTATCAGTCTTCTCGGTGAAGCGATTGAGGGTGGCTCAACGGTTCTGGTCGCTACGCATGAGTTGGGATTCCTTGAACGTGTCGAGCGTTGTATTGGTCTGAGATCGGGCGACATCATGTACGACGGAACGCCAATCGGCTTCGACCCCTCGTCGTTGCTCGGGTAAATTCCTGCGCCTACACCACACAGCCGGCCGTAACCAGACTATTCTATGACCATGTACGAATTCGGATCAGTCAGCTCGTCCGCCTACGACATTGATGGGTTTATTTCCCGCCTCAATGCAAAGTCGGCTGACGGCTGGGATGTCATGACCGTTGTCTCCGCTGGAGCGGATCTCGTTGGTGTGCTTCGCCGTGACGCCTCGGCACCTGTCGCCGAGGTCGCACGTGTAGCCGACATTGCTCCCGTTGTTGTCGCAGCCCCGGTCGTCGAGGCTATCTCGGTCGTAGAACCGGTTGCATACGTACCCGAGCCGGCGCCGATATATGTCCCCGAGCCGGTCGTGGTTGCTCCCGTCATTGAGACCCCGAGCTACACCGACTTCACCACAACTGCGGTTGCCCCCGCAGTATCGGTTGAACCGTCCGGTTGGGGTTCCATGCCGGAAGTCGCTGCAGTGGTGCCCGTAGTTATCCCGGTCGCCCCCGCACCAGAGCCCGAGCCCGTCGCTACGTCAACCACGCCTTCGGGCTGGTACCCGGACCCATCGGGTCGGTTCGAAATGCGCTACTGGGATGGCATGGCCTGGACCGAGCATGTCTCGCGTCAGGGTCAGCAGTACACCGATCCTCCTGTTGCCTAAACCTTCGGTGACCGTGTCACCGGCTCGAATTAGTTAGGCATTGGGCATGCGCGCCACCTCTGTCGGCCATGCTGGCATACTGATTGAATCCGACAGCGGCAGCATTCTGTGCGACCCCTGGTTCGTGCCGGCGTTCCTCGGTTCGTGGTTTGTGTTCCCTCGAAACGACCAGTTGTCGGCTGACCTCATGGAGCGCATCCTCCATGCCGACTTTTTGTACATCTCGCATCTGCATGCCGATCATCTCGACCTACCCTGGCTGCGTGACAACCTTCGGCGTGACATCACGATTGTGTTGCCGGGTTACCCGACTGCTGAGCTCGAACGGACGTTACGGTCCGTGGGTTTCACTGAGTTCATCCACACCGAGTCGGGCAAATCGGTCGAGGTAGCGCACAACCTCACGGTCACCATCTGGTGTGAAACCTCGATCGCTGACGGCCCGGGGGGCGACTCGGCCATCGTCGTCGACGACGGCCGCAGCCGAGTGCTGAATCAGAACGACTGCCGCCCGCACGATTCGTCGGTCTTTACCGCCGATGGCCCGATCGACGTTCATTGGCTGCAATATTCCGGGGCAATCTGGTATCCAATGGTGTATGACGAGCCGCGTGAGGGCAACCTCGAGTTGGCGCGGGCCAAGGTCGAAGCGCAATTTGCTCGTGCCTTGCAGTATGTCTCGGCGGTTGGCGCCACCACCGTGGCCCCGTCGGCTGGCCCTCCCTGTTTCCTCGACCCCGACCTTCGACATCTCAACGTCATCACGGGTTCCGAGCTGTCGATCTTCCCGGATCAGACTGCTTTGCTTGCTCGGCTCGCCGCAGCTGGAAGTTCAGCCGGACGTCTTGTTGTACCGGGTACATGTTTCGTCATCGCCGATGGTGTCGTGACGCTCGAACAACCGTCGCCTCCAAGTGAATTGATGCGTCCGTTCGAGCGCAAAGATGAGTATCTCGACGAGTACGCCGCTGATTGGGTCGGGTGGCTGTTCGAACATCGAGCCTCGTGGGCATCTGCGCAACCCAATCTTGTTGGCCGTCTCGCCGCCTGGTGGAAGCCTCTGCTCGCGCTCGCCCCGAGCGTGCGAGTTGGCGTCGGCGACAACCTTCTTCTCGTTGCTGGCGACGAATCGATCCTTGTCGATTTCCCCAACGGTGACGTCCGAACGCACCGCCAGGAACCATATCGTTTTCGTTTTGATATCGACCGCCGCCTCGTCGAGACGGTGCTTGCGCAACGTGCGGTCGACTGGTCGAATGCGCTCTTTTTGTCGTGCCGTTTCCGGGCGTGGCGAAACGGTCCGTTCAACGAGCACGTCTACAACTTCTTCAAGTCGTTGTCGGCCGAGCGTATGGAACGAACCGAGTGTGAAGCCGCCGACAAGCTCACGGCGGACGAGGTTATCGAGTTCGTGGAGCTTGGCGATTGGATTGTCGGCCGGTATTGTCCTCATCGACGCGCCGACCTCAGTCGATTCGGCGAGGTCGACGGCACGGTCCTGACCTGCTCGCTTCACGGCTGGCAATTCGACCTAGCGAACGACGGCCGATGCATTACTGCCGACGGGCCTGCGTTACCGGTACGACCTCGACGAAATGCCAACAATCTCGCGTAAGTGGCGTCATCACCCAACGATTGACACGTCTTGTCCAATGGCTGTGAGTACAGAATCGGAAACCTCGGCGGGTAATGAGGCGGTCGATGTTGAACCGCGTCTTTCCATCGGCTTGTGCCTGGAGGCCATCATCGCCAAAGACGACGTGCGTGTAGCCCTCCAGGCCGATAGTCGGTCGACGGACGCGCTCGACCGTTTTGCCAGACGTCTCGGGCGTTTGGGCCACAGTCTCGACGTCGTGTCTGGCGTGGTCAATTCGGTTGCCGAGGGTTCATCGACACGTACACGTCAGTGGTTGAACACGTTTGCCGCCGGTAGATCGAGCGTTTCTGGCTGGTCGCACGGGCATGGTGAAGGCCAACTCGCCGACGACACCCGCGACCCGACCACGGGACTGGTGTCGGAGCAGACAATATGCACCCGGCTGAAAGAACTCGACCGATCCAACATGGTGCCGTGGGTTTCGCTGGCCATCTTCGACGTCGACCTCGTGGGCCTTGGTCCATTGACCAAGGCGTCGGTATTGGCGGCAGTTGCGCTTGAAGTGCGTCAACTGTGTGGACGGGGATTACCCATTGGCCGACTCGGCGACCGCATCGTGGCGCTTGTGGTCGATAGCCCCGAGTTCGGCGGCTACGCGATCGAATCGGCCGGGCGTTTACGAGTGTCGTTGGGACGATGCGTCGACCATTGGATTGAGCTAGCACCGCGAGGCACAGCGCTCATCGACAAGCACCTTCGAGAAATAGCCGACCACTAACCTCCCGACTTGCATGAAGTTAGCCGCCGTCGTGGACCCACACGGCTGAACCTCGGGGCATCATGTCGTTGCTCCAGATCCAGTCCATGGCGGTCGTGGTGAGCCGCACACACCCGTGTGACGCCGGGTAGTTAGGGATGCTGTTGGAGCCGTGTATGGCCACACCGCCCTTGAAGTACTTGGGCCGGTAGAGTTCGCCCAGCTGACCCTTCTCCCAACCGTCGGTGTACTCGTTGTACACCTTGAAGTTGCCTTCGGGGGTTATGGCGATGTCAGTGAGCAGGCTGCCGTCCTTTTTCTTGAGGTCGGGCTCGGTGTAGGTCTCGCCGCTACCGGTAGACGTGTTGAACGTCCATAACGTGCGGCCGCCGCGAACGACGAACATCACTTGGCGAGCTTTGTCGACCTCGATGAGGTCACCTTCGACGGAGTAGCCGAGGGCACGTTGGGCTACTGCGCCGAGCGCTTCGGCCGTGGCGTCATCGACGATGCCGGTGGGCTTGAGGTTGAGGGTGACCGAGTGGTACTTCTGAAATGCCATGACGGCTTGGTTTGTGAGTAGCCCGTATTGACCGTCGGGTTCATTGAGCCAAAACCCGAGGTCGAGCAATCGGCTTTGCAGGGCAACAACGGCATCGCCGCGGGCACCGGACCGTAGCGGCTTGATTGGTTCGGCCAACGATGGAACCGGCTGAATTGTGGTCGTTGTGGTGGGCGGCACCGCTGTTGTGGTGGGCTCAGGAACGGTGGTGGTAGTCGTAGCCGACACCGAAGAAGTACTGACGGCAGTGCTGGACGCTGACGCGCGGGTGGTTGACGTAGCTACGGTGGTTGCGACCGACGCCGGGGTGGTTGCGGTGGGCGAGGCTCCAGCCGGGGACGACACTATGGCTTGCTGGGGGCCGCTGCATGCTGACAAGGCGAGGAGAAGTAGCAATGCAGCGGCGATACCTACCCGTCTCATTTCGCCTCCTTCCGCTGGTTGTACGCGAAACAATACTTTGAACCGGTGAGTTTGACGTGGCAACGTCATATGTCGTCACCTAATCGTCAAGGTAGTAGACGTGATTCAAACCACATCATGACGGTGTATTTTGCGCCATGGTCGACTGGTTCGGTTTCATTGCGCGGTATGTGCTTAGGCGACCAGACAAAAAGTTCGCCGACCGGCTCGTAACCATCATCGTGATAGTTCTGGGACGGGAACACAAGGTTGCCGCCGCGGTAACCGGTGTTGAGACGAACCGATCCAATTCGTTCGCTACTGTCGTTGGCCGGGGAAGAAACGCTGGCGGCCCGAACCTGTTTGACCACCATGACGTCGCTCAACGCATTGCATTCAAACGACGGCCAAAACTCGTGCACGTTCGGCACGATGCGCGCGACAACATCGGCCTGAATGTGCTCGAAGAGCTGTGGCTGATGTCAGAGACACGCAGATAGTTCGAGTTCCATGTGAAGCCGACGGCTTCGGCCGCTCGAATCATGGTCTCGCAGAACGCCGCGTTCCACAGTGAAACGGACGCAATGTGAGTCGTCACCAGCCGGGTGCATTCATGATCGGGCAGCGCATCGTCATATCGGAGAATTCGGCCGAGGTCTCGGCCGCCGTAAGAATCGCGGCACCGCACTCCGACCAGGCTTCTAGTATCTCGTCGGGGGTCCCAACGATTCGGTTCTCGCCTCGCGGCAGCGCAAGCACAACGCGGTCGGCGTCGAGTGCAGCCGAGAGCACACGGACCTCGGCGAACCATCCGGCTCCCGGCTCGGCTGCTAGTACGGTGAGGCGCGCCTGCGGGCGATCAAACTCCACAGCTGGGACCGTAGCGTGCGGTTCACCAGCCGAGCGCCCTTCCAACAGCTTCAAGGGTTCGTTCGGACTCGTACGGTACGGCGCCGGAGGCCAGGGTGATCACAATGAGCGCCCCCTGTTCCCGTGTCCACACGGCTCGCTCGTTCACGGCGAACGCACGGCTCGCACCTTGGATCTCGCGGCCGCCGACGGCAATATCGCGCAGTGTCGTCGCTATGAGTCGGTCGTCGACCAACGTGGCGACAGTTGCGATCAGCCGTCCATTTGCTCGCATCAGACACGTGGGCTTGCGTACTACCTCGCGTGCGTTGACGAGACCCATGGCCCCGGATGTCACAAAGCGATCGCACAATGCGTTCTGTCCGGTGATAGGCGGAAATGGGCGGGCATCGGCAATCAGTGCCAGAGCATCGGCAGGTAGCGTCGCAAACTTCTGGCCGCTTGCCGATACGAATCCTTCACCTCGATCCACACCGTCCTTGGCGAATGACTGCACTGACAGGTGGACTATTTGATCGCACCCACTCGGCAACGGGGTAAGCAGCAACACCGGCTCAAGCCATCGTTGCTCGCTTGCACCTGGGGCCACTATCGCCGAAGCGTTCGACTCAGGCTCTCCGAGCGCGGCGCGCGAGATGAACCCGTCAGCGACCATCTTCGACGCGTTATCACCGCAGGTGACGACCAGCTTGGGAAGGATGATCGGCACCTGAGACACGTTCGTGATTCTCACCGCAGCCTCGATGGCGACCGCGGCTTCGTCGATGCGGAGCGTGTTGGTCGCCGCTAGTTCGATCGCAAGCCCATGCG
The DNA here is from genome assembly GCA_031415695.1 of Actinomycetes bacterium. Classification (GTDB taxonomy): domain Bacteria; phylum Actinomycetota; class Acidimicrobiia; order Acidimicrobiales; family Ilumatobacteraceae; genus JANOSH01. Next base: position 15,829 of record JANOSH010000021.1, read on the forward strand.
CGGTGATAGCACGGCCAAGACTTCGTGGTGGTATCGGGGCCGCCTGGGTGAACTGTTTCGGGGAGAGTGTCGTGGTGGCCGTAAACGCAAACGGAGCCGACGTAGGAACTGTTGTGGCAGCACCCGTCGGTACCTGAGTGTCGCGTGCAGCAAAATCCCGATAGGTGATGAACTGCACACCGACTAGGGCTAGGCCCAGGATCGGTAATGAGATACGACGCACATTCCTGAACCTATGAGCACGTGTGTTGGTGGGGCATCGGCGATTAGCCTCAGCGTTCATGGTCTCTGAACTTTTCGATCCGTCGGTGTGGGATGCAGTGGGCGGCTTCGATTTCTCTGACATCACCTACCATCGAGCCAAGGCTCACGGAACCGTTCGAATCGCGTTCAATCGACCTGAAATCCGTAATGCGTTTCGCCCGCACACGGTCGATGAGTTGTACCGGGCTCTCGACCACGCCCGTATGAGCACCGACGTCGGATGTGTGCTGCTCACCGGTAACGGACCGTCACCCAAAGATGGGGGATGGGCGTTCTGTTCCGGTGGCGATCAACGTATCCGCGGGCGTGATGGCTACCGTTACGCCGAAGGGGAGACGGCGGCCACTATCGATGCCGGTCGTTCAGGCCGCCTCCACATTTTGGAGGTTCAGCGGCTCATCCGGTTCATGCCCAAGGTAGTGATCTGCGTGGTGCCCGGGTGGGCGGCGGGCGGTGGACATAGCTTGCATGTGGTGTCCGACCTCACGTTGGCGTCGCGAGAGCATGCCAAGTTCAAACAGACCGATGCCGACGTTGCCAGTTTCGACGGTGGTTTCGGGTCGGCGTATCTTGCCCGCCAGGTTGGGCAGAAGTTCGCCCGCGAGATCTTCTTCCTTGGCCAGGAATATTCGGCCGACGACGCCTATCGCATGGGTATGGTCAATGCTGTTGTGGCCCATGACGATCTCGAAACAACGGCGCTCGAATGGGGGCGACTCGTCAACTCCAAGAGTCCAACAGCGCAGCGCATGTTGAAGTTCTCGTTCAATCTCATCGACGACGGGCTCGTTGGCCAACAAGTTTTTGCTGGCGAAGCGACCCGCCTGGCGTACATGACCGACGAGGCGGCCGAGGGGCGCGACTCGTTCTTGGAGAAACGAGATCCCGACTGGTCGGGGTATCCGTGGCACTTTTAGTGAACTAACGTGACCGAGCGGACTGGGACACCCTGGTCCGTTTCCCGCCTCACTTGGAGTCTGTTATGTCTGACTATTCAGCCGACGTTGCCCTGTACACCGCCGAAGTCGATGAAGCCGCTGTTGCTGGCATCGTCAAGCATCTCGGCATCGCCCTACGCAGTACCGACGCTTCGTTGGTTTCGTGCAGCGATCAGAGCGAACTCGACCGTGTCCGCGAGAGCTGGTTGATCAAGAAGCTCGGCCTCGAAGGCGACCTCGACGCCGCCATTGCCGACGTGTGCACGGCTATGAAGGCCGACCGTACCAAGGCCCGCGTCACGTTCTACTACCTGCTGGCCGAGAAGTTCGGCAAGCTCGCCGACCTGCACTAAGAACTAGTCGGCTGTTACGCGGTGTCGGTGATGCACCGACACCGCGTAACCACCACTGTCGTACGGGTCGCCGTCCCAGGTGGCAAACCGCTCGGTGAGGGTAAGACCGGCCAAGGCACACCATTGGTCGTAGTCGGCCAGATGTGGCCCCTGAGTACGGAGTTGGAAACCCGAAATCATGTAGCCGCCGACCGCAACGAATCGGCCACAATTGGCAATCGCCGCTGCCCGTTCGGTGGCCTCGATGAAGAGTGGAATGTTGCCAGCCAACACCACCACATCGAATCGCCGATTAATGTCGAGTTCAGCCAGGTTGGCGTGTAACCACGCGAGGTGGGGTGCCGCTTGCCGAGCCCGTTCGAGCAGGTCGACGTCGAGGTCGACGCCTACAGTGTCGACGCCGCGCCGGGCGAGTTCGATGGCTACGCGCCCCATACCGCACCCGGCGTCGAGGACCGACGCGGGTTCGTACCGCATGACGAAGTCGACCTCGCCGTGTGGATTCTGCCCGTCGGCAGCCATGCGCTGCCACCGGGTCTCGTACTCGTCGAGGTCGACCTTGTCGCGCCAACGCGACCAATCACCGGCAAGCGGGTTCTGCGTCATGCAGAGATGCTCGCAGAATGATGCTGCGTGAGCTATTTGACAGTGGTGGCTGTCCGTCCGGTTGTGGCAAATCCGCCTTCGGGTGTGCCGGGTTCGCCTCGCGGGGCCCAGCGTGCCGATGGGCTGTCCTCGTAGTTGAAGTTGGGGCACTCGGTACCGGTCTGCATGATTAGCTCGCAGAACGTCCCGCGGGTTGCCTTCCACGTGCCGTCCACTTGGCGAACCTCGACGAACTGGTGCGAATTTGTACTTATCGACGTTTCGATCGTGACCAGACCGACAGCTCGGTCCTTGTCGATGAACACGAGTTCGGCCAACGTTGCCCGTGCAGACTTCGCAATCTCGAGTATCTCGGGCGGGAAGTTGCTGGGCAGACCATCAAGACCCGACGCATCGTCGACCACGGCCTGATGTTCGGCCGCCGTACGGTTGCCATCGATCAGTTGGCTGACCACTTTGGCGATCTCGGCCCGGGCGGCGACAGCGTCTTTGGGCTGGTTCTTGCCCGCGGCAGGAAGCTCGGGAGCGGGCGGTGGCGGCGGTTCACATTCCTTACGTCGAGTGAATTGCGTCACCAGTGGCTTGGGGCCCTTACCGGTATCAATCGTGATGGATTGGAAGCCAGTGGAACCAATCGACTCGAACGTGAGGGTCGGATCGGGGCGGAGTGCAATAAGCACACCGTCGCGAATGAACGGTGTCAGCTTGCTCCCGTCGGCAAACGTGACGGTGGCCGTCGTTACCGACGGATCGACGGCGCCGACGATTGCAAGCGCCGGTGCACCTTCCTGAATGCCGATCGGCTGGAGTTGGAACCCGCCTCCACCGAACATCGGGCTGCCGCCAAGCATGGCGTTGAGCATGCCGGCAACAGTGGCATCGGAGTACTCGACGACAATGTTGGCCGTCGGGAAGCAATCGGCCGGTGGTGCCCAACCCTCGGTACCGAACTCCGTGGCCTTGAACTGGTCGTTGTTGTCCTTATAGACACGCACCTGGTAGCCGTTGACGGTTTCGACGAACAGTTTCGTGAACGGCTTAGGCTGGTACGCCTCGGATGAGGCGCTCTTACCGTCGAACGTTGACGCCGCAGTTGTTACTGGACTCGATTGACGTTGGCCGCCGGCCGCTGTACTGGCTGCCGCCGGGCTTCGTGTAGCCACCCGATCATTCGCCGATGAGTCGCGTTGGCCGACCACGAATCCGAGGGCAGGGCCGGCCAAGGCAACGAGCCCGAGAGCGCCGCCCAATGCCTGGACGCGGCGGCGATGGTTCTGGCGAACCCGTCCGGTGAGGTCGTCCCAATCGGGGGTGGAAGGGGCCGATGCTGCGAGATGGCTGAGGCCATGCTCGATGGGATCATTCGGGGTGCCGTTCGGCGGAGGAAACTGGTTCATGATGGAAGTACCTCTTTCATGGTGGCGAGGCCGCGGTGAACCAACGAGGCCACGGTGCCGGGCGCGCAGCCCAAGACCTCGGCGATGTCGGCGTCTCGCAGACCCAGATAGTGACGAAGAACGATTGCGGCGCGTTGTCTTTCGGGCAGTTTGGCGAGCACATCAGCAAGCTCGTTAGATGCCAGGTGCACCGTGGTATCGGCGCCGTTGGCGGCCCGGGCCATGGCTCGCTCGCCCCGGCCCCGACGTCGCGATGAACTGTGACAACTGTTGACAATACAACGGCGAACGTACGCGAGGGGGTTGTCGACCTTGTCCCAATGGCGATACAGCGCAATGAAGGCATCTTGGGTTATGTCGAACGCACCCTGGGGCCCGGCACCCATTACGGTTGCTAACCGGGACATTTCTTTGAAGCGATCGTGATACAGCTGCTCGAACGTCGGTGGTACCGGCTCGGCCACTGCGGGTGCGTGCTCGGTCTCGCTCATCGTGTGCACCATCATCACCGTTATAGAGGTCGCAGCGCCCCTATTCCTTGCAGCGTTAGCCGAAAACCTGCCACGGCTCGCGAGAAATCTGCGCCGGATCGAATCGTCGGAGCAGCGTGTCGAGCGTGACGTGATCACCGGGAGCGGTCAATTTCAAGCTGTGCGCCAACAGCTGGAGCACGTCGTTCGGGGTTGTTCCTTGGGCGGCGAGGTCGGCCAGCGTCACCGAACCGTGGCGTTTGGCCAGCCGGGAGCCGTCGGGCCCGAGCGCTAGGGCAACGTGGGCATATGACGGGATAGGTACATTCAGCGCCGAAGCGAGATGTATCTGGCGTGGCGTGGACGACACAAGATCATCGCCGCGAACAACCTGTTGCACGCCTTGGGCCGCGTCATCAACCACGACCGCGAGGTTGTACGCCGGAGTGCCGTCGTTGCGCGCCAGAACCACATCGTCGACCACGGCCTCGAACGGTCCGACCAGTTCGTCGTGGAAACTCACGGTTGTGTTTGGCGACCGCAACCGCAGTGCCGGTGGCCGATCGGCTGATCGTCGTTGGCGTTGGTCGTCGGTGAGGTCTCGACACGTGCCGGGGTACGCCCCATCGATGGGTGCGTTTGGTGCCTGGGCTGCTTGGTGGATTTCGCGGCGGCTGCAGTAGCACTCGTAGACGAGGCCCTGCTCAGCGAGGTTTTGAATGGCGGTTCGGTACCGGTTGAAGCGTTCTGACTGCCAGACGACTTCACCATCCCAGTCAAGTCCGAGGGTGGCCAAGTCGTGGAGTTGGCCCGCCCCCAGTTCGCGCCGAGACGTGACGAGATCTAAGTCGTCCATTCGGACCAGGAACTCGCTTCGGGCCGACCGGGCAAAGAGCCATGCGACCAGTGCGGTGCGAAGGTTGCCAAGGTGAAGTTGCCCGGTGGGCGAGGGAGCGAACCGTCCACGCACCCTTGGGAGCGTACCGTCTTGTTCAGTCTCGCCGGGGGGTGAACTGCGGATCAGTCGCCAACGCGAAATGAATTACGTCGTCATGGCACTGGCATGGGCAGTTCAGATGCAGATGGCATTGGTCGTGATGGCCGCCGACGCATGAGAGGGTCACGCCAAGTGCGCCACGAAGCGAACGGAAGTTAGATGGCATCCGGTAGCGAGCCAGAAGAATGCCGATGAATCCGACGAGGCTGGCGGTTCCGCCGACCACTAGGGCGATGAGTGGCATGTCAGTGTCTCCGCTGCGTCTTGAGGTCAACATCGCTGCCTCCGGGTTGTGTCTGTGAAGTTGATGAACAATCCAAAAAGTCGGCCGTTTCTAGAGGATCGTGAGTCAACGTTCGATCAAGTGCTGTGCGACAGACGCGCCGCCAGAGCGGACCCAGCGACGCCTCCGCTGAACGACAACACCAGGTCTCCCATGGTGTCGCCGTAGGTCAGGTTCAAGCCCATGGAACCAGCCTGCATGATGGCGTACTCGGCTTCTTCCCACCACAGAATGGCAGTAGCTCCAAATCCGCAGCCCATGGCGAACGACGCAAGCCGTGGGATATGGGCTCGTCGAACGGCCAGAGTGAGCCCGGCTGCCAACGGCACCCAGTTCGAGAAATGCAACACGTCGTCGGTGGCGTCGTAGGTGTTGTAGAAGTTGAGCGCGTTTCCCAAGGTATCGAGGAGAAATGGCATCACGAGGAGCGCATCGATCAGATGCGGATACGGCGGCCGCTTGCCTCGCAATCGCCACACGATGGGTACGATCACCGTCGGCAGGCTGAACAGCACGAGCCGATACTTGAAGCCTTTGCCTGCGAATCGCTCGGAATCCTCGAAGACAACGGCGACGATCAGAAGGCCTACGAGGAGCGCCTTGATGGCCAGATTTACCCAGCTGAGCCTCGCTGACGAAATTCGCATTGCGTGACTTTAGCAACTCTAAGGGCGTTATTTCGGAACTAGGTGCCTGGCCGTTGGTACCGGTCGGCCACAACCCCGGTACTTTGGCGCTGTGTCGCAAACAACGCTGAGTGCCCCCGCGTTGGGAGTCCGCTCCCTTGGGCGGCCGTTTGCGTTCCTCTGGTGTAACGCCGTCACGTTTCAGCTCATTGCAACCGCCGACCGGTTCACTTTTGTCTGGTTGGCCGACGACACGCTCAACGTGAGCTCATCGACATCGGGACTTATCGTGTTCATGCTCGGCCTCCCCATGTTCTTATTCGTGCTGCCCGCAGGAGCCATTGCCGACCGAGGCCGCCGACGGTTGCAGCTGTTGGGCAGCCAAGCGGCCGGAGCGGTTGTTACTGCCGTTGCGGCGGTGCTCACCGCCACGGATGCCATGACCGTACCGTCAGCGATTCTCATCGCCTTTGCATTTGGTCTGGTGTTGGCTTTCGCGTTTCCGGTTCGTTCATCTCTGTTGCCCCTGATCGTTGGGCGCGAACGATTGATGACTGCCATTCCGGTGATGACGGTTGGCGCGAATATCGCCATGATCGTCGGACCCGTTATTGCTGGCGTTGCCATCAACCGGTGGGGTGTCACCGGAGCCTTCGTGGTGCAATGTGTCTTGTTCTTGTTGAGCGGCGCGTTCGTACTTCGTCTCGCCGTTCCCGAAGTGGTCACACCGCAACGCCGCCACCTCGCCGCCGAGATACGCGAGGGCGTGTCCTATATCCGCCACCATTCGATACTGAGAACATTGCTTGTTCTCATGGCTATTGGCGGAGGGTGCATGATGGGTCCGGGTTTCCTCTTGATCCCACAAGTCGCCAAGCGGGTGTTCGGCCGCGACGCCGCCGCCGCATCTGCACTGTTTGGCGTAATGGGCCTGGGAATGATGACGATGTCGTTCCTACTACTGCGGTTTCGTTCGCACATCAGGCGGCGCGGCGTGATGTTCATGTCGTGCATGTTGGTTGGCAGCTCCACATCGGTGGCTATGAGCGTCGCACCGTCGTATGTCTCACTTGTTGGGATGATGTTCGTGTGGGGGTTGAGCGGTGGGGTGTGGGCCAACGTCTCGCAATCACTGCTGCAAGAAAACACCGACCCGGCGATGCTCGGACGAGTTATGTCGCTGTCGGGCCTAATGCACACCGGTGTTGCACCCTTGGCGGCGTTGCTCGCGGGTGCAGTAGCCAGCCGCTTCGGTGTTCAGCCGACGCTTGGAGTGTTCGGTGCGGTCGGCATCGTCGCCATCTTGACCGTTCTCGCTCTCGGGAACGATCTGCGGAACTCGGTGTAGCTGGTCAGACTGGGTCGTCGGCGACGACGCGGCCGGACTGCATACAGATGGTGCGGGTGAGTCGAACCTCGTTCAAGAGTGCCCGGTCGTGAGTGACCAACAACACGGTACCGTGAAACGTTTCGAGGGCCTGTTCCAACTGCTCAATCGCCGGTAGATCCAGATGGTTTGTGGGCTCGTCGAGCACCAGCAAGTTGGCGCCGTTCGCCATCAAGAGCGCCATAGCTGCCCGGGTACGTTCGCCGGGCGAAAGCGACGATGCTGGCCGTTCGACGTGATCGGCACCGAGCCCGAACTTAGCCATGAGCGTGCGAGCATCGACCGGCAGCAATGAGGTGGCATCGCTGAACGCGCGAACCAATGTGGCGTCGGAACTGAGCTGTGAGCGGGCTTGTTCGACCTCGCCGAGCACGACCCCCGACCCGAACCAGCGTTGCCCGGCGATGAGTTCGTGGCGACCAAGCATGGTGTTGAGCAGTGTGGTCTTGCCAGCGCCGTTGGCCCCAACGACGGCGACGCGTTCCCCGTAGCTGATCTCGAGGTTGATGGGACCGAGAACGAAGCCACCATCGTTTCCATTTGAACGATCGACCTTGGCACCGACAAGGCGCACCACCATGTCGCCGCTACGCCCAACCGCGGCGATGGTCATCTTCAACTGCCAAGAATCACGGGGTTTGTCGACAGCCTCGAGACGTTCGATTGCCTTGTCGGTTCGGGCCGCCTTACCAGCTAGCTGTTCCGACGAGTTCACCTTGAACGCCCGGATGTTTTTGTCCTTTTCACTACTATCCCTTTTGGCCTTGCTTACTCCCTGCGATGCCCATTCGCGTTCGCGTTGCGAGCGTCGGGCCAGGTCTTTGCGTTTCGAGTCGTAGTCATCGAACTTTTCCCAGGCGTGCCGGCGGGAGGTGTCGCGTTGTTCCATGAACGAATCCCACCCGCCCGAGTACCAGGCCAACCGATGGGTAAATTCGTCGATTTCAGCGACGTCGGTGATGGTGCGCGACAGAAACGCCCGGTCGTGGCTGACCAGCAGGACGCCGCCGCTCAGGCTGGTGATCCAGGTTTCGAGCCGATCGAGCCCGTCGAGGTCGAGATCGTTGGTGGGCTCGTCAAGCAGATAGATATCGAACCGGCTGAGCAGTAGCCCGGCCAGGTTGCAGCGCGCTGCCTCGCCACCCGACAGTGATGGCATGGGTTGTTCGAGTAGCCCTGTAGCCAGATTGAGTTCGTGCCACACCTGGCCGATTCGGGTGTCGAGGTCGGCGCCGCCCAACGCCATCCAGGTATCGAGCGCCGCGCCGTACCGATCGTTGGCCTCGTTTGTTCCCAAGGCGAGATCGTTGGTTGCTTCTTGTAGTTCGCGGTCGGCGTCGGCGACACCGGTGCGTCGCTCAAGGAACGCCCGCGCCGTTTCGCCGGCGTTACGTTCGGGTTCTTGTGGAAGATAGCCAACCGCGGCGGCTTGGGGAAGCCGACGTACGCTTCCCTTTTCTAACGGGATCATGCCGGCGATGGCCTTGAGCAGCGTTGATTTGCCCACGCCGTTCGGGCCGATGAGCCCCACCCGGTGACCCGGCGCAACGGTGATATTGACAGCGTCGAGCACCAGTTGAGGCCCTCGGGCAACCGTAAGGTCGTTGGTTTGCAACGTGGCGATTGTTGTCATTGATTCCTAAGGAGCTGTACCACTGGTGCAAATTCGGTGACTGACCGCACCGCAAAATAGCTGATACCCCAGCGTTCGCGCGCTGCCTTAAGCTGCGCGGCTATCTCGGAGTAGGTACCGAAGGCCAGGAACGGCGTCGAGAGGGCTTCGTCGACGGTGCACCCGACCCGCTCGGCCAAACCAGCTGCAAACCCGGCTCGATCGGCTGTGATTTCGACCCCTTGGATGAGCGCGTTCAGTTCGAGGTGTTCGCTTCGGTCGCCCGCCGCCTCGCGAATGAGTTGCACTTGGGCGTCGAGGTATTCCGGTGCCCATCGGGTCTCGTGGTTATGACCGTCATCGAGCGTTCGGCCTAGACCCGCTAGTCCAATGATGTCGGCGTGCACCGCAGCATGGCCCAGCAGAGCGTCGCCAGAACCGGCGATGAGCAGCGGCACGGTGACGTTGTTGGCCTCCCACCAGGCCTGCATTTCGGCGACGCTCTCACGAAGGCGGGCCTTGCGCTCGGCAGGCGGCCGGAATTCCTCCCCGAGCGTGTCGTATTCCTGGGCAGTGTGGCCAGCACCCAAGCCAAGTTCGATGCGGCCCCCCGACAAGTCCTGCAAGTTGGCGATGCGTCGAGCTAGCAATACCGGATGGTGAAAGTCGTTGTTGAGCACGAGCGTGCCCAGGCGTATTCGGGTGGTGACGTGGGCGAGGTGTTCGAGCATGACGAGTGGGTCCCACTGGTCATCGATGTGGTCGCCCAGTAGCGCCACATCGAATCCAGCTGCTTCGGCCCGTAGGCATCGGGCCACGACTTTGTCTCGGTCAGGGTCGTTGAGTTGGATTCCAAATCGAAACTTCATAGCTTGAAAGTACCGCAACCCGTGTTCGCCTACTAGGTTCGCGACGAACTACTTCTTGATAACGAACCGGAGATTTCATCATGCGCGAAGCAGTATTCGTCTCGTACGCCCGCACGGGTCTGGCCAAGTCGGCTCGTGGCGGCTTCAACATGACGCCAGCTATGACCATGGCGGCTCATGCCATCCAGCACGCGGTTGCGAAGTCCGGTATCGACCCGGCGGCCGTAGAAGACGTGTACCTCGGCAACGGCGCTCACGGCGCAGGCAACCTTGCCCGTCTCGCCGGGCTGCTCGCCGGACTTCCGGTAACGACGGGCGGTTCGACTGTGCAGCGTCATTGCTCGTCGGGTCTCAACTCCATTGCGTTAGCGGCCAATTACATCAAGCAAGACGGCGCCGATGTAGTTGTCGCTGGTGGGGTCGAGTCGATCACGATGCCGAGCCCGGGAATGGGCGGCGCTGCCAACATGGACCCTGCGCTTCCCGAGATGTATCCGGCTATCTATATGGCCATGATCGAAACGGCCGACATTGTCGCCGAGCGTTACGGGGTCAGCCGTGAGGCTCAGGACATCTACTCGGCTGAATCGCAGCGTCGAATGGCTGTAGCGCAATCGCGCGGGTTGTTCGAGGACGAGATCGTGCCGATGGCTACCAAGATGAAGCTGGTGAACAAGGAAACCAAAGAGGAGAGCATCGTCGACGTGGTCGTCGATCGCGACGAATGCAACCGCGTCGACACCACGCTCGAGGGGCTGTCCAAACTCGGTCCCGTACGGGGCCCGGGTAACTACGTCACGGCTGGTAACGCCAGCCAGCTTTCCGACGGCGCCGCCGCGGTTGTCATGATGGAAGCCAAAGAAGCCGAGCGTCGAGGTCTGAATGCCATGGGTGCGTTCAAGGGCTGGGCCGTTGCTGGTTGCGAGCCTGACGAAATGGGTATCGGCCCGGTCTTTGCTGTCCCGCGCCTGTTGGCCCGCCATGGTCTCACTGTCGATGACATCGACATCTGGGAACTCAACGAGGCGTTTGCGAGCCAGTGCCTGTATGCCCGCGACACGCTCGGTATCGACCCGGAGAAGTACAACGTAAACGGCGGTTCCATCGCCGTTGGTCACCCCTTCGGCATGACTGGAACTCGTTGTGCTGGCCACATTCTGCAAGAGGGTAAGCGTCGCGGGGCCAAGTGGGGCGTTGTAACGATGTGCATTGGTGGCGGCCAGGGTGCAGCCGGTTTGATCGAGATCTACTAACCCCGCATCCGAACTTGTGAGGTTATGGCGGGCCACGTCCGCCTGTTGTTTCGCCATAACCTCACGAGATAAGCGGAACTGGAGACTTGTTGAATGCCTGAACAAGAGACGTGGTTAGCGACGATCGATGCGACCACTATGACGGGCCTCGAGATTGGACCGTTGAACAAGCCTCGGTTTTCCAAGGCCGAGTATCGGGTCAAGTATGTAGACCACGCTCATCGTGAAGATCTGGTTGCCTCGTACACCGACAATGCAGGGATGTCTACGGAACTCGACAACATCGTCGACGTCGACTATGTGTGGGATGGACTCACCTCGTTGCTGACGAGTGTTGGCCCCGACGCCCCGTTCGACTTTGTGTTCGCATCGCACGTGGTTGAGCATGTGCCGAATCTTGTGGGATGGCTGCGAGAGGTCGGCGAGGTGCTGGCCCATGGAGGCCGACTGTATTTGGCCATCCCCGACAAGCGGCTGTGTTTCGACGTGAACCGGGCCGTGAGCGGCATGAGCGATGTGATGGATGCGTACCTTCGAGGTTTGCGTGCTCCGAGCCATCGCCAGATCTGGGACTTTCATTCGAACATGATCGCTGTCGACCCGGCCGCTATGTGGGCGGGAACCGTGAACTACGACGGCCAACTGCGCACCGACCTTGAACCCGACCAATGGGCGCTGGAATTGTGCGAGCGCAGCAATCAGCCGGGCGAATATGTCGACAGTCACTGTTGGGTGTTTACGCCGACCTCGTTCCTGCGGCTGTATCAACGACTGGTATCGCTCGATTTGGTCGACTATTCGATCGCCGCGTTCGTACCGTCGCAACCAGGCACAATCGAGTTTCGTGTGGTGCTCGAAAAGCTCCCCGAATCCCTTTCCGGTGCGCCGCGTCGGGCCGCGCAACTGGCCTCGGTGCCGCAGTTCGACGACATCGTGCCGCCCCCACCGTCACTTGGCGGAGATGGTACGGTCGTGAAGTTGAGTACCAAAGAGGTTGCGTTCATCATGCGCAAACGCCGACTGTTCGAAGCCGTTCGCCGACGTGTCTCGTGATCGATCTGTCGTACTTGAGCTGATCGAAAATAGCAGAAATCCGCTTGTCATTGTTATAACGGTGTGCTTACGATACGCCGATGCAGACAGCATTGCGCAAGATGGGCAACTCGACCGGGATGATTCTTCCGAAACCAATTCTGAAGGCGCTCGGCGTGGAAACCGGCACAGCAATGGACATAGTTGTCGAGGACGGTCGGGTGATTGCAACGCCTATCAAGCGGGGCGTGCGTGAAGGATGGGAGGAGGACGCGAAACGACTGGGTGCTGAGTCAATCGACGCAGATTCCGAAGCGTGGCTGGTGTTCGACAATCTCGGCGGTGATGAGCTTCGATGGTGAAACGTACGGCGGTACGTGGTGAGGTGTGGCTCGTGTCGCTCGACCCGACCGTTGGCCGAGAGATTCGCAAGACCAGACCATGCATGATCGTGTCGCCCGACGAAATGAACCGCTTTCTTGCCACCGTGACAGCGGTGCCGCTCACGAGTGGCAGCGCTAACGCCAGCTTTCGCGTGCCTGTCGAGTTCAAAGGCGTTGTTGGATTTCTGCTTTGCGACCAAATGCGAACGTTGGACCGATCGCGACTGGTCAAACGTCTCGGGACGGTTCAAACCCCGACCCTAATGGCCACGTTGGCGGTGCTTCGCGACATGTTCACCGAATGAGTGGACATGTGCTGCGAGCGATCATCGGTTTGTGGCGGCGAGCCACCCACCGGTGCGAAAGTGTCGATGCTGAATGGCAGCGCGGGCGAACATCCACAGTGCGATGGCTGCCCACAGTGTGTAGAGGCCGACGGACGGTTTCAGTATCGTTACCAGCCAGAGGGGCAAGAACACAGCCAACGCACCGAGCGTGCCTTTGACCAGATAGTTGTAGTCCGATGTCCCCTGGTAGATGCCGTCGTACAAGAACGCAACGGCCCCGGGCACACACAAAATACCGAGCAGAACAAGCGCCCGACTCGCGACGGATTGCACCTGGCCGTCGGGCGAGAAAAGGCGTGGGAGCCACGCGGCCGCCGTAAGTACGACAACGCCAACGATGCTGCCGAAGAAGACGGCGATCCGCAGGAGTCGTTCGATCGTGCGCGTTGCGTCGACGCTGTCGTTTGCCCCGAGGCTTTCGGCCACAAGTACCTGGCCAGCGAGTGCAAGCGCGTCGAGGGCAAGGGCCAAGAAAATGAACAGCTGGTAGGTGATCTGGTGGGCGGCGGCCTCGACGTCGCCCATACGGGTTGCCGCTGCAGTTGCGCACGCAAACGCCCCTGCGATTCCGAGCGTCCGCATGGCGAGGCGCATGCCATCGTGCACAACTGTCCTCATACGAGCGAGGTTCGCACGACCGCGAACACGCCGACGCACCCGCATCGTGATGAAGATGGAAGCGGTTATCAGCTGTGCGATAAACGTTCCCCAAGCCGAACCTCGTAGCCCCCAGCCGAGGCCATGTACGAACCAGAGTTCCAGGATCACGTTGGCGATATTGGCGACCGCCACGATCGCTAGTGAACGGCTGGTGCGGTCCCGGCCCTGCAGGTCACCGTGACCAACCATGGCCAAGAACAGCAGCGGGAACCCGAGCGCGCCGATGCGCAGGTACGAAACGGCGCCGTTCAACACGTCACCCCGGGCGCTCAGCAGCCAAGCCAATGGTCGCGCCAGAGTCACGACGACGATGCTCAGGACGATACCAAAGGCGATGGCAAGTGCATTGGCGTCGGCGAGGGTGCGCGCTTGTCCTTCGTCGTCGCCGGCGCCGCGCAATTGGGCGATGCGTGTGACGGTGGTGCCTTGGAGGAAAGCGAACAGCCAGGTGAGCGGGATAAGCACGCCGTACGCCACGCCGAGCGAAGCAAGGGCAGAGCGCGACAGGTGACCAATGATGACGGTGTCGGCTAACCCGTACAGCGGTTCAGCTGCCAACGCGCCGACCGCAGGTATGGCGATACGCGCTATCCGTCCCCCAATTCGTGATTCCTCGATCGTGGGCATTGGGGCGACGTTAGCTACCTGGCTTGGCAGCCGGGCACTTGATTAGTGCGCGAGGTGATCGAAGAGCGTGCCGACCGACGGCGGGTTGTCGACCGACTGCATGTATCCGTGGTGTGCTGCGATTGGTTCGTCGAAGGCGGTGTCGGTGTAGCAGTAAAGACGTCTCGCGACGATGGCGTCGGCCACCAGATCGGCGACCGTCGCTCAAGAGTCGGCCGGCACGTTGTCCTGGTTTGCCCTCATCGGACAGCTGCTTGATGTCATGGACAGCGGTGGACTGTTGTGCTTCGATGAGCTTGACGCGACGCTGCATCCGGCCCTAGTGGCTGAGGTGGTCAGCCTCTTTCAGAGCCCAAAGACGAACCCCGAGGGCGCGCAGCTCCTTGCTGCCTGCCACGACACCACCGTCCTGTCGAACTCGACCGAGAACCATCTGCACCGCGATCAGGTGTGGCTCACCGAGAAGAACGACCAAGGCGCTACGTCGCTTGGGCAGCTGAGCGACTACCGAGTCCGCGCCGATCAGAATCTTGAGACGAGCTACCGTCAGGGACGGTTCGGTGCTGTGCCTCTCGTCAGCGCCAATCACTTGGCGTCCGCGCTCACCTCTGTGACTGTCGCCTAATGGCTCGGCGTTCATCGCCCGATCGTCATCCGTTTCAACGCCGAGGGCCTACCCGAGACATGCGGCAACGATTTCTCATTGTCTGCGAAGGGCGAGGCAGAAGCCATCCACTTCGACGGGCTGAAACGACATTGCGGGGAGCTCTTACGCCATGGCATCGTTTTGAACGCCGACCAAGCTAACGCCCTCCGGGATGGAAACCCGCAGCGGTTCGTCCTAGCAACGCAGTCCGACGATATCGACGACCAGACCGAGCGCCGACGTGTGGTCGAGAATTCGCCGCACCTGCCGATGCGAGGAACGTGGGAATATCGGGTCGTGCCGATGACGGAGTTTCTCGGTCTCGCCACAGCGAAAGGAACGGCCGGTCGTATGGAGATAGCCTTAAACGACCTAGCGATCCAGGGTTGGGAGCTTGTGGCGACTTCAGAGCGCGATTCCCGATGGCTTGGCGGCGAGACAGTCCTCCTGACCTTGCGCCGTTTTGTGGTCACGGAACACATGCTTGCTGAGCGTTTCCGAGCCGAGGAGCGAATCCGACGCCAGGTCGTCGCCGAGCTCGATACAGATCGCATCGCCTAGGCGGGACGGCATGGCCCGGAGCTTTCGCGCAGTAGCGCGCTGTCAGCGCGCCTATGCGCGTAACCTGCCCCGCTCGGGCGCACGATCAAACGGGTTCAATCCGCGAACAGCTGATGGGCGGCGTTTAGGGATTCGACGGCATCGCCACGGGGCAGGAACTCGTGTCCGACCCAGCCGGAGTAGTTCTTCGCTCGCAGTAACCCCGCCACGGCGCGCCAGTTCGTCTCCTGGTGATCATCGAGTTCGCGTCGGCCAGGGACTCCACCGGTGTGGATGTGTCCGATCAGGTCGATGTTCGATGCGATCGTGTTGAGGAGGTCACCTTCCATCGTTTGCATGTGGTAGCAGTCATACAAAACGCGAACGGCTGGCGAATCGATGCGGCGGATGACCTCGAAGGCGAACGCGCTGTTGTCGCATTGATGGTCGGGATGGTCGACCTTGCTGTTCAAAAGCTCGAGCCAGAGCGCAACGCCAGCCGATGCGGCCTCGTCGGTCAGTGCTGCGAGCCCGTTGGTCGTTGCGTCGATGCCTTCTTGATGTGTCCGGTCGGCTCGCTTCCCGGCGAATACGATTACTGCGCCGACACCGTTGTCGTGCGCATCGGCGATCTGGCGGCGAATGGCGTCGCGAAGTTCAGGGTGAAGCCGGTAGTCATTGAACCCGTGGTCGATGTCATGGCCCGTTATCGAGACCAGCGAGAGCCCGAGGTCACGCGCCATTGGATAGAGGTTCGCGTCGAGCATTTCGACCCCGGCGATGCCACAGTCCGCTGCCGCGGCGAGAAGTTCCCGGTCACTGCGCTGCTTGTCGGCAGCTCGGAATGCCCACCATGCAAAGGACTGTCGCATGGCTACCGTCCCAGCGCGGCGCGCATAGCGAGTTCGACCGGCGCGACGTCGGAGCGGGTATAGTCGAAGCCGCCGAGCCACTCGCCTTCGACGTGGTGGATGCACGGTTGACCAATGACCCTCGGTGTGGTTCCCCGATGCGGCCACGACGCCGCGTGCACGAGGAACGGATGGCAGATGAAAACGTCACCGGCGCGTCCGGTGGCTGCAACGACGGGGCGTTCAAGCACCTCGGGCGCATGCTTTGCCGGGAAGAACGTGACACCGTCGTCGCTCACATCGATGAGGCTGCGGGCGACATCGTGATGTGATCGGATACGGATACGGGTTGGGGCATCGCCGTGCCCAATGTCGGTGAACAGCATGAGTAGCAGCAACGCACGCCCTCTGGACACGAAGTTGACCCGGTAGAACGGCGGGTCGCTTGGGCTAGGTGGAGGTAGCCGTCGCGCACGAACTGATCGATCTGGGTCGAGGACAAGCTAGAGGTCGTCACGACGACGGTAGGCCCTCAGTCGGCCGCAGGACAGCAGACTTCGAGTTCCATGCCGTCGGGATCGCGAAAGAACAGGGAATACTCCGACCCAAGAAGCTGAATATCCCCCACCTCTTGGGCGCCAGCGTCGATGAGACGCTGCCTGGCTGCCTCGAGGGTCGCTCGCGAGTCGACCGCGAGTGCGTAGTGGTCGATGGCACCGCGGCCGCCCTGACGACGACGTTCGCCGACAATCTCGGCGGCGGGAACCTCGAAGACGTTCAGCGCCGCTCCGCCGCCGAGGTCGAGGATCTTCATCCATGGGTGATCGTCGCGCTTGGCCACTTCGAACGTGACGGTCGCATCGAAGGCATGCTCATAGAACGCGACCGTTCGGTCCATGCTCGTCGTGAGCGTCGCTACATGATTGAACCCTGAGGTGAGTGGCATGGAGTCACGATATGCGAATCTGTCACGCGACTACTACGAACCCGTGGTAGCCCGGCTGCAGGCAATCAGGAAACGACAGTGATTAGGACTTCGGGTGAGAGGTAACCGGGTGGCGAGTCCTGATCGAACTGGTTCGAGTTGAGAGGTACCCGGAGCCCGTATGTGCCGGGTGGGACGGCCGAGCCTGCTTGGCCGTCGCAGCGAGCGAGGCCGATGACGAAGGGAATCGACTTCTCGGTTCCTGGCGCGATGTCGTAGGTGATGAGCGGCAACGTCATCGCACCTGCGAACCTTCCGACCACTTCGAGCGTGCCGGGCCGAACGACGTAGCCAATCAGGCTGGACCCAGTGGCGATCGAGAAGGTGGTGCCGCCCTCGTTTCGAACGACGAGCTGGCCAGTAACATTGTCGGAGGCGCGAATCGTTGACGACGTTGGGCGCGCCAAGAGCTTGAGCCCCGAGGCCGCCGGATCACGGTTGTTCAGCGGCGGACAAGCGGGTGTAACAGCCTGCTCGCCGCAGCCTTTGGGCACGTACGGCATGCCGGCGATCTCGATCTGGGCGAGCGATCCCCATCGCTCCAAATATTGGGCTGCAAGCGATTCGTTGCCCGGCGTGAGTTCGAAGAAGACTGCTTCGGAACCCAGCTGGCCCGGTGACACGCCCGACGAGAAGCCGCTGAAGGCTGTCGGGTGAGCCTTTGTCTCGGCGAGTAGTTCCGTCTGTATGCGTGCTATGTCGGCCGGGGTGTGATCGACGGCTGTGACTAATAGCCGATCGGGGTGCGCCACAAGCGTGCGGAGCGCAGCCTCATGCTCGGCGAGGTTGGCAGCGATGCGTGCCTCGAGTTTCGTCGGGATTGTGTCTGTGAAGCGCGGGTCGAAGGCATCGCCCAGGTGTGCCTGGAGGTAGTTGCGAAGCTTGTCGAGGTCGTCAAAGAGTTCGCCCTGGCTCGTTGACATTTGATTGAGTTCAGCCTCGCTCATGGCCCGCGGCAGCACGCGACGAGCCGGGCAGTTTGGTGGGCGAGGGGCGGAGTCGACCGTGGGGCTCGACGACGTGGCAGCGATGGCCGTCGTGGTGGAGGGAGCGACCTCGGTAGTTGCCCGAGTTGTTGGCACGCTTCCCGTACGGATCTGCCCCGAGCCACACGCCGTCAACAAGACTGCCGCGGCTGCGGCTGCGGCTCGCACAATCCTCATCTCCCAATTGTCGCACGGCTGCATCGGCCGTTAGCCGCGCCGGTAAACGCCGATGCCCGGCCGTTGGCCCGGCCGTAGGGTCCTCGATCTCACCACCAAGAACTCGCCACGATGGTTCATTACGTTCCCATGATGATCGCGACGAGTTGACGCGTGTCATCCTGGTTCTCGACGGCAAGCCATGCCTCGTGAAGATCATCATCGATCCAGTGAGCGACGGCGGATCGTAAACGGGCCCGGTCCTTCTTCGTCAGCTCCCCAGCGAGCGGACGGACGGGTAGACGCGTGGCGAGCGACAGCAGGAACGCGAGATCTTGTTGATGACGCAAGCGTTCGTCTCGCGTCGCCGGAATCGAGTCGGCGGCAGCCTTCGCGACGATCGCTCCGACAAGTGATGGGGTCCGAACCGTAACCTCCTCGCCGTCGACCAGGGCGACGACCGTCTCTGCGCGCTCGAGCGCCTGAGTTGCTCCGGGCGCCTGCACGGCATGGCCTGGCGGCGAGGTGACGACGTTGGCGCCGACACCTTCGGGAGCGAGAAGATCGACCTTGGCTGACCCTCGCGTGAAACGAGTGACACCCTCGGGCGAGATCTCTACGATGAATCGGAGTGCCACCAGCGCATCGGAAACGCGACGCATCGCGGTCCGTCCGTAAACGCGAACGTCGACCACGAGGTCGCCGTCGGTCGTCGGCCGAGCGGGCGTTACACCGAATCGGCTGGCGTGGATCGCAACCATCTGGCCTCCGACCACTATCCACTCATCGTTGCCGATGAGCCGCACCAGCTCGCCGATTGCCAGCCATGTCTCACGTCCGGGAGGCGTCAACGTCGGTGTGAGATCGATCGCTGTCACCTGATTGCCTCCGCTGCGGATCTGGCATCACCGATGTCGACCAGATCTATGGCTGCGACGAGCGGTGCGACGTAGCGATCTTCGTTGAATGGCCAGATGTCGTCGTTGACGACCCGGAGCACAAGGTTCGAATCGGCTGCACCTCGCACAGCGAAGTGATCGCTGAGGAATTCGTCGACGTCAGAGGCCCGCACGTAGGCGACGCGCTGACGCGGCTGGCCAACCGCCGAGTGATGTGCAATGGCTGCGTCGGTGCCACCGAGGACAAGCCGCTGGTCTTCGAGTGCCGTGTCGAGTTCACCCGGTAAAACCCGGACCGCAATGGGTACAGCGCGCCGTCGGCACTCGTTGGCGAGCATGCGAAGGTCAGCGAGCGATCCTGCGCTGGCGTTCGCCAGGCGTTGCCAGGCCATCGCTGCCGATAGCGGTCGGCCTCGGCTGGGACGAGCGGCTGCATAGCGCTGCAACGATTCCCGGTCGATTGTCCAGGCACGGCCGAACCTCGACGCAAGCAGGTCGCCCCGCTCGATCAGACGGCCGACCTGCATGCGCGACACGCCAAGGTGCTTGGCCGCTCGCTCGACGCTGATCTGGTCCACATCGGCAGCCTATCGCCAATAAGTGACGGTAGTAACGTATTATGACCAAACTTGGCAGTTAGAGGTTCCACACGCCCGGGCATCCCGGCTTACCAGGGGAAACTTGGTGGGCGAGGGGGGACTTGAACTCTCATTTTCAGGGTTTTGAACGGTGGTAATCGATGGCGAAAAGTGCCGCTGACCAGGGGAAACGCGAAGTCGACGTGTTGGTCGATGTTGGTGACTTCTACCCGATTTCAACCCGTCCGGTAGAAGATCCGGTAGAAGCGCTGAGGCACATTTGCCGCCGCGTCGCTCGCGGGCAAGGGCATGGAACGACCGTCAACGGGCGCGCTCCAAAGCCGCTGCCTGCTGAAGTGTGTGAACAAGCGCCAGATCCGTCTCAGTTTCAGGATGACTGTCACCAAAGCGATTTCTATCGAGTTCGTAGGCCTTCGAAGCGGCGGCAAGCGCGTCGTCGATGCGGCCGAGTCCATGAGCTGCGAGCGCGAGTAGCACGGTCGCCAGGTTGAAGTACGCCGCAGGAAGATTTGGCACAAGGGCCACTGCGGCTGTCCCCAACTGCTCGACCGCCAGCTCAAGCTTCGACTTCGCGTCGAGGAGCTCAGCAATGGTCTCCTTCACACTTGTCAGATGAAACGACCGATGAAGTGCTAGCCGGCCCGAGATCGAGTTGTAGCACCCAATCGCGCGTTGGTCGTCGGCGACGTGCGACTCGGCCAGAGTGATTGCACGCGCTTCGTCGAGGGCGTCGCTCGCCTTCTGCAGGTCCTCGATCTCAATGAGGGTGTCGGCTGCATCGAGCAAGGAGAAGAAGTGGCTTCGGCTCCCAGGAACCGAACTTCCGAGTCGCGCCATTCGATCTACCGCTGGAGCGACCGCAGTTGCGGGGTCCATGAACCGCGACAGGTTTCTGTCCAACTGAAGTGCTTCGAGGCGGCACGCTTCGAGTTCGGCGCCTTCGCCGTGGGCGGCGGTTTCCAGGACGTTGGATACCGCCTGCGACGACGACTCGATGTCCCCCAGACACCAATCGACCTTCGCCTGCGCGAGAAGCCGTTGCGCGCCTAGGTTCAGGGGAAGATCGGTGGCTGGCGGCAGGAACCGAATGTGCTCGACCACGAAGTCGATGTCGCTTCCACTACCCCCGAGCAGGGCGAGACCTGCCAATGAGTTCAGCGCCTGCGGAATGAAGTCTCCTCTGCGAATGTCGTTTGACCTCTGCACGACGTCGCGTAGGAGCTCCCTGCCGTGTTCGACTTCGTCGCAAGCAATGAGAAGATCGGCGAGCTTGATCTGATGTTTGAGCGTGTGCAGAGCATCCCGGTGGCCGTCGCGCTCAATCCGCTGGATCCACTCGAACCCGATCTTGGCCAAACGCATGGCTTCGTCGCGCTGCCCCATTTCGACCAGCTGGGGTGCGAACTCGATGCAACCAATGAACACAGCTGTGCCAACGTGGCCCGTTGCCAAGCAGAGGTCCAGCAGCGCTACCGCCCTCGTGCACTCGACGAACGCCGGCGAATCCAGTTTCAGCATGAAATAGCCGAGGGCAATCTCCAGATTCGCGCGGAGGTCAGGCGCAAGCTCAAGAACGAGCATCCGGATCAAAGGGTGCACCGAGAGTGCGTCGTCGACGGGTCGCACGAGGCGCGACGCAAAGAGTTGGTACAGAGCGCTTCCGGTCTCTGATTCTCGATCGAGCGATTTCCAGATCGCCATCGACTGGGGAATCACGTCGCTCGATTCCATCCAGTCCGAACCCGGCAGACAAGCGATCATCTCCCGAACGAAGAGATGCTCACGTGGAACTGCTCCGGCTCCTAGGCAACAGAGCGTCCTCAAGACCTCAAGTGCTTCGGGCGACCGCGCTTCCAGCGTGTCCAGCGATATCCGTAGCGAGGCCGCGAGAGACTTGTGATTGGAACCGCTCGACCCCATCTCCAGTAGCACAGCCGGGTGAGCGCGTAGTCGGTCGAGGTATTCGGTGATCGAGATCGTCAAGGTACGGCAAACGGAGATTGCCTGGGTTAGAGCGAGCGGGTTCGAGCCCATCTCAGCCATGAGCAGTTCGACATCGTCCGCCAGCCCTGGCGCGACGAGCGAAACAAGGTTTTGCACCTCGGTCAGCGTCAACTCGTCCAGCACCACGATCTCGTGTCTTAGTCCGAAGTCAGATGAAGTACTCGTAACGATGACACGGACCGGCGACTCTGCGGGGAGGTAGGGCAGCACGACTCCCGGATCGGTAACGCCATCGAAGACAATGATGTCGAACTCGTCTCCTGGGAGATCGACCGGAACTCCAGTCGTTGGCGGTTCGCGTACTCCTGCAATGTCGGCCATTGCAGCCATTAGCGCAGCGGCGTCGGAAGCATCCACGAATACGGCCCGCGCCTGTGACGCCGCCGGCGACGCGAGGAATTCGAGGACGAGGCTCGTCTTGCCTACTCCGGGACCACCAACGAGTAAATACGGCCTTTTCGGGCCGGGGACCCCGATGGCCAACGCGGAGGCGAGCTGGTCAATCTGCTCAGAGCGTCCCACGAAGTATGGATCTGACGTTGCGCGGATGAGCTGCGACCGGGATCGCGGCGGCGCGTCGCGATGGTGCCACCGTGCGCCGTCGATCTGCCGATTCGCACGGGTCTCCGCATCGTGTCGCCATTGCCTCAGCACCCCGACCGGATACCGCACCTCGTCGCTGTCGATGTTCGTCGAGCACGTCCCGCACAGCCAGATACCGTTGTCGATAGAGGCCCGCTCTTCGTTCGTGAGGTCCTGATTGAATCTTGGTCCGCCCGGCGCAGCGGCAGTTATGTGCGCTGCGACGCCGATGCTCTTTGAACCGGATGGTCCAGCCTTTGGACCGCTCGTCTGGCGCTGACAGTCGGGGTTCGAACATCGGTGGCCAGCGCGGGCCGCTAGGTCTCTTTTCACGACCGGTGAGAAGTCGTCCCTGGCCTGTTTCTGCCTCATCGACCGTCCCCCGCGTCCTCGACCAACTCGGCACTCTACTTCGGCCGTTTCCAGGCGCGCCGATGCTTGTTCGTGACGACATCCATCAACACTTGGATCACGAACGCAAGACGCGATCGCCTCTTGGTTTCGAGACACGACAGATGGCTTGAACCTGGCAAACGTGAAAGGCACGGGAACTGAAGGGATCCGGCATGATGGAGCTGACATTGAAATCCAGAGGAGGCGGAGGGTTTCATCGCCTACCTGTCTGGTCGCGTCATTGAGTTGAGCATCGAGCCCGATCACGGCTTGGCGAGGTGCGTGATCGTCGAGGGCTAAAGACCCACGGCCGATCGGTGGCTCGGCTCGCGGGTTCGACATTGGTCAGACCGCTGGCAGCGCGTTCGTAGCGCTGTTCGATGATGTCGTCTGCGTCACGATCGACTGACTGGCACTCCTGGATCGGTGACGGCACTAAATATCATGGCGCGCCCCGCGAGTGCTGCGTCGAAAGCTGCCTCCGATAGCGCCAGCCGCGCTGCCATCCTTTGACCCCGAGCGGGCCCATCGACGATGACCATCGCTGCGTCGAGAAGTTGCGCGGCCACGACCCGCTCGATGAAGAACGCGAGACGGTCGAGGTGGGTGGCTGGGGCGTCGCCGGTGACGAGCGCGACCTCATTCCAGAACGCATCACTGTCGATCACGACCACCGCTCCCAACCATGGGCGCACCAGTTCCGTCGTGGCCGCCTTGCTCGCGTCAATCGCTTGAGCGAGCAGGCGGTCGGTGACCGACAGCAGAGTCGTCTCGCTGAGCCCGTCCGTTGGAATGTGTACGGCGTGGATCGCCGCGAGCGGGGAGCCGTCGATCGCGACCACGCAGTTCCACCGCCTGCGCCGCCGAAAGTGGCCGGCGACGAGCGCCGGACCGACCGTGACTCGTTCAGATGCAAGACCGGCGGTGGTCTGAACTATTCGTCGGACTCGTTCGGCGGTTTCGCGCAGCACCCGATCCGTACCCTGGGCTCGGGTTCCACGGGCGGGAACTTGAAGGTCGCTCGTCATGGAGTTCATCATCGCTCGAGAACGGACGACAGCAGTGGCGCCACGTTGTCGGACGTCTGACGCGGCACCCAAGGGCTTTTGCCGCATAGAACGCTCCGCCATGTTTGCCCTGCTCAGCCCCCGAATCTGGGCGGTGACGGCCTCGACTGGCGAGCAATCGCGCAAAGAACGCCAGGAGCTGCCGGCTATAGCTGGTCGGCGACCGCTTGGACTTGAGCGATGCAGTCGTCGAACCCCGGCCGGTGCGCACCTGGCCAGACGAACTGGCCGACGATCTCCTCGTACTTCGACAGTGCCCGACGGGCAGAGGGTGACTTCGGGTCGAATGCCGGGCTGTCAGCGAATCCTCGTGCCGGACGGGCTGTAGCCGGTAGCTCGGCTGCGGTCGAGTAGGTGACGACGTCGCGGGCGAGCGCGTCCACACCGAGTTGACCAAGCTCAGCGACGATCTCGGGTCGGCCAAGCAGATGGAACAGGTCGTAGTAGTGGCGCGCCGTCTTGTTGATCCGGCCGTCGTCAGCGTCAGCGTGGGCTGTGTGCAGCAATACCAACTTTTCAACGAGTGTCCGGACTGGTGAAAGCACCGAAACCTCGAATGCTTGTGCCTCATCGACATCGTCGAAGTTGCCGTCACCGTGTTCGGCGATGAGCGAACGGACGGTGAGGCGTTGATGCGGCATGGTGCCACCGCGAGAACCGAGTTCGATCAGGAGCCCGTCCGAGGTTCCGGCCGCATCGATGTCCGCTGGATAGTGGATGCGCGCTGCACGCTTGACGGCTTTGGTCGTGCCCGACGGTTCGGCAATCGCCGGCAGGCCGCATCCCGCCGCCGCTTCGTCGATGAGGCGACGGAGGAGTCTGTCTTGTTCGCCCTTGCTACCAGTGGGCAGCACGACGAGCATGTCTACGTCCTCGGAGAATCGTTCAATCAGTCGAAACGCCTTTGACAGACTGGTGCCACCCTTGAAGAGCAGCGTGAAACGCTCAGCCTCGGCAACCGCCGACATGCGCCGGAGCGCTTCGGTCAGCCAGTAGTCCTTCGCGATGTGAGCGGCCGGTATGCCCGTCCGATCCGCGACCTGCCGTATGGCGATCGTGAGCAGTCGCGGGTCGTCACGCAGCCGCACCGGTCAACTCCAAGTCAATCGAGGCGAGCTGCTCGCGAACTGTCAGGTCGTGCTCCAGTCGTGCCGCGTGGCGAAGCACTTCAAGGCGAACATGTCCGCCTTCGATGAGTTCGCGCACCCGCCTCACGACAGCAGGCCACTCGGCCTCAATCACGGCGTCGCCGGCCTTCAACGCCTCGATGATCGCTACCTCAAGCGGTCGCATCCCCAGCTCTCGGCGATGGTATGAACGGGCCAAGAATTTGACGCCCCGAATCGGGCGCGGCGGCCGGCCCGGGACCGCGTAGTACTCCGTACCTGGGACCTGCGTCGTGAGCCCAAGTATGTGCGCCGCTGCCATGCCGGCCGGGCCCGTTCCGGGGCCTGAGATCTCGTATACGACTTGGCGGATCCCTGGACGACTGGGGCCGAACCGGGTCCACTCCGTGCGCCAGTACAGGCCCTTGCGCACTCGGAGAACCGGCGGCTCCGATTCAGCGGCGATCCGTGAGATCGCCGTCTCGACGGCAGCGGATGGGCCGATGAGGTCGCGTGACCAGACGAACGTGTCAACCGGGAGCGCTGCAAGCTGCTCCCTTACGCTGGTCGTGATCGAGTGGCTCATGACAGAAAAGTGTATCGCAATTCTGTCATTCGGCGACCGGTATTTTGGGTTACCGCAGGAGTTGTTCAGCGAGGACATCAGAACACCGCGATCGCGGCGATGTCACCGAAATCGATCACGACGGGCTCGCACGCTCCGCTTGTCGGATCCTCGTTGTAGGTCCGCACCGCGATCGCAGCGAACCCTTGAGTGGTTCGACCGAGGCCGTCAACGACCACGACCAGCGGGTCGCCGTGCCTGCCATTGTCGGAAACCGTGAGTTCGATGACGTATCCCGACAAGTACCCGACAAACGCCTCGACGGCCTCACCGGCGAGTCGCAGTGCGATGGTGTTCACGATGAGCCTCCCTGACGAGAAGCATGACAGCCAGGTGTGACATAGTTTCCGGATTTGACAGAAACGCGTAACGCTTTTCTGTCATTGGCGGGACCTGATCCAGGCGGGTGGGAGGGCGCCGTGGACGAGGAGGGCGTCACCGACCTTTACCTGGCGCAGGACGTTGGGGGCGAGGAATGGCACGGTGGTAGCGGGGCTGCGGTCTCGGTACCGGCCGTTGCCAGCACCGCGGCCGCAGCGTTCGTCGAGGTCGCTGCGAATGTGTTCGTCGCCGATAAGGCTGCGGAAGTAGTCGATCGTTGCGAGGTCGCTCGTGGCGCTTGGGTACAGCAGTTTCGATCGGTGGTTCGTCAGGAGGTTGTCGGCGTCTCGGCCGTATGACCGGTCGATCTGGCCTTTCGATTGCCACACCGTCACCAACTGCACTCCGGCGCCGGTGATTGTTGCCGACCATTGCGGGAGCAGCGGCAACGGAGTGTTCGCCGCCTCGTCGAGGATCAGCAGCAGGCCGGGGTTGATGGCCGCACCGGTGCGGTTGTAGCGGTCAAAGGCCTGGCGGACGAGGTCGGCGAGCAACGCGGCGAAAACCGCTCCGACTCGATGCTCGTCGCCGAGTGGTGCGACGAGGTACAGCGTGTTGCTTCCCGCAAGTAGCCAGTCGAGGGTGATCTCGCAACCCATCGCGCTGGCTTCGACACCGGGGTCGGCCCAAGGCCACACGGCGTTGCGCGCCGTCGTGTAAATGCTCGCGCTCGTCCGCGGATCGGTCTTCCACTGACCTTGCAGGTAGCCCTGCACCTTCTTCGCTGCCGCTGCGATCGACGGTGACTCGTGCTCCGTCAGCAAACGCACGAGTGGCGACAGTGTTCCCGGCCCGGTGTCGTCGGGCTTGTCGAGGCGGGTGACCCATTGCACGACATTGGCCATCGTGTGGCCCGGCGTGTTCGCGGCGACCCAGAGCATGCCGGCGATCAGCTGCTGAGCCTGACCGCGCCAGAACTGGTCGGTCGAGTTCGTGTCGCTATCGGCCGGAGCGAGGAGTTGGGCGGCGGCGAGCGCGCCGTCCAAGGTGACCGCCGAACGAAGCGGGCTCCACGTCGCGGTCGACCGGCCGGTCACGCCGAGCGGATCGAAGACTTTGATCTCGCCGACCGCGGATCGTTGCTCGATCGTTCGGTTGAGGAGGTCGGTCTTCACTGACGACACGATCGCCGGGCCGATCCATCCCTCGATGCCACGGATGAGTCCTGTCGTCTTACCCGACTGGCTCGGGCCGAACACGGCGACCGCACCTCGTACGCCACGCTGGCGACTCGCTGCGACAGGGGATTCGGTCATCAGCAACCGTCGCCTATCCCACTGGCCGAGCACGAAGCGGTTCGGTGCGGGGGCCATCACAAGTAGCGGCGCCAAGTCGGCGGTCTTGGCCAGGCGCGGTTGTGCTTCGACGCCGAGGCGCTTACGGCGATCGGGTGATTCGGGGCGGCGGCCACCGAGCCAACGGAATGCGAGCGTGCCGACCACGCCGAATGCTGCGAGGACCAAGACAACGGCGGGCCAGTAGATGAACGGGCCGGGCAGTCGGGAGGCGAACGGTTCCGCCCAAGCCTGGCCGGGGTCGCCCATGTGGTCAGGCAACCTGGTCAGGGCGTCGAACGACTTGCCGAACGGGGCTCCGAGCGGTCGCCGTTGACTGACGAGCGCGGCGAGATTCCCGGCGAGCCAGTTGGCTCCGACCAGGCTCAGCACGACAGTTCCGGCGACGACGACGATTTCGGTGAAGTGGTCGTCGGCCGGTGGCGTGGGACGTTGGTTCATCGGAGCTCCATCTGTGGTGGGTCGAGGTAGTCGACGGCGGCGGTTTTGGCGTGGCTGCGATCCAGGGTCTGCACCAGGTCGTGAAGGTGGAAGCCGTCGTTGTGGAACTCGGCGGCAGGCACAACCGTGTAGATCCGGTTCTCGTGCGTGCCTCTCGTCAGACCCGTGTACCCGACCTCGGCGTACAGAGCGTCGTCGCCGAGCAGCAGCGCCGTCTCGCACGTGAGGCCCTGGGTCGTGTGAACGGTTCGGGCATACGAGTGGTGAACGAACTCGGTCACGTAGTCGAGCGGAAGCCGTAGCTCTCGACCGTTGGTAGTTGCAACGCACAGACCGTCGGTGCCGCCGGAGGTCACGGTGGCGATGTCGCCGTTGAGGATGCCGAGGTCGTACCGGTTGCGGGTGGCGATCACCGAGTCGCCGACATTGAACCGCTGCTCGTCGACCGTCATCAGTAGCGGGCCGAGCAGGCCGGCGCCTTCGAGCAGTTCGTGCGCTCGGGCGTTGAGATCTCGAACGTCGGATCGATGGACTCCGGCCATCAACGCATCGCGTCCGTCGTTGCGAAGCGCGAACCAGTCGAGTGTCATCTGCTCGCGCAACGCGTCGGCGTTGTGAGCAATCGTGATCCGTCCGCCGTCATCGAGACGACGGATCGCCAACTCGGTGAGTCCCTTGCGCAGTGCCACCGAGACGAACCGGTCGAGCGGGTCGCGCTGGCGACGGTTCTCGACGAGTTCGATCACGGCCACTCGTTCGCCGAGCGAGGCGAAGAGACCGCCGGCCTCGATCGGCGGGAGCTGCTTGGGGTCGCCTACAAGAATCACCTTCGCTCCGGCCCGGTCGGCGTGACCGACCATCTCGGCCATCAGCTGTGTGCCGAGCATGCCGGCCTCGTCGATCACGAGCACATCGCCCGCCCGAAGGCGACGCCGACCGGACTCCAACTCGGAGCGCAACGTGTGCGCCGTCGACGATGTGATGCCCGCGCCCGACTGCAGCTCACGCGCTGCTCGGGCGGCGAGACTGATGCCAACCACCCGATGGTCGGACGCCTCGAACGCTTCGCGCACGGCGTCGAGCGTGAACGTCTTGCCCGCACCGGCGCGACCAATCACCACGCCCACCGGTCGACCCGAGCCGCACAGCTCCTCTACCATGCGCCGCTGCTCGTTGCTCAACGACGGTCGCGCCTCGATCGCTGCGAGCACGTGCGATGGATCTGCCCGCATCGCCTGAGTCGGGTCCTTCGAGGCGACGGCAAGGACCGCGCGCTCGGCGGCGACGATCTCGATGGTCGACCATCGGCCCACTGCGACCGGCACGAGTTGTTCGGACCTGTCGATCATTCCGTCCGTACGGGCGAGGATCTCGCCGAGGCTTGCGCCCTGGCTCGCCGAGCGGGCCACGGCGCGAACGACGTCACGGCGTTCGAACGTTGCGTGATCCTCAACCAGCGTCGCGGCGATTTCGGCATCGTCGGCCCGCAGCGCCGGCACGCGAGCGACCCGTGGAACGTCGGATAGATCGAAGGAGTTGTCGAGCGCACGCGAACGCCATTCGGCGCGCAGCTCGTCCTCGCTGATACCGGTCAGCTTCGCCTTGCGTGTGTTGAGCGTCGCGACTCGGGCGCCCTGGCCGGAGTGGACGCCGCGGCGTTTCATCTCGGCAACGATCTCCGTTCGCCGTCGCGAGAATGCTTTGCGCATGGCCGGGCTGATGCCCGTGACCTCGCCGACGCCGTGGCGGTCGATCTCGTCGAACACGAGCCCGAGTCGGGTTACCAGCTCGCGTCGCATCGTTGCCTGGAAGACGGCTTCGGCCGCGTAACGCTCTCGGTAGAGTGCGCGTCCGTCGAGCGCGGTTCGTCGACCGTCGGGCCCTTCGGTGACGTTGAAGATTGTCCAGTGAAGGTGAATGCCCGGGTCGCCGAGCCGAGACGTGCGATGCATGAATACGGCGCCCAGGAAGCCCGTCCCCGGTTCGGCGGTCGGCCCGCCGAACCCTCGACGCACCAGACACGCCGTTGATTCGAGGTAGCGCTCGACCTCGTCGCGAGCGGCATAGAGCGACTCTTCGACGTGGCGAGCGTCGGCGTCGGAACCGAGCGCCCAGATCAATGACACCGACTTCGACGGTGACAGCGTGAGGTCGAATCCATGAACGCTGAGTTCGCGCTCGGTCATCTTGAACCCGCCTGGATGCACACCGCTGAACGCTCGGGCGAGGGCATCACGGTCGGCGTATCCGGTCAGCCCGTCGGCGGCGGCAAGGCTGCCAACCCAACGACCGGGCGAGCGGCCGTCCTCCGAGAGGTACTCCTCTCGGCCTTCGATGACCTCACGTTCGTAGTAGTCGAGGTCGCGGCACTTCGAGACGGTCAACACGGCTGAGGGACTCCTCGCACTCTGTGCATTGGTGTGAAAGTTGCTGATCTGTCCGAAGGACGGATCAGGTCGAATCGGCGACGCTGAAGGGCGGCCGACATGACGGCAGACGCGAGGCCCGTGACGGGTGAGGCCGGTCGCGTGGTCAGGCCGCGGGGTCGCCGTGCTGGTCGGGGTCCATCAGGCGGACGAGCACGCTGCGCGGGATGCGCTTCTGGCGGCCAAACCACCGAAAGGCGAGACCGCTCTTGCCGCCTGTGACGTCGTACTCGACGGTCAGCTCGTAGGTCTTTGATCGACCGAGTTGCAGCACCTTCGCTGCCTGCTCGACCGTCAGGAACGGGGGAAGATCCTCCAACACGGCACACTTCCTTTCAGAAGTCCTCGACATCGGAACGGAAGTATGCGCGCAACTACACTACGGAAGTCAAGCACTTGATTTCAGAAGTTCTCGGACTAGGCTTGGCTCCATGGTTGGACGCAAGGGCCGAGGAGCCCGCCCGCAATCGCTGACGGTCCACCAGATCGTCGCCTACAACTTCCGCCGAGCCCGCGAACTGAAGGGCTGGACGCAGGCGCAGACCGGCGAGATGTTGGAGCCCTATCTCGGCGCGCGCCTGAATCAGGCAGGGGTCTCGGCAATCGAGAAGACCTACGACAGCGATCGACGCCGCAACATCGACGTCGCCGAGGTGGTCGCGTTCGCCAGTTGCTTCAGCAAACCGATCGCGTGGTTCTTCCTGCCGCCGCCGGGCAGCGGCGAGATGGCGCTCGAACCCGTAACTGGCGATGACTACAAGATCGCCGCCGACCTCGTGACATGGGCGGTCGGTGGACCCACGGGCTGGAACAGCTTCCTCGAACGCATCACCGAGTTGCTGCAGACCGACACCGACGCCGTGTGGGGTTCGATGCAGAACGCCTTCGCCGGGGTGAAGCGAGGCACATGGGAAGGCCAGATCGATCTTCGCCGCCGAGCACTGCAAGCCACGACAATGGCTCGCTTCGCCAGCCCCGGCGACGAGGTGATCACGGCGATGGCGGCGTTACTCGTCGAGTTGGTCAAGTCGACTCCGCTCGGGTTCCAGAAGCTGCGCGAGACCGACCCTGACGAAGCGCTGGCACTGTTGGCCGAAGGCGACGAGATGGTGCGACCGTTGATCGTTCAAGCCCGGGCGCGGAAGGAAGCTGGCATCCGAAGCAACGGCGGGTTCGACGATGTCGAGGAGATCGATCTCGAAGAGGCCCTCGGCCGGAAGCCGGAGGAGTAGCGATGCGCGGATCGGTGATCAAGAAGGGCGATCGTTGGTACGTCAAGATCGAACTCGACGTCGACCCTGCCACGGGCAAGCGCCGCCAGAAGTGGCACTCGGGTTTCAACACAAAACGCGAGGCGGAACGTGCTCGCATTGACCTGCTGTCGAAGTTCGATCGCGGCGAATACGTCGAACCGACACACCAGACCGTCGCCAGCTTCATGGCCGACTGGCTTCGAGCGATCGAGCCGACGCTTCGACCATCAACGTTCGAGTCGTACGAACGCAACGTGCGAAACCACGTGGTCGCAAACATCGGCTCGACCAGGCTCACGAGGGTAGACGCCGGTGTACTCAATGGTCTCTACGCGCTCCTGCTGTCGAGCGGCCGGCGTCCATCGTCACGGAGCGGGAAGGGCTACGAGCCTGAAGTTGTCGAGCGCGCTCTGGCGCTGCGGGCCAAGGGTCTCACGCTCGTAGCCACAGCCGAGCAGTTGCGCACCGAGTTCTCGTCGGCCGAGCGCATCACGAAGGACACGCTCGCATCGTTGCTGCGGCGTCAAGCGTCAAGGAAGACCAACAAGCCCGCCGGCCTCGACCGCCGCACGGTCAACTACATCCACACCATCGTCCATAGCGCCCTCGGCGACGCCGTTCGATGGGGCCGCCTCGCCCGCAACCCGGCCGACGCTTCCGACCCGCCGCGCAGCGGCCAGAAGTCAGATGGCATACATGCCTGGGATGCGGCGACGCTCCGGGTGTTCCTCGACGACTCGCGCAAACGCGGCGACCGCCTCCACCCGTTGTGGGTGCTGCTCGCCACCACAGGCATGCGGCGAGGCGAAGCGCTCGGCCTCCGCTGGCGCGACGTCGACCTCGACGCGAACCGAGTGCGCGTCGTTCAGACGTTGATCCAGACGCGCGGCAAGGCATCAATCAGCGAACCGAAGACTGCGCGTGGACGGCGACCGATCTCACTCGACAAAGCCACCGTCGCAGTTCTGCGCGAGCATCGCAAGCAGATGATGACGGAGCGCCTGCTCGTCGGCCCCGACTTCAAGGACGAAGGCTTTGTGTTCCATCAACCCGACGGCTCGCCGCTAAAGCCCGACGCGGTGAGCGCCACGTTCCTCCGCCGAGTCGAGTCAAGCGACGTCGACCGCATCACCCTCCACGGCCTCCGTCACACCTGGGCAACACTCGCGTTGGAGAAAGGCATCCACCCACGAGTAGTCCAAGAACGCCTCGGCCACTCGACCATCGCCATCACCCTCGGCATCTACAGCCACGTCAGCCCAACGCTTCACGACGAGGCCGCCGAGTTGATAGGCCAACTGGTCATGGCACCGTGATGCGGTCGCTCAATCGCGGAGAAGGCAGCGGGCAATCCGCCCGAACGAATCCGTCTCACGCGGCCCCGGCCGAAGGATCGCTATGAATGACCCGATTGGTCGGCAAGGCCGGGTCACCCAGAACCTGACCGATCGGAGTCCGAAACTGGCGGGCATGTACAAGTCCGCTCTTCGCATCCTTGATAGTGAACCCGAACCCGGCTGCGAAGCCGCACGTGTCGCCATCGTGTGCCATTGCATGCGCGAGCTCATGAACGGGCTTCCAACTGCCCTCGCCGATACTGCCGTTCCGAGACCGAACCCGTCGTCTGGCGCACTGCTCTCGAAGCTACCCGGGCTCCTCGCCGAGAATCCCGACCTTGATCTCAACGCCGACCAGGACGTCGTGCCAGTTCCAAAGGCCGTCGCCAGGCATCTACACAAGCTTGTCGGGGCGAGGGCTCGGGAGGATGGACGCAACCGCATGAACGCCGCCGCCGTGGTTACGGGCGGTACAGACACTGAGCACCCGGTGATCAACCAATGGAACGATGCCTACAAGTTCTTCTTGGGATGGACGCACCTTGACCGCAATCACGAGGGTGACCGTGAGCTGCCAAGCGATGAGTCAATCCGAGCTGTCATTCGTGTCGTGGAGGACGTGATCGAGGTGCGCACGACAGCCTTCTTCGAGAACGTGCGCACACTGCAGGATCTATTGAATGAGATCAACGCGACAGATGAAGGGAGCGGGTAGTGCCAACATATCGGCCACCTACCGAGGAACAGGTGAAGGAGGCGATCCGACGAATCCCGACCCCTCAGCTGCGCCGTGCGTTCTTCGAGAATCTTAAGAACCCGCTCTGGGTAGAGCCCCTTGATGTCCAGGGAGCCTTTAGCCAGGTGCCTGAGCCGGAGCCGACCAACGACGGGCTTATCCGGGACACCTACTGGCCCGAGATCGACTACCTCGGTCGCGTAGCGAGCGAGGTGCCGACACAGGTTGTCAATGTGCTGCTGAAGCTAACCAAGAGCACCAATGCGTGGGTGCGACGCAGCGTCTTTTCGATTGGCGCCACCATTCCACCAGCTGAAGCCGCCCGCCTTCAGCCGCTGATCAAGTCATGGCTTGCCACCGGGTTCGGGTGGCGAACGGACCCCCGCGACCTCGTGTCCTATGCAGTCAACCTGTTGAGCGGAGGTGAGTCGAACGTCGGTAGGTGGTTCGCCAACGTGATCTTCAGACCCTCCAAAACCACCAAGGATCAGGCTCACACCTTGGTGCTCGACGACTACTGGTACGAGCACGAACTTCCGCGACTGGTTTCTGTGCTTGGGCCCGACGGGCTCCAAGTCGTTCTCCCTTGGCTGGTCGCTTACGAGCGCCAAATCGGTCACTTCACGGATGAGTCCGACTTCACGTACTTTTCGAGGGATTCGATTCGGCGGCGGAACGAACACCACGACGGCGTCGAGCAGGCGCTCATCGACGCCGTTCGGGACCTTGCAGTTGAGGCGACGATCGCCGACGCGTCGGCGGCAACCGAACTCCTATTGAAGAGCAAGATGTTGGTCGCGCGGAAGATCGCCATGTTTGCGGTTTCTGCGGCCCTTGGAACGGCCCCGGGTGAGGCGGTGCGTCGCGATCTTCTGACGGCCGCTCACGAGCTTCTTTTCGAAGGCGCTTCATTCGATGACTCCTGCCGAATCGACTACGCCGAGCTCGCACGGGCCGTTTCGAACACGACCGAAGTGCCGCTCGACTCGCTGGAGCAGATGATCGAGCTGGGTCCACGTGTCGACCACGATCGGCTCCGAGAATGGCTCCGGCACGATGAAAGCGATGACACGGAACTCGATGCTCGGGTGAAGGAGTACGTTGGGCGGTGGAAGCACCAGTGGCTTTCGGCGATTGGCATTGATGCGCTGCCTCAAGTGCTGCGAGATGAGCTCGCCGACCTAGACGCACAGTTCGGTGTCATCGACGCTCCACTGGAGCCAGCAGTGAGAGTCAGTGGCTGGGTCGGCCCTTCCAGTCCTGTCACCCAAGATGATATGGCGATGATGTCCGTCGCCGAACTTGTCGCACACCTTGAGACTTGGCACCCGACAGGACAGGGTTGGGGTCCTGATCCCACTCACGAAGGGCAAGGCAGAGAGCTCAGTGCTCTCCTAACAACGAATCCGGCCGCGATCGCCGGCACCGACAACCTCGTCAGCCGGTTACGACCTACGTACGTCAGAGCGATCCTCCGCGGCTGGGAAGCTGCGCTCAAGGCAGGTCAACATCTGGACTGGAGCCAGGTTGGTGACACGATCGCCGAAGTGCTCGCTCATAGCGGCGTGTCCTCGTTCGCCGCTGAAGGCAGCAACTTTGATGACGACCCTGACATGCACGCATGCAAACACGCGGCGGTTGGTCTCCTGGAGGAACTCGTCAAGAAGCGGCCATCCGTTGCAACCCCTGCTGGCGTGATTGAACGTTTCGCGGAGCTGCTAATCGTCTCGGCCGCCGACACCCGCGCCTGGGCTGAGTACAGCGAGTACGAGGGTGACAGCGGGATGGATCCATTGACGACATCCTTGAACTGGCAATGGCCGGAGATGCTTCGAGGGTTGATCCACTTGATGTCGTGGGGAACTGAGACCGACTGGTACGACACTGCGCGATCCCTAGTCGAACGCGAACTCGCGCGCTCCGACGCTCGCGGAGCATCACGCGC
Source organism: Actinomycetes bacterium (assembly GCA_031415695.1). Taxonomy (GTDB): domain Bacteria; phylum Actinomycetota; class Acidimicrobiia; order Acidimicrobiales; family Ilumatobacteraceae; genus JANOSH01. The sequence continues at coordinate 51,186 of JANOSH010000021.1, forward strand.
TGTCCTAGGTGAAGCGTTGGGGCGACTGCTTGACGCGGTGCCAGAGTGGGTCGCCGCAAGGTCGCCCGAGTTCTTCGGCGAAGGATCGCATCTGACGATTCCGCAGCAGATCGCACTAACAACGGCGACAGCGGTACACCACTACCACCACCGGCTGTTCCAGTTGCTGTCGCCGTCGATGGTTGCAGCTATGAACTCCGAACAGCCGATCGTCGCTGGGTGGCGCAGCCAGTCCGACCCAATAGAGCAGATCGGACAGTGGGCGATCCAATCGGTTATTCGAGGCCACGGCACGCTCGACGACCCAGTCGCACGAACGTTCTTCGCAGCGGCGCCGCCCGCGGTTCGGGGACGAGCAATCGGGCAGATCGCGTGGGCGTTCATGCACGCATCGGCCGTTGATGATTCATTCCGGGACCGTTTCGCCGCACTCTGGGATCGACGGGTTGAGCATGTGCGTGAAAGCCCCGGCGACGAGGAGGAGCTCAACGGCTTCCACTGGTTCGTGCGAAGCCACAAGTTCGCGGTGCAATGGTGGCTGACGCGCCTCCAAGAAGCGCTCAAGCTGCACCGAAGTCTGGGCGCCGAACGGGGGATGATCGGCAAGGAGGTTGCCGCTGCGGCTGAGGTCGACCCGCGTGGTGCCTTCGACGTCCTCAAGTTGCTGTTGGAAACGCGCAACGAACACGGCCTTGGGACATTCGATCTCGCCCGCAACGCCATCCCCATGGTGATCGCACGGGCTATCGCATCAGGTGACGCAACCCTCGAGAGCGAGGCCACGAACTATATGAATCAACTCGGCGAAGAGGGCAACCTGGCCCTTGAGGCTGAGGTCAACAAGGTTCTTCTTGGTGTACTCACACAGGACGACGTGGATGAGTAACAGCACCCGCCAAACTCAGCCGCCGCGACCTCCGGTAGAAGTCCGGTAGAAGTCGGCCCTCGCGGCGACTTCGGCATGGCCCCTGACCAGGGGAAACACGGTGGGCGAGGGGGGACTTGAACCCCCACACAGTTACCTGTACTAGCACCTGAAGCTAGCGCGTCTGCCATTCCGCCACTCGCCCTGAGTAAGCGGGCCACACGCTAGCGCACGAGCGCTGCGGACCCAACCAGGAATCCCGATACTGTGTTAAACCCATGGGATTGCAAGGTTTCGAGCGTCGAATGGAGCGTACGGTAGAGGGCGTGTTCTCCCGCGCCTTCCGATCCAAGATCAAGCCGATCGAATTGGGCCGCCGGCTCGTCCGCGAAATGGACGATCGGCGCACCCTCGACGTGAAGGGCCGCGCCCTTGTCCCCAATATGTACTCGTTCGCGCTCTCACCCGGCGACTACGAGGCGTTCATCGACATCCGCGAGCCGCTCATCCGTGAACTCGTCGAAGCGGCCCACCAACACGCCAGCGACGAACGGTACGGGTTCATGGGCCCCGTCACCATCGAACTCAAGGCCGAACCCAGCCTGACGCTTGGCCGGTTCAACTGCGTGTCTCGCATTCTCGACGCCAGCGACATCCCGGTCAACGCCGTGTTGGTCGCCCCCGACGGACAGCGCATCAACATCGGCTCGGCCCCCACACTCATCGGCCGTTTGCTCGATTGCGCCATCCCCATCGACGATACGAACGTCAGTCGCCGTCACGCCGAAATCCGGCTCGTCGAAGGCCGCCACCAAATCACCGACCTGCACTCCACCAACGGCACCATGGTGAACGGCGTACCCGTCAGCAGCGAGGCGTTGACCTTTGGTGACCTCATCACCATCGGGGCGGTAACCCTTCGCTACGAGGCCACGTAGAACCAGCGTGCCCGAAAGTCTGCTGTCGCTCCTCAAGTTGTGCCTGTTGGCGCTCTTGTACCTGTTCTTCCTGCGCGTCCTGTGGGCCGTGTGGAGCGAAGTGCGCGGCCCCCGTGCCGACACGGGAACGGCGACGCCTCCAAAACCCGGTAAACCCGAGCGCCGGGCCGCTACGCAACTGTTGATCACGGCGCCCGATCCGCTGAAGGGTCTCACGTTCGATCTTGGCCGAGAACTCACCGTGGGCCGTGCCGTGGGGTGTCACATTTCATTGCCTGACGACACATTTGTCTCGCAACTTCACGCCCGGGTGTATCAACAAGACAGCCAGCCGTGGGTCGAAGATCTGGGGTCCACGAACGGCAGCTATCTGAACAGCCGGCGCCTTACGTCACCCAGCCCCATGCGGCGCGGCGACACGCTGCAGGTGGGTTCCACCGTGTTGGAGGTGATGTGACATGGCGATTGGTTTGCGATGGGGCGGCACCACCGACGTTGGTCGATCACGCTCGCTGAACGAGGACGCCATCTTGGTGAACTTCCCGGTGTTTGCCGTCGCCGACGGTATGGGCGGTCATGCGGCTGGCGAGGTCGCCAGCCAAGCCGCGGTTGATTCGCTCGCCCAGTTAGCTGGCACGAAAACCCGTATCGACGCCGAGGCCATGCGTTCCGCTGTTCGTCGGGCCAATCTGAACATTTTCAACCAGGCATCAGGTGACCCCACGCTGCGCGGCATGGGAACAACGCTGGTCGCCCTGGCCGTCGATGGCGAAACCGTTATTGCGGTGAACGTTGGCGACTCGCGTATCTACCGGTTGCGTTCGGGAGCGTTGTCCCAGGTCAGCCGCGATCACAGTTATGTCACCGAACTGGTCGAAGCCGGACAAATCACTCCACAACAAGCGCGCTCCCATCCGCAACGCAACATCGTCACTAGGGCGCTCGGCATCGAAATCGATGTCGATATCGATGTGTGGGAGCTTCCAGCCATAGTCGGCGACCGGTACCTGTTGTGTTCTGACGGCGTTGTCGATGAACTGTCCGACGATGTGATCGCCCAAACTCTGGCCCGAATCGACGACCCGCAAACCGCAGCGCGCGAACTAGTAGATCTGGCTAACGAGCACGGTGGCCACGACAACTCCAGTGTTGTGGTCGTCGATGTGGTTCCCGAATCGCAAGGTGAATCGGGTCAAGTTCCGCTCGTCGACCCAACTACACAGGCGACATTCGTGCCAGCATTGCCTGCGCCTTCACGACGCACCGAACTGTCGGCTGGACACTTCATCCGCAACGGTGCGTTCGCCGTGTTGTTCGCTGCCATCATCGGTACGGTTCTCGGCGGCGTGCAGTATTACGGCGGTCAGGGAACCTACGTCGGCTTCACGACATCGGGAACGCTGGCGTCGTTCACCGGTCGACCGAACGGTGTGCTATGGGTGCAACCCAAGCAACAAAAGCTGTACCCGCTCACCAAAACTCAGCTCACGCCCGATTGGCAAAACCGCATCGATGCTCGCATCACGTTCAGCGATCAGGCCGCGGCCGATGCGTGGTTTGCTGCGTTGTCGAAGAACCCCACGGCCGTGCCAAAGTTGAAGCCACCGCCTACTACGACGACCACCTCAACGACCTCCACGACGACCACGACGACAACAACGACGGCTCCGCCGCCTGCAACGCCCGAGCCTACGAGTTCGCCATGATCGCCCGTTCGCGGCGATTCAGTGAACTGCTTCTGGTCGTGCTCGCCGCCATCATCACTGCCGGGGCGTACACGCTTACGGCGCTGGGCCGAACGGCGTCGCTTCCCGCAAACATCGGGCCGTTCCTGGGTGTGGTGCTCGCGCTGTTGCTGGTTCCGCACCTAGCGAACCGCGTGTTCGCGCCCGGTGCCGACGGCACGCTGTTGCCAATAGCCGCTTTGCTCAACGGTATTGGCTATGTGGTCATTGCCCGCATCAACCCCGACCTGGCTGCCAAACAAGCAGGGTGGACCATCATCGGCGTTGGCGCGTACGTCGCAACGTTGGTGATCGTGAAAGATGTTCGTGAGCTGAGTCGATACAAATGGACCGCCGCCGCGTTCGGTGTGTCGATGCTGCTGTTGCCGTTCGTGCCCGGTGTCGGTCGCACCATCAACGGTAGCCGCCTGTGGATCCGGGCCGGCGGGTTCAGCCTGCAACCGGGCGAGCTTGCGAAAATCGCGTTGGCGGTGTTCTTTGCCGGATACCTGGTGGAACGTCGCGAACTGCTGGCCATGGCCACCTGGAAAGTCGGCCCGCTCTACCTGCCCGAACCCCGCCATCTCGGGCCGCTGGTAGTGGCGTGGATGATGTCGATTGGCATCATGACCATGCAGAAAGATCTCGGCAGTTCGCTGTTGTTCTTCGCGTTGTTCCTGGTGATGGTGTGGGTGGCAACGGAACGCACGAGTTACGCCGTCATCGGCTCGATCCTGTTCCTCATCGGCGCGTATGGCGCGTGGACGCAGTTCAGCCACGTACAAACGCGGGTCAGTATCTGGCTTGATCCGTGGGCCGATCCGGCTGGGAAGGGCTACCAGATCATTCAAGGCCTCTACGCGTTCGCGGGCGGCGGCATCACGGGTACCGGTCCCGGACTCGGTGACCCAACGCGCATCCCCGAGGTGCAGAACGATTTCATCTTCGCAGCCATTGGCGAGGAATACGGTCTAGTCGGCGGCACAGCAATCCTCATCGCGTTCATGCTGATGGCTGGCACCGGTCTGCGGATAGCGCTTCGAGCCGATCGTGTCTTCGAAAAACTGTTGGCCGCCGGCCTCACCGCCATCGTTGCCATCCAAGCGTTCATCATTATCGGCGGCGTTATACGGGTCGTGCCCCTCACCGGCGTAACGCTACCGTTCGTCAGCTACGGCGGTAGCTCGTTACTCGCCAACTACATCTTGCTGGCGATACTCGTTCGTATCAGTAACTCCACGGCCGAAAAGAACGGCGAGGTGGTGCGACGCCGGAAGAAGGGAGCGCCCATCGACCCGGCATTTGAAGCCACCACAGCCGTGCCGGTGGTGCCTTCATGAATCGGCAATTGCGACGCCTGGCCGTCGGGCTCATGGCCTGTTTCGTGGTGCTGTTTGTGCAGCTCAACTTCTTACAAGTTGTTAATGCGAATGCGTTGAAACGGCGCCCCGACAACACCCGCGAGATCATCCGCGATTTCACCCGGGCGCGCGGCACCATCTACTCAGCCGACAATCAGGTGTTGGCGCAAAGCATCGCAACCGACGACAAGTACAAGTGGCAACGCACCTATCCGCTTGGCGACTTGTTCAGCCACCCCGTCGGCTACTTCTCGCTCAAGTACGGCACAAGCGAGGTCGAGAACGTGTTCAACGACGTGCTCACGGGTCGTACCGCCCAACAAGAACTTCGTGACCTTGGCAACCTGTTCGACGCCAAGGTCAACACGGGCGACGTGTACCTAACGCTACGCGCCGACTTACAGCAGGTGGCCCGCGACGCACTCGGCGACCTTGAAGGCTCGGTTGTACTGCTCGACCCTCGAACCGGAGCCATCTTTGCGATGTGGTCGAATCCGGGATTCGACCCCAACCTGTTGGCATCGCACAACCTGGCGAAGGCCGACGGAGCACGGGCGTTGTATTTGTTGAACAAGGAGCAGCAACCGCTGCTGGCCCGCGCCTACCAGGAGCGCTACATGCCCGGTTCCACATTCAAGGTGCTCACCTCGGCCATTGCGCTCGACGCCAACGTCGTAAACGAAGTCTCCGATTTCCCTGCAGCAAGGGCCTGGACCCCGCCGCTCACCCAAACGCCCATCCGCAACTACGGTGGCGAACTCTGCGGCGGTACGTTCCGGCGTGTCTTCACCGTGTCGTGCAACATCCCGTTCGCCCAGACCGGCGTCGATCTCGGCGCTACGGAAATGGTGGCGGGTGTCGACCGGTTCGGTTTCCAGGAACCTGTACCAATCGATCTGCCCGGCGCCGCTGCGTCGTTCTTCGGCACGGTGGCCGACTTCGATCAGGACGACCCTCGGCTTGCGCAGTCGAGTTTCGGCCAGAACGCAGTGCAGGGCACGCCGCTTCACATGGCCATGGCAGCCGCGGCGGTAGCGAACGGTGGGGTCATCATGACGCCACATGTGTTGTCCGAAACGCGTGACTCGGGTGGGTCGGTGCTGACACGGTACGACCCGAAGCCGTGGCGAACGGCGATGAAGAAATCTACGGCCGAAACGCTGACCAGCTTTATGACCGATGTGGTCAACAACGGCACGGCTCGCTGCTGCATGAAGCTGGCCAACGGGATGCAGGCCGCGGCGAAAACGGGTACGGCGCAGCTGCGTGGGCCGACTGAACCTGGAGGCGAAAGTTCGCACGCGTGGATAGTTGGCTTCGCCCCGGCGAAAGACCCGACGGTGGCATTTGCGGTCTTCGTGAAGGCCACGCCAGAAGTAACGGCCGGTGTGGGTGGCGGTATTGCGGGGCCGGTCGCCCGCACGCTCGTCGATGCCGCGCTCGCCGTCGGCAGCTAAGCAAGGTCGGCCAACGCGAACAGTGACAGGGCAGAACGCTAGGGTTCGCCAATGACCGAGAGCAATCCCACGTCCTATGTCGACCGCTTTCGTCTCGACGGCCAAGTAGCTGTGGTGACAGGAGCCGGGCGCGGCATCGGCGAAGGCATCGCCCATGGGCTCGCGGGCGCCGGGGCCGATGTTGTTCTCACCGCTCGTCGGCTTCAAGAGATTGAAGCGGTCGCCGCTGCCATCCGCGCCAGCACCGGCCGCCGAGCTATTGCCATAGCCGGCGATATCACCGATGGTGAGTTTGTCGATCGCCTCGCCGATGAGTCGAAGTCTCGTATGGGCCATGTGTCCCTGTGGGTCAGCAATGCGGGAGGGGCCGACGATCGCACACCACGCGACCTGTCCGAAATGCCTGACCGCCAGTGGGACTACCAGATCGCCCTCAACCTGTCGGCCGTATTCGCCGGGGCGCGCGCCGCAGCCAGGGTGCTCGACGATGGCGGCTCGATCATCAATATCTCGTCGGTTGCCTCACTAAAAGGCTCACCCAAGAACGGCCCGTACGCGGTGGCGAAGGCGGGCGTGAACAGCATGACCATGACCATGTCGTTAGAGCTTGCTCCGCGCGGTATCCGGGTTAACGGCGTGTCGCCCGGACCGGTTCCGACCGAGGTATTCATGGAGTTTTTCGGTGCCACCAACGAAGACCTTCCGCGTTTGGCGCAGAAGCTCGGCATCCCACTTGGCCGACTCGGCACCCCCGACGACGTGGCGTCCGCGGTCGTGTATCTGGCGTCACCGGCGGCATCGTGGGTGACTGGCCAGACCCTGGTGGTTAACGGCGGCAACCGCTAACAAATCAGCAGATGTCGGTCACCACGTGGCATCTAACCCCGGCACCAACACGATCTCGCCCGACTACAGGAACGAAAACCGACTCTGCAGTCGGGCGAGAACGTGTTCAGTCGGCCGGGTCATTCGGCCCACGGCCTGCGCGAACTTGAGATTGCCCGTACTCCAACGGGGATCCATTGAACCAGGCCCTGCGTTGTTTCCGACTTCATGAGCATTCCTTGGTGGTCTACTCGCGCTATTCAGTCGTTTACAGATCTGAGGTTTCAAGGAAAAGGCGGCGGGACATGATCGTGAAGACAAAGCGACGAGAGCGTACGAGGCGGTTGATTGCGGCTTTGGGGCTCACGGTCCTTGTTTCTAATGGCATCTTGGTCATGTCCCGCGTTCAAGCGGCTCCGGCGGGGTCCCTTGGCTACGACGCGCTGCTCGACAGTGGATCGCTGTCGTTTGTGTCGCGGATTGTTGGTGCTCAGGCGATGTGGGCTAACGGATACACGGGCAAGGATGTGGACGTCGCTGTCATCGACACCGGAGTTGCCAGGGTTGCTGGGCTCGACCACATAGGCAAGGTCATCGACGGACCCGACCTGTCGTTCGATTCACAAAACCCTGCTCTGGCCTACAACGACGGATTCGGCCATGGCACGAATATGGCGAGCATTATTGCCGGTTCCGACGTAGCACCCGGCAAGACCAGAAAGTCCTGTGGCTCCTGTCTCGTCGCCAGCCTCTACAGCGACACAACCAAGTTCGTGGGCATCGCGCCCGAGGCCCGCATCGTAAACATGAAGGTTGGCGCGAGTGACGGCGCTACCGACGTTTCGCAGGTAATCGCCGCGGTGGATTGGGTGGTGCAACATCGGCGTGACAATGGGCTGAACATCAAGGTCATCAGCCTGAGCTATGGCACCGATTCCACACAATTCTCCGACGTCGATCCGCTCGCCTACGCCGTCGATCTCGCCTGGCGCAACGGCATCGTGGTTGTTGCTTCGGCAGGCAATGATGGGTTGGCGACGCCATCGCTTGCTAACCCCGCCTACAACCCTCGGATCCTCGCGGTCGGTGCCATCGACACGCGAAACACACTCGACATCGCCGACGACTTCGTACCAGGCTTTGCTCAACACGGTACGGCCGAGCGCGGGGTCGATGTGGTTGCGCCAGGTGCTCATCTTCTCGGCCTTCGGGTGCCGGGTTCCTTCATCGACGCCAATGTCACTACTGGCAAAGTCGGTACCCGCTTCCAACGTGGAAGCGGCACGTCGCAGTCGGCAGCGGTCGTGGCCGGGGTTGCCGCGTTACTCGCGCAGAAATACCCGAATGCGACACCCGATCAAATAAAGGCCCTCATCACCACGGCGGCGCGGCCAACGGTTTCGACCACGCAAACCCCCGAGTGGTTGAAGCCGTTTGCCGATGCCGCCGTCCAGTGGTGGCAGGGCAGCGGGGTCGTGGACGCCAGCGCCTCGCTCAAAATCTCCAACCTGCCGTCGGCAACTTCCCTTCCAACTACCGCAGCGGGGACGGGACTCCTCGAGGCTGCCCGCGGGTCATCGCATGTCTTCAGCCAGGGCGTTGCCCTGAGCGGTGAGAAAGACATCCTGTCGGCCCCGTGGGATGCCAAGCGTTGGCGCAAGGAGGCGGCGGCATTATCGAGTTGGAACGGCGGCGTGTGGAACGGACTTCGTTGGTCGGGGGATTCGTGGACGGGGCTTCGCTGGAGCTCGGCGGTGTGGACAGGCAGTGACTGGACGGGGCTGAGCTGGAGCGGGATGCGCTGGTCGGCGATGGTCTGGGATGGTCTGCGCTGGTCGGGTGCCGGTTGGACCGGGCTTCGTTGGTCGGGTGAGGCGTGGGAAGGGCTTCGATGGTCCACGTCGGGTTGGGTGTGAGCATCATGCGACGGGCGACAGCACATGGCTGACTCGGCGAAACCCGACGAATCTCCGAGCGCCCCGGCTGTCAGTGCCGGGGCGCAGCCGCGTCCCGACGCCCTCGTTCGGACATTGCTGCTAGCTGCAACCATCGCGTCGGCAGCCATTACCGTAACTCTGGTCAAATACATGGGTTCTGGCAGCCCAACGGGCGTGATCATCCCATGGTGGACGCTGGCACTTGGTTTCGCGTGGGCAGAAGTGTTCGTGTTCCATATCGAGGTCCGCAAAGAAGCAATCACGTTCTCGTTGAGCGATTTGCCGCTAATTCTCGGGCTCTTCTTCCTACCTCCGGTGACGCTCGTGCTCGTCAGGACATTCGTTGCTTTCGCCGTGTTGGTGTTGTACCAACGGCAATCTCCCCGCAAACTGGCGCTGAATCTGGCCGGATTCCTTGCTGAGGCCACGACGGCTGCGTTCGTCTTTTGCAGCTTGCCGTTAAGCCGCGACCCAATGCGGCCGGAGGCATGGGTCGCTACCCTCATTTCGATTGCAGCCGCACAGACTGTTTCCTACGCGGTGATCTCCCTTGCGATGCGATGGCACGGGGCGCAGGTCGATCTTCGTTCGGTCCTCATGGCGATCGCGGTCACTATCTCGACGAACACTGCGTTGGCGTGTCTTGCTGCAGTCTTGGTTGTCACAAACAGCGGGGCGCTTGTTTTGCTTGTGTTCGTAGCAACATTTGTGCTGCTCGCGTACCGGTCCTACAACGGGTTGAACCGGCGATACTCGAGCCTTCAATTGCTCTACGAGTTCACGCGGCTTGTGAATGGGTCAAAGGAACCCGACGCCATCGTCGAGTCGATGCTTCACGAGGCACGGCTACTCGCGCGAGCCCAGCATGCTGTGATAGCCCTTGGTGACGGAGCCCGGATGATTGTCCGGTGGAGTGACAGCGACGGCGCCGAACTGACTCGACCATTTTTCGACGTCGAGACATTGCGTTCCTTTGCTGCCGGAGGCAAGGCGCTAGTTGTTGCCCGTGACACCGACGATGACCGGCATCGAGCACTCCTAGAAGTACTTGGCGCCAAGGACTGCATGGTCGCTCCGGTGCTAGAAGATGATCGAGTCGTTGGCGTTTTGGTCGTTCTCGACCGCAACACCGATGTCAGCACCTTCGACCGAGAGGATGGACGACTCTTCGAAACCCTCGCCAATCATGCCGGAGTCGCACTGCAGAATGGCCGGCTCATTGAACGCCTCCACAGCCAGGCGCGCGAGCGAGAACACGACTCTCTGCACGATGTGCTGACCGGACTACCCAATCGCGCGCACTTCATCAGGAAACTGACCGAGGCGCTGTCCCATCGTTCGGACGCAAACCGACGCGTGGGTGTTGCCTTGCTCGACCTCGATCGCTTCAAAGAAATCAACGACACCCTCGGACACCAGTCAGGAGATCTGCTCCTTCGTGACGTTGGCGCTCGGCTGCGCGGTGGACTGCCAGCGCGGGTGGTGATCGCGCGACTTGGTGGTGACGAATTCGCCGCTGTTTGCCGCCTTGGTGATGACGCCGATGCCCTTCGAAAGTTCGGCGAGGCGATTCAGGCTGCACTGCGTGTTCCGTTCCACGTACATGGTCTTTCGCTCGAGGTGTCGGCCAGTATTGGTTTGGCTGTCTCCCCCGACGATGGTCTGGAGCCGTCGACCCTGCTACAGCGCGCCGATGTCGCCATGTACGACGCGAAAACATCAAATACCGATCGCATAGGCATATATACCGCCGAACGCGACACGAACACCCCCCGTCGACTCGCCCTCGCCAACGATCTTCGAGCCGCCATTGACGCTGGTGATCTCGACCTTCACTATCAACCCAAGGCTCGGTTGTGCGACGGTCGCGTACATAGCGCCGAGGGACTCATTCGTTGGCAGCACCATGCGTTTGGCAATGTTCCACCGAACGAATTCGTGCCCCTCGCCGAACGAACCGGGATGATTCGACCCTTCACACAGTTCGTCATCGAACATGGACTCATGACCCTTGGACAATGGCACGCTGCCGGTCTGGACCTTGGTATGTCGCTGAACCTGTCAGCGAGGAACCTTCTCGACGACGGGTTGCCACAGTGGGTCGCCGATGTCTTAGCTTCGAGCCGAGTGCCCGCCAGCCTGCTCACGTTCGAGGTTACCGAGTCCAGCATGATGGACGATCCGGCCAAAGCACTTGAAACCCTTCATGCACTGTCCGACCTCGGCGTACGGCTCTCGATCGACGATTTCGGAACTGGGCAGTCGTCACTGTCGTACATCCAGCGACTCCCGGTGCACGAAGTCAAGATCGACCGGTCCTTCGTCGTTCCACTTGCATCCACAAAGGCCGCCCGTTCCATTGTGTTGTCCATCGTTCAGCTTGCCCACAGCCTCGGACTCACCGTTGTTGCCGAGGGCGTGGAGGATGAAGAGACCCTTGGGATCCTCACTGATCTGGGGTGCGATGACGTTCAGGGCTACTTCCTCAGTCGCCCACGTCGCATCGACGATTTCCTGACGTGGCTCGACCAGCGTCAGCCTGCTGCGAGTCGGCGGGTGGCGAGCGGCAGCTAAGAATTCAGACACCATCGCCGTTCGCCGTATCGTCACAGTGTGGGAACGCTCTCAGATCTCGTAGTTGTCGACCTCAGCCGTGTGTTGGCTGGCCCGTATTGCACGATGGTGCTTGCCGATCTTGGTGCGCGGGTGATCAAGGTAGAGATGCCAGGGCTCGGCGACGACTCGCGTCACATCGGTCCGTTTGTTGATGGCAAGAGTGTGTACTTTGCGTCGATCAATCGAGGCAAGGAATCCGTTGCGCTGAACCTAAAGAATCCCGCCGACCGGGTGATGTTCGACCAGCTACTGGCACGGGCCGATGTCTTGGTCGAGAACTACCGGCCCGGTGCAATGGATCGCCTCGGCTACGGGTGGGAAGCCCTCCATACCCGGTTTCCGTCGCTCGTCTACGCCGGCATTTCCGGTTTCGGCAACACGGGGCCGTATCGCGAGCGCGCCGCCTACGACATGGTCGTACAAGGCATGGGCGGTGTGATGTCGATAACCGGCCACCCCGGTGGCCCACCAACTCGGGTGGGTACCAGTGTCGGGGACATCACCGCCGGCCTCTTCGGGGTCGTTGGAATTCTTGCCGCATTGCACGAACGCTCAACAACCGGTGAAGGACGCTTCGTTGATGTGGGAATGCTCGACTGCCAGATCGCCATCTTGGAAAACGCCATCGCCCGCTACGAGGCTACGGGGGTCGTACCAGGCCCGCTCGGCGCCCGCCATCCATCGATTGCGCCGTTCCAAGCGTTTCGTTGCGCCGACGGCTTTGTCATCATCGCTGCCGGAAACAACGCCTTGTTCGCTGACCTCGCCCGCGTTCTCGGCGCTCCTGCACTGGCTGTCGACCAACGATTCGCCACGAACGATGATCGTGTTAGAAATCAACCCGCCCTCGAAGCCGTCATCGAGCGACACCTTGCGGTCGGCACCGTCACGACTTGGCTGACCAAACTCGATGCTGCCGGCGTGCCGTGTGGGCCCCTTAACGATGTGGGCCAAGCACTCGCCGATCCGCAGGTAGCCGCACGCAACATGGTCATCACCGCCGGTGGACACCGAATGGCGGGCAACCCTATAAAGCTGTCCGGCATCGACGACCCCGTTGAACGATCCGCGGCACCAGCGCTCGATGCGAACCGGCTCGCAATAGAGGCGTGGTTAACCGGGAGCTAACTCGCTCATGTCTGTTCGAGCATCGCTCGCCCCACTGCAGCGACCCCAGTTACGCCGACTGCTGACCGCTCAGTTCGTTGCTGAACTGGCCGACGGCATTGTCACGGTTGCGTTGCCGCTCTATGTCTACGCTCGCACAGGGTCGGCATCGGCAACGTCGTGGACCTTCGTGGTGGAGATTGTTGCCGGGCTGGTGCTGTCGGTTGTCGGTGGGGTGCTTGCGGATCGGAACAATCGGCGGGTCGTGCTACTGGTCAGTTACGTCATACGCGGCTGCCTGCTACCTGTGGCCGCCGCGGCGTCGCCGATGTGGATGGCGATCGGTTGTGGTGTGTTGGCCCGGGCCATGGGCATGCTCGACAACCCAAGTTTTGAAGCGCTTGTTCCGGGGCTGGCCGAGGGTGACCTGCAACAAGTTGTCGGCGCTCGGCGGTTTGCTCAATCGGCGTCGCTGCTGGTCGGACCGGGTGCCGGAGGTGTGCTTGTCAGCCTCATCGGGGCCCGCCCAACCTTGGCGCTGGCTGGCGTCCTGTTCCTCGTACCTCTTGCGCGGATTGCAACAATGGCTGAGCTCGACGCGACGCACGACCAACGGCGAGCGATCCAAGGTCCGACCGGGTTTCGGTCGGCAGTGTCGTCCATGACCGACGGAGTCCGGCTGATCGTCCACCACCGTGTGCTTCGTCGATTGATGATCTATTGGTCGTTGACGATGGCGACCGTCGCCATGGTCATAGTGGTGGCCATCGTGTGGCTCGACCAGGACCTCGACGTGAGCGATGCTTGGTACGGCTTGTCGATCGGCGCGTACGGCACCGGCAACATGATCGGCCTACTGTGGGCTGGTGGCCGCCGTTTCAAGCTCAGCCTGGCTGCTATCGAGGTACGAGCAATACCCGTCTACGCGATGGTTGCGGCGTTGGCCGTGGCGTGGCATACGCCGTGGCTCATGCTTGTATCGTGGTTCGCGTGGGGTGCCGCAATGGGACCTGAGTTGGTCGTCGGCGACACGGTGGTGGTCAGAGCGGTTCCTGAGGAACTTCGTGGACGAGCTTCGGCTGCGCAAGCGATATTCCTTCAACTGGGCATGGCCGGCGGGTACGCTGTCGCGGGGTCACTTGTCGACACGATTGGTGCCCGTTCAACGAACACGGTTGTCGCTGTGATGACACTGGCTCTGGTCACAATGTGGATTGGTCCGTACCGGCGAGAACAAAGGGCGTTGGCTGCCGGGTGACCAAACGTGCGCAGTGCATTGCGTTGGTTCTTGTGCTGGTTGTGGCTGGCGCGTCGTGTAACCGCCAGGTGCCTCGGCGTCCTATCTTGCCGCCGCTTCCGTCATCGAAGTGGCGGGGTGTATGCGATGAACCGAGTCGACGGTTTACTACGGCTGAAGGCCTCGGGCCAGCGCCAACGCCGTCGTTGAAACCGCCCGATAGTGCAATGGTGTGGCCCACGAACCAATGGTGGACATCACTTCTCACCAAACCCGATCAACCGGTGTGGGTACAACCAGTTGCCGTTCGCTTCGGCGCGGCCGGTATGGCGCTGTCGGTTCGACCGCCAACGGCGTCGAACAACGCCGTCATTACGCCGTTCGAAGCGTCGCTAACAATGCAGGTGAAACGCGACTCCACCGCGGTGGCGCAATGGGGCGATTTCCATGTTGTGGTCAACACCATGGCGCAGAATCGACCGACCTCGACGGTCACGTTGGCGCAGGGGAGCCCGGCCGTGTGGGTCGAGATGCGGGCGACCGGTCCGATTGGGTTGCAGTTGCCAGTCGGAGGCGACGTGCGCGCTGCAGGCAAGTCCGAACGCGTCGAAATCGGGGGCAAGGTCACCACGAGCAACCTGCGAGTGGAACTTCGCGACGGCCTGGGTTGGAACCTCGTGACAACCGCGGAGACGGTATGGACTCGGTCAGCCGATGGGGTCGTCGCGTCGTTCGACGACGGCGAAGTGCTTGGCGTCGTCGCCCGACCGGTGAACGCGGCATCCGGGTGGGATAGCGCTGCGCAACGAACCGGCTCGAACCCGGTCGTCGACACCGTCAGCGAATGGCGTATCAACAACAACGAAGTCCGCCAACGTCTTGTGTGGAAGCGCCGTTCTCCCGGCGCTGGTTTGGTTGGTTTGCGGCCTCATCACGTGCTGGGTCGTCGTGGGTCGAAACCCTCGACGCTTGGCTCCTTTGAAACGGCCCGCGGACCAATTGCTGTGGAGTCGGCGACGAGTGTCGAATGGGCCGCACCGCTCAACGACATTGTGCTAAATGTCCCCGATGTTGCACTCACAACCGCCGAACGCACGGACGTTGTGGCGAGCCTCAGTGACGAGGTAGCGGCGCTGCCAACCTGGCGTACCAGCCTCCCTGCCGGCAGCTACACCGGGCCCAAGCGTCTCGGCCGCCTCGCGACACTGGTTGATGTTGCGCGACGGTTTGACCCTGACGGTTCTGCGCCGATTCTCACTGCTGAGCTGGCCACTGCAACCCAAGATTGGCTCACCTACAGCGGCGCTGGCGATGCCCGGTGGTTGGGCTACGACGAGCGTTGGGGAGGGCTACTGGCGTCCACTCCCGAGTTCGGGCATGAGGACTACAACGACCACCATTTCCAATACGGATATCTGATCCAGGCCGCTGCGTCACTAGCGGAAGGGTCGAGCGAACTTGGTGCTGCGATGCGCCCAATGCTCAACCTCATTGCGGCCGATATTGGCCTTGGATTGTGCACCGACGGCTTCGCGCCGCTACGTGCTATGAATCCGTACGAGGGGCATTCGTACGCGTCGGGTTTCGCCCAGTTCGCCGACGGTAACAATCAGGAATCGTCCAGTGAAGCCGTGCACGCGTGGTGGTCGTTGATGAAGTGGTCGGCCGCCACGGGGCAAACCGAACTGACCGCCCGTGCCCTCGCGTTTTACGCCATCGAAGCGGCAACGGCGCGGACGTATTGGTTAGGTGAAGGACTTGAGCGACCAGCCGGATACAACCATCAGGTCGCCGGCATTGTGTGGGGAGCCAAGGTCGATTTCGCTACGTTCTTCGATGCGCGCCCGGCCAGCGTGGTCGGTATCCAGCTTCTACCGTTCACGTTCGGCTCGCTGTATCGATCGAACGGTCGAGCCGCCGCACAACGCTACGTCGACGGTAGCCGCGACAGTGGTGAACATTGGCGAGACCTTCTGCTCCTCGACCTCGCCATCCATGACCCTGACCGTGCCGCAGAGTTGTTGGCGGAAACGTCGGTGTTTGAAGAAGGCAATAGCCGAGCCTTCGCGCTGGTTTGGGTGGCTGCTCAGAGATCTCGATAGATCGAGCGAGGCTGTATTACCACCCAGTCCGACACGATGCGCTGCGGCATGGGTCCGCCGAGCTCGACTGCGAAACGTACGGGTCCGCGTGGTACCTCGTCGAAACCGAAGCGGCCGTACTCGTCGAGATCGGAAACCAGCGTTTGGGTGCGTGAGACGAGTTGGACTTCTCCGATGATGACTGGGCTGATGCGTCCCTCGAGTCCCGGCAGTGGCTCGATGATCACGTCTACTTCGATAGTTAGCTCGTCTCCGAGGTAGCCCGTGAGTTTGAACACGTAGTCGGCGGCAAGAGTTGCGCCACGAACATTAGTTGGGAGCCCACGGTCGTCGTCGTAAATCTCGACGGCGGCCACATTGTCACGGGGTTCACACAGGGACAGCGCGGCGAACGTATCGGCCATGAGCCAGGTCGGGGGAAGTTCAGGCTCGATGGCGCGTCGTACTAGCGCCTCGAAGTTGTCGTTGGAGGTCATGAGTCTGCTTTCAGGCCAAACGTAGGAAGATCGGTAGTACATCCATCCGTGGCGGAGGCCGCAGATACATCGGAAGAGACATATCGTTGCGAAGTATCCGAGGAATCGGGATTCATCAACAGGTTTTCTAATCGTTGCAGGCATCGTTGACGAGTTGGACCGATGCTCCCTCGGGCCATAGTGAGGAGGATCGCAACCTCGTCGTACGGCAACGGCGGGTCAACAAAGAGGGTTACGTGCAATAGGTCCTGGCATCGCTGGTCGAGCCGGTCGAACGCGTGCCGTATCCGAGCACACTCGTCGGACTCGATGGCAACCTCGTCGGGTTGGTGCTCGCTCTGCCAACGACCCTCGGCAGGGAGAGGCCGATGCGCTCGTGTGTGGAATTTGCGAGCATCGTTGCGTACAACTTGTTTGAGCCAGGGCCCAACGGTTCCATGGCCGGTCACGCTGTCGTACCGCTCGATCAGACGTAGCCAAGCCACCTGCACCAAGTCGGCTGCTGTAGCTTCGTCAACTCCCATCCCTCGAGCAACCAACCACAACGACCCTGTATGCCTGGCGTACAGCAACTCGAAGGCCGACCGATCGCCCTTTCTGGCGCGGTCTATGAGCGTGTCGTCGGTTGGTGCATCGTCTTCGTCGTGATTCATGCGGCTTCTATCCACCACCAAGTGGAACGAACGAACGGAGCGCAAAATGTTCCGGATCGTTCGGATCGAAAGCACTGTAGGCCGAAGCGAGACTCGTTGACGGGGACGCTCCGGCAACGATGCCTCGATGAAGTGAAACCATGAGCTGCTCGACCCGGGAGGTCTCGGGCACTGGACCTACAGCGGCTACCAGCGTTGATGTTCCGGCTGCCAAAAGCGCAGCACAAAGACCCATCAGCTCGTCGCCGGGTCGAGTTGCCGATAATGCGGAGTTGCAGGCCGACAACACCACCGTCGCAGGCGGTGTCGCGACATAGTCGAGTTCGAACACGGTAAGTGGACCGTCGACCAGCTCCAACGCTGAAAAGAGGGGGTTGTCCGAGCGGAATGTGCCGTGAGCTACCACGTGAGCTACCTCGAATCGACCGAGGGCTCCGAGAACGTTCTGTATGGTGGCTTCGTTGTCTTGCAGGAGCTGACTCGTGCTGTAACTCGATGCGACAGCCGCTATTTCAGTCGACGCCAATCGAACCCCTGTGCCTGCAATAGCGATCAGGTCAGGTGGTCGCGACGTGCGTTGTCGGGCCCGCCACCACGAAAGAGCCGATGGTGCAACCGTGATAACTCGGCCGTGACACGACGGCAACATGGCCCACGGCAGGGGGTGCATCCAACCAGGCGGAATGATGACCAGTGGATTGCTGTCTGGGAGTGCGGACAGCAAGACATGGTCGAGAGTTGCGGCGCTGTGACGCGCAACGAGCACAGCGTCGGCCCGGGCCGCGGGGCCGGAACGATCGTCGGCCAGGATTGTTAAGGCCGACTTCACGCTCGACAGTTCACGAAGGATGGGGCGAACAAGGCCGTGGTTGGCCGATGTAACCTTGCCGTTTCGAAGAGTCAACGACAGCAGCTCACGATCGAGTTCGACAAACGAAATGATGGTGCTCGCCGGCGATGTTTCGTGCAACTGGCGCACGCTGGGTGGCTGTTGTCGAACTATCTTGACGTTACCCTGCTGGCGTCGCATTCGATCACGGATGCTTTGCTCGAGGTCGGCTCTATTAGAGCGGAGGTCAGCTATTTGGTCGATCGAAACGTCCGCGTCACGTAGCTTGGCAACCGTGGCGCGGAGCTGGTTGAACTCGTCGGCAACGATAGGGTCGGCGCAGGGTTGAGCTGGCGGAAAGCGCAACGCACCTGCGCGGAATCGATTGAGCCACGACAGAGCGAATGCGGGCCGGTCGGCGCGTAACGCCTCGCGCAACCCGAGTTCGGCCAACGCAGCACCGTAACGGGACGCGTTTGCCCGCACATCGGTGCCGCCGATGGTCGACTGATGAGCGGCAAATTCATTCATGCCATTTCGAGCCTGTGCCAGTGCTACGGCTGGTCGGTCGAGGTTGACCTTTGCTCGGGCTAGGTGCAACAACAAGCGATCGCTGGCCGCGAGAACCCGGGCGCTGTCGGCCTCGTCGATCAGACGGTGGGCCTCGGCTCTGGCACCGGTCTCGGCTGCGACTATGGCGGCCACGAGCCGGGCCGTGAGTGCGGTACAGATCATGCCTTCCCGGTCAGCCGACTCGGCTATGTCGACGCCATCGGCTACGACGGCGATACCCGATGCCTCGCGGCACCGGAACACTTCCAATCGGGCTGCTGTCACCCAGCCCCGCCGACCTTGGGCTGCGAAGAGTTCCTCGGCTCGCTTGGCTGCCGCAAGACCGTCGTCGTTTGCTCCGTTGAGTCGAGCGGCCTGTGCCGCGAGCAACCATGCGTTCGCTTCGTGTAGCGGGTTCCCATCACCTGCAAGGAGCGTTGCGGCGCTCCGAGCAGTGAGTTCTGCCTCCTCGACCAGACCGCCAGCCAGAAGCACATCGGCGCGATCGAGCTGACCGACGCCGAGGTTGTATCCCGCCGTCGTCTCTGAAAGCGCAGCCTCGTGAAAGCAGGAGAGGGCCAGAGCGATAGCACCGGCACGTGCATGGGCGTGCCCGGTGTTGTGAAGAACACGAGCAGCCTCGACCGTATGCCCCGCGACCTGGAAAAGATGGCCGGCCTGCACGAGGTCGGCGATCGCGGCGGTTGGGTTGCCCAACTCAAGGTAAATGGTGCCCCTATTGGCGATTGCCTTCGCTCGGGACACGTCGTCGTCGAGTTCGTCGATGAGAACGGTAAAAGCATCGCGGGCTTCGACCATTCGACCAGCGCTATAGAGGACGGTGGCCCGGAGCCGACTGATTGTTACCGAGCTTTCAGTGCGCGCAATTTTCGTCAAGTCATCGAGTTGCTGCAGTGCTTCATCGGTCTGACCTCGATGCACAAGCACGGGAACCATGTGCACGCCGACGAGTTCGATCAGGCTGGTATCGCCGAGTTCATGCGCTAGCAAGTGCGCCTGCGTCAAGAGGCGGTAGGCCTGGAAAAATTTGCCGGCAGAACGCCACCCAAGGCTCTGGGCTGTGAGGCAGATGAGATGGGCGGCTTTGTCATTGCTGGAGATTGCGTGATTGAGAAGCTCGTCAATTACCGGAGCCATTCTCGCCGGGTCGCGCTCGGTCTGCTCTATGAGATCGACCAACGCCGTCGATGCATAGGTCCATTGTGGTTCGACCTCCGCAGCCATTTCGTCATGGTAGCCGCCAAGGTTTCTCGGAATTCTTTGTATCTAGGTGATTCCTGCGGGATGGAGAGATGAAACAGCATCTCAAGATCGAAGGAATCACAACTATGCGTCGGATATCGCACCGGGTTCTAGTACCCGCACTTGTTCTCGTGTGCCTGGCTGGGCTGTCACACCCTGTGTCGGCAGCAGCTTCGAACGGTGAACCAACTGTGGCCTCATGGCTGGCCGAGCGAACCGGTTCCGCTACCGCTGGGGCGTGCAGCACGCCAAGTCAGCCAGCGTATTATGACGAACGTTCGCTTCTCGTTGACGAGGCTGAGGTCGGCAAACTTCTTGGAGTTGCGCCAGATGCCGTGGTCAACAGAGTGGGACAAGGCCGGTGGCTCGAGGTTCGACCATCGCAAGCAACGTTGAACAAGTTCGGCAAGAGCGCAGGGAAAATGGCCGACTCGCTCGTCAAGAACGCGGGGTTCACGTCGATCGAGAAGAACTGGCTTTTCTTGCCAGCTCCGCACATCTTTTGGTCGGTTACCCCTCCGACCCCAGCATCATCGCCACCGCCAGCACCGTCTGACCGGACTGTTGGCGGTGGCGTTCACATTGCTCTCCTCGACACCGGCTCCCCAGTCAACGGTCAGGCAGGCATGCCGACAGGCGTGCAGCTTATGACTGCGCCCAACGCGACTTCGGCATCGTCCCCGGTTCCTGGCCACATCGTGGGAGTCAGCGACGTCGCCAAGCGCCTAGCCCCTGGGGCCACAATTCACGCGTATGACCTCACGCTCGACACCGGGTTCCTCACGGAGGCCGCTGTCATTGACTGGTTGTACACACACGACTATCCGGTCATCAACCTGTCGGCTGGCATGTACTCGTGCAGCTTCCCCACGGCTTTGTACGAAGCCGTGAAGTTCGCGACGCAGGCTAATGGCGAGGTGAAGTCGATTCTTGTTGCTGCAGCCGGGAACGACAGCACGGCGGCTGCGAGTTACCCGGCCGCATTCGGGGGCGACCCGGTGCTTGGCCGCAGCGTCGTAGGTGTTGGTGCAACGCTAGGTGCGTTCTACCAAGCGGCACCACAAACCGCCCTCGCCTCCTTTTCGAACACCGGCAACAACATGACCGCACGTGCGCCGGGTGACCAGATCGTTGTCAATTACCCCGATGTTGGTGGCGGTCTGAGGCCTGTGTACGTCAGCGGAACCTCGTTTGCCGCTCCCTACGGTGCCGGTATTGTCGCCTGCCTACTCGCCCAGGGTGTATCACCCGGGTCGATAGCGCCGTCGTTGGCTGCACAGTCCACTTTGGGCTTGTCTTCGCGACTCTCGGCAGCCGACAGCTGCACGCGGCTGTGACGTCTCGTCATGGTTGTACCCCCTAGTCAAGAAAACTTGTCCGAATTGGTGCGGGTTGACCCCGCAATAGCTCAAGCGTTGGAGGCCACCATGGCGGTACAATTGGCTGCGAAGCCAATAGACATCGGGCGTTACGACGCTGTACAGCTCATACTGCAACGACTGGGATACGACATTGGAACCGAGTCCGGTGTGTACGGTCACATGACGCGAGACGCCATCCGACATTTCCAAGAAAATAATGGCCTAGAACCCGACGGCACGCTAACCCGTTCCACTGTTGAGTTGGTCCTGGGATTCGGACGATCAATGCCGGGTCGCTAGAGGGGCACTGCCGCATCGCACGACAGTTCAGAATCCCTCATTTGGCGGTTGTTGCTGCCGACATAGCACAAGCATGGTTTGCTTCAAAGCGTTCTCCGCTCGTCGATTGTTCACCACCGTTAGCTCTGTGATGCTTATTGCGTCGGGCCTGGTTGTTGGGTTTGCTGAGCCGACGGCTGCCGCAATCATTGCGCCGTTCGCGGCCGCCTATTCAACGAATGACACGGGCGCGATAGACATGATCGGTAACTCGCTTGTTACCTGTCCGGCGTCGGCGTCGTGTACGGCGGCCTTGGCCGGTGCCGCTTCGAGTCATAACGGGCAGTTCAACATGGTGCGTCTGGACGCTGATACCGACTCGACGACGACGAGCTCGTCGAGGTCGACCTTGGCAATGCCCGCAGGTTCCACGGTGCAATGGGCCGGGCTGTATTGGGGTGGATTTTCCAATTCAAGTACGCGCAATCAAATCAAATTTAAAGCACCAAGTGGGGGATATAGTACTCGTACGGCCAGTCGTGTCATGGCGTTGGGTGGCGCGTATCACGCCTTCTCCGACGTGACAAGCCTGATTGTCGCCGGTGGTAACGGCGCGTACTGGGGAGCGGACGCTCAACTCGATCTGGGTGCCGGGTACTATGGCGGCTGGGGCCTTGTGGTCGTGTATACGAACCCTGCGTTACCGGTCCGCAGCTTGACGGTGTTCGATGGGTTTGCTCAGGTTCGAGGTACAGAAACCGTCGACATTGCTGTGTCCGGGTTCCTTGCTCCGCCTCTAGGTACAGTTAACAGTGAGCTTGGCGTAATGGCGTACGAGGGTGATCTTGGCATACCCGGTGATCAGTTGCAGCTGTCCAACAACCTGGCCGGGACCACATTTGCGACTGTCAATGATGCCGCCAACCCTGCCGGAAACTTCTTCAACTCGACTATTTCCGACGGCGGCGCGGCGCAACCCGGTCAAGGCCCAGCCAACATCAACACGTTGTCTTTAGATATTGACGAAGTCAACACGAGTGGCATTCTGCCGAATAATGCAACCTCGGCAACTATCCGTGCAATAACAACTGGTGATGCCTACTATCCCGGCGTATTCACATTTGCTGTCGACCTGTATGCGCCAGCCTTCCCGGCGGTCACCAAAACCGTCGTGGATCTCAACGGCGGAACGGCTCTTCCCGGCGACGTGCTCGAGTATTCGATTTCTATGCAGAACACCGGCCTGGATCCTGCCGATCGTTCCGTCCTGACCGATGTCCTCCCAGTCGGTGTGACGCTTGTGCCTGGATCAATTACCTATACGGCTGGCGCCATACTTGGCGTCAAGACCGACGCCGCTGGTGACGACCAGGCCGAATATAACGCCGGCAGTAGGACCGTGATCGCACGCGTCGGTACGGGAGCATCGGCCACGCAAGGTGGCTCGATTGGTCCGAACGAGCTGTTCACGGTGACGTTCCGTACGACGGTAGATCTTGCCGCCGCCGGCACGTCGGTCTCGAACACCCCCAGGCTGAGCTACCGCGCCCGCACCATAAACAAAGACTTCGCGTTCACCGGAAATACCGTAGTGACTCCCGTACCTGCGTTCGCCGACGTTTCGGTGACCAAGTCGGCGTTGCCGTCGCCTGCGGTCGCGGGGTCGAATGTCACCTGGACGGTCAACGTCGCGAATGCCGGACCGAACGCAGCAACCGACGTGGTGCTCAATGATCCGCTTCCGGCTGGAGTAACGATCGTGAGCGCCTCGTGGCCCAGCGGAACATGCACGGGTAGTACGACAATTACCTGCGCTCTTGGCATGGTACCTGTCGGTTCCACCGTTCCGGTCACCATTATTGCTCTGTTGGCCGCTAGCGCGGCTGACGGTTCGACGCTGTCGAACTCGGCAAGTGCTGCTGCATCGACGGCCGACCAGTCGCCAGCCAACAACTCGGCGTCAGTGGCGACACCGGTTGTTCGTCGGGCCAACCTCTCCATCACCAAATCAGCAACGCCATCACCGCTGGTGCCGGGTGCTTCGGGTACTTACACCTTGACCGTCACGAATGCTGGACCGTCCGACGCTTCGTCGTTGACCATCACGGATCTCGTGCCGTCGGGTTTCACGCCCACCAGCGTGTCGACTCCGAGCGGCTCATGCGTTCTCGCCTCGGTCACCTGCACCCTTGCGTCGCTAGCAAATTCAGCCACTGCACTCGTGACCATTGTCGGATCAGTGGATGCCCGAATGACGACGTCGCTGGCCAATACCGCCAGTGTCAGCGCCGTTACGGTTGACCCAGTCTCGGCGAATAACTCCACGACGCTGACGACGCCGGTCGCCCCGCTGGCCGACGTGACGATCACGAAACGGCTGCTGAGCCCACCTGCGATTGCTGGTCAGTCAGTGACATGGGAGGTCGAAGTTTCGAACCTCGGTCCGAGCGTGGCCCGTGCCGTATCAGTTACCGACACCCTCCCCGGCTCGGTCAGCGCTGCCTCGGCTACGGCAAGTATCGGATCATGTGGGACCCCGTCGTCCGGTTCGCTCGTTTGCAGTATTGGTGACCTCGCGCCAGGGGCTTCATCGCTCATAACCCTTACAGGGACTGTTGCGGCCACAGCTACTGGTTCAATCGTCAACAGCGCCACCGTCACGACGACAACCCCTCAACCAGTGGGCCACCAGACCGACATGGCCTCAGCCACATCGGTACTGAGCATTGTCCCCGACTTACAGCTCACCAAAAGCGTCGACCACAACCCGGTAGTCGCGGGCGAGGGCCTCCAATACCTGCTGACAATCACGAACAACGGCCCGTCGGCTTCGGGGACCTCTACCATCACCGATTCCGTGCCGAGCAATATTTCGATCACGTCGGCGACACCAACAGCGGGCGGTACATGTGGCATTGTGCTTCAGATGGTTTCCTGCTCGTGGCCATCGATTCTTCCCGGTGCGTCACCCTCGATCCTCATTGTCGGGATCGTGGCGGCGACTGCCACGAGCCTTGACACCAACACCGCGTCGGTCGCGACTGCTGGTGATCCGGACACGTCGAACAACTTGGCAACGGCGCTGGCAACAGTCACGACTGTCGCCGACGTCTCGGCAACAAAAACGTGGGCCGCCAGCTCAGGCATAGCGGGTAACACCACGACCGTGACTATCGGCGCACATAACGCAGGCCCGTCGACCGCGGCAGCAGTGTCGGTCAGCGATCTACTGCCTGAAGGCGTAACGGTTGTCTCGGCGCCGGGGTGCACGACCACGCCTGTGGGTCTCCGAATTGAAGTCACATGTGCGCTCGGATCATTGTCGGCGTCCGGCTCGGCGACAGCAGTGGTGACCGTGAGGCTTGGCGCCGAACTTGCGGCAGGGGCCCTGAGCAACACCGCCGATGCATCGTCGACTACTGGTGACCCGAACCCTTCGGACAACAGTGCGACCGCAGTTCTCACCGTTACCCGCGTTGCCGACTTGGCCATTACGAAATCTGTCTCGCCCACTCCAGCGGTTGCCGGTACCAATGTCAACTACACGCTGACCATTACGAACAACGGGCCGTCGAGCGCCACAGCAGCTTCGGCCAACGACCTACTTCCTGTCGGGCTGTCATTTGTCTCGGGCTCGCCGGCGTGTGTCGATTCCTCCGGCAACGTTTCATGCTCACTCGGCGACTTGGCACCCGGTGCATCGGCATCCATCAGCATCGTTGCCCACGTCGGGTCCGATGTCGCTGCGGGTACGGTCCTCACGAATAACGCTTCAGCATCGAGCGCTACACCAGACCCTACGCCAGCGGTCGCAACGGCACCCGTTACCGTATCGGCCCGAGCCGACGTGGGCATCGCGAAGGCGGTCAGCCCCGCAACCGTGTCGGCCGGAGGTATGCTCACCTGGACACTCACAGCCACTAACGCCGGACCATCGGACGCTCAAACCGTGGCGATTACCGACGTACTCCCAGCAGGTGTCACGCTTATATCGGTCTCGTCGTCACTTGGTTCGTGCACCGGTTCCACGACTGTCGCATGTTCAATTCCTACCTTGCCGGACGGTGCCACCGCGACCATCTCCATTGTCGCCAGAGTCGCATCGGGAGCGTCGGGCAGTATTGCGAACACCGTAACGATCAGTGCGGCAACACCTGAGCCGGCCGGTGCGACTGCACCGAACTCGGCGTCGGTTATAGCGCCTGTTGACCGCCAGGCCGACCTGGCGGTTACCAAGACCGCCAGCGTTGCCCAAGTCGCGGCCGGGGCCCCCATCGAGTACTCGGTCACTGTTGTTAACAACGGCCCAGCCGATGCCACTGGTGTTGTTCTTACCGACGTCGTCCCGGCTGATGTGATCATCGACTCGGTCCTGCCGTCGTCGTGTTCGTTTGTCGGTGCCACGGTCACGTGCTTGCTCGGAACCGTTATCGCGAGAGGCGCCCCTACAGTCATTACCATCTCGACCCACGTCGATTCGGCAGCGGCCGCAGGTAGTCGTACCAACACTGCGTCGGCCACCTCGACTACCCCGCTCATCAATACAATCGATGACTTGGCCGAGGCCGCGGTAGTGGTGGTCCAGCAGTCCGATCTGTGGGTTTCCAAGACGATCGTTCCTGATCCGGCAATAGCGGGCGACGAGGTCACATGGACGGTACAGGTCGGGAACGATGGGCCTTCGGTTGCGCGCGACATCCAGATTGTCGACGCGCTCCCACCAGGCATCATCCCTAGTTCGATTGTCGCATCGACGTTGTCCGGCGCTTGCGCCGTGGTTGGGTCGATGGTTACCTGTGATGTAACACCGGCTGTCATCGCCGTTGGATCCGTCGTCACCGTGAGCGTGTCGGGTCGCATTGATCCCGGCCACGGAACCGGTATCGATGTACTAGCCAACACGGCATCGGTCTCGGGTTCCGTCGCCGATCCCGATTCAGCGAACAACACCGTTACGGTACTCAGTGACGTCGTAGCTCTGGCTGATGTTCACCTGGCCAAGTCCGCATCTCCGGGTGTCGTTGCTGGCGGTCCGCTCACGTGGACTATCACCGCAACGAACGACGGCCCATCAACGGCAAGGGGAGTCACCGTTGCCGATTCTCTTCCGGCCGGCTTCACGACCACGTCGATCTCGTCGACCCAAGGATCGTGTTCGGCACTGCCGTGCGCACTTGGTTCCGTGCCGCCAAACAGCTCCGCAACGGTCACCGTAGTGGGCACCGTGTCAGCCTCATTCGCGGCAGCGTCGATGTCGAACACGGCAACGTCGACATCGACAACCCCAGACCCCGATATCGCCAACAACTCAGTCACCACTGCTGCTCCAGTCGCACGTGAGGCCGACCTCTCGGTAACCAAGACGGCAAGTACCGCCACTCCGGTTGCCGGTGAAACCTTCACTTACACGCTGTCGGTGGTCAATGCGGGTCCTTCGGATGCAACCAGCGTGTCGATCACCGACCCGTTACCGGCAGGACTCGTCGTTGTCTCACTATCGCCCGGTTGCACCAACGTTGCGGGCACAATCAACTGCATCATCGGCACCAAGACAGCGGGCTCGGGACCAGTGAACCGGATAATTACGGTTCGAGTACCGGTGGGTGGAATCGCCGGAAGCGCGTTGTCCAACACAGCGTCGATCGCCTCAGCTGTGACTGACCCGAACCCGTCGAACAACCAAAGCACAACCGTGGGATCGCTTCTGACACGAGCCGATCTTCGCATCACGAAATCGGCGACTCCCTACCCGGTGGTGCCGGGAGGTTCGGTCACGTACACCATCATCGCTACCAACGATGGCCCATCGGATGCTCAGGCGGTCGAGATCTCGGACCCCATGCCAGCGGGACTGACGGCTACAGCCGCCACGTCGTCACTCGGAAGCTGCACGTTGGGTGCAACCGTCAGCTGCGCAATCGGCACCCTTGGAGTTGGCGCCTCGGCGACGGTGTCCATCGCCGCGACCGTAGTCAGCAGCGCGACGGCTGCAGTCGGTAACACCGTCAGTATTATGTCGTCGACCAACGACCCTGATGCATCGGACAACTCGGCCACAGCCACCACGCCGCTTGCTCCCAGCGCTGACCTGTCTATCGTGAAGTCCGTTACACCTTCCCCGTTGGTTCCGGGACAATCGGGAACCTACACGTTGACCGTCTCTAACGCTGGCCCGTCCGACGCGGTGTCCGTCAGTGTTACCGACGACCTGCCATCAGGTTTTACTGCTACTGGTATTTCATCGCCGTCTGGATCGTGCGTCCTTGCGTCGGTGTCATGTTCGTTCCCGACCCTTGCTGTAGGTGCTACTGCGATCCTTACGATTGCCGGTTCCGTTGACGCTCGGCTTGTGAACTCTTTGGTGAACTCGGCATCTGTTTCGGCCGCCACTGCCGACTCAAGTTCGGCCAACAATTCCACCGCGCTGACCTCCCCGGTTGCGCCGGTGGCCGACGTCACTGTTACCAAACGCGTCGTTACGTCTCCGGTTATAGCTGGCGCTCCAGTGACATGGCAGGTGGAAGCAACCAACAGTGGCCCAAGCGTCGCCAGTTCTATCTCGGTGACCGACACCCTGCCGGGCACGGTGAGCGCAGCATCGGCGACGACATCTGTGGGCTCGTGTGCGGTGCCGGTTGGATCGTTGTTGACCTGCGCCATTGGCGACCTTGCTCCGGGTGCCACCGCCGTCATCCTGGTTACCGCCACGCTCGACGCAGCGGCTACAGGCAGTCTCGACAACAGCGTCGCTGTCACCACCGTGTCGACCCAGCCCGCCGGCCACCAAACCGATTCGGCCTCGGTCACCGCGCCCATCTCGGTCGTACCCGACCTTGTCCTGACCAAGGCCGTCGATCACAACCCGCTCGTCGCAGGCGAAGCCGTCGTGTACAACCTCGCGCTCAATAACTTTGGACCATCCAACTCGGCCACTGCAACGATGAGTGATCCAGTTCCCGCCAACATCACCATCGCTAGCGCCACAGCGACCGGCGGTGGATCATGCAACGTGGTTCTACAGATAGTCACGTGTACTTGGTCGAGCGTCGCTGTCGGCGCGTCGCCAACGGTGACCATCACGGGAACGGTGGCATCGACCGCTACTGCGGTGGATGCCAACACCGCAACCGTCTCAGCAGCCGGTGACCCTGACACCGCGAACAACTCAGCAACTGCCGCCGCGACCGTAACAACCGCAGCCGATCTCACCGTCTCGAAGTCGTGGGGTTCGTCATCACCTACGGCGGGCACAAATACAACCGTTGCGCTCGGCGTAGCGAACGCCGGCCCATCAACGGCCACCGGAGTCGTCGTTTCCGACCTACTGCCAGCGGACGTATCTGTCGTGACAGCAACCGGTTGCACGGTGACGCTTGTCGGCACCCGACAACGCGTCGATTGTCCGGTTGGGTCGATACTCGCCAGTTCATCGGCAGCTTTCACGATCACGGTCGCCTTGTCGGCTGACCTTCCAGCTGGCATCTTGTCCAACACCGCGTCGGTGGCATCGACGACGACCGACCCGAACCCGTCTGACAACACGACGACCGCAGTTACAACTGTTGGTCGGCGAGCCGACCTGACGTTGACGAAGACGGCTTCAGCCGGAACTGTCGTAGCTGGAACAAACGTCACGTATAGCTTCGTACTCACAAACGCTGGCCCATCCTCGGCCGTGGGCCCGGCGGTCTACGATGTGTTGCCTCTCGGGTTGACCTTCGTATCCAGCTCGGCGAGCTGCGGCGATTCGAGCGGCTTGGTGACATGTGATTTCCCGAACCTCGCCAGCGGCGAAACGACAACGTTTACCGTCGTTGCCCATGTCGATCCGTCGGCGACGCCGGCCTCGACGATGACCAACAACGCGTCGGCTTCGAGCAGCACACCCGACCCCACACCAGCTACTGCCACGGCGCCGGTAACGATCGGCGCTCAAGCCGATCTTGCCATCGCAAAAGCACTGACAACATCTCCGGTCGTCGCAGGCTCCCCCGTGACATGGACTCTGGTTGTGTCCAACGCCGGACCATCCGACGCGGCGTCGGTTTCAGTATCCGATGTCGTGCCAACCGGCGTAACCCTCACGAGCGCCACGGTGACGCCAGGTTCGTGCAGCGGCACCACCACGGTGACGTGCACCATTGCTTCGCTGCCCGTCGGCGCCTCCAGAACCATCACGCTCACGGGAATTTTGGCGTCGACGTTCACTGGATTGTTGTCGAACACGGCCACGGTCAGCGCCGCTACCCCTGAACCCGCAGGAAGTACCGGGACCAACTCGTCCACCGCTTCTGACACATCGATCAAACGTGCCAACATCCGGTTGTCGAAGACTGCCTTGCCCGACCCCGCCATCGCCGGCGACTTCGTTACCTGGACCATTCTGGTGAGCAATGACGGGCCGTCGGTCTCTGGCTCGGTGCGGATGGTCGATGATCTGCCTGCCGGTGTCATCCCGGCCACGATCACGGCGTCTACACCGTCGGGTTCGTGCACCATCAGCGCCTCGCAGGTCGAATGCGGTCTGACTCCCGACGTATTCCCGGTGGGCGCGACCGCCACAATCACCGTACGGGGCCAGCTTGACCCGACCCATGTTGCCGGTGTTGATGTCCTCGACAACGTGGCCTCCGTCTTCGCAGTGATCACGGATCCTGACGTCTCCGACAACACTGTTCATGCGTTGACCGATGTGCGTCAGTCAGCCGATGTACGCCTCACCAAGACCGCAATCGGCTCAGCGGTCACAGGCGCAACGTTGACATGGACGATTACCGCAACCAACGACGGGCCGTCGACGGCTCAGGGCGTGACGGTCAGCGATTCGCTACCTGCCGCCTTCGTACCGAATTCTATTTCTTCGAGCCAGGGAGGTTGTTCGGCTGTGCCATGCGTGCTCGGTGCGCTTGCACCAGGGGCTTTGGCCACAGTAACAATCACGGGCTCGATTGTGTCGTCGTTCACGGCAACCACGCTCACCAACACGGCAACCGTTACGACATCGACCCCCGACCCTGACCCGAGTGACAACAGCGCCACCGGAACGGCGGTAGTCGCCACAAGCGCCGATCTTTCGGTCGCGAAGTCGGCTTCGTCGGCGATGCCGATTGCCGGTGAGACCTTCGAGTACACGGTTGCCGTGTCCAACGCCGGACCTTCCGATGCAACCGCCGTCTCCGTGACAGACCCTCTTCCCGCAGGACTGAGCGTTGTGTCTCTACCTGCGGGTTGCACGGAGACGGCCGCAACGGTCACGTGTTCGGTCGGCACGCTTGTTGCCGGCACCTCGACGACACGTGTGTTCAGCGTTGCGGTTCGCTCCGACGTAGCCGCTGGCACCGTAGTGAGCAACACCGCCACGGCGACATCGCCCGTCGCGGATCCAGACATCGCCAACAACCGGGGTTCGGTCGCCGTTTCGGTCGACGCTGTCGCTGATGTCTCGGCTAC
Source organism: Actinomycetes bacterium (assembly GCA_031415695.1). Classification (GTDB taxonomy): domain Bacteria; phylum Actinomycetota; class Acidimicrobiia; order Acidimicrobiales; family Ilumatobacteraceae; genus JANOSH01. The sequence goes on from JANOSH010000021.1 coordinate 82,218, forward strand.
TAAGACAGCGTCGCCAGCCATCGCAGTTGCTGGTGAGCCCATCACCTACACCATCGTTGTTTCCAACCCAGGCCCCTCAGATGCCCAGGCTGTCACCCTGTCAGATCCGTTGCCGATTGGCCTCACGGCCTTGGCTGTTAGCTCGACCGCGGGCACATGCGTGCGCGGAACTGTCGTCACCTGTTTCATGGGAACGGTCCCCGCCGGCGGTTCGGTAACGGTCACTCTCACGGTCGATACGGATCCGGCGATGCTTGCGCCCGCGAAGAACATAGCGAGTGTCACGTCACTAACGTTTGACCCCGACGCCAGCAACAACAAGCCGTCTGTGACCACCACGCTCGAGGCACGGGCCGACGTGGGCATCACCAAGACTGCAGTCACCACGCCGCTCATTCCGGGAACGCCTGGCCGCTACCGCTTAACCGTGACCAACAGCGGTCCATCCACGGCTCGGGACGTAATCGTGACCGACCCGCTTGCGGCGTCGCTGACAGCAGTGAACGCGGCTGCGACCGCAGGTAGCTGTGTCGTGGCTCCAAACGTGTCGTGCGCCTTGGGCGACGTGCCGCCGGGCGCAACCGTCACGATCCTGGTTGATGTTAACGTTGATCCTTCGAATACGGCAGCGATCGACAACACCGCAACCGTCACTTCAACTACTGCTCAACCCGGCGGATCGCTCCCGGACACCGCGTCCACGTCGACACCAGCACAACCACGTGCTGACCTCACCGTCACGAAACTGATCGATCACAATCCGTTGGTTGCGGGTGAGCCGGTTTCCTACACCGTCATCGTCACTAACAACGGGCCGTCTGATGCTCACTCCGTGACCCTTACCGACGTCCTGCCGTCATTCATCGACGCCAGCACGGTCGTGCTCGGTGGTGCCAACGGCTGTAGTGGAACTGCGGTTGTTTCGTGCGCGTGGCCAACGATGGCGCTGAATGAAATCCGCACGATCACGATTTCGGCGATGGTGGCATCGACCGCCTCGGCCGGGGATGAGAACACGGTGTCGGTCGCCAGTGCTGATGACCCGGACCTCACTAACAACACCGCAGCAGCGACCGCGGCCCTCACGACTCGCGCCGACCTCGCCGTCACCAAAGCCGGCCCGACAACTGCCACAGCCGGGACCTCGACGACGTACACAATCGCACTGGCAAACAACGGTCCTTCGGTCGCCAATGCCGTCCGCATTCGGGACGCGCTACCCGCCGGTATGACTCTAGTAAGCACCGATCATCCCGGCGACTGCGCGGCATCTACGACAACAGAGTTGGTGTGCGACTTCGCCACGCTGCCCCTTGGCACCCTCACTATCGTGATCACGGTAGCGATCGATTCGGCGCATTCCGCGGGTCCCGTTCCTAACGTGGCCCACGTGGAGAGTGCCACGCCCGATGACCAACCGAGTAACAACTCTGACACCCACGTCGTCACCGTCGAGCGGCGGTCGGCTGTCTCGATCGACAAGGTTGCGCCAGTCGTAGCGCCGGTCGCGGGGCAAACATCGCGTTGGACGCTCACTGTCTCGAACGCCGGACCTTCGACTGCCGAAGCGGTCAGCGTGTCCGACGTACTGCCGGTCGGGTTGTGGTTCGTGTCGGCGGCGCTCACGGGTTCTTCCGGGGCATGCAACGGCGTCGGCCCTCTTGTTTCGTGCTCGCTCGGTGACATCGTCGTAGGCGGCAACGTCGTTATCGAGCTCGATCTTGGCGTCGAGCCGTGGGTCATCGACGGCACCTCCATTTCCAACACGGCAACGGTGTCGACGATTACGCCGGACGACCCAGCCGACAACAGCTCCGACGCGGGAGCGTTGGTCGAGCGAATTGCTGACCTTGCGGCAGCAAAGTCTGTCTCACCGGCGTCGATAGCCGCCGGTGAAACAGCGACCTGGACGATTGTGATCGACAACTTTGGCCCATCCGATAGCCAATCGGCCGATATCAGCGACACGTTGCCGTCTGGTTTCATCGCAACAGGCGTCAGTAGCTCCCAAGGGTCCTGCATCTGGTCGCCGAGCTCGTTGTCGTGCCAGACCGACACAATCCAAGCCGGCTCGGCCGTGACTATAGTTGTGGTTGGTCGAGTGAGCGCCGAGCAATTAACAGACCTCTCGAACACGGCCGCCGTCGTTGCATCCCACTCCCAGGGTTCGAACATTCATCCCGACAGTTCCTCGGCGACGTTGGATGTTTCGACGTCGGCCGACTTGCACGTGACCAAGGTTGGTTCACCGAACCCTGCGGTGGCAGGTGAACCGCTTGACTGGCTCATCACGCTGTCGAACTCTGGCCCTTCGGTTGCTCGAAACGTCCAAATTCTCGACACGCTCCCGGTGGGATTCACGATGCTGTCGGTCGACGGAACGACCGGGTGCACGGCTCTGCCCTGTGCCCTGCCCGCCGTCCAGGTTGGCTCTTTCACCGTTGTTGTACACGGCTTGATCGATGCCAACGCGGCAAGTGAACTCATGACCAATACCGTCCAGATCACCAGTGACACCCCGGACCCGTCGCCGCTCAATCAGACAGCAGTGGCGTCGATTGACGTTGTGACGGTTGCAGACTTGCGTGTATCGAAGTCGGCGTCGGTGAGCATGGCTGGTGGCGGAGTGGATTGGACTGTCACGGTCGAAAATGCGGGTTCGAGCGACGCTCAAGACGTGAGGCTCGTGGATCATCTCCCCATCGCCGCGCTCCATAACGTGACGTGGACGCCGGCGTCGTCGTGCACCTTGAGCGGCGCTGACCTGACGTGCGAGCTCGGCACTGTCGTTCACGGCACCGCCACCTCGGTGGTGATCACAGCAGTCGTCAATGCGTCGTACCTGGGTACATCACTCGTTAACGATGCCACGGTCACCAGTACCACGAACGATGCCAACCCCGACGACAACACCACCACCGTGACATCGACGGTCACGCAAGAAGCCGACCTGCGAATTGCCAAGACCGGGATACCGTCGGTTGCAGGGTCGGCCTCAACGTGGACCATCGTGATCACAAACTTCGGATCATCCGACGCTCAGGACGTGGTCGTCAACGACACCCTGCCTTCTGGTTTCGGGGCAGTGTCGGCATCGTGGCCTGGGGGAACGTGCTCGATGACTCCGACGCTGTCGTGTGCGCTTGGTGTCGTGCCCGCCGCCACAGCGGTCACCGTTGTTGTGTCGGGAACCATTGTCGCGAACGCGGCTGTAGGACCCATGGCCAACACGGCGACCGTTACATCACCAACAACTGACCCCACGCCCGCCGATCACTCCTCGACAGGTACCTCCGACGTTGCGACGAGTGCCGACATATCGATAACCAAAACTCCAGATCGATCAGCGGTCGTAGCCGGCGAGCAACTCTCTTGGACGATCACCGTGTCGAATGCCGGACCATCGGTTGCCCGTAGCGTCGTGATCGCCGATGTGCTGCCGGCCGGGTTTACCCTGACGGCAGTTACGGGTACAGCTGGTTGCACCGCCTTGCCGTGTGCCATTGGCGACCTAGATGTCGGGTCGCAAACGCTTGTGGTTGCGGGCATGGTGTCAGCGTCGATGGCCAGCGGTTCACTGTCGAACAACGCCACTGTCACGACCGGCACTGCGGACCCAGACAACACTGATCATGCCGTCGAATCAACCGTGACGGTTACCCGCCAAGCCGACTTGGTTCTCACGAAGACCGGTCCGGCCACCGCACGCTGGAACACGCCGGCGGACTTCGAAATTGTGGTCATCAACAATGGTCCATCAACTGCTGAACAAGTGGTGATCACCGATGCTTTGCCAGCGGGGCTGAGCATCATGACCGCGATGTCAGATACCGGGTTGTGCACCGTCGTTGCAGCCTCAGTGTCTTGTTCGCCCGGCACGTTGGCCGTTGGTCAGGTCGTGCGGGTGACAGTACGGGCAAAGGTCATCGGTACCGGCTTGCTCACAAACACTGCGACTGTGGGTTCGACTACGACGGATGCATCCATTGGATCGAACACGGCCCAAGCCACGGTCCAAGTCAATCGGGTTGCCGACCTCCAACTCACGAAGGTAGCGAACAGGTCGAGTGCTCGTGTTGGCGACGTCATTACCTACACGATCACGGTGACCAACGCGGGGCCCGACGAAGCGGACGCTGTTGCTGCCATCGACGAACTCAACTCGGCGCTCCGATTCGTAGCCGCACGTCCGAGCACCGGTAGCTTCGACGAAGGGACGGGCCGATGGTCGATTGGTCTCGTTGCCGTCGGCGCTGTACTTACGATGGAACTCGATGCCAAGGTAGTGTCGGCCGGCCTCGTCAAGAACATGGCAAGGGTCGAGGGATCCGTCAACGATTTTGACCCCGATTCGAACGAAGCTGTTGCCAGTCTGATGGTGGGCGCCAAGCTGCCGACCACAGGTGCCGCCGTCACCCAACTGCTTCAGGTTGCTGTCGGTCTGATCGTAGTTGGTGCAGCAATGATTCTTGTGAGGCGCCGCCGTCAGGTATCGATGAGGTAAGCCAGCATTGCAGCGCTAGGTCGGCCTGCCGGCTGGTAGGCCGAACAGTTTGCGGGCGTTGTCGCCGACGAAGCGTCGCCGTTCGTTCGCGGGGAAGGCATCGACGAGTTCGTTGAGGTCGTGGATGTACTCGGGTGTGTGGTCGGCATGGGGAAAGTCGGACGCCCACAAAAACCGGTCGACGCCGTAACGCGCCGCCAGTGACGGGATCATGCGCTCGTCGGGATCGCAACTGATCCAGATCTGCTCACGGAAATAGTCGCTCGGTTTGTGCTTGAGCGGCACCCGTTCCCCAATGAAGGTGTGGCCGTATACAGCGTCGATACGGTCGAGCCAGTAGCCGATCCAGCCACCACCGGACTCCAGTACCAGAAACTTCAACTCTGGAAATTGATCGAATACCCCGTAGTCGAACAAGGTGGTGAACTGATGGCGCACACCGTCAGATGCCTGGACGGATGCCAACAACCGAAGCTGCTTCACGTGTTCCCAGCTACCCATTCGTGTGCCTTTTGTCCATTGGGGCTCGAACGTTGGGTGCAGGGCGAGGGGCACACCAAGAGCCTGCGCGGCTGCAAAGACCGGGTTGTTACTCGGATGCCCGAGCGGTCGTCCGTCGTGCATGAACGGTGCCACATAGCCGCCCTTGGCTCCCTCACCCACGGCTCGTTCCAACTCTGCAGCGGCAGCAACAGGGTCCGACAGCGAGAGATGCGCGGTAGGAACCAAACGTGGTTGGTCGGCACAGAATTCGCAGATCCAACGGTTGTAGGCGCGGGTGTACGCCTGGGACAGTGCCGGGTCGGTGATCTCGGCCTCCCACAGCAACCCAACAGTTGTGTACAGAATGGCCATGTCGATGTTCTCGGCGTCGAGTAGGGCAATTCGCTCGTGCGGGTCCATTGAGCCGTACGGCGCCTCGCGTAGATAGGTGCGTTCGGGGTCGCGTTGCATGGCGGCGAGATCGGGAGCCCCCATTGCGCCGAGGGTCGAGGGAAATCCGCGGCGGCTCATGGTTGACCGTTGTCCGCCAAGTTCGAGTTCTTCTAACCCGTCCTCGTCGAGGGTGATGCGTAATGCCCGGTCCCGGAACTGGGGGTCGATGTAGCTTTCCCACAGGTCGGGTGGTTCGAGAATGTGGCCATCGGCATCGACGGCGCCGTCGTGGGCTACCGGGTGCGTTTCGTGCAGTGTCTTCGATGACGAAATTGCCACGGTCATGTGTGCCCCCAACGTCGTTGCGTCCCACAGTACGGTTGCGGTTTCCTTTACCTGGTATCGGAAGCAGCCGATGAACAGTCATGACCTCTACTGAGAGCGTCGCTCTACAGCGCACCGCATGGCCGCCTCCCCGGCCCCAGGACCGCTATGTGCCCGGTTCGGTTTCCCTTCGAAGCATCAAACCGTCTCGCCAGTGGAAGTTCGATTGGGGACTTGCAGTCGTCGCGTGCATTGCGGTGTTCTTCGTTGCAACCATCGTTGTGCGACGGGCAGACAACCGGCATCCAAAGACCTGGGATGTGCGTGTTGAGCCGCTTGCCCGCCAAGTCGAACAGATCAGGGGGCTACAGTTCAAACACCCGGTAACCATGAACTTTCTGCCGGAGGCCGAGTTCGTAGCGCTGGTGTCATCGAACCGTCGTCGGCTTCGTGACCCGGATGCCGAGACGATGCAGGAGGGTTTGTTACGAGCCCGAGGCATGGCGGGTCCGTCTGTCGATCAGGCCGAGTCCGACGAAGGCGTGTCGGCAACGATGCTTGGCTACTACGACGATGACAAGAAGGTGATGTGGGTACGTGGCACGACGACGACGCCCATCGTTCGACTGACCATTGTTCACGAACTGACTCACGCGCTCCAAGACCAGCATTTTAAGTTGAACAAGATGTGGAATGGGGTCACTAACGACGCCGGATCTTTTGCCGTTCGGGCGCTTGTCGAAGGCGATGCCGAGTGGGTTGAGGACGAGTATTTCGAGTCGCTTTCTAGTGCCGACAAAGATGAAGTTCGCCGTTCGGGCCAAGTGCTGTCGGACTCGGGCGCGTACGACAAGATCCCGCCCGGAGTACTGGCGAGCTTAGGTGCTCCCTACCAACTCGGTTCGCTGATGGTTGGTTCGGTACGCGCTCAGGGTGGGTCCAAGGCACTCGACAAGCTCTTTCGCCGTCCACCATTGAGCGAGGAGCAGATCGTGTTTCCGCTCATTGAACATTCCATCAAGGGTTCACCATTGCGGGCACCAATTGCCGGCGCTGACGCTGTAGACGGACCATCCACCTATGGCTATCTCGCTACTGGCCCACTGTCGACCTTCTTGCAATTGGCGGGTCGCCTCGACTCCCGAACAGCATGGCAGGCCGCATCGGGTTGGTCGGCGGAGAGCATTGTGGTAACAGAAGTCGACGACAAGATCTGTGTAATCTCCCACGTACGCGGCCGATACCCGGCCGACACGCAACGGCTCAGCGATGCGTATCAAGGGTGGTTGGCTGCGGCTCCGAACGGTGTCGGCAGCGTGCAGTCAATCGACGATTTCATTCTGGTGCGCTCATGCGATGTGGGAGCAGATACCCCTGAGCCCCGACCCACATTAGTCGAGGACTTGTACGTGCTGACCACTGTTGAAGCTTGGATCGGAGACGGTTTACTCGTTGAAGGCAAGCCGTCGGCACGCGTGGGCTGTACGTTCGCCGGCGTTCACGAACGGCTCGACCTCCCCGCGTTGGGGGTCGAGAGCGTCTTCGACAATTCCGGATTGAGCGATGAGGTCGAGAACGCAGCCGCCGCAGCCGCCAAGGACTGCTGGGGCTAGCCACTGCCCGAGCAGCCTAGATTCTAGTGCGTGACGACCTTGCCGAGGGTCTTTGCGTGAGCCACCCACGTAGCCACCTGCTTCTCGGTCGGAAGCTGACGAACAAGTCGTTTCTTACCTTTTGCGTTGGCCTCGGCCATGGCCTTGGTGAGGTTGTCGGCGCGTCGTTTGCCGAGTTCGACCGCCGAGTCGACACCGGCCGCTTCGAGCAAATCGGAGTATTGGGAGCCAACCCCTTTGACTCGGAAGAGGTCGGCGCGGTTGACCCATTCGAGCAAGCTGGACTCGGCAATTCCGGTCTGGGTTGCGAATACTTTGCGGGCCTTGCCGGCGCCAGCGGCCTTGAGTAGACCGTCGGTGGTCTTGATGCCAGCAGCCGCCAGCTTCTTCTGATTTGCCGGACCTATGCCTTCAATGTCGATGATGCGAGCCATGCTCAGTGTGCCTCCCCGTTGTGGTCACGTTTGTGACGAGTAACAGCGTACGGCCGCGCCATTCATTGCATGTGGATATCAGTGATTTGCGGCCTGGCTGGCTAGCTCTACGAGGCTCGACTCGTCACACACGATAATCTTGTGTCGCCCGGTTTCAATGACTCCGCACTTACGAAGCGATGCCAACGAACGCGCTGCCGCCTCTCGGGTCGAGCCGACCCAGGCTGCAACCTCGTCCTGGGTGATGGGCAACTCCGAGCGACCTTCTTCAACACCGTGGCGTCGAAATTTCGTCGACAATTCGATCAAGAGGTGGGCCACACGTTCGGTGGTGTTCTCCGACGTTCGGGCCGAGACGCGGGCGTTGAGCATCCGAAGGTGGCCCGACAGTTCTCGGAGTACCACGAGGGCGAGGCGAGGGGCCTGTGCAAGCTCGTCGAGAAAATCGTCGCTCGACATCTGGGAAACGGTCGACGGTTCCATGGCAATGGCACTTGCGGATCGTCGCCCGCCATCGATAGCCGAGAGTTCCCCAAACGCCTGTGTTGGAGTTTTCATACCAAGCAGTAATTCACGGCCAGTTGGTGTGTTGATCACGATGTTGACCCGCCCGGTTACGCAGGCATAGACGGATTTCGACGCGTCGCCTTCGTGGAACAAGACCTGTCCGGTTCCAACGTTCACCCGTCGACCACGCGCTGCCACGAACTCGCCTAGTTCATCCAAAAGACTCTCCCGGTGTGTGATCCGCGTCATAGACCCTGTAAGCGCGAACCGTCACAGTGACTGTACGTGCTGTGTCACTAGGGGCCCACAGCGCAGAGCATCACGACGTATCCGCGGCTCCGCCAAAAGGAGAATGACGATGTATATCTTTCGACGAAACGCAAGCATCCGGCCCGAGCGAATGATGGACGGTATGGCGTTCGCGGTCACCATCGCAGCGCAGGCCTCGGCGGTCATTGGCCGGCCGATCAGTGTGTTCAATACCGTGTATGGCCAACCCATGGGCTCAATCGGCTGGACGTGTCGAATGGACTCGTTGGCTGACGCTCACGACGTGGCAACCAAATTGGCCGGCGACCCCGGCTACATGGAGGCGGCGGGTGCTGGGACGGAGCTATTTGCTGGCCCGGCCAGCGATGCGCTCACCAGCATTGTGTCGTCGTCACTGACGCCGACGGTTCAACGGTTCTACGCATCGACCGTGGCCACTATGGCCAACGGCAAGATCGCCGAGGCGATGGCGTTCGGTGTGCAGGTCCAATCACTCTTGGCTAGTAAGGGCTTCAACACGGCGTTTGGTACGTCGACGTTCGGGAACTACGGCGAAGTTGGTTGGTTGACGGGCGCCGACACGATGGCTGAGATGGACAGGTTTACGGCCGTGCTTGCCGAACCCGATGTTGCGCAGTTGGTAGTTTCAGCTGGACCGTTGTTCAATGCTGGCTCGGGCCAGAACGCGTTGGTGGAACGGATCAACTAGCGGGAGTGCTGGTCCAGTCAACAACGTCGTGGCAGTTCGCTTCTTGAGCTGCCACGATGTTGCGCGTGGAAACCACACGGGTTGATCGATGGTTATGCGCCGTGCGGCTTCATCCCACGCGCTCGGCCGCGGCCAAAGCATGCGACGGTGGTCACGTAAAGGTGAACGACAAAAGCGCCAAGGCGTCGACCATGGTGCGAGTTGGTGATCGGGTACGTACCCGCGTCGGTCAGCGCGAACGAATTGTCGAGGTGGTTCTAATCATCGACAAGCGAGTCGGCGCGCCTGTTGCGGCCGAGTGTTTGATTGATCACAGCCCCGTCTACGACCCCGTTGAGGTTGGTGCACCGATTTTCGCCCGAGATAGGGGCACGGGCCGACCAACGAAACGTGACCGCCGCACGCTCGACCGATTCCGAGCCGACTCGTGATGCTCCGGGCTGAGTCGGTCATTTGACCTAATGTATTAACAAGGCTCGGCCGCTAGTTGACGAAGGAGTGACGAATCGGATGAGTACGTGGGTGAAGGTGTGCGAGGTCGATGATATCGACGAGGAGGACGTGGCTGCCTTTACACACGCCGGGCATGAATATGCCGTCCATCGGGCTGAAGACGGCAACTTCTATGCTACCGACGGCCTGTGCACGCACGAGAAGGTGAAACTTGCCGATGGCCTGGTCATGGGCAACATCATCGAGTGTCCGAAGCACAACGGTCGCTTCGATATTCGAACTGGCGAGGGCAAGGGCGCACCAATCTGTGAGAACTTGCGAACATACCCGGTGAAAGTCGACGACCGGGCCGTGTTTCTGGGCGTCGGTTGAGAACACCATGTCCGACCGAGACGAGCGCATCGTTGTTGTCGGTGCTGGGGAATGCGGCGCCCGAGCTGCGCTGACCCTGCGGTCCGAGGGTTGGCTCGGCCACATCTCGTTAATCGGCGACGAGGGTTTCTATCCCTACGAACGCCCACCACTGTCGAAGGCAGCATGGAGCGACCTGTCTGGCGATGGTCCGCCGCCGGCCGTCGATGCCGAAACGTTCGAGGCGTCCGGCATCGACTTTCTTGCAGACTCAGCGGCCACGACGGTGCACCTCGACGCCAGAATCGTCGAGGTTGCGAGCGGTATTTCGCTAGGGTACGACCGTCTCATTCTTGCTACGGGTGCGCGGGCTCGGCTACTCGATGTTCCCGGGGGTTCGCATGCATGCGTATTGCGCACCTGGAATGATCTGTTGCGCCTTCGTCCACTACTCGTTGCGAACCAGAGAGTCGGGGTGATAGGTGCCGGTTTCATTGGCATGGAACTCGCATCAGTTGCCGCTGAGCTTGGCTGCCACGTCACCATTATCGAGGTCGCGCCTCGCGTTCTGGCCCGCGCCGTCCCTGCCGCCATTGCGGCCAAGGTCGCCGACCGTCACCTGACCGCCGGAGTCGACCTACGACTCGAACGTGCCGTTGTGCGTATCGACTCTCTGGCGCTTGGGCTCTCAATAGCGCTCGACGATGGCAGCTCGGTAGCCTGCGATGTCGTTGTGGCCGGCATCGGATCCATTCCCAATGTCGAGCTCGCCCAGCGTGCCGGATTACAGGTCGACAACGGCATCAAAGTCGACGCTCATCTGCGCACTTCCAATGAGTTCGTACTGGCCGCGGGCGATTGTTGCTCGTTTCTCCATCCACTCTTTGGGGGCCGTCGCCTTCGGCTGGAAAGCTGGCGCAGCGCGCTCGAGCAGGGCGGGCTGGCGGCTCGCAACGCGCTTGGTGCCAACGAGGCGCTGAGTGCAGTTCCATGGTTCTGGTCCGACCAATTCGATCTCGGTTTGCAGATCGCTGGACTGCCCGACGAAGCCGTGTCGAACGTTAACAGAAACCGTCCCGACGGCGGTCTGGTTGAATTTGGACTCGACGTCGAGGGCCGCCTCGTCTCGGCATCGAGCATCGGTTCGGGAACCCAGACAGCGAAGGACGTCCGCATTGCAGAGATGCTCATTGCTCGTCGAGCACATCCTGACCCCACCCATCTTGGCGACCCCAACGCCAACCTGAAGCCGCTTCTGATCAGCAAGGAACCACAGCATTGAGCCGACCCACACACGGCAACTATCCTGAGGCCAGTCACACGGTACCCATCAACGATGCCGAGTTCGTGGCGTTTCAGCGATTCCTCGAGGAGCAGTAACCGGTGGTTCTACACGAGCGCGATTTCGCCAATCTGTGTGACGTACGGGTGCATGAGCCGCACCTGATTGGGGCTGCCTATGCGACCCGGAAACGTCGAGCCTCACTCACCACCGGTGGCGTCATGTTCATCGTGGCTGCCGACCACACCGCTCGCGGCATGGTCGGGCTAGGCGGCGACCCGTATGCTATGGCCGACCGTCGTTCCATGTTGCAGCGCCTACTTCTTGCGCTCGACAATCCTCGCGTCGACGGGGTTCTTGCGTCGGCTGACATCATGGACGACCTGGTGCTGCTCGGCGCGTTGGAGAACCGAATCGCAGTCGGCACTATGAATCGCGGTGGTATCGCCAACTCAGCCTGGGGGCTCGACGATCGCTTCACCGCGTACGACGCCGACCACATCGTCCGCCAAAATCTCGACGCCGGCAAGATGTTGCTGCGCATCCACTACGACGATGCGGGAACACTCAACACGCTGCACGAGTGCAGCCGCGCGGTGCAACAGCTTGCCGATCATCAGGTCTTGGCCATGGTCGAACCTATCCCGTACATCACCAACACGGCGGGTCACCATGTGTGGGACGACGATCCCGAACGCCTGGTGCGTGCCGTGGGAATTTCGGCCGGGCTGGCCGCGTCGAGCGCCTATAACTGGTTGAAGATCCAAGCCACCGACGACGTCGAGCGAGTCGCTCGCGTAACGAATCAGCCGCTGCTCCTACTCGGTGGAGCGCCAGGTCCCGACCCCGACCACACCTATTCGTTGTGGGAAAAAGGACTGAATCAACCCACGGTGCGCGGCCTCGTTATCGGCCGTTCACTCCTGTATCCGAATGACGGCGACGTCGAACTCGCGGTGGATCGCGCCGCCAAACTTGTAGATACTGCTAGCCACGCCAAAAGTACTGGACGGACATCATGAATCGCATCTCTCACTGGATCAACGGCGCAGTCGTGCCGGGTGTGTCGGGCCGTCATGGCCCGGTCTATAACCCGGCGTATGGCGAGCAAACCGCTACCGTCGATTTGGCGTCAACGGCCGAGGTCGACGCCGCAATCGCTGTCGCCTCAGCGGCGTTCCCGGCGTGGCGTTCCACGTCGTTGACTCGTCGGGCCGAGGTGATGTTCAACTTGCGCGAACTCATTGCCGCCAACCGTAAAGAGATTGCGTCACTGGTGTCGGCCGAGCATGGCAAGGTGTTGTCCGACGCGCTTGGCGAGGTCGCTCGCGGGCTCGAAAACGTCGAATATGCCTGTGGTGTGCCGAACCTGATGAAAGGTGGCTTTAGCGAACAGGTGGCTGGCGGCGTCGACGTGTTCTCGATCCGTCAACCCCTCGGAGTTGTTGCCGGCATAACGCCATTCAACTTCCCGGCCATGGTGCCGTTGTGGATGTTGGCCAACGGCATCGCGTGTGGCAATACGTTAATTCTCAAGCCCAGCGAAAAGGACCCGTCGGCGGCGATGTTCATTGCCGATCTGCTGAAACAGGCTGGCTTGCCCGACGGCGTTCTCAATGTCGTGCATGGCGACAAGGTGGCCGTCGATGCCATTCTTGCCAACCCAACCGTTGCCGCCGTGTCGTTCGTAGGGTCTACCCCTATCGCTCGGTACATCTACGAGACCGGCACGGCCAACGGTAAGCGGGTACAGGCACTCGGTGGCGCCAAGAATCACATGGTTGTGCTGCCGGATGCCGATATCGACATGGCCGCCGACGCCGCCGTGTCGGCCGCGTACGGCTCGGCCGGCGAGCGGTGCATGGCTATCTCAGTAGTGGTTGCCGTTGGCGGAGTTGGCGACAAACTGGTGGCTGCAATTAGCGAGCGAGTGCCGAAGATTCTCGTTGGCCCCGGCGACGACCCGTCGTCGGAAATGGGTCCTCTCGTCACCCGCGAGCATCGAGACAAGGTGGCGTCGTATCTCGATATCGCTACAGCCGACGGTGCCCACCTCGTTATCGATGGCCGCCAATCGTCGGTTCCGCAAGATGGCTTCTACCTCGGTTGTTCCCTGGTCGACAACGTGCCACCGTCATCGGCCGTGTATCGCGACGAGATATTCGGCCCGGTGCTGTCGGTCGTGCGGGTCGATACCTATCGCGAAGCAATCGACCTGCTCGATGCGAACCCGTACGGCAACGGTGTTGCCCTGTTCACCCGCGATGGTGGAGCGGCCCGCCAGTTCCAGTACGAAGTGCAGGTGGGCATGGTCGGTATCAATGTTCCTATCCCGGTGCCGGTCAGTTTCTACAGCTTCGGCGGTTGGAAGGCATCGCTGTTCGGCGACCGCCACATGTACGGTCCCGAGGGTATCGACTTCTACACCAGGGGCAAAGTTGTCACCGAGCGTTGGCCCGATCCGGCCACCTCATCGGTCGATCTCGGCTTCCCTCAGAATCGCTAGGTTGGCACGCGAACCGCTCGACCCGATGCCGCTGAACGTACAGCGGCGTCGGCCAGCAACAGGGCGCGTAAGCCATCATTGCCGTTGGGCGAAACGTCACCGGTCCCGGTAGCTGCAGCGACGAACGCTGCGATCTCGGCGGCGTACGCGGCCGTGTAGCGAGTCATGAAGAACGGCTGCAACGGGTCGGTCGTGTACCCCGATGCATTCGCAGTTTCGACGGTTGACGGCAAAGGGTTCTCGGCGCGGGCCATACCCAACGAGCCGTGCACCTCTACGCGCTGGTCGTAGCCGTAGGTAGCACGGCGTGAGTTCGAGATGATGGCGATACGGCCCGACGCTGTCTGCAGAACAATGGCCGCAGAGTCGACATCGCCCAGCTTGCCGATGTTTGGATCAACGAGCACGGACGCCGTTGCGGACACGGTGACGGGTTCTTCACCGAGTATGAAACGCGCCATGTCGAAGTCGTGAATAGTCATATCGCGAAACATGCCGCCCGACCTCGTTATATAGTCGGCTGGGGGAGGGCCCGGATCACGCGACACAATCTGCACCATCTCGATGTCGCCGACAGCGCCAGCATCGATACGGCGTTTCAACTCGACGAAATGGGGGTCGAAGCGACGGTTGAAGCCGACCATGAGAAGGGCCCCCGTGCGCTCAACGACCTTGAGGCATCGGCGAACTCTGGCGACGTCGATGTCGATTGGCTTTTCGCAAAAGATCTTCTTGCCGGCCTTGGCGGCACGCTCGATGAGGTCGGCGTGCATGTCGGTCGGTGTCGTGATAAGTACGGCGTCGACGTCGTTGGAGACGATGATCTCGTCGATGGTGCGTACTGTGGCGCCGGAGGCTTCGGCGATGACCTTGGCCGCTGCGGGTATGACATCGGCGACCGCTACAAGTTGTGCTCCGGTCGTGGCGGCTACGGCACCTGCGTGCACCTTACCGATTCGGCCTGCTCCGAGGAGTCCGATACGCAGTGTCATGTGGCTTGCTCCGTTGCGGTGATGATCATGGGTAGGTGCTTGATGCCGCCAATGAAGTTCGACCTTAACCGCTCAACTGGGCCTGTAACCGTAGCGGTGCCAATACGGGGTAGAAGTTCTTCGAGAAGTACGCGCAGTTCGAGCCGGGCGAGGTGAGCGCCGAGACACAGATGCGGGCTCATGCGTCCGAATGCCACGTGTTCGTTGGGCCACCGATCGATGTCGAAACGGTATGGGTCGTCGAAGACTTCGGCGTCGTAGTCGGCCGAAGTGAACCAGATAAGCACCTTGTCGCCGGCCTTGATGTGGCGTCCCTTGAGTGTGGTGTCGGCAGTGGCGGTGCGGCGAAAGTGCATGGTGACGGTTCCCCACCGCAGAATCTCCTCCACCGCCCGAGACACCAGTTCGGGGTCGTTACCCACTGCCGCGGTGAGCCGGACGAGTTGGTCAGGATGTTCGGCCAAGGCTTTCATGCCCGCAGCCATGGTGTACCGGGTGGTGTCGTTGCCTGCGCCTACCAGTAATACGAAGAAGTTCCTAAACTCCAACTCCGATAGTGCCTCGCCGTCGACGGTTGGAGCCAGTAGGTCACTGGTCACGTCGTCGGTGCGGTGTGCTCGCCGAAGCTCGGCTTGTTGTTGGGCGTAGCGGTACAGGTCGAGCCCGGCTGGGGACCGGAACGGCATGGCCTTGAACTCGTCGGTATCTACGAGCCCCACCGGATGCTCGGTCATCTCAGGGTCGAAGTTGCCGAGCAGTGCGTCGCCGCGTTCTACTAACCAGGGGCCGTCGGCGTCGGGTACACCGAGAAGCCGGCCGAGCATCCTCATCGGCAACTGTTTGGCAATGTCGTCGGTGAAATCGAGGGTCGTCGTCGTACCCGGGGGTAGTGCGTCATCGACGACCGATCGAGCCAGAGTACGAAGCGCGTTCTCGTACGCCCAAACCTCGCGACGGTTGAACGGCTTGGACACCAATCGGCGATACCGGGTGTGTTCGGGCGCGTCGTATTCGAGCATGTTTCGGCGGGCCTGAAAGTCGTCTGGGTCCATTTCCTCGAGGGTGACGCCCTGCGCGTTCGAAAACAGCTTGGGTTGTCGGCTTACCTCGACCAGATCATGGTAGCGAGTCACGGCCCAGAATCCGGCGCCGTTGTCTTCGGTCCACCACGACACGGGGTCGTCGTTGCGTAGTCGTTCGAATGTGGCATGTGGGAAGCCCGCAACGTAGGTGTCGGGGTCAACGATGTTGGCGTCGGATGGCCCTGATGCAGCGATCACCATCGAAGTTCCTCCTGTTGAAAGAAAGTTCGGTTCCTAATGATTACTGGCGGCGTGTTGTTCGGTCAACTGACCGGGTAGCAGTGACGTACATTCGGTGGCGTGCCGACACTGTGTTTACCAGCCCCGCGAGACCGATGGCAGGCGCTGTGCGCCGCCGACCCAGCGCATCTGCCTACCCAGACGCCGCAGTGGATGAATGCCGTTACCGATTCAGGTCAGTGGCGTGATATCAGCCGTTGGTACCAGTTCGAGTCCGGGACCCAAGCGGTCCTGCCGGCAGCATGTGGGCGTCGACCGGCGCGAGTTTCTAGTGCCGGAGGTCTTCCCAACAACTGGGGCACGGGTGGCATCGTCAGCGACGCACCGCTAAGCGCCAGGGAGATGGCCGATGTTTTTGACGACGTTCGGCGTCTCGGCTTTTCTCGCTTCACGCTGTGGCCCGATGCGACTCAAGGGGCCGACTGGGAGGCAGGTCGTGCAATCGCTCCGGAACTGGTAGTTGCCACCCCTCGCCGCTTTCATGTCATCGACCTCGACTCCAGTTTCGAGACAATCACTGCCACGCGTTTCGACAAGTACACGCGGCGCTACGTGAAGCGTGCCCGCGACGCCGGTGTAACAACGGTGCACGCCAGCGGGCCCGACCTAATCGAACCGTTCATGACCATGCTGCACCGCATCGTGCCTCGGTGGGCCGCACAGCAGCACGAACCGGTTGCGCTCGCTCGACTTCGGGCTGCACATCGTGACCCTCGGTCCAAGTTCGAGGCAATCATGCGCAACCTCGGCGATAGTGCCCGCATCGGTGTTGCCTTTGTCGACTGTCGTCCTGTGGCGGCCGCGCTGTACCTCATTGGGCGCAATGCCGACATCATCTGGGCGCCGGTGGATCCCGACCGTGGGATAGAGGTGCACGCCCCCACGCTGCTGTACGTCGAAGCGATCGAAGCGGCGTGCGCTGCAGGTTGCGGCCGTTTTTCGATGGGTGAGAGCGGTATGTCCGAGGGGCTCGATCGGTTCAAACGTCGGCTGGGGGCACACTCGGTCGAGTATCACTCGTACCGCATCGAACACGCTGCGGTCACCCGGGCCGAAGACGTAGCCAAACGTTGCGTCAAACGGATCATCGGCTTCAACGAGACGCGGTCACTCGCCGTTCAACCGCCTGCGCCGTAGAGGGTCGGCAGGTCGACGAGTACGAGATGAGCCAGCAGGGTGTATGATCGGTGTATGTCACGCACCAATATAGATATCGACGATTCGGCGTGCCGGGCAGTCATGGAGCGCTACCACCTCGATTCCAAGCGCGACGCCGTGAACCTGGCTCTGCGTCGCCTCGCGGCCGAGCCGCTCGATCTGGACGACGCCCGTCGCCTGCGGGGCTCGGGATGGGACGGTGACCTAGACGAGATGAGGGGCAGTCGAGCGGGATGATCATTGTCGACACCTCGGCCTGGATCGAGTTCTTACGCGACACCGGGTCCCAGGTCTGCAACACAGTCGACGACCTCCTTGGCACCGACCTCGCCATCTGCGACGCAATCAGCATGGAGGTACTAGCGGGTGCCCGCAATGAACAGCACCTCACCGAGCTACGGGGCCTACTTGCTCGCGCAAAGCTGGTGCCGATTCTCGCCGAGGACTACGACAAAGCGGCAGCGCTGTATCGGTTGTGTCGGCGTAATGGCGAGACCGTACGCAAACTGATCGATTGCTTAATCGGGGCGGTTGCCATCCGCTCGAACGCTTCGGTCCTCCACGCCGACGCCGACTTCGCGGCCCTCGCCCGGCACACGTCACTGGCGGCGCACGCGGACTCTGTCAACTAGAGCGACCAACGCCGCGCACGACGAGAAACCCTACGAAGCCTTTCGACAAGTACACCCGGGTTCACCGAGACGCGGTCACTCGCCGATCAACTGCCTCTCCTGTAAAGCGTCGGCAGGTCGACAAGCAAGAGATCGTTGCGTGTTCGTGAGAGCGCAAGAACGGCGTCGTCGAATCCGAATGCGGAGAAAACGATTACCACCCATGCCGGGAATCCCTACGAGCCCTAGGTCCAGTCGGTGGAAGTGTCGATGCTAAGCGTGACCAGTTCGACCGCGCCGTCGTCGGGATCGAGTTGGCCAACGACGGAGAAAGCGCGCACTAGTTGACCGGTGGCGATGAGCAGGCGGTAGTCACTCCGTCCGGGAATGAGTTCAGGAAGGCCCCAGAACCCGGTGGCGAACCGTTCGATGATTTGGAGCAACTCGAATGCTTGGAAGTCGTTCGTTGATGGCTCGCCGTTGGGTCCGCGTTTCCCTCGACAGCTGCGATCAGCTGCTCGACCTTGGCGCGGGTTCGCGCTAACAGCTCGACGGGGGCTTGGTCGAGGTCGGTGACGATACTTGCCTCGAAGACCTTGTGGCGTTGCGCGGGCGTCATTCTCTCAAGCTCCTCGGCCGTCCAGATCCGTGCACCCATTTCGACAGTATATCGGCGCAGCCGAGATCGTCGACGATTCGTCCTTGAGTCTCGGGATGCGGAAATACTTGGAGGCCGAGATGGAAGATCCCGAAGAAAAGAATCGAACCATCGAGGAACCGCCGATCCTTTCCACGATCGCCGAGGCGGGCGACACCCCCACGCTGACTCTGACCCGTACTTGTGCGCTAGCCAACCGCTCAACGCTACGTAGCGCGCAGGTACGGTCGGAATCTAGGGCACAGACGAGCCACTCGTCACCTGACACGGCAGGCTCAGCACGCCGTTCACGAAGTTGGACCGGGTGCGTTTCACCGGGCCGGTTTGTTCGATGTGCACATCACGCCGCACAAGCTCTTCCAGCAGTATCCGAACCTCAAGTCGGGCCAGCGGTGCGCCCAGACAGTGATGCGGACCGAATGCGCCAAACGACGTGTGATCGGGCTTCAATGGCCGACCAACATCGAACCGCAACGGGTCGGGAAAGTGTTGCTCGTCGAAATTCGACGACGCGTACCACAGCACCACCTTGTCGCCCTCGGCGATGGGCACGTCGTGCAACACAACATCGCGGGTTGCAGTTCGGCGCATGTGTAACACCGGCGTGGCGTAGCGGATGATCTCGTCGACGGCCTGGGGGATGAGGGCCGGGTCGGCTTTCAGGCGGGCGTATTCGGCGGGGTTGTCGATGAGTGCAATGAGGCCGTTCGAGATGGCGGTGCGAGTGGTCTCGTTGCCAGCGAACACCAAGAGCTGGAAGAAATTGCAGAACTCGGCGTCGGTAAGGTGGTCGCCGTTCACGTTGGCGTGCACCAGCTTCGAGACCAGATCGTCATGAGGGTGATCACGCCGATCCGCGCCTAACGCCCGCCCATATTCGAACAACGCGTACGCGGCCGGGCTGTTGAACGGCAGCAGTTCAAGCGGCGTGGTGTTGCCATACGCGTGAGGGTCGACCACTCGGTCCGACGTACCTTCCACCAATTGGTTCGATAGCTGCACCATGTAATCGGCATCGGTGGATGGAACTCCAAGAATCGACACGATCACTCGTATGGGCAATAGCTCGGCGAGCGCGGGAACGACGTCGACGTTTCGAGCTGCGAGTACCTCGTCGAGCAGGTCGTTGATGATGCGCCGCGTTGGTTCCTCGTAGTCGCCGACGCGTCGCAACGTAAACGGCGAGGTAACCAGGCGACGCAGCCGAACATGGGCAATACCATCGGTCTCGATGATGGACCGCCGGGCCTCTTGGGCCTCGGGGGTGAGGTCCCACAGGTTCACATGCTGTTCGCTTGTGAACGTTTCCCAGTCGCGGGTAACCGTCGTAACGTCGTCACGGGTGGTAACTGCCCAGAAGCCGCCGCTGGCCCAATTCCACTGATGCCAGAACACGGGGCTGTCGGCTCGTAGCTGGGCGAACTCGGCGTGAGGAATACCGCGCTCGTACACCTCGGGACTGGCGATATCGATGGTCTGGCTCATGTGTGTTCGAGGTAGCGGGCCCGTTCCCAGTCGGTCACCACATCGGGGTCGTCCGTCATGAACTCGGCCGATTGGGCCAACTCGTTTTCAGCCATCACCACAAAGTTGGTCGAGAACGTGGCCCCGAGCTGTTTGGCTAGGCCGCTGTTCTTGTAGAGGTCGATAGCGGCGCGCATATCGGTCGGCAAGGCCGGCTTGTCGCCCGGTGTCGTATACATGTCGCCCACCGAGCGGGCCTCGAGCGGGAGCGTGCGTTCAAGCCCGTCGCTGGCGGCTGCGAGCACGGCGGCGATTGCGAAGTACGGGTTGGCGTCGGCACCCGCTGATCGGAATTCGACCCGGTTGGCACAACCCGCGTTCATGGTTAAGCGGGCCATGACGGTGCGGTTGTCGTCACCCCAGTGCGCGTGCGTAGGCGCGAATGTGTATGGCCGCACCCGTCGGTAGCCGTTTGGTGTGGGGATACCGACAAGCGACATGGCTTGGGCGTGGTGGATAAGGCCAGCCGTTACGTGAGCCATTGGTTCGTTGGGTTCGTGGACGGAACTCTCGAACGCGTTGCGGCCGTGCTGGTTGAGGCTGATGTGAATATGCATTCCCGAACCCGATTGGCCCGACCACGGTTTGGGCATGAAGCTGGCCCGGGCGCCATTGCGAACGGCCACCTCCTTCACGATCGATTTGAAGATCACGGTGTTATCCGCCGTGGTCACGGGGTCGGCGGGTCCGAAGTTGATTTCGAGTTGGCCCGGCCCGTACTCGGGATTCGACGACTCGAGCGGGATACCAGCCCCGAGAATGGCGTGGCGCATATGCACGACGATGTCTTCCAGATCCTGAGCGTCGGTAAGCGAGCTGTATTGGACATGGCTTTGAAAGGGTTGCCAGCCCGACGTGCACACATAGCACTCCAACTCGGTGGCGATGATGGGCTCGTAACCGAGAGCGGTGAATCGAGCCACTTGGGCTTTGAGAACGCCCCGCGGCGACAACGCGTGTGCGTCACCGTGTTCGTTGAGGGCGTCAGCGATTACTAGCGCGTATCCCGGACGGTGGGTCAGTATCCTCAGGCTCGCTAGATCGGGCTTGAGGTGCATGTCGAGATAGCCGGTAGTCATGTTGATGATGGGCGAATCGACGATGTCGCACACCGGGTCGAAGACGTAGATGGCATCGGCGATGTTGAGCCCACCGTGGGCCACGCTCGACAAGAATCGCCCTACCGGTACGCGTTTGCCCCGTAGATGACCGTAGGTGTCGGCTACCCCGACTTCCACCGTATGAATGTTGTGCTCGGTCAACGTTCGCTCGATGGCGTCTGTATCGGTTGCTGTCATGATCTCCCCAGATCGTTTGGACACAAACTAACTGTGAACTGTGATAAGACACGGTATACATCGAACCTTGGGGGGTCCAATGTCAGACGCGGCCAAACCGTCCGCAATGTCCAGTGCCGGCTTGAGACGAGGGCATCTGTCATTGCCCGACGTTATTGCCCAGTCGGTATCCATTATCGCGCCTGGCATGTCGGGCGCATTCTTGACGTATCTGGCGGCAACCAAGGCCGGAGGTGCAACGCCGCTTGCGTTCCTACTCGCGGGCCTCGGCGCGCTGTGCATCGGCACCGTGGTATCGGAATTCGGTAAGTCGATGTCGTCGGCCGGTTCCTTGTACACCTACGTAACGGCCGGGTGGTCCAAGACCATGGGGTTCCTCGTTGGCTGGCTCTACTCCATAGCGCTGATCATTTTGGGTGCCGCGGTGTTGGCCGGATTCGGGTTCTTCGGGTCGCTGTTGACCCAGAGCCTGACCGATTCCGAGACGTTCGTATCGTGGCAGTGGTTCATGCTCGCCGGCCTCATTTTTGTAGCGGCCATGAGCCTGTTCGACGTGAAGATTTCTACCCGCGCCCAACTGGCGTTTACGGCCGTGAGCGTCCTCATCATGGTCATTGCCGCGCTGTGGGTCATCAAGAACGGCAGCCCCGCGGTCAGCGTCCTCGACGGTACGACACCCGTGGCCCAGGCCGGCAAGAGCATCGACTTCGGTGCGTTCTGGCCATCGGCTGCGGGTGTGCCATGGTCGGGCATCTTGTTCGGGTTGGCGTTCGGCATCTTGTCGTTCACCGGCTTTGAAGGTGGTGCAGTGCTCGCCGAGGAGACCGCCGACCCAAAGCGCAACATTCCAAAGGCCGTAATCGGGTCGGTGCTCGTCGGCGGGGTGTTCTACCTGCTCATCACCTACGCCACGTCGATTGGCTTTGGTGTCCGGCAAGCCGCGGTCGACTGGCCCACCAGTGCTGCCGGGCTCGTGGCCGTGGCCAGCCCCATCAGCAAAACCCTCGCCAACCTTGTGTTGTTCGCCGTCGCCGTTTCGGCCCTGTTTTGCACGCTGGGCGTGTTGACGGCGTCGAGCCGCATCATCTTTGCCATGGGCCGCGAAGGCGTACTTCCCAAGGCGCTGGGCCGCACTCATCCGACGTGGCGTACGCCGTTTACGGCCATCATCGTCACGCTGATTGAGTGGGTCGTACTCATCTACGGGTTGCTGCTGATAACTGGCAACGCCACCGAGGTAGCCCTAGGCGGCGGGGCAACCGATGGGGCGGCAAACCTCCCGGCCGCGGCTCGCGGCGGTCTGTATGTGTTCGGGTACTGGGCCACGTTAGCCACACCGGCAATCATGCTCGCCTACCTATTGCTCGGTATTGCCGGGTTCCGCAAAGGCCAAAGCGACGGCAACTCCAAGATGAGAACCGCTGGGATCCTGGCGGCAATCACCGGTGCGTTGGCCGTGTTCGGCAGCCTGTATTACTCGTTCAAGGAAGCGGTGCCCGGTGCCGGCATCCTGACCGCCATCAAGATTGTGCCTTGGATCACGGTGGTGTTCGTGGTGCTCGGTTTGATCATTGCCACCTTCATCAAGAGCAGCAAACCAGCGGCATGGGCCGACATGGGAGCAGTGTTCGACGAAGGCTGACCGACCGGCTATGCAAGTGCCCATTGGGGTAGCAGCACATCGCCACGCTGCTCCCAATGGGCAATAACCGGTCGCCCTATGGTGATCAGGTCGGCAGTTGCGCCCACCAGGTTGCCCACCACCCGAAGCTGCGGAGCGCCATCCAAGCTCACGAGCACAATCGCATACGGCACGGCCTCGGCCAAGGTGCCGGCGACAGCGTGATGAACAATCGTAAAACTGTAGATAGTTCCAGTGGGAACAAGTACCTGGCCGTCGAATTCCATTCCTCCGCAGGCATGGCATATCTCCTCGGGCGGATGCTGCAACGTGGCACACGACACGCAACGCTGCACGACAATTTCCCCGGTCGAAAGCCACGCCCGAGAGAACGCGGTGACCTCCGGTACGGTCCAATCACTCGGTAATGAATGCATGGCGGTCACCCGCGCCCGAACAACACTGCGCTACCCGGTGCATAGCCGGGACCGGCCACCGACAGGCACAACTCGGCATCGTCGACCTGACACGTTGATTCACCACGAACCTGACGAACTGCTTCGACCATGTTGCCGAAACCGTGGATGTAGCCCTCGCCGAGATTGCCGCCGCTGGTATTGATCGGTAGCCGCCCCGACGGCCACGCGATGTTTCCGTCGGCGACAAAGTCGTTGAGCTCCCCGGGTTCGCAAAAGCCCATCTCGGCGATGGCCATAAGGACTGGGCCGGTGAAATTCTCGTAGAACTGTGCCACCGGAATGTCGACCGGTTTGACCCCGGCACGATCCCACAGCGTGGCTGCAACCTGGCGGTAGTAGGCAGTGGGAAATCCGGGGTCGCCGAACGCAGCAACACCGCCGCGATGATCGAGCCCATGAGCGCCGGCAACGATGGCAACCGGTGGTTTGGCGGCGTCGCAGGCTCGTTCGGGTGTGGTGATGACCATGGCCGCGGCACCGTCATTTTCCGGGCAACAGTCGTACAGATGAAACGGTTCAGCGATCCAACGCGACGCATGATATTGCTCGCGGGTGAGCGGCGTGCCGTACCGAATGGCGCGAGGGTTTCGTTGTGCATGGGCGTACGATGTGAGGGCAATCTCGGCCAGTGAATCCTGCGTTACGCCGTGGTCGTACATGTAGCGCTGGGTTTGCATGGCGCAGATTTGGGCCGGGCTCAACAGGCCATACGGTGCCGTGTAGGCGCTGGCACCCCGGGCGGTTGACTGGCGCGCCGATCGGCCATAGCGGCCAAACTGGCCCTGCGCCAACGAGCGAAACACCACCACACACGACGCGTACCCGGCCGAGATAGCGGCATCGGCAATGGTGACCGCCGCGCCCGATCCGTTGCCGCCACCACCAAAGCTTTGCGCGCTGAAGTTCAATGGCCCGGTTCCAAGCGCAGCGCTCAAACGAACCGGGTCGTTACGTTCCATATACGACACGAATCCGTCAACGTCGGCCGTTGTGAGCCCGGCATCGTCGAGCGCGCGTCGAATTGCGATACAGGCAAGTTGGAACTCGGTTTCGGGTGCGCCACCGCGCTCGTAATACGTCGATTCGCCGACCCCTACAACAACGGCCTGGCCGTGCATCAGACCGGCACGTGCAGGTTGAACACTCGGGCCGCGTTGAGCCCCAAGATCTGAGCCCGGGCATCGGTGGATAGGTTGCCCATCTGGCGTTCGATCGACGCGGTCGAATGTGGCCACGATCCTTCATGATGGGGATAGTCGTTTGCCCACATCAAGTTTTGGGTGAGGCCGTCGGCTTCGGCGTGACGCAAGCCAACGTGGTCCTCCTGGAACGTGGCGAAACAGTTGCGACGGAAGTACGTGGACGGCAGTTCCTGCAGCGTTGGTTTCACCCAAAAGTGATGGGCGCGATGGGCGTAATCCATAGTTTCGAGCAGCCACGGTACGAAGCCGATGCCGGATTCGACCATACCGACTTTGAGCGTTGGATGGCGCTCGAACACGGCCGACGTGATCAATTGCACCAAGGGTTCAATGGTCGTTTCCATCGAGTGACACACGTAGTTCGTGATAGCGCCGCCTGGCCCGGTCACGGCGCGCGGGTCACGACCGGTCGATACGTGGAAGGTGACGGGAAGCCCGGTTTCGGCCACGAGCGACCACACGGCTTCGAACGCCGGGTCGTTGTATTCGAGATGACCACCGACCTTGGGGCCATACACCGGCGAGTTCCCGAAACACAGCCCGACCATGTTGTGCTCGGCGGCCCATCGAATCTCGGCCAAGGCACCGTCGATATCTCCGGTAGCGATCGATGCCAGCGGCAGCATGCGACCGCCGTGCCAACCATCGGCACCGCCATGGGCGTCGTACGCCCACCGGTTCCACGCCCGGCACATCGCCATGGCAAAACGGGGGTCGGGAGTCGCCCAACACAACAGCCCCTTGTTCGGGAAGATCAACTCGATGCTGACACCGTCGGCGTCCTGATCAGCGAGACGGTCCGCCGCTGTACGGCCCGACGCGTTGCGACGTAGGTCTTCGGCGTCCATGCGTGACCCCGGAGGCCGAGGCGCCTGTTGCCCATCGGTAGAACGGCCGACCTTCAGGAGCTGGGGACGGTTCCCCTCGGTGATCATCCACAGCGAACCGTCGTCGTGTTCCTCGACCCGCGGAATGCGATCGACAAACTCGGGTTCGATGTACTCGGCCAAGTACCTGGCGGGTTCATTGGCGTGGCAATCGGCCGACACCTTGAACACATCGCGGCTCCATCCGTCAGGAGCAGCACCGACCTGTCGCCAAGCGTTCGCAGTCATGTTCGCAGGGTAGTCACATCACGGGAGGGCAAGTAGCCTTGGAGCATGACAAGCACTGCGCCGATTCGGGCCGAGTTCTGCCCGCTGTCTCCGTCGTACTTGGCCGATCCATACCCCGAGATGGCATCGGCGCGTGACGACGGGCCCGTGTTTTATGCCCCCGATATCGACATGTGGATTGTCACTCGCATCGCCGATGTCGAGGCTATTTTCATGGACCCGTACACCTATTCGGCCTCTATTGCGCAGGAGCCATTGGCGCCGGTGTCGCCCGAGGCGGTCGCAGTGCTCGCTGGTCGGTTCACCCCGCTGCGCACCATGAGCAACTCGGACCCCGAGCCCCATGCGCGCATTCGGGCCCGTACCCAAAAGGGATTCTCGAATCGCCGCATGGCGCTTATGGCCGAGGTCGTTCGCGAGCGAACGGTGGCATTGGTCGATGCGTTCCTGGCGTCGGGTAGCACGGGCGATTTGGTCGAGGGCGTGGCGTTCCCACTGCCGGCCATCACCATCTTTCGCCTGATTGGTTTCCCGGAGGCCGATACCGAAATGTTGAAGGAATGGTGTGGCGATCGGTTGGCGTTCACGTGGGGTCGCCCGACACCATCCGAGCAGGCCGCTATTGCCGAAAAGATGGTGCGGTACTGGCAGTACTGCGAACGCTTTGTCGCTACCCGTTTGGCGGAACCCGCCGACGATTACACGTCGGACCTGCTAGCCGAGCACCGCCGCGATCCCGACGGCATAACACCAGCCGAAATTACCAGCGTCATCTACGGCCTATCGTTCGCTGGCCATGAAACCACTACCAACCTGATCTCGAACACCATGCGCAATCTGCTCGACGACCCGGCGCGGTGGGCCAGTGTCGTGGCCGATGTTGGGTTGGCAGCGGCGGCGGTTGAAGAGACCTTGCGGTTCGATACCAGCGTTATCACGTGGCGTCGGCTCGTCACTAAGGACGTGTTGATTGGCGGCACCCCGGTACCCGCCGGGGCGCGCCTCTTGTTGCTGCTCGCCGGCGCAAACCGTGACCCGGCCCGATTTGTCGAGCCCGAAGTGTTCGATATCAGCCGCACGAATAGCCGCCAGCACGTCTCGTTCGGCAAAGGCATCCACTTCTGCCTGGGCGCCACGCTTGCACGTATCGAGGCGCGGTCGGTAGTAGAGGAATTGGCACAGCGTGCTCCGGGTCTGGTGTTAGTGCCCGACCAGAAACTCGACTTTCACGCCAACGTAACCTTCCGCGGCCCCAAGCGCCTGTACGTCACCTGGTAACCCAGACCTGCTGCGCAGATCGCTTTCGAGCCAAGTTGATATGTTCAATTGGGTACTGGTCGCGTGTATCAACTTCGAAAGTGGACGAGTTTCATGTTGCCCTGAACTGTGGCCAGTGCAACCAAAATGGTTGCACAGTGAAACCGCGATGGTTACCATGGAACGATGGCGAACGTGACAATCAAAGACTTGGACGAAAATGACCTGAGCGAAGTCTCTCGGCGAGCGTCAAGTGCGGGAATGTCAACGCAGGAGTACTTGCGCCGACTCATTGCCCGTGAAGCCCGCCGTTCTGAACTGCCGGATCAGTTGGCCGAACTTGCCCGGCAACGCCGACACGGGCGTACACCTATGTCGATGGATGAATTCGCCAAGGTCCGCCGTAGAGCCCTTCGGGGATGATGCGCCTTGATGTTGCTGTGGCCGACACAAGCGCGCTGTTGTCGCTCGTCGGGGTGTTGCCACTCGAACCCATTGATGTGACAACGATCTTCGCCGCCGACGTGTCGCTAATCGAAACCATCGCTGTCCTAAGGGCCTTCCACGAAGGTCGCATTGCCGACATCTTGGGCGACCTCGCAGTCATTGGCCCCATGGTCACGGAGTGGGCGTTCGCTCACCAGTTCGCCGGGACGCTGGCCGAACTCGTCGTTGCCCACCCCGAGCAGTTGATCGCCGCCCTTGCCGCCGTGGCCGCGGCCAAGGTGTTACAACTTCCATTGGTCACCGGCCAACCCGATCTCGCCGGTCTCGATTCCGATGTGGCCGTAGTGCTACTTCGCCGGGCCTAAATCACGACGTCCCCTTTTGGAGCGGATCTATGTCCCCCAGCAACATCGATCCGCTCCAAAGCTCGATCACGGACAACACCCAACGCTGTAGGTAGTCGAAATGTTGCTGCTGGTGTTGACACGGTTGGTTTTTTTTTTTGTCAGAGTGCGTGTAGTGGCGCGGCGGTGGGCTGCCCGGACTGGCGGGGTTTCCTATGAGTATTGGGCCGATTAATCGTATTGGTGTTGGCGCGGTTGTCATGGCGTTGGTGGTGAGCGTTCAGACAGTTTTGCCTCGGCCCGCGGTTGCTGCGTCGCCTCCGACCGTGGCTGCGGCTGGGGTTGGGGTTGCTGAGCCGTTGTCGGCGGGGGCGGTTCCGGCGGGCGAGGTGGTGGCGGACCGGCAGGCTGACCCGAGGGTACTTTCGAAGCCGCCGTTGGTGTTGCCGGTTGCTGAGAAATGGACGGATCGTGCGGCGCGTGAGGCGCGTAACGCAACAGCGGTCAAGGGTTTTGACCCGGCAACGTCGGTTGAGGTGGCAGCGGAACGTGCTCGGTTTGCGTCGGTGTTCAAGAACGTGGACGGCACCTACACGGCCAAGGTCGAACAGCGCCCTGTGCATTTTGAGACCGAGCCGGGGAAGTGGGAAAAGATCGACCCTCGCGTGGTACCTGATCCGGCCCTGAAGGGTGAGTGGGTGACGGCTTCGTCGTCGGTGCAGGTGAGGTTCTCGTCTCGTGGGGTGGAGTTGCGTGGTGAGAAGGGTTCGAGGGTTGCATGGAAGCCGCGGGGTGTGGCTCTTGGCGACCCGGTTCTAGCCGCCGATGGGCTGAGCGCCACCTATGTTGAGGTGTGGCCTAATGTCGATGTGCGATTCCGCTTGTTTTCGAACGAGGTGAAAGAGGAGATTGTGATCAAGGGCCCGACCACAGTGTCGTCGTTCCCGTTTGATGTTTCGGGGGTTGATGTTCAGGTCGATGCCAATGGCAGGCCGACGTCTCGTGACCCGGAGTTCTCGATTGGTCAGGTCGAAATTCTCGACCGTGACAGTGTGCCGGTGGATCGTGGCGTGTCGAAGGGTGCGGCCCGCAAGCTTGATGGTGGCGGTTTGGCGGTTGAGGTTGATCCGGTGTGGTTGGCTGGTGTGACGTCGTTCCCGCTGGTGGTCGATCCGACGTGGTCGTGGTGGACGTATCTTTTGGCTGATGGGTATGAGTGGCCGCATGGCTGGTCGTGTGGCGCTGGGTGTTACCCGGTTCGTACTGGTAACTCTCAGGCTGATGGCGACACGATTTGGCGGCATGTTGCGGCGTGGGATTATTCGAGTGTGTTGCCGACCGGGACGGTTGCGTCCACGTTGCTCGGCGCTAATTTCACGATGACGTATTCGACGGGTACGGCAAACGCTCAGCAGGTTGCGGTTCGTCACGCGACAGGTTTCGGGTGGTGCGGTTTCAATTATGGCAATGATTGCGGTCAGGGGTACACACCGGCTTTGGATGTGCAGTGGGTTGGCACCGGGTCGGCGACGCTGAATGTGATGGCGCCGCTGTTGGCGAATTGGTCGCCGGGTGCGAGTTTGGTGGCGTTCGCGTTTTCTGGTGATGAACCGGGTGGTGGGTATACGTATAAGGGGTTGAACGCGAGTTTGAACTTGACGTTCAACCGTGTGCCGATGGTGTTGCAGTCGCAAGCGTCACCGGTGAACGGTTTCACGTTGCATCCCGATACGGCTGGCATTCAATTATCGGTTCCAGCGCTCACGGACCCCGATGGCGAGACGGTGTATTACCGGTTTGTGGTGTGCGAGAACCCGTCGTGGGCGTCATGCACCGTGCGGTTCGATTCTGGTTACACAACGTCGAATACGTATAACACTGGTGTCGGTGCTGGCCTCCCAGCGAACTTGTACAACTTGCAGTTGTATTGGGGTGTCATTGTTTCGAACACGGCCGGGTACTCGTCGACCGAGTGGTTATCGCCGTGGATGAACGCGTGGAAACTTGTGAACTCCGCCGCGCCTGATCCGCAGTTGTTGGCTCCTGTTGATGGGTTCAGGTGGGCACCGAACGCGTCGCCGACGTTCACGATTTCGCGTTACGCCGACCCCGACGGTGATGCTGTTGCCTACCGGTTGGTGTTGCGTGAGCCGGGCGCTACGGGTGCGTTGTGGCGTTCGGATTGGACCACAGAGGATCTGGCCACTGGCAACTTGAACATGACTATCCCAGCATCGGCTCCGTTGGTTGCTGGCAAGTTGTATGAATGGACTACCGAGCTGCGCGATTCGGTCGTCTATTTCCATTGGTATTTCTATCAAGGGCAGGCGCAAGCGGCGGCGACGACGTATCGGTCGACCAGGTTTGAGCAGCGCCTCGGGTCGTCGGGGCCGTCACCGTTTCAGTCGCTCGGGCCGGTCACGGTCAACCTGGCGACCGGTAACGTTACGACGAGCGTCGGCAGCGTCGGCTATGAGGCGCTGGGTGGTTCCATCGGGGCGACGTTGAGTTACAACTCGCGTGCTCAAGACACCGGTCTGCGGGCCCGGTTGTTCAACGATTACAACGCCAACGCACTACCCGACGACGCGTTGGTGACTGAACGCGTCGACCGTGAAATGCGGTTTTCGTGGACCAGTCCAGCGTCGGTTCCTGGTGTATCGAATTTCGTGGGTTCGTGGACTGGGTTCCTTACGGCACCGGTTGGTGGCGTGTACAAGTTCGGGTTGGCTGCGGGCGCGAACGACAAGGTCAAAATTGAGGTCGGGTCGTATTGGGTGCAGGCCAACCAGACCACGCAAGCCGAAATCAAACTGGATGCGGTAACCGTTGAACAGGTCACTGATTTCGAGGCCCGCACGAACGTTCAAGTGTCAACGACTGCTGGCATCACGCTGGCGGCGAATACTCCGGTAGCGGTGAAAGTCACGTACTCGAACCCGTCAGGACCGGGTGCGTTGGGCATGTATGTCACGGGCGCGAACCCGTCGGGTGCGTCACTGCATTCGCTCGTTCCCGGGTCGTGGTTGACGCCCGACGCGCCGGTTGCACCGCGGGGGTGGACGTTCAATCATCAAGAAGGTTTCGCGGCTGCGTACACGCAGGTTGTGGTCGAAGCATCCCAGGTGGTCGTTACCCGTACCGACGGCGAGAAGTTGTCGTATGTGAAAAAATCCGACGGCGGGTTTACTCCACCGCCCGGCGAGGACGACGTGCTCACCTTTGCTGACGGTGTCGTCACGCTGACTGACACCGAGGGCACGGTGTACAAGTTCCGTGCGGACGGGCAGCTCGACACGATCACGTCGCCGGTCGATCACAAGACCCCGGCGGCGGCGGTACCGGGCTGGTCCCAGGTGACACCGGCGGGGTGGTCCCAGCCAATGTCACGGTTGACGGCGTTGACCGACCCGGCGTCAAGCCGTTCGGTGACGTTCATCTATCAAGGACTCGGCGGCACCTGCCCGACAAAGGCCGGGTATGTCGCCCCGGCCATCGGCATGTTGTGCCAGGTGACGTTGCCCGATGGGTCGGCTACCAAAATCTTTTATACGCAACCAGCGACCGGTGTGTTCCGGATCTCTCGGATCGAACAACCCGGCGACGCGACGACTGGTGTCCCCGCTATCGATTACGGGTACGGAACCAACGGGCTGCTATCAACAGTTCGCGATGCGTTGGTGAACGAAGCGATCGACACCGCCCAAGCCGGGGTGAACTCGACCACCGATTTCACGACGAACGTCGGCTTCGACGCCACGTTACGGGCGACAAGTGTTCAAGCCCCCAAGGCCGCCCCGACGGACACGGCACGCCAACGCGTGGTGATGCAATACAAAGATGTCGCCGGGCAACCAACGAATGAAACATGGGTACTCGTGGATGGTCTGGAGAACACCGGCGACCCGAATGATTGGGACCGCAAAGTCACCTTCGATCAAGACGCCCGCGTGCTGCTCGACTATCAGGCAACCAACGCCACGTCGGGTCAATCAATGCGCACCGAAACCCGGTGGGATACCGTGAATGACCGGCCGTTGGTGAACATCTCGAACGGTCAAGCGTCGACGAGTTTCTATAATCATCGCGGTGAACTCGTCACAACATACGGTCCGGCGAACCAGTCGTGTTTTGATTTGACGACGACGTCACCTACCTATCGGTTGCCGAACGGGTCGTGCACCACCCCGCCTGTGGCCATGGCTAGTTATGAGTACGACACACTCCTGAATGCGAATGGTTCGTCGTCGCCGTTCACGAACTTGGGGGTGTCGTTGTGGCCGAACGCGTATATGGCTGGTAAACCGAACGTCAAAACCACAGGGTTTGGTGGTACACCAACCTCGTTTGTGTACAACTGGGGTGCTACCCAACCGGCAGGTGCGACCACAGCCGATTTCTCGTTCCAAGCTATCGGCGAACTTCGGTTCACGTCGACTGGTACGTACACGATCGAAGCGGTCGCAAGCACCGACGACTTCGTGAAGGTGTATGTGGATGATCAGTTGATTGTGAACAAACCTAACGGCGCGACAACTACAGCGACAGGCACGTATCTGGTGGCGAACAATGTGGAGTTGAAAGACGGCACCGATCATGTGCGACGGGTACGTGTCGACTATCAAGACATCACCGGTAACGCATCGCTCACGTTGAATTGGACGCCGCCGTCATCGGCGAAGGTGGCGATACCGATCGACCGGTTCCGGCCGCGCTACAGCCTGCAAACACGTTCAACGGTGGCGTCGAACAACGCGACAGACGCACCAGCGCAGGTCACCCATACAAGCTACGACACCGGCGGAATCGACCCGGGTTTGGGGATAGTCACCATGGTGACCGAAGACCCTGCCGGGTTGAAGTTGCAAACGGTCACCGGTTACGAGACCGCTGGGTATCGCCGTCGAATTTCGAGGACGTTGCCAGCCGGGAATGTCTACGGGTATGAGTATTACAGCGGTAACGCTGGGGTGGATACGTCGTGTACGACGGTGAATGACACGACGGTGAACCAGGGCGGCAAACTCAGGCACACGACCAGCCCGGTAGCGGCCGATGGTAAAGCGTTACGATCGGAATCGATCTACGACGCGCTCGGTCGTGTTGTTGCTGTGCGGCAAGGTAGCCGGGTCGGTTCGACCGATACGTGGGAGACAGCGTGGACGTGTACGACATATGACCTGCGGCACCGTGTATCGCAGGTGACGGTGCCGGCGTTCGGTACGCAAACCGTTACTCGCACAGTGTCAACGAACTTTAGGGTTGGGGGTAACCCGCGTGTGGTTTCGGTGACCGACCCTGCGGGAACGATCACGACCACGGTGGACATACTTGGCCGGGTCGTTGCGTATACCGACGTATGGGCCAAGACCACGACCACGTCGTTTGACCAGACAACAGGTC
The DNA here is from genome assembly GCA_031415695.1 of Actinomycetes bacterium. GTDB lineage: Bacteria > Actinomycetota > Acidimicrobiia > Acidimicrobiales > Ilumatobacteraceae > JANOSH01. The sequence goes on from JANOSH010000021.1 coordinate 115,478, forward strand.
GGGTCACCTCGACGTCAGGTCCGACCGGGGTACAAGGTTTCACGTATGACCGGGCCGGCAGGTTGACGGCGCAAACGTTGGATGGCGTCACCGTCGCGACCCCGACGTATGAGGTGCCGGGTTCGGTGAATGAGTTCGTGGTGGCGTCGGTTGCCTACGGCAACGGTACGTCAGTGACCAACGGTCGTAACACCAGCGGTGCGGTCACGGCAGTCACGTGGAAACAGGGCGCGGTGACGTTGGTGACCGATACGGTGACCAAGGTGCAGGACGGTCGTACGATCGCGAACTCGATGACGTGGGCGCCAACGGCTTCTACGACTTCGCAGTCGTATCGGTTTGATGCGGCTGGCCGGTTGACTCGTGCGTTGATTCCGGGCAAAACGATCGATTACAACTACGCGACCGCGGCGGGTTGTACCGCAGCGACGAACGCGTTCAAGAACTCGAATCGTTCGAGCGTGGCGACAACACCATCTGGTGGCAGCGCAGTAACCGAGTCGTTCTGCTATGACCAGGCTGACCGGCTGGTTACACCCACCACTGGTGTGACTGCGCTGGTGTATGACAATCGTGGCAACACGACCACGGTCAACAGTGATGTGTACGGGTATGACGGCGCGAATCGTCACACCCAAACCGTGAACGGTGCGACGACGGTGAGTTATGTGCGTGATGCGACGGACCGGATTGTCGAACGCAAACTCAACGGTGTCACGGTTGCCAGGTACACGTTCTCAGGGTCGGGTGACACCCCCGACGGTGAACTCGACGCAACCAACGTCGTGTTGCGCCGTACCGTCGGGCTGATAGGGGGTGCAATCCTGTCGCGGGCTACGGGGGCCGATGTTTGGTCGATCAGTAATCTGCACGGCGACACCATTGCGACGCTTTCGGCGACCGGGACGGTCACGGGAGGCCCGTTCACGTACGACCCGTACGGCAAAGCAATAGGCGGTGTGCCTGATAATCAGGTCGGGTCGTTCGATAACGGTTGGCTCGGAAATGAGCAGCGGACGCTTGAGCAGGAGCCCGGTCTTCGACAAACAATTGAAATGGGTGTTAGGCCCTTCGAGCTGATCATCGGCCGCTTCTTGACAGTTGACCCAATTCAGGGAGGCAATTCTAACGATTATTCTTATGTCAACGATCCCGTCAACGCATTTGACGTGAACGGGTTCTGTGCAAAAGGGCCGCGGGATCCTGACAACCCCCTCTGTAATGGCGTGGGTGGTATAGGTTCTGGAGTACCAAATGGGTCCAAGGTTGTAGGGGCAGCGGGTGCGGGGAAGAGCAGTGCCGGTAAAGGCGGGGATGCTGAGCACACGAAGAACCCTAGGCCCTCTAACAAGGAGAAACACGAGAAGGGTAAGGGCCGCAAAGTGAAAGACAAAGGCGGTGAAAGAGGCGATGCCCGGCGGCCCTATCGGAAAAGCGGCCCGAACGCTAGAACCATCTTTATTGGCACCCTGTTCGTTGCCGCCGCTGGGGTTTGCATTGTCGCATCTCTTGGGGTCTGCGGAGTTGCCGTAGCGGGGACACTGGTTACGGGTGGCGCAGCGGCATCGGCGTAGCGTGAGGCTGATAAACGACTACTAGTCCTGAGTAAAGGAGGCAAACATGGATGCTGACGAACGAGAACCTATTGAAGCTGTGCTTCATGGTATGAGACTACATCCACTTGATGACAATTGGACTGCGCTTTACGCGTTCGTCCTGGTTAAATGCTTAGACGAGGAAGGCGACCCGGTTTGGTCTTTCCGAACGTCAGAAAGCCCGAATCTTGAGGAGCTACTTGGTGCTTTAGAGGTCCAGGTCGGTGTGCTCAGACGAAAGCTCGTACGGCAATGGGACGAGGAGTAGCGGCGTGTTGTCGTCAAGCAAGATAAATTGCTAGGCAGAACCGTTGCTTATACCGACGTCTGGTCGAAGACCACGACCACGTCGTTTGACCAGACAACAGGTCGGGTCACCTCGACGTCAGGTCCGACCGGGGTACAAGGATTCAGTCATGACCGGGCCGGCAGGTTGACGACGCAAACCTTGGATGGCGTCACCGTGGCGACGCCGTCCTATGAGGTGCCGGGTTCGGTGAATGAGTTCGCGGGTGGCGTCGGTTGCCTATCGCAACGGTACGTCGGTGTCGAATGGTCGTAACACCAGCGGTGCCGTCACCGGCAGTCACGTGGAAACAGGGCACGACGACGTTGGTGACCGATACGGTTACCAAGGTGCAAGACGGTCGAACAATCGCAAATTCGATGACGTGGGCGCCAAGGCTTCTACGACTTCGCAGTCGTATCGGTTCGACGCCGCTGGCCGGTTGACGCGTGCGTTGATTCCGGGCAAAACGATCGATTACAACTACGCGACTACAGCGGGTTGCACCGCAGCGCCTAACGCGTTCAAGAATTCGAATCGTTCGAGCGTGGCCATAACACCCAATGGTGGCAGCGCCGTAACCGAGTCGTCCTGCTACGACCAGGCTGACCGGCTCGTCACCCCTACCACTGGTGTAACGAGCTTGGTGTACGACAATCGTGGCAACACGACCACGGTCAACGGTGACGTGTACGGGTATGACGGCGCGAATCGTCACACTCAAACCGTGAACGGTGCGACGACGGTCGCCTATGTTCGGGATGCGACGGTCCAGATTGTGGAACGCAAACTCAACGGTGTCACGGTTGCCCGGTATACGTTCTCGGGGTCGGGTGACACCCCTGACGGGGAACTCGACGCAACCAACGTCGTGTTGCGCCGTACCGTCGGGTTGATCGGTGGTGCTGTCCTTTCCAAAGCAGCCGGCGTAGATGTTTGGTCGATCAGTAATCTGCACGGCGACACCATTGCGACGCTGTCGGCGACCGGGACGGTTACTGGCGGTCCGTTCACCTACGACCCGTATGGCAAAGCGATAGCCGGCATACCGGATAATCAGGTCGGGTTGTTCGATAACGGTTGGCTCGGCCAGAACCAACGACCGCTCGAACAACAAAACCGGGCTACGACCAGTCATCGAGATGGGTGCCCGTGTCTACGACTCGACCCTCGGCCGATTCCTCTCGGTCGACCCTGTCGAAGGCGGCACGGCCAACGACTACGCCTACGTCGACGACCCCATCAACCAGTTCGACCTCAACGGCATGTGGTGCGCTTTGGGCAGGAACCCGAACGGTAGTCGCAGAGGTTCGGGGGTCAACCGTTATGACTGGGGGACTGCGACAGCTGGGGTAGTGAACGTGGCATGGGGGCTGAAAAAGGTTCAAATTGGCGTGACGGTGCTGAAGGGTAGCGTGGCTTGCGTCATCGGCGGTGCGGCGCTCGTAGCATTCTGTTATGGATACGGTGCCTACCAGCTAGGTACTGGAACGGCGAAGACCGTGCGCGGAGCTCGGCAGATCTATCGTGTGGTTCACAAGCCCCGCTGTACCGCTCAGTGCACTTGGCGAGGGAACACCACTCGGCTTGTGAAGGGCGTTGCACCGAGTTTCAGCGGGGATTGGATCACTAGGCTCGGGGGTCTATTTTGATGAGGAAGCAGCGAGGCGCCATGTCACAGACTATGGGTGCAGTCGGGGTCCTACTAGGCCTTGGTGGCGGGCTTTGTATGGCACTCGGTGCAGTTTCAGGACCTCGCCTGGCGCTAGGAATGGTTGGCGCTGCGGTCTTTCTGGTGGGGATGACCCTAACGACTGTACATTCATGGCAAGAGGCACGCCGTTGCGACATGTCGTTCGCGAGGGCGCTCTGGGCTTGCGTAAAGCGTGCTTTCGCATACATCTTCTGGCTCGCGCCGTGACGGCTTGCGAACCAGTCTGTGCGCTGAAGTGACGACTTCCCGGCACGGTGACGTTGGTGACCGATACGGTTAACAAGGTGCAGGATGGTCGTACGATCGGGAACTCGATGGTGTGGGCACGACGGCGTCTACGACATGGCAGTCGTATCGGTTTGATGCGGCGGGCCGGTTAACTCGGGCGTTGATCCCAGGCAAAACGGTTGATTACAACTACGCGACTGCTGCGGGTTGTACGGCAGCGCCTAACGCGTTCAAGAATTCGAATCGTTCGAGCGTGGCCACAACACCATCTGGTGGCAGTGCCGTGACCGAGTCGTTCTGTTACGACCAGGCTGACCGGTTGGTCACACCAACGTCGGGTGTGACGAGTGTGGTGTATGACAATCGTGGGAACGACCACGGTCAACACGGACGTGTACGGGTTTGACGGCGCGAATCGTCACACCCAAACCGTGAACGGCGCGACGACAGTTGCGTATGTGCGGGATGCGACGAACAGGATTGTGGAACGCAAACTCAACGGCGTAACCGTCGCTAGGTATACGTTCTCGGGGTCGGGGGACACCCCTGACGGTGAACTCGACGCAACCAACGTCGTGCTGCGCCGTACCGTCGGGTTGATTGGCGGTGCAGTCCTATCCAAAGCAGCCGGTGTAGATATCTGGTCGATCAGCAATCTGCACGGCGACACCATTGCCACGCTTTCGGCGACCGGCACCGTGACGGGTGGCCCATTCACATATGACCCGTACGGCAAAGCAATCGCCGGTGTGCCTGATAACCAGATCGGGTTATTCGATAACGGTTGGCTCGGACAGAACCAACGCCCACTAGAACAACAAACCGGGCTACGACCAGTCATCGAAATGGGTGCCCGTGTCTACGACTCGACCCTCGGACGATTCTTATCGGTCGACGCCGTAGAGGGCGGAACGAGCAACGCATACTTGTACGTCAACGACCCACTCAACCAGTTCGACCTATCCGGCTTGTTCTGCCTATTCGGCCGCAGGCCAGGAAGCAAGCAGTGTAGTTGGAGCGCTGCTGCTGCCACGCTTGCGGCCGATACTATTGGGGTTGTGGTGGGTGGCGAGGTAGCGGCCGCAGTTGGTACCGGGTGCGGTGTCGGAACCTTGATGGATCTCGTTCGGCGGGGTGAGAATTCGGACTTCGCGGTGCGATGTTACGCGGCAGTGGCGGTATCCGGGTATGTAACTGGTTTCGCCGCGATTAAGGCTTCCAAGAAAGTCGGTCGCCTTGCCTACTCTCAGGGCAGGAAAGCTAGCCAGGTTGCACAGCGGTGGTACACAGCACCAAGATCGTGGGATCCAGGTTGGGCGTTCCGGTCTGCGGTAAACCTTTCATTGTCGGATGCAGGCGCGTTCCGCCGCTCGAGCGGACCGCAATGAGCGTGTGGGCCAAGATAGTCGAGCATCGCGCGAAAGGCTGGCGCCGGGTCGCTCGATCCTCATGTCGAGCGCGTGTGTATGCATTTCTGATCGTAGCGATGGGACTGATATTGAGCGTTTGGAGGACGAACGAGAACTGGTTGCTCCTCGCGACACCTTTGGCGGTTGGTGTGCTCTCCGCCTCGGCCCCGAGCGAGCCCTAGCTGAGCTAGACGGCCCCGCTTAAAGCTTGACCGTATGCAAATTGGCTACTTGCTGGCTGGCTCGCGTAACCGGACCGTGTTCGTGGAACTCGCACGGTGTCGTCGATCACGGCGACTTTGAACTTTGACGATGGCCGTGGATTGACCGTTACCTATTTCGGGCCCCCGCTAGGTGAAGGAGCCGTCACAATCGTTACCTATGGTGGCGGCGGGTCATGGCTAGAGTCCGCAACGATGTGAGGCTAAGCGTACGTCGACCGCCCCTCAACCGGTTCGACCTGCTCGGCTGAGCAATAACGGTGGACCTGAGCTTTCGCCCGCTGAGTTTAAGGGCTTGGCAGGACAAGCTTGCAGGCCGAGCGGACGTTGCTTGTTGCCGGGCGGCGGTTTGGCCACCGCATCTGTCTATGTTCCTCGGTCCTGGAGGTTTTAAGATGAGTCAAGACGAAACAAATGTTGGTGTAGCCCAGCCGTCCCAAACGCTACTGGAGGACGTAGCGCAGTGGAGGTCGAATCACTTCTCTCGGTCGATGCCTCTAGAGCAGGCTGCACAATTACTTCGAGCTGTTGCTGACGATCTCATTCAACTGGAGGGCCAATACGAGGTCCAGGCAATCGTCGGCTCAATCATGGTAGAGGAAGTGCTAGAGCTAGAAGTAACCGTCTTTTTGACACGGGTTCCCTCCGAGCAAACCGATGGAGATGAATAGTGACCAGATTGCGGCGCGGTTACGTCGCTGCCGTGGAAACAGGGCACGGTGACGTTGGTGACCGATACGGTTACCAAGGTGCAAGATGGTCGTACGATCGCGAATTCGATGACGTGGGCGCCAACGGCGTCGACGACCTTGCAGTCGTATCGGTTTGATGCTGCTGGCCGGTTGACCCGCGCGGTGATTCCCGGCAAAACGATCGATTACAACTACGCGACTACAGCGGGTTGCACTGCCGCGCCTAACTCGTTCAAGAACTCGAACCGTTCGAGCGTGGTCACAACACCGACCGGTGGCGGTGCGTCGACTGAGTCGTTCTGTTACGACCAGGCAGACCGGCTCGTCACACCCACCACTGGTGTGACTGCGCTGGTGTACGACAATCGCGGCAACACCACGACGGTCAACACAGACGTCTACGGGTATGACGGCGCGAATCGTCACACTCAAACGGTGAACGGCGCGACGACGGTTGCGTATGTGCGGGATGCGACGAACCGGATTGTGGAACGCAAACTCAACGGTGTCACGGTCGCCCGTTACACGTTCTCGGGGTCGGGTGACACCCCGGATGGTGAGCTCGATGTGAGCAATGTGGTGTTACGCCGTACGGTCGGGTTGATCGGTGGTGCAGTGCTTTCCAAAGCAGCCGGCATCGATGTTTGGTCGATTAGTAATCTGCACGGCGACACGATTGCGACGCTGTCCGCGACCGGCACCGTGACGGGTGGTCCGTTCACGTATGACCCGTATGGCAAAGCGATAGGCGGTGTGCCTGATAATCAGGTCGGGTTGTTCGATAACGGTTGGCTCGGCCAGAACCAACGGCCGCTAGAACAACAAACCGGGCTACGACCAGTCATCGAGATGGGCGCAAGGGTCTACGACTCAACGCTCGGACGGTTCCTATCGGTTGACCCTGTCGAGGGCGGAACGGCCAACGACTACGCGTACGTCGACGACCCCATCAACCAGTTCGACCTCAACGGCTTGTTCTGCATCCTCGGCAAGAGCGCCGACGGTCGATGCAAAGGCGCCAAGCTCATGACGCTCAGCAACCTATCGACCGTTCTAACAGTGGCGTCGTTCATGGGCTGCTTCGTTTGCGGCGCTGTGGCCACTGGTATCAACGTCTATGTAACGGTGAGGAGTTGTTTGCAGGGCGAAGCTCTCAATTGCGCGATTGGGGTCGCTGGTTCGTTGATGGGGGGCGCTTTGACGTTTAGCGGCGGCATGAAGCGAAGTATGAACTTGGCCGCTCAAGCGGCGCGCAGTAATGGGGTTCGAGGCCTATCGACAGTATCTAAGAAGGCGTTCACGCAGTCCTCGACACGTTGGGGCGGGGTTTCGAAGGCGTTTGATGGTTTGTCCCTTGCGTACGACGCAATGTCGAGGACCACTACCTACAAACTCGGGCGATCACGATGGGTCTACTGATGACCTCCGGAAGAAAGGTTCTCTACGTTGAAAGGCTGCGGCCACCCCTGTGGCCGTTGTTCACCGACTGGAAGACACCTGTGTTCAGTTACCCACGTCTCATTCGTCGAGGCCTGCGGAAGTTCAGCGGACGGACCGGGTTCATTTTCGTCTACCCCGGGCGCGTTCGAAGCGCCTTGTCGTTGGAACTTGGTCGCACGCAAATCGATTACTACCGGGCGGGCTCGCGTAACCGGCCCGTGTTCGTAGAGCTTCGTTCGAAGTCGTCGATCACGATCTCTGTAAGCTTTGAAGATGGCCGTGGGCGTGAACATCACGTGTTTGGACCTGCTGTGGAAGGAGCCATCTCTGTTGTGTCCTATCGTGAGGACGGGTTGTGGCAGGAATTGAGCGGACCGCAATGAGGGCGTGGGCAAGGGCGCGCGAGCTGCACTCGCATTCTTGGGGGCGGGCTAAACGATCGTCACGTCGTGGCCGGGTTCATGCAGCACTCATCCCCGCAGCGGGACTCGCTGCCCGCCATTGGTTCTCAAATAGCGGTTGGTTGTCTGCCTCGCCCGCAATAGCAGTGACGGTGCTCGCTGACTCGGCTCGAGATGTGCTGCAACGAGCGTGCGGGCCAAGATGGGCGAGAAGTCGCTCGAAAGCGCTAGCGCGGGTCGTTCGATCCTCATGTCGAGCGCGAGTGTGCGCACTTTCTGATTTTCCGCCCCGGCCCTGGTGAGGCCCGAGCCGCGAGTTGTAGGTTGACGGCCCCAGTCAAGTCGAGGTGGGCTCGTATTGTTGCTGTGCGGCAAGGACAAGGATCGGTTCGACCGATACGATTCAGTCGTTGGGATTGGGCTCAGCTTGGTTGATTGTGTCGTATGCCTTGCAGTGTCGGCGAACAGGCGAATCTGCCCACTGGTGGGCCATCTGGGCCTGCCCACCGATAGCCACCTGAACGACGAGAGTGTTGAACGGACGTCGCCGCGAGCATGGCCTGCCGGCACTTCAGGGACGGGGTTTTGCGGGGAAACGGCTCTCAGCGACGCTTTGTAGTTCAGCGATCGGTACAATGCAGGCATGTCCGGTACCTCGACGGCCAAGGTGTCCCACCGCGGCCAGACCAGTCTGCCTGCCGAGCTCCGCCATCGGTGGGGCATCGAACATGGCGGCGAAGTAGGAATCATCGATCTCGGCGATGCCGCCCTGATCGTGCCTGGCGGCATGCAGACCGCACGCCAAGAACTCCGCCACGTGCTCCGCGACCGCTACGAGGCCGGCCTCGCCAGCATCGAGGACCCAGACCTGGCCGATCAGTAGGTGGCCACGGTTCCTGCGATCATCCTCGATGACCGGCTCCTGATCGAAGAACTCCTCGTCGGCCTCGACGAGCAGGGCGAGCGGCACACCACGACGTTTTGGTACTACCGGGCCTGCCGTGCCGCCGTCGGCGGAGCCGGGGGACACCTCTCGGGCCCGTTTCTTGGTCTCGATGCCGCCCATCAGGCAACCGCGATACGGAGCTTGCTGTCGCTGCCCGAGACCATCGGACTTCCCGACGCGCGGTCGACGGTTCCAGTGATGGCCGAGCTGTCCGAGCGCCACCCGCGCCTCAACCTCTTGAACCTCGAAGCTGCGGCAACTGGACTCGTGCTCGACGCCACGATACTGCTGTCGGTTGAAGCTGCCCGAGGTGTCTTACCAGAGATCCTCGAGACCGAGAACATCAGGTGGCGCACCGTGGCGATCGGCTGACCCCATGTCCCCTACCGCCGGATTCGCTGCGAGCTTCAGGCAGTCGGACCTCGAAGGCTCCACACGCACAGCGTTCATTTCGACGCCCGCTCTGTTGGCCACCAGCAGGCAGTATCTCGTGGCCGCTCACATTGTGCTCAGACGAAAACTCGTACGGCAGTGGGATGAGTAACGCTGGGTCGAGCAGCGCTCAGCCAAGACAAAGCATGGGCAACTCTGCGCCGGTCTGTGAAATCCCGGATGAATGGCCGGACATTTCCAGGATCTCTGGAATGCTAAATTCCGTGTACAGCACCTGCTAAATCCCGGATGTAGAGGTATGGTCGTCGAATGGAAGAGATTTTTGCTCGCAGTGCGGCGAACCTGGTCACGGAGGCGCTAGGGGCGTTCCGGGTTGTGATCCTCAATGGCGCGCGTCAGTCGGGCAAATCAACGCTCATCGAAGCAGTGCGCGGTGATGCCCGCGCCGTGACACTCGACGACCGGGACACCCTCCGGGCGGCCCGAACCGACCCGGCCGGCCTTCTCGAAGGTCTCGGCACTCCGCTGTACATCGACGAGGTCCAACGAGGTGGCGACCCGCTCGTGCTCGCCATCAAGGCCGCGGTCGATCGTCGCCATACGGAGACCGGGCTCTATGTGCTCGCTGGGTCTTCGCGATTCCTCACGGTTCCTCAGCTCAGTGAATCGCTTGCCGGTCGCGCCCGCATCATCGATCTCTGGCCGCTGAGTCAGACGGAAATCGAACGCGTTCCCTTTCGGGAAACGCTGATCGACCGCCTATTCACAGGTGACTCGGTACGCGATATCGATCCGCTAGCAGAGAGCCGGGCTACGTCGCTTGAGCGAGTCGTTCGAGGCGGTTTTCCCGCCGTTCATCAGATGGCGACCTCGCGGCAGCGAGCCGCATGGTGCGACGACTATGTCGAGACGTTGATTCGGCGCGACCTCACCGAACTGAGCCGTATCCGCCAGGGCGTCGACCTTCGACGGTTTGTCGGTCTGCTTGCGGCCCGCACTGCGCAGGAACTCATCATCGCCGCAGTCGCCCGTGACGCCCAGCTTGGCGAAGATGCGACGCGAGCGTACCTGGCGCTGGTCGAGACGATCTATCTCGTGCACCAACTGCCAGCGTGGTCAACGAGTGCAACAGCGCGTGCCAAGCGCCGCACCAAGCTCCACTTCGTCGACTCCGGCATCGCCGCCAACCTGCTTGATGTTTCGGTCGACACGCTGGTCCCCGCCACGTCGCCCCACCTCGGCCCGCTCGTCGAGACCTTTGTCGTGTCAGAACTTGCTCGGTTGCAGACCTGGTCGTCGATCCGAACCCGCCACGGTCATTTCCGCGACAGCGAACAGCGCGAGGTCGATCTCATTCTTGAAGCGCGAGACGGCCGTATTGTCGGAGTCGAGGTCAAGGCGGCCAACGATGTGGACGAAGGCGACTTCCGACACCTTCGTTACCTACGCGATCGTCTCGGTGACCGATTCGTGCACGGGGTGGTTATCCACCTCGGTCGCCGCCCCCTCGCGTTCGGCCACCGCCTCACCGCTCTCCCCCTGTCATCCCTGTGGGCCACCTGATATCTGGCACCCCGAACTCTGCGAAGTCACCGGACTGCCCTGAGCGATTGCGCGAATCGGCCGGTGCATACCCCGGTCTGACGGCGGTAAACTGGCCAATGACCCACGGTGCCTGCGATGTCAGCGAAGCAAAGCAGACTGCGGCTGACTACACGCAGCGTATCGTCGACTGCGCGATGCGACTTTGCGATCTGGAAGCCGGATGGGATGGGGCTTCGGCCCCCGCGATCGACCGCGCCGCGATCGGAAACGCTGTTAACCTGGCGTTGCGTATTACTTGCCCGGAGTGCCTAGAGCCCGACATTACGCCTACTCGCTCGGGCAACGTGTTACTCAGTTGGACGTTTGCCGATGATCACGTCGAGATCGAGGTCTCGCCAAGCGGTCGCCTTGAGGTGCTCGTCGAACTGCCCGATGTCCAGCGTGAGTTCGTAGTCGAGCCGGGGGAAGAGTCAGGGCTGTTGCTTGCTCATTGGGGGACGGGCGTAGGTCTCAGCCGGTTCGTGAGTCCGGTCTGACCGAAGTGGAAGACACTGACGGTGTCGTCTATCGCCGCGTGTCGTCGCTATAGCTCGAGGCTGATCGCGCCACTCAACGAGCTTCGGCCGACATCGCCAACTTCGCTGATTCCACTCGGCCGCACCCGTCGCCGATGTCGTGCGTCGCCCAATTGCTTCTGGATGACCGGCGCCCGGAGTCCCTGGTCCCCGGGCCGGGTGGCGACCTGCTTGTAGCCTTGAGGATGTCCGATCTTGACGACCTTGGTCTGGTGGTCGTGCCTGACCCGCTGCCTGACGAGCCTGCGCATGTCCTTGTTGAGGGGGCAAAGACACGTACGGTGCGTCGCGCCCTCGCCGCTCGATCCCGGTGGATCGTTGCTCCGACTCATGAGCCCGCCGCCGACGCCTGACGAGGAAGCCTCGTTCTACGCCGTACTGGGTTGGCGGGAATCGAACCCGCATGGCCAGCTTGGATGGCTGGCAGAACGTCTTGCTTCTGGGCCAGGTAACCGCCGATTCAGCCACAAATGCACCGCCGGGCCACCCGGGCAATCCCACGTCAAACCGTCAGAATTGAGTTCGACCCAGCGCTCTCTGCGAGTACGTGCGTGACGTTGCGTTGCGATCGTTTAAGGAGGCGAGGTCGCCTCCGTTCGCGAACGGCTCAGTCAGCCGAAGCGTCATGGTCCTAGGAGAGCGAGCGGGATCACTGCGATTCCGTCTGGACGGCGGTATGCCTCGGGTCCGGTGTTGAGTACAGCGAGGTCGATGCATTCGGCACCGGTCTGTTCACGCAGCCAGAGGAGATGTCTGACGTCTTGGTTGTCGATAGAGCTGGCGAGCTTCACTTCGAATCCGATGATGCCGTTGTCGGACTCGACGATGAAGTCGACCTCGTGGCGGCCCCCGTCGGTTCGCAAGTGATACACCCTCGCGTCGCACCGTTGCGCGAAGGTACGAAGCGATAGCGCCGCAAGCGACTCGAACGCACCTCTTAGGAAGCCACCGTCGCGTGGCACGATCGGCTCGGGGGCGTTGCCCTGCAGAAGCTGTGTGGCGGTACGTCGCACGAGGCGAGCGGCAAGGGCGGGGTCGGCGAGGTGATGTTTGGGTTGTTGCGTCAGAGCTTGTAGATGGTTGTTCGACGGGACCCACGCAGCGACGGGATCGAGGATCCTGAGCATCGTCAGAAGCTCGATGTACGGCATCGTTGTTGTCTTGGCCGGTTTGTCGCTAATACCGCTCGTGGCAGCATCGCGAATCTTCTCCCATGAAGCGGCCGTGCCGGTCGCCGCGGCGTAGGCGCGCAGCCACGCCATGACCGTGGCTGGGCGACGCACGATGAACCCGGTCTCAGCGAGGTCGTGATCAACGATCCGGTCGAGGTAACTGTCGAGCTGTCGCTGCAGTGCACGAGAATCCATTCCGCGCATACCTGGGTAGCCACCAGCGAGAATCTCGTCGACGTAATCGCGCAGCCCGAACGTTGTCCTCCCGTGGACGGTGCCAGTACCTGCGAGGAGCGAAGCGGTTGAAACGGTGGGCACGACGATGCCGCGCTCGGGCAAGGTGAGCGGCCTCATTCGTAGGGTGGTGATTCGGCCGGCGCCCGAGTGAGTTTGGGTTGTGGGGGCCGAGCCGGTCAGAAGAAAGCGCCCGCCTGTGGGTTGGGTGTCGACGAGGCGACGTACGACATCGAAGATCCCTGGGACTCGCTGCCATTCGTCGATGAGGAGAGGGGTCGGGTCGAAGCCGATCAACGTGGGGTCGGCCCGAACGATTTGCTCTTCGGCTGTGACGTCAAGCCGCCGGACACTGACGCAACGCTGAACCGCGGTCGAAGTCTTTCCCACACCCTTTGGCCCGTCGATTAAGATGGCCGGAAGGTGTGGGAACAGGTCGTCCAGTTCATCGTCCACGATGCGTCGTCGGTAGGTGCCAGCGAAGGATTCGGTGGATATAATCTCGCTACACTACCATTGCCGCACTCGTCACACTGCCATTACTGCGCTCCTCTGACTTACCGAAACTGCAGACGTCGAGCGATCAAGGTCTCGACCCGGTCGCGCCGGAGGAGATCCGTATTGCGGCGCGCTTGGAGGAAGGCGACCTACTCGAAGCAGGCGAGCGCGAGGCAGACCTCCATCGCCGTGAGGGGCGAATCGAGTCGTTCGAATCGGGAGACGAGCTTGTCGCACCTCGATGTCGAAAAGGCCGTCTGGTACCCACGAGGTTGCAAGCATCTCGACGCCAGCAGAGGCATCGATGACTACCGCAGTCACACCTCGCCGAGGCGGCGAGCCTCGGCGAGCTCCTCAGCAGCGCTGACGCCAAGGTCGACAGCATCGGCAGCTAGGAGCTCGTCCAACCATTCCTCGACGCGATCTGCAATCTCGGCCTTGGTCAGGCCGTCGTCAACCACATCAACGACCGGGAAACGGAGGTGGTCGGCTCGGCGTGCCATCTAGAAAGTGTACTGGGCATCGTCCCCTTGGAGCGTCGGCAATCGCCGTTGCCTATCCCAGGTCCGATGAAGGCACAATTGGCGATCGGAAGCACTGGTGATGCGCGGGAGATCGAACGTCTTGCAGCTGGCATCATCAAGGAAGTGTCGGGGGGCAAAATGGGGCCGCAAGTGGACAGCGCCCGAGATCCCGGCGGCCCTCGACGGCTATGCCAACCGAAGCGGCCGCCGAGGTCGATAGAACGCACCGTCGGTACCGTACAATTGTGTGGCCGAGGGTGGCTGCGGTTCTGGTCGTGAGCAAACACCACGACGGGGCCCGCCTCGACTTCTCCGGTGATATGCCATCGGCGATGACCTATGGCGACTACGTACATCTCGACGCGGTGCTGAACGCCCAACACCCCCTCTCGCCTGATCACAACGAGATGCTTTTCATCGTGCAGCGCCAGACGAGTGAGCTCTGGATGAAGCTCTTGCTTCACGAACTTGTTGCGGCCAAGGCCGCGCTGGCGGTCGACGCCATGCCAATCGCATTCAAGATGCTGACGAGGGTTTCGCGAATCTTCGAGCAACTCGTCCACGCGTGGGACGTGCTGGCCACGATGACGCCGCCCGAGTATTCGGCTATCCGTCCGTACCTCGCCAACTCCAGTGGATTCCAGAGCTACCAGTACCGTTGCATCGAGTTTCACCTCGGCAATAAGGATGAAGCGCTGCTTGGACCCCACGCCCACCGACCCGACCTGCTGGCGCTCGTCGAGGCTGCGTGGCGGGCGCCGTCGTTCTATGACGAAGCGCTCCGAGCGCTGCATCGCAATGGCCTTGCCGTTCCGTCCGATCGGGTCGAGCGCAACTGGACCACTCGGCCCGATCTCGACCGCGCCGTGGTGGATGCCTGGCTCACCGTCTACCGAAGCCCGGCTGACTACTGGGACCTGTACCAACTCGGCGAGGAACTCACCGATCTCGAAGATGCTTTCCGGCTCTGGCGGTTTCGGCACGTCACAACCGTCGAACGCATCATCGGCTTCAAACAGGGAACCGGCGGTACCCAGGGCGTGGCCTACTTGCGACGCATGCTCGACGTTGTGCTGTTTCCGAGCTGTGGCAGCTACGAACCGAGTTGTGAGGGTCCGTTCAGTTGACAGCCCAACGAGATCAGATGGACGTTCTGATATTCCTACTCTAGGATTATCCCTATGTCTCGCATGACGCTTCGAGCCAAAGGCCAGATCTTCAAGACCCCCTGAACGAGCGACTAGCGGAGCCGGTAAGCGTTCATTCTGTGATCGACGCGATGCACGATTACGACACGTTGCTTCTCATCGATCTCGTAGATGATGCGGTAGGCGCCTCGCCGGGCTGAGTGCATGCTGGCGAGTTCACGTTGCAACGGGCCTCCGACGCGATGCAGGTTCTCGACAAGCGCGCCGAGCATGAAGTCAACAATGGCTGCGGCTGTTCCTTCGGTCAACCTGGAGAGTTGGCGTTCGGCTGGACCGGTTACTCGAAGTTGGTAGTGAGCGGCGGCATCGCTCACTTCTTCAAGAACTTCGTCCGGACTGATAAGCACTGCGGCTGGTCGCCCATTGCGCGTGACGATGATGCGATCGTGTGTGTGTTTATAGTCACGTCGAGACTTGGCCCGACAGAGCTATTTCGGGGCCGCACCGAGGATGTCGGCTTCGACCTTGTCCTGTACGGGTTCTACGTGCTTAATCTCGCATGACGTGAGCAATGTGGCGACCGCACGTTCTTCGCCCTGAAGCTGGCCGAGGGCCGCAAGCGCCGGGCCGCTGAGCGTCTTGGCATCTTGCCCCTTGGTGATGCCTGCGAGCCGCTCGCGCAGGTCGGCCTCGACCTGGTCGGGGGTATCGAAGTTGAACCCCTTAGCCCGCATACATTCCGACCACTTCTTGAGCGCCGCGATCATCCGCGGATCCTGGGCGACGCGTTTGTCGGCCGGGTTGACGTATCCGCCCGCTACCTCCGCCGGTGAATACAGCTTGTCCGCGGCGGCCCGAGTGCAACCCTTCGTAAGACTGAAATCTTCCTGCTCAACGGCACGGGCATGGTTCCAATCAAGTGCTTCGCCCCACAGCGCCCGCTTGAACGCCACCTGATCCGACGCCGGCAGCCCGGCCAGAAAAGCCATATTTTGCGGCCCGGCCCCGAACACCACCAGCGGCTTGTCGGGTTGCGTAGTGATGCCAAGCCCGAACTGTTTCACGTAATCCTCAGCCGACACACCCTTGGCTGACTGGTCGCTCTTCATGGCACCATTGATGGTGACAAAGTCGTTCGCAACGTACTTGAACCCGGCTGTCGTCATACACGTGGCGATGAGCTGTTCGGTTTTCTCGATTCGGCCGGCAAGCTCGGCGAGGGGGAGCCCGAACTCCTCAGGGGCATTCGCCGCTGCAACGATTGCCTTGGGCGGCGACGAGCTTCCCCCGCATGCAGTCAGAGCAAGGGTAAGAGCAACCAGAGGGGTAGCAGTTCGACGAAGCATGGTTCGAAGCATGACGGAAACGGCTGACTGCAAGCTGACTACGAACCTTGCTCCGTTCAGGTGCCAGTCAGGTAGTGACGGGTAGAACCGTTGTATGAATCGACGTAGAACCGCACTCACCGTTCTAGGGCTGGCGGTTGTCTCCTCGGTAGTTGGGTTCGTGGCCGGTTCACGAATCTCGTCACCTGCCGAGGTCGCAGCTAAAGCGAAACCGCCAGAGGCCTCGCTCATCTTCGTGCCCGCCGAGGAGCGCGTGTTGTCCAGTGACGTTGTCACCCGAGGCACGGGTCGGTTCGGTTCGCCGCAGAAGCTGGCCGTGGTGCCATCGGCGTTGAAGACGAATCACGGCATCATTGCCGATCAGCCGTCGCCAGGCGCTCAGTTGACCGAGGGTTCCGTTGTGGCAAGTGCATCGGGGCGGCCGGTGTTTTTGCTGTTCGGTGTACGGCCAGCATCACGAGATCTCGGGCCGGGGGCCTTCGGTGACGATGTCAAACAGCTTGAAGCGGCTGTCGCTCGCCTCGGTTTCAATGTCGGCACGGTCGATGGCATCTACGACGGCCAAACCGAGCAGGGTGTCGCAGCCTGGTACTTTGCGAACGGTTACACGGGGTTTGTCGCTAACGCCGACCAGATTGCCAGCGCTCGCAGCCGCGCCGGAGAGGTGAATGCCACGGCGGAAACGTCTCGGCTTTCCGCTGGTGTGCAGGTCCCTTCCGACGAGGTAATCTTCGTAAAGACGGGTCCACTTCGAGTGGCTGAACTGCTTGTCGGCCGCGGCGATTCGCTGGTAGGTGCCGTGATGACTGTTACCGACGCGGTGGTGCGCATCGACGGTGGTCTAGCAGTAGAAGATGTTGCCCTCGTCAAGACTGGGATGAGCGTGCAAATTGCTGAAGCCGACCTTGGCATCAACACCAAGGGCGTCCTCAAGTCGTTGGCGTCGGCACCGGGAACCAACGGCGTCGATGGCTTCCATGTGTACTTCGAAGTCCAGATCGACGGTGCCCCACCGAACTTGGTCGGAGCATCGGTTCGAGTCACCATCCCGGTGGAATCGACCGGCGGTGCAGTGCTTGTCGTACCGGTGAGCGCCGTGACCCTTGCCGCCGACGGCACGTCTCGAGTGCAGCGTAAAGTGGGAGATACAACCGAGTTTGTCGCGGTTCGCCCCGGACTCTCGGCGCAAGGTTTCGTCGCGGTCACAGCCGTTGGTGCGACGCTGACGGCTGGTGACCTTGTCGTTATTGGCGCAGACCAAACAGCCGCCACAACGACGGTGGCAAAGTGAGCGAGTCGGCCAGCGACGAACTTGCCGTAGCAGTCATCGAGCTGAGCGACGTTGGCAAAAGGTTTGAAGGCATGCAAACCGTCGAGGCGCTCGTCGGCGTCAACATGGCGGTGGCCGAGGGTGAATGGGTCGCTATCGTCGGTCCGTCGGGTTCGGGCAAGTCGACCCTCTTGAACATCATTGGGCTGCTCGACACCCATACGTCGGGCCTGTACCGCTTCGACGGAATCGACGTCAGTGATCTAGCCGACAAGCAACGAGCCGGCATGCGCAGCCGTGGCATCGGTTTCGTCTTCCAGTCGTTTCATCTGCTCGCGCACCGCACTGTCACCGAGAACGTGATGTTGGCCGACGTGTATCGAAAGGCTCCGGCCAAGGACCGGCGACCACGGGCTCTCGCCGCCCTCGAAAAGGTGGGCCTGGCCGATCGAGCCGAGTTCCTACCCCCCTTCCTAAGCGGTGGCGAGCGCCAACGAGCGGCCATCGCTCGGGCCCTGATGGGCGAACCGCGGCTGTTGTTGTGCGACGAACCCACCGGCAACCTTGACTCGGTAACAACCAAAAACATTCTTCAGTTGTTCTCCGATCTCAACAAACAGGGTCTTACCATTGTGATGATCACCCACGACCCCGCCGTCGCCAAACGAGCCGGGCGACGCGTACGTATCACCGACGGCGTACTGAAAGCCGACAGCTGATGTTGACCACTCCATCGGGCATGACCGTTCGCGACCTGATCAACGAGTCGGTGGCCGGGTTGTTTGCCCGCCCTGGTCGCATGGTGCTCACGGTGGTTGGTACCGTCATCGGGCTGGCGGCATTGGTGTCCACCCTGGGGCTGTCACGCACCGCAGGCAACCGCATTGTCGGACGTTTCGACGCGCTTGCCGCCACCGAGATTGTCGCCAGTCCCAAACCGTCAGCTATCAGCGCAACCGTCGACGCGTTGCCGTGGGATTCGCCCGCGCGTCTTGGTCGCCTCGCCGGTGTTGCTGCTGTAGGAAACCTCAGTCCCGTCAACGTTGCCGGGCGCCTTGTCACCGCATCCCCGGTGACCGATCCGCTGAACCAGACCAGGTTCACGCTCACCGTTAGCGCCGCGTCACCAGGTTTGTTTAGGGCGGTCCGAGCCGACCTGCGCACCGGCCGCATTCTCGATGAAAGCGATTCGGTACGGTCAGAACGTGTGGCGGTCTTGGGGCCGGCGGCTGCGTTACGACTCGGTATAACTCGGGTTGATCATCTGCCGGCTATCAGCATCGGCGACGACCTGTACCTGGTGATCGGGATACTCGACGGGGTTAAACGTCAGCCCGACCTGCTTGGTGCTGTCATCATCCCCGAAGGAACCGCACAGCAGCTGTACCGCCTCAAGAACCCTGCTCTCGTGGTCGTCGAAACCGACATAGGGGCCACGAGTCTTGTCGCCAGCCAGATCCCTACTGCGCTGCGGCCCGACAGCCCACGAAGCCTCAAAGTCGTGTCGCCACCCGCTCCTCAACGCGTTCGAGAAGCAGTGAAGACCGACCTCAACGTACTGTTCTTGATCCTCGGCGGCGTGTCACTTCTGGTGGGTGCAACCGGCATTGCCAACGTCACGCTGGTATCGGTGATGGAACGCACCGGCGAAATCGGGTTACGACGGGCGCTTGGCGCGACACGGCGTCATATCGCCCAGCAGTTTTTGGTGGAGAGCACCACGATGGGATTCGCCGGTGGGGTGCTTGGCGCCAGCCTGGGCACACTGGTTGTGGTTGGCGTGTCGGCGTATCAGTCGTGGACGCCGGTTATAGATCCGCTCGTGCCGTTGCTCGCTCCCATCGTTGGCGGGCTCACCGGGTTGATCTCGGGAACGTATCCTGCATTGCGAGCAAGTCGACTCGCCCCGGTCGAAGCACTTCGGGCAGGGCTATAGGGCAGGGCTATGAAATTGTTGATGATCGAGGACGATAAGAAGATCGCCACCATGGTCAAACGCGGTCTCGAAGCCGAAGGGTTCTCGGTTGAAGTTGCATCCGATGGGCTCGACGGTCTGTGGCTGGCGACCGAGGGAAGTTACGACTTGATCCTGCTCGACATCATGTTGCCGCGCCGCAATGGTTTCGAGATATGTGCCGATCTTCGGTCAGCTGGTAACTGGACCCCCATCTTGATGTTGACGGCTAAGGATGGCGACCTCGACGAAGCCGAAGCGCTCGACGCTGGCGCCGATGATTACCTCAGCAAGCCGTTCTCGTTCCCGGTGCTGGTGGCTCGCGTGCGGTCGGTGCTGCGTCGTGCCGGTGGCCGTGGAACGCCAGCCATCGGAGTTGCTGGTGATCTTCGCATTGATCCGTTGGCGCGCCGCGTTTGGCGCGGCGATGTTGAAATCGCCCTCACGGCGCGTCAGTTCGACGTGCTCGAGTTTCTGATTCGCCGTGCCGGACAAGTGCTGTCCAAACACGAGATTTTGGCGGGAGTATGGCAATACGATTTCGAGGGCGATTCCAACATTGTCGAGGTATACATCCGCCGGTTGCGAACCGCTATCGACGAGCCGTTTGAGCGTCATGCAATCGAGACCGTTCGGGGCGCTGGTTACCGCCTTGCCGTCGACGGCGGCTGATCGATGAACATGTCGCTGGCGCGGTCGTTCCGTTTTCGTATCGCTGCCTTGGCTGCGCTGCTCACCGCGGGCCTACTCGTGGGCGTTGCGGTGGCCATGGTGGCTGTGTTTCGCTTGCAGCTCACCGAGAGCCTCGATGAAAACCTCAACGAACGCGCCGACGCCTTGGCCGCGGTTGTTGGTCTTGCGGGCGAGGGCGCATTGGGAGGCGACGAGGATCTTTTGGTGCAGCTGGTCGGTAGCGATGGTGTTGTGTTGAGGGCGTCGGTCAACATGGCGGGCTTCGGGCGTATGGCGCCACTCGCCGATGGAATTCGGACCGTCGGCGCGGTGCCGGGTCGTCCCGAATCGTTCCGTGTGATAACCCGCAGCGTTGTCGTTCCTGGCGGCAAAGGCGTGCTTCTCGTCGGCCTCAACGCCGACGACATCAACGATCCGGTACGCATCATGACCCGCATATTGGGCTTGGCAGTGCCGGTGGTCGTGTTGGCGGTCGGTTTGTTGAACTGGTGGCTCACGGGGCGCATGTTGCGACCGGTAGAACGGATGCGGGCACAGATGGCCGACATCAGCGGCTCGAACCTTGGCGGACGAATACGTGAACCCGAGACCGGCGACGAGATCGACCGGTTGGCCCACACGATGAATCAGACGCTCGACCGCCTTGAAGATGCGGTACGCCGCCAACAGCGGTTCGTGGCCGATGCTTCGCACGAGTTGCGTAGTCCGCTTACCCGCATTCGAGGCGAGTTGGAGGTCGACCTTGCTCACCCCGAACAAGCCGACCCGTTCGCGACCCAACGCAGTGTGCTCGATGAGGCAATTGGGCTCCAAGTGCTCATCGACGACCTCTTGGTACTCGCCCGCAGCGATTCTCATACCGAGGCACCCAAGCTGGTGCCGCTCGACTTCGACGACGTGGTGCTCAGCGAAGCCCGTCGGATCACTGATCGTGGGCGCGTTGGTGTATCAATCCGTGACGTCGGCGCGGTACAGGTCATGGGCGATGCCAGTCAGTTGCGTCGTGCAGTGCGAAACCTGTTCGACAACGCCGAGCGCCACGCCAGCGCTATGGTCACGCTCGAACTGGTTGACGTTGGCGGGCGGGCGCAGTTGTCCGTCACTGACGATGGCGCCGGAATAGCGCCCGGCGATCGCGACATGATTTTCGAGCGGTTTGCTCGACTCGACGCGGCCCGAACTCGAGACGAGGGCGGTTCAGGGCTGGGGTTGGCCATTGCCCGAACAATTGTGAACCAGCACGGCGGGTCGCTCACGCTGGTCGACGCCACCGAGACCCGGTTCGTGATCGACCTGCCCGCAGTCGGTTAGCGTGCCGCATGCGACTTGACGAAGTGGGAGAACAAGACGGGTGGAGGTGCTGGCTATGCGACGAGCCGGTCGACCCGACGCGGTCGGTCAACGACGACCGGGGTCCAAGCGTCGACAGCCGCACCACCAAAGCGAAGGGAAAACCGAACGGCTCGGGCAGTGGTATGGAACGCCTCGCCCACAGAGCCTGTAACACGAAGAAGGGTGCTATCGCTGCCGTAGTCTCCTGGCCGAGTCATCTGTTCGTCATCGACCCCGCGCCGATCATTGCCAGCGTCGAACGGTTACATGCCAAGGGTGGTCGGGTTGTAATCGCCCGATGCCCAACGCTCGTCGATGGTACCGAGGCTGCTGCCTGGTTGGTCGACCGTGTTTCGCGCCTTGCCCCGGGGCTAGCACTGACGACTGAACTCGAACCGGGCGGCGGTCAGTTCATGTTGGTCGTGCGCGCCTAGTGGCCTGACGGCTGGGGACATTAGCCGGGGCGCTCACCGCAGTGACGCTCTGCGACGGGTCCGCGTCGAACGGTCAGGGGGCCGCCCACAACGTGGAGATGGGCAGGTACCAGATGGAGGCTTCGTATTGGAACGACCGCGGGCCGGTATGCAAGACGATGCCACGTCGCAAGTCGTGCCCTAGCCGTTGGGCCATCCAGCGAAGGTGACGGCCGGCTTCCCGGCCTGGTGTGGCATCGGCCTTGATCTCGATGCCCAGAACGGATCCATCGGGATACTCGACGACGAGGTCGACCTCATGGTCGCCGTTTGCATCGCGAAGGTGCATCAACCGAGGTTTCGGATATATCAACTCCAACTCTGGTCTGATCTGGGCGGCGACATAGGTGTCGATGAGCCGACCAAGGAGATCGACGTCGCGCATTGCGGCTCGCTCGTCGATACCGAGCAGTGGCCCGAGCAACCCTGGTTCGGTGAGGTACCGCTTCGGGCGGCTGGCAATGCGATTCAGACGATTCGCGCCATAGGCCGGCAGCCGTTCGCTGACCATCAACGACTCGAATACTGCGTCGTAGCGCTGCACAGTGGATCGATCGAGGTTCGTCGCTTCGATCAGGCGTTCGGTAGACGGGATGCCGGCGCTGGAAGCAGCCAAGGCTCTGAGGTACGTCCGCAGCAACGCCGGATTGACGCGGCTGCCCGAAAGTTCCACGTCTCGGGTGACAAGTTGATCGACATAGGCGTCGAGGAGCCGAGCCCTGCGGGGCGCGGAGGCCGAGGTGGCGATCTGTGGTAGTCCACCACGCAACGCAAGCGCGGCGTACTCGCGGATATCGGGGGCGTCGGAGATGGTGGGCATCTTTGCATCGCGGTCACCGGCGAGGCCGAGGAATCCGGACGAGGTTCCCGCGCCGCGGAGTTCACGTTCGGTCATGCCCCACATGGCGAGTCGAATGACTCGTCCGGTTCCTGCCCAGCCCGGTGTGAGCAGGTCGGTGCGTGCCGACCCGGTGAGGATGAACTGACCTGGTGAGAAGTCGAGGTCGACCGCACGTTTGACGGCACCGAGTACCTCGGGCGCGAGTTGCCACTCGTCGATGAGCAGCGGGCGCTTTCCGACGGCGATTGCTGCATCGGGGTCGGCGAGGGCGACCCCGCGTTCCGCCGGCCGGTCGAGGCGCAGCAGGGAGCCCGCGTGAGTTCTCGCAGTGGTGGTCTTACCGCAGCCCCGCGGCCCGACGATCAGGATTGCTGGTACACCATCTTGTGGTTCGCACATGTCGTACATCGCTTGGTCGACGAGACGTGGAAGGTAGCTCACAACCGGATATTAGCAGTACATTGAACCATAGTTTCGCAGATACTGTGATCGGCATTCAGCAGAACTGCGGCACCCTGTCAGCAGCTTCCTGTGCGCCCGCCTGTGGTGTCGATTACGTGCGGGTGCCGGTACTGGCGGTGACTGGGCTGCCCCAGCTGCGTCACCCACCTGACTTTCACACGTCGATGACCGATTCTGCGAACGAGATGACGACCTGCCCCAGGCTCCGTCCGATCTGGAAGGGAAAGGGGATCCGATGTAGAACGTACTTCTCGAAGCGCTGTTCCTAGTTCGTCGGCTACCGGCTTGGGGGCGAACGCTGCGGTCACGCGCAGCGCACTCTCCGAAGCTCCACGTCGTCGACTCCGGCCTCGCCGCGTACCTGCTCGGCATCACCACCGACAAGCTGGCCCGGCGAGACCCCGCTGCTCTCGCTGAGTTCGGACACCTGTTCGAAACCTTCGTGGTCGGCGAGATCCTCAAACAGGCGTCGTGACGAGACGACCTACGCGAGGTCGGGCACTGGCGTACCCACAACGGACAAGAAGTTGACCTCGTCACCGAAACCCACGACGGAAGGGTTACCGGCTTCGAAGTGAAGGCCGGCCGCGACGTCGACCAGAAAGGGCTACGCGGGCTGCGCTCCCTGCGAGACGCACTCGGTGAACAGTTCCACGCCGGCTTCTACCTCAACACCGGCACCGAGGCATACCGCATCGACGACCGCATCTACGTCTGCCCTGTCGACCGGCTCTGGAGCGAAAACCGACGAGATGTCAACGAGATGTCAACGACATTGCCGCCAACTGGCGTCTACCAGGGTTTACGGGAGTCTTGGACCCAACCGAATTGCCGCTTGATCAGGCACAACAGCCTGCCGGTGTCAATAGGATCGCGGTTTCACGGGGTGCGGTGCGAACCCCCAGCTCGGAGAATGTTCGAGACGTACCGCCCGCCACTGAACTCGTCGGTCAGCGAACCGTGCGTCGTTGGTGGGTGATCACGGTGTGAGCGGCGAGATTTGGGGAGGTTCGAGTTCCACGATGGTCTTGGATGTGAACACGTCGCCGAACTCCTCTATCAGCGCGCGTCTGTCGGGGTCGTCCAAAATAGCTCCGGAACGAGCGACGCGACGGGAAGTGCATGGTCGGTTGAAGTTCCGGGTGGGGAAGATCGTGTTTGCGGCGGCGTCACGCGACAGTCTAGGCACCACCAAATATCTATGCCTTGGTGTTTCACAACCTACCAAATATGAAGAATGTGGGAGGTTGCATCCATCCAATGACAGCGACGACTAGATCGAGCCTCGTGTAGTGATCCACTCGGTTGGCTGCCCGGTGATGTCTGTGACGCGATCGAAGTCCTGGTCGTAATGCAACACAGTCGCGCCGTGCAGTTCGGCCGTAGCTGCGATCAGCAGGTCGGCAATTTTGACGCTTCGATGGTGCAGCCCGCCGGTATGGGCGAGCAGCTGTTGCACCTCAAGGGCACGTTGAAACGCTTCGACATCGGTCGGCAATTGTCGTAATGACAGCAGTTCCTCGGCCAACTCGTCGTAATCGCTGGCGTTCTTGGCGCTCCAAAGAATCTCGAGCCTGGTTTGCTCACAAGTAGCTAACTCATCTCGGGCCAAAAGCTCGCTCCATTTCGACGAAACGGTTGGGTGGCCCGAACGGTGAAACGCGCTTGTATCGACCAGAAAAATCATTCCGTGGTCCACTTGCGGCTGGCGTCAAGGATGTCTGGACCTCGGTCGATGCCAACGCCGCTCACTAGCCGTGCTGCGAGGCGTTGACGCAGGCGTGAGCGCAACACCTCGTCGAAGGCGCGGTCGACCGTCTCTCGTATGCCGGTAGTTCCGAGTACTTCTCGAACCTGATCGAGTTTATGCTGATCTAGATCGATTGTTGTGCGTCGCATACCAACAATTGTATAGCAAATTTCTTACCGCTGTTATGTACGATTGAATTGGCGGTCGAGCCATTCGCGTTGGTCGCGACCGTATTGTTGGGCGACGGGCACATGCGCAAACAGTTCAACGCCGTGCGGGGCGCCCGGGTAGACGTGTAGCTCGGTCTCGATCCCGGCTTGATTCAAACGGGTGGCGTAGGCAATGTCTTCGTCGCGGAAACCGTCAACGGCTCCGACGCACACGTAGGTGGGTGGCAGCCCGGCGAGGTTGCCCGCACGGGCGGCGGCGGCGTAGGCCGGGATGTCGTCGGTGCCGTAGAGGTCGCCAAGATACGACTGCCATCCGAATGTGTTGGACCCACGGCTCCAGATCAACAGATTGTCGAGTTGGCTCGACGGCGTTGCCTGGCGGTCATCGATCATGGGGCAATCGAGTAGCTGAAAGAGCAACGGCACCTCGCCCCGGTCGCGAGCGAGCAGCGCCAGGCCCGCAGCAAGCCCGCCGCCCGCGCTGACTCCGGTGAGGCCGATACGAGCGGGGTCGATGCCCAACATTTCGTGATTGTCGTGGGCCCATTTCAGACCGCGGTAACAGTCGTCCAATGGACCCGGGTACGGCGTCTCGGGCGCCAGCCGGTACTCGACTGACACGCCGACGATGCCGAACTGTTGACACCACCGGTCGAACTTGACGTCGTCCATGTCGTACGAGCCGATGACGTAGCCGCCCCCGTGGATCGAGTAGATGCAGGGCAGCGGTCCATCGACCCCAACCGGTCGGTGGACCCGAACGTTGATGTCGGGGTCGCCTGGAACGATGTGCTCGGTGCGCTCGACGTTGGCGGACAATTCGGGTGGCGGGCCGAATTCGAATCCGCGCACGTCGGCCAGGTTGCTGGCGTCGATCGTCGGCAGCGGGATCAGGTCAGCAATAGCTGCGATGTCGGGATGGAGTTCGAGCTGAGACATGGCGTCACTGTAACGAGCGACCTCACAATGTGCGCGACGATGCTGCATGAACCTGGGAACATCTTGTGCCGAATGGGTGTCTCGTCTTGTGCAAATCCCGAGCGTCAATCCGTTGCACGCTGGGCCGTCGTGCGGGGTGGCGGGCGAACATGCCATCGCCGTTGCGCTCGCCGACTGGTTCACGTCGCTCGGAGCAAGCGAGGTTGTGCTCGACGACGTCGTCGACGGGCGCCCGAACGTGTATGGGTTCTTCTCGGGGAGAACCGGTCGGCTCACAGTGCTCGATATTCACATCGATACGGTCACGGTCGAGAACATGACCGACCCACCCTTCGATGGCCGAATCGCCGATGGGTATGTGTGGGGACGTGGCGCGCTCGACACCAAGGCGTCGATGGGAGTGATTTGCGCACTATTGGAATCGTGGTCGGCACAAGGACTTCGGCCCGAGTCGACGCTGCTCGTCGTCGGCTCGGTGGGCGAGGAAGCGGGCGGCCTGCTTGGCGCGGCGCGGTTCAGGTCGTGGGCGACGAAGCGGGGCCTCGATATCGACGAATTGGTGATCTGCGAGCCGACCGATTGCGCGCCGATTCATGGCCACAAAGGAGCCGTTGGATTGCGGATTACGGTTGTCGGCGAATCGGCCCACACGTCAACGCCGGAGCAGGGCAAGAACGCCATTTACGCGGCAGCGCGAGTTATTGCTGCACTGGAAGCACACCATCATGAACTGGTGGCCGAGGTCGCCCAGACCGCGGTAGGAACCGGAACGCTGGCCGTTTCCATGATCAACGGTGGCATCGCGCCCAACGTGGTTCCCGACCGATGCACCATCACCGTTGGCCGGCGCCTCGCTCCGTTCGAGGTCCCGCGACAGGCGTATGACCGGATCGAGTCGGTTGCACGTGCCGCCAGTTCTTTGTCGCTCGAAGTCGAGCCGGTGTTTGTATTTGCCGACGGTCAACCGGGCGCGCCTGCGTTCTATCAATCGCCCGATTCGAACCTGGTACGGACATTTGCCGAGGCGGCGGGCACGCAGCCAGCAACCGCTCCGTTCGGTACCAATGCCCTTCGGTACGACGGTTTTGCCACCACGAAGATTGTGTTCGGTCCGGGCAACATCGAAGACGCCCACAAGCCCACCGAACGCGTGGCCATCGCCGATCTAGAACGCACCGCGCAGGCCTTTACGGCCTGGCTCCGACCCGGCTAGTCCGCTACTACTCCTAGGTGCCCGTAAGCAGCCGATTGGCGTCGATGAGTTCGATGTCGCTTCGCTTCCCCGCTAGTCGGACGAGATCTCGATCGAACCCGGCGTCGCATGCGATCAGGAGTTTGATGTCAGTGGTTCGCCCTTTGCCAAGCCGTTCGCGTAGCTCCTCGAGTTGCGCCCGACCCCGCAGTGGCTTGCCTGATGCTGTCAGTTCACGCATTACCGCTTGGGCCGAGCCTGACAGCAGCAACGGCATTGGACGCGAGACCCGTTCGATCGCATGATCTCGGCCGACGCGGTGGCGGCTAGTGCGGGCCTCGTGACCAAGGACGACACAATCCGTAAAAATCTTCCGACGGCGATCTGGTAGCAGTCGTTGCAGTTTGGAGCCTCAGGTGTCGCTGCTCGGAAGTCCAAAATGTGGGAGAGCTTCCGAGTAGATTTCCGAGTAGCAGCGGAGGTGACTAATCTCGCCAGCCTTTCCCGAACTTCGGGTTACCCGAGGCGACGGATGTCCATTGCTCGGAAATTTACTCGGAAGTCCAAAAGATGGGTGAGCTTCCGAGTAGATTTCCGAGTATGGCAGCTGCGTTGGAATCTCTGTTGCGAAGACAAGAGGACAAGACGCTTGAGTTCAAGCAGGACTTGTCGTCGCCTGATCGTGTTGTCGCCACGCTCGTCGCCTTCGCGAACTCGGCGGGTGGCGTCGTCGTACTCGGCATCGAGGACGGTACACGCGCGGTTCTTGGCCTGAACGACCCGACGAAGGTGGAAGAACGGGTATCGAACCTCGTTGCTGATCGGATTGCTCCGTCGTTGCTCGCCGAGATCTCGGTCGTGCCGTGGCGATCGACATATGTCGTGATTGTCGAGGTGTTTCCGAGTCCACGTCGACCGCATTTCGTACGGCAGCTCGGCGTCGAGCAGGGCTGTTTCGTGCGCATTGGGTCAACGAACCGCCTGGCCGATGAATCGCTTCGAACCGAACTTGGCCGGGGCATGGCTCCAACTTTTGACGAGACGCCTTTGAGCGATGCGGCTCCAGCCGACCTAGACGCTGCCTACGCTGGTGCCGCGCTCGGGCGTAGAGCGCCGCTTACGAAACAGGAGTTCGTAGCGATTCATGCGTTGGACCGAAATCCCGCGGGGTTGCGTCCGACGATTGGGGGCTACCTGTTGTTCAGACGCGACGCCGAGCCGCTACGTATGCCCGATGCTTGGGTGCATTGCGGTCGCTTCTCCGGGGTCGATCGAACGAATATTGCCGACTCCAGGCGACTCGACGGGCGGTTGTTCGAGCTCGTTGATCAGTCGTTGGACTACCTCGACCGAGCGCTCGACAATGCGCTCGTTGTCAATGGCCAAGGCCCGGCCCATCAAGCTCGCCGCGCGGTGCCGATGGTTGCCCTACGTGAAGCGGTCATCAACGCTGTCGTGCATGCGGACTACCACCAACAGGGCGGCCCGCTGCGAGTAGCGGTCTATCTCGATCGTGTGGAGGTCGAGAACCCTGGGTATCTGCTGCCAGGGCTCACCGTCGACGACCTCTTTCAGGGTGTGTCTCGACTTCGAAACCGTGTGATCGGGAGAGTCTTCGCCGAACGCGGCTACATCGAACAGTGGGGCAGCGGGATCCGACGCATGGCCGCTGCTTGTCGAGATGCAGGGTTGCCACAGCCTGTCATTGAGGAGCGCCCGGGGCGCGTACGCGTCACCTTGTCGATGGCACCGTCGGACACATCGAGGCTGACACCACGCGAACAGCAGGCATTGAGTCACATGACGTCCGAACTCGGGGTCTCATCGGCAGAATTGGCCAAGGTCCTCGATGTATCAGATCGCACGGCGCGAAGTCTTCTCGCCAGCCTCGTCCGCAAGGGCGTTGCGGTCGTCATCGGATCAGCACCGAACGACCCGCAACGTCGCTTTTATAGCGTCCAGTAGAACGACGGGCTTCCGGACAAGAGGTAGAGTCGAGGATGCCTCTGAACCACGATGCCGTTGGAATTGTCACCGAGCCCAGGGCGATTTCGTGGGACAGCACGAGGGCGCTTCTTTATGCGGTTGGTGTTGGTTGCGGTACCAACGAGTTGCAGTTCACAACCGAGAACTCCAGCGGTGTTGCCCAACAGGTGCTACCTACGTTGCCGGTGGTATTGCCGGGCGCGGCTGGGCTGATGGATGCCATCGGTCCGTTCAACCGCGCCATGCTTCTGCACGGCGCTCAGTCGGTCACGTTGCATCAGCCGCTGCCCGTGGCGGGCAGCGCCACGGTCGTTGGGCGTGTGGTCGGAATGTACGACAAAGGTAAGGCGGCGGTTGTGGTGATGGAGTCCGCCGCAACCGATAGTCGGGCGCGCCGTTGTACACCACGCAGATGTCGGCATTCATCCGTGGTGAGGGCGGCTGGGGTGGCGACCGCGGGCCAAGTAACGCTGCTGCCGAGCTTCCGTCACACGCCCCCGATCACTCTATTTCTTACGCAACGACAGCCGACCAGGCGCTTTTGTATCGGCTCAACGGCGACCGTAATCCACTGCATAGCGACCCGGCTTTCGCGGCTCGTGCCGGTTTCGACCGGCCGATTCTGCATGGCTTGTGCACGTACGGCTTTACCGGTCGGGCGCTCGTGCATGCGCTAGGCGAGGGCGACGCCACCCGCATCGCCCATATCGAGGGACGGTTCGCCGCGTCGGTGTACCCGGGTGAGACGCTCACGGTGCGGGTATGGCGTATGACTAGCGACGAAGCCATGTATACGACCAGTGTCGAGGACCGTGTTGTTATCGACCAGGGAGTCGCACGCTTTGCGGCCTAGTGGAGATCCCGTCGGCCTGACCGGGCGTGATTGATGCTACGTTTTGTGGCATGAGGACGCGCATTTCAACTACGGTGGACCACGATCGTCTAACGTCCGCACGCATCCAAACGGGCCTTGCCGATTCCGACCTCATCGACCTTGCGCTGTCAGCGCTGTTGGAACGAACCGAGCGTGAAGCCGAGGATCGGGCACTCGCCGAGCACCCCTACGAGTCCGACCTCGATGTTGGTAACCTGCCGACAGGTTGGCCCTCGGGCGCACCATCACTTGACGCCTACGATGGTGTGGTGCCATCTGAGGTCGAGGCTATGTTTCTTGCCCGACGCGCCCAGTGAGCCTTGGTCATGGTGACATTTGGTGGGCCGATGTGCCCGGCGACAAGATCCGGCCGGTCGTCATCCTTACCCGCTCACGCGTGGCGAAGAGCCGGGGACGTGCTGCAACCGACCGTCATCCAAATTGCCGCAATGAAGGCCACGCCGAAAGGCGTGGCGAAGAGGCAATCATCACCAGGCAGACCACGGCGGGCACTACGGCCGCAATGAAGGCCACGCCGAAAGGCGTGGCGAAGTCGTGTTCGGCGTTGTCACGAGATCCTGCGCGCTGTCCTGCCGCAATGAAGGCCACGCCGAAAGGCGTGGCGAAGCGGACGATACCCCCCAAGTCTGAGGCGGGCGCTGCTGCCGCAATGAAGGCCACGCCGAAAGGCGTGGCGAAGGTGGTGTCGCCGACGAACACACCGCGTACACCCAGTCCGCGTGGCCGCAATGAAGGCCACGCCGAAAGGCGTGGCGAAGGCAAAAACGGCAGGATAGCCAAACACAAACAGGGCGCCGCAATGAAGGCCACGCCGAAAGGCGTGGCGAAGTCGGCGGGTGGTGACGGCCGGATGTTGATGGACCCATCAGGGCCGCAATGAAGGCCACGCCGAAAGGCGTGGCGAAGCAAAGCGTCAAGCCGTAGGCCGAACGAGATGAACTTGAGGCCGCAATGAAGGCCACGCCGAAAGGCGTGGCGAAGCTGGTAACTCATCGCTGTCTTTGAAGATCCAGCCTTCGTTGCCGCAATGA